>NZ_LR134336.1:140000-1520000 GCF_900637025.1 Streptococcus oralis ATCC 35037
CTGCGGAGCGTGATGGGCAGACCTATTATTTTTATCCGATTCAGGCTAGGGACTATTTGGCTACACCTGAAATCCAAGCATTTACCCTTAATGGGGATGAGGTGTTAATTCATCCTCAGGAGGAAGATTTCCAAACTCATCGTAGTTACCAGTACCAAGACTTAACGACTCGAGGGACAGTTGAGTTTCGTAGTGTGTGTACTCAGCCGCTTGATAGGACTTTTGCTTCTGCAGCCTTTCATTTGGGCTTGTTGGTTCATTTAGACAAGCTTGAAGCTTACTTGCGAACTGCTCCATTTTTTACCACAGCTGGTCGTGATTATAAGCTTTTAAGACGACAATTTTCTAAGAAAAAACTTACAGATGAAGAAGAAGCTGCGGTTCTCGAGTTTTCTAAAGATTTACTCACCCTAGCTGAGGAAGGTCTGGAGAAGAGAGGCAAGCAAGAAATGGTTTATTTAGAGCCTTTGAAGAAAGAATTGGGATTATAATTTCTCTTATAAAGGGAGAATTTTCTGAAAAATCATGATATAATGGAAGAGACTATAGATAAAGGATAGAGATTCATGACATTAGTTTATCAATCAACGCGTGATGCCAATAATACAGTAACTGCCAGCCAAGCTATTTTGCAAGGTTTGGCGACGGATGGTGGTCTGTTTACACCACTTACTTATCCAAAGGTGGATTTGGACTTTGAAACATTAAAAGATGCTTCTTACCAAGAAGTGGCCAAATTAGTTTTATCAGCCTTTTTAGATGACTTTACGGCTGAGGAGTTGGACTACTGTATCAACAATGCCTACGATAGCAAGTTTGATACTCCAGCTATTGCGCCATTGGTGAAACTGGATGGGCAATACAACTTGGAATTGTTCCATGGTTCAACAATTGCCTTTAAGGATATGGCCTTGTCTATCTTGCCATACTTTATGACGACAGCCGCTAAAAAGCATGGTTTAGAGAACAAGATTGTCATTTTGACAGCGACATCTGGTGATACTGGAAAAGCTGCTATGGCAGGATTTGCCGATGTGCCTGGTACTGAGATTATCGTTTTTTATCCAAAAGACGGTGTCAGCAAGGTACAAGAGTTGCAAATGACTACTCAGACTGGCGACAATACTCATGTTATCGCTATTGATGGAAACTTTGATGATGCGCAAACAAATGTGAAACATATGTTTAACGATGTAGCTCTTCGTGAAAAGTTGGCTGCCAATAAACTGCAATTTTCATCAGCTAACTCTATGAATATTGGTCGCTTGGTTCCACAGGTTATTTATTATGTCTATGCCTACGCTCAGTTGGTTAAGACTGGTGAGATTGTAGCTGGTGAAAAAGTCAACTTCACAGTACCAACTGGAAACTTTGGAAATATCTTGGCTGCCTTTTATGCTAAACAAATTGGTCTGCCAGTTGGTAAATTGATCTGTGCTTCAAATGACAATAATGTTTTAACTGACTTCTTTAAAACACGTGTTTACGATAAGAAACGTGAGTTTAAAGTAACGACTAGCCCATCTATGGATATCTTAGTATCTTCAAACTTGGAGCGTTTGATTTTCCATCTTTTGGGGAATGATGCGGTTAAGACAGCTGAACTCATGAATGCTTTGAGTACACAAGGACAATATGAATTGACAGACTTTGATGCAGCGATTCTGGAACTCTTTGCAGCTGAATATGCGACTGAGGAAGAAACTGCGGCAGAAATTAAACGTGTTTATCAAACAGATGCTTACATCGAGGACCCACACACCGCGGTTGCCTCAGCTGTTTATAGAAAATACCAAGCAGCTACTGGCGATGCGACTAAGACAGTGATTGCATCAACAGCTAGTCCATACAAGTTCCCAGTGGTTGCCGTAGAAGCGGTAACAGGAAAAGCAGGCTTGACTGACTTTGAAGCCTTGGCTCAATTACATGACATTTCAGGAGTGGCAGTGCCACCAGCGGTTGATGGCCTTGAAACAGCTCCAGTTCGTCATAAAACAACAGTGGCAGCTGCTGACATGCAAGCAGCGGTTGAGACTTATCTAGGACTTTAAGACAGAGGGAGTAAACTCGGTTGGGAAACCAACTGAGTTTCTTTTCATCAGGAGGAAGGATTGTTTAAGAAAAATAAAGACATTCTTAATATTGCATTGCCAGCTATGGGTGAAAACTTTTTGCAGATGCTTATGGGCATGGTGGATAGTTACTTGGTCGCTCACTTGGGCTTAATCGCTATTTCAGGTGTTTCAGTCGCTGGCAATATTATCACCATTTACCAGGCGATTTTTATCGCTCTGGGAGCTGCTATCTCCAGTGTTATTTCAAAAAGTTTGGGGCAGAAAGATCAGTCCAAGTTGGCTTATCACGTGACAGAGGCTCTCAAGATAACTCTATTGCTGAGTGCACTTTTAGGCGCTTTATCCATCTTTGCTGGGCAAGAGATGATAGGATTTTTGGGAACTGAGCAGGAGGTGGCTGAGAGTGGTGGACTTTACCTATCTTTGGTGGGTGGATCGATTGTTCTCTTGGGCTTGATGACGAGTCTAGGTGCCTTGATTCGTGCAACACATAATCCGCGTCTACCCCTCTATGTTAGTCTTTTATCCAATGCCTTGAATATTCTTTTTTCAAGTCTAGCTATTTTTGTCCTTGATATGGGGATAGCAGGTGTTGCTTGGGGGACTATCTTGTCTCGCTTAGTCGGTCTTGTGATTTTGTGGTCGCAATTAAAGCTGCCTTTTGAGAAACCGACTTTTGGTTTAGATAAGGAACTATTGACTTTGGCTTTGCCAGCGGCAGGAGAACGTCTCATGATGCGAGCTGGAGATGTAGTAATCATTGCCTTGGTTGTTTCTTTTGGGACGGAGGCAGTAGCGGGGAATGCAGTTGGAGAAGTCTTGACCCAGTTTAACTACATGCCTGCCTTTGGTGTCGCTACGGCAACGGTCATGCAGGTGGCTCGAGCAGTTGGAGAGGATAACTGGGAAAGAGTAGACGAGGTAAGCAAGCAAACCTTTTGGCTTTCTCTGCTTCTCATGTTGCCCTTAACTCTCAGTATCTATGCCTTGGGGACACCATTGACTCATCTCTATACGACGGACCCTATAGCAGTTGAAGCGAGCGTTTTGGTGGCACTGTTCTCTCTACTAGGAACTCCCATGGCGACAGGGACAGTTATATATACGGCAGTGTGGCAGGGATTGGGAAATGCTCGCCTCCCCTTTTATGCGACAAGTATTGGGATGTGGTGTATCCGTATAGGGACAGCCTATCTGATGGGTATTGTTCTTGGTTGGGGCTTGCCTGGTATTTGGGCAGGGACTCTCTTGGATAATGGTTTCCGTTGGTTATTTCTACGTTACCGTTACCAGCGTTATATGAGCTTGAAAGGATAGGAGATGCAAAAAATAGCCTTTATTTGGGATTTGGACGGGACTTTATTGGACTCATACGAAGCGATTTTGTCAGGGATTGAGGAGGCCTTTGCTCAGTTTTCTATTCCTTATGATAAGGAAAAAGTGAGAGAGTTTATCCTCAGGTACTCTGTGCAGGATTTGCTGGAGCAGGTGGCAGAAGAGAGAAACCTGGATGCGGAAGTGCTCAACCAGGTACGTGCCCAGAGTCTGGCTGAGAAGAATACTCAGGTAGTTTTGATGTCAGGTGCGAGTGAAGTGCTAGCTTGGGCAGACCAAGCAGGGATTCAGCAGTTTGTCTATACTCATAAGGGGGACAATGCTTTTACCATTCTCAGAGACTTGGGGTTGGAATCCTATTTCAAAGAGATTTTAACCAGTCAGAGTGGCTTTGAGCGCAAGCCTAGTCCAGAAGCGGCTACCTATTTGTTAGACAAGTATCAGCTGGATCCTGAGAAGACCTATTATATAGGGGACCGGACTTTGGATGTGGAATTTGCCCAGAATAGTGGCCTTCAAAGCATCAACTTTTTAGAGTCTTCTTATGAAGTGAATCACAGGATTCAAGCACTAGCAGCTATTCCTTATATTTTTGAGGATAAGTGACGAGAAGATTGTGTCAGTTTTGTGACAGAAACCTAACAAACTATTTCAAGTAATCGAGTTTGTTACAAGGAATGGACAGTTCTGTTAAATAGGCCCGAGAGGGCTTTTTTTCTGCTTTTTTTGTGTTATGATAGACAGGTACTCATTTGAAAGGAATATGAACGAATGAAGAAAAGAATTATTTTAGCCTCAACAGTAGCCTTGTCATTTGCCCCAGTATTGGCAACTCAAGCAGAAGAAGTCCTTTGGACTGCACGTAGTGTTGAGCAAATCCAAAACGATTTGACTAAAACGGACAACAAAACAAGCTATACAGTACAGTATGGTGATACCTTGAGCACCATTGCAGAAGCCTTGGGTGTAGATGTCACAGTTCTTGCAAATTTGAACAAAATCACCAATATGGACTTGATTTTCCCAGATACTGTCCTCACTACAACTGTCAATGAGGCAGAAGAGGTAACGGAAGTTGAAATCCAAACTCCTCAAGCAGATGCTAGTGAAGAAGTGACGACTGCGACAGCTGATTTGACAACCAATCAAGTGACAGTCGATGAACAAACAGTTCAAGTAGAAGACCTTTCTCAACCAATTGAGGAAGCTCCAACTGCAACAGAGACTGAAAAACCAGCAGAAGTAGCGCCAAGTTCAGAAGTTTCTGAGACAGCGACAGTTGCTGAGGAGACACCATCCACAGAAACACCTGTAGCAGAAGAAACAGCTGAAACGACTCCAGCGGAAGCACCGGTAGCAGAAACAACTAGTCCAGTTGAAGAAGAAGCTCCTCAAGCAGCGACTCCAGCTACTGAAGAAACGGCAGCAACAACTCCAGCAGAAGCACCAGTAGCAGCTGCTCCAGCAACTGAAACACCTGCTGATACAACAGGAACAAGTGCAACAGAAGAAGCAGCATCAACAGCAACTTCTGACACTGCAACTTCGACTTATCAAGCAGAGCAAAGCCAAACTCCTTCAAGAACGTATGCTGCTCCAGCGGCTCCTGACTATGCAGGACTTGCTGTAGCTAAGTCTGAGAATGCTGGTCTTCAACCACAAACAGCGGCCTTTAAAGAAGAAGTAGCCAACTTGTTTGGAATTACATCTTTTAGTGGCTACCGTCCTGGTGACAGTGGGGACCATGGTAAAGGTTTGGCCATCGACTTTATGGTTCCAGTGAGTTCAGCACTCGGAGATCAAATTGCAGAATATGCAGTCAAAAATATGGCTAGCCGTGGTATCAACTATATCATCTGGAAACAACGTTTCTACGCTCCATATGATAGTAAATATGGACCAGCCTACACGTGGAATCCAATGCCAGACCGTGGTAGCGTAACCGAAAACCACTATGATCACGTTCACGTATCAATGAACTAATAGAAAAAGAAGCTGAAAACTCATAAGGTTGAGGCTTCTTTTTGTTGTTCTAAGTCAAAATGTTTTCAAAGTTATGCTATAATCAAACTGAAGTTGACTGAAAATCAAGTATTTTTATTTTAGTAGAAGGTGAGAACACTATGATGAATAGTTTGAAAAAAACATTTGAGAAAACCATTGATGACTTTGAAAAAGAATTTTGTGGTGAAGTCGTTGAACTCTTGATTATCACTTTGCAAAATGTGGGAGGTGCGACTGTTTTAAAGAATGGATGGAAGTTGCCTTCGGTTCATTTTGTAGCAAGTGTGAATGTGGGGACAAAGGAGTTCTCGGAAATAGAGGGACGTTTGGAGTGGTTGGTGAGTCCAGAGGAATATGAAGAAAAGGGCTTGCTCTATAGCTATAGTTTCGAGCCCTATCAGATTCATCACATCAAATGTCAGAAAAGACCACAAAGGCAATTAGAACCTTATATGGCAGCAGTAGCGAATAACTGTTATCGTCTGCTGGAATACATTGAAGATGGGCAGTCGGATAGTAGATTAGAAGCTCTGATTGCAGAATATGTTAAACCAGTCGTCATCAAAGATTCTATAGGCGAATTCACTTTAAATAGAGCTTATTCATGGTTTGAGGGAAGTATGGATCTTGCGGGAAGCAGGGTTAGCGTGATGTTGGATGCAAATGAAGATGCCAGCTTACCACCAAAATCATTTGGCTACTTGAAAACATTTGTCAGGGATATTGACCGAAGAGACTCTGAAATCCGAGACGTTATAGTAAAAGAGATGTGGGAAACAGCAGAGGACTGGCTAGCTTCAGACGGAGATGCCGAAGTATTAACAGAGGACTATTTTTATAATTCCTTGTATCTGGGGGAACTGTCTATCAGCGAAGCGGGGGATTTGACTCTTTATTATGGAGATAAAGAGGATATTTTTGCTGGGCATGCGGTAGAAGTCAGGGCAGATATTGAAGGAAATATAGAAAATGTGACCTTGGTAGGGTAAATGGACAGCATGTGATTATTTCTTTATTGTGAATAAGCAACTTAGTCCTGTTACAGGAGTTTTTCCATTATATTTTAAAAATAACTGAAATCAGCACCTTCTTTAGAAAGTGCTGATTTTTTTGAGATAATAGTAGAAAGTTTATACTTTTCGGCGTTTGAGAGCGAGCAAAGTTCGATAGAAAATGATTTGGCTGCTCTGGATATAGGGAAGGATTGAAAAACTAGCAATTCCAAAAGTAATCCAATTGAGGAAGTACCAAGGGAGTAGTTGTAGGTCGAGGACAAAGCGCTGGAATTTGTAACCCTTCATCAAGAAACGGCTGGTTTTAAGTATTTGCATTGGTTTAGCCTGTCCTAAATCCAGAGTGTCGCAGAGGAGGAATTCTACTTGCGAGTAGGCATAATGTTGCGGAACGTAGAGGATGTTCCCTACAATCATCAAGATGAGGCTCGCGAAAAAGTAGAGCCCAAAGGTCATAAGGAATTGCTCTGTTTCAACGGATGAGAGGTCTAATTTTGGAAATTCAGGATGTAGGGCGACAAATCTCCGAGCTAAGAGATTGCTATAAAAGAGAAAATAAACGCCTACTAAGTTTGGAATGCTCCATAAAAAGAGGTAGAAACGTTTGAGGAGCAGAGTTAGGAAGGTTTGCGAGAAGCGCTCTGCAGCAAAGAGGGCTAGACTTGATTTTACTGAGAGTTCTGTATCAGGATCCTTGAGGAGTCGGAGTGTCGCAAAGGCAGCACCTGCTAGAAAAATCGTGCTCACAAAAGAAACCACTAGCGGGAAGAGATAGGCTTGGAGCACTTGTGCCAGCATGCTGAAAAAGGATTGCTCTAAAACATTTTCTTGGAGACGAGCCAAGGGGTTGAGAAAGCCTGATAAGATGACCAGTATGCTAGGTAAGAGATAGACGAGAAAGAGGCGGGGATTTTCAGCCTGAAACTGCCTCGTCTGCAGACGAATGGTTTTTAAATCAATTTTTGGGTATTTCATTCTCTCATTATACCATAGTTCGTGACAGTTCCTGGTTTTTTTGATAAAATCATACAGTATGCCTTTGGGCACAAAGTATGAACTGGGACTGTCTTTCCCAGCTTCGGAGGTAGAAAATGTCAGATTCACCAATCAAATACCGTTTGATTAAGAAAGAAAAACATACAGGAGCTCGTCTGGGAGAAATCATCACCCCGCACGGTACCTTTCCAACGCCTATGTTTATGCCAGTTGGGACCCAAGCTACTGTAAAAACCCAGTCACCAGAGGAGTTGAAGGAGATGGGATCAGGGATTATCCTCTCTAATACCTATCATCTCTGGCTTCGCCCTGGAGATGAACTCATCGCACGCGCAGGTGGTCTCCACAAGTTCATGAATTGGGACCAACCAATCTTGACGGATAGTGGTGGTTTCCAGGTTTATTCCCTAGCTGATAGCCGAAATATCACCGAAGAAGGAGTAACCTTTAAAAACCATCTCAATGGTTCCAAGATGTTCCTATCGCCAGAGAAAGCCATCTCTATTCAGAATAATCTAGGCTCCGACATCATGATGTCCTTTGACGAATGTCCTCAGTTTTACCAACCCTATGATTACGTTAAGAAATCAATCGAACGTACCAGTCGTTGGGCTGAGCGTGGTTTGAAGGCTCATCGTCGTCCGCATGACCAAGGTTTGTTTGGAATTGTACAGGGAGCAGGCTTTGAAGATCTTCGCCGTCAGTCAGCTCATGACCTTGTCAGCATGGATTTCCCAGGCTACTCTATCGGTGGTTTGGCAGTGGGAGAAACGCACGAAGAAATGAATGCAGTCTTGGACTTCACAACTCAACTGCTACCTGAAAACAAACCTCGCTATTTGATGGGTGTTGGAGCGCCAGATAGCTTGATTGATGGGGTTATTCGTGGTGTGGATATGTTTGACTGTGTCTTACCGACTCGTATCGCTCGTAACGGAACTTGTATGACCAGTCAAGGTCGTTTGGTTGTCAAAAATGCCCAATTCGCTGAGGACTTTACGCCACTGGATCCTGAGTGTGATTGCTATACATGTAAAAACTACACACGCGCTTATCTTCGTCACCTGCTCAAGGCTGATGAAACCTTTGGTATCCGCTTGACTAGTTACCACAATCTCTACTTCTTACTCAACCTGATGAAGCAGGTCCGCCAAGCCATCATGGATGACAATCTCTTGGAATTCCGTGAGTATTTTGTAGAAAAATATGGCTACAACAAGTCAGGGCGCAATTTCTAAAGTGTAAAATTAGAATGCCAAAATCCTAAGTTTTCTCTTAGGATTTTTCCTATTTTTTTGATAGAATAGGGAGTATAATGGAATGGAAATTAGGCGGTGTTTTGCTTCCTAATTTAATGGAGAATAGACTCGTATGCGTATTAAATGGTTTTCCTTGATTAGGATTACAGGTTTACTTTTGGTGCTTTTGTACCACTTCTTTCAAACGATCTTTCCTGGAGGCTTCTTTGGGGTAGATGTCTTTTTCACTTTTTCAGGATTTTTGATCACCTCCCTCCTTTTAGAAGAATTTGGGAAGGCACGCCAGATTGACTTACTGGGCTTTTTTAAGAGACGGTTTTACCGCATCGTGCCACCTGTGGTGCTGATGGTTTTGGTGACCATGCCTTTTACTTTCTTGGTTCGTCAAGACTATGTTGCTGGAATTGGTGGCCAGATAGCTGGAGTTCTCGGTTTTATGACCAACTTCTACGAAATGTTAACAGGGGGTAGTTATGAATCCCAGTTCATTCCGCATCTCTTTGTTCACAACTGGAGCCTAGCTGTTGAGGTTCACTACTATATCCTTTGGGGCTTAGCGGTTTGGTTCTTATCGAAACGTTCAAAATCTAGTAGTCAATTGAGAGGGATAGTCTTTCTCCTTTCTGCAGGAGCTTTTATCATTAGCTTTTTCTCCATGTTTATTGGTAGTCTAATGGCTAGTTCCTATTCATCTGTCTACTTTTCAAGTTTAACCCATGTCTATCCCTTCTTTTTAGGAAGCATTTTGGCGACAGTTGTGGGGGTTCGTCAGACGAGCGATTTAGTCAAGCAGTTTGACCGGATGTGGGACCTTCGTCAAAATCTACTGGTATTTGCTGCGGGGCTTTTGGTATTGTTGCTTCTGACTTTCTTTGTCAAATTTACCTACCTGTTTGCGTACTTATTTGGCTTCTTGCTAGCAAGTTTAGCGGCAGTGACCATGATTTTTGCTGCGCGTGTCTTGCATGAGAAAACGCCTGAGATACAAGAACCTCGGATCATTACATTTTTAGCGGATACCAGCTACGCGGTTTATCTCTTCCACTGGCCTTTTTATATTATCTTTTCTCAGTTGATGAGTAATTTGCCTGCTGTTATTCTGACAATCATCTTTTCTTATTTCTTTGCTATCCTATCCTTCTATATCATTGAGCCGTTGATTGCTGGTAAATCCAATCCTTTAATACGGAAGATTAGTCGATTGCCTCATATTAAACCAATTAGTGGTGCTGGTGCTGGCATTCTTACCCTGATTGCCTTGATTATCATAGCTGTGGCTCCTCAAGTTGGAGCTTTTGAGACAGACTTGATGGTCAATGGTTTCAAACAAGCCCAGACTAATATAGGACAAACAAAGACTCTTGCTGAACAAGCTGAACTGAGTCGTCTAGGAATTTCTGAGGGAACAAGCCTAATAGGAGATTCGGTAGCCTTGCGTGCCAATACAGCCTTACAAGAGGCACTTCCTGAAGCAAATATCAATGCCCAGGTTAGTCGAACGACCAAGCAAGCCAACGATATTATGCTCAATAACAGTCAGAACAAGGCGCTGCTAAAAACAGTTGTTATTGCAACGGGAGTCAACAATCCTGAAGGCTATAAGAATGACTTGGACAGCATCGTGAACAATCTACCGAAAGGACACCATCTGATACTGGTGACACCTTATGAGGGAGATAAGAGTAAGGACACTTACACATCAGTGGAGCAGTATGCGACTTATGCGCGGGAATTAGCTGAAAAGAATCCTTACGTGAGCATCGCTGACTGGAATAAGGTTGCTAAGGAACACCCTGAAATCTGGGCTGGAACCGACCAAGTTCACTTTGGGAATGATAGCAACATGATTGAAGAAGGTGCTAAACTTTACGCAGAAACGATTGCAGCTGCTGTTAAGGCTGCTCAAGAACTGCCTGTGAAATCAAAATAAAATCAAAGAGTTGGAGAAATCCAGCTCTTTTAAAATATCTCTAGAAAATAGGTCTATACCATTTACAAATGAAAAAGAAAGGTTTATAATGTAATTGACATAATAAATTCTAGAAACAATCTATCAAGGAGGTTATCATTATGCCTAATTATATTAAAGCGGATCAGTTTTTCTACCCACACGGAGTTCGTCGTGGCGGTTACTTGGAACTTGTGGATGGCAAGTTTGGCAAACATGTAGAACAGATTCCTGAAGGAGCTGAGGTGATTGACTATACAGGTTATAGCATTGCCCCAGGACTTGTGGATACCCACATTCATGGATTTGGCGGTGTGGATGTCATGGACAATAACATCGAAGGAACCCTTCATACCATGAGTGAAGGTCTACTTAGCACGGGTGTTACCAGCTTCTTGCCAACGACCTTGACTTCCTCTTACGAGCAGTTGCTTGCGGTAACTGAAAATATCGGCGCTCGTTACCAGGAAGCAAGTGGAGCCAAGATTCGTGGGATCTATTTTGAAGGACCTTATTTCACAGAGAAATACAAAGGAGCCCAAAACCCTGCCTATATGAAAGACCCTCGTATGGATGAGTTTCGTGCTTGGCAAAAAGCAGCCAATGGCCTGCTCAATAAAATCGCCCTTGCGCCAGAACGCGAAGGTGTAGAAGACTTTGTTCGTACGATTACGGGTGAAGGAGTGACCGTTGCTCTTGGACACTCCAATGCAACTTTTGATGAAGCTAAAAAAGCAGTCGATGCTGGAGCAAGTGTTTGGGTACATGCCTACAATGGAATGCGTGGGTTGACTCACCGTGAGCTCGGTATGGTGGGAGCCATGTATGAATTGCCACATACCTATGCAGAGTTGATCTGTGACGGTCACCATGTGGATCCAAAGGCCTGTGATATCTTGCTCAAACAAAAGGGAACTGAAAATATCGCCCTTATCACAGACTGTATGACAGCTGGTGGCTTGGAAGATGGAGATTACATGTTGGGAGAATTCCCGGTAGTAGTTGCCAATGGAACTGCTCGCCTCAAATCTACAGGCAATTTGGCAGGTTCTATCCTCAAACTCAAAGATGGTTTGAAGAATGTGGTCGAATGGGGAATTGCGAATCCGCATGAAGCAGTCATGATGGCCAGCCTCAACCCAGCAAAATCTGTTCACATCGATGATGTCTGTGGTCAAATCCGTGAAGGTTATGACGCTGACTTTATCGTACTAGATAAAGATTTGGAATTGGTAGCAACCTACCTAGATGGTGTGAAACGTTATCAAGCCTAAGAAGATAAAAAATAGGGGTCAATAAAGGACTCCTATTTTTATTATCAGATGAAAATAACAGGCTTCTTAAAGAAGTTTCTAATGGGGGAAACAAGCAAAATCCTTTTCTTGTAATAAAAAATTAGATATAATATACGATACAAAGGAAGTAGTAAGAATGTATCGTGTTATAGAAATGTATGGGGATTTTGAACCGTGGTGGTTCATAGAAGGTTGGGAAGAAGATGTCATCATGAGTCAATCTTTTGACAAGTATTATGATGCTCTAAAATATTATAAATCATGCTGGTTTGAGCTGGAAAAGAAGAATCCTCTTTATAAGAGTCGGAGTGATTTGATGACTATTTTTTGGGATCCTGCCGACCAACGCTGGTGTGATGAGTGTGATGAGTATTTGCAGCAGTATCATTCTTTGGCACTTTTACAGGATGAGCAAGTCATCCCCGATGAAAAGCTACGTCCAGGCTACGAAAAACAAACAGGTCAAGAAAAACACCGTTCTTGCCGTATGAAATGGAGATAAAAAGTAACTTTTTAAGTTGCTTTTTTTATTTTTTTGCGAATAGTTAGATAAGGAGGGCGGTATGGTACAAGAAATTGCACAGAAAATTATTGCTACTGCGAAAGAAAAGAAGGCTCAGGATATCTATTTCATTCCCAAGGAAAAGTCCTACGAGCTTCACATGCGGGTTGGAGACGAGCGGTGTCTCGTTGACTCCTATGAGTTTGATGTTTTAGCTGCTGTGATTAGTCATTTTAAGTTTGTGGCGGGTATGAACGTAGGAGAGAAGAGGCGCAGTCAGCTGGGTTCTTGCGACTATCAGCATGGGGAGAAGAAGTCTTCTCTGCGTTTGTCTACCGTAGGAGATTATCGGGGGCATGAGAGTTTGGTCATTCGTTTGTTGCACGATGAGGAGCAGGATCTGAATTTCTGGTTTCAGGATATGAACGAACTGGGTGAGCAGTACAGGCAACGGGGACTCTATCTATTTGCAGGTCCAGTCGGAAGTGGCAAGACGACCTTGATGCACGAATTGGCCAAGTCTCTGTTTAAAGGGCAACAGGTTATGTCCATTGAAGATCCTGTCGAGATCAAGCAGGAAGACATGCTCCAGTTGCAGTTGAATGAAGCGATTGGCTTGACCTATGAAAATCTGATCAAACTGTCTCTCCGGCATCGTCCGGACCTCTTGATTATTGGTGAAATTCGGGATAGCGAGACAGCGCGTGCAGTGGTCAGAGCCAGTTTGACAGGGGCGACAGTTTTTTCAACCATTCATGCCAAGAGTATCCGAGGTGTTTATGAACGCCTTCTGGAGTTGGGTGTGACGGAGGAGGAATTAGCAGTTGTTCTGCAAGGAGTCTGCTACCAGAGATTAATTGGGGGAGGAGGAATCGTTGACTTTGCAAACAAAGACTATCAGGAACACCAGCCAACTAGCTGGAATGAACAGATTGAGCAGCTTCTTAAAGATGGACATATCACAAGTCTTCAGGCTGAAACGGAAAAAATTAGCTACAGCTAAGCAGAAGAAAATCATCACTTTGTTTAACAACCTCTTCTCCAGTGGCTTTCATTTGGTGGAAATTATTTCTTTTTTGGGCAGAAGTGCCTTGCTGGAAAAGGACTATGTGGCCCAGATGCACCAAGGATTGTCTCAGGGGAAATCCTTTTCAGAAATGATGGAAAGTTTGGGCTTTTCAAGTGCCATTGTGACCCAATTATCTCTAGCTGAAGTACATGGAAATCTTCACCTGAGTCTGAGGAAGATAGAAGAATATCTGGATAATTTGGCCAAGGTCAAGAAAAAGTTAATCGAAGTGGCGACTTATCCCCTGATTTTGCTGGGATTTCTCCTGCTAATCATGCTGGGGTTGAGAAACTATCTACTTCCCCAACTGGACAGTAGCAATATTGCCACTCAAATCATCGGCAATCTGCCACAAATATTTCTGGGACTAGTGCTGGTTTGCTCTCTATCTTTACTTTTAGCCCTCACTTTCTACAAAAGAAGTTCCAAGATGCGGGTTTTCTCGATGTTGGCACGGGTTCCCTTTCTAGGAATCTTTGTCCAGACCTATCTGACGGCCTATTACGCGCGTGAATGGGGCAATATGATTTCACAGGGGATGGAGCTGACGCAAATTTTTCAGATCATGCAGGAACAAGGTTCTCAGCTCTTTAAAGAAATCGGTCAAGATTTGGCTCAAGCCCTGCAAAATGGCCGCGAATTTTCTCAAACCATAACGACCTATCCTTTCTTTAAGAAGGAGTTGAGTCTCATCATCGAGTATGGGGAAGTCAAGTCCAAGCTGGGGAGTGAGTTGGAAATCTACGCGGAAAAGACTTGGGAATCCTTTTTTATCCGAGTCAACCGCACCATGAACTTAGTACAGCCACTGGTTTTTATCTTTGTGGCCCTGATTATCGTTTTACTTTATGCGGCAATGCTCATGCCCATGTATCAAAATATGGAGGTAAATTTTTAAAATGAAAAAACTCATGACAAAATTAAAAAAAGCCAAGGTTCAAGCTTTCACTCTGGTAGAGATGTTAGTCGTCCTTTTAATCATCAGTGTTCTTCTCTTGCTCTTTGTGCCCAATTTGACCAAGCAAAAGGATACCGTAGATGACAAAGGAAAAGCTGCTGTTGTCAAGGTCGTAGAAAGCCAGGCAGAGCTCTATAGTCTGGACAAGAATGAAGATGCTAGCCTTAGCAAATTACAAGCAGACGGTCGTATCACAGCTGAGCAAGCCAAAGCTTATAAAGACTACCATGCAAAACAAAAAACAAGTCAAACTGTTGCAGATTAAGGCCTTTACCATGCTGGAAAGTCTCTTAGTTTTGGGACTTGTGAGTATCCTTGGTTTAGGCTTGTCCGGTTCTGTTCAGTCCAGTTTTGCGGCGGTAGAGGAGCAGATTTTCTTTATGGAGTTTGAAGAACTCTATAGGGAAACGCAAAAACGCAGTCTAGCCAGTCAGCAAAAGACCAGTCTGAACTTAGATGGGCAGACGATCAGCAATGGCAGTCAAAAGTTGACCGTTCCTAAAGAAATTCAGGCGCCATCAGGACAAAGCATTATATTTGACCGAGCTGGGGGCAATTCGTCCCTGGCTAAGGTTGAATTTCAGACTAGCAAAGGAGTGATTCGCTATCAATTATATCTAGGAAATGGAAAAATTAAACGCATTAAGGAAACTAAAAATTAAGGCAGTAATCTTACTAGAAGCAGTAGTAGCTTTGGCTGTGTTTGCCAGCATTGCAACCCTCCTTTTAGGACAAATTCAGAAAAATAGACAAGAAGAGGCAGAAATCTTGCAAAAGGAAGAAGTCTTGCGTGTGGCGAAGATGGCTCTGCAGACAGGTCAAAATCAGGTAAACATAAACGGAGTGGAGGTTCAGGTGTTTGCTAGTGAAAAGGGATTGGAGGTCTACCATGGTTCAGAGAAGTTGCTCGACCTTAAAGAGCAGTAAGGTAAGAGCGTTCACTCTATTAGAATCTCTGATTGCCCTTATCGTCATTAGCGGAGGCTTGCTCCTTTTTCAAGCTATGAGTCAGCTCCTCATTTCAGAAGTTCGTTACCAGCAGCAAAGCGAGCAAAAGGAGTGGCTCTTGTTTGTGGATCAACTGGAGGCAGAGTTAGAGCGTTCGCAGTTTGAAAAGGTAGAAGGCA
Source organism: Streptococcus oralis ATCC 35037 (assembly GCF_900637025.1). Taxonomy (NCBI): domain Bacteria; kingdom Bacillati; phylum Bacillota; class Bacilli; order Lactobacillales; family Streptococcaceae; genus Streptococcus; species Streptococcus oralis. Next base: position 155,582 of record NZ_LR134336.1, read on the forward strand.
ATCGCCTCTATTTAAAACAAGATGGTAAGGATATCTCTATAGGGAAGTCTAAATCGGATGATTTTCGAAAAACGGATACCAGCGGACGGGGCTATCAGCCGATGGTTTATGGACTCAAATCAGCTCAAATTACAGAGGAAAATCAATTGGTTCGCTTTCGTTTCCAATTTCAAAAGGGCTTAGAAAGGGAGTTCATCTATCGTGTGGAAAAAACAAAAAGTTAAGGCAGGCGTTCTTTTATATGCAGTCACCATGGCAGCCATCTTTAGTCTGTTGTTGCAGTTTTATTTAAATCGGCAAGTCGCCCATCACAAAGACTTTGCCCTAAACAAAGAAAAGTTGATCGCTTTTGCCATGGCCAAGCGAAGTAAGGATAAGGCTGAGCAAGAAAGTGGAGAACGAGTCTTTAACTTAGGAAAAGTCAGATATCAAAATACGAAAACAGGTTTTGCAACAAGTGTTCGTATGAATAAGGGCAACTATGAATTTCTCTTTCCTACGATGAAAACCCAAGAAAAGAAAACAGCTAAAAAGGAAGAGGTAGCGACTGATTCAAGCAATCAAGCAGAGAAGAAAAAATCAGAAGAGAAGTCTGAAAAGAAAGACAATTCCTAGTCAATTCAACTACTTTGTGCTAAACTAAAAGCATGAAACATGATTTTAATCACAAAGCAGAAACCTTTGATTCGCCCAAAAATATCTTTCTTGCAAATTTGGTGTGTCAAGTAGTTGAAAAACAGATTGCTCTTCTATCAGACAAGGAAATACTGGATTTTGGTGGTGGAACGGGTCTATTAGCCTTGCCCCTAGCCAAGCAGGCCAAGTCGGTTACCCTTGTAGATATCTCGGAGAAAATGCTGGAGCAAGCCCGTTTGAAAGCAGAGCAACAAGACATCAAGAATATCCAGTTTTTGGAGCAGAATTTACTGGCAAATCCCTTGGAACAACAATTTGACCTAATTGTAGTCAGTCGGGTTCTTCATCATATGCCTGATCTAGATGCGACTCTTGCCATGTTTCACCATCACCTTAGGGAGAATGGACAAGTTCTCATCGCTGATTTTGTCAAGACAGATACCAACCATCATGGTTTTGATTTAGCTGAACTGGAAAACAAGCTAGCCCAGTTTGGTTTTTCGAGCATTGACAGTCAGATCCTTTACAGTGCCGAAGGTCTTTTCCTAGGAAATTACGCAGAGCTCTTTTTAACAGTAGCCCAAAAATCACTCGCCTAGTAAGGGAGTGATTTTTCTATAGGAATGGAAAAAAGGAGGGAAATTTGATAAGATAGAAATATGGATTTTGAAAAAATTGAACAAGCTTATACGTATTTACTAGAGAATGTCCAAGTCATCCAAAGTGATTTGGCGACCAACTTTTATGACGCCTTGGTAGAGCAAAATAGTATCTATCTAGATGGCGAGACCAATCTAGAGCAGGTCAAGGAGAACAATCAAGCCCTTAAACGCCTAGCGCTTCGCAAGGAAGAGTGGCTCAAGACCTACCAGTTTCTCTTGATGAAGGCAGGACAAACGGAACCTTTACAGGCCAATCACCAGTTTACACCGGATGTCATTTCCCTCCTCTTGGTACTTGTTGTAGAAGAGTTGCTTCATAAAGAGGAAATTAGCATCCTCGAAATAGGCTCTGGTATGGGCATTTTGGGGGCTACTTTCTTGACTTCTCTTGCTAAAAAAGTAGATTACTTGGGAGTCGAAGTGGATGATTTGCTAATTGATCTGGCGGCTAGTATGGCAGATGTGATCGGTTTGCAGGCAGGATTTGTCCAAGGAGATGCCGTTCGTCCGCAAATGCTTAAAGAAAGCGACGTGGTCATCAGCGACTTGCCTGTAGGCTATTACCCAGACGATGCCATCGCTTCTCGCTATCAAGTGGCTTCTAGTCAAGAGCATACCTATGCCCACCATTTGCTGATGGAGCAAGGTCTCAAGTACCTTAAGTCAGATGGCTATGCTATTTTTCTAGCTCCGAGTGATTTATTGACCAGTCCTCAAAGTGACTTATTAAAAGGGTGGCTCAAAGACGAAGTGAGTCTGGCTGCTATCATCGCTCTGCCAGAGGATATTTTCTCAACTGCAAGCCAAGCTAAAAGTATTTTTGTCTTACAGAAGAAAGGAGATAAAGAACTAGAACCCTTTGTCTATCCTCTTACTAGCTTGCAAGATCAGTCAGTTTTGTTGAACTTTAAAGAAAATTTTCAAAATTGGAGCAAAGGTACTGAAATATAAAAGAGATTTTGTTATAATAGATGAAAACGCTTAAAAAAGAGGTATCATCTTATGACAAAAACAATTGCAATCAATGCAGGAAGCTCAAGCTTGAAATGGCAACTTTATCAAATGCCTGAGGAAAAAGTTTTGGCTAAAGGCTTGATTGAACGTATTGGATTGAAAGATTCAATTTCAACAGTAAAATTTGACGGTCGTTCGGAGCAACAAATTCTTGATATTGAAGACCACACACAAGCCGTTAAAATTTTATTGGATGACTTGATTCGTTTTGACATTATCAAAGGGTACGATGAGATTACAGGTGTCGGCCACCGCGTCGTTGCAGGTGGTGAATATTTCAAGGAATCAACAGTTGTTGAGGGAGATGTGTTAGAAAAAGTTGAGGAATTGGGACTGTTGGCTCCTCTTCACAATCCAGCTAACGCAGCTGGAATTCGCGCATTTAAGGAATTGCTTCCAGATATTACCAGTGTTGTCGTATTTGATACCTCATTCCACACAAGCATGCCAGAGAAGGCTTATCGCTACCCTCTACCAACTAAATACTACACAGACAACAAGGTTCGTAAATATGGTGCCCACGGGACAAGCCACCAGTTTGTCGCAGGAGAAGCAGCGAAACTTTTGGGCCGCCCTCTAGAAGACTTGAAATTGATTACCTGCCATATTGGTAACGGGGCTTCTATCACAGCTGTTAAGGGAGGGAAGTCTGTGGATACTTCTATGGGATTCACACCACTTGGAGGTGTGATGATGGGAACTCGTACAGGAGATATTGACCCTGCTATCATCCCTTATCTCATGCAATATACAGAGGATTTTAATACCCCAGAAGATATTAGTCGCGTTCTCAATCGTGAATCAGGGCTCATGGGAGTTTCTGGTCAGTCAAGCGATATGCGTGATGTGATTGCTGCTATGGAAGCAGGAGACCATGATGCGACTTTGGCTTATGAAATGTATGTTGATCGTATCCAAAAACATATCGGTCAATACCTTGCAGTCCTAAATGGAGCAGATGCGATTATCTTCACAGCAGGTATCGGTGAAAATGCAGCTTTGGTTCGTGAGGATGTCATTTCAGGTATCTCTTGGTTTGGTTGTGATGTGGATCCAGAAAAGAACGTCTTTGGCGTAACGGGAGACATCTCAACTGACGCAGCGAAAATCCGTGTCTTGGTTATTCCAACAGATGAAGAATTGGTGATTGCACGCGATGTTGAGCGCTTGAAAAAATAAGTAAATACACGTAAAATTTGATTGTAAAAAGAAGTTGGGAAAGAGATTTTCCAGCTTTTTTTATGTAGAAAATGTCTAAAACCTTGCTGTTATTGGCTTTTTCAAAAAATATGGTATAATAGTAGTAATTTAATAGATGGAGTTGAGTTTTGAAGAAAAGCTTTCGTGTAAAAAGAGAGAAAGATTTTAAGGCGATTTTCAAGGACGGAACAAGTTTTGCCAATCGAAAATTTGTTGTCTACCAATTGGAAAACCAGCAAAACCATTTTCGAGTAGGACTGTCCGTCAGCAAAAAGCTGGGGAATGCAGTTACCAGAAATCAAATCAAGAGACGAATCCGGCACATTCTACAAAGTGTAAAAGGGAGTTTAGTAGAGCATGTTGATTTTGTCGTGATTGCCCGAAAAGGGGTGGAAACCTTGGAATATGCAGAGATGGAGAAAAACCTACTCCACGTATTAAAGTTATCAAAGATTTACCAGGAAGGAAATGGGAGTGAAAAAGAAACTACAGTTGACTAGTTTGTTGGGCTTGTCCTTGTTTATCATGACAGCCTGTGCAACAAATGGTACAGCTAGCGATATAACAGCAGATTCGACAGACTTTTGGAGCAAATTCGTTTATTTTTTTGCTGAAATTATCCGCTTTTTGTCCTTTGACATTAGTATCGGAGTGGGGATTATCCTCTTCACGATTTTGATCCGGACGATTCTATTACCGGTCTTTCAGACACAGATGGTTGCCTCTAGAAAAATGCAAGAGGCTCAACCACGCATCAAGGCTTTGCGAGAGCAATACCCAGGTCGTGATATGGAAAGTAGAACCAAGCTAGACCAGGAGATGCGTAAGGTTTATAAAGAGTTAGGGATCAAACATTCATCCTCTCTCTGGCCGATTTTAATACAAATGCCTGTTCTCTTGGCACTTTTTCAAGCCTTGAGTCGAGTAGACTTTTTGAAAACAGGTCACTTTTTATGGATTAATTTGGGAGGAGTAGATACAAGTTTTGTCCTTCCGATTTTGGCGGCAGTCTTTACCTTCTTGAGTAGCTGGTTATCGAATAAAGCTTTGTCCGAAAAAAGTGGAGCTACGACAGGGATGATGTATGGTATGCCTGTATTGATCTTTGTTTTTGCCATCTCCGCCCCAAGTGGTGTAGCCTTGTACTGGGCCGTATCCAATGCTTACCAAGTTCTGCAAACCTATTTCTTGAACAATCCTTTCAAGATTATTGCCGAAAGAGAAGCAGTGGCGCAAGCAGAAAAAGATTTAGAAGGCAAGAAGAGAAGAGCTTTGAAAAAAGCACAGAAAAAGAAAAAATAAGGAGGAATCTGATAATGGTATTATTTACAGGTTCAACGGTTGAAGAAGCAATCCAAAAAGGATTGAAAGAATTAGACATTCCAAGAATGAAGGCCCACATCAAGGTCGTTTCGAAAGAGAAAAAAGGATTTTTAGGCTTGTTTGGTAAGAAGCCAGCTCAAGTTGATATCGAAGCCATTAGTGAAACGACAGTAATCAAAGCCAACCAGCAGGCCATTAAAGGGGTTCCAAAAGAAGTTAATGAAAAAAATGAACCAGTGAAAACCGTCAGCGAAGCGACAGTTGATTTGGGATATGTGGTTGAAGCCATCAAGAAGATTGAAGAAGAAGGTCAAGGTGTCTCTGAAGAGGTCAAGGCTGAAATCCTGAAAAATGAAAAGCACGCCAGCACGATTTTGGAAGAAACAGGCCATATTTCAATTTTAAATGAATTGGAACCAGAGGATACTACCGAGGAAGTGAAATCTGCTCCAGAAAAAGAAACTGAAACGCAGGAAGCAACAAGTCAATCTTTGGAAGATTTAGGCTTGAAAGTAGAACCAAGTTATGACATCGAACAAGTGGCAACTGAAGTAGCTAGCTACGTTCAAACCATTGTAGATGATATGGATGTTGAAGGGACGATTTCAAGCGACTACAATCGCCGCACCATCAATCTTCAAATTGACACCAATGAACCAGGCCGTATTATCGGTTATCATGGTAAAGTTTTGAAGGCCTTGCAACTATTGGCTCAAAATTATCTTTATAACCGCTATTCAAGAACCTTCTACATCACGATCAATGTCAATGATTATGTTGAACACCGTGCAGAAGTCTTGCAAACCTACGCTCAAAAATTGGCGACTCGCGTTTTAGAGGAAGGGCGTAGTCAACAAACTGATCCAATGTCAAATAGCGAACGCAAGATAATCCATCGCATTATTTCACGCATGGATGGCGTGACGAGTTACTCTGAAGGTGACGAGCCAAATCGCTATGTTGTCGTAGATGCAGAATAAGCAAAGCAAAATCAGGTTCATCCTGATTTTTTGCTAGGAAAGGAAAGATTCAGATATGCTGAAAACAGTTAGAGAATACCTATCATTTGCAGGAGTCCAGTACCGTAATCCTGATAAAGCTGGCGATGAAAGAGAAAAGATGTTGACCTTGCGGCAAAAAGGTCAAGAGGCTCGGAAGTCTTTTACAGAATTGGCCAAAACCTTTCAAGCTAGTCATCCAGAATGGCAACTGCAACAGACTAGTCAGTGGATGAACCAAGCGCAACGCTTGCGACCGCATTTCTGGGCCTATCTACAGAGAGACGGACAAGTGACAGAACCTATGATGGCTCTTCGTTTGTATGGAACACCTACTAATTATGGGATTTCTTTTGAGGTCAGCTTCATTGAGCGCAAGAAAGATGAACAGACTTTAGACAAGCAAGCCAAGGTTTTAGAACTTCCAGCGGTAGAAGGAATTTATTATCTAGTCTACTCAAATGGGGAAAGTCATAAGGTGGAGGCTACTGAGGAGAATCGTCGTACTTTACGCGAGAAGGTGAGAAGTCAGGAAGTCCGTAAAGTTTTGGTTAAGGCAGATGTTTCCTTCATTGAAAATCAGTCAGTAGAAGCGATATTGGAGAAGCTAGAAGAGGCTTATGCGCGCTTGCTTCCGTACTATGAAGTGACGAGGGAATAGAAAATCAAATGTGTTAGATGAACGCAAATTGTTTTATTGCTATTCTATGCATTTTTTCATATAATAGTAAAATAGGATGTGTGATTTATTAATCACCTCAAAGAGAAAGGAAATTCTATGTCAAATCTATCTGTTAATGCAATTCGTTTTCTAGGTATTGACGCCATCAACAAAGCAAACTCAGGTCACCCAGGGGTGGTTATGGGGGCTGCTCCTATGGCCTATAGCCTCTTTACAAAGCAACTTCGTATCAATCCAGCTCAACCAAACTGGATCAACCGCGATCGCTTTATTCTTTCAGCAGGACACGGCTCTATGCTCCTCTACGCCCTTCTTCATCTCTCTGGATTTGAAGATGTGAGCATGGAAGAAGTCAAGAACTTCCGCCAATGGGGTTCAAAAACACCAGGTCACCCAGAATTTGGTCATACAGCAGGGGTTGACGCTACAACTGGTCCTCTAGGTCAAGGGATTTCTACTGCTACTGGTTTTGCCCAAGCAGAACGTTTCCTTGCAGCGAAGTATAACCGCGAAGGCTTCAATATCTTTGACCACTATACTTATGTGATCTGTGGAGATGGAGACTTGATGGAAGGTGTCTCAAGTGAGGCGGCTTCATATGCAGGCTTGCAAAAACTTGACAAGTTGGTGGTTCTTTATGATTCAAATGACATTAACTTGGATGGTGAGACAAAGGATTCCTTTACTGAAAGTGTTCGTGATCGCTACAATGCCTACGGCTGGCATACAGCCTTGGTTGAAGATGGAACAGACTTGGAAGCTATCCATGCTGCTATCGAAACAGCTAAAGCTTCAGGCAAGCCATCTTTGATTGAAGTGAAGACTGTTATTGGATACGGTTCTCCAAACAAACAAGGAACTAATGCGGTACACGGTGCTCCTCTTGGAGCAGATGAAACTGCGGCTACTCGCCAAGCTCTTGGTTGGGACTATGAACCATTTGAAATCCCAGCTGAAGTTTACGCTGATTTCAAAGAAAATGTTGCAGATCGTGGCGCATCAGCTTATCAAGCTTGGACTAAATTAGTTGCTGATTATAAAGAAGCTCATCCAGAACTGGCTGCAGAAGTAGAAGCCATCATCGACGGCCGTGATCCAGTTAAAGTGACTCCAGCAGACTTCCCAGCCTTAGAAAATGGATTTTCTCAAGCAACTCGCAACTCAAGTCAAGATGCTTTGAACGTTGTAGCTACTAAATTGCCAACCTTCCTAGGTGGTTCAGCTGACCTTGCTCACTCAAACATGACTTATATTAAGACTGATGGACTTCAAGACGATGCTAATCGCTTGAACCGCAACATTCAGTTTGGTGTTCGTGAATTTGCAATGGGAACGATCTTGAACGGGATGGCCCTTCACGGTGGACTTCGTGTATACGGTGGTACTTTCTTCGTCTTTTCTGACTATGTGAAAGCAGCTGTCCGCTTGTCAGCCTTGCAAGGACTTCCTGTGACTTATGTCTTTACCCACGATTCGATTGCAGTTGGTGAAGATGGTCCAACTCACGAACCAGTTGAACACTTAGCAGGTCTCCGTGCTATGCCAAATCTGAATGTTTTCCGCCCAGCAGATGCGCGTGAAACTCAAGCGGCTTGGTACCTTGCCGTGACAAGCGAAAAAACACCAACTGCCCTTGTCTTGACACGTCAAAACTTGACTGTCGAAGAAGGAACAGACTTTGACAAAGTTGCGAAAGGTGCCTATGTTGTCTATGAAAATGCAGCAGACTTTGATACAATCTTGATTGCAACAGGTTCAGAGGTGAATTTGGCGGTCGCAGCTGCCAAAGAATTGGCTAGCCAAGGTGCAAAAGTCCGTGTAGTCAGCATGCCATCAACAGATGTCTTTGACGCACAAGATGCAGCTTACAAGGAAGAAATCCTTCCAAATGCAGTTCGCCGTCGTGTTGCAGTTGAAATGGGTGCAACTCAAAACTGGTACAAGTATGTTGGTCTTGATGGTGCAGTTCTCGGTATTGATACCTTTGGAGCATCTGCCCCAGCACCAAAAGTATTGGCAGAGTACGGATTTACAGTTGAAAATCTAGTCAAAGTCGTTCAAAACTTGAAATAATCACAAAAATCAGAGTGAAAACTCTGATTTTTTATAACCATAAAAACAAGGCACAATCTTGTAAAAGTAGCTGAAATTTGATATAGTAGTCCTATGTAAAATACAAAGGAGAAAATACTATGGAAAATATTAGTCCAAATTTAACATTTTTGATCATGCTTGTAGGTATGTTTGCCTTGATGTTCTTTATGCAACGTTCTCAAAAGAAACAAGCACAAAAGCGTATGGAAAGCTTGAACAAGCTTCAAAAAGGCTATGAAGTCATTACAATTGGTGGGCTTTACGGAACAGTGGATGAAGTAGATACTAAGAAAGGTACAATCGTACTGGATGTAGATGGGGTTTATTTGACCTTTGAATTGGCTGCGATCAAGACCGTTTTGCCACTCAAAGAAGCTGTGACACCAGAAGGAACAGTTGTTGACGAAGGCGGAGCAATCGAAGAATAAAACGGGACCTGTCACTCCCGTTTTTCTATGAGACAAGAGGAAAAGGGATGAAAAAAATAGTATTTGTTTGCTTAGGAAATATTTGCCGAAGTCCCATGGCAGAGTTTGTGATGAAGTCCATGACGAGCGCTTACCAAGTCGAGAGTCGGGCAACGTCATCTTGGGAACATGGCAATCCGATTCATAAGGGGACGCAGGGGATTTTTCAGCAGTATCAGATCCCGTATGACAAAGACAAAACATCGCTTCAGATTGGCAGAGAGGACTTTGAATCATTTGATTACATTATCGGTATGGATGCTTCAAACGTTTCAGATCTGCGTCACATGTGCCCTCAGGAACTACAGTACAAGATCTACTCTTTTGCGGCAGAAAGTGTTCCAGATCCATGGTACACAGGAGATTTTGAGGAAACCTATGCGCGCATCACAAGTGGATGCCAAAGCTGGTTAGACCGTTTAGAAAATGAGAGTGACAATGGAAAAGTTTAAAAAAATCTTTGAAAAATATCGAGTATATCTAACTCGCCCGCGTATAGAGATTGCAACCGTTCTTCTAATCGCTATCTGCGCCGTATCAGTTTTTCTACTAAACACTCCAAAAAAGGGTGTACTGACACTTGACAATGGTGCGCTTGTTTATGATGGAACCTTGGTAAGAGGGAAGATGAATGGTCAGGGGACTATGACCTTTGAAAACGGGGACCAATACACAGGAGAGTTCAATAATGGGGCTTTTAATGGTAAAGGGACTTTTCAATCAAAAGATGGCTGGAAATACGAAGGTGATTTTGTAAATGGTCAGGCTGAAGGTCAAGGGAAGTTGACTACAGAGCAAGAAGTTGTTTATGAGGGGACCTTTAAACAAGGCGTTTTTCAGCAAAAACAGTAGTCTCCAAGTTAGGAGACTATTTTCAAAGCCTGAAAAGAAAACGCTTTCTTGTCTTGAATTCGATAACTAACTATCAACTAGAAAAACTTTGTGAAATAAAAAAATTTTTTCCATAATTTCACAATCGTCCAGACAAAACTCTATTGTATAGCTATATTGAGAAAAAAATCACAATCTTAGAAAATTTCTTTGTGAAATGCTTATGAAACTGTTTACAAAGCATAAAAAAAGAGTTATAATAAATTTGTGAAATAATTAACAAAGGATAACATCCTTAAAGGCTATGGAGGATAATATGGCTGATAAAAAAACAGTAACCCCAGAGGAAAAACAACTTGCTGCTGAAAAGCATGTCGATGGTCTCGTGAAAAAAGCCTTGGTTGCGCTTGATGAAATGCGCAAGTTGAACCAAGAGCAAGTTGACTATATCGTGGCAAAAGCTTCGGTTGCCGCACTTGACGCGCACGGTATCCTTGCACAACACGCAGTTGAAGAAACTGGTCGTGGAGTATTTGAAGACAAGGCGACAAAAAACCTATTTGCCTGCGAACACGTAGTGAACAATATGCGTGGAGTTAAAACAGTTGGAGTTATTGAAGATGATCCAATTACAGGTTTGACAAAGATTGCGGAGCCTGTCGGGGTAATCTGTGGTGTCACTCCGACAACAAACCCAACTTCAACAGCGATTTTCAAATCACTCATTGCTTTGAAAACACGTAACCCAATCGTTTTTGCCTTCCACCCATCAGCTCAAGAATCATCAGCTCACGCAGCACAAATCGTTCGTGATGCAGCCATCGCAGCTGGCGCACCTGAAAACTGTGTTCAATGGATTACAAAGCCATCTATGGAAGCAACTGGAGCGCTAATGAACCACGAAGGTGTTGCAACTATTCTTGCAACTGGTGGGAACGCTATGGTTAAAGCTGCATACTCATGTGGAAAACCAGCTCTTGGGGTAGGTGCCGGAAACGTTCCTGCCTATGTAGAAAAATCTGCTGACCTTCGTCAAGCTGCTCATGACATCGTTATGTCTAAATCATTTGATAATGGGATGGTCTGTGCATCAGAACAAGCGGTTATCATTGATAAAGAAGTATATGACGAATTTGTAGAAGAATTCAAATCATATCACACTTACTTTGTAAACAAGAAAGAAAAAGCGCTTCTTGAAGAATTCTGTTTCGGCGTGAAAGCAAACAGCAAAAACTGTGCAGGTGCTAAACTAAACGCAAACATCGTTGGTAAACCAGCAGCATGGATTGCTGAACAAGCAGGATTCAGCGTTCCAGAAGGAACAAACATCTTGGCTGCAGAATGTGCAGAAGTAGGACCGAAAGAACCATTGACTCGTGAAAAATTGTCACCAGTTATCGCTGTCCTAAAAGCTGAAGATACAGAAGACGGTCTTAAAAAAGCTCGCCAAATGGTTGAGTTTAACGGACTTGGTCACTCAGCAGCTATTCATACAAAAGACGAAGCTCTTGCTAAACGCTTTGGTACAGAAATCAAAGCAATGCGTATTATCTGGAACTCTCCATCTACTTTCGGTGGTATCGGTGACGTATACAATGCCTTCATTCCATCATTGACACTTGGATGTGGTTCATATGGACACAACTCAGTTGGTGATAATGTGAGTGCGATCAACCTTCTAAACATCAAGAAAGTAGGGAAACGTAGAAATAATATGCAGTGGTTTAAAGTTCCTTCAAAAATTTACTTCGAACGCAATTCTATCCAATACCTTCAAACATGTGAAGATATTGAACGCGTTATGATTGTTACAGACAAATCGATCGAAAAACTTGGTTTTGTTCAACGCATTATTGACCAATTGAACAAACGCAGCAACCGTGTAACTGTCCAAGTCTTCTCAGATGTTGAACCAGACCCAGATATCACAACTGTAGAACGTGGTACTGAAGTGATGAGGGCGTTTGAACCAGACACAATCATCGCTCTTGGTGGTGGTTCTCCAATGGACGCAGCCAAAGTTATGTGGCTCTTCTATGAACAACCACAAATCGACTTCCGTGACTTGGTTCAAAAATTCATGGATATCCGTAAACGTGCCTTCCGCTTCCCATCACTTGGTAAGAAAGCGAAGTACATCGGTATCCCAACAACTTCAGGTACTGGTTCAGAAGTAACACCATTTGCCGTTATCTCTGACAAGAAAAACAACCGTAAGTATCCATTGGCTGACTACTCATTGACACCAACTATTGCGATTGTTGACCCTGCTTTGGTTGAGTCAGTTCCAGACTTCATCGCTGCGGACACAGGTATGGACGTCTTGACTCACGCGACTGAAGCCTACACTTCAAACTTTGCTAACGACTACACAGACGGTATCGCCCTTCAAACAATCAAACTTGTCTTTGAATGGTTGGAAAAATCTGTTAAGACAGCTGATCCAGAAGCTCGCGAAAAAATGCACAATGCATCTACAATGGCTGGTATGGCCTTTGCCAATGCCTTCCTTGGTATGAGCCACTCAATGGCCCACAAGATCGGTGCGGTTCACCATACTGTTCACGGACGTACAAACGCAATCTTGCTTCCATACGTTATCCGTTACAATGGTACTCGCCCATCTAAGACGACTACATGGCCTAAGTACAACTACTGGAAAGCTGATGAAAAATTCCAAGATATTGCTAGAATGCTTGGATTGCCTCACTCAACTCCAGAAGAAGCGGTTGAAGCGTATGCCAAAGCAGTTTACGATCTTGGTGAAGCAGTTGGAATCACAATGAACTTCAAAGGCTTTGGAATCGATGAAAAAGCTTGGAAAGACAGCTTGCATGAAATTGCCTTGCTTGCTTATGAAGACCAATGTTCTCCTGCGAACCCACGCTTGCCAATGGTAGCTGACATGGAAGAAATCATGGCAGATGCTTACTATGGTTATGCAGAACGTCCAGGACGTCGTAAATAATCGTTTATCAGCCTAGAGGCAGGAGTGATCCTGTCTCTTTTTTTGTAAACTCTGAAAGAGTTGAAATCGGAGTTTTACCTTGAAATGAAGAAAATATGCAGATATTATAAAAGATTCTAGAGATATGCTTTGAAAATAAAAGAATAGATGAATGAAAAGGGGGAGAAAAAGTAGAAAAGCAGGAGAGAAAATCAACGCCCATACTTGCAATTAAACTCAAATAGTTATATAATAGGTTTGTTGAAAGGTGATTTGTAGTGATTCAAGTTACTCTTTTCACAATAAAATTTTCATGATTTTCATAAGGAGGAAATCACTAATGGTAGTTAAAGTTGGTATTAACGGTTTCGGCCGTATCGGTCGTCTTGCTTTCCGCCGTATCCAAAACGTAGAAGGTGTTGAAGTTACTCGCATCAACGACCTTACAGATCCAGTTATGCTTGCTCACTTGTTGAAATACGACACAACTCAAGGTCGTTTCGACGGTACTGTAGAAGTTAAAGAAGGTGGATTCGAAGTTAACGGTAAATTCGTTAAAGTTTCTGCTGAACGTGATCCAGAACAAATCGACTGGGCTACTGACGGTGTAGAAATCGTTCTTGAAGCAACTGGTTTCTTTGCTAAGAAAGATGCAGCTGAAAAACACCTTAAAGGTGGAGCTAAGAAAGTTGTTATCACTGCTCCTGGTGGAAACGACGTTAAAACAGTTGTATTCAACACTAACCACGACGTTCTTGACGGTACTGAAACAGTTATCTCAGGTGCTTCATGTACTACAAACTGCTTGGCTCCAATGGCTAAAGCTCTTCAAGACAACTTCGGTGTTGTAGAAGGATTGATGACTACTATCCACGCTTACACTGGTGACCAAATGATCCTTGATGGACCACACCGTGGTGGTGACCTTCGCCGTGCTCGTGCTGGTGCTGCAAACATCGTTCCTAACTCAACTGGTGCTGCTAAAGCTATCGGTCTTGTAATCCCAGAATTGAACGGTAAACTTGACGGATCTGCACAACGTGTTCCAACTCCAACTGGATCAGTTACTGAATTGGTAGCAGTTCTTGAAAAGAACGTTACTGTTGATGAAGTGAACGCAGCTATGAAAGCAGCTTCAAACGAATCATACGGTTACACAGAAGATCCAATCGTATCTTCAGATATCGTAGGTATGTCTTACGGTTCATTGTTTGACGCAACTCAAACTAAAGTTCTTGACGTTGACGGTAAACAATTGGTTAAAGTTGTATCATGGTACGACAACGAAATGTCATACACTGCACAACTTGTACGTACTCTTGAATACTTCGCAAAAATCGCTAAATAATTCTTGAGTCGATAAAAGCAAGGCCTTCTGGTCTTGCTTTTATTATATAGAAAAATGGATGATGCTATCATCCATTTTGTTTTAATTCTGTTTCGAAAGTATCTGAGAGGGCAGTAAAACTCAATTGTTCTAAGGTGAGTGGATGAGTAAAGGAAAGTCGGAAGGCATGGAGCATGAGCCTGCTTACTTTTGAACTAGAGTTATAGAGAGGATCGCCCAGAATAGGGTGCTTATGATGAGAGAGGTGAATACGGATTTGATGTGTTCGACCGGTCTTTAGTTTGCAACGGACAAGGGTAGTCTTGTTTGGAAATTGCTTTAATCGACTGATATGTGTTTCAGCATATTGTCCATTTTTGGCATCGACTATTCTTTTTCTACGATCGTGTCGATCACGACCAATTTTATCTCGAAAGACAAGTTCTTTACTCTCTACTCGCCCTTCTATAAGTGCCCAGTAATCACGAGCGATTTCCTTTTTTTCCAACAAACGATTGAGGATAGGTAAGATAAAAGGATTTTTAGCAAAAAGTACTAAACCGCTTGTTTCCATGTCCAGACGATGAACGACATAGCAGGTTTGGCCAACATAGGCAGAGACATGATTGAGAAGGGCAATTTCACCAGGTTGATTTCCGTGAGTTTTCATTCCCTCTGGCTTGTTGACGATAATGAGATGTTGGTCTTGATAAACCTCTTGAACGAGGTCTGAATTGCCCCAAAGGATTTCTTTTGGGGGATAATCTTCCTCGTCAAAAGTCAACTGGCAAATGTCCCCTGGCTTGACCATCTCGTTCCAGTGAACTTCTTTGTGGTTGATTAAGATGTTCTTCTTTATTCTCAAAAAATGGCGGATTTTTCTAGGGATGAGGAGTTGTTCCTCTAGGAATTGTTTGACCGTCATTTGAGGCAAGGATTCGGGTAATGTAAATGTGAATTGCATACAGATATTGTAACAAAAAAAGCCCTATTTGGATAGGGAGTAGCTAAATTCTTGAGTTCCTATGGTGAAGATGATAAAATAAACGCATGAAATTAGATAAATTATTTGAGAAGTTTCTTTCTCTCTTTAAAAAAGAAACGAATGAATCAGCGGAGTCTGATTCGACTAGCATGCGTCGTTCACGGAGCGACAGAAAAAAATTGTCCCAAGTAGGTCCAATTCGGAAATTTTGGCGTCGTTATCATCTGACAAAAATCGTCATCATTTTAGGGTTAAGTGCTGGTTTACTGGTAGGAACCTACTTGTTTGCGATAGCCAAGTCTACCAATGTCAATGACTTGCAAAATGCCCTGAAAACGCGAACTCTGATTTTTGACCGCGAAGAAAAAGAGGCAGGAGCCCTATCAGGTCAAAAGGGAACCTATGTTGAACTGACAGATATTAGTAAAGACTTGCAGAATGCTGTCGTCGCGACAGAGGACCGTTCCTTTTATAAAAATGATGGGATTAACTACGGTCGTTTCTTTCTAGCCATCCTTACAGCGGGTCGTTCTGGAGGGGGTTCCACCATCACTCAACAGTTGGCGAAAAATGCCTATCTTTCCCAGGACCAGACCGTTGAACGGAAGGCCAAGGAGTTTTTCCTTGCCTTAGAGTTGACAAAGAAATACAGCAAGGAGCAAATCCTTACTATGTACCTCAATAACGCCTACTTTGGAAATGGAGTATGGGGCGTTGAAGATGCAAGTAAGAAATATTTTGGTGTATCGGCTTCACAACTAACGCTTAATCAGGCGGCTACTCTAGCAGGGATGCTCAAGGGACCAGAATTGTACAATCCATTAAATTCTGTTGAAACTTCGACCAACCGTAGGGATACTGTTTTGCAAAATATGGTTGCAGCGGGCTATATTGATAAAAATCAAGAAACCGAAGCGGCTGGAGTAGATATGGCTTCTCAACTGCAAGATAAGTATGAAGGCAAAGTTTCGGATTATCGTTACCCGTCCTATTTTGATGCAGTTGTCAACGAAGCAGTTTCCAAGTACAATCTCACAGAAGAAGAGATTGTCAACAACGGCTATCGAATCTACACAGAGCTTGACCAAAACTACCAAGCAAACATGCAGGTTATTTACGAAAACACTTCGCTATTTCCAACGGCAGAAGATGGAACGCATGCCGAATCAGGTAGTGTTGCTCTAGAGCCTAAAACGGGTGGAGTGCGTGGAGTTGTTGGCCGTGTAGCTGGTGATGACAAACCAGGCTTCCGCAATTTCAACTATGCCACTCAGTCTAAGCGTAGCCCAGGCTCAACTATTAAACCTTTAGTCGTTTATACACCCGCAGTAGAAGCAGGATGGGCCTTGAACAAGCAACTGGATAATCATACGATGCAGTACAACAGTTATCAAGTAGATAACTATGCGGGTATTAAGACATCTCCAGAAGTACCTATGTATCAGGCCTTGGCGGAATCACTCAACCTGCCAGCTGTTGCGACTGTAAATGAATTAGGTATTGACAAAGCTTTTGACGCTGGGGAGAGATTTGGTCTGAATATGGAAAAAGTTGACCGAGTTCTTGGAGTTGCTCTTGGTGGAGGTGTGGAAACGAATCCTCTCCAGATGGCGCAAGCCTATGCAGCCTTTGCTAATGGAGGTTTGATGCCTGAAGCACATTTCATCACTCGTATTGAAAATGCCAGTGGCCAGATCATCAAGAGTCATAAAAACTCCCAAAAACGAGTGATTGATAAGTCGGTAGCCGATAAAATGACCAGCATGATGCTAGGAACATTTACCAATGGTACAGGAATTAGTTCGTCACCGGCAGATTATGTTATGGCTGGTAAAACAGGTACGACTGAAGCTGTTTTCAACCCAGAATATACCAGTGACCAGTGGGTGATCGGCTATACTCCGGATGTGGTAATCAGCCACTGGCTCGGTTTCCCAACAACAGATGAGAACCATTATCTAGCAGGTTCGACCTCCAATGGAGCAGCCCATGTCTTTAGAAGTATGGCTAATACCATTTTACCTTACACTACAGGTAGCACTTTTACAGTTGAGAATGCTTATAAACAAAATGGTATTGAACCAGAAAATACGAAAAAGCAGGTTGTTGAAAATGAGACAAACCAGTCTGAGGACCCAATAGGAGATATTCGTAGTCGTGCACAAAATCTTGTAGATGAAGCAGGTCGTGCGATTTCAGAAGCTAAAATAAAAGAAAAAGCCCAGACAATATGGGACTCAATCCTTAATCTATTTCGTTAAGAGGCTTGTCAAAGCCTAGGTTTCTTGTTATAATAGATAAGATGGAGGCGTTATGGCACTAAAAAAAGCAAGCCTAGCTTGTGCAGTTTGTGGTTCAAGGAATTATTCAATCAAAATTAGTGGGAACCCCAAGCCAACACGACTAGAAGTAAATAAATTTTGTAAACATTGTGGAAAATATACGACACATAGAGAAACGAGATAGGAGAGAACGATGGGCTTTATTAAGGATATTTTTAAACTTCTTAAAGAAACAACTTGGCCAACTCGCAAAGAAAGCTGGAGAGATTTTCGCTCTATTATGGAATACACAGCCTTCTTTGTGGTCATCATTTACATTTTTGACCAGTTGATTGTATCAGGTTTGATTCGATTTATTAACATTTTTTAGAAGAAAAGTGGAGAAGTTCTGCTAACTTTCTTCTATCATATGTATGAAAGGAAATATCATGGATAGTTTTGACAAGGGATGGTTTGTTCTACAAACTTATTCTGGCTATGAAAATAAGGTAAAAGAAAATCTATTGCAACGTGCGCAAACATATAACATGTTGGATAATATTCTACGTGTTGAGATTCCAACACAAACCGTGCAAGTTGAGAAAAATGGAAAGAAAAAGGAAGTTGAAGAGAATCGCTTTCCAGGTTATGTCCTTGTAGAAATGGTCATGACCGATGAAGCATGGTTCGTCGTTCGAAACACACCTAACGTAACAGGATTCGTCGGCTCACACGGTAACAGATCAAAACCAACTCCACTTTTGGAACAAGAAATCCGTGATATTCTGGTTTCAATGGGACAAACTGTTCAAGAGTTCGATATTGATGTTGAAGTTGGCCAGACAGTCCGCATCATTGATGGCGCTTTTGCAGACTACACAGGTAAAATTACTGAAATTGATAACAACAAAGTGAAGATGATTATCTCTATGTTTGGTAATGATACGATTGCAGAAGTGAATCTCAACCAAATTGCAGAATTATAACCCCAGAGAGGCTTTGCCTCTCTTTTTATGTGCCGTTGGGGGAGGAAGAAGTATAGAATAGAGGAAGTAGACCCAGTGGCTCGCGCATTTTGCTAAACTAAATGCAGAAAGGAGAGGTCTATGAATCTAAAAGATTTATATGAAGAAAGTAAGGGAATCATCCATAAGTGTCGCAAAGATTATCATTTGCATCTGTGGGAGAAAGAGGACTGGGATCAGGAAGGCATGTTATGTCTGTATGAGCTGGTGAGTTGCAACCCAGAGTTACTAGAGGGGGAGCGCCATCGACTTTATGTCTGCTTTAAAACAAAGTTTAGAAATCGTATCCTAGATTACATCCGTAAACAGGAAAGCCACAAGCGCCGTTTTGACAAAGAACCCTATGAAGAGGTGAGTGAGATTAGTCATCGTCTAGGAGAAAAAGGACTCAGGCTGGACGATTATTATCTCTTTCACGAACTTCTAAAGAATTACAAATCAAAGCAGAGTATGGAAAAACAAGAGTTAATAGACCGTCTAATGGGAGGAGAAGTCTTTAGAGGACGTAAAGCTCTCCTGAGAGAACTTTCCCTAATCTTTTCAGAATTTCGGTAAAGAGGTAAAAAAGTTCTTGACAAAGGTAAAAAAGTAGGTATAATAGAAAGAGTTGAAAAACTCAGGTCCGTTGGTCAAGGGGTTAAGACACCGCCTTTTCACGGCGGTAACACGGGTTCGAATCCCGTACGGACTATGGTGTATTGCGGTTAAAAAAACTTGAAAAAAGTTTAAAAAATCTGTTGACAGAGACAGGTAGCTGTGATATACTAATATAGTTGTCGCTTGAGAGAGATTGAGTGACAAAGACCTTTGAAAACTGAACAAGACGAACCAATGTGCAGGGCACTATAACTGAAGTTATAGTACTGAACAATGAAAAAACAATAAATCTGTCAGTGACAGAAATGAGTGAGAACTCAAACTTTTAATGAGAGTTTGATCCTGGCTCAGGACGAACGCTGGCGGCGTGCCTAATACATGCAAGTAGAACGCTGAAGCTTGGTGCTTGCACCGAGCGGATGAGTTGCGAACGGGTGAGTAACGCGTAGGTAACCTGCCTGGTAGCGGGGGATAACTATTGGAAACGATAGCTAATACCGCATAAGAGTAGATGTTGCATGACATTTACTTAAAAGGTGCAATTGCATCACTACCAGATGGACCTGCGTTGTATTAGCTAGTTGGTGAGGTAACGGCTCACCAAGGCAACGATACATAGCCGACCTGAGAGGGTGATCGGCCACACTGGGACTGAGACACGGCCCAGACTCCTACGGGAGGCAGCAGTAGGGAATCTTCGGCAATGGACGGAAGTCTGACCGAGCAACGCCGCGTGAGTGAAGAAGGTTTTCGGATCGTAAAGCTCTGTTGTAAGAGAAGAACGAGTGTGAGAGTGGAAAGTTCACACTGTGACGGTATCTTACCAGAAAGGGACGGCTAACTACGTGCCAGCAGCCGCGGTAATACGTAGGTCCCGAGCGTTGTCCGGATTTATTGGGCGTAAAGCGAGCGCAGGCGGTTAGATAAGTCTGAAGTTAAAGGCTGTGGCTTAACCATAGTACGCTTTGGAAACTGTTTAACTTGAGTGCAAGAGGGGAGAGTGGAATTCCATGTGTAGCGGTGAAATGCGTAGATATATGGAGGAACACCGGTGGCGAAAGCGGCTCTCTGGCTTGTAACTGACGCTGAGGCTCGAAAGCGTGGGGAGCAAACAGGATTAGATACCCTGGTAGTCCACGCCGTAAACGATGAGTGCTAGGTGTTAGACCCTTTCCGGGGTTTAGTGCCGCAGCTAACGCATTAAGCACTCCGCCTGGGGAGTACGACCGCAAGGTTGAAACTCAAAGGAATTGACGGGGGCCCGCACAAGCGGTGGAGCATGTGGTTTAATTCGAAGCAACGCGAAGAACCTTACCAGGTCTTGACATCCCTCTGACCGCTCTAGAGATAGAGTTTTCCTTCGGGACAGAGGTGACAGGTGGTGCATGGTTGTCGTCAGCTCGTGTCGTGAGATGTTGGGTTAAGTCCCGCAACGAGCGCAACCCCTATTGTTAGTTGCCATCATTCAGTTGGGCACTCTAGCGAGACTGCCGGTAATAAACCGGAGGAAGGTGGGGATGACGTCAAATCATCATGCCCCTTATGACCTGGGCTACACACGTGCTACAATGGCTGGTACAACGAGTCGCAAGCCGGTGACGGCAAGCTAATCTCTTAAAGCCAGTCTCAGTTCGGATTGTAGGCTGCAACTCGCCTACATGAAGTCGGAATCGCTAGTAATCGCGGATCAGCACGCCGCGGTGAATACGTTCCCGGGCCTTGTACACACCGCCCGTCACACCACGAGAGTTTGTAACACCCGAAGTCGGTGAGGTAACCTTTTAGGAGCCAGCCGCCTAAGGTGGGATAGATGATTGGGGTGAAGTCGTAACAAGGTAGCCGTATCGGAAGGTGCGGCTGGATCACCTCCTTTCTAAGGATAAGGAACTGCACATTGGTCTTGTTTAGTCTTGAGAGGTCTTGTGGGGCCTTAGCTCAGCTGGGAGAGCGCCTGCTTTGCACGCAGGAGGTCAGCGGTTCGATCCCGCTAGGCTCCATTGGTGAGAGATCACCAAGTAATGCACATTGAAAATTGAATATCTATATCAAATAGTAACAAGAAAATAAACCGAAACGCTGTAGTATTAAAAGAGTTTATGACTGAAAGGTCAAAAAATAAGGTTAAGTTAATAAGGGCGCACGGTGGATGCCTTGGCACTAGGAGCCGAAGAAGGACGTGACAAACGACGATATGCCTTGGGTAGCTGTAAGTAAGCGATGATCCAGGGATTTCCGAATGGGGGAACCCAACAGGTACTACCTGTTACCCGCATCTGTTAAGGATGTGAGGAGGAAGACGCAGTGAACTGAAACATCTAAGTAGCTGCAGGAAGAGAAAGCAAAAGCGATTGCCTTAGTAGCGGCGAGCGAAACGGCAGGAGGGCAAACCGAAGAGTTTACTCTTCGGGGTTGTAGGACTGCAATGTGGACTCAAAGATTATAGAAGAATGATTTGGGAAGATCAGCCAAAGAGAGTAATAGCCTCGTATTTAAAATAGTCTTTGTACCTAGCAGTATCCTGAGTACGGCGGGACACGTGAAATCCCGTCGGAATCTGGGAGGACCATCTCCCAACCCTAAATACTCCCTAGTGACCGATAGTGAACCAGTACCGTGAGGGAAAGGTGAAAAGCACCCCGGGAGGGGAGTGAAATAGAACCTGAAACCGTGTGCCTACAACAAGTTCGAGCCCGTTAATGGGTGAGAGCGTGCCTTTTGTAGAATGAACCGGCGAGTTACGATATGATGCGAGGTTAAGTTGAAGAGACGGAGCCGCAGGGAAACCGAGTCTGAATAGGGCGAATTAGTATCATGTCGTAGACCCGAAACCATGTGACCTACCCATGAGCAGGTTGAAGGTGCGGTAAGACGCACTGGAGGACCGAACCAGGGCACGTTGAAAAGTGCTTGGATGACTTGTGGGTAGCGGAGAAATTCCAAACGAACTTGGAGATAGCTGGTTCTCTCCGAAATAGCTTTAGGGCTAGCGTCGACATCAAGATTCTTGGAGGTAGAGCACTGTTTGGGTGAGGGGTCCATCCCGGATTACCAATCTCAGATAAACTCCGAATGCCAATGAATTATGGTCGGCAGTCAGACTGCGAGTGCTAAGATCCGTAGTCGAAAGGGAAACAGCCCAGACCACCAGCTAAGGTCCCAAAATAATTGTTAAGTGGAAAAGGATGTGGGGTTGCACAGACAACTAGGATGTTAGCTTAGAAGCAGCTATTCATTCAAAGAGTGCGTAATAGCTCACTAGTCGAGTGACCCTGCGCCGAAAATGTACCGGGGCTAAAACAATTTACCGAAGCTGTGGATACCTTTATAGGTATGGTAGGAGAGCGTTCTATGTGTGAAGAAGGTATACCGTGAGGAGTGCTGGAACGCATAGAAGTGAGAATGCCGGTATGAGTAGCGAAAGACAGGTGAGAATCCTGTCCACCGTAAGACTAAGGTTTCCAGGGGAAGGCTCGTCCGCCCTGGGTTAGTCGGGACCTAAGGAGAGACCGAAAGGTGTATCCGATGGACAACAGGTTGATATTCCTGTACTAGAGTATGTAGTGATGGAGGGACGCAGTAGGCTAACTAAAGCAGACGAATGGAAGAGTCTGTCTAAGCAGTGAGGTGTGATATGAGTCAAATGCTTATATCTATAACATTGAGCTGTGATGGGGAGCGAAGTTTAGTAGCGAAGTTAGTGACGTCACACTGCCAAGAAAAGCTTCTAGCGTTTAAACATACTCTACCCGTACCGCAAACCGACACAGGTAGTCGAGGCGAGTAGCCTCAGGTGAGCGAGAGAACTCTCGTTAAGGAACTCGGCAAAATGACCCCGTAACTTCGGGAGAAGGGGTGCTGATTTTATGTCAGCCGCAGTGAATAGGCCCAAGCAACTGTTTATCAAAAACACAGCTCTCTGCTAAATCGTAAGATGATGTATAGGGGGTGACGCCTGCCCGGTGCTGGAAGGTTAAGAGGAGTGCTTAGGAGTAATCCGAAGGTATGAATTGAAGCCCCAGTAAACGGCGGCCGTAACTATAACGGTCCTAAGGTAGCGAAATTCCTTGTCGGGTAAGTTCCGACCCGCACGAAAGGCGTAATGATTTGGGCACTGTCTCAACGAGAGACTCGGTGAAATTTTAGTACCTGTGAAGATGCAGGTTACCCGCGACAGGACGGAAAGACCCCATGGAGCTTTACTGCAGTTTGATATTGAGTGTCTGTACCACATGTACAGGATAGGTAGGAGTCTATGAGATCGGGACGCCAGTTTCGAAGGAGACGTTGTTGGGATACTACCCTTGTGTTATGGCCACTCTAACCCGGATAGGTTATCCCTATCGGAGACAGTGTCTGACGGGCAGTTTGACTGGGGCGGTCGCCTCCTAAAAGGTAACGGAGGCGCCCAAAGGTTCCCTCAGAATGGTTGGAAATCATTCGCAGAGTGTAAAGGTATAAGGGAGCTTGACTGCGAGAGCTACAACTCGAGCAGGGACGAAAGTCGGGCTTAGTGATCCGGTGGTTCCGTATGGAAGGGCCATCGCTCAACGGATAAAAGCTACCCTGGGGATAACAGGCTTATCTCCCCCAAG
Source organism: Streptococcus oralis ATCC 35037 (assembly GCF_900637025.1). NCBI lineage: Bacteria > Bacillati > Bacillota > Bacilli > Lactobacillales > Streptococcaceae > Streptococcus > Streptococcus oralis. The sequence goes on from NZ_LR134336.1 coordinate 179,223, forward strand.
AGTTCACATCGACGGGGAGGTTTGGCACCTCGATGTCGGCTCGTCGCATCCTGGGGCTGTAGTCGGTCCCAAGGGTTGGGCTGTTCGCCCATTAAAGCGGCACGCGAGCTGGGTTCAGAACGTCGTGAGACAGTTCGGTCCCTATCCGTCGCGGGCGTAGGAAATTTGAGAGGATCTGCTCCTAGTACGAGAGGACCAGAGTGGACTTACCGCTGGTGTACCAGTTGTCTTGCCAAAGGCATCGCTGGGTAGCTATGTAGGGAAGGGATAAACGCTGAAAGCATCTAAGTGTGAAACCCACCTCAAGATGAGATTTCCCATGATTTTATATCAGTAAGAGCCCTGAGAGATGATCAGGTAGATAGGTTAGAAGTGGAAGTGTGGCGACACATGTAGCGGACTAATACTAATAGCTCGAGGACTTATCCAAAGTAACTGAGAATATGAAAGTGGACGGTTTTCTTGGTATTTGATAGATATTCAATTTTGAGTAGGTATTACTCAGAGTTAAGTGACGATAGCCTAGGAGATACACCTGTACCCATGCCGAACACAGCAGTTAAGCCCTAGAACGCCGGAAGTAGTTGGGGGTTGCCCCCTGTGAGATATGGAAGTCGCTTAGCTCGAGGGAGTTTAGCTCAGCTGGGAGAGCATCTGCCTTACAAGCAGAGGGTCAGCGGTTCGATCCCGTTAACTCCCATAGGTCCCGTAGTGTAGCGGTTATCACGTCGCCCTGTCACGGCGAAGATCGCGGGTTCGATTCCCGTCGGGACCGTTTAAGATAACGGAAGTTATTTTAGACTCGTTAGCTCAGTTGGTAGAGCAATTGACTTTTAATCAATGGGTCACTGGTTCGAGCCCAGTACGGGTCATATTTGCGGGTTTGGCGGAATTGGCAGACGCACCAGATTTAGGATCTGGCGCTTAACGGCGTGGGGGTTCAAGTCCCTTAACCCGCATAATAGAAATCAGCCGGCTTAGCTCAGTTGGTAGAGCATCTGATTTGTAATCAGAGGGTCGCGTGTTCAAGTCATGTAGCCGGCATTTTTTTATATAGAATAAGAGGTCGATGCGAACGTAGTTCAGTGGTAGAACACCACCTTGCCAAGGTGGGGGTCGCGGGTTCGAATCCCGTCGTTCGCTTAGAGAGGCCGGGGTGGCGGAACTGGCAGACGCACAGGACTTAAAATCCTGCGATTGGTAACGATCGTACCGGTTCGATTCCGGTCCTCGGCATATAATGATGAGCACCCTTAGCTCAACTGGATAGAGTACCTGACTACGAATCAGGCGGTTAGAGGTTCGACTCCTCTAGGGTGCATTTTTTTTATTTAACGCGGGAAGTAGCTCAGCTTGGTAGAGTACTTGGTTTGGGACCAAGGTGTCGCAGGTTCGAATCCTGTCTTCCCGATCGATTACGAGGATACTTTAGGGTATCTTTTTTTATTTACTAAGGAGATTCTGAGAGTCTTCTTTTTTGTTTACTGAACAAATTTGGGTAAACTAGCAGTGCTTAAGGAATGGTACTAGTCATATATTTTCTTTAATTATGGTAAAATAGTAAGAGAATAATGTGAGGAAAATGAATGTCAAGTAAGTTTGAAATTTTAATGAATCAACTGGGAATATCTGATCAATTGAGACGGGACCCTGCTCTTGTTGATGCCAGAATTGAGCGTGTTGTGGTTCATAAAATTAGTAAGATTTGGGAATTTCATTTTGTATTTTCTAATATTTTACCGATTGAAATTTTTTTAGAGTTAAAGAAAGGGCTTAGTGAAGAATTTTCGAAAACAGGCAATCGAGCTGTTTTCGAAATCAAGGCTCTTTCTCAAGAATTCTCTAATGAACTCTTGCAGGCCTACTATAAGGAGGCTTTTTCTGAAGGTCCATGTGCAAGTCAGGGGTTTAAATCTCTTTACCAGAATTTAAACGTCCGTGCGGAAGGAAATCAACTCATTATTGAAGGTTCAGAGGCGATTGATAAGGAGCACTTTAAGAAGAATCATCTTCCTAATTTGGCAAAGCAACTCGAAAAGTTTGGTTTTCCAGCTTTTGTATGCCAAATAGAAAAGAATGATGCTCTTACACAAGAGCAGGAGGAAGCCTTCCATACCGAGAATGAACAGATTGTCCAAGCTGCCAATGAGGAAGCGCTCCGGGCTATGGAGCAATTGGAACAAATGGCTCCTCCTCCAGTAGAAGAGAAGCCAGCCTTTGATTTTCAGGCTAAAAAGGCTATGGCCAAGCCTAAACTAGATAAGGCTGAGGTTACCCAGATGATTGACGTGACGACTGAGGAAAATCGTCTGGTCTTTGAAGGGGTCGTTTTTGATGTGGAGCATAAGGTGACCAGAACTGGTCGCGTTTTGATCAACTTTAAAATGACAGACTACACTTCAAGTTTTTCAATGCAAAAATGGGTTAAGAATGAAGAAGAAGCTCAGAAGTTTGACATCATTAAGAAGAATTCTTGGCTCCGAGTTCGTGGAAATGTGGAGATGAATAATTTCACACGCGATTTGACCATGAACGTGCAGGATGTGCAGGAAGTTGTTCACTATGAGCGGAAGGATTTGATGCCAGAAGGTGAGCGTCGGGTTGAGTTTCATGCTCATACCAACATGTCGACCATGGATGCTCTACCAGAGGTAGAGGAGATCGTTGCGACAGCTGCTAAGTGGGGGCACAAGGCGGTTGCCATCACCGACCATGGAAATGTTCAATCCTTCCCACATGGCTACAAGGCAGCTAAGAAAGCTGGAATCCAGCTGATCTATGGAATGGAAGCCAATATCGTGGAGGACCGTGTCCCTATCGTTTATAACGAAGTGGAGATGGACTTGTCAGAAGCGACCTACGTGGTCTTTGACGTTGAAACGACGGGACTTTCAGCTATCTATAATGACTTGATTCAGGTTGCGGCCTCTAAGATGTATAAGGGGAATGTTATTGCCGAATTTGATGAATTTATCAATCCCGGACATCCATTATCAGCCTTTACTACTGAGTTGACTGGTATTACAGATGATCATGTCAAAAATGCCAAACCACTGGAACAAGTTTTACAAGAATTCCAAGAGTTTTGCAAGGATACAGTCTTAGTAGCCCACAATGCTACCTTTGACGTTGGTTTTATGAATGCCAACTATGAGCGTCATGGTCTGCCTAAGATTAGCCAGCCAGTCATCGATACGCTGGAGTTTGCTAGAAACCTCTATCCTGAGTATAAACGTCATGGTTTGGGGCCTTTGACCAAGCGTTTTGGTGTGGCACTTGAACACCACCACATGGCCAACTACGATGCGGAAGCTACTGGTCGTCTGCTTTTCATCTTTATCAAAGAGGTAGCAGAAAAACATGGTGTGACCGATCTGGCTAGACTCAATATTGATCTAATCAGTCCAGATTCTTATAAAAAAGCTCGGATTAAACATGCGACCATTTATGTCAAGAATCAAGTTGGTTTAAAAAATATTTTTAAGCTGGTTTCTTTGTCTAACACCAAGTATTTTGAAGGGGTGCCACGGATTCCGAGAACGGTTCTAGACGCCCATCGGGAGGGCTTGATTTTGGGGTCGGCTTGCTCGGAGGGTGAAGTTTTTGACGCTGTCGTTTCCCAAGGTGTGGATGCGGCGGTTGAGGTGGCCAAGTATTATGACTTTATCGAGGTCATGCCACCGGCTATCTATGCTCCCTTGATTGCTAAAGAGCAGGTCAAGGATATGGAGGAACTCCAAACTATTATCAAGAGTTTGATAGAGGTTGGGGACCGTCTTGGGAAGCCTGTTTTGGCTACGGGAAATGTCCATTATATCGAACCGGAAGAAGAGATTTACCGTGAAATTATCGTCCGTAGTTTGGGCCAGGGGGCTATGATTAACCGAACCATCGGTCATGGTGAACATGCCCAACCAGCTCCTCTTCCGAAAGCTCATTTTCGAACGACTAATGAGATGTTGGATGAATTTGCCTTCTTGGGCGAGGAATTGGCTCGTAAATTGGTTATTGAAAACACCAATGCCTTGGCAGAAATCTTTGAACCTGTTGAGGTTGTTAAGGGTGACTTGTACACACCTTTCATTGACAAGGCGGAAGAAACGGTCGCCGAGCTGACCTACAAGAAAGCTTTTGAGATTTATGGCAATCCGCTGCCAGATATCGTTGATTTGCGGATTGAAAAAGAATTAACTTCCATTCTGGGGAATGGATTTGCCGTGATTTATCTGGCATCGCAGATGCTGGTGCAACGTTCCAATGAACGGGGCTACTTGGTTGGTTCTCGTGGGTCTGTTGGGTCCAGTTTTGTTGCGACCATGATTGGGATTACGGAGGTTAATCCTCTCTCTCCTCACTATGTCTGTGGTCAGTGTCAGTACAGCGAGTTTATCACGGATGGTTCTTACGGTTCAGGGTTTGATATGCCCAATAAGGATTGTCCAAACTGTGGTCACAAACTCAGCAAAAATGGACAGGATATTCCTTTCGAGACCTTCCTTGGTTTTGATGGGGACAAGGTTCCCGATATTGACTTGAACTTCTCGGGAGAAGACCAGCCTAGTGCTCACTTGGATGTACGTGATATCTTTGGTGAAGAATATGCCTTCCGTGCAGGAACGGTTGGTACGGTAGCTGCTAAGACTGCCTATGGATTTGTCAAGGGCTATGAGAGAGACTATGGGAAATTTTATCGTGATGCAGAGGTGGAACGTCTTGCCCAAGGTGCTGCCGGTGTCAAGCGGACTACAGGACAACACCCAGGAGGAATCGTTGTTATTCCGAACTACATGGATGTCTACGACTTTACGCCTGTTCAGTATCCAGCAGATGACGTGACGGCTGAATGGCAGACGACTCACTTTAACTTCCATGATATCGATGAGAATGTCCTCAAACTCGATGTACTGGGGCATGATGATCCGACTATGATTCGAAAATTGCAGGACTTGTCTGGGATTGACCCTAATGAAATTCCTATGGATGACGAAGGTGTCATGGCCCTCTTTTCTGGGACGGATGTGCTTGGGGTGACGCCGGAGCAAATTGGAACTCCGACAGGGATGCTGGGAATTCCAGAGTTCGGAACCAACTTTGTACGTGGAATGGTAGATGAGACGCATCCGACGACTTTTGCGGAGTTACTTCAGCTGTCTGGTCTATCCCACGGTACCGATGTGTGGCTGGGGAACGCCCAGGATCTGATCAAGCAAGGGATTGCGGACCTATCAACCGTTATCGGTTGTCGGGACGACATCATGGTTTACCTCATGCATGCGGGTCTCGAACCTAAGATGGCCTTTACCATCATGGAACGGGTACGTAAAGGCATGTGGCTAAAGATTTCCGAAGAGGAGCGAGATGGCTACATCGAGGCTATGAAGGCCAATAAGGTGCCAGAGTGGTATATCGAGTCCTGTGGGAAAATCAAATACATGTTCCCTAAAGCTCACGCGGCAGCCTACGTTATGATGGCCTTGCGTGTGGCCTACTTCAAGGTTCACCATCCCATTTATTACTACTGTGCTTATTTCTCAATCCGTGCCAAGGCCTTTGATATCAAGACAATGGGTGCGGGCTTGGATGCCATTAAGCGCAGAATGGAGGAAATCTCTGAAAAACGGAAGAACAATGAAGCCTCTAATGTGGAAATTGATCTCTATACAACTCTTGAGATTGTCAATGAAATGTGGGAACGTGGTTTCAAATTTGGCAAACTCGATCTCTACCGTAGTCAGGCAACAGAGTTCCTCATCGATGGGGATACCCTCATTCCGCCATTTGTAGCAATGGATGGTCTGGGAGAGAACGTTGCCAAGCAGTTGGTGCGAGCGCGCCAAGAGGGTGAGTTCCTTTCTAAGACAGAACTCCGCAAGCGTGGTGGACTTTCATCAACCTTGGTTGAAAAGATGGATGAAATGGGGATTCTTGGTAATATGCCAGAGGATAACCAGTTGAGTTTGTTTGATGATTTGTTTTAAGAATTAGAACGGAGAACATCTTTATGAAACTTAGAATCTTTGCGGAAGACAAACCAGCTGAAAAGGTTTTTGACTATCAGCTAGAGCTGGCAGATGAAACAATTATCCTATCGACAGTGCTTCTGTCGGGTACCATTGCTTTAGCAGGATTGTTTTCTGCTTTAAAAGAAAAATAGAAAAGGAAAAATAAAATGGTTTTACCAAATTTTAAAGAAAATCTAGAAAAATATGCGAAATTATTGGTTGCGAACGGAATCAACGTGCAACCTGGTCACACTTTGGCTCTCTCTATTGATGTGGAGCAACGCGAGTTAGCTCATCTAATCGTGAAGGAAGCTTATGCCTTGGGTGCTCATGAGGTCATCGTTCAGTGGACAGATGATGTGATTAGCCGTGAGAAATTCCTCTATGCTCCGATGGAGCGCCTGGACAATGTGCCAGAATACAAGATTGCTGAAATGAACTATCTCTTGGAGAACAAGGCTAGCCGTCTTGGTGTCCGTTCTTCTGACCCAGGTGCCTTGAACGGTGTGGACGCTGACAAGCTTTCAGCTTCTGCTAAAGCGATGGGACTTGCTATGAAGCCAATGCGCATCGCAACGCAATCCAACAAGGTTAGCTGGACTGTAGCAGCCGCTGCTGGGCTTGAGTGGGCTAAGAAAGTCTTTCCAAATGCTGCGAGCGATGAAGAAGCAGTCGATCTCCTTTGGGACCAAATCTTCAAAACTTGCCGTGTCTATGAAGAAGATCCAGTTAAGGCTTGGGAAGAACATGCAGCCATCCTCAAGAGCAAGGCAGATATGCTTAATAAAGAACAATTTTCAGCCCTTCACTACACAGCGCCAGGAACAGATTTGACACTTGGTTTGCCGAAAAACCACGTTTGGGAATCAGCTGGTGCTATCAATGCACAGGGAGAAGGGTTCTTGCCAAATATGCCGACAGAGGAAGTCTTCACAGCGCCTGACTTCCGTCGTGCAGATGGCTATGTCACTTCTACAAAACCGCTTAGTTATAATGGAAACATCATTGAAGGCATTAAAGTGACCTTTAAGGATGGACAAATCGTAGATATCACTGCTGAGAAGGGTGATCAGGTCATGAAAGACCTTGTCTTTGAAAATGCGGGTGCGCGTGCCTTGGGTGAATGTGCCTTGGTGCCAGATCCAAGCCCAATTTCTCAGTCAGGTATTACCTTCTTCAACACCCTTTTCGATGAAAATGCCTCAAACCACTTGGCTATCGGTGCAGCATATGCAACTAGTGTTGTTGGTGGTGCAGAGATGAGCGAAGAAGAGCTTGAAGCTGCAGGACTTAACCGTTCAGATGTTCACGTGGACTTTATGATTGGTTCGAATCTAATGGATATCGATGGTATCCGTGAGGATGGCACACGCGTACCACTCTTCCGTAATGGAGATTGGGCAAATTAAGGAGAAGCTATGATTGGAAGCATGTTTGTCGGCTTTTTAATCGGACTATTAGCTGGAGCTATCACCAATCGTGGAGAACGTATGGGATGCTTTGGGAAGATGTTCCTCGGTTGGATTGGTGCCTTTCTAGGACAATTACTCTTTGGTTCTTGGGGGCCAAGCCTAAACGGTACAGCCATTATCCCAGCAGTTCTCGGTGCCATGATTGTCTTAGCTATCTTCTGGGACAGAGGAAGTTAGCTTTCCGACTCTGAAAAGGAAAGGAGGTTGGTCACTTGGGCTAGCCTCCTTTTGAGTATGATATAATAGTTTTATGAGATTAGATAAATTTTTAGTTGCCTGCGCTGTGGGGAGTCGAACAGAGGTCAAAAACTTGCTCAAGGCTGGGCGCGTGACGGTAAATGGTAAAAAAGAAAAGTCAGCTAAATTGCAGATTAATGAAGAAAGAGACGAAATTCGCTTTGATGGTCAAGTGCTAGAGTACGAGGAGTTTGTCTACTACATGATGAACAAGCCCCAGGGAGTAATTTCAGCGACAGAGGATTCCAAGCACAGAACGGTTCTAGATTTGTTGGATGATGTGGCTCGAAGCAAGGGAGTTTTCCCAGTAGGGCGCTTGGATATCGATACACATGGTCTCCTACTCTTGACCAATGATGGTCAGCTGGCCCATGCTCTTCTTTCACCTAAGCGTCATGTGGATAAGACCTATCTGGCGCAAGTCAAGGGCATCATGAGCCAAGAAGACGTGGAGACATTTGCTAAGGGGATTCCGCTCAAGGACTTTACCTGCCAGCCTGCTAGACTGGAGATTATTTCCATAGATACAGAAAAGAATCAAAGCAAAATCCGTGTGACCATTGCTGAAGGGAAGTTCCATCAAGTCAAGCGTATGGTGGCCTACTGTGGCAAGGAAGTGGTGGACCTACAACGTTTGACTATGGGAACTTTAGCCTTGGGCGAGAATTTAGAACGAGGAGAATGGCGTCGCCTGACCAAGGAGGAGTTAGAGGTTCTCCTTGCGAGTATTGTTTAATTTGATTTATTTTAGAAAAGGCGAGGAGAATGTCCTTGCCTTTTTATGTTTTCAGTTGCTTCCTTTGTGAAAAGAGTTATAATAGACTGTAGAATAAAAGGAGGAATCTATGAACGCGATTCAAGAATCATTTACGGATCAATTATTTGCTAACTATGAAGCAAATGTCAAATACCAAGCGATTGAAAATGCTGCTAGCCACAACGGAATTTTTGCAGCTCTAGAACGTCGCCAAAGTCATGTAGATAATGCACCTGTTTTCTCATTGGATTTGACCAAGGACAAGGTTACTAACCAGAAAGCGTCTGGTCGTTGTTGGATGTTTGCAGCTCTCAACACCTTCCGTCACAAACTCATCTCTCAATACAAATTGGAAAACTTTGAATTGTCACAAGCCCACACTTTCTTCTGGGACAAGTATGAAAAATCCAACTGGTTCTTGGAGCAAGTCATTGCGACTGCAGACCAAGAATTGACGAGCCGCAAGGTTAGCTTCCTACTCCAAACACCTCAACAAGACGGTGGACAGTGGGATATGGTCGTTGCCCTCTTTGAGAAATATGGTGTCGTGCCTAAGTCTGTTTATCCTGAGTCTGTTTCATCTAGCAGCAGCCGTGAGCTCAATGCTATTCTCAACAAATTGCTTCGCCAAGATGCTCAAATCTTGCGTGACTTGCTCGCTTCTGGTGCGGACCAAGCGACTGTTCAAGCTAAGAAAGAAGACCTCTTGCAAGAAATCTTTAACTTCCTTGCTATGTCACTAGGACTTCCACCGCGTAAATTTGACTTTGCTTATCGCGATAAGGATAACAATTACCAAAGCGAAAAGGGTATCACACCACAAGAATTTTACAAGAAATATGTTGACCTTCCTCTAGAAGATTATGTTTCTGTTATCAACGCCCCAACTGCTGACAAGCCTTACGGTAAATCTTACACAGTTGAGATGTTGGGAAATGTCGTCGGTAGCCGTGCAGTTCGCTACATCAACGTTCCAATGGAACGCTTGAAAGAATTGGCGATTGCCCAAATGCAAACAGGTGAAACTGTTTGGTTTGGTTCAGATGTCGGCCAGCTCAGCAACCGCAAAGCAGGAATCCTTGCGACAGATGTTTATGACTTTGAATCAAGCATGGACATTCAACTCACTCAAGACAAGGCTGGACGTTTGGATTATAGCGAAAGCTTGATGACCCACGCTATGGTCTTGACGGGTGTTGATTTGGATGAAAATGGCAAGTCAACCAAATGGAAGGTTGAAAACTCATGGGGAGACAAGGTCGGTACAGATGGGTACTTTGTTGCCTCAGACGCTTGGATGGATGAATACACTTACCAAATCGTTGTTCGTAAGGAATTGCTGACAGCAGAAGAACAAGTTGCCTATGAAGCAGAACCAATCGTACTTGCACCATGGGATCCAATGGGAGCCTTGGCAGAATAAAGCATAAAGAAAAAAGGTTAGGGGAATCCTAGCCTCTTTTGTTTTTAAGTGCTTCTTAAAGTAGTGATAGATAATGCTTGCCAAGGGACTTCTTCTTATTTTAAGTCTTTAAGTGACAGAGAAAAAGATATGTGTTACTATAGTAGTACAAAAGGATATTGGAGTAGAAATGAAGTATTTAAGTAGCCAAGACATCAAGGATCGTCAACGAAATATCAGCGACATTAAACCTTATAAAACAAGCAAGGAAATCGTCGTTTCAAATATCTTTACATTTTTTAATGCCATGAACTTGGCTCTGGCAGTTCTGGTAGCCACAACCTTGCGATTCGAAAATATGCTCTTTTTAGGTGTGATTGCTATCAATACAGCCATTGGGATTTTCCAAGAAGTGCGTTCAAAAAATGCCTTGGAAAAGCTAAGTTTGCTTGGTAAAAGTAAGTACAGGGTCAACCGAGATGGTCAAACGATCGAGATTGATCCAGAGGACATCGTTCTAGGGGAGTATCTGCATCTCAATCTGGGAGACCAGGTGCCTGTCGATGCAGAAGTGCTTGAAGGAAATATTGAAGTGGATGAGTCCTTGCTGACTGGTGAGAGTGATTCGGTCTTTAAAACGATTGGTGACCAGCTGATGAGCGGAAGCAATGTCATTAGCGGATCCTGCCTTGTTACGGCGACGGCTGTGGGGCAGGATAGCTATATTAACAAACTCGCAAAATCCAGCAAGGAATTCAAAAAATACCCTTCTCAACTGCGCGATTACATGGATAAGATTTTAAAAATTGTTTCCATCTTGCTGGTGCCAGTTGCGATTCTGCTCTATGTCAGAGGTTTTAGTTTAGGACGGTCTTATGTTGAGATTGTTTTAGGAAGTTCAGGTGCCTTGGTCGGCATGATTCCAGAGGGCTTGATTCTCTTGGTTAGCGTCTCTCTAGCGGTAGCTGCCATGAAGCTGGCTAAAAAGAAGGTTCTAGTGCAGGAGCTATACTGTGTAGAGACCTTGGCGCGAGTAGATGTTCTTTGTTTTGATAAGACAGGTACCATCACAACGGGGAATATGAAGGTCCAAGAAATAGATGCGAAGCTGGCAGAGAAACTGTCTTCTTATCTGGCTTATTTCGAGGATGAAAATGCAACTTCCAGAGCTCTGAAGACTTACTTAACCTGTGAGAAAAAGTGGGAAGTTCAAGAAGTTGGTGCCTTTTCAAGCAAAAACAAGTATTCCTTTGTTCAAGTAAAAGATGGTGGGACCTATTTCTTCGGAGCCTATGAATTTCTAGGCTTTACCCAGCCGATGGATACCTACTATGAACATCTGAAGCAGCAAGGTTTTCGAATCTTGACACTTGCCCATAGTAAGGACCACATCATGAGTCCAGCCAATATGGAACTACTAGGGCACGTCGTTTTGTCAGATGAGATTAAGGACAATACCAAGGAAACCTTTGACTATTTCGAATCTCAAGGTGTTGAAGTGAAGATTATCAGTGGTGATAATCATGTGGCTGTATATGGGGTGGCTCGTAAGGCAGGTTTTAAGGAAGAAGCCCGTGCGATTGATATGACCAAGGTGAGTGAACAAGATTTTGAAAGAGTGGTCTTGGAACACGAAATCTTTGGACGTGTGACACCTGAACAGAAGCAAAAGATGGTATCTATCTTGCAAAATGCTGGTAAAACAGTTGCCATGAGCGGTGACGGGGTCAATGATGTTCTGGCTCTTAAGAAAGCAGATATCAGCTTTGCCATGAAGGGGGCTACCAGCGCAGCTAAAAGTGTATCCAATATTGTTTTCCTGACAGATGATTTTGCAGTATTTTATGATATCTTGATGGAAGGTCGCCGGGTCATCAATAACATCCAAAAGGTAGCCTCTCTCTTTCTGACAAAGACCTTCTTCTCCATCGTGTTTGCCATTTTGAGTGTGGTATTTGGTTTGGAATTTGCCTTTATCCCCATTCAGTTTACGATTATTTCAGCTATTACGATTGGGATTCCATCCTTCTTCCTAACTTTTGAGTCCAATAAAGAAAAGGTTAGCACACATTTTATGCGAGATATTTTGACCAATGCTGCGATTGGTGGTGGCATTCTAGTCGCTAGTGTACTCTTGACGAACTTCCTTATCACTGTCCCAGGTCAGGTCAAATTTATTTGCTTCCTACTTGCTTTGTTCAATGGTCTGTGTCTAGTTGCCAAGGTCAGTCTGCCATTTAATCGATACAAACTAGTCTTGCTCGTACTTTTGAGCCTTGCAGCCCTTGTTGGAGTGCTTGCCAATACCTTTATCCTGCAAGGAGCGTATGTGCCTTTAGAAACCATCCAAGTCGTCTATGTAGCCATCCTAGCAGTGGTGATTGGAGGCTTGCATTATCTGACTAGAAGAAAAAATTGATACACAAAAAGAATCAGGTAATAAACCTGATTCTTTTTTTATCTATATTCTCGATAGCTTGGATTACATGATACCGAAGAAACGAGCTGCGATACCTACTGCAAAGAGAGCAAGGATGATTGCGATTGGTGATACTTTTTTCTTAAGCAACCACATGCAAAGGAAAGTAAGGAGAAGTCCCATCAATCCTGGAATCAATGAGTTCAACTGTCCTTGAAGTGTTTGTGGTTGAATCTTATCTAGGCTCAATCCTCCAAGTGCATCAGCAAGAATTCCTTTCAATTCAGCACCAGTAACAGCACCTTCTGGGAAGTTGATGTAAGCACCTTCAGCCAATTGTTTACCTGGAAGGTTGACAGTAAAGTTGATAGATACCCAACGTTGTACAAGAACGGCAAGGATGAACATACCAAGGATAGATGCTCCTTTGGTGATGTCTTTCAAGATACCACCAGACATGTCTTTAGTGATTTCAGATCCAGCTTTGTAACCGAACTCTTGTGTATACCATAGGAAGGCCATACGGATAGCATTCCATCCAAAGAAGAAGAGAAGGGGACCAACAATGTTACCAGATGCAGCAAGTGATGCACCAAGGGCTCCAAGGATAGGACGAACTGTAAACCAGAATACTGGGTCACCGATACCAGCAAGAGGTCCCATCATACCGATCTTAACCCCTTGGATAGCTGCGTCGTCGATTTCAACACCGTTAGCGCGTTCTTCTTCAAGTGCAAGAGTAACCCCCATGATTGGAGCAGCTACGTATGGGTGAGTGTTGAAGAACTCAAGGTGACGCTCAAGAGCAGCCGCTTGGTCTTCTTTTTTAGTGTACAATTTTTTGATAGCTGGGATTAAAGAGTAAGCCCAACCCAAGTTTTGCATACGTTCATAGTTCCAAGAACCTTGAAGGAATTGTGAACGCCACCAAACTTTTTGACGATCTGATTTTGATAATTGAATTTTTTCAGCCATGATTGATCCCCTTTCTAGTAGTCTTCTAGGATATCACCGATTGGGTCGTTAGAAGTCGCAGCTCCGCCGCCACCGTTTCCACCTTGTTTTGTAAGGTTAAGGTAGATGAAGGCAAGGGCAACACCGATGACACCAAGGGCAATCAAAGTCAATTGAGAGATTGCTGCAAGAGCAAAACCGATAGCGAAGAATGGCCATACTTCACGAGTTGCCATCATGTTGATAACCATAGCGTAACCAACGGCAACGACCATAGCACCACCGACAGCCATACCACCGTTCAACCAGTCTGGCATCAATTTGAGAGCATCTTGAACGGCAGAAGCAGGGATAGCGATAAGGAAGGCAGCAGGGATTGCAATACGAAGACCTTGAAGAAGAAGTGCAACAAAGTGAGCACGTTCAACAGCCGCAATATTTCCTTCTTTAGCAGCAGCGTCAGCAGTGTGAACCAAGGCAACTGAGATTGTACGAACAATCATAGTCAAGAAAAGTCCAGCTACGGCAAGAGGAATAGCTGTTGCCGTAGCAACGGCGATACCTTCAGTAGTAAAGTTACCACCTTTGATCAAGATGATTGCTGCAGCAACAGATGCAAGAGCAGCGTCAGGAGCTACGGCAGCTCCGATGTTTGCCCAACCAAGGGCGATCATTTGAAGAGATCCACCAAGCATAACACCTGCTTCGAGGTTACCAGTTGCAAGTCCGATAAGGGTACATGCGACGATTGGTTGATGGAATTGGAATTGGTCGAGGATACCTTCAAGACCTGCAAGGAAGGCAACAACTACAACCAAGATAGCAGAAATGATTGAAATATCTGACATGGTTTTATTCCTTTTCTATTTAGTTTTAATAAAGTATTTAATCCTGTTTTCAAAAATGATAGAAACAGATTAACATTATTGAACATTTGCTTTCTTAATCAAGTCAAACAAATCTTTTTTCGTGTCGTTTGGTACTTTACGTACGTCAAATTCAACACCGAGGTCACGCAATTTTTCAAAGGTTGCAACGTCTTCTTTGTCCATAGACAAAACGTTGTTAATCATTGTTTTACCTGTTGAGTGAGCCATAGAACCAACGTTAAGGGTCTTGATTGGCACGCCACCTTCGATAGCACGAAGTGCATCTTGTGGAGTTTCAAACAAGATAAGGGCATGAGTTTCTCCGAAACGTGGGTCTTTTGCAACGTCGATCAATTTCTGGATTGGGACAACGTTGGCTTTTACTCCATTAGGAGCTGCTTGTTTGATCAATTCTTTACGCAACTCGTCGTTTGCAACGTTGTCTGAAGCAACGATGATACGATCTGCTTTTGAATCTGGAGTCCAAGCAGTGGCAACCTGACCGTGAAGGAGACGAGTGTCTAGACGAGCAAGGTTGATTTTCAGTTTACCGTCACCGATAACTGTTCCTTCTGGAATAGCAGCTTGTGAAACTGGAGCAGCTGCAGCAGTTGCAACTTCCTCAACTGGGTTAAGCTCTTCTGGAAGAGCCTTGATGCCATCTTTGGCTTCTTTAATGATATTCGCAGCGACTTTATCCACACCTGCATTCGCGTCCATAAGGCGCTCTGTGTAGGCTTGGATCAACATCGGCAAGTTCAGTCCTGTGATGATGGCAAACTTACGTTCTGGATTTTCTCCCATTACGCGGCTAGCTTGGTTGAATGGAGATCCACTCCAAAGGTCAGCCAATACTAGAACCTCATCTTCTGCGTCAAATGCAGCCACAGCGTTGTTGAATTTAGCGTAAAGGTCATCTGGACCTTCATTTGGCATAAAGGTTACAACTTGAACCTTTTCTTGTTCACCAAAGATCATAGATCCTGACTGATGAATACCCGCAGCAAATTCGCCGTGGCTCGCAATAATGATTCCGATACTCATTATTGTCATTCCTCCTTATAAAATGTTTGACTGTATGTTTAAGAAAACTTTAAGCCTAACTTTAAGTATAAACCGTTTTCATATAAAAATCAACTACTTTTTCTAAAAAGATGTAAAAGTTTTCATAGAATGACTTTTTAAAAATATTAATATATCAATGTTTTTTGAGAGATAAATGAAAATGGTAATAGAAAATTTAATATAAAAATACAGAAAATAAGCCGCTTTAGTGAAAATAAAATGAAAACAAAAAGGAAAGATTGCGACCATGCAATCTTCCCTTTTATAAGAATAAATTTTGTAAAGCGCGGGCAACTCCATCTTCTTCGTTGGTCAGAGGAAGTTGTTCGTCTGCATATGGAAGAAGAGCAGGATTGGCGTTTTTCATAGCATATCCCTTGCCTGCAAATGCCAACATTTCAGTGTCATTATGCTCATCACCAAAGGCGATTAAGTCTTTTTTATCACGATTCATCACATTGAGCAAGTACTCTAGAGCAAAAGCCTTGTTTACACCCTTGGGAGTACACTCGAGGATGTTGAGGGGCCCGCCCCAGGTATTGATAGCTAGTTGGTGCTGATAAAAACGATTCATCTCGTCCGCTAAAGCGTATTTGTCTTCAGCCCTTGTTTGCAAGAGGATGCAGTTGGGATCTTTGGTTACTCGTTCAGGTTTGAATTGATTTTCTGGCCGGAAGTTCTCTACGCCAAATAGTTTAGGATCTGCAATTTCTTCATTCGGTGTCGTGATATAGAATTTTTTTCGATATTCTCCCGCAATAAAATCAGCCTGGATGTCCTCCGTGCGCTTGACCATGTCTAGGAGGTATTTTTTGTCCAAGGTCAGGCACTTTTCATGCTCCCAAGTCTGTCCTGGTAGATGGGTAAGGGAGCCGTTAAAGTTAATCATGGGAGTATGCAATTCTAGCTCACGATAGAAGTCTTTTGCCATACGATACGGACGGCCTGTCGTGATGATGACATGGTGTCCTTTTTCTGAAATTTTTTTGATCGTCTCTTTGGTGAAATCGGAGAGCTTGCTTTCATTATTTAGCAGGGTTCCGTCCAAATCGACTGCGATAATTTTTTTAGTCATATAAACCTTCCTAGTCGTTTCCAGATAAGATGTCTACTATTATATCAAAAAGAAGGAAGAAAAGCAGATAAGAACAAAAACTACAGTTGCTTTGATTTATTAAATAAATCAAACAAACATATTGAAAAGGTGAATGATAAATGATATAATACTAATATTGTTCGTAAAAAACAAAAGGAGATTAAAGATGGACAAACTATTTAAACTAAAAGAGCACGGGACAGATGTCCGTACAGAGGTGCTTGCTGGTTTAACAACATTCTTTGCAATGAGTTATATTCTCTTTGTAAACCCTCAAATGCTTTCCCAAACGGGTATGCCTGTTCAAGGTGTGTTCTTGGCAACGATTATCGGTTCTGTAGTAGGTACTTTGATGATGGCTTTCTATGCTAATTTGCCGTACGCACAAGCACCAGGTATGGGACTAAATGCCTTCTTTACATTTACAGTTGTATTTGGGATGGGCTATACTTGGAAAGAGGCTCTTGGTATGGTCTTCATTTGTGGAATTATTTCACTGATTATTACCTTAACAAATGTTCGTAAAATGATCATCGAATCTATTCCAACAACACTTCGTTCAGCTATTTCGGCTGGTATTGGTGTTTTCCTTGCCTATGTTGGAATTAAGAATGCTGGTCTCTTGAAATTCTCAATCGATCCAGGTACTTATACGGTAGCAGGTGAAGGAGCAGACAAGGCTCAAGCTGCACTTACTGCAAACTCCGCAGCTGTTCCAGGATTGGTAGACTTCAATACTCCAGCCGTATTGGTGGCTCTTGCAGGTTTGGCTATTACCATTTTCTTTGTTGTTAAAGGCATCAAGGGTGGAATCATTCTTTCTATTTTAACAACGACTGTGCTTGCCATTGCTGTTGGTGTTGTCAAATTATCAGGGATTGACTTTGCTAGCAACAATCTTTCAGCAGCGGTTAATGATTTAGGAACTTTGTTTGGTGCTGCTCTTGGTTCAGAAGGTTTAGGATCTTTGATTTCAAACACTTCGCGTTTACCAGAAACCTTGATGGCTATTCTTGCCTTCTCACTAACGGATATTTTTGATACAATCGGTACTCTTATCGGTACTGGTGAAAAAGTTGGTATTGTTGCGACAAGTGGGGAAAACCATGAGTCCGCTAAATTGGACAAGGCTCTATACTCTGACTTGGTGGCAACTTCGGTAGGTGCCATTGCAGGTACTTCAAACGTTACGACCTATGTTGAATCTGCGGCTGGTATCGGTGCTGGTGGACGTACTGGTTTGACAGCCCTAGTGGTTGCGATCTGTTTTGCTCTATCTAGCTTCTTTAGCCCACTTCTAGCGATTGTTCCGACAGCTGCAACAGCACCAATTTTGATCATCGTCGGAATCATGATGCTTTCTAACTTGAAAAATATCCCTTGGGATGATATGGCTGAAGCGGTTCCTGCCTTCTTCACATCTATCTTTATGGGATTCAGCTACTCTATCACACAAGGGATTGCTGTTGGTTTCTTGACATATACCTTGACAAAAGTTGTCAAAGGTCAAGCCAAGGATGTGCACGTGATGATTTGGATTTTGGATGCCTTGTTTATCCTTAACTATATCAGTATGGCGCTATAAATGGTATAATAGAAAAAGGGGAGTCTCCCCTTTTTCTTATAAGGAGGTACATCATGAAAGATAAGACGATTTGGCAAGAGGTTTTAAACAGAGGGAAATGGGTGATCATCCTTTTGGTAGCTTTTGTTCTATCTCAATTTCCCATAGGACTTGCTTTGTTTTTAGCAAACAAACAGTTTCCGATTTTACAGTCAGGGCTCTTAGTAGGTGCTCTATCCATAGTCGTTTTGATTGTATTCATTATTGGTGCACGAAAAACACAACTTGCTACTTTTAATCTATCCTTTTTTAAGGCAAAAGACTTGGCTCGCTTGGTACTGAGTTATCTGGTGATTTTTGCGACAAATCTCTTGGGTTCACTACTGCTTCGACTAACAAATGAGGCAACAACCAGTAACCAATCAATACTGAATGGTTTGGTTCAGAATAGTTCCTTGATTTCAACTTTCTTCCTACTAGTCTTGATTGCGCCGATTTGTGAAGAAATTTTGTGTCGTGGGATTATTCCAAAAAAGATCTTCCGCGGAAAAGAAAAACTAGGTTTTATTGTTGGTGCAATCGTCTTTGCCTTGCTTCATATGCCAACCAATCTACCTTCTGTGATTATTTATGGAGGAATGTCAACGGTTTTGACTTGGACAGCCTATAAGACTGAGCGTTTGGAGATGTCCATTTTGCTTCATATGATTCTCAATGGTATTGCATTTTGTTTGTTGGCCTTATTGGTGTTGATTAGTAGAAATCTAGGTCTATCATTCTAAACCATTGGCCTACTTGGAAAAGATGAATGCTTGCGTATCCATCTTTTTCTTTTTATGGTAAAATAGAGAAATAATGTGGTGAAAAACCTTGAGGAGTGACCTTATGTTCAGTAAAGCTAGTCAGGCAAAAACAGCCATTTGCGGAATTATCAATGTAACCCCAGATTCCTTTTCGGATGGTGGTCAGTTTTTTGCTGTTGACCAGGCGCTTCAGCAAGCCCGTAAATTGATAGCTGAAGGAGCTAGCATGCTTGATATCGGTGGAGAATCGACTCGGCCGGGCAGTAGCTATGTTGAGATAGAAGAGGAAATCCAGCGTGTTGTTCCAGTGATTAAAGCTATCCGTGAGGAAAGTGATGTTCTCATTTCCATCGATACTTGGAAAAGTCAGGTGGCAGAGGCTGCCTTGAAAGCTGGTGCCAATCTGGTCAATGATATCACTGGTCTCATGGGAGATGAGAAAATGGCGAATGTGGTTGCGAAGGCTGGAGCAAAAGTGGTTATCATGTTTAATCCAGTTATGGTTCGTCCTCAGCACCCTAGTTCACTCATATTTCCTCATTTTGGTTTTGGACAAGCTTTTACAGAAGAAGAGTTAGCTGGCTTTGAAAAAATGCCAATCGAAGACTTGATGGAGGCTTTCTTTGAACGAGCTCTAGCGAGAGCAAACCAAGCTGGGATAGCAAGAGAAAACATTTTGCTGGATCCAGGAATTGGCTTTGGTCTGACTAAGAAAGAAAATCTACTTTTTCTACGGGACCTTGATAAATTGCATCAGCAGGGCTATCCAATCTTTCTGGGTGTTTCGCGCAAGCGGTTTGTTATCAATATCCTTGAGGAGAATGGCTTTGAAGTCAATCCTGAGACGGAAGTCGGTTTCCGAAATCGGGACACCGCTTCGGCTCATGTAACGACTATCGCTGCGAGACAGGGTGTAGAAGTAGTGCGTGTGCATGATGTAGCCAGTCACAGGATGGCAGTTGAAATTGCGTCAGCCATTCGTTTGGCAGATGATGCAGAAAATCTAGATTTAAAACAATATAAATAAGATGAACGAAATTCAAAACAATCAGTGGATTGCCCACTATCGGACGGACCAACCACATTTTGGTTTGGAGCGAATGGTAGAACTCCTAGCTTTACGTGGCAATCCCCAGCTCAAACTCAAGGTCATCCATATCGGAGGGACCAATGGCAAGGGGTCTACAATTGCTTTTTTGAAAAAGATGCTGGAAGGGCTAAGCCTGAGAGTTGGGGTGTTCAGCTCGCCCTATCTCATTCATTATACGGATCAGATTAGCATTAATGGGGAATCCATTCCCGAGGCTAGGCTAGAAAACCTCATGGCAGACTATCAGTCTTTGCTTGAGGGGGAATCTGCTGACAATTTGCAGGGAACAACCGAGTTTGAGATTATCACAGCTCTTGCCTATGATTACTTTGCCTCAGAACAAGTAGATGTGGCTATCATGGAAGTCGGCATGGGTGGTCTTTTGGATAGTACTAATGTCTGCCAGCCAATTTTGACAGGAATTACGACCATTGGACTGGATCATGTGGCCCTACTTGGTGACACCTTGGAAGCCATAGCAGAGCAGAAGGCTGGTATTATCAAACAAGGTATTCCCTTGGTGACAGGTCATATTGTTCCTGAATCCTTGACGGTTATTGACCGCATTGCGGAAGGGAAAGATGCACCGAGAATACGATATGGGAAAGATTATCAGGTCAGTCACCAAAAGAGTGTGGTGACAGGCGAAATCTTTGATTATACCAGTTCTGTCAGACAAGGTCGCTTTCAAACAGGCCTGCTTGGCTTGCACCAGATAGAAAATGCGGGGATGGCGCTTGCCCTCCTAGACACTTATTGCCAGGAGACTGGGCGAGAGTTAGCAAGTAATGACTTGGTTGCTCAAGCTTTGAAAGAGACCAGATGGCCAGGGCGTTTGGAGGTCGTGTTTAGCGACCCCTTGTTGCTTTTGGATGGGGCCCACAATCCTCATGCTATCAAGGCTTTATTAGCAACCTTGCAAGAACGCTTTGCGGATTATCATAAGGAAATCCTCTTTACGTGTATTAAAACCAAGGCTTTGGAGGATATGCTGGATTTGCTAGAAACGGTGCCGGATAGCCAGCTGACTCTGACTTATTTTGATGATAGTCGGGCGACGGATGAAAGCGTGTTGAAAGGGACAGCCAAGTCTAGAAATCTCAATTACCAAAGTTGGCAGGATTTTCTAGAGCAGAAATTGACAAATAAAAATGAAGAGAAACAAACAGTTAGGATTGTCACAGGTTCCTTGTATTTCTTGAGCCAAGTGAGAGCCTATCTGATGGAGAGGAAGAACGAGAATGGATACACAAAAGATTGAAGCAGCTGTAAAAATGATTATCGAGGCTGTTGGTGAGGACGCTAACCGCGAGGGCTTGCAGGAAACACCTGCTCGTGTAGCCCGTATGTACCAAGAGATTTTTTCAGGTCTTGGCCAAACTGCTGAGGAACACTTGTCAAAATCCTTTGAGATTATTGATGATAACATGGTGGTAGAAAAGGATATTTTTTTCCATACCATGTGTGAGCACCACTTCTTGCCATTTTATGGTAAAGCGCACATTGCCTATATTCCAGATGGCCGTGTGGCAGGCTTGTCCAAGCTAGCCCGTACGGTTGAAGTCTACTCTAAAAAACCACAAATTCAAGAACGGTTGAATATTGAAGTGGCTGATGCCTTGATGAACTACCTGGGTGCTAAAGGGGCCTTTGTTGTCATTGAGGCCGAGCATATGTGTATGAGCATGCGTGGTGTCAGAAAACCAGGTACTGCGACTTTGACAACAGTCGCTCGTGGTCTATTTGAAACAGATAAGGACCTAAGAGATCAGGCTTATCGTTTAATGGGACTATAATACCCTTCGAAAATCAAATTCAAACCACGTCAGCTTCCATCTGCAACCTCAAAACAGTGTTTTGAGCAGCCTGCGGCTAGCTTCCTAGTTTGCACTTTGATTTTCATTGAGTATAAAAAGAATCCGCTTTGGGCGGATTTTTCTAGAAAGGACTAGTTATGGATCAACTGCAGATTAAAGATTTGGAAATTTTTGCCTATCATGGTCTTTTCCCTAGTGAGAAGGAATTGGGGCAGAAGTTTGTTATTTCCGCAAGCTTATCCTATGATATGACCAAGGCGGCTACAGAATTGGATTTAACAGCATCTGTCCATTACGGAGAACTGTGTCAGCAGTGGAAGACTTGGTTTCAGGAAAGCACTGAGGATTTGATTGAAACGGTAGCCTACAAACTAGTTGAACGTACCTTTGAGACCTATCCTCTTGTCCAAGAGATTGAGTTGGAACTAAAAAAACCTTGGGCTCCAGTGCATTTACCGTTGGATACCTGCTCGGTGACCATTCACCGTCGTAAGCAACGGGCCTTTATCGCCCTAGGAAGTAATATGGGAGATAAGCAAGCAAACTTGGGAAAAGCCATTGACAACCTGCGAGCTCGTGGCATCCATATTCTCAAAGAGTCCAGTGTTTTGACGACGGAACCTTGGGGTGGTGTGGAACAGGATAGCTTTGCCAATCAGGTGATTGAAGTAGAAACCTGGCTACCGGCTCCAGTCTTGTTAGAAACATTATTAGCCATTGAGTCAGAAATGGGACGGGTTCGAGAGGTGCATTGGGGGCCTCGTTTGATTGATTTGGACTTGCTCTTTGTGGAGGACCAGATCGTTTATACAGACAACCTCATCTTGCCTCATCCTTATATAGCAGAACGCCTCTTTGTTCTTGAGCCGTTAGTGGAAATAGCTCCCCATTTTATCCATCCGATCCTAAAGCAACCAATTCGGTATTTGGTTGACCAGTTGGAGCAAGGAAATGCCTAAGCTTTCCGAGACCTATAGCAAGTGGAAGAGTATCGGGGAGGGACTACTTGCTATTGTTTTAGGGCTCCTCTTGATTCGTTTTGGACAAGTTATTCCACGAATGGGGTACCAGTTGTTGATGGCCTACTTTTCCTTGTCAGCAGTTTGGCACTTGTTGACTCGCTGGTTTCAAGATAAAAAACGTCGGGAAAATATCTTTGTAACCTTGGGCAAGCTGGTGGTAGCGGCTCTCGTGTTTGACTCTATCATTTTGCAAGATCTTGCCCTCTATCTCTTGGTCTTTATCATTGCGAGCTACCAGCTGTTTACAGGCATCATTAGTCTTGTGACCTGGTCTCTCTATCGAAAAAATGCCATTCATCCTCGGATCCATCATCTCTTTGATGCTGTATGGATGATAGGATTCGGGCTTTATAGCATCTCTCCTTTTCACGATGCAGCGAATTTTGAATTGCTCTTGCTTGGATTTTACTTGCTCATGCTAGGAGCCAGTAGCCTCCGGGACGGATTCTTTTTTGAAAGGATAGAAAACAATCCCAAGCTGAAACGACGTATGCGAATGACTCTGCCGATCTTTGTGACGGCTCTGATTCCTATCAGCACCTTGCGAAAACTAAATGAGTGGCTGGCAAATCATGAAAGTCAAGAAGGGGAAGTTCATTCAGAAAGAAAAAACGACCAGACGGTTGACCTGGAAATTTTTATCCATACCTCAGAAACCTCCTTCTTCCTCGCCATGGGACATGTGGATATTTGTTATCAAGGGAAGGTTATTTCCTATGGTTCCTATGATCCCCACTCGGAGCGTTTATTTGGTATGGTTGGAGACGGTGTTTTGTTTAAGGCCAATCGGGAGAAATACATCGAACTCTGTAAGAGGGAAAGTCAGAAGACCTTGTTTGCTTATGGTCTGAGTTTGACGGACCAACAGAAAGCAGCTATCCAAGCGCGTTTAGCGGAGATAGAAGACCTGTTAATTCCTTGGGAACCAAGTTCGCAGTTGATGAAAAGAAGAGAGGGAGAGGTCAAGCATACCTACTCCTACCAACTGAAAGAGGAAGCAGATGCGACCCTCTATAAATTCAGCTCATCCGAGTTTAAGACCTACTTTGTTCTCAGTACCAATTGTGTCTTGCTGGCAGACTCTATCGTAGGAAAAGCTGGGACTGATATATTGAGTCCCCAAGGTTTCATTGTGCCAGGGACTTATCAGGATTACCTTGATTTAGAGTATACAAAACCCAATGGTCTAGTTGTTAGTCGATCCATTTATTAGAAAAAGAAAACTCTAGTTCCTCAGCAGTTTGCGCCGAGAAGCTAGAGTTTTTAAAATAGGTCATTTTCTTCTGGAAGGAGGATGGTTTCTCTGCCGTCCAAGTCTAAAACAAGGACCCTAGGAGGGTAAAGCGGATCAAAAGGATGATTGAAATCAAAATCGATGCTAGTCGGAAGATGCTGGCTAGAAAAATGGAAGGTGATGGTCCCCTTATTGTTGAGCAGTTGAAACTCAAGTTCTTCTTCTAATTCAAAGACATTTTTCAGGAAATGATCGATAATATACCATAAAGAGTCAATGACATCATCAGGCAAGCTGGTCACGACACCAAAGCTAGCGGAACGTCTCTGTGTATTTGTAAAAGCCATGTTTTCCTCCTCCTTTTATTTTCCTTATCATACAGCAAAATGTCTTAAAAATCAAGAAATCCTACTTGCTTTTTCAAAATGGGAATAAACTGTGAAATTTTTTCAAAGTTTCTCTAAAAAATACTTGAAAGTGTTTACAATAAGTGATAAAATGGAGTAAGTAGATGCGTGAAAGCGAAATTTTCATTATAGAAAGGAAACGGAATGAACACAGATGATACAGTAACGATTTATGACGTCGCCCGTGAAGCAGGAGTTTCGATGGCAACAGTTAGCCGTGTCGTTAATGGCAACAAGAATGTTAAAGAGAACACCCGAAAAAAAGTCCTAGAAGTGATTGATCGCTTGGACTATCGTCCAAATGCGGTAGCCCGTG
The DNA here is from genome assembly GCF_900637025.1 of Streptococcus oralis ATCC 35037. Lineage (NCBI taxonomy): Bacteria > Bacillati > Bacillota > Bacilli > Lactobacillales > Streptococcaceae > Streptococcus > Streptococcus oralis. Next base: position 203,749 of record NZ_LR134336.1, read on the forward strand.
GTTTAGCTAGCAAGAAAACAACGACAGTCGGAGTTGTGATTCCGAACATTACCAATGGTTATTTCTCAACACTTGCTAAGGGGATTGACGACATTGCTGAAATGTACAAGTATAACATTGTCCTTGCAAATAGTGATGAGGATGATGAAAAGGAAGTTTCAGTGGTCAACACTCTCTTTTCAAAACAAGTCGATGGGATTATCTTTATGGGCTATCACTTGACTGAAAAGATTCGTTCAGAGTTTTCTCGTTCACGGACACCGGTTGTTCTTGCTGGTACTGTGGATGTAGAACACCAACTTCCAAGTGTCAATATCGACTACAAACAAGCAACGATTGATGCCGTGAGCTATCTTCTCGAAGAAAACGAAAAGATTGCTTTTGTGAGTGGACCACTCGTCGATGATATCAATGGTAAGGTTCGTTTGATCGGTTACAAGGAAGCCCTGAAAAAAGCTGGACATTCTTATAGCGAGGGCTTGGTCTTCGAATCAAAATACAGCTATGACGATGGTTATGCCTTGGCAGAACGCTTGATTTCATCACAAGCTACAGCCGCAGTTGTAACAGGTGATGAATTGGCGGCAGGTGTGTTGAATGGTTTGGCTGACCATGGCGTATCTGTGCCGGAAGAGTTTGAAATCATTACGACAGATGACTCTCAGATTGCACGATTCACTCGTCCAAACTTGACGACTATTGCCCAACCTCTTTATGACTTAGGTGCTATCAGCATGCGTATGTTGACTAAGATTATGCATAAGGAAGAGTTGGAAGAACGTGAAGTTCTCTTACCTCATGGTTTGACAGAGCGCCGCTCTACACGAAAACGTAATTAGAAAAAATCAGGGAATCGTGAGATTTCCTGATTTTGTGTTCTAGAGAAGAGGTTTATCCTTCCATATAGTCTTTCAAAGCTTGTCCTTTTAGTCCAGCATTAAGGGCAATTAATAATTTGAGGCGCGCTTTTTGAGCGTTGAGTTCTTTGACAAAGAAAACACCAGCTTGTTGCAACTGTACCCCTCCACCTTGGTAGGCGTAGACAGGTTCAGCAATACCATTAAAACAACGTGAGACCAAGGCGACTGGAATCCCTTTTTGCAGGAGATTTTCCAACTTTTGAGCTGTTTCTTTGGGAACATTGCCTGCTCCAAAGGCCTGAATAACTAAGCCATCCAGCTGTTCCAAGTCTAACATATCAATCAGCTCGTCTGTCATACCGGCATAGGCTGAGATGATGGGAACTAGACCTTGAATATGTTCGAGATCAAACCGGACACGAGGTTCAGCTGTTTTGAAGTAGAGGATTTCTTGCTTCATGATAAGGCCAAGTGGTCCATGTGTTGGGGTTTGAAAGGTGCTGACATTGGTCGTATGAGTTTTGGTAACATACTTGGCTGCGTGGATCTCATCGTTCATGACGACCAGCACACCCTTGTCGGCTGCTTTATCATCACTGGCAACTCGTAAAGCGCTCAGATAGTTATAAACACCATCGCTACCAAGTTCGTTTGAACTACGCATGGCACCTGTTAGAACGATGGGGATGGGCGGAATTTTCATGGTATCAAGGAAGTAAGCTGTTTCTTCTAAGGTATCTGTACCATGTGTGATGACAACTCCATCGTAGTTATCAGCTTCCTCTTTAATCTTATGATAGAGTGCAAGCATATGCTTGGGTTTGATATGAGGGCTTGGCAGATTAAAAAAGTCTAGGGCATGAACCTCAATCCCTTCAAGCGGATTGGAAACATGGTTCATGGGATTTTCCTGGCTAGTTACAACGGCACCAGTGGCGTCTGCTTGCATGGAAATAGTCCCACCTGTATGTAAAACAAGGATTTTCTTAGGCATGATTTAGTCACTCTTTCTGAAATGTGGTATAATCATTGTAACACAAAAGGGGAGAATGGGACAGGATGGAAGTCAAGGCTGTTTTTTTTGATATCGATGGAACGCTAGTCAACGATCGCAAGAGTGTTTTGAAATCCACTAAGGACGCGATTAAGATTGTCAAAGAGCAAGGAGTGCTTGTTGGAGTAGCGACAGGACGAGGGCCGTTTTTTGTCAAGGAATTGATGGAAGACTTGGACCTAGACTTTGCGGTGACCTACAATGGCCAATACATTTTTAATAAAGAAAAGGTGCTCTTTGCAAGTCCGATTGCTAAGTCAAGCCTGCGTCAACTGATTGCTTACGCTAAAAAGGAGCGTAAAGAAATCGCTCTTGGAACCGAGCATGCCGTTGTTGGTTCGAAGATTATGTCATTTGGTCTCGGCTCCTTTTCACAACTGGTTAGTCGTTTTATTCCGACTGTGCTGACAAGAACCGTTAGCCGTTCCTTTAATCGAATGGTTAGCAAGGCAGTTCCTCAAAAGGAAGACGACCTGCTTAACTTGATTAATCAACCCATTTATCAAGTTTTGATGCTGATGACGCCAGAGGAATCTGAGAAGGCAGCAGCTGATTTTGAAGATTTGAAATTAACTCGAAGCAATCCTTTTGCAGCAGATATCATCAACCAAGGAAATTCCAAACTAGAAGGCATTCGCCGAGTCGGGAAAGAATATGGATTTGATCTCAATCAAGTCATGGCCTTTGGTGATTCAGACAACGATCTGGAAATGTTAGCGGGTGTTGGTATGTCGGTTGCTATGGGAAATGGCAGTAGCAGTGTCAAAGAAGTTGCCAAGCATATTACGGCAAGTAATCAACAAGATGGTATCCACAAGGCGCTCGAGCACTTTGGTGTTTTGGCTTCAGAAAAAGTGTTTGTCAGTCGAGACTACCACTTTAATAAGGTCAAAACCTTCCACCACATGATGGATGAACGAACTCAAGAAGAGCCACAGGCATGGGATGCTGAAGGTGCAACCCACCGCGCAGACTTTAAAATTGAAGAATTAGTAGAGTTTGTTCGCGCAGCAAGTTCTTCGGAGGAAGAATTCCAAAACTCCCTTGCAAGCATGCATGAGGCACTTGATAAGGCGGCAGAGAAAGTGGCGAAAAAGACGCCTGCTAAGCAAAATCTGGTCGGTCAAGTGGATGCTTTGATTGACACATTGTATTTCACATACGGCAGTTTTGTATTGATGGGAGTAGATCCAGAACGCATTTTTGATATTGTCCATGAAGCAAATATGGGGAAGGTTTTCCCTGATGGGAAAGCTCATTTTGACCCAGTTACACACAAGATTTTAAAACCAGATGACTGGGAAGAAAAATATGCTCCAGAACCTGCCATCCGACAGGAACTACAACGTCAGTTTAAAGCTTATGAGCGACATAAAGAAAGAAAAAATAAAAAATAAGAGAAAATTCTTTTCCCTGGATGAAAAATTCGGGGATTTTTTGAGCTGAAAAACCGAACAATTTTATATATATCACTAATTATTATTAGCATATTTATACTAGAAAAAGAAAAGAAAAAAATGAAAAGATAGTGAAAATAAAACAACAGGAAATTACATTTCTTACAAAGAATAGTTAAAAAGCTAGATATATTACTAATATATCTAGCTTTTCTTTTAAAAAAACATCAAAAAAAAGACAAGTCAAATTATTTGATATTTGAAAGTTGCTGTGTTAGAATAAATTCAGAAAGCGAATAAATATAAAATCCTCATGCTACTACAATATGCTCTTTTTTAAGACAGAGAGTCAACTTGTTTATTTCAGGCCTGTTAACAAGTTGATGTGAGGAGTTCACTCTAGCTTTGAGGTTTAGTTATAAAATTGTGCACAATTGCTTTCCAAATTTTTATTATTTTAATTTTCAAGTTTAAAAATTAAAGAATTAAGAGGTTGAAATGAAGAAAAAATATACCTATCTGACAGCTTCTGTTTTAACAGCTGTAACAATGCTTCCAACTTTTGCACCAAGTGAAGCTCACGCTGCTTACAATTGGAATGGGAATAATAGCTACTATACAAGAACTAGCCGCCGTTCAAGCAATCGTACTTCTAACCGTACTACTGCAAATCGTAGCCGCACATCAAACTATACTGTAAGAAGTTACGGCTACAGCAGTTATTACCCAAGCTATAACTATGGCTACAATAGCTACTACCCAAGCTATAACTATGGATATGGTAGCTATTACCCAAGTTACAACTACGGTTACAATAATTGGAATAACTACTATGGCTATGACAACAGTAGCAACTACTATGGTTATAACTATTGGAATAATTACAACAACCTTGCTAGCGATGAAAACTATATTTACTGGAATGGCAATCACTACTACCGTATGAACGACGGTAGCTACCGTATTTATCGTAATGGTCAGTGGAAACCTTTGACAAACAATAGTAATAACAACTCATCTACTAACAACTTGGAAAACGATCCGCACTATCGTTACGAAAATGGGTACCATTACTATGTATTGGACAATGGTGATTATTACTACTACCAAAATGGTAAGTGGGTATTGGTGAAAGATTCTGCTGATACAACAACACCAGCACAACCGGCAACACCAGCAGAACCAAAACCAGAACAACCAACAACTCCGGTTGAACCAGCACAACCAAGTCAACCTGAAGTTCCTGCTCCAACACCAGCAGAACCAGAGACTCCAACACCAGCTCCTAGTGATAAACCTGAAGAGCCAACAACACCAGCTGAGCCACAACCAGCACAACCAGCAACTCCAAGTGTTGACCTACCAGAAAATCCACCAATTAATGGTGCTGATAGTGAATTTGATCCATTCAAGCCATCTACAGAAACGCCAGCGGAACCAAAACCAGAAACACCAGCAACTCCAGCTATCCCAACAACACCAGGTTTGGTAACGACTGATGAACCAAGTGAAAACCAAATCCCTGATTATGTTGAAAAACCAGCTGAAGGATTGGAACACTTGGCTTGGGCACCAAATGGACAAACTCCAAAATTGGTTTACCCACCAGGTAAACCAGGTGATGCAGTCCTCAAGAATGATAAAAACTACTACTTCGACGGTAGTGCACATTACTACTATGTACCATCTAACTCAGAGCGTACAGGTTACTCAGCATACTGGAAGTGGCTTGGAGGAAAATGGAAACTTCAAGGGATGACTGATCCAAACGATCCAGCTCGTGATCCAAAACTTCACGAAAACACTGCTGATGACGAGTACATGTACAGTGACAAGAACTCAAGCGTGAAACTTTACTCAACTAACTTGGTAACGACTGCTAAAGCAGGTCAAGCATTGCCATTCAAGAATGTTGAAGAGTTCAAAAACTATGTCATCGAAAAAATGAATCCTAAGTTCCTTGATAACTCTGGTTGGGATGCTAAAGTTGAGTGGGAAATCGAAGATCCAGAAATCTTTGAGAAGACGAAAGAAAACCCATACGCTAAGGACTATGTCTTGATTGCAAATCTCAAGAGTGGTGTCGAAGACAAGAAATACAGTGATGTAGAATTTGGCTATGTGAAGTTTGTTTACCGTGTTGAAGCAACAAACGATACAAACTATGACTATGTTTCAAAAGCGAAAGAAGCTTTCGCTAAAATCAATGAGACTCGTAAAGCTCAAGGATTGAAAGAATTGACTTGGTCTGAAGACATTTATCAAAATCAAGCACTTCCGAAAGTAAATGAAATTTCACGTCAATACGATAGTACAGGCTTTGTGGGACGTCGTGATGAAGATGCTGCTGTTGTCGTTAAGAAATGGGCAAACAGTGGTTTGAGAGACTTGCTTCTCGATCCGAATGTCACTGAAGGAGCTGTAGCAGCAGTAGTTGATGGAAACGGTGTATACTACTGGGCATACAGTTACAAATAATTCAATCTTTTGAGATTGACTACTTTCTAAATAAGATTGAGGCTTTAAACTATTGTTTAAAGCCTTTTTCTGACCCAATCAGGACAAACAAAAAGGAGCTCAAGGCTCCCTTTTTTAATGATTACAATGTTTTTTCTCTTTCTCTCACGACCAGTAAATCGACTTTTGCATGGCGGAGAATGTACTCAGATGAAGAGCCAACCAAGAGGCGTTCAAAGGCATTGAGCCCTGTTGCACCAACGAGAATCAGGTCGACATTTTCTGCGTCTGGAATAGTACGGGCAAGGAGGGTTTTTGGATTTCCCATTTCGATGACGATGTGAATATCGGTCACACCAGCATCTCTTGCACGCTTTTCGTACTCCTTCATCAGACTTTCAGCATCGACTTGGAGTTCTTCGTAAACTTCAGCATCAAAGGTAGACACGCTTTGAAGAGCGCGTGTGTCGATAACATGAGCAATGGTGAGCTTGGATTCGTTGCGTAGAGCAGTGTAAACACCTTTGACGAAAGCCAAGTCCGCTTCTTTAGAACCATCAATTGCGACCATAACATTTTGGTAACGTTGTGCCATAATGAAACCTCCTGAAATTTTCTTACTGTTATTGTAACCCTTTTCACTAAAGAAGTAAAGTAAAAATCATATTTAAATAAATATTATCGGAGATTCGATTTGGTGGAGATATGTTAAAATAAAAGAAAACGAGCTAGTAGGAAACACAGTAAAGGGGATGAGAAAGTATGAAAGATTTTGTTCAGACTTTTAAAAAAATAAGTTTTCTTTATCATGGAATTATCCTTGCGTCACTTGTAGGTGAAGTAGTGATGCTTTGGCAACTGGAAAGAGTTGTGCCCGTTCTCTATCCAGGTTTTGTTGGATTTCTTCTCTTTCACCTAGTCTACCACATCATTTTATTTGTGATTGCAAAGAGAAGTGGTCGCTTGGACTATTTAGTCACGTGGGGGCTCTTTCTCATGTTTAATCTTTTGTATGATTCCTTTTTAGCGCTGATCTTTCTAGGTTTGTCTTTTGGTATGTGAGAAAATGCTTCTGTATTCTAGTTGTTTAGACGGTGAAAACCTAGTCGTTGTGAGTTTTTTCTTTGCTTGCTCATTTCAGGAAACTTGTCGCAATCCCTTTCTAGTGGTATAATGTTACTATCTCGATGAATTGAGGAAACAAAATGAAAGAATATAACAAGTCTAGTAAGTTAGAGCACGTTGCCTATGATATCCGTGGCCCTGTTTTGGAAGAAGCTATGCGGATGCGAGCAAACGGAGAAAAGATTTTACGTCTGAATACAGGAAATCCAGCAGAATTTGGCTTTACAGCGCCAGATGAGGTCATTCATGACTTGATTATGAATGCGCGTGATAGTGAGGGATATTCTGATTCCAAAGGGATTTTTTCAGCCCGTAAGGCCATCATGCAGTATTGCCAACTGAAGAAATTTCCCAATGTAGACATTGATGATATCTACCTTGGAAATGGTGTCAGTGAGCTGATTGTTATGTCCATGCAAGGGCTTTTGGATAATGGCGATGAGGTCTTGGTGCCTATGCCAGACTATCCTCTCTGGACAGCCGCGGTCAGCCTAGCTGGGGGAAATGCCGTTCACTATATCTGTGATGAGGCTGCAGAATGGTACCCAGATATTGACGATATTAAGTCAAAAATCACTTCCAATACCAAGGCAATCGTCCTTATCAATCCAAATAACCCAACTGGAGCCCTTTATCCTAAGGAACTCTTGTTGGAGATTATTGAGATTGCTCGTCAAAACGATTTGATCATCTTTGCGGATGAAATTTATGATCGCATGGTGATGGATGGACATGTGCATACGCCTGTGGCAAGCTTGGCACCTGATGTTTTCTGTGTCAGCATGAATGGTTTGTCAAAATCTCACCGTATCGCTGGTTTCCGTGTAGGATGGATGGTCTTGTCTGGTCCTAAGCACCATGTCAAGGGCTATATCGAAGGTCTCAATATGCTGTCCAATATGCGTCTTTGCTCTAACGTTTTGGCCCAGCAAGTCGTACAAACTTCACTAGGTGGGCACCAGTCAGTGGATGAATTGCTCCTTCCTGGTGGACGGATTTACGAGCAAAGAAACTTCATTTACAATGCCATTCAAGATATCCCAGGTTTGTCTGCGGTCAAGCCGAAGGCGGGTCTTTATATCTTCCCTAAAATCGACCGCAATATGTACCGCATTGATGATGATGAACAGTTCGTTCTTGATTTCTTGAAGCAGGAAAAGGTTCTCTTGGTTCATGGTCGTGGTTTTAACTGGAAGGAACCAGACCATTTCCGTATCGTTTACCTTCCTCGTGTGGACGAATTAGCGCAAATCCAAGAAAAGATGACACGTTTCTTGAGTCAGTATCGTAGATAAGGCTTTCATAGGGAAAAGCAGGAAACATTTCCTTAGAGCTATTGACAAATAGGTCAGAATCAGATAGAATAGTAAAGTATGTTTAGTAACTGATCACTTTATAGCCGGCTAAACGAATACAAAATCTATGAGGAGGTATTCATCGTGAAACGTACTTATCAACCAAGTAAACTTCGTCGTGCGCGCAAACACGGATTCCGTAACCGTATGTCAACTAAAAACGGTCGTCGCGTATTGGCAGCTCGTCGTCGTAAAGGACGCAAAGTTTTGGCTGCTTAATCCAAACGAATTCAACAAAGAAGTCAGTAGGAACTCGAGTCTACTGGCTTTTCTTTTTATCCTACATAGTGAACTGTCCACGAAATCTTCAATTTCAAATGGAACTCATGGAGGGCTCTTTTAAAAGGTCACATACAAAAAAACTCAAAACCAGATATAAGTTACTGATTTTGAGTTTTTGTTTATTCTTTTAAGTGATAAGAGTAGCTGGCGACAACGACGTCTTCATGCCATCTGAGAGCGTATTTTAGTTTGAGGCTCATTTGATTGTGCAGGATATTTTGCCAAGGCTTGTTAGGGATAAACTGTGGGACAAGGACTGTAACGGTGTAGTTTTTTTGCTTAGCTTCTTGGGCGATTCGTTTGACATACTTAACGCTAGGGGTGATGATGTCGCGGTAGCTAGTATTGATATTCTTCAGAGTGATATTTGGGAAGTAATCGGCAAATTCCTGAAGAATTTCTTGGTCTTTTTCGGCCGTTTCTTTAGTAGAAATGTGCATGGCTAACACTTCATCACCGATACTTTGAGCGTAGTTAATGGCTCCGACACTTACTCGAGTGACATTTCCTACTAGGACAAGGACAAGGTTACCGTCATAAATGCGCTTTTCAATTCCTTCGTAGAGTCGTAGTTGTTTTGCCACTTTTTGGTAATGGCTGTGAATGGACAAAAAGAGGAAAGTTAGAACTAGGATAATTGGGAAGAATGGCCAGATATCACCCAGTCTGAAGAGGAGTAAAATGAGGACAATAGCATAACAAATGATGGCCCCAAGGATATTAGCAAAGGCAGGTTTTAAGAAGTTTGCTCCTTTTTCCTTTTTCCAATGACGAATCATCCCAGTCTGAGAAAGGGCAAAGGGAACGAAGACCCCGATAGTATAAAGAGGAATCAAGCGTTCAGTATTCCCATTAAAAATGAGAAGAAGGATCATAGCCCCAAAAGCCAGAGTTAAGATACCGTTGGAGTAGCCAAGACGATCCCCCTTTTCCATAAAGAGATGGGGCATGTACTTGTTTTTAGCCATATTGTAGGCCAACATAGGGAAGGCTGAAAAGCCAGTATTTGCAGCTACAGCTAGAATTAAGGCTGTCGAGAACTGGAAGAGATAGTAGCTCGCATGACCAAAGAATGAATCACCAAGAATGCCCTTGGCCATTTGCGAGAGGATGGTTTCTCCATTTTGAGGTGTGATGCCCATCCAGTAGTTTAGGAAGGTAATGCCTGCAAAAAGAAATCCTAAAATGAGCGACATGATGGTCAAGGTCTGAGCAGCATTTTTTTCTTTCGGAGTTTTGAAAAATGGTACCGCATTTGAAATAGCCTCAACCCCTGTCAGAGAGGCAGAGCCACTGGTAAAGGCTCTCAATAGGAGAACGATGGAAAGGCTCGGAACGGTTTGTCCAATGGTTGAAGTTGCCTGGTAGTTTAGGGAACCTGTAAATAGTTGAAAGAACCCATAAAGCAAGAGAAAGACGGTACTGAAGATAAAGAGGTAGACGGGAATCATCAGAGAGCTGGCAGATTCTTTCAAGCCTCTTAAATTCAAGAGCATGAGCAGGCAGACTAGGAAAATAGAGATATGAAGATTGTAGGGATGGAGGGCAGGGATGGCTGCAGTAATAGCATCAGCTCCAGAAGCAACGGATACGGCTACTGTCAGCATATAGTCAACAAGGAGGCTGCCCCCTGCAATCAAGCCTAGTTCAGGGGAGAGATTTTCTCGAGTGACCATATAAGCCCCACCGCCTTGAGGATAGGCGTGGATGATTTGACGATAGGAAATGGTTAAACTAGCGAGCAGTAAGAGGACAAAAATACCGATAGGGAGGCTCCACCAAATAGCGAGAGGAGAGAGACTGACTAAAACGAGAATGACTTGTTCAGGTCCATAGGCAATAGAAGACAGGGCATCACTGGATAACATTGCAAGTGCCTGCATTTTTCCAAGCAATCCCCCTTCGCCGTCTGTGAGAGACTTGAGTGGTCGACCGATAAAGGTATATTTTAATTTTCTAAACATTTTCTTTTCCTTTGATGAAAATTTCAATAAGTGTTATTATACTGCTTTGAAAAAGGGCAGTCAAGGGAGAATGATTGGTATTAGAATATTTTTACAAGCCGGGGGATGCTATTTTTGGTATAATAGATGGAAGAAAATGAGGTTAGAAAAGATGATTTTTGATACGCACACACATTTAAATGTAGAAGAATTTGCAGGACGTGAGGCAGAAGAAATCGCCTTGGCTGCTGAGATGGGTGTGACACAGATGAATATTGTTGGTTTTGATACACCAACCATTGAACGAGCCCTGGAGTTGGCAGATGAGTATGAGCAACTCTACGCAACTATTGGCTGGCATCCGACGGAAGCAGGGACTTACACAGATGAGGTCGAAGCTTACTTGCTTGAAAAACTAAAACATCCTAAGGTCGTTGCCTTAGGGGAGATTGGTCTGGACTACCATTGGATGACAGCACCTAAGGAAGTACAGGAGCAGGTTTTTCGTCGTCAGATTCAGTTGTCTAAGGACTTGAATTTGCCTTTTGTGGTCCATACCCGTGATGCGCTAGAAGATACTTATGAGATTATCAAGAGTGAGGGCGTTGGTCCTCGTGGTGGGATTATGCATTCATTTTCAGGTTCTTTGGAGTGGGCTGAGAAGTTTGTCGGGCTTGGCACGACCATTTCTTTCTCAGGTGTGGTGACCTTTAAGAAAGCGACGGATATCCAAGAGGCTGCTAGGGAACTTCCGTTAGACAAGATTTTGGTAGAAACGGATGCGCCCTACCTGGCTCCTGTTCCTAAACGTGGCCGTGAAAACAAAACAGCCTACACACGCTATGTGGTGGACTTTATCGCCGACTTGCGTGGGATGACGACTGAGGAGTTAGCCGCAGTAGCGACTGCAAATGCTGAAAGGATATTTGGAATTGGATAAATTATTTAATTGGTTAAAAATTAATACAACTTTTAAAGTTAATCTATACTTGGGACTTATATTATGTGTTGTATCGTTTTTTATTGGAAATTTGATAAAGCTAATATTCACTTTTATTATACTGATATGGATTAGCATTTTTTGGTATATATATCAATGTAGTGATGCTTTGACTATAGGAAAATTTTTATTAGGTTATAAAGAACATAATGATTTGTGTGGAAGCGATGCTTTTTTCTTTAAATTACGGTCAAGTGAGTTTTTCAAAATATTGAAGAGATACCCAATAACCATACTCTATATTTTTCTTTGGTATCTTCCTCTAAGCGCCTTACTAAAATTTTGGGATGCAATCAAATCAATTATTACCATGCTAAACTTACTTGACATATTGGGTTTTATCAATTATTTTGAAAGTTGTATTAAAAATTTAGCAAGTGGTTTAGCACCATATATGTTGGCATACAAAGATGAAACACAAATCGTTGTAAACATTGTGTATTTGCTTATTTTATGGATAGTGACCTATACTGTTTGTTTGCGAATTAAGCTTTCTAAATTTGAGGATGACAACTAGTAATATGGAAAAAATAAAAATTTCCCAAGTCATCGTGGTTGAAGGTCGCGATGATACGGCCAATCTCAAACGTTACTTTGATGTAGAGACCTATGAAACACGAGGTTCCGCAATAAATGATCAGGATATAGAACGCATTCAGCGCCTGCATGAATTACATGGAGTCATTGTCTTTACAGATCCAGATTTTAATGGGGAGCGGATTCGTCGCATGATTATGACGGCCATTCCAACAGTGCAGCATGCCTTTCTCAAGCGAGAAGAGGCTGTTCCCAAATCCAAGTCCAAGGGACGTTCTCTGGGAATCGAACACGCCAGCTATGAAGATCTAAAAGCAGCGCTGGCTCAGGTGACAGAGCAATTTGAAAACAAGAACGAGTTTGACATCAGTCGTGGTGACTTGATTCGCCTAGGTTTCTTGGCGGGAGCGGACAGTCGTAGGCGCAGAGAGTATCTAGGCGAACAGCTCCGCATCGGTTATTCCAATGGAAAACAACTCCTCAAGCGCTTAGAGTTATTTGGGATAACCTTGGCAGAAGTGGAAGAAGTGATGGCTAAGTATTCAGACTAACGGAGTCAGAAATGAAAAAAGTAATTATTACGGGTGGCAATAGTGGTATTGGCTGCCAGTCTGCTAAACAGTTGGCTGAAAAGGGCTGGTCGGTAACTCTCTTTTGTAGACGGAAAGAAGCTGCTGAGCAAGCCTGTGAGAAAATCCGTCAACAAACAGGAAACCCACATGTAGATTATATATTGGTTGATCTATCTGATGTGAAGAGTGTCAGGAAAGCGGTAGAACAGTATATCCAAAAAGAAGACGCTCTAGACGTTCTGATTAACAATGCAGCTGATTTTGATTTGTCAGTCAAAAAGCCAATTCTTAGCAAAGACGGATTGGAAAAACAATTTGCGACCAATGTTGTCGCCCCTTTCTTGCTTTCTATCTTGTTGAAAGGTTTGTTGGAAAAATCTGAGAGTGGTCGGATTATTAATATCTCTTCCCAAGGGCTGATTCTTTATCCTTTCATGAAGCTTGATTTTGAAAATTTAGCTGGTCAAAAACATTACAATCCTGCTAAGACTTATTATCAGAATAAACTAGCCTTGTTGATGCTGTCGCTTTATATGCGGAAACATTGGAAAGGTATCAAAATTCAGGCAATCCGTGTGACCAATGTCAAAGTTGATATGCGCCGCTATGATCACCTCAGCGATTTTATGAAAAATTTGTATAAAATCAAGTCAAGATTTTCAATTAGTCCTGAAGAAATGGCCAAAGTCTACACAGCCTTATCTACAGAAGATGGATATGACGGTTTTTTGTATGACGAGAAATGCAGGGAAGTAAAAGCAAATAGATCTGCTTACGAAGAAGAAGAGCAAGCAAAACTCTATTCCTTACTTGAACAACTGACATTTTCAAGAGACAATCTATAAAGAATTAGAAAAATAAATTTTATGCTTATTTCAATAGTGGAAAGAAATTTAGATATCGAAATCTGTTTGGAGAGTCCTGAAAAGTGATAACAATAGCCAGATAACCCAAAAATACAAAAGGAATGTGTTACAATAGAGGTACTTAGATTTATTTTGATAGCGTTAAAATAGAAGCTTATAAGGACAGTGCGAAATGAAAATTCGAGTTGATAGAGATTCTGTGTGTATGGGAGACGATGCATTGTCTCATGAGACAGAATTTGAGATTCCTGAAGAAATGACGGTGAAAGAATTTTTTGACTTTCTAGAAAAGGAACGTTATTTGCCGTCTGTTCAAGGAAACAATGTCGCTTGGGAACTCCGTAATCGAAATGGGGAACAAGGTGTTTATTTCACCAAAACACGAGAGATTATCCATCCAAATGCGGTCTTAAAAGAGATGTTGGAAGGAATTACTGAGACTCCCTTATTTGTTTTGCTCTATCATTATACTCCGGAAGCATATTATATTAGAAAAGAGAATAAATGAGAATTGCAGATTATAGCGTGACCAAGGCGGTGCTGGAGCGTCACGGTTTTACCTTTAAAAAGTCCTTTGGGCAAAATTTCCTGACGGATACCAATATTCTTCAAAAAATCGTGGATACAGCTGAGATTGATGATCAGGTCAATGTCATTGAAATCGGTCCAGGAATTGGTGCCTTGACAGAATTTTTGACTGAGCGTGCGGCAGAGGTCATGGCTTTTGAGATTGACCACCGTTTGGTACCGATTTTAGCGGATACCCTGCGTGATTTTGATAATGTGACCGTAGTCAACGAGGACATTCTCAAAGTTGACTTGGCGCAGCATATCCAGAATTTCAAAAATCCAGACCTGCCAATCAAGGTGGTAGCCAACTTGCCCTACTATATCACAACGCCTATTCTCATGCATTTAATCGAGAGTGGCATTCCTTTTAGTGAGTTTGTCGTTATGATGCAAAAAGAAGTGGCGGACCGTATCTCAGCACAGCCAAATACCAAGGCTTACGGTAGTTTGTCGATTGCTGTGCAGTATTACATGACAGCCAAGGTTGCCTTTATCGTGCCTCGTACGGTCTTTGTGCCAGCGCCAAACGTAGACTCAGCTATCCTGAAAATGGTGCGTCGTCCAGAGCCAGCTGTAGCAGTGAAAGATGAGAACTTCTTCTTTAAGGTTTCCAAGGCTAGTTTCACCCATCGTCGCAAGACCTTGTGGAATAACCTGACAGGTTATTTTGGGAAGACCGAAGAAATCAAGGACAAACTGACCAAGGCTTTGGATCAGGCAGGCTTGTCTCCATCTGTGCGTGGTGAAGCTCTCAGCTTGGCAGAATTTGCTAGTCTGGCAGATGCGCTTAAAGGACAAGGACTCTAAGATGCAGGGACAAATCATTAAAGCCTTGGCGGGCTTCTATTATGTGGAGAGTGATGGCCAAGTCTATCAGACACGCGCGCGTGGGAATTTCCGTAAGAAAGGCCATACCCCTTACGTTGGGGACTGGGTAGATTTCTCTGCTGAGGAAAATTCCGAAGGTTATATCCTCAATATACACGAACGGAAAAACAGTCTGGTCCGTCCGCCTATTGTTAATATTGACCAAGCTGTGGTAATCATGTCCGTCAAGGAACCGGACTTCAACAGCAACTTGTTGGATCGTTTCTTGGTTCTTCTGGAACACAAGGGCATCCATCCTATCGTTTATATTTCTAAAATGGACTTGCTGGAAGATAGGGGAGAACTGGATTTTTATGAACAGACTTATGGTGACATCGGCTATGACTTTGTGACTAGTAAAGAGGAACTCCTACCTTTGTTGACAGGAAAAGTGACGGTCTTTATGGGGCAGACAGGTGTTGGAAAATCAACACTCCTCAATAAAATCGCACCAGATCTCAATCTTGAAACAGGAGAGATCTCAGACAGTCTAGGTCGTGGTCGCCATACCACTCGAGCTGTTAGTTTTTACAATCTCAATGGGGGTAAAATCGCGGACACGCCAGGATTTTCATCACTGGATTATGAAGTGTCAACGGCTGAAGACCTCAATCAGGCCTTTCCAGAGATTGCCAGTGTCAGTCGAGACTGTAAATTCCGTACTTGTACCCATACCCATGAACCGTCCTGTGCGGTTAAGCCAGCTGTAGAAGAAGGAACCATTGCAACCTTCCGTTTTGACAACTACCTGCAATTTCTCAGTGAGATTGAAAATCGCAGAGAAACCTACAAAAAAGTCAGCAAAAAAATTCCAAAATAAGGAGAAACAGATGTCTCAATACAAGATTGCTCCGTCAATTCTGGCAGCAGATTATGCCAACTTTGAACGAGAAATTAAACGTCTAGAAGCAACTGGGGCTGAATATGCCCATATCGATATCATGGATGGTCACTTTGTACCGCAAATCAGTTTTGGTGCAGGTGTGGTCGAAGCTCTTCGTCCTCATAGCAAGATGGTCTTTGACTGCCACTTGATGGTAGCTAATCCAGAACACCATTTGGAAGACTTTGCGCGCGCAGGTGCAGACATTATCAGTATCCATGTAGAAGCAACGCCTCATATCCATGGAGCTCTTCAAAAGATTCGTTCGCTCGGTGTCAAACCTTCGGTTGTCATCAATCCTGGTACACCTGTTGAGGCGATTAAGCATGTCCTTCACCTAGTTGACCAAGTCTTGGTCATGACAGTTAACCCTGGATTTGGTGGGCAAGCCTTTCTGCCTGAAACCATGGACAAGGTTCGTGAGTTGGTTGCCCTTCGTGAGGAAAAAGGTTTGAGCTTTGAGATTGAAGTCGATGGCGGTATTGATGACCAGACCATTGCTCAAGCCAAAGAAGCTGGAGCGACCGTTTTTGTAGCAGGATCCTATGTCTTTAAGGGAGATGTCAATGAACGAGTGCAAACTCTCAGAAAACAATTGGACTAGGGTTGCCGTTTTTGCAGGCGGAGATCTCGGTCATTATCGGACGGATTTTGATTGCTTTGTCGGTGTGGATCGCGGTTCGCTCTGGGTCTTGGAAGAAGATATGCCTCTCACTCTAGCAGTTGGGGATTTTGATTCGGTGACTGCAGACGAACGTCAGTTGATTCAAAAACGTGCCAAACATTTTGTTCAAGCCCAGCCAGAAAAGGATGATACGGATCTGGAACTAGCACTTTTAACGATTTTTGAAAAAAATCCTCAAGCCCAAGTGACCATTTTTGGGGCTTTGGGTGGTCGTATTGATCATATGCTGGCTAATGTCTTTCTGCCTAGCAATCCCAAGTTGGCACCCTATATGCGCCAGATAGCGATTGAGGATGGGCAAAACTTGATTGCCTATTGTCCAGAAGGAACCAGTCAGCTAGAGCCCCGTTCAGACTACGATTATCTAGCCTTTATGCCTGTTCGGGATAGCCAGCTGACCATTCTTGGTGCCAAGTACGAATTGACAGAGGAAAATTTTTTCTTTAAAAAAGTGTATGCTTCTAACGAATATATAGATAGGGAAGTTTCGGTAACTTGCTCAGATGGTTATGTCGTCGTGCTACATAGCAAGGACAGGAGGTAGGATGGAGACTGTATTATTACTATTATTAATTGTCAACCTAGCTGGACTCTTTCTGATTTGGCAAAGGCAGGATAAGCAAGACAAGTACCTAGCCAAGAGTTTGGAGGATCAGGCAGACAATCTTTCAGATCAACTGGATTACCGCTTTGAACAAGCCAGACAAGCCAGCCAGCTGGATCAAAAAGACTTGGAAGTGGCTGTCAGCGACCGTTTGCAAGAAGTGAGAATGGAGTTGCACCAAGGCCTGACGCAAGTCCGTCAAGAAATGACAGATAATCTGTTGCAAACTAGGGACAAGACCGACCAACGCCTCCAAGCTCTGCAGGAATCAAATGAGCAACGTTTAGAACAAATGCGTCAGACAGTCGAGGAAAAGTTGGAAAAGACCTTGCAGACGCGCTTGCAGGCTTCCTTCGAGACAGTTTCCAAGCAACTGGAGTCTGTCAATCGAGGTTTGGGAGAAATGCAGACAGTTGCCCGTGATGTCGGAGCTCTTAACAAGGTTCTCTCTGGAACCAAGACGCGAGGAATTCTGGGCGAATTGCAACTGGGGCAAATCATCGAAGACATCATGACGCCTACCCAGTACGAACGAGAATACGCAACTGTTGAAAACTCTAGCGAGCGAGTAGAGTACGCCATCAAGTTACCTGGCCAAGGCGACCAGGAATATGTCTATTTGCCGATTGACTCCAAGTTTCCACTGGCGGATTATTACCGCTTGGAAGAAGCCTATGAAGCAGGCGATAAGGACGAAATCGAACGCTGTCGTAAGTCACTCCTAGCAAGCGTCAAGCGCTTTGCCAAGGATATCAAGAGCAAGTACATAGCGCCGCCTCGGACGACCAATTTTGGAGTCTTGTTTGTTCCGACAGAAGGACTTTACTCAGAGATCGTCCGCAATCCGGTCTTCTTTGATGATTTGAGACGGGAGGAGCAGATTATTGTTGCTGGTCCAAGTACCCTATCAGCCCTGCTTAACTCTCTATCAGTTGGCTTCAAGACTCTCAATATCCAAAAGAGTGCCGACCATATCAGCAAGACTCTTGCCAGCGTCAAGACCGAGTTTGGCAAGTTTGGTGGCATTCTGGTCAAAGCACAAAAGCATCTCCAACATGCCTCTGGCAATATTGATGAATTATTAAACCGTCGTACCACAGCTATCGAGCGGACGCTCCGTCACATTGAATTATCAGAAGGTGAGCCTGCGCTTGATCTACTCCATTTCCAAGAAGATGAGGAAGAATATGAAGATTAGTCACATGAAAAAAGATGAGCTGTTTGAAGGTTTTTACCTGATTAAGTCAGCTGACCTAAGACAGACGCGTGCTGGGAAAAATTACCTAGCCTTTACCTTCCAAGACGATAGTGGCGAGATTGAAGGGAAACTCTGGGATGCCCAACCTCATAACGTTGAGGCCTTTACCGCAGGGAAAGTCGTCCACATGCAGGGACGTCGAGAAGTTTATAATAATACACCTCAAGTCAATCAAATTACTCTTCGCTTGCCTCAGCCTGGGGAACCCAATGATCCAGCTGATTTCAAGGTCAAGTCGCCGGTTGATGTCAAGGAAATTCGTGACTACATGTCGCAAATGATTTTCAAGATTGAAAATCCTGTCTGGCAGCGTATCGTTCGTAGTCTCTACACCAAGTATGATAAGGAATTCTACTCCTATCCGGCTGCCAAGACCAACCACCATGCCTTTGAAACGGGTTTGGCTTTTCACACGGCAACCATGGTGCGTTTGGCAGATGCCATTAGCGATATCTATCCTCAGCTCAACAAGAGCCTGCTCTATGCTGGGATTATGCTACACGACTTGGCTAAGGTTTTAGAACTCAGTGGTCCCGATCAGACGGAGTACACAGTTCGAGGCAATCTCATCGGCCATATCGCCCTCATCGATAGTGAAATAACCAAGACAGTCATGGAACTAGGCATCGATGATACTAGGGAAGAAGTGGTGCTACTGCGCCATGTTATCCTCAGTCATCATGGCTTACTGGAGTATGGAAGTCCAGTCCGTCCACGTATCATGGAGGCGGAGATTATCCATATGATTGACAATCTAGATGCCAGCATGATGATGATGTCAACAGCTCTAGCTTTGGTGGATAAAGGAGAGATGACCAATAAAATCTTCGCTATGGACAATCGTTCCTTCTATAAACCAGATTTAGATTAATAATTTAAGAAAAACGAGCATTTTTTACGCAATAATGTTCGTTTTTTTATGTGAATGTGGTATAATGGATAAAATATCAAAATTAAATGGAATGGTAAATAAAAATGAAATTAAGAAGAAGTGATCGGATGGTTGTCATTTCCAACTATTTGATTAATAATCCATACAAACTAACAAGTCTCAATACCTTTGCAGAAAAGTACGAATCTGCTAAATCATCGATTTCAGAGGACATCGTGATTATCAAGCGTGCCTTTGAGGAAATCGAAATCGGCCATATTCAGACTGTGACTGGAGCAGGTGGTGGCGTTATCTTTACACCATCAATTTCGAGTCATGAAGCCAAAGAAATGATCGCAGACTTGCGTGACAAACTTTCAGAAAGCGACCGTATCTTGCCAGGTGGCTACATTTACCTGTCTGATTTGCTTAGTACGCCTGCCATTTTGAAAAATATTGGGCGTATCATTGCCAAGAGCTTTATGGACCAAAAAATCGATGCCGTTATGACAGTAGCAACTAAAGGGGTTCCACTCGCAAATGCAGTTGCCAATGTCCTCAACGTTCCATTTGTCATTGTGCGTCGTGACTTGAAAATTACCGAAGGTTCAACGGTCAGCGTCAACTATGTTTCAGGTTCCAGTGGTGACCGCATTGAGAAAATGTTCCTTTCAAAACGCAGTCTCAAGGCAGGCAGTCGTGTCTTGATCGTGGATGACTTCCTGAAAGGTGGCGGAACGGTCAACGGTATGATTAGTCTCTTGCGTGAGTTCGACTCTGAACTAGCTGGTGTCGCAGTCTTTGCAGACAATGCCCAAGAAGAACGTGAAAAGCAGTTTGATTACAAGTCACTCTTGAAAGTAACCAATATTGATGTCAAGAACCAATCCATCGATGTTGAGATTGGAAATATCTTTGACGAAGACAAATAAGAGATAGAACTAAAGGTTGGAACGATTGTCCCAGCCTTTCTTTGCAAACAGAATAGAAGGATGCTTATGAAAACACCATTTATCAGCCGAGAAGATTTAGAAACAATTGTTGCAGAGTTCCCGACTCCCTTCCACTTGTATGACGAGAAGGGGATTCGTGAAAAAGCAAGAGCCGTCAACCAGGCCTTTTCTTGGAATAAGGGTTTTAAGGAATATTTTGCAGTTAAGGCTACTCCAACCCCAGCCATCTTGAAAATTCTCAAAGAGGAAGGTTGCGGTGTGGACTGTTCTAGTTACGTGGAGCTCTTGATGAGCCATAAGCTGGATTTCCCCGGTTCTGAGATCATGTTCTCTTCTAACAACACGCCTGACAAGGAATATGCCTATGCGCGTGAATTGGGCGCAACCATTAACTTGGATGCCTTTGAAGATATTGAACATCTGGAGCGAGCGGCAGGCATTCCAGAAATCATCTCTTGTCGTTACAATCCTGGAGGAGTTTTTGAGCTAGGAACAGATATCATGGACAATCCTGGGGAGGCTAAGTTTGGGATGACCAAGGACCAGCTTTTTGAAGCCTTTGCCATCTTGAAGGAAAAAGGAGCCAAGACTTTTGGGATTCACTCTTTCCTAGCATCCAATACCGTCACCCATCTCTACTACCCAGAGTTGGCGCGTCAGCTCTTTGAATTGGCTGTTGAAATCAAGGAAAAGTTGGGCATTTCACTAGACTTTATCAATCTTTCCGGCGGAATCGGAGTCAATTACCGCCCAGACCAGGAGCCAAATGACATCGCTGTGATTGGTGAGGGAGTTCGTAAGGTTTATGAGGAAGTCCTCACACCTGCAGGACTTGGTCAGGTCAAGATTTTTACTGAATTAGGCCGCTTTATGTTGGCGCCTCACGGAGCTTTGGTCACAAGAGTCACTCATAAGAAAAAAACCTACCGTACCTATCTGGGCGTGGATGCATCAGCAGTCAACCTCATGCGCCCCGCCATGTATGGAGCCTACCACCATATCACCAATCTGACCCATCCAGATGGACCAGTTGAGGTGGTAGATGTGGTTGGTTCACTCTGTGAAAACAATGATAAATTTGCAGTGAACCGCGAACTACCTCATACAGAAATCGGTGATTTGCTAGTGATTCATGATACAGGTGCACATGGATTCTCCATGGGTTACCAGTACAATGCAAAATTACGCTCGGCAGAAATCCTCTATACCGAAGAAGGAAAAACCCGCCAAATCCGCCGTGCAGAGCGTCCTGAGGACTATTTTGCAACCTTGTATGGTTTTGATTTTGAATCGGATCAGTAAAAGAAATTGAAAATGAAAGTGAAAAACAGATTGCTTTCTAAAAAATAGACAAAAAAACCTTGTTTTTCACCTTACTCGTGATATAATAAAACTATAAAACGGTTTCAAGGAAGGTGACGATATGTCTGAAGAAACAATTGACTATGGACAAGTGACAGGAATGGTGCATTCGACAGAGAGTTTTGGGGCGGTAGATGGCCCTGGGATTCGGTTTATTGTCTTTTTGCAGGGCTGTCACATGCGTTGCCAGTACTGTCATAACCCTGATACATGGGCTATGGAGACCAATAAATCACGTGAACGGACAGTAGACGATGTCTTGACAGAAGCCCTTCGCTACCGTGGTTTCTGGGGAGACAAGGGAGGAATCACTGTTAGTGGTGGAGAAGCCCTCTTACAGATTGATTTCCTAATTGCCCTCTTTACCAAGGCCAAGGAAAAAGGAATCCACTGTACCTTGGATACCTGTGCCCTTCCATTCCGTAACAAACCACGTTATCTCGAAAAGTTTAATAAACTCATGGCGGTGACAGACTTGGTTCTCCTGGATATCAAGGAAATCAATGAAGAACAGCACAAGATTGTCACAAGCCAAACCAATAAAAACATCTTGGCCTGTGCCCAGTACCTATCAGATATCGGGAAGCCTGTTTGGATTCGCCATGTGCTGGTTCCAGGATTGACAGATAGAGATGAGGATTTGATCGAACTTGGTAAGTTTGTCAAGACCCTCAAAAATGTTGACAAGTTTGAAATCTTGCCTTATCACACGATGGGTGAGTTCAAGTGGCGTGAACTTGGAATTCCTTATTCGCTCGAAGGGGTCAAACCTCCAACAGCAGACCGTGTCAAGAATGCCAAGGAATTGATGGATACAGAAAGTTACCAAGATTACATGAAACGTGTTCATGGATAAAAAAGAAGCCTGATGGAGACATCGGGCTTTTGTGATGCAAAAAGACTTAGCCTCTCAGCTAAGCCTTTTTCTTATTTTCTAGAATGTTGTTTACCAGCATTGCGTTTTTTATGTTTCTTATTGGTCATGATCGCAGTTGCTTGGTTTGGAGTGACATCTTTGCGTCCGCCTCCAGTTGAAAACGAACTTGCTTTTGGTGGGTTTTTAGCAAATTCTTCACGAACTTTTTTGCGAAGTTTTGGACGAACAACATAGTTAACGATGAACTGTTGGAGAATCATCATGAAACCACCGACAACCCAGTAAAGCGTCACACTGGCTGGTGCGAAGAAGGAGAAGACGACAATCATGAGTGGACTCACGTAAATCATTCTTTTTAGTTGATCTCTTTGCATCTCGTCTTCTACTCCATGAAGTGAGAGGAGTGATTGGAGATAGTAGAGGATACCAGCGAAAGCGACAAGGAGCAGACTTGGTGAACCAAGATCGATACCCAAGAAGGTAGAGCTAGCTACTCCATCAGTGTATTGGGCTGCAAAGTAGATAGCAGAGAAGAAAGGCATTTGAATGAGGATAGGGAAACATCCTACACCACCGAACATGCTGATGCCATGTTCTTTCTGAGCTGCAAAGAGAGCTTGTTGGGCTTCTAGTTTTTCTTCCTGAGTTGTTGCTTCTTTGAGGCGTGTTTGATGTGGCTCAAGGACATGTTTGAGGGCATTCATCTTTTCAGAGTGAAGCGTTGCCTTCCATGATTGGTAGATACCAAGTGGCAAGATAATCAAACGTACGATAATGGTTACGATAATGATAGCCACACCAAAGCCTAGACCTTTATCAGTAGCGAAGTACTTGATAGCTTCAGCCATAGGTGCTCCGATGGTATTCCAAATCAATCCTGTGGGTTGTCCTGTTGCTTTGTCTACTTGGACACAGCCTGTCAAGACGAGTAGCAAAGCCACTCCCATAGCAGAGAGGGCAAAACGTTTAATAGATTTCAATGTTTTCATTCCTTCTTTAAAAATTATACCTTTCTATTCTACTGTTTTTTTGTAAAATATACAATAGTTCTAGAGACCTAATTTGCGACTTTGAAGTCCGAATAGGATGAAAAGTTGCTCATTTGTACATCTAGATAGGTAACTTTTGAAAAAGGTGTCGGACCTTTTCGGATTTCTTGGATAAATTTTGCCATAGTGGCAGAGGAGTCTGCCTGAGCGAGAATTTCCACTGTGCCATCGTCGTTATTCCAGACACGACCAGTGATGCCACCGATTTCAAGAGCTAAAGTATAAACACCCCAGCGAAAACCAACACCCTGCACCCTGCCTTGGGCAATCATTCTAACCTTTTGCATACCAAACCCCTTTGATTGTGTTATAATATTTCTATGACTATTATAACCTCAAAAGCCAATTCTGTGGTAAAAAATGCCAAGAAATTACATCAAAAAAAATATCGAAAGTCTGCTTATTTGATTGAGGGCTGGCACTTGTTTGAAGAAGCTGTTCAAGCAGGAGTAACGATTGAGAAGATTTTTGCCTTAGAAAGTTACCGAGATCAGCTAGTCGCTTTTCCTCAAACTGTTTGGGTTTCAGAGGAGATTTTGCGAGATTTAGCAGATACGCAAACTCCTCAAGGGATTGTTGCAGTGATTCAAAAAGAAGAAGTGGGACTGCCTGATTTTCGTCAGGGCAAGTATCTATTTTTAGAGGATGTTCAAGACCCTGGCAATGTGGGCACCATGATTCGGACGGCGGATGCCGCAGGTTTTACAGGGGTTATTGTTTCAGACAAGTCAGCAGATATCTACAGTCTCAAGACCCTGCGTTCCATGCAAGGAAGTCATTTTCATTTGCCTATCTATCGTATGCCTCTTGTCAGCTTTGTAGAAGAGGCAAAGAAGAGCAATTTGCCAATTCTAGCAACGACCTTATCGAGAGATTCAAAGGATTATCGTGAGCTTTCTTCACTAGAGAACTTTGTTTTAGTCATGGGAAATGAAGGGCAGGGGATTAGTTCTGTCATGGCTGAGAGTGCTGATCAGCTGGTTCATATAGGCATGAAAGGCCGAGCAGAAAGTCTCAACGTAGCAGTTGCAGCAGGTATATTGATGTTTTATTTCAGCTAATTTTAAAAATCTTTGTTATAATCAAGACATATTTATAGAAAAAGGAGAATCAGAATGAATCAAACGATTGTTCAAGAACGTTCAGGCCTCAATCAATTTTACGCTAAGGTTTACGCCTTTGTGGGCCTTGGGATTGGTCTATCGGCTCTCGTGTCAGCTTTGATGTTGACAGTCTTTCAGTCCCAATTGGTCTACTTTTTAACGCATGGCTCTCTCTGGCTGATGATTGCAGCTTTTGTAGAATTTGTTCTGGTCGTTGTTGCAAGTAGCATGGCTGCCAAAAATAGCCCAGCAGCTCTCCCAGTATTTTTAGTTTATTCTGTTTTAAATGGCTTTACGCTGAGTTTCGTCGTAGCCTTTTATACACCAGGGACCGTCTTGTCAGCCTTTGTATCCAGCGCCCTTCTCTTCTTTGTCATGGCGACAATCGGAATTTTCACCAAGAAAGATTTGAGTGGAATGGGACGAGCTTTGATGGCAGCGCTTGTTGGTCTCATCATTGCCATGGTTGTGAATCTATTTTTAGCCAATAGTTTCTTTGACTACATGATTAGTATTGCCATGGTCTTGGTTTTCTCAGGTTTGATTGCTTGGGACAACCAAAAGATTCGCTATGTTTATGAGCAGTCACGAGGACAAGTCGCGACAGGATGGGTCATCTCAATGGCGCTCAGCATCTACCTAGACTTTATCAACCTCTTCCTTAGCATCTTACGAATCTTTGGTCGAAACGATTAATGAATGTCAGAGTCAGTGTTCAAAAGAGCACTGACTTTTTCTTATTTACTCTTTTCTTTTCTTGGAAATAGGTGTATAATGCTTTTAACTAATTTTTGAGGAGCTGTTTATGAAGAAAAGTTTTATTCATCAACAAGAAGAAATTTCCTTTGTCAAAAACACTTTTACCCAGTATTTGAAAGATAAGTTAGAAGTTGTTGAAGTTCAAGGTCCTATCTTGAGCAAGGTCGGAGATGGGATGCAGGACAACCTGTCAGGTGTCGAAAATCCAGTATCTGTCAAGGTTTTGCAGATTCCAGATGAAACCTATGAAGTCGTTCACTCACTTGCCAAATGGAAACGCCACACCTTAGCCCGTTTTGGTTTCGGTGAAGGTGAAGGTCTTTTTGTTCATATGAAGGCCCTTCGTCCAGACGAAGATTCGCTTGATGCGACCCACTCTGTTTATGTGGACCAGTGGGATTGGGAGAAGGTTATCCCAAATGGTCAACGCAATATCGCCTATCTCAAAGAAACCGTTGAGAAGATTTACAAGGCTATTCGTCTGACAGAGCTAGCCGTAGAAGCCCGCTATGATATCGAATCCATCTTGCCAAAACAAATCACCTTTATCCATACAGAAGAGTTGGTGGAACGCTATCCAGATTTAACACCGAAAGAGCGTGAAAATGCGATCTGTAAAGAGTTCGGTGCAGTCTTCTTGATTGGTATCGGTGGCGAGTTGCCTGACGGAAAACCTCATGATGGCCGTGCACCTGACTACGATGACTGGACAACAGAGTCTGAAAATGGCTACAAGGGGTTGAATGGCGATATTCTCGTTTGGAACGAATCTCTTGGTTGTGCCTTTGAACTTTCATCAATGGGGATTCGGGTAGATGAGGATACCCTTCGTCGCCAAGTGGCTCTTACCGGAGACGAAGATCGTCTTGAGCTGGAATGGCATAAAGCCTTGCTTAACGGTCTTTTCCCACTGACAATCGGTGGAGGTATCGGACAGTCTCGGATGGCCATGTTCCTTCTTCGTAAGAAACACATCGGAGAGGTTCAGACCAGTGTTTGGCCTCAAGAAGTTCGCGATACGTACGAAAATATTTTGTAGAGAATCGAACCGCAAGGTTCGGTTTTCTTTCTCTTTTTTTCTATAATTTGGTATAATAAACGGTATGAAAATCGTATCAGGAATCTATGGGGGGCGTCCTCTCAAGACGCTAGAAGGCAAGACGACGAGGCCGACATCTGATAAGGTGAGAGGAGCTATCTTTAACATGATAGGTCCCTATTTTGAGGGTGGTCGTGTCTTGGATCTCTATGCTGGCAGTGGTGGTTTATCCATTGAGGCAGTCTCGCGTGGGATGTCCCATGCTGTCTTAGTGGAACGGGATCGAAAGGCGCAAGCTATCATCGCTGAAAATATCCAAATGACCAAGGAAGTTTCCAAATTTCAGCTCTTAAAGATGGAGGCTGAACGGGCCTTGGAGCAAGTGAAAGGTCCCTTTGACCTGGTCTTTTTAGACCCTCCCTATGCCAAGGAACAAATCGTTGCAGATATCGAAAAAATGGCAGAAAGAAACCTTTTCTCCGAAGAGATCATGGTTGTCTGTGAAACCGATAAGTCTGTAGAACTCCCAGAAGAAATCGCCTGCTTAGGTATCTGGAAGGAAAAAATATATGGGATTAGTAAGGTGACGGTCTATGTCAGATAAAATTGGATTATTTACAGGTTCATTTGATCCGATGACAAATGGACATCTGGATATCATTGAACGTGCCAGCAAACTCTTTGATAAGCTCTATGTCGGGGTGTTCTACAATCCCCACAAACAAGGTTTTCTCCCTGTTGAAAATCGCAAACGGGCAGTCAAAAAAGCGGTGGCGCATTTAGCTAATGTAGAGGTGCTGGCTTCTCATGACCAACTAGTCGTCGATGTTGCAAGAAGACTGGGGGCTAAGACCCTTGTCCGTGGCTTGCGAAATGCCACCGACTTGCAATACGAGTCTAGCTTTGACTACTACAATCATCAACTGGCTCCAGAAATCGAAACCATTTATCTATATAGTCGCCAGGAGCATCTTTATATTAGCTCTTCAGCCGTGAGAGAACTTCTGAAGTTTGGTCAGGAGATTCAGCAATATGTCCCAAACAGTGTTGTGGAGGAATTAGAACATGAAGAAAAAAACTAGATGGCCCTTATATGTCATCCTAGCACTAGTATTGACTTTTTTAGCCTTTGTAGTACCTTTACCTTACTACATAGAAGTTCCGGGTGGAGCGGAAGATATTCGTCGCGTTTTGAAAGTCAATGAAACAGAAGACACAGAAGCAGGAGCTTACCAGTTTGTAACAGTCGGCATTCGACATGCAACCCTATCGCATCTTGTCTATGCTTGGTTAACACCTTTCACAGATATTAGAAGTGCCAAGGAGACTACGGGTGGCTCTACTGATGCAGAATTTATGCGGATTAATCAGTTCTACATGCAAACTTCTCAAAACATGGCCAAGTATCAAGGATTGAAGACCGCTGGTAAGGATATTGAACTCAAGTATCTGGGAGTTTATGTCTTGACCGTGACGGACAATTCAACTTTTAAGGGCATTCTGAACATAGCAGACACCGTGACGGCTGTTAATGACAAAACATTTGACAGTTCAAAAGACTTGGTCGATTATGTTAATTCTCAACAATTAGGGGATACGGTCAAGGTAACCTATGAGGAAGACGGAAAAGTCAAGTCTGCAGAAGGTAAAATTATCACTCTCGAAAACGGGAAAAACGGTATTGGGATTGGTTTGATTGACCGTACAGAAGTGACCAGTGACGTTCCAATTCGCTTTTCAACAGCTGGTATCGGCGGGCCAAGTGCCGGTCTCATGTTTAGCCTCGCTATTTACACCCAGATAGCAGATCCAGGACTTCGTAATGGTCGCATCGTTGCGGGAACGGGAACTATTGATCGTGATGGGAATGTTGGTGACATCGGTGGAATTGACAAAAAAGTGGTTGCAGCCTCTCGTCAGGGAGCCAACATCTTTTTTGCTCCTGACAATCCAGTCACCGAGGAAGCAAAAAAAGCAGATCCCAATGCGAAAAGTAACTATGAAACAGCCCTAGAAGCTGCTAAAACGATCAAAACGGAGATGAAAATCGTTCCGGTTAAGACCTTGCAGGATGCAATTGATTACCTTAAAAACAATCCCTAATTCGTAGAAAAATTGAAAACTAGCGCGCAAGCGGATAAGATGGTATAATAGTCAAATGGTTCAATTATTATTCACTCTAAGTAGTCATATACTCTTTATTTATTTGAGTTTTTACCTTTTGAAGGATCTTGTGAGATGGGAAAAGGTTTTAAAAGTGACCGCTACTAACACAAAAAAAGTTCGTTTGTTGGTAGGCTTCTTTAGTATTGTGATGGGCTATATCTTGAGTTCATTCTTTATCAGTTTGTACCAACTGTGGCAAGAAACACTTAGAGGACTATTATAAAATCAAAAGTAAAGGAAACAACTATGGAAAAAATTGTGGTTCAAGGCGGAGATAATCGTCTGGTCGGGAGTGTGACGATCGAGGGAGCAAAGAATGCAGTCTTGCCCTTGTTGGCAGCGACTATTCTAGCAAGCAAGGGTGAGACAGTCTTGCAGAACGTCCCAATCTTGTCAGATGTTTTCACCATGAATCAAGTGGTTCGAGGTCTGAATGCCAAGGTGGACTTTGATGAGGAAGCACATGTTGTCGAGGTTGATGCGACTGGTGATATCACTGAAGAAGCTCCATACAAGTATGTCAGCAAGATGCGTGCATCGATCGTCGTCTTGGGACCAATCCTTGCTCGTGTAGGCCATGCCAAAGTTTCTATGCCAGGGGGATGTACCATCGGGAGTCGTCCCATCGACCTTCACCTCAAAGGTTTGGAAGCTATGGGGGCAAAGATAACCCAGACAGCTGGTTACATCGAAGCTAAGGCAGAACGCTTGCGTGGCGCTCATATCTACATGGACTTTCCTAGTGTCGGTGCGACACAAAACCTCATGATGGCAGCGACGTTAGCTGATGGTGTGACGGTCATTGAAAATGCTGCGCGTGAGCCGGAAATTGTTGACCTCGCTATTCTCCTTAATGAAATGGGAGCCAAGGTCAAGGGAGCTGGTACCGAAACCATCACAGTGACTGGTGTCGAGGAACTCCATGGTGCGACCCACAATGTCGTGCAGGATCGTATCGAAGCTGGAACCTTTATGGTGGCGGCAGCTATGACTGGTGGAGATGTCCTCGTTCGTGATGCAGTCTGGGAACACAATCGCCCCTTGATTTCAAAACTACTTGAAATGGGCGTTGAAGTGACAGAGGAGTCAGAAGGCATCCGTGTTCGTTCTCAACTTGAAAATCTCAAGGCTGTTCATGTAAAAACCTTACCACATCCAGGATTTCCAACAGATATGCAGGCACAATTTACAGCTCTGATGACAGTCGCAAAAGGGGAATCCACCATGGTGGAAACGGTGTTTGAGAATCGCTTCCAACACTTAGAGGAAATGCGCCGTATGGGCTTGCATTCAGAGATTATCCGTGACACAGCTCGTATTGTTGGGGGACAGGCTTTACAGGGGGCAGAAGTTCTATCAACGGACCTTCGCGCTAGTGCTGCTTTGATTTTGACAGGTCTGGTGGCGCAGGGAGAAACAGTTGTCGGTAAGTTAGTCCACCTTGATAGAGGTTACTACCGTTTCCATGAGAAATTAGCTCAGCTAGGAGCGAAGATTCAGCGAATCGAGGCAAATGATGAAGAAGAATAAAAACTTACGCTATGTACTCCGTCGTTTACTGTTGATTTTTATCGTACTATTGCTAGGCTTCCTGGCATTAGGAATCGGCTTGATGGTTGGTTATGGCATCCTAGGAAAGGGGCAGGATCCATGGGCAATCTTGTCTCCAGCAAAGTGGCAGGAATTGATTAGCAAATTTACAGGAAATTAGACTGGGAGACCAGCCTTTTTCTAAAGAAATAAGGAGAAAAATGGACAAAAAAACAAGACAAGCTCTGATAGGATTACTTCTATTCTTACTCTTGGCTGCTGGAAGCTACTACATCAAGCAGATGCAGTCAGCACCAAATAACCCTAGAACCAAGGTTAATCAGAAAAAACAAGCTTCAGAAGCACCCAGTCAGGAGTTGGCAGAAAGTGTCTTAACCGAGTCAATCAAAAACCAAATCAAGGGTAATCTCGAGTGGAATGGAGCAGGGGCCTTTGTTGTCAATGGCAATAAAACCAATCTAGATGCCAAGGTTTCAAGCAAACCCTATGCGGATAATAAAACAAAGACAGTGGGAAAAGAAACAGTTCCAACTGTTGCCAATGCCATCTTATCCAAAGCGACTCGGCAGTATAAGAATCGTGAAGAGACTGGAAATGGCTCAACCTCTTGGACGCCACCAGGATGGCATCAGGTTAAGAATCTAAAGGGAACCTACACACATGCAGTTGATAGAGGACACCTGCTGGGCTATGCCTTGATAGGTGGTTTGGATGGTTTTGATGCCTCTACTAGCAATCCCAAGAACATTGCAGTCCAGACAGCTTGGGCCAACCAGGCTCAGGCTGAAGATTCGACAGGTCAGAACTACTATGAGAGTTTGGTCAGAAAAGTCTTGGACCAAAATAAGAGAGTCCGTTATCGGGTGACGCTCCACTATGCGACAAATGAGGACTTAGTTCCATCCGCTTCACAAATCGAAGCCAAGTCTTCAGATGGCGAATTGGAATTCAATGTCCTAATCCCCAATGTTCAAAAGGGAATCCAGCTTGATTACCGAACAGGGCAAGTAACAGTGACAGATTAGAAGTAATAGATACTATAAAAACAGCTCCTTTGTCTTCTAGAGGCAGGGGAGTTGTTGTTTAAATGAAAAATAATGTGAATCCTGAGGGATTTTATGATATAATGGAACACAAGATACTATTTTAGGAGAAGGACTATGGAAGACCCGAGCAGTCAGAATTTGTTGCTACAGTTTGTATTGTTATTTATCTTGACCTTGTTAAATGCTTTTTTCTCAGCCACTGAAATGGCGATGGTGTCACTAAACCGTTCCCGAGTGGAACAAAAGGCAGAAGAGGGAGACAAACGTTACATTCGTTTGTTAAAGGTACTTGAAAATCCTAACCACTTTTTATCAACAATTCAAGTTGGTATCACGTTAATTACCATCTTGTCAGGGGCTAGTTTAGCAGACACTCTAGGACGCGAAATCGCATCTTGGATAGGAAATAGTGAAACAGCTTACGCTATTGCAAGTTTTCTATCTTTAGCGTTTTTGACCTATATTTCTATTGTTTTTGGGGAACTCTATCCCAAGAGAATCGCTCTAAATCTGAAAGATACCTTGGCCATCCGAACCGCACCAGTCATTATTGGCTTGGGGAAAATTGTCAGTCCCTTTGTCTGGTTGTTATCTGCTTCAACCAATCTCTTGAGTCGTTTAACGCCAATGACCTTTGATGATGCGGATGAAAAAATGACTCGAGATGAAATTGAGTACATGTTGACCAAAAGTGAGGAAACTTTGGATGCAGACGAAATCGAGATGTTACAAGGGATCTTCTCTCTAGATGAGCTGATGGCGAGAGAAGTCATGGTTCCTCGGACAGATGCCTTTATGGTGGATATTCAGGATGATAGTCAAACCATTATCCAAAGTGTTCTAAAGCAAAATTTCTCACGTATCCCTGTTTATGATGGGGATAAGGACAATGTGATTGGTTTGATTCATACCAAGCGTTTGCTAAACGCTGCCTATGCAGATGGCTTTGAAAATATTGTCTGGAAGAAGATCTTACAAGATCCACTCTTTGTTCCTGAAACTATTTTTGTGGATGACTTGCTAAAAGAATTGCGAAATACCCAAAGACAAATGGCCATTTTGCTCGATGAATATGGTGGTATGGCTGGTTTGGTAACTCTGGAAGATCTTTTAGAAGAGATTGTCGGTGAGATTGATGACGAGACCGATAGGGCAGAAATCGAAGTCCATCAAATCGGTGAGGACACCTATATTGCACAGGGAACCATGAATCTTAACGACTTCAATAACTACTTTGGTGTCGAACTAGAAAGCGATGATGTGGATACCATCGCCGGTTATTATTTGACGGGTGTTGGTACGATTCCAACCACTGAGAAAATCAGTTACCAACTGGTCAGTCAAAACAAGCAAGTCGTCCTGACCAACGATAAGGTGAAAAATGGACGTGTTACCAAGGTAAAAGTTCAAATCACAGAACTAGAACCTGAAGAAGAAACAGAATAAAGCAGTGACTTGAGTCACTGCTTTTTGTAAATCTAGATGGTAGGTTCAGTTATCCCCACTTATTAGGAATAATAAAAAAGCCCGGTTTTACGAGCTTTTCATTTGGTTAATTCCTGTTAATTCAGGTACTGAAAGGCGGTAGACGGATTTGAACCGACGATCAAGCTTTTGCAGAGCCGTGCCTTACCACTTGGCTATACCGCCTCAACGTTTATTATTATACCTTGAAAATCATTTCCCGTCAATAGTTTCTTATTCTAAAATCCAATTTAGGAAAACAGATGATGATCGAAGAAGTGAGAAAAAGCTTGTAAAAATCCCATTCTAAAGAGGGTCAGACTAGAAAGTATTTCTTGCAGAAACAAACAAAGAATGTAGAAATTTTGACAAATAGAAGTTTTTTGAGGAAATGCGCCTAAATATTCTGAAAATTCGTTTACTTTTTAAAAGATATATGTTATAATTTCCAATAAGCCTAAATTTTTCAAGAGGAGTTAAAAACATGAAAAAAAGTAGAGTATTTGTCGCAGCAGGAATTGCCCTATTAGCAACTGGCGTTTTAGCTGCTTGCGGTTCTTCAAAATCATCTGATTCAACAGCGCCAAAAAATTATGGTTATGTTTATACAGCTGATCCAGAAACGTTGGATTACCTCATTTCAGGGAAACAAAGTACTAAGGTTGCCACTTCAAATGGTATCGATGGTCTTTTCACAAACGATAAGTATGGGAACCTAGTTCCTGCAGTTGCAGAAGACTGGTCCGTTTCAAAAGATGGTTTGACTTATACTTACAAGATTCGTAAAGGAGTCAAATGGATGACATCTGACGGAGAAGAGTACGCAGAAGTTACTGCCAAAGACTTTGTAAATGGTTTGAAACACGCAGCTGATAACAAGTCAGAAGCTCTTTACCTAGCAGAAAATTCTGTTAAAGGTTTGTCTGATTATTTATCAGGCAATTCAAAAGATTTTTCTTCAGTAGGTGTAAAGGCAGTTGATGATTATACTCTTGAGTATACTTTGAACCAACCAGAACCATACTGGAACTCTAAGATGGCTTATTCAATCTTCTGGCCATTGAACGAAGATTTTGAAAAATCAAAAGGAGCTGACTTTGCTAAAGCAACAGACCCTACATCCTTGCTTTACAATGGTCCATTCTTGCTGAAAGGGTTGACTGCTAAGTCTTCTATCGAGTTCGCTAAAAATGAAAACTACTGGGACAAAGACAATGTTCATCTCGATAAAGTTACTCTTGCTTTCTATGATGGATCAGACCAAGAGTCGCTTGAGCGTAACTTTACAAGCGGAGCTTATAGCTATGCCCGTCTCTTCCCTACAAGTTCAAACTACTCTAAGGTAGCAGAAAGCTACAAGGAAAATATCTACTACAATCCATCAGGACCTGGTATTGGTGGTTTGGGTGTGAATATTGACCGTCAAGGATACAAATACACTTCTAAGACAACTGACGAGGAGAAGACTTCTACTAAGAAAGCCCTTCTTAACAAAGATTTCCGTCAGGCTTTGAACTTTGCCTTTGACCGTACGTCTTACTCAGCACAAATTAATGGTAAAGAAGGCGCTCCTCTTGCAGTTCGTAACCTCTTTGTGAAACCTACCTTTGTCTCAGCAGGCGAAAAAACTTTCGGTGACTTGGTAACTGAAAAGATGGCTGCTTATGGTGATGAATGGAAGAACGTAAACTTTGCGGATGGTCAAGATGGACTCTTCAACGCCGATAAAGCTAAAGCAGAATTTGCCAAAGCTAAAACTGCATTGGAAGCAGAAGGTGTGAAATTCCCTATCCACTTGGATATCCCAGTAGACCAAACTTCTAAAGCCTATATTGCACGTATCCAATCCTTCAAACAATCTGTTGAAACAGTACTTGGTGAAGGCAACGTAGTCATTGATATCCAACAAATTTCTAAAGATGAGTTGAACAACATCACTTACTACGCAGCTAGCGCAGCAGCAGAAGATTGGGATCTTTCAGGTGCTGTTGGATGGAACCCTGACTATGAAGATCCATCAACTTACCTTGATATCTTGAAGACAACGAATGCTGAACAAACAAAAACATACATGGGTTACGAAGGTGCAGATAATGCTGCAGCGGCTCAAGTTGGTTTGAAAGAATACGATAAGCTAGTTGATGAAGCTGCTAAGGAAACCAACGACTTGAATGTTCGTTATGAAAAATATGCGGCTGCCCAAGCTTGGTTGACAGATAGCTCACTCTTCTTGCCAGCTATGTCATCAAGTGGTGCTGCACCAATCATTTCTCGTGTTGTACCATTCACAGCATCTTACAGTCAATCTGGAGATAAGGGATCAGACGTATACTTCAAGTATATTCAGTTACAAGATAAGGTTGTAACAAAAGCTGACTATGAACAAGCTCGTGAAAAATGGCTCAAAGAGAAAAAAGAATCAAACGAAAAAGTTCAAAAAGAATTGGCTAACCACGTTAAATAAATAACTCTCAAGAGAACTTTCTCTCCATGAGGAGAAGGTTCTTTTGGGATTTTAAAAGGAAACGATATGAAGAAATATATTTTTATGCGTGTATTGCGTTCATTGTTGTCTATTTTCTTGGTGACAACATTGACCTACACAATTATCTATACGATGGTTCCTCGAAAATTGATTTTCAAGCAGGATACCAACTATAACAAGATTGCAACGACGCCGGACAAGCGGGATAATTATGAAAATACCGTTTATGAGCGGATGGGCTATATCGAGTACTACGATACCAAGGAGTTGCAAGAAAAAGCTAGCACGATAGACTCATCTGTAACAGTAGATGCCAATGATACCAACAAGGCAATCTACGAAAAATACATCAACCAACTAGGAAATGGTTGGACGCTAGGTGTATTCTCAGAAAGTGGTCAATTCTATGCTACGCGTGAAATTCCGATTTTTGAACGTGTTTTCAAATTCTATGCCAACTTGATTGATATTGATCATACAAACAAGATTCAAGACCCTGAAAATCCAAACTTGCAACGCTATCTTCGTTTTGAAAATGACCCTGCTATCGGTTGGTCATTGGTTGGTTCAGGTACAAAACATAAGTATCTTTTGTATTTCAACAACCAATTCCCATTTGTACACCAAAACTTTGTAAACGTTAACTTAGGTGATTCTTACCCAACTTATGCAAACACACCAGTGCTTCAAGTTATCACCCAAGGTCAGGGACAAACTAAGACATCAGAAGTTCAATTCCCTACAGGTAAAAAGACTTCATCTGTAGATATCTACTCTCGTACCTACAAATCACCAAGTCAAGCAGACGCACGTGAGGTGGCAAACTATGGTAAGGACGATCCTTACACGGCTACAGAAAGCAATTACCAATATCCATCTATGATTGCAAGTTCAGCTGTTGCTGGTTTGATTGGTTTGATTATCTCGTATGCTATCGCTATTCCACTTGGATCTGCTATGGCTCGCCACAAGAATACTTGGATTGACAGCTTCTCGACAGGTGCTCTGACCTTCTTGCTTGCCCTTCCAACGATTGCCTTGGTATATATTGTGCGCTTGATTGGATCATCTATCGGTCTGCCAGACTCATTCCCTATCTTGGGGGCTGGAGATTGGCGTTCTTATGTCCTGCCAGCAGTTATTTTAGGTCTATTGGGTGCTCCAAGTACGGCTATCTGGATTCGTCGTTACATGATCGACTTGCAATCTCAAGACTTCGTACGTTTTGCTCGCGCCAAAGGTTTGTCTGAAAAAGAAATTTCAAATAAACACATCTTTAAAAATGCCATGGTTCCTTTGGTTTCAGGTATTCCTGGTGCCGTAATCGGAGTTATTGGTGGTGCAACATTGACAGAAACAGTCTTCGCCTTCCCAGGTATGGGTAAAATGTTGATTGACTCTGTTAAGGCATCCAACAACTCAATGGTAGTTGGTCTCGTCTTCATCTTCACATGTATTTCTATCTTCTCACTCTTTGTAGGAGATATCTGGATGACTATGCTTGATCCACGTATTAAATTGACAGAGAAAGGAGGCAAATAATGTCAACAATCGGAAAAGAAAAATTTCAGTTCGTAAAACGTGACGATTTTGCCTCTGAAACAATTGATGCTCCTGCCTATTCATACTGGGGTTCTGTATTTAGACAATTTCTAAAGAAAAAATCAACAGTCATTATGTTGGGGATTTTGGTTGCCATTATCTTGATGAGCTTTATTTACCCAATGTTCTCAGATTTTGACTTCAACGATGTAAGTAAGGTCAATGACTTTAGTGCTCGTTTTATCAAGCCCAATGCTGAACATTGGTTTGGTACAGATAGCAATGGTAAATCCTTGTTTGACGGGGTTTGGTTTGGTGCGCGTAACTCTATCCTCATCTCTGTAATTGCAACTTTTATCAACCTTGTGATCGGGGTTATTGTTGGTGGAATCTGGGGAATTTCAAAATCTGTAGACCGTGTCATGATGGAAGTTTATAACATTATTTCAAACATTCCATCTCTCTTGATTGTCATTGTCTTGACTTACTCAATTGGTGCTGGTTTCTGGAATTTGATTTTTGCCATGAGTGTGACAACTTGGATTGGGATTGCTTATATGATTCGTATCCAAATCATGCGTTACCGTGACTTGGAATACAACCTTGCTTCCCAAACACTTGGAACACCAACCTTTAAAATCATTGTTAAAAACATCATGCCGCAATTGGTATCTGTTATTGTTTCTACAATGACCTTGATGTTGCCAAGCTTCATCTCTTATGAAGCCTTCCTTTCCTTCTTTGGATTGGGATTGCCTGTAACAGTGCCAAGTTTGGGACGTTTGATCTCAGATTACTCACAAAACGTTACGACCAACGCTTACTTGTTCTGGATTCCATTGACAACCTTGATTTTGGTATCTCTATCTCTTTTCGTTGTTGGTCAAAACCTAGCGGATGCTAGTGATCCACGTACACATAGATAGGAGTAGACATGACAAAAGAAAGTAATGTAATTTTGACTGCTCGTGATATTGTCGTGGAATTTGACGTTCGTGACAAAGTTCTGACGGCTATCCGAGGAGTTTCTCTAGACTTGATTGAAGGAGAAGTTCTTGCCTTGGTAGGTGAGTCCGGTTCTGGTAAATCTGTTTTAACAAAAACCTTTACAGGGATGTTAGAAGACAATGGACGTATTGCCCAAGGAAGCATCGACTATCGTGGACAAGACTTGACTGCTCTTACTTCTAACAAGGAATGGGAGAAGATTCGTGGTGCTAAAATTGCGACCATCTTCCAAGACCCTATGACAAGTTTGGATCCAATCAATACAATCGGTAGCCAAATCACTGAAGTGATCATTAAACACCAAGGGAAAACAGCTAAGGAAGCCAAAGAGATGGCAATCGACTATATGAACAAGGTCGGAATCCCAGATGCTGAAAAACGTTTTGAAGAGTATCCTTTCCAATATTCTGGAGGGATGCGCCAACGTATCGTTATTGCGATTGCCCTTGCCTGTCGTCCAGATATCTTGATCTGTGACGAGCCAACAACGGCCCTTGATGTAACCATTCAAGCGCAAATCATTGATTTGCTTAAAACCTTGCAAAATGAGTACCACTTTACCATTATCTTTATCACCCATGACCTTGGTGTGGTAGCAAGTATTGCCGATAAGGTAGCGGTTATGTATGCTGGGGAAATTGTAGAATACGGTACTGTTGAGGAAGTCTTCTACGATCCACGTCATCCATACACTTGGAGTCTCTTGTCTAGCTTGCCACAGCTTGCTGATGATAAAGGGGAATTGTACTCTATCCCAGGAACACCACCGTCTCTTTATACTGAGTTGAAAGGTGATGCCTTTGCCCTTCGTTCAGATTATGCGATGCAAATTGATTTTGAAGAGAAAGCACCTAAGTTTTCAGTCACTGATACTCACTGGGCTAAGACTTGGTTGCTTCATGAGAATGCTCCTAAAGTTGAAAAACCTGGAGTCATTGCAGATTTGCATGACAAGATTCGTGATAAAATGGGCTTTGCTCATCTAGAAGACTAGGAGGAAGGAAATGTCTGAAAAATTAGTAGAAATTAAAGATTTAGAAATTTCCTTCGGTGAAGGAAGTAAGAAGTTTGTCGCGGTTAAAAACGCCAACTTCTTTATCAACAAGGGAGAAACATTCTCTCTTGTAGGTGAGTCTGGTAGTGGGAAAACAACGATTGGTCGTGCCATTATTGGTTTAAATAATACTAGTAAAGGTGAGATCATCTTTGATGGTCATAAGATTAATGGGAAAAAATCTCATAAAGAATCATCAGACTTGATTCGTCGTATCCAGATGATTTTCCAGGACCCTGCAGCGAGCTTGAATGAGCGTGCAACAGTTGACTATATCATCTCTGAAGGTCTTTACAACTATCACTTGTTTAAAGACGAAGAAGATCGAAAAGAAAAAGTTCAAAAGATGATTCATGAAGTTGGACTTTTGAAAGAACACTTGACCCGTTATCCACACGAGTTTTCTGGTGGTCAACGCCAGCGTATCGGGATTGCCCGTGCCCTTGTGATGGAACCTGATTTCGTTATTGCGGATGAGCCAATTTCAGCCTTGGACGTATCAGTGCGTGCGCAAGTCTTGAACTTGCTCAAGAAGTTCCAAAAAGAGTTGGGCTTGACCTATCTCTTTATCGCGCATGACTTGTCAGTTGTTCGCTTTATCTCAGATCGTATCGCGGTTATCTATAAGGGAGTTATCGTCGAAGTGGCGGAGACAGAGGAGTTGTTTAACAATCCCGTCCACCCATACACTCAAGCACTTCTATCTGCTGTACCGATTCCAGATCCAATCTTGGAACGCAAGAAGGTCTTGAAAGTTTACGATCCTGACCAACATGACTATGAGACAGATAAGCCATCTATGGTAGAAATTCGTCCAGGTCACTATGTTTGGGCTAACCAAGCAGAACTTGCTCGTTACAAGAAAGTTCTTAAAGATTAAACAAATTAGGAGAGGACCGAAAGGTCTTCTCATTTTTAATAGAAAAATTCCCCTTCTACTAGCTTGTAAAAGGGGGATTGTATTGTAATTAACGTTTAGACCAGGTACGGTTCATAAAGAGCAGCAAAATTGGGTATATCTCTAAGCGACCTGCAATCATTGCAAAGGAGAGGAGGATTTTAGAGATGGGACTAAAGATGGCAAAACTCGAGGTTGTGCCTAGAATAGGTCCGATATTGTTAAAACAGCTGAAGACCGCACTGGTCACGACTAGAAAATCATTACTATCAAGACTGACGATAAAGATGAGAGAGAGAATGATCATCATATAGATAGCAAAATATTTAAGAATTTTGTGCTGGGTATCCTTATCAATCACAGTTTTATTGACGTGTAGAGTCAAAACACGGTGAGGAGATAAAGTGGACAAAATCTGATTTTTTGCGATTTTAGAGAGGATAAGTCCTCTGATCACCTTAAGACCACCTGCAGTTGAGCCAGCTGATCCACCGATTCCCATGAGGAAGAGGAGGATAAATTGGGAGAAGAGGGGCCAGTTGGTAATATCTCCGTAACCAAAACCTGTTGTTGTGATGATATTGGAAACTTGGAAGAAGGCCATTTCAACACTTTTAGAGACACCTTGGTAGAGGTGGAGCGTATTAAGCGTAATCAAGCCGGTAGAAACTAGGACAATGATGATATATGCTCGTAGTTCTTCATCTCCAAAGAAAGCCTTAACCCGACGGAGCATGAGGTAGTAGTAGAGATTGAAGTTAACTCCAAAAACCAGAACTCCGATACTAACTAGATAGGTGATGAGTGAGCTACCATAGTGGGCAATTCCGTCGTTATAGACGGTAAAGCCCCCAGTTCCTGCCGTTCCCATAGCGATGACAAAACTATCATAGAGAGGCATGCCTGCTAGGTAGTAGATAACCACAAAAAGGGAGAAGAGAGCCAGATAAAGCAGATAGAGGATCTGGGCAGTGTTCTTTAGTTTGGATACGACCTTACCAAAGACAGGACCAGGGACCTCAGCCTTCATCACCTCCAAGTGACTATTCTTGGCATTGTCCATAATGGCAAGCGCAAAGACGAGTACCCCCATCCCTCCGATCAAGTGGGTGAAACTTCGCCAGAAGAGGAGGGAACGAGTGAGAACGGAAACATCGTTCAGGATAGTTGCTCCTGTAGTCGTAAATCCAGAGCTGATTTCAAAGAAGGCATCAATGACGCTTGGGATTTGTCCTGAAAAGACAAAGGGGAGGCCACCAAAGAAAGACCATAGAATCCAACAGAGAGCAACAATTAAGACCCCTTCCTTGGCATAAATCCGCTGATTTTTCGGTTTCCGTAAAACGCCTAGACCACCGAGAAGGACTAAAATTCCAATCGTAGAAAAGAGAGCGATAAATACTTGACTGGATTCTTGGTAATAGATCGCTACACTAACAGGAACTAAGAGAAGAACAGCCTCAATCAAGAGAAGTTTTGAGAGGAGGTAACGAATCATACTTTTATTCATTTTTTACCTCTCAATCAAATCATAAATTTTGGTGATATTTGGCAATAAGGTCGTCACGAGTAACTTGTCTCCCACCTCAAGCATATCCTCTCCAGTAGGGAAGATTGTTTTTCCTTTTCGGATAATGGCTGCAATGAGAACCCCTTTTTTCAATTTCAACTGTGATAGAGGTTTGGCAGTCATTTTATTAGCTTCCTTGATTTGGAATTGGAGAGTTTCAATTTGACCATTTGCGAGATGGTGCATGGCTTGAAGATCTGAATACTGAGCGTTTACTCGACCACGGATAAAGTGCATAATGGTATCCACTGCGATGCTTTTTGGTGTGATGATACTCGAAAAATCAGGCGCGTGGATAATCTCTAGAAGGCTTGTTCGGTTGACCTTGGTGATATTTTTATGGACGCCAACACGGTCAAGAAACATAGAGGTGATGATATTTTCCTCATCAACCCCAGTCAAGGTTGCGACTGCATCATAGTGGGGAGCACTTTCTTCCAGCAAAATGTCTTTTGCAGTTCCATCTCCTTGGACAATATAGAGATTGGGAAACTTTTCACTGAAGAAACGAGCTCTTTCAGGATTGATCTCGATGACCTTGGTATCAATGCGACTGTCTTTTAAAATGCCGAGAAGATAATAAGCGATCTTTCCAGCTCCAACGATAAGCAAGCTTTTCACTGCACGAGATTTAAAATAGTTATGGAAAAGCATCATATCTACACGATTTCCCGTAACAAAAATCCTATCCTTGTCTTGGATAGTAACATCACCACTTGGGATCATAAGTTGATGATCTCTCTCCATAGCACAGACAATAATATTCCCAAATTTTTTACGGAAGTCTGAGATTGGCATTTGACAAAGACCGCTAGAATCCTTGACAACAAACTCCATGAGACTGACCCGACCTCCAGCAAATCGTTCGACAGAGAGGGCATTAGGGAAATCAATGATATTTGAAATCGCACGCGCTGCTAGGAGTTCTGGGTTAACGATAAGTGAGAATCCAAGAATATTTTTCTCTTTAAAATAGGCATTGGAGTATTCAGGATTTCGTACCCGAACGATGGTTTCTTTAGCGCCCATTTTTTTAGCAAGTACCGCTGAAATCATATTCACTTCATCGTATTCGGTTAGAGCAATAAAGATATCACACTCTTGAACACCGGCTTGCTCCAAGATGGCAAAGTCAGCACCATTTCCAAGGAGACCTATGATATCAAAGCGACTGACAATGTGATTGAGGACAGCCTCATCTTGTTCGATGAGGACAACGTCATGGTTTTCTGCAACCAGTGAACGACAGAGGGCGAAACCAACTTTCCCTCCACCAACAAGGACAATTTTCATATAAAAACCTACTTTTTCATGATGTAACTATCATACCCTTTTTTAGCAAAAAATGCACTTGCTAAGGCGATTTTTAGGGGAAGAAAGGCCTTTTTCAAGTTTTTGAAGCTACATTTGTTTAACTTCTATAACGATGTCTCCGATTTGAAGTGATTTGGTTCTTTTACCATACCTTTTCAGAAAGGGAATGACCAAACATGAAAGTATCATCAAAAAAAGTAAAAAAATCAAGTCGTTTCTATTGACAATGATTCTGAAAGTGTTATACTAAGGAAGTAGTTTCGCTGATTTACTTCAAACCTGTTGTGAGGTAAGTTAACGATGCCTTAACCACGCTGTTTGCTGAGCTTGACTCCGGGCAGTGTGGCTATTTTTTTGCAATGATAAAAGGAAGCCAGTCATGACAAATCACATTGTATTATTTGAACCTCAGATTCCACAAAATACAGGTAACATTGCGCGTACTTGCGCTGCGACCAATTCTCCCCTCCACATCATCAAACCGATGGGATTTCCGATTGATGATCGGAAGATGAAGCGGGCTGGTTTGGACTACTGGGATAAGCTTGAGATTTATTTTTATGACAGTTTGGAAGATTTCATGTCTCAGATGAAGGGTAAACTCTATCTGATTTCGAAATTTGCGGAAAAGGTTTATTCTGAGGCGAATTTGGCAAGTAGCGAAGACCATTATTTTCTCTTTGGACGTGAAGACAAGGGCTTG
The DNA here is from genome assembly GCF_900637025.1 of Streptococcus oralis ATCC 35037. Classification (NCBI taxonomy): domain Bacteria; kingdom Bacillati; phylum Bacillota; class Bacilli; order Lactobacillales; family Streptococcaceae; genus Streptococcus; species Streptococcus oralis. The sequence goes on from NZ_LR134336.1 coordinate 246,878, forward strand.
CCTGAGGACTTTATGCGAGAACATCCTGAGAAAGCCCTCCGTATTCCTATGAATGATGAACATGTCCGCAGTCTCAATGTTTCCAATACCGTCTGCATGATCGTCTACGAAGCACTCCGTCAGCAAAATTTTGCAGGTCTTGAGCTTGTTCACACCTATGAAGCAGATAAATTGAAATAATCAAAATGCTTGCACTTGCAAGCGTTTTTTGTTATGATAAAGGGGTCTTCAGGGCTGGGTGTAATTCCCGACCGGCGGTGACTTTAACTAGCTATTTTGGCTTACTCTTCGTTGTCTTGTCTCGATATACTTTAAGTATTATCTTCGACTGCGACGCCTAGATTAATCCAAAATATCTTAGTTAAAGAAGTCCGCGAGCGCAAGCTGATGTGGTGCGATTCCACAACCGACAGTATAGTCTGGATGGGAGAAGACGAAAGAATGGCTTTGTCTGTTCTGATGAGTTTATAGATGAATTGCAACCGCTTGCTCAAAAGAGTGAGAGGGAACTTTTGGGATATAAAAAGTGAGAATAGATAGAGGGATCCTTTCCAACTTCTTCTGATTTTATAGAAAATTGGAGGAACCTGTTATGACAAACACACGTCGAATTTCGACCATTGCGATTTTATCAGCCATTTCATTTGTGCTGATGTACTTTGACTTTCCGCTCTTGCCAGCGGCGACCTTCCTCAAGATCGAGTTTAGTATCTTGCCAGTCCTTGTGGGCTTGGTGGTCATGGACTTGCCTGCTGCTCTCGGGATTCTCTTGTTGCGATCACTCTTGAAGTTGCTTCTCAATAGCCAGGGAGTGAATACTTACATTGGCTTGCCAATGAATATCGTAGCCTTGGGAGTTTTTGTTATCGCTTTTGGTTTGATTTGGAAAAAGGAACGTAGCACCCTTCGTTTCCTACTAGCATCTCTAGCGGGAACTGTCGGATTGACTGCGGCTATGTTGGTGCTCAACTATGTCTATGCTGTTCCTTTGTACGCGAAGTTTGCCAACTTTGATATTGGAAAAATTTTGGGACTTTCCAACTACCTAATGACTATGGTATTACCTTTTAACTTGATTGAGGGTGTAATCTTTGCCGTTTCATTCTGGTTGTTATACGTCCTCTTGAAACCAACCTTAAAACATTATGAAAGATAAGCAAACATTTTTAATGAAGGGCAGTTTTGCCCTTTTACTTTTCGTCCTTCTTGGCTATATGGTTAAGTTCTATCCTGAAACGCTGGTCGGTTTTGATCAACCGATTCAGACTGCTATTCGTGGGGACTTGCCAGATTATTTGACAGTTCTATTCCGTGCGCTTACGCATTTGATTGATATCCCAGTGATTATCACCTGGGTTGCCATCGCAGCCTTTATCTTTTATCGTAAGCAGTGGAAGATAGAAAGCTACTTCATGGCGGGTAATCTAGCCTTAGCCGGTCTTTTAATCGTGACCTTTAAAAATATCTACCAGCGCCCACGGCCAGCTATTTTACACTTGGTAGAGGAGAAGGGATTTTCTTTTCCAAGTGGCCATTCTCTGGCAGTGACGCTGATGGTAGGGACCTTGATTGTCATTCTCAGTCAACGAATTAAAGATCCGGTTTGGAGAAAAATTGCGCAAATCGTCCTTGGCTTCTACCTAGTCAGTGTGCTGCTATCTCGGGTCTATCTGGGAGTTCACTACCCATCAGATGTTCTTGCCAGTTTCTGTGTGGGCTTGGGAGTCTTATTTATCGAATTTCCTTTCTATGACAAGCTTCGCTTCCAATGGCGATTTAAAGGCAAGCAGAAGTGAGATAGGTCTTGCAAGAATGGTAAAAATCTGATAAACTAAGTAGTAATTGAATAGGAATCCGCAAGACTAGTAACTCAAGGAAAGTATATCAGGGAGGAGAGCCGTGACTGCAAGCTCTCTATATGAAAGCTGGGTGAATTCACTTGCGCATGGATTTAGAAATGAAGGTCTGACTTGTCAGATGAAAACGGATGGTACCGCGTGTCAACGCTCCGAGTGGAGTTTTTGGCATGTGGTTTTCTTTTTATCTACGAGGGACTGATGGAGGAATTATGTCAACTATTGAAGAACAATTAAAAGCGCTTCGCGAAGAAACGCTGGCTAGCTTGAAGCAGATTACTGCTGAAAATGAAAAAGAGATGCAGGACTTGCGTGTCTCTGTCCTTGGTAAAAAAGGGTCGCTTACTGAAATCCTCAAAGGGATGAAAGATGTCTCTGCTGATATGCGTCCAATCATCGGGAAACACGTCAATGAAGCGCGTGATGTCTTGACAGCTGCTTTTGAAGAAACAGCTAAGCTCTTGGAAGAAAAGAAAGTAGAAGCTCAACTAGCAAGTGAGAGCATCGATGTGACACTTCCAGGTCGCCCAGTTGCGACTGGTCACCGTCACGTTTTGACACAAACCAGTGAAGAAATCGAAGATATTTTCATTGGGATGGGTTACCAAGTCGTGGATGGTTTTGAAGTGGAGCAAGACTACTACAACTTCGAGCGTATGAACCTTCCAAAAGATCACCCAGCTCGCGATATGCAGGATACTTTCTACATCACAGAAGAAATCTTGCTTCGTACTCACACGTCTCCAGTTCAGGCGCGTGCGATGGATGCTCATGATTTTTCAAAAGGTCCTTTGAAAATGATCTCACCAGGGCGTGTGTTCCGTCGTGACACGGACGATGCGACCCACAGTCACCAATTCCACCAAATCGAAGGCTTGGTTGTTGGGAAAAACATCTCTATGGCAGATCTTCAAGGAACCCTTCAGTTGATTGTGCAAAAAATGTTTGGTGAAGAGCGCCAAATTCGTTTGCGTCCATCGTATTTCCCATTCACAGAGCCATCTGTTGAAGTGGATGTTTCTTGCTTCAAGTGTGGTGGAGAAGGCTGTAACGTATGTAAGAAAACAGGTTGGATTGAGATTATGGGTGCCGGTATGGTTCACCCACGTGTCCTTGAAATGAGTGGAATCGATGCGACTGTTTACTCTGGCTTTGCCTTTGGTCTTGGACAAGAGCGTGTCGCTATGCTCCGTTACGGAATCAACGATATCCGCGGATTCTATCAAGGAGATGTCCGCTTCTCAGAACAGTTTAAATAAGATTGAAACCTAAAACACAGTCCTATACAGTCCTAGTTATTTTCTCTTGATGAGAATGGTGAGGACTGACTCGAAGAAAAAGAAAGGAATTGAAAAGGTCTTATTCGGTGAGATCTTACAATCAGAATTATGCTTGTATCTTATAAATGGTTAAAAGAATTGGTGGACATTGATGTGCCATCACAAGAGTTGGCTGAAAAAATGTCAACTACAGGGATTGAGGTCGAAGGTGTGGAATCACCGGCTGCTGGTCTCTCAAAAATTGTCGTCGGTGAGGTTTTGTCTTGCGAAGATGTGCCAGAAACACACTTGCATGTCTGTCAGGTTAACGTTGGCGAAGAAGAAGCCCGTCAGATCGTTTGTGGTGCCCCAAATGTGCGTACTGGTATCAAGGTCATGGTAGCTCTTCCAGGAGCTCGTATCGCGGACAATTACAAGATTAAAAAAGGGAAAATCCGTGGTTTAGAGTCACTTGGAATGATCTGTTCGCTTGGTGAATTAGGTATTTCTGACTCGGTTGTACCGAAGGAATTCGCAGATGGTATTCAAATCTTGCCTCAAGATGCAGTACCAGGTGAGGAAGTCTTCTCATATCTAGACTTGAATGATGAAATCATCGAACTTTCTATCACACCAAACCGTGCAGACGCTCTATCTATGCGTGGGGTGGCTCATGAAGTGGCAGCCATCTATGACAAGGCAGTCAACTTTAAAGAATTCAGTTTAACAGAAACAAATGAAGCTGCAGCAGACGCCCTTTCTGTAGGCATTGAGACAGACAAGGCGCCTTACTATGCCGCTCGTATCTTGGACAATGTGACCATCGCACCAAGTCCACAATGGTTGCAAAACCTCCTCATGAATGAAGGCATCCGTCCGATCAATAACGTAGTTGACGTAACCAACTACATCCTGCTTTACTTTGGTCAACCGATGCATGCCTTTGACTTGGATACCTTTGAAGGGACTGACATCCGTGTGCGTGAAGCGCGTGCTGGTGAAAAATTTGTGACCTTGGATGGTGAAGAGCGTGACTTGGAAACAAATGACTTAGTCATCACTGTCGCAGACAAGCCAGTAGCCCTTGCAGGTGTTATGGGTGGTCAAGCAACAGAAATCTCTGAAAATTCTAGTCGTGTTGTCCTTGAAGCGGCTGTTTTCAATGGTAAATCCATCCGCAAGACTAGCGGACGCCTCAACCTTCGTTCGGAATCATCTTCTCGCTTTGAAAAAGGGATTAACGTGGCAACTGTTAACGAAGCCCTTGATGCGGCGGCTAGCATGATTGCAGAACTTGCAGGTGCTACGGTGCGTAAGGGCATCGTTTCAGCAGGCCAGCTTGATACTTCTGATGTGGAAGTTTCTTCAACCCTTGCAGACGTTAACCGCGTCCTTGGTACGGAGCTTTCATATGCTGATGTGGAAGATGTCTTCCGTCGTCTTGGCTTTGGACTTTCTGGAAATGAGGAAGCCTTCATTGTCAGCGTCCCACGTCGTCGTTGGGATATCACTATCGAAGCTGACCTCTTTGAAGAAATTGCCCGTATCTATGGTTATGATCGCTTGCCAACCAGTCTTCCAAAAGATGACGGTACAGCTGGTGAATTGACTGCGACACAAAAATTGCGTCGCCAAGTTCGTACTATCGCTGAAGGAGCAGGTTTGACAGAGATCATCACCTACGCTCTGACAACTCCTGAAAAAGCAGTTGAGTTCACAGCTCAACCAAGTAACCTTACAGAACTCATGTGGCCAATGACAGTGGACCGTTCTGTCCTCCGTCAAAATATGGTCTCAGGTATCCTTGATACCGTTGCCTACAACGTGGCTCGTAAGAACAAAAACTTGGCTCTTTACGAGATTGGAAAAGTCTTTGAACAAACAGGCAATCCAAAAGAAGATCTACCAAATGAGATCAATAGTTTTGCCTTTGCCTTGACAGGCTTGGTTGCAGAAAAAGATTTCCAAACGGCAGCAGTTCCAGTTGATTTCTTCTATGCTAAGGGAATCTTAGAAGCGCTCTTTACTCGCTTGGGACTTGCAGTGACCTATACAGCAACAGCTGAGATTGCAAGTCTCCACCCAGGACGTACAGCCGTGATTTCACTCGGCGACCAAGTTCTTGGTTTCCTTGGCCAAGTGCATCCAGTCACTGCCAAGGCTTACGATATCCCAGAAACGTATGTAGCGGAGCTCAACCTTTCCGCCATCGAAGCAGCGCTTCAGCCAGCTGCTCCATTTGTGGAAATCACAAAATTCCCAGCAGTCAGTCGTGACGTGGCTCTACTCCTCAAGGCAGAAGTCACTCATCAAGAAGTTGTAGATGCTATCCAAGCTGCAGGCGTGAAACGTTTGACTGATATCAAACTCTTTGACGTCTTCTCAGGCGAAAAACTGGGAGTTGGCATGAAGTCAATGGCCTATAGCTTGACTTTCCAAAATCCAGAAGATAGCTTAACGGACGAAGAAGTAGCACGTTACATGGAAAAAATCCAAACTTCTCTCGAAGAAAAAGTTCATGCAGAAGTGCGTTAAATTTTCAATCCATCCTTCGGGGTGGGTTTTTAAATTCTTAAAATGCTAGTTCAGGAATAAAAAGCGACAGTTGAGGAAAAAGTCCTCCCAGAAAGTCTTTAATGAGTTATACTAAAGCTATCACTGGAGCGCTTAAAAAACCTTAAATTTGGCAGGTTTTTACTATAAAAATCTCGATAAAAATGGATACAAATGATTGTAAAGGCTATCAAAAAGGAGTATAATAAGTGCAACATATCTCGGAGGTGGAAAATGTTAGAAGTAAGAAATCTAGAGAAAAGTTTCGGTCCCAAGCAAGTCTTGTTTGGTGTCGATTTTCAGGCAAGTCCAGGAAGGATTCTGGGCTTGGTCGGGAAGAATGGTGCTGGGAAAACAACGATTTTCCACAGTATGTTGAAATTTTTAGAGTATCAAGGAGTGATCAGTCTGGATGGGCAGGAGATTCGTCAGGAAACCTACGCTCGGATTGGTTATCTGCCTGAGGAACGCAGCCTCATGCCCAAGTTGACAGTCCTTGAACAAGTTCGTTACTTGGCGACTCTAAAGGGCATGGATGCTAAGGAAGTCAAGGAAAAACTCCCTCAATGGATGGAGAAATTGGAAGTGAAGGGCAAATTGACCGACAAAATCAAGAGCCTCTCCAAAGGGAATCAACAGAAAATTCAGCTGATTATCACCCTAATCCATGAGCCAGACTTGATTATCTTGGATGAGCCTTTTAGTGGTTTGGATCCAGTCAATACCGAGTTGCTCAAACAAGTCATCTTGAAAGAGAAAGAGCGTGGTGCAATCATTATCTTTTCTGACCATGTTATGACCAACGTTGAGGAACTTTGCGATGATATCCTGATGATTCGAGATGGGCGTGTGGTCTTGCATGGACCAGTTCAGGATGTCCGTAATCAATATGGGAAAACACGTCTCTTTGTTTCAAGTGAACGAAGTAAGGAAGAATTGGAAAATCTTCCTCATGTCAAACAGGTGAGCTTGACCAAGCAAGGCAGTTGGAAATTGATCCTAGATGATGAGAGCGCTGGAAGAGAACTCTTCCCAATCCTCACTCAAGGTCAATACATCGCGACCTTTGACCAACAAGCTCCAACAATCGATGAAATCTTTAAACTAGAATCAGGGGTGGAAGTATGAGAAATATGTGGGTTGTAATGAAGGAAACCTATCTTCGACATGTCAAGTCGTGGAGTTTCTTCTTTATGGTGATTTCGCCGTTCCTCTTTTTAGCCTTATCTGTAGGAATCGGCTTTCTCCAAGGGTCTTCTATGGCCAAGAATAGCAAGATAGCAGTAGTAACAACTGTGCCATCTGTGGAAGAAGGGCTCAAGGGTACCAATGGTATCAACTTTGATTATAAGGATGAAGCCAGTGCCCAGGCTGCTATCAAGGATGAGAAAATCAAGGGTTACCTAACCATTGACCAAGAGGACAGCGTCCTCAAGGCCGTCTATCATGGTGAAACTTCTCTTGAAACAGGCATCAAACTAGCAGTAACCAATAAGCTAAACGAACTGCAATACCAACTCAATCGTTCGTCAGCTAATTTGTCTCAAGAACAGGAAAAACGTCTGAGTCAAACCGTTGATTTTACTGAGAAAATTGATGAATCTAAGGAAAACAAAAAAATTGTTCAAACCATTGCGGCCGCAGGGCTTGGTTTCTTCCTTTATATGATTTTGATTACCTATGCTAGTGTCACTGCTCAGGAAGTGGCTAGCGAGAAAGGAACCAAAATCATGGAGGTGGTCTTCTCTAGTATCCGAGCAAGTCATTATTTCTACGCTCGCATGCTGGCTCTACTTCTTGTGATTTTGACTCATATTGGCATTTACGTCGTGGGTGGACTTGCTGCCATTCTGCTCTTTAAAGACATCCCTATCTTGGCACAATCTGGGATTTTAAATCATCTAGGAGAGGCCTTCTCGCTCAATACCTTATTGTTTGTCTTGGTTAGCCTCTTTATGTACGTTGTTTTAGCAGCCTTTCTAGGCTCTATGGTTTCTCGCCCTGAGGATTCAGGAAAGGCCTTGTCGCCATTGATGATCTTGATTATAGCAGGATTTGTCGGTGTGACCTCTCTAGGTGCTGCTGGGGACAATTTAGTTCTGAAAATTGGCTCCTATATTCCTTTCATCTCGACCTTCTTTATGCCATTTAGAGCTATAAATGGGTATGCAAGTGGTCTAGAAGCTTGGATTTCGCTTGCCATAACGGTTGTTTTTGCAGTCACTGCAACAGCCTTTATCGGACGCATGTATGCTAGTCTAGTCCTTCAAACAGATGATTTGGGAATCTGGAAAACCTTTAAACGTGCCTTAGCTTATAAATAGGAGAGCCTCGCAAAAGCGAGGTTTTTCTAGATGTTAAACACTGAAATCGGCAAAAATATTTTTCATATCTATTGACTTTTAGTAGTGAAATTTGGTATGATAGTAGACGGTATTGTTTACCCCATTTGTAAGGCCCCGGAACCTTTCAAATACCCCGCGGACCGGAACATCCGCCCTGTAAACAAAAACGATATTCATATAGGAGAAATCATGAACAAAACTACATTCATGGCTAAACCAGGCCAAGTAGAACGCAAATGGTACGTTGTTGACGCAACTGATGTACCTCTTGGACGCCTTTCAGCAGTTGTTGCTAGCGTACTTCGCGGAAAAAACAAACCAACATTCACACCACACACTGATACAGGTGACTTCGTAATCGTTATCAATGCTGAAAAAGTTAAATTGACTGGTAAAAAAGCAACTGATAAGATCTACTACACTCACTCAAACCACCCAGGTGGATTGAAACAAATCTCTGCTGGTGAACTTCGTTCTAAAAATGCAGTACGTTTGATCGAAAAATCAGTTAAAGGTATGCTTCCACACAATACTCTTGGCCGCGCTCAAGGTATGAAATTGAAAGTATTCATTGGAGCTGAGCACACTCACGCTGCACAACAACCAGAAGTTCTTGATATTTCAGGACTTATCTAAGGAAAGGAACAATAAAGTATGTCACAAGCACAATATGCAGGTACTGGACGTCGTAAAAACGCTGTTGCACGCGTTCGCCTTGTTCCAGGAACTGGTAAAATCACTGTTAACAAAAAAGATGTTGAAGAGTACATCCCACACGCTGACCTTCGTCTTGTTATCAACCAACCATTCGCAGTTACTTCAACTGTAGGTTCATACGACGTTTTCGTTAACGTTGTAGGTGGTGGATACGCTGGTCAATCAGGAGCTATCCGTCACGGTATCGCTCGTGCCCTTCTTCAAGTAGACCCAGACTTCCGCGATTCATTGAAACGCGCAGGACTTCTTACACGTGACTCACGTAAAGTTGAGCGTAAGAAGCCAGGTCTTAAGAAAGCTCGTAAAGCATCACAATTCTCAAAACGTTAATCAATACGATACTATCAACGTTTCGAAACACTTCATGGTTCACATCATGGGGTGTTTTTTGCTTTTCTCGTCTTCTCACGGCATTGCCCATGTGGTATAATGAGACAAGGGTTGCTCCTCGTTTCAGACGAGTTTATGGATTTCAGGATAAGTTAGCAGGTGAGACGAGTATTTCTGTCAGTCTCCTATCTACCTGTTAACAACTGTCCAAAGTAAAAGGAGATTGTAGCTTGGTTTTATTAGTATTAGTGCTTTTGGTTTTGCTCATTCTAATCTTAAAAAGGAAACAGAAAACTGCTAAAAAATCTGAAGGAAACGCCAAGAAAAGAAATTGGCTATTAATAGGTTGCTTATCCATAGTGATCCCAATCGTAATCTTCACAGTGTTCAGTCCTATTCTTGCTCTAATGGATATGTGGGGGCTATTTGCCCATGCAAGTCGAACTGAGATTGAGCAAGCTGTGCATCGTTCTTATCAAAGTTACGGTCTTACAGGACAGTTTGAGTTAGAAAAATACGAGAAAAACTATACAAGTGTGGGAGGATTTATAATCCATGGTACCTATAGTGAAAATATAGCTGGAAAAACCTATCAGGTTAAAACTCGATTTAAATACTATACTCGCTTTTCGAAAAGTGAAACATATGGAAAGACAGATGCAGAGGTTGATCACAAAAATGATAAAAAAATTTATGATGTTTTCCCAGAATTAGCCTATTTAGGGATTGAAGTTAGTTCAGGCACCAGCGAATTTTTAAAAACACTGGACAGTTCAATCAAAGATCCTAAACTGCCTGATTTGAAGTATCAAGGTATTGATTTTGAATTTAATAACCAATCTGATAATATCTATCTTTATAATGAAATATTAGAGGAAAATCAAAGCAAGGGCCAAGCTTTGCAAGGAATGTATCCAATGGATGCTCAATATCTTTTCCAAAAAGAGATTTTTATACCGACATTTGAATTTCAATATTTCGTTCCAAAAGAAAAAAGAGATCTCTTGTATGATGACTATCTTAAAGAGCTTGAAGCGCTCATGAAGGAATTTTTTGCCAACCAACCCCTACCACGCGGTCTTTATGCTGTCAAAATTGCTAAGTATAAAGAGGATAAACTTGTCAATGATAGTGGTGTATACTATGTGAGGATTGAAAATCGGCAAGTTGTAAAGCTGTTGCAAAAATTAGAGTAGGAGTTGCTAGGGCGATACCGGTCAGATATTCGTGAAATAGGTATTTTATGGAGTGCAAATTTATCATTTTTTGTATAAGGAAGGAACGAATCTATTTGAAAATGTGAAAATTCCTGCGGAAAACTCAGTAGATGGACAGGAACATATTGTCAATAGTCAGGAAGAGTTTATTACATACTATCGTAATAAGGAAAAAGGGGACCCTAATAAAAGGTAGTCAAACTCTATCTAACAATATTTTTACTAAGAAGAGAAGGGAAGTTTTGTAATGATTAGTTTAGAGCTGTTGTCTGAGGAAAATAGTCTAGACGTTTATTCTTTTGAAAAAGAAAATCGAGAGTATTTTGAACGAAATTTACCTCCTAGACCAGCTAACTATTTTGATTTAGAAGGTTTTAAAGAAATCACGAGGGAATTGTTAACAGAACAAACGAATCGGAATGTCTACATGCATCTTATCAGAGATTCGCAAGGTATGATGGTCGGGAGAATCAATTTAAGTGTTTTAGAGAATGATCGAACAACAGCAGAGCTTGGGTATAGGATTGGGGAAAATGTTAGGAACTTAGGCTATGCTAGCGAAGCGGTTAAACTCGTTTTAGACAAGGCCTTCATGACTTATGGTTTCAATAGAATCATTGCAGGAACGGCAACGGGTAATCTAGCCTCTCAGAGGGTGCTTATAAAAAATGGCTTCACCTTTAGTAGGATGATAGAAAATGACTTATACATTCATAATGAGTGGGTTCATACAGCAATATTTGAGATAAGGAGGTCATAATATCATCATTTCCAGTCTACTGACAAGGTTAACGGAGTTATAATCTGTCCAGACATTCAAGAATATTTTCTTGGATGTTTTTTTGTTCAGAATCTCCGGGTGTGTCTGTTAAAATTTGATTTTCCCAGTGGACAATCGTCCGCTTTTTTGCTTTTTGGTAAAAATTATATAGAAAAATCTTTAAAAAATATTTGTTAGAATTTTCTAAAAAATCTGGCGAAAGTTCTTGCTTTTATGAAAAAATAGGGTATAATGGTGAAAACACTATCTTTAAGGAGATTACTTATGAAATCGAAAAAGTGGCTCTTAGGAGCAGGTGCTGTTTTGAGTGCAGCCCTACTGTTAACTGCTTGTGGGCAAAGTGAAAAGAGAGCGGATGCTCCCAAGACATTCTCTTATGTCTACGCTATGGATCCATCTTCTTTGGACTATAGTGTGACTAGCAAGAGCTCAACCTCTGACGTTATAGCAAACGTTGTTGATGGTCTTTTGGAAAATGATAAGTATGGGAACTTAATTCCATCACTTGCAGAAGACTGGTCTGTTTCAAAGGATGGTTTGACTTACACCTACAAACTTCGTAAGGGTGTAAAATGGTATACTTCTGATGGAGAAGAATACGCTGAAGTTAAAGCTAAAGACTTTGTTACTGGGCTTAAACATGCCGCTGACGGAAAATCAGATGGTCTTTCTTTGATTCAGGATTCTATCAAAGGTTTGGCAGAGTATATTAGTGGTGAGAGCAATGATTTCTCTACCGTAGGAGTTAAGGCTGTTGATGATTATACGGTAGAATACACGCTCAACAAACCAGAAAGTTTCTGGAACTCTAAGGTCACAACGGCAACCATGCTTCCGGTTAATGAAGAATTTTTGAATTCTAAAGGGAGCGACTACGGTGCACCAACTCCATCGGGTATCCTATATAATGGTCCTTATTTCTTGAAATCATTGACTTCAAAATCAGTCATTGAATATGAAAAGAATCCAAACTACTGGGATAAGGACAATGTTAAGATTGACAATATTAAACTAACTTTCTACGATGGATCAGACCAAGAATCTTTGATTCGTAGCTTTACACAAGGAGCTTATACAACAGCCCGTCTCTTCCCAACAAGCTCAAACTTTGAGTCGACTAAACAAGAGTACGGCGATAAGATTGTTTACAGTCCACAAGAAGCGACAAGCTACTACCTCACTGTTAACGTAAACCGCCAATCTTACAATAAAACAGCCAAAACAGACGAAGCTCAAAAAACATCAACGAAAGAAGCTCTTCTCAACAAGAACTTCCGTCAGGCGCTGAACTTTGCTCTTGACCGTCATTCTTATACTGCTCAGTTGAATGGTGAAGAAGGTGCGAACAAGATTATCCGTAACAGCCTAGTGCCTCATGACTACGTTCAAGTGGGTGAAAAAACCTTTGGAGAGTTGGCGCAGGCAGAGCTCGTTTCATATGGAGACCAGTGGAAAGATGTAGCCCTTACAGATGGCAAGGATACGATTTACAGTCCTGAAAAAGCTAAGGTAGCCTTTGCTAAAGCAAAGGAAGAATTGCAAGCCAAGGGTGTTACCTTCCCAATCCATTTGGATATCCCGGTTGAACAAACAGATGTAATCGCGGTTCAACAAACCAACTCACTCAAGCAGTCTATCGAATCATCACTTGGTACTGAAAATGTCATTGTTGATGTCCTTCAAATGACCGATAATGAGAAAATAAGCATCACGTCTCAAGCCAAGGTTCCATCCCAAAAAGACTATGACTTGAACGGAACTGGTTGGGGACCAGACTATCAAGACCCAGCTACCTATCTCAACATTCTTGATGCTAAGAAGGGTTCTGCCCTTAAACACTTGGGGATCAATCGCGGAAAAGATCCAGAAGTGATGGCTCAAGTTGGACTGGACGAATACAAGAAACTCTTGGATGATGCTGCAGCTGAAACTAGCGACCTTAATAAGCGTTATGAAAAATACGCTAAAGCTCAAGCTTGGGTATCGGATAGTTCACTTTTAATCCCAGTTGCTTCTTCAGGTGGTTCTCCAACGGTTAGCCGTACTGTACCATTCACAAAAGCTTACTCTCAAGTCGGGATCAAGGGAGACCCATTTGTGTTCAAAGGTTTGGAGTTGCAAAATGATGTTGTGACTGCAAAAGAATACGAAGAAGCCTTCAAGAAATGGCAACAAGAAAAAATCGAAACAAATGCCAAATACCAAAAAGAACTTGAAAAACACGTCAAGTAATCTATAAATAGAAAAGGAAGTTGCAGGAAACTGTGCTTCCTTTTTGTTTTGAGACACCAGTTGTCATAAAAGCAGTAACTTTACATTTTTGAATAAATTTGATAAAATATGGCTATGTTATAAAAAGTGACATAAAGGAGTGAATAATGATCGAAATGAAAAAAAGACTGATTGGGACAGGTCTTGTCTTAGCGACCGGGATTTTGCTTTCGGCATGTGGACAGTCCAACACAGATACTAGCACTTATTCATCAACATTTAGTGCGAATCCAACAACTTTTAACTATCTCCTAGATTATTATGCAGATAACACTGCCGTTATTACCAATCTTGTAGATGGTTTGTTAGAAAATGACAGCTATGGGAACCTCGTACCTGCTCTTGCAGAGGATTGGTCTGTTTCATCAGATGGTTTGACCTATACCTACAAGCTTAGAAAAGATGCCAAGTGGTATACGGCTGATGGTGAGGAATACGCTTCAGTCAAAGCTCAGGATTTTGTCACTGGGATCAAATATGCCGCGGACAATAAGGGGCAAGCCATGGATCTGATCCAAAATTCAATCAAGGGATTGAATGACTATGTGACGGGTGTGACCAATGACTTTTCAACTGTCGGTGTCAAAGCCTTGGATGATTACACAGTCGAGTACACTTTGACTCGACCAGAACCGTATTGGAATTCAAAGACAACCAATAGTATTCTTTTCCCAGTCAACGAAGAGTTCTTGAAATCAAAGGATAAAGATTTTGGTACCTTGACACCAGACAGTATCCTTTATAACGGTCCCTATCTGTTAAAAGATTTCACATCAAAATCTTCGATCGAATATGTGAAGAATCCACACTATTATGACCATGATAAAGTAACCATTGAAAAAGTTAAGTTAGCTTACTTTGATGGATCAGATCAGGAGATGACCATTCGAAACTTTGAAAGTGGTGCTTACTCGATTGCAGGAGTCTATCCAAATAGTTCGAACTATGCTAAGACAAAAGAAAAATACCAAGACAATATCGTCTATAGTTTACAAGACAAGACTTCTTGGTACTTCAACTTTAACGTCAACCGCAAAACCTATAATCATACCGCTAAAACAACGGATGAACAAAAGAAATCAGCTCAAACAGCTATCTTAAATAAAAATTTCCGTCAAGCTATCAACTTTGGTATTGATCGAACAGCCTACTCTGCTCAATCTAACGGTGAAGAAGCAGCGAGCAAAACCCTTCGTAATACTCTAGTTCCTCCAACATTTGTCCAGGTGGGAGATAAGACCTTTGGAGAAGTAACAGCTTCTAAGCTTGTGAACTACGGAACTGAGTGGTCAGGTATCAATTTGGCAGATGCTCAAGATGCCTACTTTAACAAGGAAAAGGCCCAAGCAAAATTTGCGGAAGCTAAAAAGGAATTGGAAGCCCAAGGCGTGACTTTCCCAATCCATTTGGATGTCCCTGTTGATCAGACGAATAAAAATGCGGTCTCTGGTATGAACTCGGTCAAACAAACCCTTGAAACAGTACTAGGTTCTGACAATATCGTCATTGATGTTCAACAGCTTTCTACAGATGACTTTGGAAATGTTGCCTTCCTAGCACCAAATCCAGCAGCTCGTGACTACGACCTAAACTTTGATGGTTGGGTTGGTGATTACCAGGATCCATCAACTTATCTAGATCCCTTCAATGCTGAAACTGGCTTCTATCTCAAGATTTTTGGTCTTGATGCCAAGGAAGACCAAGAGCTCATTAAGAGTTTGGGGCTCGATATCTATACGAAACTTCTAAAAGAAGCAGATGCTGAGAATAAAGATGTCACTAAGCGTTATGAAAAATACGCTGAAGCTCAAGCTTGGATGATTGACAATTCTCTAGTTATGTCTGCTATGTCAAATGGTGGTACAGCCTCTGTAACCAAAGTAACTCCGTTTACACGTGCCTACTCCCTAGTGGGAATCAAGGGTGACGGAAATAATTATAAGTACATGAGATTACAAAAAGACCCTGTTACCAAGAAACAATTTGATGAAGCCAAGGCTAAGTGGGAAGAAGAAAGTAAAAAAGCTATCGAAAAGAGCCAAAAAGAGTTTGAAAACCACGTAAAATAAGATTACAGACAAGGTTGCCCCTGAGCGCCTTGTCTTTTTGTGCAGAATGGCATTTGGAACTTTGCTTATATTTTAGAGCAACTTAAGAGAACAAAAGCGAATGAAAACGCTGAAAATAGCAAGGATGGATGGAATTTCCATCATGATTGTGATATAATATTTATAACTATTAACGTGTATAGGGGATTATCATGAGTAGACGTTCAAAGAGAGCTCGTTTAGGGAATGTGAAACGAAATATTAATATAGTTTTGGCAACCATTTATTTATTATTGAGTGGTTTTTTGCTGTTCTTAATTTTTAAACATAATATCTTAGCTTTTCGGTACCTCAATATCCTTACGGCGGTTCTTATTTTTATTTCTGCTGTAATTGCAATCCTTCTGATAGTGTATAAAAAAGCCGAGAAGTTTACGGTTTTCTTTTTGACACTTGCTATCGTAGTTAGCTCCGTTTCTCTCTATGCTTTGCAACAGTTTGTCGGTTTTACCAATCATATCAATGCGACCTCAAACTACTCAGAGTATTCGATGAGTGTGGTCGTTTTGAAAGATAGTGAAATCAATAATGTGACCCAGTTGGATAGTGTAACAGGTCCGACTGAAACAGATAATGATAATATCCAAAAGTTGGTGGCGGATATTAAGACGACACAGAGTAAAGACTTGACAGTTGAACAGAGTACTTCTTATCTAGCAGCTTATAAGAGTCTGCTTTCTGGCGAAACGAAAGCAATTGTCTTAAATAGTGTTTTTGAAAATATCATTGAAGCAGAGTATCCAGATTATGCTTCAAAAATCAAAAAAATCTATACAAAACAATTAACTAAGGATGTAGCGGCACCAAAGGTATCAAAGAATAAAGCTTTCAATATTTATGTGAGTGGTATTGATACCTATGGTCCGATTAGTTCCGTTTCGCGTTCAGATGTAAACATTTTGATGACTGTGAACCGAGATACCAAGAAAATCCTTCTGACTACAACGCCTCGAGATTCCTATGTTCCGATAGCGGATGGGGGAAATAATCAAAAGGATAAATTGACCCACGCTGGGATTTATGGAGTGGACTCGTCGATTCATACCTTGGAAAAACTCTATGGGGTGGATATTAACTATTATGTGCGCTTGAACTTTACCTCTTTCTTGAAGTTGATTGACCTTTTAGGTGGCGTTGATGTCTATAATGATCAGGATTTCACTTCTTTGCATGGCAAGTACCATTTCCCTGTTGGGAATGTCCATCTAGACTCTGAGCAGGCTCTTGGTTTTGTCCGTGAGCGCTACTCTCTAGCAGATGGAGATCGTGACCGTGGTCGGAACCAACAAAAGGTTATTGTAGCTGTTATTCAGAAGTTGACATCAACCGAAGCTTTGAAGAACTATGACAATATCATCCAAGGATTGCAAGATTCTCTTCAGACCAATATGCCTTTGGAAACCATGATGGATCTAGTCAATACTCAATTGGAGAGTGGCGGTAACTACAAAGTCAACTCTCAAGACTTGAAGGGGACAGGACGCACGGATCTTCCTTCATACGCTATGCCAGATAGTAACCTCTACATGATGGAAATCGATGAAAGTAGCTTGGCTGCCGCCAAAGCTGCTATCAATGATGTGATGGAGGGCAAGTAGCATGATAGATATCCATTCGCACATCGTTTTCGATGTGGATGATGGTCCAAAGTCAATAGAGGACAGTAAAAAACTACTTAGAGAGGCCTATAGTCAAGGAGTGAGGACAATTGTTTCCACTTCGCATAGACGAAAAGGGATGTTCGAAACTCCTGAAGAAAAAATCGCAACTAACTTTTTGAAGGTGCGAGAAATGGCTAAGGAAGTTGCGGATGACTTAATCATTGCCTATGGGGCAGAAATCTACTATACGCCAGATGTTGTTGAGAAGTTGGAAAAGAAATTAATCCCAACCCTCAACGATAGTCGCTATGCTTTGATTGAGTTTAGTATGAATACAGCTTATCGGGATATACATAAGGGGCTGAGTAATATTCTAATGTTAGGCATTACACCCGTCATTGCCCACATTGAACGTTACGATGCTTTAGAAAACAATGAAAATCGCGTGCGAGAGCTGATTGATATGGGATGTTATACTCAAATTAATAGTTCTCATGTTTTGAAACCAAAACTCTTCGGAGAAACTTATAAATTTATGAAAAAGAGAGCCCAGTATTTCTTGGAACGAGATCTGGTTCACGTGATAGCAAGTGATATGCACAACTTGGATCACAGACCTCCTCATATGGAGGAAGCCTATGATATCATTGCCAAAAAATACAGTGAAGATAAGGCTAAGGAACTTTTTAAGGATAATCCCCGAAAAATAATAATGGATCAATTGATTTAGGAGAAAAAATGAAAGAACAAAATATGATGGAAATCGATGTATTTCACTTACTTAAAATCCTTTGGAAGCGAAAATTGTTAATTGCTTTGGTAGCATTCGTGACAGGGATAGTAGCATTTGCCTACAGTAGTTTTATTGTGAAGCCGGAGTTTACGAGTACGACCAGAATTTATGTGGTCAATCGTAATCAGGGAGATAAGCCTGGCTTGACTAACCAAGATTTGCAAGCAGGATCTTACTTGGTAAAAGACTATCGCGAAATCATTCTCTCGCAAGACGTTTTAGAGAAGGTTGCGACTGATTTGAAACTAGAACTCCCTCCAAAAGGTCTAGCTAGTAAAATCAAGGTAACAGTTCCAGTGGATACGCGTATTGTATCGATTTCTGTTACAGACCGTGCACCTGAGGAAGCTAGCCGTATCGCCAACTCTTTGAGAGAGGTTGCGGCTCAAAAGATCATCAGCGTCACTCGCGTTTCGGATGTGACAACACTTGAAGAAGCACGCCCTGCAACATCGCCATCTTCACCAAATATTCGTCGCAATACCATGGTTGGATTCCTTGCGGGGGCGGTTGTGATGGTTGTCACAGTTCTCCTTGTTGAGCTCTTGGATACACGAGTGAAACGTCCAGAAGATATTGAGGACGTGATGCAAATTGCACTATTGGGAGTAGTTCCAAATTTGGATAAATTGAAATAGGAGAGAAAAATGCCAACGTTAGAAATTGCACAAAAAAAATTAGATTTGGCAAGAAAAGCAGAAGAATACTACAATGCCCTTCGCACCAATATTCAATTGAGTGGGAATAACTTGAAAGTGATTGCGATCACGTCTGTAAAACCGGGTGAAGGGAAGTCAACTACTTCTACCAATATTGCTTGGGCTTTCGCGCGTGCGGGCTATAAGACGCTGTTGATTGATGCGGATATCCGTAATTCAGTCATGTCAGGTGTCTTTAAATCACGGGAAAAGATTACAGGCCTAACAGAGTTCTTGTCAGGCACAACAGACCTATCACAAGGTTTATGTGAAACCAATGTTGAAAATTTGTTTGTCATTCAAGCGGGTTCTGTATCACCAAACCCAACAGCTTTGTTACAAAGTGAAAATTTTGCGACCATGATTGACACCTTACGTAAGTACTTTGACTACATCGTTGTAGATACTGCTCCGATTGGAGTTGTTATCGATGCGGCGATTATCACGCAGAAGTGTGACGCTTCTGTTTTAGTAACTGCTGCTGGTGAAACAAATCGTCGTGATGTCCAAAAAGCTAAAGAACAACTCGAACAAACAGGCAAACCATTCTTAGGAATTGTGCTTAATAAACTCAATACTTCAGTTGAAAAATATGGCTCCTATGGAGCATATGGAAACTATGGGAATTATGGCAAAAAATAATAAATAGTTTAGGGAAGATATTATGGAAGAAAAGGGATTGAAGATTACTTTGGCGACAATCCAGAGTTTTCTTGTCATTTTATTAGCTTATTTACTTAGTTTTGTTAAGGAAACAGAGATTGTAAATACTTCTGTTATTATCTTGTTCATTCTTCATTTTTTTATTTTTTATATCAGTGATTATGGGCATGATTTTTTTAAAAGGGGTTATTTAGCAGAGTTTATCAACACTGCAAAGTACATTGTGTTCTTTGCTTTAGCTATCAGTATTTCGAATTTTTTCTTAGAAGATCGTTTTAGTATCTCTAGACGAGGGATGATTTATTTTTTGACAATACACTCTATTCTGTTGTATTTGTTGAATCTGTGCATTAAACGCTATAGAAAACGCATCTTTCCAAATCTCAAGGGGAGTAAGAAGATATTCTTGATAACAGCGACCTCTAGGGTTGAAAAAGTCATCGATAGGCTGATAGAGTCGGGAGAAATTTTTTGGAATTTGGTGGCGGTCAGTGTTTTAGACCAGCCTGATTTTCAGCATCAAACCTTAACCGTTGTACCTGCTGAGAACATCTTAGACTTTGCTACTCATGAAGTTGTCGATGAGGTCTTTATCAATCTACCAAGTGAAGAGTACGACATCGGGGAGTTTATCTCACTTTTTGAGACAATGGGAATTGATGTTACAGTTAATCTGAATGCTTTTAATAACTATCTAGGTAGTGATAAAAAGATTCGTGGGATGGCAGGGCTGAATGTTATCACGTTTTCTACAAAATTTTATAAGACCAGTCATGTCATTGCCAAACGTTTCATTGATATTGTCGGTTCGATTGTCGGATTGATTATTTGTGGTTTGGTGAGCATTGTTTTGGTTCCGATGATTCGACAAGATGGTGGGCCAGCGATTTTTTCTCAAACGCGTATTGGAAAAAATGGTCGACATTTCACTTTCTATAAATTTAGATCTATGTGCGTGAATGCTGAGCAGCGGAAACAAGAACTTTTGGCGCAAAATACTATGCAGGGGGGCATGTTTAAGGTCGATGATGATCCTCGTATCACTCCAATTGGTCGCTTTATTCGTAAGACCAGCCTAGATGAGTTACCGCAGTTTTGGAATGTTTTAATGGGAGATATGAGTCTGGTCGGAACCCGTCCCCCAACAGTGGATGAGTATGAAAAATATACACCTGAGCAAAAACGTCGATTGAGTTTTAAACCTGGGATAACAGGCTTGTGGCAAGTCAGCGGGCGAAGTGAGATCAAGGATTTCAATGAAGTTGTTAAATTAGATGTGGCCTATATTGATGATTGGACTATTTGGAAAGATATTGAAATATTGTTAAAGACCGTTAAAGTTGTATTTATGAGAGATGGGGCGAAGTAATTTCTGCCCTTCAGTCCTGTTAGGAGAGAAATGAAACAGTCAGTTTATATTATTGGTTCAAAGGGGATTCCTGCTAAGTATGGAGGATTTGAAACCTTTGTTGAAAAATTAACCGAATATCAAAAAGACAGCAACATACAATACTATGTTGCTTGTATGCGTGAAAATTCAGCTAAATCTGGCATTACGGATGACCAGTTTGAGCACAATGGGGCCATTTGTTTCAACATTGATGTGCCTAATATTGGTCCGGCTCGTGCTATCGCTTACGATATTGCAGCAGTCAATAAGGCTATTGAATTGGCTAGGGAAAACAAGGACGAGGCTCCTATTTTTTACATTCTAGCTTGTCGAATTGGACCGTTTATTTCTGGCCTTAAGAAAAAGATTCGTGCGATTGGTGGTCGGTTGCTGGTAAATCCAGATGGTCATGAATGGCTACGAGCAAAATGGAGCCTGCCAGTTCGTAAGTACTGGAAATTCTCAGAGCAACTCATGGTCAAGCATGCTGATTTATTGGTATGTGATAGCAAAAATATCGAAAAATATATCCAAGAGGATTATAAGCAGTATCAACCAAAGACCACTTATATTGCCTATGGGACAGACACTGCTCCTTCAAACCTGAAGGCAGAAGATACCAAGGTTCGGAACTGGTATCAGGAAAAAGGTGTTAGCGAAAATGGCTATTATCTAGTGGTGGGACGATTCGTTCCTGAAAACAACTACGAAACCATGATTCGTGAATTTATCAAGTCCAAATCTAAGAAGGACTTTGTCCTTATCACAAATGTGGAGCAGAATAAATTTTACGATCAGTTATTACAGGATACTGGTTTTGACAAAGATCCTAGGGTTAAATTTGTCGGTACGGTCTATGACCAAGAGTTGCTCAAGTATATTCGTGAGCATGCCTTTGCCTATTTCCATGGACATGAGGTTGGAGGAACCAACCCTTCTCTACTGGAAGCTCTAGCATCTACAAAACTGAATTTGTTGCTAGATGTTGGCTTTAACCGTGAGGTTGGTGAAGACGGGGCCATTTATTGGAAAAAAGATGAGTTGGCACGCATCATTGAGGAAACAGAAGGATTTAATCAGGCAGCAATAGCTGACTTGGATTTCAAGTCAAGCCAAAGAATCCTCTCAGCTTTCACATGGGAAAAGATTGTGTCAGATTATGAAGAAGTGTTTAAAGGGTAAAGAATGAAACGGATTTTATACTTGCATGCTGGTGCAGAAATGTATGGAGCAGATAAGGTTTTACTGGAATTGATCAAAGGATTGGATTCCAAAGAATTTGAAGCTCATGTCATCCTGCCAAATGATGGTGTTTTAGTCGAGGCCTTGCGTCAGGTTGGGGCTCAGGTCAGCGTGTTGGATTATCCGATTTTACGTAGAAAATACTTTAATCCTGAGGGAATTTTAGAATACCTGAAATCCTATCGTCGCTATTCTCAAAAAATCGCCCAATATGTGCGTGAGAATGGGATAGATCTTGTTCATAACAATACGACAGCAGTTCTGGAAGGGATCTATCTCAAGAGAAAAGTAAAACTCCCCTTAATTTGGCATGTTCATGAGATTATTGTCAAGCCCAAGGCTATTTCAGATTTTATCAACTTTTTGATGGGGCGATATGCAGATAAGATCGTAACAGTATCTCAAGCTGTTGCCAGTCATGTCAAGCAGTCTCCTTTTATCAATGACAGCCAAGTAGAAGTGATTTATAACGGTGTGGACAATGCGGTTTATCATTCGATGCAAGCAAACACAGTGCGTGAACAATTTGCTATCTCAGAAGAGGCTCTTGTCATTGGTATGGTTGGCCGCGTCAACGCTTGGAAGGGACAAGGAGATTTTCTAGAAGCAGTGACGCCGATTTTGGAGCAGAATCCCAATGCCATCGCTTTTCTGGCAGGAAGTGCCTTTGCGGGTGAAGAGTGGCGAGTTGATGAGCTCGAGTCTAAGATTGCCAAATCAAGTGTAGCCTCACAAATCAAACGAATTGACTATTATGAGCATACGACTGAGCTTTATAATATGTTTGATATCTTTGTCTTACCAAGTACTAATCCCGATCCACTACCGACAGTGGTATTAGAGGCAATGGCTTGTGGCAAGCCAGTAGTTGGTTACCGTCATGGTGGTGTTTGCGAAATGGTAAAAGAAGGTATAAATGGCTTACTGGCCACTCCAAATCAACCAGCAGAACTCTCAAAAGTCATTCAAGAATTGGTGGAGGATCCAGAGAAAAGAAACCAATTTGGCCAAGCATCAGTAGAAAGACAAAGAGAATTATTTTCTTTGGAGAGTTACATCAAGAACTTCTCGGAGTTGTATAAAACAGATAGAAAAGATTAGTTATGAATAAAATAGATTTTGTTGTTACTTGGGTTGATGGTGGAGATCCAATTTGGCAAGCCAAGAAAGCTAAATATTCTGGAGCTGTGGATACTTCTAAAAACAGCATGAATTCTGTGAAAGCCTACCGTGATTGGGGAACTTTTAAATACTGGTTTAGGGGGGTTGAAAAGTTTGCTCCTTGGGTCAATAAGGTCTACCTCGTGACCGACCAGCAAAAGCCAAGCTGGTTAGAGTTAAATAGTGAAAAATTGGTCTTGGTAGATCATACAGAGATTATCTGTAATGACTATCTACCAGTTTTTTCTGCCAATCCTATCGAAAGTAATATTCACCGTATTCCCGGACTCTCTGAGCACTTTGTCTTTTTCAATGATGACGTTTATCTCACTGCTCCAGTTACGCCGACGGATTTCTTCTCTGAAGAAGGACTGCCAAAGTATAACACAGCCTTATCACCGATTGTTCCAGAACGATATGGGACAGGTCATTTTCAAGTGAACGATATGGAAATTGTGACTAGTTATTTTACTAGAGATGAGATCTTGAAAAATGGAAAATTTTTATCTCTTAAGCAGGGCTTAAAAAATATTGTCAAGACTCTGCTCTATAGAAATAGTAAATTTATTTGTGGTTTTTGGGAAAATCATTTAACCCATCCTCTCTTAAAGTCAACTATGGAACTGGTATGGGAAAAAGAAACCGCCATTTTGGAAAAAACGTCAGCTAGTCGCTTTAGAAGCCCATCTGACACCAATATTTGGCTCTTTAAATATTGGCAGATTGCTAGTGGGAAATATGAGGTTGCTGATCCTAATTTGGGCGATTTATTTTCTCTAGATAATGCAGGTCCAGAATTTTGGAAACTTTTAAATTCTGGGAAATATAAAGTGATGTGTATCAATGATGGCTTTAATGTTCAAAATGAAGAACAAGTCATGACTGATTTTATCAAAGCGATGGATCAACTATTTTCAGAAAAAAGTTCATTTGAGCTTTGAAATTTCTAATTGAGTAAGAGAAAGAAAAGGAAATATGATTTCGGTAATTGTACCAATTTATAATGTGGAGGAATACCTTCGCTATGCTATGGAAAGTTTGGTAAATCAAACCTATAAAGATTTTGAAGTCATTTTGGTTGACGATGGTTCCACTGATAATTCTGGGGAACTATGCGATCAATATGCAAGTGAGTACGATTGGGTATCAGCCTATCATAAAGTAAATGGTGGCTTGTCTGATGCTAGAAACTATGGTGTGACTAAAGCTAAAGGGGACTGGATTGTTTTCCTAGATCCAGATGACTATTTTGAGCCTTGTGCCCTTGAGCTTTTGATGGAACTCCAAAAACGTACAGGTGCTAGGATTGTTGCAGGCAAAGGTAAGGATGCCTATGATCATGATTCTTATCAAAACTACCAAATAAATGAAGAAACGCTAGCGAAAGCTACCCTTCTTTCTTCTGAAGAAACTTTAGTAGAGATGCTCTATGGTACAGTTGCTACGGTCTCTGCCTGGGCTAAGCTCTTTCCCAGAGATATCGTGGAAAAACACCCATATCCAAAAGGGAAAATCTATGAAGACTTATATGTTATAAGTGACTACTTGAAAGAAGTGGAATCAGTTTGTGTGATTGATTTAGGCATCTATCATTATTATCGTAGACCAAACAGTATTACCTTATCAAACTTCAATAGCAAGCACTATGATTTTTATGATTCTATGGATCATTTGAAAGAAGTTATCCAAAAGGACTATTCTGCCAATACAGAACTTGACGATGCTGTCATCGCCCGTTTGTTCATTGGTAGTCTCCACATTTTCATCTTAATCTCAGATTCTTCCAAAAAGGAAATCCTTCGTATTCAAAGAAAGATTCGGCCTCATCTAGGAAGAGTATTGAAAAATAAGCGGATTAACTTGAAAAATAAGGCGATCTATATAATGTTATCATTGGTTCCGGGTCTGTATTATCGTTTTAAAAAATTAAAAAAAGCCTAAACAAATGAAAGAGGTTAGAGATTAGAAAAAGAAAATGTTAAAGATAGAACGTGACAAACTGTTAGTGGCAGTGGTTCTAACATTGGTGATTTCGATTGATATGATCCAGACCTCAATGTTAGCGCCTATCCTGCCTCAAATCCCCAATATCGTTCCATTTTTCGGAGTGGTCTTGTTAGGGCTACGTTTTCTTTATATTAAGCACTATTCTTTTGCCTTTCTCTTGTTTGCGCCACTTTTATTGATAGCAGGTTGTCACATTTACTATAAGACGGGTAATCTAAATGCTTTAATGTACCTTCTTCTGATTATCTTTCTCTATAGAGTGGAGTTAGAGAGTGTTTTAAAACTATATGTAGGGCTCTTCTGCTATGGGAAAGTATAATCCCAATCGAATGAAATATCAACTGGAAAAATTAGAGAAAGTTGACCAGCTGATGTCAATATGGGGCATTCATGATGAACAATTTGTTGATCAAATAAAACTCGTATTCTAATGAGTAATATTCAAAATATTTCAGCTCAAAAAACACCCCTTCTTTTGAAACGGCAATATTTTGAAGAATTGTGTGTAAACAAAGAAATGGTTATTTTGACAAAAAAATACTCCTTTTATCAATCTTTTCGTTAGATGCTTACTTAATTATAGAATGTATCGTACGTTGATTTTTCTAAAAAAATACAGATTTTAATCAAATGGGTATGTTCAATTCTTGGATATTTGATAATAGAGAGTTGTAAAGTTTTAAATATTTTTAATTAAATGATTGAAAGGGTTGGATGACTATTGTGATGAACAATCGTACTATATCAGAAAAAATTTATTTAATCACCTTATTTATATGGGTTGTTGTCACATCATTAGTCACAACTACTTATTTTATTAGATTGGAGGGCTTTTTATCATTGTATAGGATCCTCCTCTATTTCACAATTGCTATGATTTTGATAAAAGAGTTGGTGAATCTTCCAAGAACCTTGTATCACTTTAGATTTCATTGGAAACAACTGTTAATAGCAGTATTGTTCATTATTTCTATGTTTATAGTTGCAAAAAATCGAGAGGGGTTACTTGATTTAAATGTTCTTTTACTTGTTTTTTCAGCTAGAGATATAGATTTCAGAAAGTTATTAGGAACGTTCTCTTTTGCCACATTTCTAGTCCTTGTTTTGACGATTTTTGCTAGCAACATGGGCGTGATTTCAAATATGATCATGCGTGCAGATAGCGGATATCGTTTTAGTCTAGGGTTTAATTATGTTTCGTTTGCTTCTCAAAGATTATTTTTTGCATTGTGTAGTTATCTAATGTTTCGAGGGAAAAAAATTTCTTACATGGAATTACTGGTCTTACTGTCGGCTACGATTTATATGTACCAACAAACTTCGACAACCAGTCCATTTTATTTAAGTATTTTAATACTTACATATGCGTTGTTTAGTCTGAAAATCATAAAAAAAGACTTTATTATTGGACACTTCTGGATGAAAACAATCGCAAAATATGGTTTTATTTTGGCTTTAATCATTACCTTATATTTCTGTTTTTATTCATCTGGGAATTTATTCCATTTTGTAGATCAATTTACACATAATCGGCTACGGTTAAGTGTAGAGGGCTTCCGCAATTTTGGAGTATCTTGGTTAGGACAACATATTAAATTCACACACTTAGATATTTTCGGGAATTTTACTAGTAATTATAATTTCATAGATAGCTCGTTTGTGCAATTGTTGGTTATTGATGGCTTAATCGTCAGTGCCTTCATGTTGATGACTCTTACTAAAGTTATGAAATATTTCGTAACCATTCGAAAAGATATCGTACTTGCCTGTTTAGGAATCATGATTATCCATGGCATGTTTGACCCTCAAATGTTAGTTCTTCGATATTCTCCATTGATCTTATTTATCAGTCGTTTGTTTATCATGAATTCAGATAATGAAATTGAATAAAGAAGATTAAACGATAATTTAACAGGAAGGCAAAATTTTCTATACTTATGAAAGTGCTTAAAAACTACGCCTACAATCTTTCTTATCAATTGTTGGTGATTATACTTCCGATTATTACGACTCCCTATGTAACACGGGTCTTTTCTTCGGATGATTTAGGGACGTATGGATACTTTAATTCCATTGTCACCTACTTTATTCTCTTAGCGACGTTAGGAGTTGCTAACTATGGTACTAAGGTCATTTCAGGACATCGTAATGAGATTAATAAAAACTTTTGGGGTATCTACTCTCTACAGTTAGGGGCAACAGTTCTTTCTCTGTCCTTATATGCTCTTCTTTGTCTGACCCTTCCCTCTATGCAAAATCCGGTAGCCTACATTCTAGGCTTGAGTTTAGTTTCAAAAGGTTTAGACATTTCCTGGCTCTTTCAAGGGCTAGAAGATTTTCGAAAGATTACTGTTCGAAATATCACAGTTAAACTCGTTGGAGTCATTTCAATCTTCCTCTTTGTCAAATCTGCAAATGACCTATATCTCTATGTTTTTTTGCTAACTATATTTGAACTTTTGGGGCAACTAAGTATGTGGTTACCTGCTAGGGAGTTTATCGGTAGTTCTCATTTTAGCATAGAATATGCTAAGCATCATTTAAAGCCGGTCATATTATTATTCCTTCCTCAAGTAGCTATTTCTTTGTACATTACGCTGGATCGTACCATGCTTGGAGCCTTAGCTTCTACAAAAGATGTAGGAATTTATGACCAGGCCCTAAAATTAGTAAATATCCTTCTGACCTTGGTAACTTCCTTGGGAAGCGTTATGTTGCCTCGTGTCGCACATTTGTTAGCGACAGGTGATCACAAAGCGGTTAACAAAATGCATGAGATGTCCTTCCTCATTTATAATCTAGTGATTTTCCCAATGATGGCAGGAATTTTAATAGTCAATGATGATTTTGTTAGATTTTTCCTTGGGCAGGATTTTCAGGATGCACGTCATGCAATTGCTATTATGATTTTCCGTATGTTCTTTATCGGTTGGACCAATATCATGGGAATTCAGATACTGATACCTCACAATCAAAATAAAGAATTCATGATTTCAACAACAGCTCCCGCAATTATCAGTGTAGGTTTGAACTTACTATTCCTTCCTAAACTTGGATATATCGGAGCAGCCATTGTTTCTGTTTCGACAGAGGCGTTAGTATGGGCGATACAATTATACTTTACCCGTAGATACCTAAAAGAAGTTCCAATTATCGGATCTTTGACAAAAATAGTCCTAGCATCAGCTATCATGTATGGCATTCTGCTAGGTTCAAAAACACTTATACAATTTTCGCCAACTATAAATGTTTTAGTATTTGCAGGACTTGGTGGAATCATTTATCTTTTTGCAATTCTATCTTTGAAAGTGGTAGATGTAAAAGAATTAAAACAAATTATTAGGAAAAACTAGAATGCAAAAAAATCGGAATATCAGCCTAGATTTATTAAAAGTGCTTGCGTGTATTGGGGTCGTTTTACTCCATACGACAATGGGCGGATTTAAAGAGACAGGATCATGGAATCTTTTGGCATATTTATATTATTTAGGTACCTACTCCATTCCCTTGTTTTTTATGGTCAATGGTTATTTATTGTTAGGCAAAAGGGAAATAACTTATCCTTACATACTTCAAAAAGTCAAATGGATTCTAATAACAGTGTCATCATGGAACATGATCGTTTGGCTCTTTAAAAGAGACTTTGCGGTTAATCCAATTAAAAAAATTGTAGGCTCTCTGTTACAAAAAGGGTATTTCTTTCAGTTTTGGTTTTTCGGTGCCTTGATACTGATTTATTTATGTTTGCCTGTTTTGAAAACAGTTATAAATTCAAAAAGAAAATATGTATACATTCTATCTTTATTGGTGGCAATTGGGTTTATAGTTGAATTAGCAAATATTTTCCTTCAGATGCCTATACAAACTCATGTTATGCAAACTTTTAGATTATGGACTTGGTTTTTCTACTATCTTTTAGGTGGTTATATAGCGCAATTCAATATAGACAACCTCAAATATAGATTTAAAAATTGGATGAAAATAGTTAGCATACTCTTAGCATTGATATCACCAATTATATTGTTTTTCTTAGCAAAGAATACATACCATAATCTTTTTGCTGAATATTTTTATGATATTCTATTCGTGAAACTTACAAGCTTAGGAATTTTCCTGACTATATTTTCACTGTCTTTGCATGAAAATGGGAGCAAATGGATTGTTTCTCTCTCTAATCAAACAATGGGAGTTTTCATAATACACACTTATATTATGAAATTGTGGGAAAGGATATTTGGTTTTAATTTTGTAGGAGCATATTTACTTTTTGCTCTATTTACTTTAAGTGTTAGTTTTATTATTGTTGGAATGTTAATGAAGATTCCTTACTTCAATCGAATCGTCAAATTGTAAAAAGGAGAAAAAATGTACGATTATCTTATCGTTGGTGCTGGCTTGTCAGGTGTAATCTTTGCCCACGAAGCTAACAAACGTGGCAAGAAAGTCAAGGTGATTGACAAACGTGACCACATCGGTGGAAATATCTACTGTGAAAATGTTGAGGGTATCAATGTCCACAAGTATGGGGCTCATATCTTCCATACATCCAATAAAAAGGTCTGGGACTATGTCAATCAGTTTGCAGAGTTTAACAATTACATCAATTCCCCTATCGCCAACTATCAAGGGCATCTTTACAATCTGCCTTTTAACATGAACACTTTCTACGCCTTGTGGGGAACAAAGACACCTCAAGAAGTCAAGGACAAGATTGCTGAGCAGACGACTCACATGCAAGATGTTGAGCCAAAAAACTTAGAGGAACAAGCCATTAAGTTGATTGGTATGGATGTCTATGAAAAGCTAATCAAGGGCTATACCGAAAAGCAATGGGGACGTTCCGCTACTGAACTGCCACCCTTTATCATCAAGCGTTTGCCAGTTCGATTGACCTATGATAACAATTATTTCAACGACCGTTACCAAGGAATTCCAATTGGTGGTTACAATGTCATCATCGAAAAGTTGTTGGAAGGAATCGAAGTAGAGCTCAATACCGATTTCTTTGCAAATCGGGAGAACTTGGAGGCTTCAGCAACTAAGCTTGTCTTCACAGGGATGATTGACCAGTTCTTTGACTATAAGTTTGGTGAACTAGAGTATCGCAGTCTCCGTTTTGAGCATGAGATTTTGGACCAAGAAAATCATCAAGGAAATGCCGTAGTCAACTATACTGAACGTGATATTCCCTATACGCGAATCATCGAACACAAACATTTTGAGTTTGGGACTCAGGCCAAGACCGTTATTACTCGTGAATATCCAGCAGATTGGAAGAGAGGAGATGAACCTTACTATCCAATCAATGATGCCAAAAACAATGCTATTTATGAGCAGTATCTAGCAGAAGCCGAGAAAAATGGACGCGTGATCTTCTGTGGTCGCTTGGCAGATTATAAATACTATGATATGCATGTGACTGTTGAACGTGCATTGGATGTGGTAGAAGAAGAACTAGGGAGTATCTAGAAACTTCACAGATAAAGGGGAGAAAAGGTGAAATATTATCTGAAAGATTCATTTCTGCATAATGCACATGAAAAGAATGCAGGGAGTAAGGCACGAAATGACGTGGAAACTATTCTAATCTCAGAGGGTTATGAGGGCTTGGAGCTCAAGGTTGAAAATTGGTATAAGATGAATTTCTTTAAAGCTCAACAACACAAAAATCGTGCGACCAAGTCTGTGTTTGATCAGTTGGGAGCCGGAGATGAATTGGTGATTCAGTTCCCTATTATCCACCATACATTTTTCATCTCACAACTCATCAAGCAGGCGCAAAAGAGAGGAGCAAAATTCTATCTTTTGATCCATGATATTGAAACCTTGCGTCATGCTGCAGGTTCGGAAGTGAAATTTCGTCATAAAGTGCGCAATTACTTCCAGGAAAAGAAAGCTTTGATGTCAGTGGATGGCATTATCGTTCATAACGATATCATGAAGAAAGTTCTGGTAGGTCAAGGAGTGCCAGCAGATAAAATGGTTAGTTTGGAGATTTTTGACTATCTGATTCCTAACTTTGAGGTACAAACTCTTCCTCAAAAAGACCAACCTATTATCGTAGCTGGAAATTTGAACCCTGCAAAGTCAGGTTATCTTTATAACTTGCCA
This sequence comes from Streptococcus oralis ATCC 35037, assembly GCF_900637025.1. NCBI lineage: Bacteria > Bacillati > Bacillota > Bacilli > Lactobacillales > Streptococcaceae > Streptococcus > Streptococcus oralis. The sequence continues at coordinate 277,981 of NZ_LR134336.1, forward strand.
GACCAGCCCGCCTATAACTTGTATGGGGTGGGCTACGATGAAAGTCGTGCATTGAAAAACACTAGCTACTTTGGTTCCTTTATGCCAGATGACCTCCCCGCTGCTCTTGAAGGTAGTTTTGGTTTGGTATGGGACGGAGACAGCTCAGAAACCTGCCAAGGTTCTTACGGAAACTATCTACGCTTTAACAACTCGCACAAGGCCTCTCTCTACTTAGCTTCAGGTTTTCCCCTAATAGTCTGGAAAGAGTCGGCTCTCGCACATTTTGTTCTGGATAAACAGTGTGGTCTAGCAGTTGATTCTCTACACGACCTCCAAAAAGTACTAGATGATTTGACACTTCAAGACTACAAGGAACTTTCAGAACAAGCTAGGAAAGTTGGAGCTGCTCTTCGAGACGGAGCCTATTTAAAAGCTGCCTTATCCAAATTGAAGTAAATTCCTTAGGGAATTTGGGACAAAATGAAATATAATATAGGATAGGTAATTAGCCAGAAAGGAAGCCTATTATGAAAGGTATTATTCTTGCGGGTGGTTCGGGAACGCGCCTGTACCCACTTACTCGAGCTGCGTCAAAACAGCTGATGCCGGTTTATGATAAACCCATGATTTACTATCCTTTGTCAACCTTGATGTTGGCAGGGATTAAGGACATTTTGATCATCTCAACACCACAGGATTTACCCCGTTTTAAGGACCTGCTCTTGGATGGTTCCGAATTTGGAATCAAGCTTTCCTATGCGGAACAGCCTAGTCCCGACGGACTTGCTCAGGCTTTTCTTATTGGTGAAGAATTTATCGGCGACGATAGTGTTGCTTTGATCTTGGGGGATAATATCTATCATGGACCTGGTTTGAGCAGAATGCTTCAAAAGGCAGCTAAGAAAGAGAAGGGTGCGACTGTTTTTGGCTACCAAGTGAAGGATCCAGAGCGTTTTGGTGTGGTCGAGTTTGATACAGACATGAATGCTATTTCCATAGAAGAAAAACCGGGGAATCCTCGCTCTAACTATGCAGTGACAGGTCTTTATTTCTATGACAATGACGTTGTGGAGATTGCCAAACAGATAAAACCAAGTGCACGTGGTGAGTTGGAAATCACAGATGTCAACAATGCTTATTTGAAACGTGGAGATCTTTCTGTTGAGGTGATGGGCCGTGGTTTTGCTTGGTTGGATACTGGGACACACGAGAGCTTGTTAGAGGCTTCCCAATATATCGAAACGGTTCAACGAATGCAAAATCTCCAGGTTGCAAATCTGGAAGAAATTGCCTATCGAATGGGTTATATCAGCCGTGAAGATGTACTGGAATTGGCGCAACCTCTTAAGAAGAATGAATACGGACAATACCTGCTCCGTTTGATTGGAGAAATCTAGATGACAGATAATTTTTTCGGCAAAACACTAGCAGTGCGTAAGATTGATGCCATTCCAGGTATGTTAGAGTTTGACATTCCAGTTCATGGAGACAATCGTGGCTGGTTTAAGGAAAATTTTCAGAAAGAAAAGATGCTACCGCTTGGTTTTCCTGAAAGCTTCTTTGCTGAAGGAAAACTGCAAAACAATGTCAGCTTTTCTCGCAAAAATGTTCTTCGAGGTCTCCATGCTGAACCTTGGGACAAGTATATCTCAGTAGCAGATGGTGGCAAGGTTCTGGGTTCTTGGGTTGACCTACGTGAAGGTGAGACTTTTGGAAATGTTTATCAGACCGAGATTGATGCAAGTAAGGGAATCTTTGTCCCTCGTGGCGTAGCCAATGGTTTCCAAGTCCTCTCGGATACAGTTTCTTATAGCTATCTAGTTAATGACTACTGGGCACTTGAACTCAAACCGAAATACGCCTTTGTCAACTATGCAGACCCAGCTTTGGGAATCCAGTGGGAAAACCTAGCAGAGGCAGAAGTTTCGGAAGCAGATAAACATCATCCACTGCTTAAGGATGTCAAACTACTAAGAAAAGAAGATTTGTAAAGTATGAAGGAATTTTTAGAATCTCGAGAATTTAAAAAAATAAAATTACATCTGGGATTATCAATTTTTCTCTTGTCTTTGGTTGCGACTATAAAAGGGGCAGTTAATTCAGGAAATACATTTCAACTTTTGGAATGCTTATCAATTGGTGTGTCAGCATTTTTGATTAGTTTTGTGGGAATGTTTGGAAATGAAAAAAATTTTGATGATTGGAAAGGACTTTTTAATAAAAAAAGTAAGGGGGAAAAAATATTCTTTCTTATAAGCCCAATTGTTTTGTCATTTTTAGTTTTTGTTTTTTATTATTTATTTAATGAAGTTCCTGTTTTTTTTGAATGGTTGAATAAAGCACTTGTTTTACCTCAAGAAGATCATTTGATAATAAATATTACTGATATATTTATATACTTTGTGACTTTAGTATGGAACTTTGTATGTTATATAGTAACTAGTATGATGATTTCAATGGAATTAACATTTATTGGGATAATATTCTTTGATAGAATTTCAGAGTATTATTCACAGATTGGAGAAAAGAAAATCAATGACTGAATACAAAAATATCATCGTGACGGGTGGAGCAGGATTTATCGGTTCTAACTTTGTTCATTATGTTTATAATAACTTTCCAGATGTTCATGTGACAGTACTGGACAAACTGACTTATGCGGGGAATCGTGCCAATATTGAAGAAATTTTAGGTGATCGTGTTGAGTTGGTTGTTGGAGATATTGCTGATGCAGTCTTGGTAGACAAGCTGGCAGCTGAAGCGGATGCTATCGTTCATTATGCGGCAGAAAGTCACAATGACAACTCGCTCAATGATCCGAGTCCCTTTATCCACACCAATTTCATCGGGACCTACACTCTTTTGGAAGCAGCACGTAAATACGACCTTCGTTTCCACCATGTGTCAACTGACGAAGTCTATGGGGATCTCCCTTTGCGTGAAGATTTGCCTGGTCATGGAGAAGGTCCTGGTGAGAAGTTTACGGCTGAAACCAAGTACAATCCAAGCTCGCCTTATTCATCAACTAAAGCAGCTTCAGATATGATTGTCAAAGCTTGGGTGCGCTCATTTGGTGTCAAAGCGACTATTTCTAACTGTTCAAACAACTATGGTCCTTATCAGCACATCGAGAAGTTCATCCCTCGTCAAATCACCAATATCTTGAGTGGTATCAAGCCAAAACTCTACGGTGAAGGTAAGAATGTCCGTGACTGGATCCATACTAATGACCATTCATCAGGGGTTTGGACGATTCTGACAAAGGGTCAAATCGGTGAAACCTACTTGATTGGAGCGGATGGTGAGAAGAACAATAAGGAAGTCCTAGAACTCATCCTCAAGGAAATGGGGCAACCAGCTGATGCTTATGACCATGTGACGGACCGAGCTGGTCACGACCTTCGTTATGCTATTGATGCTAGCAAGCTCCGTGATGAACTAGGGTGGGAGCCAGAGTTTACCAACTTTGAAGCAGGTCTCAAAGAGACCATCAAGTGGTACACAGACAACCAAGACTGGTGGAAATCTGAAAAAGAAGCAGTCGAGGCTAACTATGCCAAGACGCAACAAGTAATTAACTAATCAGATACTAAAAAGCAAGAGACTTTGAGTTCTCTTGCTTTTTATGTATGTCGTAATCTGTTATTTTCTTACTTCTTGTTTATAAAATTCTTTAAGGGCATCTTGCCAGGTTGGAATAACGAAACCTGTCGCCTTCGCTTTGGCTAAACTCATGGTCGAGTTGAGGGGGCGTTTAGCCTTGGCAGGAAACTTGCTGGAGTCTACTGGAACTACTTCAACATCACTGTCTTTAAGAATCTCGACAGCGAAGTCATACCAAGTGGTATCTTCAGTGGAGTCATTTGATAAGTGGTAGTAGCCATACTCTTTTTGATTCTCAGTCAGGTAGGTCATAAACTCAGCCAAGGTACGTGTCCAAGTTGGGCGGCCGTGTTGGTCGTTGACAACAGTGAGAGTTTTATGGGTTTTGGCAAGATTTTGCATGGTAAAGACAAAGTTTTTGCCATAATTTCCAAAGACCCAAGCAGTACGGATGATATAATGTTGTGACGTAAGGCTTTCAACAAGTTCCTCACCCATTCTCTTGGTACGCCCGTACTCTGTCTGCGGACTAGGTAGGTCATCGACTTCCCATTCTTGTCTTACTGGTTTTTTCCCATCAAAGACATAGTCTGTCGAGATATAGACCAGAGTAGCTCCGTATTTCTCAGAGGCCTTGGCTACATTTTCAGTTCCAGTTACGTTGATGGCAAAATCCAGTTCTTTTCCCTCATCTTCTGCCGCATCAACAGCAGTATAAGCTGCACAATGATAGACCAGAGTTGGATTAACCTCGGCAAAGACTTTCTCAACCATTTCAGCATTGGTGATATCCATTTCGACCACATCCACGGCAACATAGTCCACATTTCGTTCATCTAGTAAATAACGTAGTTCGGTACCGAGTTGACCATTTGCACCTGTAATTAATATCATTGTCTTCTCCTTAACTTTTCTTCTATCTAATCATAGCAAAAAAATGATAAAAAATCTGATTTTTGGCCCTTGTTTTGCTGGTTTAAGATATAAAAATATAGTATTAGAGAATAATAATTTTATAATAGAAAACTTATTTTTCAGAATTTACCAAATTAATTCAAAAATTCTGAAAATTATATTGACATGTTTCTGAAAAGGGACTATAATGGGGTGAAAGTTTTAAAGGAGAAAACAATGAAAAGTTCAAAACTACTTGCCCTTGCGGGTGTGACGTTATTGGCAGCTGCGACTCTGGCTGCGTGCTCTGGATCAAGTTCAAATGCTAAAGGTGAGAAAACATTCTCATACATTTACGAAACGGATCCTGATAACCTAAACTATTTGACAACTGGTAAGGCAGCTACAGCAAATATTACGAGCAACGTTATCGATGGTTTGCTTGAAAATGACCGCTACGGTAACTTTGTACCATCTATGGCTGAGAATTGGTCTGTATCTAAGGATGGATTGACTTACACGTATACACTCCGAAAGGATGCAAAATGGTATACATCTGAAGGTGAGGAGTATGCAGAAGTTAAAGCTCAAGACTTTGTAACTGGTCTTAAGTATGCTGCTGATAAGAAATCAGATGGTCTTTACCTGGTTCAGGAATCTATCAAGGGATTGGATGCTTACGTCAAAGGAGAAATTACAGATTTTTCTCAAGTAGGAATCAAAGCTCTTGATGATTATACCGTTCAATACACATTGAACAAGCCAGAAAGTTTCTGGAATTCTAAGACAACAATGGGTGTTCTGGCTCCTGTTAATGAAGAATTTTTGAACTCTAAAGGGGATGACTTTGCTAAAGGTACGGACCCAAGCAGCATTCTCTATAATGGACCATTCTTACTCAAATCAATCGTAGCCAAATCATCAGTCGAGTTCGAAAAGAATCCAAACTATTGGGACAAAGACAATGTCCATCTTGATAAAGTGAAATTATCCTTCTGGGATGGTCAAGATACTAATAAGCCAACTGAAGCTTTCAAAGACGGTAGCTTTACAATGGCTCGCCTCTTCCCAACAAGTGCTAGTTACTCAGAGACTGAAAAAACATTCAAAGACAATATCGTTTATACCCAACAAGATTCTACTACTTATTTAGTAGGCACAAATATCGATCGCCAGTCTTATAAGTACACTTCTAAGACAACAGATGAGGAAAAAGTATCAACCAAGAAGGCACTTTTGAATAAGGACTTCCGTCAAGCTATTGCATTTGGTTTTGACAGAACAGCCTACGCTTCTCAAGTAAATGGTGCAAGCGGGGCTACTAAACTGCTTCGTAACTTATTTGTTCCTCCTACATTTGTACAGGCAGATGGGAAAAACTTTGGGGAATTAGTTAAGGAAAAATTGGTGACCTATGGAGATGAGTGGAGCAACGTAAACTTGGATGATGCCCAAGATGGACTCTACAATCCTGACAAAGCCAAAGCAGAGTTCGCTAAAGCTAAGGCGGCCCTTCAAGCGGAAGGTGTGAAATTCCCAATCCACTTGGATATGCCTGTAGATCAAACCAATACAACAAAAGTTCAACGTGTTCAATCTTTTAAACAGTCAGTTGAAGAAAATCTAGGATCAGATAATGTGGTTATCGACATCCAACAGCTCCAAAAAGATGATGTTCAAAACATTACCTACTTCGCTGAAACTGCGGCTGGAGAAGACTGGGATATCTCAGATAACGTGGGTTGGTCTCCAGACTATATCGATCCATCTACTTATCTTGATATTATCAAGCCTTCTGTAGGAGAAAATACGAAAACATATCTAGGATTTGATTCTGGGACAAACAACGCTGCGGCTAAGCAAGTTGGTTTAGAAGATTACGAAAAAATGGTTGTGGAAGCTGGTGAAGAAACCACTGATGTTTCAAAACGTTATGAGAAATATGCTGCTGCCCAAGCTTGGTTGACAGACAGTGCCTTGCTCATTCCAACAACTTCTCAAACTGGTCGTCCAATGTTGTCTAAGATGGTACCATTTACACTTCCATTTGCATACTCTGGTAACAAGGGTATGAGTGAAGCCCTTTTGTACAAATATCTAGAAGTACAAGATAAGGCAGTGACAACAGAAGAATACCAAAAAGCTCAAGAAAAATGGTTGAAAGAAAAAGAAGAGTCAAATAAAAAGGCCCAAGAAGAACTCGCAAACCATGTGAAATAACTTTAAAAAAGTAAAGGATTTAGCCATTGATATGATGGTTAAGTCCTTTTTTATCTTGGTATAAGTCCCTGAATGATTCCTGAATGATTCCTGAATGATTAGAGATAGGATTTTTCAGAAAAGAGAAAATTTTAGTGAATTTTACCTATTTCCTATTGCTTTCTGCCTTTTTATTTGTTATATTAAAAGTACAATTAATTTTTATTTATAACAGTTAAGCAGAGCACTTTCAGAGAAAGGAGTATTTTTTAAAAAAGAAATGTAAACGCTTACTGGAAAATGAAAGGATTTAGGAGTTCATGGATAAACGATTTTTTGAAAAACGCTGTAAGTTCAGTATTCGTAAGTTTACGCTTGGAGTAGCTTCGGTGATGATTGGAGCGACTTTCTTCGCAGCTAGCCCAGTATTGGCTGATCAAGCAAGAGTTGGTTCAACAGATAATTTGCCGAGTGAACTAGCTGATTTGGATAAGAAGGCTAGTGATGAGGGGCACGATTTTGACAAGGAAGCTGCCGCTCAGAATCCTGGTTCAGCTGAAACTGCTGAAGGCCCTCAAACAGAAGAAGAGTTGTTGGCTCAAGAAAAAGAAAAGTCTGAAAAGCCAAGCAATCTGCCAAAAGAATTAGAAGATAAGTTGGAGAAAGCTGAAGATAATGGGCGTGAAGTTGACCAGGATCAGTTGGCCCAAGATACTGGCAAGCTCGTCCCAGAAGATGTGGCTAAGACTACCAATGGGGAATTAAACTACGGCGCGACTGTTAAGATTAAGACGCCATCAGGAGAAGGTAGCGGTATTGTCGTTGCTAAAGACCTTGTCTTGACGGTTTCTCACAACTTTATCAAGGATAGCCAAGACGGCAATATCCGTAAGGTTGTGGATAATGATCAAGGGGATGGAGATATCTATAGCATCTCATATCCAGGATTGCCAGATGTCAAGTTTAGCAAGAAAGATATCATTCATTGGGATCGTGAAGGCTACCTGAAGGGCTTCAAAAATGATTTGGCCCTTGTGAGATTGCGTACAGTTCTAGAAAATACGCCTGTTGAAGTAACTAAAAAGCCAGTTGTTAAGAAAATTGGAGATAAACTCCATGTCTTTGGTTATCCAGAAGGGAAATTGAATCCGATTGTCAATACTACAGTTGATTTTGCGGAACCATACGGAGAAGGTGTCCAAGGGATTGGTTACCAAGGAGGAAAACCGGGCGCTAGTGGTGGCGGTATCTTTGATACAGAAGGAAAACTGGTCGGTGTGCACCAAAATGGTGTAGTTGGAAAACGGAGCGGCGGCATTCTCTTCTCACCAGCTCAACTAAAATGGATCCAAGACCACATACAGGGAATTTCAAGTGTGAAACCAGCAGACTTGGAAGAGAAAGAAAAACCGGCTGAAGAAAAAACAAAAGAGGATAAACCTGCAGCTGCTAAACCTGAAACACCTAAGACAGTAACTCCTGAATGGCAAACAGTAGCGAATAAAGAGCAACAAGGAACAGTCACTATTCGTGAAGAAAAGGGTGTTCGCTACAATCAGTTGTCGTCGACTGCGCAGAACGACAATGGGGATAAACCAGCCTTGTTTGAAAAACAAGGATTGACAGTTGACGCTAATGGAAATGCGACTGTTGATCTAACTTTCAAAGAAGATTCTGAAAAAGGCAAATCACGTTTTGGTGTCTTCTTGAAATTTAAAGACACCAATAACAATGTTTTTGTAGGATATGACCAAGGTGGCTGGTTCTGGGAATATAAGACACCAGGGAATAGCACATGGTATCAGGGCGGTCGTGTTGCAGCTCCAGTAAATGGATCAGTGAATCATCTGACTATTAGCTTAAAATCAGATGGTCAGCTGAATGCAACAAATAATGATGTAAAACTTTTTGATACAGTTACTTTGCCAGCTGCTGTTAATGAGAATCTTAAAAATGAGAAGAAGATCCTTCTCAAGGCAGGAACTTATAGCAATGACCGTACGATTGTCAGCGTTAAAACAGACAATCAAGAAGGTGTAAAAGCAGATGATACTCCTGCCCAGAAAGAAACAGGTCCTGCCGTTGATGATAGCAAGGTGACTTATGATACGATCCAGTCTAAGGTCCTCAAGGCAGTGATTGACCAAGCCTTTCCTCGTGTCAAGGAATACACCTTGAATGGACATACTTTGCCAGGACAGGTGCAACAGTTCAACCAAGTCTTTATCAATAATCACCGAATCACCCCTGAAGTCACTTATAAGAAAATCAATGAAACAACAGCAGAGTACGTGATGAAGCTTCGCGATGATGCTCACTTAATCAATGCGGAAATGACAGTACGCTTGCAAGTTGTGGATAATCAATTGCACTTTGATGTGATCAAGATTGTCAACCACAATCAAGTCACTCCAGGTCAAAAGATTGATGACGAAAGAAAATTGCTTTCTACGATTAGTTTCCTTGGCAATGCTTTAGTCTCTGTTTCGAGTGACCAAGCTGGTGCTAAGTTTGATGGGGCAACCATGTCAAACAATACCCATGTCAGCGGAGATGATCATATCGATGTAACCAATCCAATGAAGGATTTGGCTAAGGGTTACATGTATGGATTTGTTTCTACAGATAAGCTTGCTGCAGGTGTTTGGAGCAATTCTCAAAACAGCTATGGTGGTGGTTCGAATGACTGGACTCGTTTGACAGCCTATAAAGAAACAGTCGGAAATGCCAACTATGTCGGAATTCATAGCTCTGAATGGCAATGGGAAAAAGCTTATAAGGGCATTGTTTTCCCAGAATACACGAAGGAACTTCCAAGTGCCAAGGTTGTTATCACCGAAGATGCCAATGCTGACAACAAAGTCGACTGGCAAGATGGTGCCATTGCTTATCGTAGCATTATGAACAACCCTCAAGGTTGGGAAAAAGTTAAGGATATCACTGCTTACCGTATCGCGATGAACTTTGGTTCTCAAGCACAAAACCCATTCCTTATGACCTTGGATGGTATCAAGAAGATCAATCTCCACACAGATGGTCTTGGGCAAGGTGTTCTCCTTAAAGGATATGGTAGTGAAGGTCATGACTCTGGACACTTGAACTATGCTGATATTGGTAAACGTATTGGTGGTGTTGAAGACTTCAAGACCTTGATCGAAAAAGCGAAGAAATATGGAGCTCATCTTGGTATCCACGTTAACGCTTCTGAGACTTATCCTGAGTCTAAATACTTTAATGAAAATATTCTTCGTAAGAATCCAGATGGCAGCTACAGCTACGGCTGGAACTGGCTAGACCAAGGTATCAACATTGATGCTGCTTATGACCTAGCACATGGACGCTTGGCTCGCTGGGAAGACTTGAAGAAAAAACTTGGTGATGGTCTCGACTTTATCTATGTGGACGTATGGGGCAATGGTCAATCAGGTGATAACGGTGCTTGGGCTACCCACGTTCTTGCTAAAGAAATCAACAAACAAGGCTGGCGTTTTGCGATTGAGTGGGGTCATGGTGGTGAATACGACTCTACCTTCCAACACTGGGCAGCTGACTTGACCTATGGTGGCTACACTAATAAAGGTATCAACAGCGCCATCACGCGCTTTATCCGTAACCACCAAAAAGATTCTTGGGTTGGGGACTATAGAAGTTACGGTGGTGCAGCCAACTATCCACTTCTAGGCGGCTACAGCATGAAAGACTTTGAAGGTTGGCAGGGAAGAAGTGACTACAATGGCTATGTAACTAACCTCTTTGCCCATGATGTCATGACTAAGTACTTCCAACACTTTACTGTAAGCAAATGGGAAAATGGTACACCAGTTACCATGTCTGATAACGGCAGCACCTATAAATGGACTCCAGAAATGAAGGTTGAGCTAGTCGATGCTGCAGGTAACAAAGTGGTTGTGACTCGTAAGTCAAACGATGTCAATAGCCCGCAATACCGCGAACGTACAGTAACGCTCAACGGACGTGTTATCCAAGATGGTTCAGCTTACTTGACTCCTTGGAACTGGGATGCAAATGGTAAGAAACTTCCTACTGATAAGGAAAAAATGTACTACTTCAATACGCAAGCTGGTGCAACAACTTGGACACTTCCAAGCGATTGGGCAAATAGCAAGGTTTACCTTTACAAGCTAACTGACCAAGGTAAGACAGAAGAGCAAGAACTAACTGTAAAAGATGGCAAGATTACCCTAGACCTTCTAGCAAATCAACCATACGTTCTCTACCGTTCAAAACAAACCAATCCTGAAATGTCATGGAGCGAAGGCATGCATATCTATGACCAAGGATTTAACAGTGGAACCTTGAAACACTGGACCATTTCTGGTGATGCTTCTAAGGCAGAAATTGTCAAATCACAAGGCGCAAATGAAATGCTTCGTATCCAAGGTAATAAGAGCAAGGTCAGTCTTACTCAGAAACTGACTGGCTTGAAACCAAATACCAAGTATGCTGTTTATGTCGGTGTTGATAATCGTAGTAATGCTAAGGCAAGTATCACAGTGAATACTGGCGAAAAAGAAGTGACTACTTATACCAATAAGTCACTCGCTCTCAACTATATCAAAGCTTATGCTCATAACAATCGTCGTGAAAATGCTACAGTTGACGATACAAGTTACTTCCAAAATATGTACGCCTTCTTTACAACTGGATCGGACGTATCAAATGTCACTCTGACATTGAGTCGTGAAGCTGGTGATGAAGCAACATACTTTGATGAAATTCGTACCTTTGAAAACAATTCAAGCATGTACGGAGACAAGCATGATACAGGTAAAGGAACATTTAAACAAGACTTTGAAAATGTAGCTCAAGGGATTTTCCCATTCGTAGTGGGCGGTGTCGAAGGTGTTGAAGACAACCGCACTCACTTGTCTGAAAAACACGATCCATATACACAGCGTGGTTGGAATGGTAAGAAAGTCGATGATGTTATCGAAGGAAATTGGTCACTCAAGACCAATGGACTAGTGAGCCGTCGTAACTTGGTTTACCAAACTATTCCGCAAAACTTCCGCTTTGAAGCTGGTAAGACTTATCGTGTAACCTTTGAATACGAAGCAGGATCAGACAATACCTATGCCTTTGTAGTTGGTAAGGGAGAATTCCAGTCAGGTCGTCGTGGTACTCAAGCAAGCAACTTGGAAATGCATGAATTGCCAAATACTTGGACGGATTCTAAGAAAGCCAAGAAGGCAACCTTCCTCGTGACAGGTGCAGAAACAGGCGATACTTGGGTAGGTATCTACTCAACTGGAAACGCAAGCAATACTCATGGAGATGCTGGCGGAAATGCCAACTTCCGTGGTTACAACGATTTCATGATGGACAATCTTCACATCGAGGAAATTACCCTAACAGGTAAGATGTTGACAGAAAATGCTCTCAAGAACTACTTGCCAACGGTTGCCATGACTAACTACACGAAAGAGTCTATGGATGCTTTGAAAGAGGCGGTCTTTAACCTCAGCCAAGCAGATGATGACATTAGCGTAGAAGAAGCGCGTGCAGAGATTGCTAAGATTGAAGCCTTGAAGAATGCTTTGGTTCAGAAGAAGACAGCCTTGGTAGCAGAAGACTTTGAAAGTTTGGATGCGCCAGCTCAACCAGGTGAAGGTCTAGAGAATGCCTTTGATGGCAATGTTTCTAGCCTATGGCATACATCTTGGAATGGAGGAGATGTAGGCAAGCCTGCAACCATGGTCTTGAAAGAACCTACTGAAATCACAGGACTTCGCTATGTTCCACGTGCATCTGATTCAAATGGAAACTTGCGAGATGTGAAACTGGTTGTCACAGATGAGTCTGGCAAGGAACATACCTTCACAGTGACAGATTGGCCAAATAACAACAAGCCAAAAGACATTGACTTTGGCAAGACAATCAAGGCTAAGAAAATCGTCCTTACTGGTACCAAGACTTACGGAGATGGTGGCGATAAATACCAATCTGCAGCGGAACTTATCTTTACTCGTCCGCAAGTAGCAGAAACACCTCTTGACATGTCTGGCTATGAAGCAGCTTTAGCTAAGGCGCAGAAATTAACAGACAAAGACAATCAAGAGGAAGTAGCTGGAGTTCAGGCGAGCATGAAATATGCGACGGATAACCATCTCTTGACGGAAAGAATGGTTGCCTACTTCGCAGACTATCTCAACCAATTAAAAGATTCTGCTACGAAACCAGACGCTCCTACAAGCAGCAAGGGTGAGGAGCAACCTCCAGTTCTTGAAGTTCCTGAATATACAGGTCCTTACGGAACAGCTGGAGAAGAAGCGGCTGTTCATGACCTACCTGAGTTTAAGGGCGGAGTCAATGCAGCAGAAGCAGTTGTACATGAAGTCCCTGAGTTCAAGGGCGGAGTCAATGCAGTTCAAGCCTTGGTAAACGAATTGCCAGAATACAAAGGTGGAGCCAATTCAGTTCTAGCAGCTGCAAATGAAGTTCCAGAGTATAGAGGTGGAGTCAATGCAGTTGAGGCCTTGGTGAATGAAAAGCCAGCCTACACAGGTGTATTGGCTACAGCTGGAGATCAAGCAGCTCCAACTGTTGAAAAACCTGAGTACCCGCTCACTCCAAGTCCAGTAGCTGATACCAAAACTCCGGGAGCTAAAGATGAAGAAAAACTACCTGCTACAGGGGAGCACAGCTCAGAAGTAGCCCTCTTCTTGGCAAGTGTGAGTATCGCTTTATCTGCTGCTGTTCTTACGACAAAACGAAAAGAAGAGTAATGAGATTTGATTGTAGCAGTTCAAAGCAACTCGAATCAAAAAGGAACAAACAGCCGGAGAGGACCTCTTGGTTCTCTCCTTTTTCAAAGGAGAAATGATACCGCTTACTCATGTATGCGGATGAAAGGAATAGGAGAAAGATGGATAGACATTTTTTTGAGAAACGCTGTCACTATAGTATAAGAAAATTTGCAATCGGTGCAGCCTCCGTTATGATTGGTGCTAGTATCTTTGGCGCCAATATGGTTCAGGCGGCAGAAACAGCAACACCTTCAGAGGCAGAGGGAAGTGTCACTCATGTTCAAGCTCTGGATAAGTTACCAGATGAATTAGCCGCTGCGCTTGAAAAAGCAGATGCAGAAGCTGCAACAGAAGCAAGTCATGAAGAAACTCCAGCGACTGATGAGGGAACCAATCCTGCAGCAAGTGAAGAGGCAAAACCAGAGGCAAGCCCTGCAAGTCCCAAGCCAGCAGAAACGCCGAAACCGGTTGAAACACCAAAGGCAGACAAACAACCTGCGGAAACCACTACACCAGCAGTAAAACCAGCTGAAAAGACAATCGAAGATAGAGAAGATGTCAACCATCTCGAAGGTGCTACTGCTCAGGCAAGCAACCATGAGACTGGGACCAACTTTACTGCAGATAAGGCTATCGATGGAGATGACAATACCCGTTGGGCTACAGATAGAGATGCAGTAAAACCAACTTTTGAATTAACTCTTCCAAAAACTACCCTCATCAAGCATGTAGAAATAGACTGGGATCGTCGTCTTCGTAATGGGCAAAATGACCCCAATATCAAATCTTGGAGTCTCTACTACGCAGGTCAAGAAGACGTGGGCGCTAATGGAGAAAAACAATGGAAACTCGCTCATACCAAAACTGGAGATCCTGTTTTAGATGAGAAAGTAGATCTAGCTGAAAGTATTCAAGCTAAATATCTTAAGTTAGAAATTAACGACTATCAAGCGGGCACAATGGGCTGGAGAAACGTTGGAATCCAAGAAATTCGAGCTTATTCAAACGTTCCGGACCATAGTAGGGTAACGGATATCCGCCAAGTAACCGAACTAACAGTAGCAGAAGATGGACAGTCTCTTGTTCTACCAACTTTACCAGGAAAAGTCAGTCTCATCGGAAGCAATAAACAAGGTGTAATTGACCTTCAAAATCACATCTATAAACCTCTGACAGATCAACGCGTTAAGGTTATGGTGCAGCAAATCAAAGACAGCCATACTTTCACTAAGGAATTTGAAGTAGTCATCAAGGGTCTACATCAGGACGAGGGTGTGGGTGTCAAACCAAAAGTAGCACCAGCTGTTCAACAATGGTATGGGAAAGAAGGTCAATCTTCTATCACTTCAGATACAGTTCTTGCGACAGGAGATTCAGGATTTGATCAGGCTGCAACCTTCTACCAGTCAGACCTTGCAAGCCGTGGATTGGAACTTGCAACAGGTGACAAGCAGGCTCAAAAACGAATCGAATTTAAAAAAGTTGAAAACAAGGGTTATGGTAAAGAAGGGTACGGTATCACTATCCAAAATGATGTGATTACCATCGAAGCTGCCACAAACACAGGAGCCTTCTATGCTACTCGGACTCTTCTTCAAATGGGAGAAAGCAACCTACAAAATGGCGAAATTCGTGATTTCCCAAGTTTCAGCCACCGTGGCTTTATGTTGGATACAGGTCGTAAATTTATCCCTTATGACACTCTTGTAGACATCATGCTCAACATGGCTTACTACAAGATGAATGACTTGCAGTTGCACCTCAACGATAACTATATCTTCCTTAAGGAACACTTGGCAGGTAAGAATTTAAGTCCAGAAGAACAACTCAAATATGTCCTTGAACATGCCAAGACGGGTTTCCGTGTGGAGACAGACATTGTCGGTAAGAATGGTCAAAAATTGACATCAGATGAGCATTATACCAAGGAAGAAATGCAAAATCTGATTAAACTTGCCAAGGCCTTGCATATCAACCTAGTACCAGAAATTGACACACCAGGTCACGCCTTATCCTTTGTCAAAGTTCGCCCAGACCTCATGTATCAAGGTAGTTTGAGCGATTATGCAGGCAAGCACAATGTTGAGCGCGTAGCCATGCTAGACTTGGATAACAAGTACGAAGAAACTCTTAAATTTGTCAAATCAGTCTATGACAAACTCCTCGATGGTCCAGATGCACCGCTTCATGGTGTGTCCACTGTTCATATCGGAACGGATGAATACTATGGTAGCAGAGAAAGCTATCGTCGCTATGTCAATGACCTTATCAAATACATTAAAGGAAAGGGCTACACCCCTCGTATCTGGGGCTCACTCAGTGCGAAACGTGGGAACACTCCTGTTGATTGGAACGGAGTAGAGGTTGATATCTGGAGTATCGGATGGCAACGACCAAATGAAGCCATTGCTCAGGGAGCTAAAATTATCAACATCACAGATGTACCGACCTATAGTGTGCCAAGTGGAAGCAATAGTCAAGCAGCTTACGGGGACTATGCTAACTACGAACGTCAGTACAATAGCTGGACACCGAATGATTTTAGAACAGGTGGAGGTCCACTTCTACCAGCTTCTCATCCAAGTATCCTTGGTGGTGGTCACGCAGTTTGGAATGATAATATCGACCTTCATGAGACAGGTTTGACCTCTTATGATATCTTTAAACGCTTCTTCAAGAGCATGCAAACCACTGCGGAACGCACCTGGGGATCTGACCGTGCAGCTGCGACCTTTGCAGAACGCACCCTACCAACGAGTCCTTATGCGCCACAGTCAAATCCTGATAAAGAGATTGATCAAAGCGACTTGTTTACCATCAATTCTGAAACAGTCAAGAACTATGCAAGCAAGAAAGTGAAGGCAAGCGAACAGGGATTGGCTTTTGAGAAAGACAGCAGTATCGAAGGCTTGGCTGGTGATGTTGGTCCAAGTCACGTCTTGAAGTTTGATGTGACTGTCACTGGAGACGGTAAACAAACCTTCTCAACAAGTGGGGACAACCGTATCTATCTAGCTGATAAAGACGGTTATCTTGCTTACCAGTTTGAACAGTTCCATATCCAATTCAATAAAAAACTTGAAAAGAACAAACGTTATCAAATCTCCATCGTGACCAAACCACAATCAACGGAAGTCTATGTGGATGGTGAAAAGATTGAGCGTATTGCAAATCCAGCCCACCCTCGTTTTGCCCACAATAGCTTGGTTCTACCGCTTGAAAGCATCGGTGGTTTCAAAGGAATCTTGCATAGTGCAGAGTTGTCAGACAAAGCATTTGTAAACCCTCGTTTGATTTCAAATGATAAGATTACTGCAACCGCAAGCAGTCAGCAACTTCCAGGAAACGCGACTGAAGGCGCTGTTGAAAAGGCCTTTGACAATGATCCAAATACCTTCTGGCATACTAAATGGACTGGTGACACTGCGCCATACACTCTTACTATGACCTTGAAAGAAGCAGAAAAAATCAATGGCTTGACGTATCTCCCACGTCCAGGTGGTGGAAATGGTGTTGTGACGCGCTACGAAATCTACGCACAAAAAGATGGCCAAATGGTCAAGGTTTCAGAAGGAAGCTGGGACAACAACGCCCAAGAAAAAACAGTCAACTTTGCGGCGGTGCATACCAACAAGATTGAATTGAAAGTATTGGAAGGCGTTGGTGGTTTTGCAAGTGCAGCTGAAGTTCATCTATTGAAACCTGTCAAAGAAGAGCAAGAAACGCCTGCACCAAGTCAACCAGAAAAACCAACTACACCAGAAAAACCAAAAGTAGACCAAACCGGTGATGGAACAGTTGAATTGGCAGATCAATTCACTGCAAGTAAACCAGCTAGCGAAGACAGCATTGCAGCTGCTAGCAAGAGCGCAGACTATCTCAAGAAAGAGTACAAGGTCTTCCCAACGCCACAAAAAGTGACTTATGGCGAAGGTGTTACAGCCCTTCGTAAGCAAGTCAATCTGGTCATGGGCGATCAACTCGATATCTATACTCGCAATCGCTTGAAGAGTGTCTTGCAGGACAATCAAGTATCTTATACAACTGGTAAGGCAGCAATCGCTGGCGCAACCAATATCTATCTTGGAGTGCATGGACAAGGCTCACAAGCAGAGCAAAACTTGTCCAATGTTTCAGCAGGTCTCTTTGACAAGATTGACGCCTATGTCTTGAGTATCAAGGATAATTCGATTTCCATCGTCGGAAAAGACACTGATGCAGTCTTCTATGGTTTGACAACCTTGAAACACATGCTCAAGGAAAGCCAAGTGCCAGTCCTTCGTAATGTGACAGTAGAAGATTACGCAGAGCTCAAGAACCGTGGTTTCATCGAAGGTTACTATGGAAATCCATGGTCTAATGCCGATCGTGCAGAGCTCATGCGTTATGGTGGCGATTTGAAATTGAACCAATACTTCTTTGCACCAAAAGATGATCCATACCACAACAAGAAATGGCGAGAACTCTATCCAGAAGAAAAACTAGCTGAAATTCGTGAACTTGCCCGTGTCGGAAATCAAAGTAAAACTCGGTATGTCTGGACTATCCATCCATTCATGAACAACCGTATCCGCTTTGGCAATGAAGCGCATTACCAAGAAGATTTGGCAACCATCAAGGCTAAATTTACCCAGTTGATGAAAGTGGGTGTCCGCGAATTTGGTATCCTTGCAGATGATGCTCCAAGCCCAGTCGGAGGCTACAATAGCTATAACCGCTTGATGCAAGATATGACCAAGTGGTTGACTGAGATGCAGGGAACTTACAGTGGTCTTCGCAAAGAAATGATCTTTGTTCCTGGACAGTATTGGGGTAATGGACGTGAGGATGAGTTGAAATCCCTCAATGAAAATCTCCCAAGTTCAACATCCATGACCTTGACGGGTGGTAAGATTTGGGGCGAAGTCTCTGAAAGCTTCCTTTCAACTCTCAAGAACAATCTATCCGCAGGTGGAAAGACCTATCGCCCAGTTTCACTTTGGATTAACTGGCCTGTAACAGATAACTCTAAACAGCACTTGATTCTAGGTGGTGGTGAGAAATTCCTTCATCCAAATGTGGATCCTAGCTTGCTATCTGGTATCATGTTGAACCCAATGCAACAGTCTGAACCATCTAAGATTGCCCTCTTTTCAGGAGCTCAATACTCATGGAAACAGTGGAAATCAGAAGAAGAAGCTAAGAAAATCAATGATATTGCCTTCAACTTTGTAGAAAATGGTCATTTTGAAGATAGCAAGGTATCGGCAGCCTTCCGTGAACTTGGTAAGCACATGATCAACCAAAACATGGATAATCGTGTCGTCAAACTAGAAGAATCGGTAGACTTGGCTCCAAAATTAACAGACTTCATGACCAAGCTCAAAGCAGGTCAGGATGTGACTGCCGAACGTGCAGCCTTGCGTGCAGAATTTGCCAAGATTAAAGATGCAGCCGAACTTTATAAAGCATCAGGCGATAAAAAAATGGTTGCCCAAATCCACTATTGGTTGGATAATGCAATCGACCAAATGAATGCCCTTGATGCCTTCCTTACAGGAACTGAAGCCATGGCTACAAACGATGCAGCCAAACTCTGGGATAGCTACTATAAAGGTTTGAAATTGTACGAACAGTCTCAAACTCACACCTTCCATTATGTAGACCATATGGAAAAGGCTGAATTGGGTGTTCAACATATTCGTCCATTTATCCTATCCTTGAAAGAAGTTCTAGCGTCTGAAGTTCAAAAAGTCTTGCATCCAGACCAAATCATCAGTACCTTTATCACCAATCGAACAGGTGTAGAAGGTGGTTTGGCAGAAGTAACGGATGGCGATTTGGCAACTCATGCGATTATTAAATCACCAAATAGCATCAAGACAGGTGATTATATTGGTATGAAGTTCAACAAACCGATAGCGATTCAAACCTTGACCTTTGCTATGGGAACGCAGGCTAATCCAAATGATACCTTTAGTAAGGCAGAAGTGCAGTATCTAGATGAAAATGATAACTGGGTAACCTTGAAAGAGCCAAGCTATGTCGGAAATGAATCCCTTCTTAAGTTTGAAAATCTCAACATCAAGGCCAAGGCAGTTCGCATGATTGCGACAGCAGACCGCGAGAATACTTGGTTTGCAGTTCAGGAAATTGCAGTCAACCGTCCAGTTGAAAAAGCTCGTAGCCAACAAGCAACGACAGTTAGTCTAAGCTCAAACTTAGTTTACAAACTAAATACCTCAGCCCGTCAAATCACTGATGGCAAGGACAATACAGAAGCCATGATGGCAAATGCTGACGGTAGCAATACGACACCAGTAGATGCCTGGGCACAACTTGACCTCGGTGAAGTCAAGTCAGTCACTAAAGTTCGCCTTCGCCAAGGAACGGGTGATAAACTTGCCGCAGGTGTACTTGAGTACTCTACAGATGGAACTGCATGGCAAGAGTTGGATCGCTTGTCAGGTGAGCAAACCAAGGAAGTGACTAGATCTATCAATGCTCGTTATATTCGCGTCCGCAATACCAAGGCTCTCGACCTCTGGTGGCGTATCCAGGACTTCTCTGTTGAGACACGCTCTGGAAACAGTGAGTTAACAGACACCAACGTTGATGCCTTGAAGGAAACGCCGGTAGTGGATAGCTTGGGCAGTTACGAACTTCAAATTCCAGCTGGAACCAAACTCCCTGCTCATAGCTATCTAGGAATGAAGCTTGACCGTATCCATCAAATCAAGAGCATCCAACTCCAAGGTCAGGCCAATCCAGCTCTTAGTCTAGAGTACTCTGCAAATGCGCAAGAATGGACGCCGGCTAGCCAGTTGACAGACAGAACTGTCGCAACCCACTTGGTTCGTTATGTTCGTCTGGTCAATAAAACAGATCAGGAACAAGCTGTGACAGCCACTTCTCTCCTTGTGACAACCAAAGAAGTGCAACCAACCAAACTAGAATCTACAACTATGGGCATTCATCCAACATACGGAAGCAATGATGTTCGTAAACTGAACAACCTAGATCAACTATTTGACGGTGTTTATAACAACTTCGTTGAGTTTTCAGACTACGCCCATAAAGATGGCCATGTAACCTTGAAACTCGGTAGCGAACGTACCATCAAGAAGATCAGAGCCTACATCCAAGACGGAACTCAAAACTATCTTCGTGATGGTAAGATCCAAGTCAGCCAAGACGGTAAAACTTGGACAGATGTCGTGACAGTAGGAGATGGTGTGGCCAATAGCACACACGATGATTCATTGACAGATGGTTGGACACATGATTCTAAGATGCCAGGAAATCGCTACATCGAGGGTGAATTGACGACACCAGTTAAAGCTAACTATCTCCGTGTCCTCTATACAGCAGACTATGATGCCCGTTTTGTAGGCTTTACAGAATTGGTCATCAACGATGGTGAATTTGTCAAACCAATCAATGATCCAACAGTAGAAGGAAGTAGTGGAGAAAGCCAGGGCAACCTTTATAATAATCTTGTAGACGGAAAAGTCTTAACCAGCTACAAGTCTGAAAAAGATAAGGGCGAATTGGTGTATCACTTGTCTGAGCCAACCAATGCCAACCACCTTCGTCTCGTTTCCAGTCTTCCTGAAGGAGCTAAGGCACGTGTTCTTGCTAGAACACTCAAGGATGGTCAAGACAGTTGGACAGACCTCGGTGCCATTACATCTAGTCTCCAAACTTTTGCTATCCGAAATGGCGGCTCTCTTCTAGACGTCAAATTAGTCTGGGAAGGCGGCAAGGCTGAGTTTTATGAATTGGCAAGCTTCCATCAAGAATTGACAGAAGAACCGATCCAATCAAGCAAGGGTGAAGAACCAGCACCTGTTCTTGAGGTTCCTGAATTCACAGGTGGTGTCAATGCAGTTGAAGCCTTGGTACATGAGCTTCCAGAGTACACAGGCCCAGTAGCGACAGTAGGTGACCAAGCTGCTCCAACAGTAGAGAAACCTGAGTTCAAGGGTGGTGTCAATGCAGTGATGGCTCTAGTGCATGAATTGCCAGAATACACAGGCCCGCTAGCAACAGTAGGTGATCAAGCTGCTCCAACAGTAGAGAAACCTGAGTTTCAGGGCGGAGTCAACTCCGTTATGGCCTTGAAACATGAGCTCCCAGCTTACACAGGTCCCTTATCAACAGTAGGCGACCAGGCAGCACCGACAGTAGAGAAACCAGAGTTTAAACTTAGCACTCTAGTTTCTGATCAAGGTAAGACTCCAGATCATAAACAAGAAATTGCTAGACAAGAAATAGCTGAACAAAGCTTGCCAGCAACAGGTGAGAGTCAATCTGACACAGCCCTCTTCCTAGCAGGTGTTAGCCTAGCTCTATCTGCTCTCTTTGTAGCAAAAACAAAGAAAGACTAGTATTTAGTAAAACCTCTTAACAAGATTACGAAATCCGTTTCCTATCTTTCCCAATGAGGTTTATAGTACAGAAAAAGCCTGAGAAGATGTCTTCTCAGGCTTTTGTTAAGCAGATAGATGCAATAGTGCTATGAAAAAATCACCCAGATTTTTCTGGGTGATAAATGTTATGGTTGTGCTGGTTGAGGATTCTGATTTTGGTTCTGGTTTTGTTGACCAGGCGTTGTATTTGGTTGCTGGTTATTGGTATTATTGTTTGCACTATTATTCGTGCTTGGAGTAGTTGAGCTTGACTGTGAAGTTGAACTTTCTGATGTCGAGCTCGAACTTTCAGGTGTTGGGGCCTGTTGCGGAGCAGGGGCAGTCCATGCAGAACGAGCACTGTTTTTAAAGACGAACTCACCACTTCGATAGAGGCCTTCTGGCATAGTCCAGTCGCCAGGGTTGTTATCCTCAGACAGATAAGTCATCATTGAACGGTAAACCTTAGCAGCAACATAGAAGCCATCACCAACGATAGGAGTCAGGCGGTTTGAGTAACCTGTCCATACAGCCATTGAATATTTGCGAGTATAACCAACAAACATTTCGTCTGGGGCTACATAACCAGTATTTTTGATGTAGTTTTCAATTTCATCATCTGTATAGTTTGATGTACCAGTCTTACCAGCTTGAGGTAGCCAAGGGAGATAAGCACCACGACCCGTTCCGTATGCCAAGACAGTCTTCATCATTTCTGTCATCATATAGGCGGTCGTCTCTTTCATGGCACGAGTACCAGGATCAGCGTATTCTTTTGAGCTACCATCGCTAAAGACGATTTTGTTGATATACATTGGTTTATGGTAGATACCACCGTTAGCAAAAGCAGCGTAAGCAGCAGCCATTTTCTCACTACTTGCTCCGTACTTTTTGTTTGACTCAGTCGTATTACTTGAAATCGCGTTGGCATAGTGCATATCTGGATAGTCAATACCGATTCCATTCAGGAAGGTCTTGGCTCTATCCAAACCGACTTTGTTCAAGGTTTCTACGGCTGTAACGTTCCGTGATTGTTGGAGCGCATATTGGATGGTGATATTTCCAAAATAACTTCTATCCCAGTTGTAAACAGGGGTATCTGTTCCAGGATAGTTGTATGGAACATCATGTACAATCGAAGCAGTTGAGTCGTAGATGTCATACTCCAAGGCAGGAGCATAGTCTGTGATTGGCTTCATGGTAGAACCCCAGTCACGGTTGGTTTCCACAGCTTGGTTGATTCCGAAGGAAACATTGCTTGATTGGTGACGAGAACCTAACTGAGCAATGACTTTCCCATTTGTCACATCCACAATCGTTGAAGCTACTTGCATTTCATCATCTGGATAGTTGACATACTCGTCGGTATTGTAGATATCCCAGAGATGTTGTTGAACTTTAGGATCAACGTTGGTGTAGACGTCCATACCAGTCGTTAAGAGGTTGTAGCCTGTTTCTTGTTCGACTTGATCGATTACCTCTTTGAGATAGTTGTCCATGTATGGAGGATAACTATTAGCTGATTTTAGACTTTGAAGTCCATCTGTAATCGGAGTATTAATCGCTTTTTCATATTGCTCAGCTGAAATGTAACCTTGCCCCTTCATCTCAGAGAGGACGAGATTACGACGTTCTTGAGCAGCTTCTGGATGCGAGTATGGATCATACTGGTTTGGAGCCTGAGGCATACCAGCAAGGAGAGCCAATTGAGGAATACTTAGATCTTTGAGATCCTTGCCATAGTAACTTTGGGCAGCTGTCTGCATTCCGTAGTTCCCGTTTGACATGTAAACCTTGTTGATGTAGTAGGTCAAGATCTCTTGTTTAGTCGCTTTTTGTTCTAGCTGAACGGCTAACCAAGCTTCCTGGGCCTTACGAGAAAGAGTTTGATCAGAAGTTGACGTAGAGAAATAGGTTAACTTGATCAACTGCTGTGTCAAGGTGGAAGCTCCTTGCAGACCTCCACCACCACGAAGGTTTCGGAGGGTAGCACCTAGGATACGGATCGTGTCGATTCCTCGGTGATTAAAGAAGCGATGGTCCTCAATCGAAACAATAGCGTTGACCAAATCGGTCGGTATTTCGTTTGCTTGGGCATTGACTCGACGTTCCGATCCAAGATCAGCAATAAGCTCGTCATTGCTATCATAGATCTTACTTGACGTTGTAGCAACTAGTTTACTTTCAGAAAGTTCTGGAGCCTTGCTAACATAGTAGAGGAAGAGACCTCCACCAAGCATTACAGCTGCGATAAATACAGTTAAGAGACTGATGCTGACATACTTAGCTATTCGCAGAAAAGTTTGTTTGTTCATCTTGTTTTACCACCTAGTAAATGTTCTTTGATAATGTCGAGGTAGGGAATTTGAGGAAAGGCACCAGGCTCAATCCTATATCCATTTTCTCGAATATATCCAAGTGGCATTGACTTCTGTCCCTTATCTTGATGATAGAAACGGATGAGGTCAATAGCCGGTAATAAGTAGGTTTCTTGCTGAGAAGAAAAGTGAAGGAGTACAAAGCAGATTCCTTGCTGGGCAAGGACTTGTTCCATATGCTGGATCTGATGGGGATGAAAATTCTTCATCGGTATCGCATGTTTTTGCCTGGTTTCCTTTGCTTCAAAGTCGATGTAGTATCCATCATAAACCCCTGAATAGTCAGTAGTTGAGGCTTGTCTGAAGTAGGCTTCAACAATCTTGGCTCGACTTCGTTGGGGATAGTCGACACGTACGATTTGGATGGGAGTCGGTTTCTTGTGAATAACAGCTAACCCATGCGACAAATAGTAGTCGTTCGTAGCATTGATCATCTTTTCAAAAGACATTCCCCGATTTGCGAAATTTTTAGTTTGTGACAGGGGTGCTTGTCTTTTTTGAGATGAAATTTTATGTGGATAGTTGACCATAATTCTCCTTATTGGTACAATAACATCACTCTATTATATCATAAATTTACAAAGAAAGGGTTAAAAATGACATCAGCCTTGATTTTAGGCTATTCAGCCTTGGACCTTGGTCTCTTTAATGACAAGGATATTCGCGTTGATATTATCAAAACAGCCATTCGGAGAGACCTGGAACGTCTAGCAGAGGATGGGGTGACTTGGCTTGTCTTTACAGGGACTTTGGGCTTTGAGTACTGGGCGCTTCAGGTGGCGAAAGACATGAAAGCAGACTATGGATTTCAACTGGCGACCATTTTTGATTTTGAAACCCATGGCAGTAATTGGAATGAAGCAAATCAAGCGAAATTGAGTGAGTTCAAGCAGGTTGATTTTGTCAAATACGCCTATCCACAATATGAGCACAAGGGACAATTACGCGATTATCAAAAATTTCTGCTGGAAAATACAGATACTTGTTATCTTTTTTACGACGAAGAAAACGAAACCAAGTTACGATATTTTTACCAAATGATGAAAAATCAAGCGGACTATGTTACAAGAAGATTAACATTTGAGGACTTGAATGAAATAGTAGAAAATTTTTCTGAAAAGTAAGCCTTTGACCTTGATTTTTACTTGTCTTTTTTTATATAATAATACTAGCAACCCAGAATGGAGAGAGACATGGCAAGTATTATATTTTCAGCGAAAGATATTTTTGAACAAGAATTTGGACGTGAAGTACGTGGATATAGCAAAGCAGAGGTCGATGAATTCCTAGACGATGTGATTAAGGATTATGAAACCTACGCAGCTTTGGTCAAATCCCTTCGTCAAGAGATTGCTGATTTGAAGGAAGAATTATCTCATAAACCACAGGTAGCGCCAACTCAACCAGACTCTATTGAAGTAACGGCTTCTACTTCAATGACAAATTTTGATATTTTGAAACGCTTAAATCGTCTCGAAAAAGAAGTATTTGGTAAGCAAATCTTAGACAACCAAGATTTATAATTGACTAAGGAATGAGTGCAATTTTTGGATAATCGCGTGAAGAGGATCTCTTTTCATGAGGAAAGTCCATGCTAGCACAGGCTGTGATGCCTGTAGTGTTTGTGCTAGGCGAATCCATAAGCCTAGGGACGAGAAATCGTTACGGCAGTCGAAATGGCTAAGTCTTCGGATAGGTCAAAATAGGCTTGAAAGTGCCACAGTGACGGAGTCTTTCTGGAAACAGAGAGAGTGGAACGCGGTAAACCCCTCAAGCTAGCAACCCAAATTTTGGTCGGGGCATGGAGTGCACGGAAACGAACGTAGTACTCTGACTGCTAGCAGATTTATGCTGTTAGCGGTAGACAGATGATTATCGAAGGAAGTGGTCCTAGTCACTTCTGGAACAAAACATGGCTTATAGAAAATTGCATATAGGTTGGGGCTGAGAAATCTTTCTCAACCTCATTTTTTAAAGTGAACAAGAGAAAGGTCTTGCAAGACTAGAAATGAAAGAACAATTTAATTTAATCGCAACTGCTGCGGCGGGTCTCGAGGCTGTCGTTGGACGTGAGGTGCGAGACCTTGGTTATGATTGCCAGGTTGAAAATGGGCGTGTCCGCTTCCAAGGAGATGTGAAGGCAATCATTGAGACCAATCTTTGGCTTCGTGCAGCGGATCGCATCAAGATTGTAGTCGGAAGTTTTCCAGCTAAGACTTTTGAAGAGCTTTTTCAAGGTGTTTTTGCTCTAGATTGGGAAAACTATCTCCCGCTAGGAGCACGTTTCCCGATATCAAAGGCAAAATGTGTTAAGTCTAAACTCCACAACGAGCCCAGTGTTCAGGCTATTTCTAAGAAGGCTGTTGTGAAGAAATTACAAAAACACTATGCCCGTCCAGAAGGAGTTCCCTTGATGGAGACTGGTCCCGAGTTTAAGATTGAGGTATCTATCCTGAAAGATGTGGCAACTGTCATGATTGACACGACAGGATCTAGCCTTTTTAAACGTGGTTATCGTACGGAAAAGGGTGGGGCGCCAATCAAGGAAAATATGGCAGCGGCCATTTTACAACTCTCTAACTGGTATCCAGACAAGCCCTTGATTGATCCGACCTGTGGGTCAGGAACGTTCTGTATCGAGGCGGCTATGATTGCCAGAAAAATGGCACCAGGCCTTCGCCGTTCCTTTGCTTTTGAGGAATGGAACTGGGTCAGCGATCGGTTAATCCAAGAAGTTCGCACAGAGGCGGCTAAGAAAATTGATCGTGAACTTGAGCTGGACATTATGGGCTGTGATATTGATGCTCGCATGGTGGAGATTGCCAAGGCAAATGCTCAAGCAGCAGGCGTCGCAGGTGATATCACCTTTAAGCAAATGCGGGTACAGGACTTACGCACAGATAAGATTAATGGCGTTATCATTTCCAATCCACCATATGGGGAACGCTTGTCTGATGATGCAGGAGTTACCAAGCTCTATGCTGAGATGGGACAAGTCTTTGCACCACTGAAAACGTGGAGTAAGTTTATCCTGACGAGTGACGAAGCTTTTGAAAGCAAGTACGGAAGTCCAGCTGATAAAAAGCGAAAACTCTATAACGGGACCTTAAAAGTAGATTTGTATCAATACTTTGGTCAGCGTGTCAAACGCCAAGAGGTAAAATAGAAAGGTGAACTCATGAGTAAGAAAAGACGTGATCGTCATAAAAAAGGACATCAAGAACCACAATTCGACTTTGACGAAGCAAAAGACTTGACTGTTGGTCAAGTCATTCGTAAGAATGAAGAGGTCGAAGCAGGAGTATTGCCTGAGGACAGTATCTTAGACAAATACATCAAACAGCACCGTGAAGAAATCGAAGCCGACAAGTTTGAAACTCGTCAGTTTAAAAAAGAAGAACTGGCTTCTACTCAAAACCTAGAGGAAATGATCCAAGAAGTTCGTGAATCAAGTGAATCTTCTGATCAGGTAGACGATTCAGACATGGTTGCTGAGGAATCTATTGAAGAGATAGAAAATGAAGAGACTACTCAGTTTGTTCCACCACTTCAAGATGAAGAAAGTGCAGAAATAGAGCCTCTCGTTTTAACAGAAACAGAGCCCAAGGAAATAAATGAGGAACAAGAAGAGGAGACCTATACGCCTCTATCACGTTCGGCTCAACCAGAACCTGAAACAGGCTCTAAGAAGAAAGGTGTCATCATCATTGCTTCTGTAGTAGCTGCAATCCTTGTGCTTGCTGGAACATATTATGTCTACCGTCAAGTATCTCGTTCAAACCAAGAAATCCAGTCTTCTCAAGCAGCCTCTTCGGATGATCAAGGGACACAAACAGCTTTGAAAGACTTCAATGATCTCTATGATACTTTCTATACAGATGCTAATAAGACAGCTCTGAAAAACAGCCAGTTTGATAAATTGAGCCAACTGAAAACCTTGCTAGATAAGTTAGAAGGTAGCCGTGATTATACACTAGCTAAGTCAAGATATGATAGCCTAGCAACTCAAATCAAGGCCATTCAAGATGTCAATGCCCTCTTTGAAAGCCCAGCTATTACGGACGGTGTCTTGGATACCAATGCGAAAGCCAAAGCAGACGCTAAATTTACAGAAATTAAGACAGGGAACACAGAACTAGACAAACTCTTGGATAAGGCCATTAGTCTTGGCAAGAGCCAACAAACCAGTGCTTCCAGCTCAAGTTCAAGCTCTAGCACGAGTCAAGAAAGCTCAAGTTCAGCTACAGAAAGCAATGCAAGCAGTACGACACCTTCTACAAGCACTACGGCACCAGCTAGAGATACGAATGGTGGTTTGTCTGGCGATGGGGTTAATCTTCAAAGAAGTGCTAGTCGTGTACCTTACAACCAATCAGCTGTAGACGATAGCAACAACCCTGCTTGGACGTTTGCGGATGGTGTATTGGAACAAGTCCTAGCAACATCACGTGCTCGTGGCTATATCACTGGAAATCAATATATACTAGAACGTGTCAATATCGTAAACGGAAATGGTTATTACAACCTCTATAAACCAGATGGAACCTATCTCTTCACCCTCAACTGTAAGACGGGTTACTTTGTAGGGAATGGTTCTGGTCACGCTGATGACTTGGACTACTAGGACTCCGTTACAAAATTCTTTCCTTTCATAGGTAAAAATGATAAAATAAAACATATTAAACAAGAGGAGTGTCACATGACAAAAGCTAACTTTGGTGTCGTTGGTATGGCCGTAATGGGTCGTAACCTTGCCCTAAATATCGAATCTCGTGGTTATACAGTTGCCATTTACAACCGTAGTAAAGAAAAAACAGAAGATGTAATTGCTTGCCATCCTGAAAAGAACTTTGTGCCAAGCTATGACGTGGAAAGCTTTGTAAACTCAATCGAAAAACCTCGTCGTATCATGCTGATGGTTCAAGCTGGACCTGGTACAGACGCAACTATCCAAGCCCTTCTTCCCCACCTTGACAAGGGTGATATCTTGATCGACGGAGGAAACACTTTCTACAAAGATACCATCCGTCGTAATGAAGAATTGGCAAACTCAGGCATCAACTTTATCGGTACAGGGGTTTCTGGTGGTGAAAAAGGTGCCCTTGAAGGTCCTTCTATCATGCCTGGTGGACAAAAAGAAGCCTACGAATTGGTTGCTGATGTTCTTGAAGAAATCTCAGCTAAAGCACCAGAAGATGGCAAACCATGTGTGACTTACATCGGTCCTGATGGAGCTGGTCATTATGTGAAAATGGTCCACAACGGTATCGAGTATGGTGACATGCAATTGATTGCAGAAAGCTATGACTTGATGCAACACTTGCTAGGCCTTTCTGCAGAAGACATGGCAGAAATCTTTACTGAGTGGAACAAGGGTGAGTTGGACAGCTACTTGATCGAAATCACAGCTGATATCTTGAGCTGTAAAGATGATGAAGGTCAAGATGGCCCAATCGTAGACTATATCCTTGATGCTGCAGGCAACAAGGGAACTGGTAAATGGACTAGCCAATCAGCTCTTGACCTTGGTGTACCATTGTCACTCATCACTGAGTCAGTATTTGCGCGTTACATCTCTACATACAAAGAAGAGCGTGTACATGCTAGCAAGGTCCTTCCAAAACCAGCTGCCTTCAAGTTTGAAGGAGACAAGGCTGAGTTGATCGAAAAGATCCGTCAAGCCCTTTACTTCTCAAAAATCATCTCATACGCACAAGGTTTTGCTCAATTGCGTGTGGCTTCTAAAGAAAATAACTGGAACTTGCCATTTGCGGACATCGCATCTATCTGGCGTGATGGCTGTATCATCCGTTCTCGTTTCTTGCAAAAGATCACAGACGCCTACAACCGTGATGCAGACCTTGCAAACCTTCTCTTGGATGAGTACTTCTTGGATGTCACTGCTAAGTACCAACAAGCAGTTCGTGATATCGTAGCTCTTGCTGTTCAAGCTGGTGTACCAGTGCCAACCTTCTCAGCAGCTATTACTTACTTTGATAGCTATCGTTCAGCAGACCTTCCTGCTAACTTAATCCAAGCGCAACGTGACTACTTTGGTGCCCACACTTACCAACGTAAAGACAAAGAAGGAACATTCCACTACTCTTGGTATGACGAAAAATAAGTAGGTCTGCCATGGGGAAACGGATTTTATTACTTGAGAAAGAACGAAATCTCTCTCATTTTCTCAGTCTGGAACTCCAAAAAGAGCAATACCGTGTTGATCTGGTCGAGGAGGGGCAAAAAGCCCTTTCCATGGCTCTCCAGACAGATTATGACTTGATTTTACTGAATGCTCGTCTGGGGGATATGACGGCCCAGGATTTTGCAGAGAGGCTGAGTCGGACAAAACCTGCCTCAGTGATCATGGTCTTGGACCATCGCGAAGAATTGCAAGACCAGATTGAGACAATCCAGCGCTTCGCCGTTTCTTACATCTATAAGCCAGTGATTATTGATCAGCTGGTGGCTCGTATTTCAGCGATTTTCCGAGGTCGGGACTTTATCGACCAACATTGTAGTCAGATGAAGGTCCCAACGTCTTACCGCAATTTGCGTATGGATGTAGAACATCATACCGTTTATCGTGGCGAGGAGATGATTGCTCTGACGCGCCGTGAGTATGACCTTTTGGCCACTCTCATGGGAAGCAAGAAGGTCTTGACTCGTGAGCAGTTGTTGGAAAGTGTTTGGAAGTACGAAAGTGCGACAGAAACCAATATCGTGGATGTTTATATCCGTTATCTACGTAGCAAACTTGACGTAAAAGGTCAAAAGAGCTACATTAAAACCGTGCGTGGTGTTGGTTACACCATGCAGGAATAGAAAAGCAGTTGCAGTTGTGTAACTGCTTTTTTTGAGAAGTTTCTATATATTGACATACAGTAGAGTCTTTGCTACAATCAGTTATGGAGGAAAGATCTAATGAAATTTTTGAAAAAAATGTTGCAAGTTCTACTAGCAGTCTTTTTCTTTGCTTTGCTAGCGACAAGCACCGTCTTTGCGGATGATGCTGATTCAGAAGGCTGGCAATTTGTCCAAGAAAATGGTAGAACCTACTATAAAAAGGGGGACCTCAAAGAAACGGACTGGCGAGTGATTGATGGGAAGACCTATTATTTTGATTATAATGGTGAAATGGTTGTTGGTTGGCAATACATTCCAATGCCAGTTAAAGGATATACAATTGGTCCTTACCCTAATGGCATAAGATTAGAAGGTTCCCCAATGCCAGAATGGTACTACTTTGACAAAAATGGAGTGCTACAAGAGTTTGTTGGTTGGAAAGCATTAGAGGTTAAAACTAAAGACAGTGTTGGAAGAAAGTATGGGGAAAAACGTACAAACCCGGAAGATAAAGAAGAGAAGAGTTTTTACACGAACTATTACTTTAATCAAAATCATTCTTTAGAGACAGGTTGGCTTTATGACCAGTCTAATTGGTATTATCTAGCTAAAACGGAAATTAATGGAGAAAACTATATTGGTGGTGAAAGACGTGCAGGTTGGATAAACGATGGTTCAGCTTGGTACTATCTAGATCCAGAAACTGGTATCATGCAAACTGGTTGGAAGCAAATTGGCAATAAGTGGTACTACCTCCGTTCATCAGGAGCCATGGCAACTGGTTGGGTGAAAGATGGTTCAACTTGGTACTACCTAAATGCAAGTAATGGAGATATGAAGACAGGTTGGACAAAAGTAAATGGAAACTGGTATTATCTCAATTCCTCTGGAGCAATGGTTACAGGTAGCCAAACTATCGATGGTAAAGTTTATAACTTTGCTTCATCTGGTGAGTGGATTTAATGTTGGAGGAGATACAAATGAAGCTTTTGAAAAAAATGATGCAAGTCGCACTAGCAACATTTTTCTTTGGTTTGCTAGCTACTAATACTGTATTTGCGGATACAACAGGTGGCCAATTTGTTGATAAGGATAATAGAAAATATTATGTAAAAGATGATCATAAAGCAATCTATTGGCATAAAATAGACGGTAAAACTTACTATTTTGGTGATAAAGGAGAAATGGTAGTTGGATGGCAATACTTAGAAATTCCTGGAACAGGTTATCGTGATAATTTATTAGATAACCAACCAGTTAATGAAATCGGACTCCAACAAAAATGGTATTATTTTAGCTCAGATGGTGCTTTGCTAGAACAAACAGATAAACAAGTACTAGAGGCAAAAACGTCTGAAAATACAGGAAAAGTATATGGTGAACAATATCCTCCATCTCCTGAAAAGAGAACTTATTATTTTGATAATAATTATGCTGTAAAGACAGGTTGGATTTATGAAGACGGCAATTGGTATTATTTAAATAAGCTAGGAATTTCTGGCGATGATTCTTACAATCCACTACCAATTGGTGAAGTTGCTAAGGGTTGGACTCAAGATTTCCATGTTACTTTTGGCATTGATAGAAGCAAACCTGCTCCATGGTACTACTTAGATCCAACAACTGGCATCATGCAAACAGGTTGGCAACATCTTGGTAATAAATGGTACTATCTCCGTTCATCAGGAGCCATGGCGACTGGCTGGTATCAGGTAGACTCATCTTGGTATTATCTAGATGCTGAAAATGGTGATATGAAAACGGGCTGGCAATACCTTGGGAACAAGTGGTACTATCTCCGTTCATCAGGAGCCATGGCGACTGGCTGGTATCAGGTAGGTTCGACTTGGTACTACTTACATGCAAGTAATGGAGATATGAAGACAGGCTGGTTCCAGGTCAATGGCAAATGGTACTACGCATACAGCTCAGGTGCTTTAGCAGTGAATACGACCGTAGAAGGCTATTCGGTCAACTATAATGGCGAATGGGTTCAATAATGAAAGAGGCGATTGTGAAGGAAACAATCGCTTTTTTTGTGAAAATATAATAAAATAGATAGGAGAAAATACTACTGTATGAAATGAGACGGTCTTTTCGTCTGGTTAAAGGAAAACATGACAAAAAAAGTTGGTGTCGGTCAGGCACATAGTAAGATTATTTTAATAGGAGAGCACGCTGTCGTATACGGCTATCCTGCCATTTCCCTACCTCTTTTGGAGGTGGAGGTGACATGTAAGGTGGTCCCTGCTGAAAATCCGTGGCGTCTTTATGAGGAGGATACCTTGTCCATGGCAGTTTATGCATCGCTGGAGTATTTGGATATCAAAGAAGCTTGCATTCGATGTGTGATTGACTCAGCTATCCCTGAAAAACGGGGAATGGGTTCGTCAGCGGCTATCAGCATAGCGGCCATACGTGCGGTATTTGACTACTATCAAGCCGACCTGCCTCATCATGTATTGGAAATCTTGGTCAATCGGGCTGAAATGATTGCCCATATGAATCCAAGCGGGTTGGATGCCAAGACCTGTCTCAGTGACCAGCCCATTCGCTTTATCAAGAATGTTGGTTTTACAGAGCTTGAGATGAACCTATCCGCTTATTTGGTCATTGCCGATACGGGCGTGTATGGTCACACTCGTGAAGCAATCCAAGTAGTTCAAAGTAAGGGCAAGGATGCCCTACCCTTTTTGCATGCCTTGGGAGAATTGACCCAGCAGGCAGAAGATGCGATTAGAAGAAAAGATGCGGAGGGACTGGGACAAATCCTCAGTCAAGCGCATTTACATTTAAAAGAAATTGGTGTCAGCAGCCCTGAGGCAGACTCCCTCGTTGAAACGGCTCTTAGCCATGGTGCTCTAGGTGCCAAGATGAGTGGTGGTGGACTAGGAGGCTGTATTATCGCCTTGGTAGCCAATCTGGATCAAGCGCAAGAACTAGCAAAACGATTAGAAGAGAAAGGAGCTGTTCAGACATGGATCGAAAGCCTGTAACAGTACGTTCCTACGCAAATATTGCCATTATCAAATATTGGGGAAAGAAAAAAGAAAAAGAAATGGTTCCTGCGACCAGCAGTATTTCTCTGACTTTAGAAAACATGTACACAGAGACGACCTTGTCGCCTTTACCGACGGATGCGACTGCTGATGCCTTTTATATCAATGGTCAGCTCCAAAATGAGGCAGAACATGCCAAGATAAGTAAAATCATCAATCGCTACCGTCCAGAAGGTGAAGGATTTGTCCGTATTGATACCCAAAACAACATGCCGACTGCAGCGGGCTTGTCCTCAAGTTCCAGTGGTTTGTCCGCCTTGGTCAAGGCTTGTAATGCGTATTTCCAGCTAGGATTGGATAGAAGTCAGTTGGCTCAGGAGGCTAAGTTTGCCTCAGGGTCGTCCTCACGCAGTTTTTATGGGCCGCTAGGAGCTTGGAACAAGGATAGTGGGGAAATCTACCCTGTAGAGACAGACTTGAAACTAGCCATGATCATGTTGGTGCTAGAGGACAAGAAAAAACCAATCTCTAGCCGTGATGGGATGAAACTCTGTGTGGAAACCTCGACGACTTTTGATGACTGGGTGCGTCAATCTGAGAAGGACTATCAGGATATGCTGCTTTATCTCAAGGAAAATGACTTTACCAAAGTTGGGGAATTAACGGAGAAAAATGCCCTAGCCATGCACGCTACGACCAAGACTGCTAGTCCAGCCTTTTCTTATCTAACGGATGCTTCCTATGAAGCCATGGACTTTGTCCACCAGCTTCGTGAGCAAGGGGAAGCCTGCTACTTTACCATGGATGCCGGTCCCAATGTCAAAGTTCTCTGTCAGGAGAAAGACTTGGAGCATTTATCAGAAATCTTCGGTCAACGTTACCGCTTGATTGTGTCAAAAACAAAGGATTTGAGCCAAGATGATTGCTGTTAAAACTTGCGGAAAGCTCTATTGGGCTGGTGAATATGCTATTCTAGAGCCAGGACAGCTGGCCTTGATAAAGGCGATACCTATCTATATGAGGGGAGAGATTGCCTTTTCTGATAGCTACCGTATCTATTCAGATATGTTTGATTTCGCAGTGGACTTGACGCCAAAACCTGACTACAGCTTGATTCAAGAAACGATTGCTTTAGTGGGAGATTTCCTCGTTTATCGTGGGCAAACCTTGAGACCTTTTTCTTTGGAAATTCGTGGAAAAATGGAACGGGAAGGCAAAAAGTTTGGTCTAGGTTCTAGTGGTAGCGTCGTTGTCTTGGTGATTAAGGCCCTGCTGGCTCTATATGATATTACGGTTGATCCGGAACTCTTGTTCAAGCTGGCTAGCGCGGTCTTACTCAAGCGAGGAGACAATGGTTCTATGGGAGACCTTGCCTGTATCGTTGCAGAGGATTTGGTTCTCTACCAATCTTTTGATCGAAAGAAGATAGCTACTTGGTTGGAAGAAGAAAGCTTGGCAACAGTTTTGGAGCGTGACTGGGGCTTTTCTATCTCACACGTACAACCTGCCCTAGAATGTGATTTCCTAGTGGGATGGACCAAGCAAGTGGCTGTATCGAGTCAAATGGTTCAGCAAATCAAGCAAAACATCAATCAGAATTTTTTAACTTCCTCAAAAGCAACGGTGTCTGCTTTGGTAGAAGCCTTGGAGCAGGGGAATGCAGAAAAAATTATCGAGCAGCTGGAAACAGCTAGTCGGCTTTTAGAAGGCTTGAGCCTAGATATATACACACCTTCGCTGAGACAGTTGAAAGAAGCCAGTCAAGATTTGCAGGCTGTTGCCAAGAGTAGTGGCGCTGGTGGTGGTGACTGTGGGATTGCCTTGAGTTTTGATGAGCAATCAACTGAAACCTTAAAAAACCGTTGGGCCGATCTGGGGATTGAGCTCTTATACCAAGAAAGGATAGGACATGACGACAAATCGTAAGGATGAGCACATCCGCTATGCCCTTGAGCAGAAAAGTTCCTATAATAGCTTTGATGAGGTGGAGTTGATTCATTCTTCCCTGCCTCTTTATGACCTGGATGAGATTGATTTGTCTACAGAGTTTGCAGGTCGAAAGTGGGACTTTCCTTTTTATATCAATGCCATGACAGGTGGGAGCAAAAAAGGTAAAGAAATCAATCAAAAACTGGCTCAGGTGGCAGAAGCCTGTGGGATTTTGTTTGTAACGGGCTCTTATAGTGCAGCCCTAAAAGATCCAACAGATGATTCTTTTTCTGTCAAATCCAGCCATCCAAAGCTGCTCCTTGGAACCAATATTGGATTGGACAAGCCTGTTGAGTTGGGACTTCAGACTGTGCAAGAGATGAATCCTCTTCTTTTACAAGTGCACGTCAATGTTATGCAGGAATTGCTCATGCCAGAGGGAGAAAGAAAGTTTCGAAGCTGGCAATCGCATCTGGCAGACTATAGCAAGCAAATCCCCGTTCCTATTATTCTCAAGGAAGTAGGTTTTGGGATGGATGTGAAGACCATCGAGAGAGCCTATGAACTGGGTGTTCGAACGGTTGACCTATCAGGTCGTGGTGGCACCAGCTTTGCCTATATCGAAAACCGTCGCAGTGGCCAACGTGATTACCTCAATCAATGGGGTCAGTCCACCATGCAAGCCCTCCTCAATGCTCAAGACTGGAAAGACAAGGTCGAACTTTTGGTTAGCGGAGGGGTTCGAAATCCGCTGGATATGATTAAGTGCTTGGTCTTTGGTGCCAAGGCTGTAGGATTGTCACGTACCGTTCTGGAATTGGTTGAAACCTACTCCGTCGAAGAGGTGATTGGTATTGTCCAAGGCTGGAAAGAAGATCTGCGTTTGATCATGTGTGCCCTTAATTGTGCCACCATAGCGGATCTGCAAAACGTAGACTACATTCTTTATGGTAAACTAAAAGAAGCAAAAGATCAGATGTAGAGAGGTCGGGACAAGAATCCCGCCCTTTTTTGTAGCCTTTTGTCAACTGTAGTGGGTTGATATAATAGTATTAGACCTTGATTTTTCAAGGTCTTTTTTGAATTTGGTCACTTTTTGGTCAACTTTTTTTAGAAGAAATTATTGACTTAATAACTCTCTAACACGTTTGTTTTCTGATTCTTCTTTTTCTCTGATTAAGTGACCATATGTTTGAGTTATTTGTGTAATGTCTTTGTGTCCCATGTTTGAAGCTATAACCCAAATATCAATCCCATAACCTAACATAACGCTTGCATATGTGTGCCTAATGCCAGTCGCTGATAAATCGAGTGGTGTGAGTTTCAACTTCTTGAGATGTTCTCTTAAACGCTTATTTACTTCGTGGTTTGTAGGAACAACAGTGTACAAATCGAAAAAGATATGATTTTCTTTATTTTTGATATTTGTTTGTTCAATTTCTCTACTTTGAATCTCTTTCAATTGATTCAAAACATTCAATGTTTCTGAATCTATTGGGATAGACCTGATAGAAGTAGCTGTTTTGGGTGGCCGCCATTCTTGTTTCCTAGGGTCGTAGCGCCTGTATGTTTTGACTTCTTGAGTTTCGTTCAAAACGCAGTCCCATGTCAACCCTAGCACCTCACCGAAACGCAAGCCAGTTTTTAGCTGAATAAAAAGAAGATAGTCAATAATATTAAACTTCAGTTCAATATTATGTTTTACCTCTTTCATTAACTTATGATAATCTTCTGAACTTGTAATAGCTTTTTCTTTTTTTATCTTTCGACTTGCTTGCCCTGTAATAACAACACCATCTGTAAAATCAATGATTGATAACTTATCTTTTTTCGCAAATTGAATGACTTTTCTAACTTCCGCATTTAATCGCCGAACTGTATCTTTTCCAACTCTTTTTGCGTACTCGTTGATAAATTCTTGATACTCACTAAAATTGATGTTAGTAGCCGATTTATCTTTGAAATAATCTAAAATAAGTTTACCTCTATGCTTATGATGTGCAATTGTCCCCTGACTTTTATTTAAAGGAACTATTTGCAGATTATACCATTTCTGCCATAGTTGATAGAGAGAAATATTTGAATCAATTACGTTACCGTTTAACAACTCTAATTCAATTTTACTTGCTTCCAATATTGCTTCTTTTTTCGTTTGAAATCCTGAGTTTGAAGCAACTACCTTTTTATTTTTATCAAATATTCTATAATCCCAATTTTTCTTTTTACCTCTTTGCCTATATGAAATCGCCATATGATTATCCTTTCTTTTAAAAGATAACCAAGACATCGTCCTGGCTATTATATCATGTTTCTTTTAATAACTCTGAGAAATGCTGTTCAAAAAATGCCCTTGTCTTAGAAGCAAGGAAGATATATTTACCGCCTTGATTTTTCGGATACTTTACAAAACCATCTTTGTTTTTATCAATATCAATTTTTGAGCGAATATCAGACCGATATAGAACATTTTCTAACAACCAAGGTCGAGAGACTGAAACCATCTCTAAAACCTCTGATAAGCTCATATATTTCCCTTCTGAAGTTTGCTTCTTCATATTGAGATATTCTTCCTTTTCTACAATGATATGTGTGTTGGGAAGATTTACTTCTAAATTGTCTATTTTAATTAAAATTTTATCTGTCATATCAATTTTTCTCTTTCTATGATAAAATAAGGTATAGAAATAGTATTTACTGTTTCCATTAACTTTAGTTGTCGCTGTTTTTCTTGGTTTGGTCACTAGAGGAATCAGCGATTTCTTTTTTTATTTCTGATAAAACATCATCAGTAACAGTATTTATACCTTTACTAATTAATTTTTGTGCAATATCTTCAAAACATTGTTTTTGTTCCATCAAATTTAGATATTGCTCCATCGTAAATGTTATTTCTTTGTACTCGTTATCATTAATTTTGACATGATAAACAATGAAATGAATACGTCTATAAAGCTGAGTTATAGGGTCGTTTTTCTGTTTATCGGGAGAAACTAACATCTTATAAATTTGGTATGGACTGAAAATGCTAGAAATATGAACCTTATCCCATAACGCGTATACATTACTATAACGAGCATGGACTTGATTGGGATATACGTCTAATATTTTCAAAAAAGCTTGATAATCAATATCCCCTTTAAATTCGTCCATGAATAAAATTGATTCCCCCATATAATTATCTAACCCACCTGTACCATAATCTGATAAAACATAAACATCTTCTATACCAAATATTTCTTTCAATCGGACTTGCATATAACTTTTTCCTGTTCCTGAACCTCCCAAATGCCAATAAACCTTCATTTTCTTGACTAATGGAGCGTTAGCCACTTGCAGTTGATAAAAATGTTCCTTAATCATCTTTGAAAACTTGCGATAAGATAAATTTTGACGCATAATTTCCTCGGGGGATAGACCCTCTTCGAGCAGTTCTTGTATAATGTCTAAATCTTTTCTTTTTCCTTGTTGATTCGCTTCAATAATACCATGATTCATCATCGGAACAACAGTTGTATGAGCTTTTTCTTCATGCTTCCCTGTCTTATTGAGATATGCTATGACTTGTTCACGAGTTCCACGAGTCAGCTCAACATGAATAGTCGGGTAGAGCTTTTTGATAGCTGAAAAACGTGTCTGATTCTTTGCTTCTAAAATAAGATGAGAATGATGATTGCCATTATCTCCTATCTCATAATTAGCAGCTGCTGAGCGAGTTTCTTCTTTACCGTCCACCCAAAGATAAATTAGATGTTCAACCATTTCTTCGGGACTATAATTTTTATTTGGGTCAAGATTGTTACGAAATTCATCGACTTGTTTACGAGTTTCATCTGAATACTTTGCGTCATCAAAAGTGGTATCATTGATATTGAAAAGTTTATCAATATTATTTAAAGTACAGCAGAAAGAGCTGGCTTTGTATTGAGAATTAAGTTCTTTTGACATGTTATAAATTCCTTACTTTCTTTTTGTCTTGTCTTTGATGTTGTGTAAAGGTAATACTAGCTTTACACAACACCCTAGACATATAACTAGTCGCGTATATGTGCTGGCGTACCTGCCTACCTTCGGTAGCAGTACACCGCACTATTAACCATCATTATTTTTAATAGGATAGACTTCACCAATATTACATTTAGCAACAGATGAAAAATTTTTACCTTCAGGGTCTCTAATAATATCGTTGAATTGATAATCTTTATCTAAATAATTTAATTCCTTTTTTATCTTTGGAAATAATTTTTCAATAATATCAGCACTTTCATTATTTGAGGGCAATCTTCCATTTAATACTGCACAATCTTTATAATAAGTGACAGTCAATGCTTTTAATGAACGATTGGCTTTCTTTACAATGACTTGTTTTGTATTCGAATAACGTGAAGATTCTTCCATTGACGGCTCTACATTGATGTGAGTACAATAACGACGAATTTTCCTAGTAGCTAGATAGGATTTGATGCTATTGATGAAAGAATCAGAATCAGCACTTCTAGATATAAAATCTATACCAATTGTTATTAATAAGACAGACAATGCACTTACTGTAATTAAACGCAATATCCAAATAGACATTACAAAATAATAGAACGTTTCTAAATGAATTTGAATAATTAAAAACGTTGCTAAACGTTCTATAATAAAGAATATTAATGAAATAAAAATTGTAAAATTAATTACATTATACTTGTTCAAATAATTTTTCATGAAATTTTTTCCTTTCCGATATCATATGTTGGGGTAAGCAAGGGCATGATGTGAGTTCTGTGTTCATTATCAGTAAACTTGACAATACCTGTACCAATCCCTGTTGGAACTACAATATTATCAACGTTAGCGTTGGGTAGTAAAAATTGGCAAGTATTCGCATTTATTTCACCTAAAATAAACATGCAATTAATTTGTTCCCTGACTGCTGTATTCCCTGCAAACGCAGTTGCGTCAAAACGTTGACTGCATAAAATGAGCGATATTGATGTCTGTCTACCGAGAAGCGCAATAGTTCCCAGTAATTGCCCAAATGCTTCACGAGACTGCTTTGAACTTCCTTGAACCAATGCTAACAGCTCATCTATTACAATATAAATGCGTTCGAACTTAGTATCTGGTTTTGTTAATAATATCTCTCCTCGTTCATAAATCTTTCTGATGATTTTTGATAAAGTCTCATTCACTACAGTCAGGAAGCTGTTCAAATTTTCCCCCTGAGTTGGAGCTAATACTTCCAAACCTAATTCTTTACTTAGTAAATAAATATCCGAAAGTTTTGGGTCAACGCAAATAATTTGATTTGTGAAAGATTTTAGACAACTAATCAAATAACGTAAAAAGTGTGTCTTACCCGAACCAGATGGTCCGCTCACTGCCAAATGTGTAACCGTTTTCATAGAGATATTACAAATGTTGTTCGCCATAATTGGAAGAGAATTTTCTGAAACGTTCTGTTTAATAAAAGAAGGAAGATTATCAATCTTAAAGCGTGTTGGAATGCCATCAAGCCATGGAAAGAAGAAAGCCCGAGCTAAATTTGGATTAGTAGTATCATAAGGGACAAAGTAAGCATTGTGTTGAGGCAAGAGTGTCTTGTATGGATATAGTATTCCAGAGCATATTGCAAATATATTAAAGTAAAGTCGCGAATCAAGTGAGTACGAGACCGGGAGATTTACAATGTAAAAGAATCCCGTGTCATTGCTTGCAACTTTAATATTAAACGAACCTAAATATGATGATTCATTATTAATATCTAGAGCATTATTCAAATTTCTCAAAATGAATTGTTCTAATTCGAATTTGTTTTTACCAAATTCAACTACATCAGCAGAAGTTGCTGATGTAGCTTGATTTTGGCTTTTATTTATTAAAAAAGCCATGCCTTATTTTCCTTTCTTTTGAATACCTGTTGCCCTAAAATACAGTTGCCCGTATTGATTTTCAAAGGCTTCTAAAGTTTCAAACTCAACAATATCTCCGATATCAATCTTAGACAGGTCTGGTTTATTCTCAGGTAAAAACTTGACTTTGAAAGGATTGTGGTTGTCAGTTGCAACGTATACTTGATAAGCTTGAATGTTATCTGTCCGTTTCATTTTTTCTTTACCATTGGTAACTTCGCCAGTTTTTTCAAATTCATATTGAATTTCTAGCTGTTTACCTACTAATTTAACGAGCTCATTTGAAAGAGCTTCCTTTGCAAGGCTAACACTGTAGCCATTTAATTTTTTGTAAAATGCCATAATACGGCTCCTTTGTTATGATTATTTTGTAGCAGTTGCTTTAGCTACAATATAATCATAACAAAAATAACCGATTATAACAATAGCGAAATAGGTTTATAATCGGTTATCTTTTAACCGAGCATAATGGATTATTGACTATATATAAAATAAGTGTTATACTCTCATTAAGAAAAATAATCGGTTAGAATATAGTGCTTAATCGATTATTTAGAAACAGAGGTAAAAGATGGCTAAAAAATCTATTGAAGAAAAAATTTATAACGGAAAAACATATAGAACAAGTGCTTTTTTGAAAAAAAAGCTATATTTATCAGCGGAAAGTAGCAGAAGAATTCTTAAAGATTATGAACATAATCCTGATTTGGGAGTTAATCCTAAATTCTATGATGAAAAAATTATAAATCAAATCATAGAAGATTATGACAACAACGAATCAAAAAGGAAGAGTAAAGAAAAAAGAAAAAGAAAACTTGAAGAAGAAAGAGCATTACAAGAAAAAATTTCATTCGAAAATTATGAATCTGAACTCGTTGATGTTGCAGATTGGTTTTTAATAAATAAACGCATAGAGAAAGACCTTGTTATTGTCATGTTAAAAAATCTATTTTCAGCTATGGGCAAAAGATTTAATATGGATTTATTTAATGAAGATGTTGCAAAAGTTGAAAAATATAATCGAGCTGTTGGAGGTTATGGAATTCCAAGACCACTAGAAATTGTAGAAGCTGATGACAGATTAAATGGAGATGATGGATATTTGGAATAAAAAAATAACCGCTAAGATGTGTATCTTAGCGGTTTGGTTTTTCTTTCACAGTTTTTATTAGTAATTGGAAGGCTTCTAAGAGCTGTTCCTGACTCGTTTGTGGGAGTTGAGTTAATTGGTCAGCTAATAACTCTAGATGTGGGTTCTTTGGGGTTATACGGCTTTCAAATAGCTCTGATGGTGTGATATTAAGAGCTGTGATAATCTTTTCTAGTGTATCAATCTTTATATTTGACCCTTTTGTTTCAAGGTTGGAAATATAATCTATGCCCACACCAGCCTTTTCGCTGAGATTTTGCTGACTTAAATTTTTTTCTTTACGTATGATTCGTATTCGTTGTCCGATATACTTTTGTAAGTGAATTGATTTCATAAGCTACCTCGTTTCAATACCATGATACAAGGAAGACAACTGTAAAATAACCCATATACAAACAAAGTTTTGTCAAAATATTGTCTACAAACTAAAATTGTGTTAAAATAGTACTATAAAATATATAAAATTGCATGATATACTACATATATCATGGTTTGACTTAACAGTCAAACCAATCCTATTAGCTCTTACAAGGAGAAAATGATGAAGAAACTGAAAACCCTCACAACTTCAACAGCTATTGCGCTTGCATCAGTTGGTGGAACTGCATTTGCTCAAGAAGCTCAAGCGACTCCAGTACCTTCTAACACTGCTGTCAATGAACCTGCTCTTGTTACTAAGTCACAAGTGAAACCAGTTGAGAAAACTGAAGTTCCTGCGCCTTCTACAGTGAAGCCAGCACTTGACGCTCAAAAAGCTGTTGTGAAAGAAGCTGAAGCTAAGATTGACACAGCTAAAGCTGATGTTAAAGCAAAAGAAGCTACTGTTGCTTCAACTGAAAAAGAAGTAGCTACAGCTACTCAAGCTGTCAAAGATGCGGAAGCAACTGCTTATCAAGCAACACCTGAAAAAGTTGCTGAAGTAAAAGATGCTCAAGCTAAAAATGTTGAAGCTCAAACTGCTAACCAAAAAGCAACTGAAACTACAAACGAACAAATCAAAGCTGAAAGTAATGCCCTTGCAAAAGAACAATCAGACGTAGCAACTGCTCAAGCAAACGCTGACCAAGCTACTAAGGATGTCCAAACAGCTGAACAAGCCGTTGCAAGCACACAATCTGCTCTTGACGGAACTGGACTAGCTTCTGCTCAAAAAGATTTGACTCAAGCTCAAGCTGAAGTCAAAGAAGCAACTCAATCAGTTGCAGACGCTAAAACTGCAAAAGAAAACGCATCTAAAGAAGATGCTAACCGTGAACAAGCTATCAAATCAGCTCAAACAGATGTTAATACTAAAAATGACGCTGTTAAACTTGCAAAAGACAAACTTGCAAGCGCTACAGAACATGCTGACTCAGTTGAAAACAAATTGCAATCAGCTCAAGCTGAACTAAAATCTGCTCAAGATAAATTGGCAAATACTGGTGTTGATACAGTAACAATTGCAGACTTGACTCAGTTCAAGAAAGATAAAGCCGAAGGCGACTCAGACTTCATGACTGACTCTGGTGCTACTGTCATTGAAAACTCTTCAACAAAAATCAGTGAAACTGATAAAAACAAAATTGTTGAAATCGATAACTTGACTGAAGAACAACAAAAAGAAGTCAGCTTATACGCTGCAAAAGTGTTGACTGCAATTCATAAACAAGTTGGATTAAACGAAGTTA
This sequence comes from Streptococcus oralis ATCC 35037, assembly GCF_900637025.1. Lineage (NCBI taxonomy): Bacteria > Bacillati > Bacillota > Bacilli > Lactobacillales > Streptococcaceae > Streptococcus > Streptococcus oralis. The sequence goes on from NZ_LR134336.1 coordinate 322,679, forward strand.
CTGTTACAGACTCTGAACTTCGTATTGCTCGTGAACAAGCTAAGAAATATGTAGCTCGTGGAATCTCAGCAGACAAAGCTGGTCACATCAATGGTGCTTACCATGGTGAAAACATTTCGCTTGGTAATGAAACAAAATCTATGACCATGTACGAACTCAAACAAAGAGTATATGATGCAATCATGGGACAAACATTTGCTGATGCACCATCTAAATGGGGACACTCACGTAACAACTTTGTTAATAACACTGTCGGAATCGCAACAGCTAACGTAGACGGACGTTTACATATCATCTCAACTCTTGACTTAGCTGGCGGAAACGTCATCAAAGACGAAACCGACACAGCATCCCTTGAGAAAGCTGTCGAAACAGCCAAATCAAATGTTGAACAATCAACAACTGCATCAGAAAACGCTAAGAAAGCTTTAACAAAAGCTTCAACTGATTACGCAAGCGCACTTAGCTTGAAAACTGAAGCTGAAAAAGTTCTTGCTGACGCAATGGCTACACCACTTCAAGCTCAAGTTGCTGAAAACAACCTACGTTTAGCAGAAATTGCACTTGAAAATGCTAAAACTCGTGAAGCTACAGCAAGTGAAGCAGTCGCTAACTTCTCAGCAGGTCTAGCAGACAAGAAAGTTGCTCTTGAAAACGCTCAAAAAGCACTTGAAGAAGCTAAATCTGTTCAAACAACTGCGTCACAAGCTCTTGCAGAAGCTTCAGCTAAACTACAAGCTCAAGAAGATAAAGTCAACAGTTTGAAAGCACAAAGTGACAAATTGATTGCAGAAAAAGATGCTCTTGTTAAAGAAGCTAAGAAATTGGCTGAACAATTGCAAGCATATTTAGACGCACCTGCTTCTCTAGCAACTGCTAAAAAAGCTAAAACAAAAGCTGAAGCTAAACTTGAAACAGCAAAAGGTGAACTCACTACAGCACAGTCTACTCTTGAAAACTTGTTGTCTGCGTACCGTACAGAACACGCTAAGTTGGTAGATTTGCAAACAGAATATGAAGCACTCGTTGACCTTGCAGAGAAAGCTCAAGAAAACGTTGTTGCCAAATTGCCTGACGGAACAGTCATTGCTGTCCCTAAAGTTGCCCCAACTGCTGAAGCACTTCCTGAAGTCAATATTAACGAATTGCAAAAAGCTCTTGCAACTGGAAAAGAAGTAACTTTGGATGCTCAAGGAAAAGTTGTTGTGAAGGAAAAACGTGAAACATACTCAGCGCCAGCCGTTAAATCAGTAGAAAACGAAAAAATGAGTTACTCACGAGTAGAAAAAGCAAAAACTTTACCAAATACTGGAGAAAATTCAAGTGTTGCAATGTTGGTAATCGGTGCAATTCTTGGAACATTTGGAATTGTAACAGTACGTAGAAAAAATTAGAATAATAAAAAAATCTTCTTACTAAATAGGAAGATTTTTTGGATTCACAAAACTAGTTGAAAAGACTACGCTATTTAAACTAGTTTTGAGAATGAATATATAAGGATATTCAGAACCTTAGTTGGTCAACCTTTGGTCAACTTTTGTATTTTGAATATACCTTAGATTGTGACGATGTCTTGGTATATCTGATACTCACTTACATATTCTAACTTATTTTAACTAAGATAAAACTGTAGTGGGTTGAAAGAACCTAGTTTGTAGGAGCGATTTCTGTCCAATCTCCTTTTTCCATCCTCAGACCGAGGTGACTTTTCTGAATTGTGATAAAATAGAAGGGAGAGGATGCATCTATGAAAAAATTTCAAATCTTTTTATTTATTGAAGCCTGTCTGTTGACGGGAGCTCTGATTTTGATGGTATCAGAGCATTTTTCGCGTTTTCTGCTGATTCTGTTCCTCTTTTTGCTCTTGCTGCGCTATTATACAGGTAAAGAGGGCAATAATGTCTTCCTCCTTGTAACGACTATTCTTTTCTTTTTCATCGTCATGCTCAATCCCTTTGTGATTTTAGCCATCTTTGTAGCGGTGATCTACAGTCTCTTTCTTCTCTATCCAATGATGAATCAAGAAAGAGAGGAGACGGACTTGGTCTTTGAAGAGGTGGTGACGGTTAAAAATGAACGCAATCCTTGGTTTGGTAATCTCCATCATTTCTCTAGTCACCAGACCTGCCAGTTTGACGATATCAACCTCTTTCGCCTCATGGGCAAGGACACCATTCATTTGGAAAGAGTTATCCTAACCAATCATGACAATGTCATTATCCTTAGAAAGATGGTCGGAACGACTAGGATTATCGTGCCTGTAGATGTGGAAATCAGTCTCAGTGTTAACTGTCTTTATGGAGATCTTACTTTCCTCCATCAACCCAAGCGAGCCCTCCGCAATGAACACTATCATCAGGAGACCAGAGACTATCTCAAGAGTAACAAGAGTGTCAAGATTTTCCTAACTACTATGGTTGGCGATGTGGAGGTGGTCAGAGGATGAAAAAGCAATCTTATCTGTTAATCGGCCTGACTTCACTCCTCTTTATTCTCTTTTTGGCTAATAGTCTGCTTGATATTCTAAATCTTGATTGGTCCTATTTGCTACAGGATATCGAGAAAACAGAGAAACTCATCTTCTTGATCTTGGTCTTTAGCCTTTCCATGACCTTCTTTTTTGTCCTCTTTTGGCGCGTGATAGAAGAAGTCTCTCGCAGAAAAATGCAGGTCAATCTCAAGCGACTGCTAGCAGGAAAAGAGGTGGTTGCCTTTGCAGATCCAGACTTGGATGCCAGTTTTAAGTCCTTGTCTGGCAAGCTTAACCTCTTGACAGAGGCTGTTCAAAAGGCTGAAAATCAAAGCCTGGTCAAGGAAGAAGCAATCATCGAGAAAGAAAGGAAGCGGATAGCACGTGACCTGCACGATACGGTTAGTCAGGAGTTGTTTGCGGCCCATATGATTTTATCAGGTGTCAGTCAGCAGGCTTTGAAGCTGGATAGAGAAAAGATGCAGACCCAGTTGCAAGGTGTCGCAGCTATCCTAGAAACAGCCCAGAAAGATTTGCGGGTCTTGCTCCTACATTTGCGACCAGTTGAGTTGGAAGAGAAGAGTTTGATTGAGGGGATTCAAATCCTCTTAAAAGAGCTTGAGGACAAGAGTGATCTCAAGGTTAGTCTCAAGCAAAATGTGTCTAAATTGCCTAAGAAGATTGAAGAACATATCTTCCGCATTTTGCAGGAGTTGATCAGCAATACCCTTCGCCATGCCCAGGCATCTTGTCTAGATGTCTACCTCTATCAGACAGATGTTGAAGTGCAGCTGAAGGTGGTGGATAATGGGATTGGTTTCCAGTTAGGGAGTTTAGACGACTTGAGTTATGGATTGCGAAATATCAAGGAGCGGGTCGAAGATATGGCAGGAACGGTTCAACTTTTGACAGCTCCAAAGCAAGGACTGGCGGTTGATATCCGTATTCCCCTGCTAGATAAGAAATCATAAAGGAGTAGAGATGAAAATTTTACTGGTAGATGACCATGAAATGGTCCGATTGGGCTTGAAAAGCTATTTTGATCTCCAAGACGATGTGGAAGTTGTGGGCGAGGCTGCCAATGGGGCTCAAGGTATTGACTTGGCCTTGGAACTGCGTCCAGATGTCATTGTCATGGATATCGTCATGCCTGAGATGAATGGGATTGATGCAACCTTGGCCATCCTCAAAGAATGGCCTGAAGCCAAGATATTAATTGTCACCTCTTACTTGGACAATGAAAAAATCATGCCGGTCTTGAACGCTGGTGCCAAAGGCTATATGCTTAAGACTTCAAGTGCAGATGAATTGCTCCATGCTCTCCGTAAGGTGGCTGCTGGCGAGCTGGCTATTGAACAAGAGGTCAGCAAGAAGGTCGAATACCACCGTAATCATATGGAGCTTCATGAGGAGCTGACTGCGCGTGAGCGAGACGTACTTCAACTCATCGCCAAGGGCTACGAAAATCAGCGGATTGCAGATGAACTCTTTATCTCTCTCAAGACGGTCAAGACCCATGTGTCCAATATCCTTGCTAAACTTGAGGTCAGCGATCGCACCCAGGCGGCGGTCTATGCCTTCCAGCACCACTTGGTCGGGCAGGAGGACTTTTAGATGAGTCTTGCAGATTTACTTGAGGAGCTAGAAGCAGCAAAAGACCCTAAAAAAGCAGGGCCTATGGAAGCCTATATGCGCTACCAATTTTCCTTTTTAGGTATTGCAGGTCCTGAAAGAAATGCCCTTTATAAAAAATACTTTCCAAGTGCGAAAAAAACAAAGATGATTGATTGGGATTTTGTAGATATCTGCTGGGAAAAGGAGCCAAGAGAATACCAATATGTAGCTGCCAACTATTTGAAAGCCATGCAGCCTTATCTAACGAAGGATGATTTGCCTAAGCTTGAGCGCCTGGTCGTGACCAAGTCTTGGTGGGACACGGTAGATATCCTAGATCGAGTAGTAGGAAGTTTGGTGGCTAACCATCCGGAACTTGAAGAAGTGCTTTTAAAATGGAGCCTATCAGACAATATCTGGTTGAGACGAGTCGCTATTGACCACCAGTTGTTAAGGAAAGAGAAAACAAATGTCCAACTAATGGAAAAGATCCTACTCAATAATCTGGACCAGACAGAATTTTTCATCAACAAAGCCATCGGCTGGGCTCTAAGAGACTACTCTAAAACCAATCCAGAATGGGCAGCACGTTTTATTGAAAAAAATAAGAAAAGAATGGCTGAACTTAGTATCAAGGAAGCGAGCAAGTACCTCTAGCACTATTGAAAAGCGCATTCATTACTTGAAAAAAGTCGCTATTATATGGTATAATGGACTGTATTAAAAATTTTAAGGAGAAATGACAGAATGTCTGTATCATTTGAAAACAAAGAAACAAACCGTGGTGTCTTGACTTTCACAATCTCTCAAGACCAAATCAAACCAGAATTGGACCGTGTATTTAACTCAGTAAAGAAAACTCTTAACGTTCCAGGTTTCCGTAAAGGTCACCTTCCACGCCCTATCTTCGACCAAAAATTTGGTGAAGAAGCTCTTTATCAAGATGCAATGAACGCACTTTTGCCAAACGCTTATGAAGCTGCAGTAAAAGAAGCTGGTCTTGAAGTGGTTGCTCAACCAAAAATTGACGTGACTTCAATGGAAAAAGGTCAAGACTGGGTTATCACAGCTGAAGTCGTGACAAAACCTGAAGTAAAATTGGGCGACTACAAAAACCTTGAAGTATCAGTAGATGTAGAAAAAGAAGTAACTGACGCTGACGTTGAAGAACGTATCGAACGCGAACGCAACAACTTGGCTGAATTGGTTATCAAAGAAGGCGCTGCTGAAAATGGCGACACTGTTGTGATTGACTTCGTTGGTTCTATCGATGGTGTTGAATTTGACGGTGGAAAAGGTGAAAACTTCTCACTTGGACTTGGATCAGGTCAATTCATCCCTGGTTTCGAAGACCAATTGGTAGGTCACTCAGCTGGCGAAACTGTTGATGTTGTTGTAACATTCCCAGAAGACTACCAAGCAGAAGACCTTGCAGGTAAAGAAGCTAAATTCGTAACAACTATCCACGAAGTAAAAGCTAAAGAAGTTCCAGCTCTTGATGATGAACTTGCAAAAGATATCGACGAAGAAGTGGAAACTCTTGACGAATTGAAAGAAAAATACCGCAAAGAATTGACTGCTGCGAAAGAAGAAGCTTACAAAGATGCCGTTGAAGGTGCAGCAATCGATAAAGCTGTAGAAAACGCTGAAATCGTAGAACTTCCAGAAGAAATGATCCATGAAGAAGTTCACCGTTCAGTAAATGAATTCCTTGGAAACTTGCAACGCCAAGGTATCAACCCTGACATGTACTTCCAAATCACAGGAACTACTCAAGAAGACCTTCACAAACAATACGAAGCAGAAGCTGAGTCACGTACGAAGACTAACCTTGTTATCGAAGCAGTTGCCAAGGCTGAAGGATTTGACGCTTCAGAAGAAGAAATCCAAAAAGAAATCGAGCAATTGGCGGCAGACTACAACATGGAAGTTGCACAAGTACAAAACTTGCTTTCAGCTGACATGTTGAAACACGATATCACTATCAAAAAAGCTGTTGAATTGATCACAAGCACTGCAACAGTTAAATAATCTTAAAAGAGAAAAAGCCCACCTGACTAGGTGGGTTTTCTGTTGCACTATTTTCCAAAAATCTCTTTGAGGTCTGCATCTGTAATCCCGATCATGGCTGGGATGCTAGACCAGTTTTCCTCGGTGAGGATGTAGGATTGTTCAGAGTCACTTGCTGTGGCAGTTTCAGAGAAGGCTTGTTTACTTTCTTCAATATTAGTTTCAATTAAATCACTGAAACGCTCAATCAGATAGGTCTTGCGAGCAGTCCCGATATGCTTAACTGCATAGTCAAAGGCCTGTAACTCGCCAAGAAGGATGAGCTTGCTCTTGGCTCGTGTGATAGCTGTGTAGATGAGATTGCGTTCCAGCATGCGCTTGCTAGCACTGGTGATGGGCAGGATGACAACGGGAAACTCACTTCCCTGAGACTTATGGATACTCATGGCATAGGCTAGTCGAATCTTGTACCATTCGTTACGTGGGTAGATGACCTCATTGCCATCAAAATCAATGACAATCTCGTCTTGTTTGGACTCGGTGTATTTTCCAGGAATCAGGTCTGTGATGTAGCCTAGGTCTCCGTTAAAGACATTAACTTCGGCATCGTTGACTAGGTGAATGACCTTGTCCCCTGTTCGATAGTGACACTGAGTTGCTTCAAAGTTCACTTGCCCCTTTTGCTGAGGATTGAGCAGGTCTTGCATGAGTTGGTTGATGGCGTCAATACCAGCAGTTCCTCGATACATAGGCGCTAGCACCTGAATATCTCGAGCCGGAATGCCACTTCTGAGGGCAGCACCGAGGATTTTCTCAATGGTAGCTGGGATATGGCCACTAGCAATTTCAAAGTAGGAACGGTCAGGTTTTTTCTGGGTAAAGTCGGCTGGCAAGATGCCTTGTCGAATCTGACTCGCCAAGGTAACGATAGTTGATTCTTCACTCTGACGGTAAATCCGTTCCAAGCGAGTCTGAGGAATCAGGGGTATCTGGAGCAGGTCAGCCAGGACTTGTCCGGGACTAACAGAAGGTAACTGGTCGCTATCACCTACGATGAGAATTTTACTGTTAGAAGAGATGTTGGAGAAAAGTTGGTTGGCTAGCCAAGTGTCCACCATGGAAAACTCATCTACAATGATAAAATCGGCATCCAGATAATCTTCCAGATGACTGGTATCATCGTCTCCTGTCATCCCCAAATGACGGTGTATGGTCGCGCTAGGCAAACCTGTTAATTCATTCATGCGCCGAGCCGCTCGACCAGTTGGAGCAGCGAGAAGAATCGACAGGTTGCTTTTCTTCCTGAGATCAAGCCCTTCTAAAAGGGCATAAACAGCGATAATCCCATTGATAACCGTCGTCTTACCAGTACCAGGTCCACCTGTTAGGATAAAGACCTTGTTCTGGATAGCGTCGCAGATAGCCTGTTTTTGAATGGTATCGTACTGAATCCCCAGTTCTTGCTCGACAGTAGAGATATGCTTGTGAATGGTTTCTAGATCCTGAATTTGTTTCTTTCCTTTTTCAAGGATGCGAACCAAGTGACTGCGAATGCCTTCTTCGGCGAAAAAGAGGCTGTTATCAAAGATTTTGGTATCAATCTGCTGAACCTTGTCTTCTTCGATCAAATGAGCTAATTCCTGAGCTACTTGGCTGGGATCCAGTTCCACGGGACGGGAAGATTCGAGGAGAGTCAGGGTCTGTTCCAGCAAATCTCGGGCTTCCATATAGGTATCACCCGTATCCATACATCCCTGAAAGAGACTGTGGACAAGGCCAGCACGGAAGCGTTCGGGTGCCTGACTTTCGATGCCTAGTTCGGCAGCCAATTGGTCAGCAATGGTAAAGCCCAAACCCTTGATATCTTCAACCAGTTGGTAGGGATAATTTTCAACCACATCGAGGGTTTCTTCCTTGTAAAAGTCTTGAATTTGAAAGGCCAGTTTATTGGGAATGCCGTAGTTAGCTAGTTTTGCCAAGACCATTTCTGTCCCATAGTTGAGACGGAGGGTGGAAACAAAAGCCTCACGGTTTTTTGCAGAGAGTCCTGCAATGCTTTCCAGCTTTTCAGGATGCTCCAGAATTTCGTCTATGGTATTGTCACCGTAGCTATCAACGATTTTTTGGGCCGTTTTGAGACCAATTCCCTTGAAATGACTGCTAGAAAAGTACTTGACGAGGCCCTTACTAGTTGGTTTTGCGCGTTCATAACGGTTGATCTGAAGCTGTTCCCCATACTTGGAGTGCTGAACGATTTGCCCCCAAAAAGTGTAGTCTTCCCCTTCAATCACGTCCGCCATGGTTCCGGTGACGATGATTTCAAAATCGTCAAAGTCCTCCGCATTGGTATCTTCGATATCTAGGAGGAGAATACGATAAAAATTACTGGGATTTTCAAAAATAATCCGTTCAATGGTGCCTGAAAAATAAACTTCCATAGGTTTCCTTTACATGAGTTCGTGAGAGTCGTACCCTTAGCTTCTTTCAACAAGCTAGGAGACTAAAAGGTCTTTTTCTCGCAATAGAAAAAGAGGCTGAGACTTAGCATTCTCGGCCTCTTCCTTATCTTAAAAAGTTCCGATACGGTTAAGTGGCCAGAAACGGAATTTTGCTTCGCCTTTGATATCGCTGGCCTTGAAGGTACCGACATGGCGGCTGTCGCTAGAGACTAGACGATCGTCACCAAGGAGAAGGTATTCGCCTTGAGGGACAGTAAAGCTGAATCTGGTGTTGGAATTGACATCGACCGTAAAGGCTTGTGCTTTTTGAGCAAGTTCTCTAAAGTAAACTCCCTTATTGCCTTCAAATCCTTTTCCAGTATAGGTGTTTTGCAACTTTTCTGTTTTGAACAAGTTGAGGTACTCAGCTAGGTAGGGTTCATTCGTTTCTTCACCGTTGATAAAGAGTTTGTCATTTTCGTAGCGGATGGTATCACCAGGCATACCGATAACCCTTTTGACAATGTCTTTATTTCCGTCTTCCTCATGCGCAACCACGATGTCGAAGCGGTCAATTGGGAGGTGTTTAACAACGAAGAGAACTTCTCCGTCAGCTAGGGTAGGGTCCATAGAGTGTCCTTCCACACGGACATTGCTCCAAAGAAAGATGCGGCTAAGACCGACCAGTGCGATAATCAGGAAGAAAACTCCCCATTCTTTTAGAAATGTTTTAAACGAATTCATAATTTACCTTTCTAGAAGTGCTTTGGCTTTTTCAGTGTTTTTAAAATGCAGTTTGGCACAGAAATGAAGTCCTTTCATGCCATAGGCTTGAAGGATTTTGCTGGCAACTTTATCAGATGCAGTTCCAGCGCCACTTGGCAGTTGGTAGCCCAGTTCTCGTCCAAGATTTTCCAAGTTTTCGAGGAAGAGATCACGCGCAATGATGGAGCTAACCGCAACAGCCAGGTATTTGCCCTCGGCTTTTTCTTCCAAAGTGATCTTGTTTGGAAAACGGTTGGCTTCTTGCGCCAAGTACTTGTCATAGTTTTTAGGACTTGTAAAACCATCAATCACGATTTTTTCTGGCTGGACTCCTTTTTGGAGGAGGAGAAAGATAGCCTGATTGTGAAGGGCAACTTTTACAGAAACAGCATTGTAACGCTCTCCGATAACTTCATTATACTTGCTAGGTGAAAGGAGGAGCGCTTGGTGCGAAATCTTTTCCTTGAGGATAGGGGCAATCTGACGAATCTTTTGGTCAGTCAAGGTTTTTGAATCCCCCACCCCGAGTTTTCGCAAGAAGTCGTGCTGGTCAGGTGTCACAAAGGAAGCCACAACAGCCAGCCCACCAAAGTAGGAACCATTTCCCACCTCATCAGTCCCAATCATAGGGAAATCTTGTCCACTGGTTTCCTCTACAACCTGATAGCCAAAGAAACTGGCGTAGTGCTCAGCAGCTTCGCCTTGCAGGAGGACTTTTCCAGAAGTATAGATGGAAACTGTTGCCTGAGGCAGTCTCAAAAAATAGCGAATATAAGGATTTGTACTAGAACTGAGAGCCTTCTGATACTGACTTAAAAAGCTCTGAATTTCCTGTTCACTTGGTGTGAGTGTGATACTTGCCATAGTCTCTATTGTACCACAAAAGCAGGAGAATTGGTAAAAACTGACAAAGTTAGCGAAATTTGGTATAATATCGTGAGGTGAATTTTATGGCAAATCTAAATCGATATAAGTTTACATTCGGAAAAAAGACATTAACCTTGACAACCGAGCATGACAACCTCTTTATGGAGGAAATTGCCAAGGTTGCGACTGAAAAATACCAAGCAATTAAAGAACAAATGCCTGGGGCGGATGATGAAACCATTGCGCTTCTTTTGGCGGTCAACTGTCTGTCTACACAGCTCAACCGTGAGATTGAATTTGATGACAAGGAGCAAGAGTTGTTAGAACTCCGCCACAAGTTGATTGCTGTCAAACAAGAACAGAGCAAGATTGAGGACTCCCTATGATTTCAATCCTACTCTTATTGGTTCTGGCTTGGGGCTTTTACATTGGCTACCGTAGAGGTTTGGTCCTGCAAGTTTATTATTTCCTCTTTGCAGTGATTTCAGCCTTTGTTGCGGGGCAGTTTTACAAATCACTGGGAGATCACTTCCACTTGCTTGTCCCTTATGCCAATCCTCAGGAAGGACAGGGCACCTTTTTCTTCCCTTCAGACCAGCTTTTTCATCTAGACAAGGTCTTTTATGCGGGTCTAGCCTATCTTCTAGTTTTTGGAATTTGTTATAGTATCGGACGTTTTATCGGTTTGTTCCTGCACTTGATTCCAACTAAAAAGCTCGATGTCAAATGGTTGCGTATCGGATCAGGCCTTTTATCTCTATTGGTAACCTTATTTGTCTTGCAAATGGCTCTGACCATCCTTGCAACAGTGCCTCTGGCAATCATTCAAAATTCACTCGAAAAAAGTACAGTAGCCAAACACATCATCCAAAGTGTCCCTTTTACGACAAACTTTATCAAACAACTCTGGGTGACAAATTTAATCGGATAAAAAGGGCGGGATTTTTCCTAGCCCTTTGTTTACAGATTGGACGACTAGGTCAAAACACCTAGTTGCTATAATCTTGTAAACCAGCATACAAGGAAAAAATATGAATACAAAAATACTAGAAACCTTAGAATTTAATAAAATCAAGGCCTTGTTTGAACCGCATCTTTTGACAGAACAAGGACTAGAGGAGTTAAAAGGCTTGGCCCCAACTGCCAAGGTGGATAAAATCAAGCAAGCCTTTACAGAGATGGAGGAAATGCAAGCTCTATTTGTGGAGCAACCTCACTTTACCATCCTAGCGACGCGTGAGATATCAGCTGTTTGCAAGCGTCTGGAGATGGGGGCGGACCTCAACATTGAGGAGTTCCTGCTCCTCAAACGGGTCTTGCTGGCTAGCAGAGAGTTGCAAAGTTTTTATATCAATCTTGAAAATGTACGCTTGGAGCAGTTGGCGAGATGGTTTGAAAAACTGCATGAGTTCCCACACTTGCAAGGGAGTCTTCAATCTCTAAATGATGCAGGATTTATCGAAAATTTCGCCAGTGAAGAGCTAGCACGCATCCGTCGGAAAATCCATGATAGCGAGAGTCAAGTTCGAGATGTCTTGCAAGACTTACTCAAGCAAAAAGCGCAGATGTTGACGGAAGGCATAATCGCTAGCCGAAATGGCCGTCAAGTCTTACCAGTCAAGAACACCTATCGCAATAAGATTGCAGGTGTTGTCCATGACATCTCTGCTAGTGGTAATACGGTTTATATCGAGCCACGTGAGGTGGTCAAGCTGAGCGAAGAAATCGCTAGTCTGCGAGCTGATGAACGCTATGAGATGATTCGCATCCTGCAGGAACTATCGGAACGGGTTCGTCCTCATGCTGCTGAGATTGCTAATGACGCTTGGATTATCGGCCATCTGGATCTGATTCGTGCCAAGGTGCGTTTCATCCAAGAAAGACAAGCAGTTGTTCCTCAACTTTCAGAGAACCAAGAGATTCAACTCCTTCATGTTCGCCATCCTTTGGTCAAAAATGCTGTCGCGAACGATGTACACTTTGGTAAGGAATTAACGGCCATTGTCATTACAGGTCCCAATACAGGTGGGAAGACCATCATGCTCAAAACCCTGGGCTTGACTCAACTTATGGCCCAATCTGGCTTGCCAATCTTAGCTGATAAAGGAAGCCGTGTCGGTATTTTCGAGGAAATCTTCGCGGATATTGGCGATGAACAGTCTATTGAGCAGAGTTTGTCTACCTTCTCCAGCCACATGACCAATATCGTAGATATTCTTGGCAAGGTTAATCAGCACTCGCTCTTATTGCTAGATGAGCTTGGGGCAGGTACCGATCCGCAGGAAGGAGCAGCACTTGCTATGGCTATTCTGGAGGATCTTCGTCTGCGTCAGGTCAAGACCATGGCGACGACCCACTATCCAGAGCTCAAGGCCTACGGTATCGAAACAGCCTTTGTGCAAAATGCCAGTATGGAGTTTGATACAGCTAGTCTGCGTCCGACCTATCGCTTTATGCAGGGAGTTCCTGGCCGAAGCAATGCCTTTGAAATTGCCAAACGCCTGGGCTTGTCAGAGGTCATCGTAGGAGATGCCAGCCAGCAGGTCAATCAAGATAATGATGTCAATCGCATCATTGAGCAATTAGAAGAGCAAACGCTTGAAAGCCGTAAACGCTTGGACAATATCCGTGAGGTGGAGCAAGAAAACCTCAAGATGAACCGAGCACTCAAAAAACTCTATAACGAACTCAATCGTGAAAAGGAAACTGAGCTCAACAAGGCGCGTGAACAAGCTGCTGAAATTGTGGAACTCGCTCTAAATGAGAGTGACCAGATTCTCAAGAATCTTCACAGTAAGTCTCAACTCAAACCCCACGAAATCATTGAAGCCAAGGCTGAGCTGAAAAAACTGGCTCCTGAAAAAGTCGACTTGTCTAAAAACAAGGTCCTTCAAAAGGCCAAGAAAAAACGAGCTCCGAAGGTGGGGGATGATATTGTGGTCCTCAGTTATGGACAACGTGGAACCTTGACCAATCAACTTAAGGACGGCCGTTGGGAAGCCCAAGTTGGTTTGATCAAGATGACCTTGGAAGAGAAAGAATTTGACCTTGTTCAGGCCCAGCAAGAAGCCCCAGTCAAGAAAAAACAAGTCAATGTCGTGAAACGTGCATCTGGTCGTGGCCCACAAGCCAGACTGGATCTTCGTGGCAAACGGTACGAAGAGGCCATGAATGAGCTGGACGCCTTTATCGACCAAGCCCTGCTCAATAACATGGCGCAAGTCGACATCATCCACGGTATCGGTACGGGAGTCATCCGTGAGGGCGTCACCAAATACCTGCAAAGAAACAAGCATGTCAAGAGTTTCGGCTATGCTCCACAAAATGCTGGAGGCAGTGGCGCCACCATTGTAACCTTTAAAGGATAGAGAGAAGAAGGATTCACTCTTTCTGAAAAAAGAAGTGAAAAGTCAAAAAATTTCATAGAATATATTGACAAGGGCTAACTTTTCTTGTAGAATAATAAAAAATAAAATACCAACACCGAATGAAGTTTAATAGAAGTGGAGAAAGGTTTGTTTTCCATGACTGTAAATGGACGGAACTCTGGAGAGACCGTAAAGGCACCGAAGGGGCAAGGCAGGTAACTGCTCAAACTCTCAGGTAAAAGGACAGAGCTAGGATAGACCGCTTTTTGGCATTTATCTAAGCATTCCAGAGTACATGTATCTTGCATGTACTCTTTCTTTTGGGGTTGAAAGATAGGAGAAGGACATGTTAGAATTGCTTAAAGCGCTTGATGCTTTTGCTTGGGGGCCTCCCCTCTTGATCTTATTGGTCGGAACGGGTATCTATTTGACCATCCGACTGGGCCTTTTGCAGGTTACTCGTCTCCCTAAGGCCTTTCAGTTGATCTTTACCAAGGACAAGGGGCACGGCGATGTGTCGAGCTTTGCTGCTCTCTGTACGGCTCTAGCAGCCACAGTTGGTACGGGAAATATCATCGGGGTAGCGACAGCCATTAAGGTTGGAGGACCAGGGGCCCTCTTTTGGATGTGGATGGCGGCCTTCTTTGGGATGGCGACCAAATATGCCGAAGGATTGCTGGCCATCAAATACCGTACTAAGGATGCAAATGGAGCTGTAGCTGGAGGACCCATGCATTACATCCTTTTGGGGATGGGAGAAAAGTGGCGTCCACTTGCTATCTTCTTTGCCCTAGCGGGTGTATTGGTAGCCCTTCTAGGGATTGGTACCTTTACCCAAGTCAATTCAATTACAGAATCTATCCAAAATACAGCTCAAATTAATCCAGCTATCACAGCTCTCGTTTTATCTGTTTTTGTAGGGATTGCCGTCTTTGGTGGCCTCAAATCCATATCAAAAGTTTCGACAGCAGTGGTTCCTTTTATGGCTATTGTCTATATTTTAGGAACTCTTACAGTTATTCTCTTTAATATCGAGAAAATCCCAGCCACACTTGTACTGATCTTTACTTCAGCCTTTAGTCCAGCGGCTGCGGTAGGTGGTTTTGCAGGTGCCAGTATTCGGATGGCTATCCAGAATGGTGTGGCGCGAGGAGTCTTTTCTAATGAATCTGGTCTTGGTTCTGCTCCCATTGCGGCGGCTGCAGCTAAGACTAATGAGCCTGTCGAGCAAGGCTTGATTTCCATGACAGGAACCTTTATTGATACTTTGATTATCTGTACTCTGACAGGTCTGACAATCTTGGTAACTGGTGTTTGGAGTGGTGATTTGAATGGAGTTGCCTTGACCCAGTCAGCCTTTTCAACAGTTTTTTCACACTTTGGACCTGCCCTCTTGACCATCTTCCTTGTACTCTTTGCCTTTACGACGATTCTAGGATGGAACTATTACGGAGAGCGCTGTTTTGAGTTTCTCTTCGGTGTTCGTTTTATCTGGCTTTACCGTGTAGTCTTTGTAGTCATGGTCTTGTTGGGAGGATTTATCGAGTTGGATATGGTTTGGATTATCGCAGATATCGTCAATGCCTTGATGGCTTTACCAAACTTGATTGCCCTCTTAGTCTTGTCGCCAGTCGTCATTGCTGAGACTAAAAAGTATTTTAAACACTAACCCAATCACACTTTTAGTGTGATTTTTTCATTTCATAGACATTTCCTATCAAGGCGATTGAAAATATATATTATCCAAGGGGGAAATTCTATGATAGACTAAATGACAATAAAATGAAAAGAGGTTTCTTATGACAACATTTACCATCCACACAGTAGAATCAGCACCAGCAGAAGTGAAAGAAGTTCTTGAAACAGTACAAAAAGATAACAATGGCTATATTCCCAACCTAATCGGTCTCTTGGCTAACGCTCCTACCGCGCTTGAAGCCTACCGAACTGTCGGAGCCATCAACCGTCGCAATAGCTTAACACCAGTAGAGCGTGAAGTAGTGCAAATCACGGCAGCCGTAACCAATGGTTGTGCTTTCTGCGTCGCAGGTCACACAGCCTTTTCAATCAAACAAATCCAGATGAATGATGATCTTCTCCAAGCTCTCCGCAACCGTACTCCAATCGAGACAGATCCAAAACTAGATACTCTAGCTAAGTTTACCTTGGCGGTCATCAATACCAAAGGGCGTGTAGGAGATGAAGCCTTGGCTGAATTTTTGGAAGCTGGCTACACGCAACAAAATGCCTTGGATGTGGTTCTCGGTGTAAGTCTTGCCAGCCTCTGCAACTATGCCAACAACCTAGCTAATACGCCTATTAACCCAGAATTGCAACCTTATGCCTAGTTCGAATCAGAAAGAAAAAATGAAGACTGAGCAATCCAGTCTTCATTTTTCTATGCTATTTTAAGCGCTTTTATGCTATACTAATAATAACATGATTATTGGAGGCTCGGATGAAAAAGCTCCCCTTAGTATTCTCTGGCTGTTTATTAGGTTTAGCAGGTGCAGGAAATCTGATTGCAGATACTTTGCCTGTTCTGTCGCATTTATTGAGTCTGACTGGTCTAGTGTTGTGGATTTTCTTTCTTGTTGTTCATCTTTTTAATTGGGAAGAAACCAAGCAAGAATTGACCAGACCCCCTCTTTTATCTGGGATGGCCACCTTTCCCATGGCTGGGATGATTTTATCGACCTATGTCTTTCGCGTATTCCCTGCTCTTCCTATAGTAGCACAAGGAATCTGGTGGTTTTCCTTTCTCTTGGATTTGGCGTTGATTGCTACTTTCACCATCAAATTTACCTGTCCGGGTCGGAGGGTCAATGCGACTCCAAGCTGGACGGTGCTCTATGTGGGGATAGCAGTAGCGGCCTTGACCTATCCTCTGGTAGGCATTATTGAGATTGCCTATGCGACCTTGAGTTTTGGTTTTGTCTTGACCTTCTATCTCTATCCGCTTATTTATAGCGATTTAAAGAAAGATCCACTCCCAGTGGCCTTGCTTGGACAGGAAGGAATCTACTGTGCTCCCTTTTCTCTACTCTTGGCTTCTCTAGTTCGAGTTGGAGGAGCAAGCCTACCGACTTGGCTCTTGATTGTCATGATTTTGGCATCTCAATCCTTCTTTTTCTTTGTTTTAACCCGCCTACCCAATATTTTAAAACAAGGATTTCAACCAGCCTTCTCAGCCCTAACCTTCCCAACCATTATCACAGCTACTTCGCTCAAGATGGCTCAGGGAATTTTGAAACTTCCATTCCTGGATTATCTGGTATTGGCTGAAACGGTTATTTGCCTCACTATTTTATTCTTTGTCTTGGGTGCTTATCTGATTTGGTTACGAAAAAAGGTCTAGCTAGAAATAGCTAGACCTTATTTTTATGGTTTGATAACTTCAGCTCCACCCATATATGGACGAAGAGCTTCTGGAATGGTTACAGAACCATCTGCGTTTTGATAGTTTTCAAGAATGGCAGCCACTGTACGTCCAACTGCAAGTCCAGAACCATTCAAAGTGTGAAGGAGTTTCACCTTGCCATCGGCTTCATCACGGTAACGGATTTGGGCACGACGAGCTTGGAAATCTTCTGTATTTGAACAGCTTGAGATTTCACGATAGGTATTTTGGGCTGGAATCCAAACTTCCAAGTCATAAGTCTTGGCAGCTGAGAAGCCCATATCTCCAGTAGAGAGCGCAACGACACGGTATGGAAGGTTGAGTTTTTGAAGAATATTTTCAGCGTTGGCTGTCATCTTTTCCAATTCTTCGTAAGATTCTTCTGGTTTGGCAAATTTGACCATTTCAACCTTGTGGAATTGGTGCAAACGAATCAAGCCACGTGTATCACGACCAGCAGAACCAGCTTCAGAACGGAATGATGGACTCATAGCGGTAAAGTAGATTGGTAGATCTTTACCGTCAAGGATTTCATCACGGTAGTAGTTTGTTAGAGGCACTTCAGCTGTAGGAATGAGGACATAATTAGTGTCTTTCAATTCAAAAGTATCTTCCTTGAATTTTGGATATTGACCAGTACCAAACATAGAGTCATGGTTAACCATGTAAGGCGTGATGACTTCCGTATAGCCCTCTTTACCATGCTCATCCAACATGAAGTTGTAGATAGCACGTTCTAAACGAGCACCGAGGCCTTTATAGAAGAGAAAACGAGCGCCCGTTACTTTTCCACCACGTTCCCAGTCAAGGATACCCAAGTCTTCACCAAGATCCCAGTGAGCTTTTGGCTCGAAGTCAAACTCGCGTGGGCTACCCCAACGGCGGACTTCCACATTGTCATCTTCATCAGCTCCGATAGGAACACTGTCAGCAGGGATATTTGGAAGAGTAGTGGTAAATTCTGTTAATTTAGCATCGATGTCTGCCAACTCAGCATCCAAGGCTTTGACTTCAGCAGATAGGGTTTGCATCGCAGCAATCTTGTCATCGGCATTTTCCTTGTTGCGCTTGGCTTGGGCAATCTCAGCAGAAACTGTGTTACGTTCTGCTTTTAGAGTTTCAACCTTGACCAAGATGTCACGACGTTTAGCATCGATTTCTTTCATCTCATTTAAGATAGCAGCATCTACACCACGTGTAGCTAATTTTTCAGCAACAGCATCAAAATCTGTACGAATACGTTTAATATCTAACATAAGAACTCCTTTATGAAAAAAACACACCTGACAAAGTGTTGGAGTGGCAGGGCCACGGTTCCATCCAACTTCACAGGTGTGCACTTGATTATATATGTAATTGTTACTAACGGTAGAATTTCACCTATCCCTCCTATCTGCTCGCAGCACCCGCAGACTTTCTGAAAGAAGGAGATAACCTACTTATCCGTTGCTATGATTATACTAAAGTTTCTACTTTTTTGCAAATAGATTTTTAAGTTTTTGTCCAATGGTCTGGAGTAGAGTCGGAAGTTTCACAACCTTTTCGTTTCCTAATTTTTCCCGAGCGATTTTGAGGATAGCTCCAGAGTCTTTTGAAGCAAAGAGGAATTTTCCTTGATCGGTGAAGACTTCAAAGTGGCGGCTGATCTTGCGACCACTTACGTTGGCTCCGATTTGCTGAATGCTGGACCAGGGGATTTGAATATATTGTTCGACATTGACATCAGGATAAAACTCTAAGGCTTGATCCCCGATTAAAAATTTTCCAACTTTTCCAGAGATAGAGAGGTAAGATGTCCCAGTGGTTTGGAGGTCAATGACTTGATTGAGTGATTGGGCCATGATTAGTCTTCCTTACTTTCACCGAAAAAGGCATGATAGAGAGCCTTGATAGCTGCTTTTTCTTGCTCTTTATTGACAACAAACATGATGGAAACTTCACTTGAACCTTGGGACATCATCTGGATGTTGATTTTATTCTCAGACAAAGCACGTGTTGCAGTAGCAGTTACCCCGATATGGCTCTTCATCTTTTCTCCGACAATCATAATGATGGAAAGGTCATGTTCGATTTCAGCATGGTCCACTTCAGCCTTTTGAACGAGTTGACGTAGAATTTCTTCTTCTTTGATAGGAGTTAATTCACGAGAGCGGAGGATGATTGAAAGATCGTCAATACCTGTAGGCATGTGTTCCCAACCGATATTGAGGTCCTCAAGGATTTGAAGAACCTTGCGACCAAACCCGACTTCGCGGTTCATGAGGTATTTTGACATGTTGATGCTGACGAATCCTGAGTCACCCGCAATTCCTACTACAGGGAATTTATCACTACTATGTTCTAAAACAATGCGTGTTCCTGGGTGGTCAGGGTTGTTGGTATTCTTGATGACAAGAGGAATTTTTCCGCGGTAAGCGGGTAGAAGAGCTTCGTCATGAAGAACTGAAAATCCAGCGTAAGCCAACTCACGCATTTCACGGTAGGTTAATTCAGGAATGGAGTGTGGTTGGTGGATAATACCAGGATGGGCAGCAAAGATACCATCTACGTCTGTAAAGTTCTCATAGAGATCAGCCTTAACACCTGCTGCAATGATAGAACCTGTGATATCTGAACCTCCACGTGAAAAAGTACAGATTTGATTTTCCTTAGTCACACCAAAGAAACCAGGGATGACAAGGACTTCGGTGCTATCAGCCAAGCCTTCAATCTTGTCATAACTAGATGGAATGATACGTGCGTTTCCAGGTTCACTTGTGACAACAATTCCAGCTTCTCTTGGGTGAACATAGCGTGCATCGATACCGTTTTGGTTAAAGTAGGCTGCAATCAATTTGGCATTGTTATTTTCTCCAGCCGCTAGGAAGGTATCATAGAGAAATTCATTGTCCTCTATAGGAAGAGTTGCCAAGGCCCGAATACTTTTAGAGATTTTTTCTAAAACAGCAGGTTTTAACCCTAGTTCACTAACCATAGCGGCATAACGGTCAATGATCCAGCTTTGGCTAGCACTGATGTCATTTCCAGCCACGTAGTCGCGATAGTATTTAATCAAGGCATCAGTTACCTTGGTATCTTCAGCATTGCGTTTTCCGGGTGCAGAAACGACTACAAAACGGCGTTCTTTATCACTTTTAACGATATTTAAGACTTTTTCTAACTGACCAGCAGAGGCAAGCGAGCTTCCGCCAAATTTTACAACCTTCATAAGGACTCCTCAAGTAAGTATTTTATACGATTATAGCAGAAAGAGGGGCATTTTTCAATGAAGAAAATAACTTCCTATTATAATAGAAGAAAACACTAACTTATTCTGAAAAGCGATAACGGTTTAAAAGTAAGTGTGTAAAATTTCTCTCACATTCATAATGAATGGGAAAATAATCAGCTGAGACACTTTCCTTTAGTTTTTCCTTGCCTCTTTATCCAAAAAAAGGTATACTTTGATGATAAAACAATTTCATCGCCTTATAAAAGAAAAGGAGAAGCTATGAATCATATCTTATATCAGATCGTAGATGATCTGGCTATCATTACTTTGAATCGTCCCGAAGTGGCAAATGGTTTTCATATCCCAATGTGTGAGGAAATTTTAGAAGCTTTGACTCTAGCGGAGCAGGATCAAGCTGTGCAGTTCATCTTGATTAATGCGAATGGGAAGGTCTTTTCAGTTGGAGGAGACTTGGTTGAGATGAAACGCGCAGTAGATGAAGATGATATCCCTTCTTTGAATAAGATTGCAGAATTAGTCAATACAATTTCTTTTAAAATCAAGCAAATTCCAAAACCTGTTTTGATGGAAGTAGATGGAGCGGTTGCTGGTGCTGCAGCAAATATGGCAGTAGCAGTTGATTTCTGTTTAGCGACTGACAAGGCAAAATTCATTCAAGCCTTTGTTGGAGTTGGATTGGCGCCAGACGCTGGTGGGATTCATCTCTTGAGTCGTAGTATCGGGGTAACACGGGCTGCACAACTTGCTATGACAGGTGAAGCTTTGACTGCTGAAAAAGCGCTAGAATGGGGCGTGGTATACCGTGTTTGTGAAGTTGACAAATTAGAAAAAACAAGAGAACAAGTTCTGAAAAAATTAAGAAGAGGTTCAGCAAACTCATACGCAGCGATTAAAAAGTTAGTTTGGGAAAGTCAATTCAAGGATTGGCAGAATTATGCCGAATTAGAATTGAAACTACAAGAATCGTTATCTCTAACTGAAGATTTCAAAGAAGGGGTTCGAGCGCATTCTGAAAGAAGAAGACCAAAATTTACAGGAATGTGAAAAAATACTTGCACAATTTTTTGAAGTTTGTTATACTTCTTTTATCAAATGTTTTGATTGTAAAAGTTTTTTGAGGGGGAGGGAAAAAGTTTGGACTACCAACAAGTAAATGATTATCTAACATCTATTTTTAATAACGTCCTTGTGATTGAGGAGGTTAGCTTACGAGGTAGTCGATTCAAAGACATCTCCATCAAAGAAATGCACACGATCGATGTGATTGGGAAGTTCCCGGAGGCAACGCCAAGTAAGGTTTCCAAAGAACTGATGGTAACTCTTGGAACAGTGACGACGAGTTTGAATAACCTGGAGAGAAAAGGTTATATTGAGCGTATTCGTTCTGACCAAGACCGTCGAGTGGTCTATCTGCATTTGACAAAGAAAGGTCGTTTGGTTCACCGCCTTCATAAACGATTCCACAAGGCTATGGTCGAAAAAATCATCGATGGCATGAGCCCTGAGGAAAAAGAAGTCATGGGCAGAGGCTTAACGAACCTTTATCAATTTTTGGAGGATTTGAAATAATGGCTTTTGCAAAGATAAGCCAGGTTGCTCATTATGTTCCAGAGCAAGTGGTCACTAATCATGACTTAGCCCAAATCATGGACACAAGCGATGAGTGGATTTCAAGTCGGACAGGAATTAAACAGAGACATATTTCAAAAACAGAGTCTACAAGTGACTTGGCGACAGAAGTAGCTAAGAGCTTGTTGGCTAAAGGGAGCTTAACAGCGGATCAGATTGATTTTATCATTGTAGCGACGATTACCCCAGACTCGATGATGCCTTCCACAGCAGCTCGAGTTCAGGCAAATATCGGAGCGCATAGAGCTTTCGCCTTTGATCTGACAGCAGCTTGCAGTGGCTTTGTATTCGCTCTCTCAACTGCAGAAAAGTTTTTAAGTTCTGGACAGTTCAAAAAAGGGATTGTTATCGGGGCTGAAACCTTATCCAAAGCAGTTGATTGGTCAGATCGTTCGACAGCTGTTCTCTTTGGGGATGGTGCTGGAGGGGTTCTCTTGGAAGCGAGCGAAACACGTCACTTCCTTGTGGAAAGTCTCTATACGGATGGCTCTCGGAGCGAGTGTTTGACCTATGGTCAAACGGCTTTGGCTTCTCCTTTCTCGGATCAAGAAGCAGTTCCTGCTTTTTTGAAGATGGATGGACGAGCAGTTTTTGATTTTGCAAATCGTGATGTTGCTAGATCGATCAAAGAAACCATTGAAAATGGTCCAATCGCAGCATCAGAATTGGATTATCTATTGCTTCATCAGGCAAATATCCGCATTTTGGATAAGATGGCTAAGAAGATCGGCGTAGACCGAGACAAGCTTCCTGCCAATATGATGGAGTATGGAAATACCAGTGCAGCAAGTATCCCGATTTTGCTCTCAGAGTGTGTGGAAAATGGCATGATTCGTTTAGATGGTAGCCAGACGATTCTCCTATCAGGCTTCGGTGGAGGTTTGACATGGGGCACACTCATTCTTACAATCTAGGTAATCATGTGGTAAACACATAGTTATAAATTTTTTATATTTTAAAGGAGTCCTATCATGGCAGTATTTGAAAAAGTACAAGAAATTATCGTTGAAGAACTTGGGAAAGACGCATCAGAAGTAACACTTGAATCTACTTTTGATGATTTGGATGCAGATTCATTGGACTTGTTCCAAGTAATCTCTGAAATCGAAGATGCTTTCGATATCCAAATCGAAGCAGAAGATAACTTGAAAACAGTTGGTGACTTGGTTGCCTACGTTGAAGAGCAAACAAAATAATTAACATATTACTAGAAGGAGTAGGGGAAACCCACTCCCTCTTGTTTAGGTAATAGTTTGAAACTCAAATGATAAACTCATCGAACTATTACGTAAGCAAGGAATGATGGAGGCACTATGAAAACACGTATTACAGAATTATTGAACATTGATTATCCTATTTTTCAAGGAGGAATGGCCTGGGTTGCGGATGGTGACTTGGCTGGTGCAGTATCAAAAGCTGGTGGTCTAGGGATCATCGGTGGTGGGAATGCACCTAAAGAGGTCGTAAAGGCTAATATCGATAAAATCAAATCACTTACGGACAAACCTTTTGGTGTCAACATCATGCTCTTGTCACCTTTTGTAGAAGACATCGTTGATCTCGTGATTGAAGAAGGGGTCAAGGTGGTGACAACTGGTGCAGGAAATCCAAGTAAATACATGACTCGTTTCCATGATGCAGGAATTACAGTTATTCCCGTTGTTCCAAGTGTTGCTTTGGCAAAACGCATGGAAAAAATTGGTGCAGATGCAGTTATTGCAGAAGGAATGGAAGCCGGTGGACATATTGGTAAATTAACGACGATGACCTTGGTTCGCCAAGTTGCTGCAGCTGTTTCAATTCCAGTTATCGCAGCTGGAGGAATTGCGGATGGTGAAGGTGTCGCTGCAGGCTTTATGCTTGGTGCTGAGGCCGTTCAAGTTGGTACGCGTTTCGTGGTAGCTAAGGAATCTAACGCCCATCCAAAATACAAGGAAAAAATCTTAAAAGCGCGTGATATTGATACGACTATTTCAGCTCAACACTTTGGTCATGCTGTTCGTGCCATTAAAAACCAGTTGACACGTGACTTTGAGCAGGCTGAAAAAGATGCCTTTAAACAAGAAAATCCAGATTTAGAAATCTTTGAACAAATGGGAGCTGGTGCTCTTGCTAAAGCCGTTGTTCATGGAGATGTAGAAGGTGGATCTGTCATGGCAGGTCAGATCGCTGGTTTGGTTTCTAAAGAGGAAACTGTCGAAGAAATCCTAAAAGATCTATATTATGGCGCAGCCAAAAAAATTCAAGAAGAAGCCTCTCGTTGGGCAGGAGTTGTAAGAAATGACTAAAACAGCCTTTCTATTTGCGGGTCAAGGTGCTCAGTATCTAGGGATGGGGCGTGATCTCTATGATCGCTACCCTATCGTCAAGGAAACAATTGACCAAGCCAGTCAGGTTTTGGGCTATGACCTTCGTGACTTGATTGATAAGGAAGAAACCAAGTTAAACCAGACTCGCTATACGCAGCCAGCTATTTTAGCGACTTCGGTTGCTATTTACCGACTATTGAAAGAAAAGGGTTATCAGCCAGATATGGTAGCAGGATTGTCTCTTGGGGAATATTCTGCTCTTGTAGCAAGTGGTGCCTTGGACTTCGAGGATGCAGTTGCCTTGGTTGCTAAGCGTGGTGCTTATATGCAAGAAGCTGCACCTGCAGGCTCTGGAAAGATGGTTGCCGTTCTTAATACTCCAGTTGAAGTGATTGAGGAAGCTTGTGAAACAGCCTCTAAAGTTGGAGTAGTGACTCCAGCTAACTACAACACCCCAAGCCAAATCGTTATCGGTGGTGAGGTGGCTGCGGTTGACCGCGCAGTTGAACTCTTGCAGGAAGTAGGAGCAAAACGACTGATTCCTTTAAATGTATCTGGTCCTTTCCATACAGCTCTGCTTGAGCCAGCCAGTCAGCAACTAGCTGGAGCTCTTGAAGGAGTGAATTTCTCTGACTTTACCTGCCCACTAGTCGGAAATACGGAAGCTGCTGTTATGGAAAAAGGTCGAATCCAAGAGCTTTTGACGCGTCAGGTCAAAGAACCTGTTCGTTTTTATGAAAGTATTGCTGTGATGCAGGATGCTGGGGTAACCAACTTTATTGAAATTGGTCCGGGTAAGGTCCTATCAGGCTTTGTCAAAAAAATCGATAAAACAGCTCAGCTAGCTAACGTTGAAGACCAAGCAAGCTTGGATGCTTTGTTAGGAAACTAATGGTCCCTTCTCCCACAAAATACAACAGGAAATAGGAGAAATAGAATGCAACTTACAAACAAAAATGTCTTTGTAACAGGTTCAAGTCGTGGTATCGGACTTGCCATTGCTCACAAATTTGCTCAACTAGGCGCTAATGTAGTTTTGAATGGTCGTGGAGCAATCTCAGAAGAATTGCTGGCTGAGTTTTCAAACTACGGTGTCAAAGTAGTACCGATCTCAGGTGATGTTTCAGACTTTGCAGATGCCAAGCGTATGGTAGATCAAGCAATTGCAGAACTCGGTTCTGTCGATGTCTTGGTCAACAATGCTGGGATTACTCAGGATACTCTCATGCTTAAGATGACCGAGGAAGACTTTGAAAAAGTGATTAAGATCAACTTGACAGGTGCCTTTAACATGACTCAAGCAGTCTTGAAACAGATGATCAAGTCACGTGAAGGTGCGATTATCAATATGTCCAGTGTGGTCGGTTTGATGGGAAATATCGGACAAGCCAACTATGCGGCTTCTAAAGCGGGTTTGATTGGGTTTACCAAGTCAGTAGCACGTGAAGTTGCCAATCGTAATGTGCGCGTAAATGCTCTTGCACCAGGAATGATCGAGTCAGATATGACAGCTGTTTTGTCTGATAAGGTCAAGGAAGCGACATTGGCACAAATCCCAATGAAACAGTTTGGTCAAGCAGAACATATCGCAGATGCTACAGTGTTCCTGGCCGGACAGGATTATTTGACGGGACAAGTTCTCGCTGTTGATGGCGGACTTAGCATGTAAAAAATAAGGAAAGATATAGGTAAGACAGATGAAACTAAATCGAGTTGTAGTAACAGGTTACGGATTGACCTCTCCTATCGGAAATACTCCAGAAGAATTTTGGAACAGTTTGCAAACTGGGAAGATTGGAATTGGAGAAATCACTAAGTTTGACCACAGTGAATTTGCTGTGCACAATGCGGCAGAAGTTCAAGATTTCCCATTTGATAAATACTTTGTTAAAAAAGATACCAACCGTTTTGACAACTATTCTTTGTATGCCTTGTATGCGGCTCAAGAAGCGGTGACAAATGCAAATCTTGATGTAGAAGCAATCGATAAAGATCGCTTTGGTGTTATCGTAGCTTCTGGTATTGGGGGAATTAAAGAAATCGAAGATCAGGTTATCCGTCTTCATGAAAAAGGTCCAAAACGCGTTAAACCAATGACACTTCCAAAAGCCTTGCCAAATATGGCTTCAGGAAATGTTGCCATGCGTTTCAGAGCAAACGGTATCTGTAAATCAATCAATACTGCCTGTGCCTCATCTAACGATGCCATTGGGGATGCCTTCCGCTCTATCAAGTTTGGTTTCCAAGATGTCATGTTAGTTGGTGGATCAGAATCATCTATCACTCCTTTTGCTATCGCTGGTTTCCAAGCATTGACTGCCCTATCAACTACAGAGGATCCAACTCGTGCTTCTATCCCATTTGACAAAGACCGTAATGGTTTTGTGATGGGAGAAGGTTCAGGAATGTTGGTTCTTGAAAGCCTTGAACATGCTGAAAAACGTGGTGCAACTATCTTAGCTGAAGTAGTTGGCTATGGTAATACCTGTGATGCTTACCATATGACTTCACCTCATCCAGAAGGTCAAGGTGCGATTAAGGCTATGAAATTGGCTTTGGAAGAAGCAGAAATTTCTCCAGAGCAAGTGGCTTACGTCAATGCCCACGGAACTTCAACTCCTGCTAATGAAAAAGGAGAAAGTGGTGCGATTGTAGCTGTCCTTGGTAAAGAAGTACCTGTATCTTCAACCAAGTCCTTTACAGGACACTTACTTGGTGCTGCAGGAGCAGTAGAAGCCATCGCTACCATCGAAGCCATGCGTCATAACTATGTACCAATGACAGCTGGAACAAGTGAGTTATCAGACTATATCGAAGCGAACGTCGTTTATGGACAAGGCTTGGAGCAAGAAATCCCTTATGCTATTTCAAACACTTTTGGTTTTGGTGGACACAATGCGGTTCTTGCTTTCAAACGTTGGGAGAATAAATAATTATGAATTTAAATGAGATCAAAGACTTGATGGCTCAATTTGACCAATCAAGTTTGAGAGAATTTTCTTATAAAAACGGAACGGACGAATTGCAGTTCAGTAAGAATGAAGCAAGAATGGCTTCTGAAGCACCAGCTCAAGTTGCTCCAGTGCCAACTGCAGTAGCTGCAAGTCCAGTAGTTTCTGCCCCTTCAGCTCCAGTAGAGAGTGCAGTGGAAGAAGCTCCAGCACCAGCTGAAACGACGGTTGCTCCAGAGGGTGATGTCGTTGAGAGCCCACTTGTAGGGGTGGCTTATTTGGCTGCTGGACCAGATAAACCTGCCTTTGTCACAGTTGGAGACAGTGTTAAAAAAGGTCAGACTTTGGTGATCATTGAAGCCATGAAAGTCATGAATGAAATTCCTGCACCTAAGGATGGTGTGGTGACAGAAATTCTCGTTTCAAATGAAGAAATGGTTGAGTTCGGTAAAGGATTGGTACGTATCAAATGATCGATATTCAAGGAATCAAAGAAGCTCTACCCCATCGCTACCCTATGCTCCTAGTGGATCGTGTCTTGGAAGTGAGCGAGGATACCATTGTTGCCATTAAAAATGTGACCATCAACGAACCTTTCTTCAATGGTCATTTTCCTCAATACCCAGTTATGCCAGGTGTTCTTATCATGGAAGCCTTGGCTCAGACTGCTGGTGTCTTGGAATTGTCCAAACCTGAAAATAAAGGGAAACTGGTCTTCTACGCTGGCATGGACAAGGTTAAGTTCAAGAAGCAAGTTGTACCAGGTGACCAATTAGTCATGACGGCTACTTTTGTTAAACGTCGTGGTACGATTGCTGTGGTTGAAGCAAAGGCTGAAGTAGATGGTAAGCTTGCAGCGAGTGGTACTCTTACCTTTGCAATTGGAAACTAAGGAGGTTCTCCATGTTTCGTAAAATTTTGATTGCCAACCGTGGTGAGATTGCGGTTCGCATTATTCGAGCTGCGCGTGAATTGGGCATTGCAACCGTAGCAGTTTATTCAACTGCTGATAAGGAAGCTCTTCATACACTCCTAGCGGATGAAGCTATCTGTATCGGACCTGGTAAGGCGACAGAATCTTATCTCAATATCAATGCGATTTTGTCTGCTGCAGTCTTGACAGAAGCAGAAGCCATCCACCCAGGTTTTGGTTTTCTTAGCGAAAACTCCAAGTTTGCCACGATGTGTGATGAAGTGGGGATTAAGTTTATCGGCCCTTCTGGGGCTGTAATGGATACCATGGGAGATAAGATCAATGCGCGTGAGCAAATGATCAAGGCTGGGGTTCCAGTTATCCCAGGATCTGATGGTGAAGTTCACACGGCTGAAGAGGCGCTTGCAGTTGCAGAAAAAATTGGCTATCCAGTCATGCTTAAGGCATCGGCAGGTGGTGGTGGAAAAGGGATTCGTAAGGTTGAAAAGGCAGAAGACTTGGTCGCAGCCTTTGAAACAGCATCCAGTGAAGCTAAGGCCAATTTTGGAAATGGCGCTATGTATCTTGAGCGTGTGATTTATCCAGCTCGCCATATTGAGGTTCAGATCCTTGCGGACCAAGAGGGTCATGTTGTCCATCTTGGTGAACGGGACTGTTCACTCCAACGGAATAACCAAAAGGTCTTAGAAGAAAGCCCATCCATTGCGATTGGCAAAACCCTTCGTCATGAAATTGGTGCTGCAGCCGTTCGTGCAGCAGAGTCTGTAGGCTACGAAAATGCAGGAACGATTGAATTTCTTCTCGATGAAGCGAGTGGCAATTTCTACTTCATGGAAATGAATACTCGTGTGCAAGTGGAGCACCCAGTCACAGAGTTTGTTTCAGGTGTTGATATCGTGAAGGAACAGATTCGCATTGCTGCCGGTCAACCTTTACCTTTCAAACAAGAAGATATCGTCCTACGAGGTCATGCTATCGAGTGCCGGATCAATGCGGAAAATCCAGCATTTAACTTTGCTCCAAGCCCAGGTAAAATTACCAATCTCTATCTACCAAGTGGTGGAGTTGGCTTGCGCGTGGACTCAGCAGTTTATCCAGGTTATACTATTCCCCCTTACTATGATAGTATGATTGCTAAAATCATTGTTCATGGGGAGAATCGTTTTGATGCTCTTATGAAGATGCAACGGGCACTTTATGAACTTGATATTGAAGGAGTGCAAACCAATGCAGACTTCCAGTTGGATCTGATTTCAGACCGCCGAGTTATCGCTGGTGACTACGATACTTCCTTCTTGATGGAAACTTTCTTGCCAAAATACCAAGAAAAAGAATAGACTTTCAAATAGTATGAGAACTAAAAGGGGGAGTTATGGCTCTATTTAGTAAAAAGGATAAGTATATTCGGATCAATCCTAACCGTTCCGTAAGGCAGAAACCACAAGCCAAGCCTGAGGTTCCGGATGAACTCTTCTCCCAGTGTCCTGGTTGTAAACACACCATTTATCAAAAGGATCTTGGGAGCGAACGAATTTGTCCCCATTGTAGCTATACTTTCCGTATTTCAGCTCAGGAACGCTTGGATTTGACGATTGATTCTGGTAGCTTTGTGGAGATGTTTACAGGTATTAAAACTCAAGATCCATTAAACTTTCCTGGCTACCAGAAAAAATTGGCTACTATGCGTGAAAAGACAGGTTTGGATGAAGCAGTACTGACTGGTACAGCTAGCATCAAGGGACAAAAAATTGCCCTTGGGATCATGGATTCAAACTTTATCATGGCGTCGATGGGAACCGTTGTGGGTGAAAAAATTACGCGCTTGTTTGAATATGCGACAGTTGAAAAATTGCCAGTTGTACTTTTTGCAGCTTCTGGCGGTGCCCGTATGCAAGAAGGAATCATGAGCTTGATGCAGATGGCTAAAATTTCTGCGGCAGTTCAACGCCATTCCAAGGCAGGACTTTTTTACCTAACTATTTTAACTGATCCGACAACAGGTGGGGTGACCGCTTCTTTTGCTATGGAAGGGGATATTATCCTAGCGGAGCCACAGAGTTTGGTTGGTTTTGCTGGGCGTCGTGTTATCGAAAATACAGTTCGTGAGACCTTGCCGGATGACTTCCAAAAGGCAGAATTTCTGCTTGAACATGGATTTGTTGATGCAATTGTCAAACGGAGAGAATTGCCTGAAACAATTGCTAAATTAGTGAGATTGCATGGAGGAAGTCGCGGATGAATATTGCAAAAATAGTCAGAGAGGCACGCGAGCAGAGTCGCTTGACCGCACTTGATTTTGCCAATGGAATCTTTGACGAGTTTATCGAATTGCATGGAGATCGCTCTTTCCGCGATGATGGTGCGGTTATCGGCGGAATTGGCTGGTTAGGTGAACAGGCAGTAACTGTCGTTGGTATCCAAAAGGGGAAGAGTCTTCATGACAACCTCAAACGAAATTTCGGCCAACCTCATCCAGAAGGCTATCGTAAGGCCTTGCGCTTGATGAAACAGGCAGAGAAATTTGGCCGTCCAGTTGTGACCTTTATCAATACGGCGGGTGCTTACCCAGGTGTTGGTGCCGAGGAACGTGGACAAGGTGAAGCAATCGCCCGAAACCTGATGGAAATGAGTGATCTCAAGGTTCCAATCATCGCGATTATTATCGGTGAAGGTGGATCTGGTGGGGCCCTAGCTCTAGCCGTAGCTAACCGTGTCTGGATGTTAGAAAACTCAATCTACGCCGTACTTAGCCCGGAAGGATTTGCCTCTATCCTTTGGAAGGATGGAAGTCGTGCTATGGAAGCAGCGGAATTGATGAAAATCACTTCGCATGAACTTCTAGAAATGGGAATCGTAGACAAGGTAATCTCAGAAGCAGGGCTGTCAAGTAAAGAACTGCTAAGTTGCGTTAAAAATGAATTGCGTGCAGAACTAGATAGGTTGCAAGAACTACCACTCGACCAACTTATCGAAGAACGTTACCAACGCTTTAGAAAATACTAAGAAAATTTAAAAGCTAGAACAATTTGTTCTAGCTATTTTGATAATAGAGCATGGATAAATATGAATACTCTAGATAAATAAGAAAATAATCAATGGTATATCCTCTATATTGCCCTAATAGAGAGTTTACCATTAGGAGAGAAAGAATGAAAAAGACAATACATTTAGGAATCTGTATGATTTTAATGTTCCTGTACATTTATTTAACGCCATTAGGGGCTATAACTCTAGCTAGGACCTTTGGTTTAGGAATGGACAGCTATATAATCTTCCTAGTTGGAGAAGTGTTACTTATTTTCTTTTTATTCGTTTTGTGGTTGAAAAAGAAGAAGATGCTCTTTATCTTCGAGAAAAAGGGTTGGCGCTGGTCTTATCTCGCTTTCTTAGTGGCTTGCTTTCTTATCTATTCTTTTTTAAATGGATTTAGAATGCAGAATATTCGATTGATTGACCATAGCTTTATTTTCCAAGACCTTCTTTCGGAACTTTACTTAAATGGGAGAGAAACGACTCTATCAAGTCTTATATTTTTAATCTTTAACATTTCGATTGTACCTGTTGTTGAGGAGACAATCTATAGGGGTTATTTTATGAATACCTTCTTTCCGAAGTCGGAGTTTTATTTGGATGTAATCTTGTCTTCTTTCATCTTCGGGCTTAGTCACTTGGTTCTATCCCATCGTGACCCCATCAGTCTCATCATTTATAGTATTCTTGGTCTTCTATTTGCAGTCGCTTATCGAGTTACGGGTAGTCTTCGATTTACCATTCTTTGTCATAGTTTCTATAATGTTATTCCCTATGCTCCGTCAATCTTATTTTATATTTATTATTTGATTTTTAGATAGTAGGAGGCAAAAAAAGTGTTTGATATTTGTCAAACACTTTTTTCTATTTACTGTTCTTCTGTTACAAACTGACTGAGTAGTCCGTTGATAAAACGGGCAGATTTTTGATCTGAGAAGTCCTTTGCAAGCTCGATAGCTTCATTAACCGCAACCAGCTGTGGAGTGTCAAATGAAGTGATTTCAAAGACTCCCAAGCGAAGGAGGTTTCTCTCCACGAGTGTTAAACGCTCGATGGTCCAACCTGCTTTTAAATGCTGTGTGATTTGCTTGTCTAGTTCTTCCTTTTTAGCCTGAACACCAGAAACTAGCTCTGTCAAAAAGGCTGGAAGTTGCACATCCGTATCTTCACGATCATGAGTATAGGCGAAACGACAAGCAGTTTCGACATCCGTACCGAATTCAAGGCTCATGAGAGCTTGAAAAGCGCATTTACGGAGTTGGCGTCTAGATTCTAATAGTGGACTAGTCATTGAGGAAGTCCTCGTCAAATAGATCTTTCAATTCTGGTTTTGGTGTTTTATCTGGAACGATACCTGCAACGTGAATATTGATAGCAGCGAGTTCTACATCAGCCATATTGCGGACGGCATCTTTAACAGCTTTCTGGATAGCAACAGCTACCTTAGGAACTTTTACTCCGTACTCAAGGTAGAGGTAGATATCAGCTGTGAGTTCTTCATCCACGTTTTTTAGATAAACGCCACGGCCAAGAGAAAGTTTTGAAAGGGTGTCAGATACTGATTTATTTGAAAAAGAGTGTACACCCTCTACTTTTGCAGTAGCAATAGCAATGATTTTTTCAAGTACACGTGGGGCGATAACGATTTCGCCAAGTTGTTCTTCAATTCCCATAGAATGACCTCTTTCTAGAGATTAGGCACGAGAAACGTAAGTTCCTTCTGCAGTGTTGATAACGAGTTTTTGTCCTGCTTCGATGAAGTCTGGAACGTTTACGACAAGTCCAGTTTCCATCGTTGCTGGTTTACCAGAACCTGTAACAGTAGCACCTTTGATAGATGGTTGAGTTTCTGCAACTGTCAATTCGACAGTAGTAGGAACGGTAACACCAATCACTTCAGTTCCGTAGAATTGGATCTTCACATCAGAGTTTTCAAGGATGTAAAGCAATTCGTTTTCAACGTTGACTACAGGAATTTCGTATTGGTCGTAAGTTTCTGTGTTCATGAAGTAGGCTGTGTCATCCATTTTGTACAAGTATTGAGCTGGGACAGTCTCGATGATGGCTTGTTCAAATTTTTCCTCTGGACGGTAGCTTGTGTCAAATGTAGAACCAGTACGGACATCACGTAATTTCATACGCATGATTGTGTTTCCTTTACCTGGTTTGTGGTGACTAGCTTCCAAAACGCGGATCAATTTTCCGTCAGCTGTTTCAAAGGTCATACCAGCCTTTAATTTACTTGCTTCAATCATGTTTTTACCTCTTTAATAAAATAATTTACTCTTTATTGTACCATAAAAGACAACATTACTCAAATGTCAGAAGGAGCTTAATTAGTTGACTGGTACGATATTTCCATCTTCGTCTTTGGTAACGAGGACGTATTTTCCATCGACTTCGATGTAAAAATTCTTGCTGGCAGTTTGCCCAGTGTTTTGAGCCGGTGCTTGATTTTGAACTTGTTGGCTTAGTTGACCACCCAGAGTTTGGCCAAGATTCATGCCCATAAACATATTCATCCCATTGCCATTTCCTTCGTTGGAAGCTGCAGCAATGAGCGCTTCGTTGCGAGCACGGCGTTCTTCAATTTCAATCGTGTTGTACTTCATTGCCACGAGCTCACTATCAAGCTTGCGAACGATATCAAGACTTTCTTGGTCGTAGCTGAGGTCTTCAAGCAAGATATTGGTTGCTTCAATCCCGTAGAGGCCTGTCCAAACCTTGTTGACCTCTTGTTTAGCGAGTTCGTTAAAGGTGTCTTGGTTGGCATTGAGGCTATAGATATCAACCTTGTTTTCGTTGGTGTATTTGGCAATGGCAATCGCGATTTTCGGTGCGATATTTTGACGGAGCGTTCCTTGAGCTACATCTTGGAGAGTAAATGGCTGTCCGTCAGTAATTTGACGGCTAACAGAACTCACGTAGAAGAGGACTGGGTCTGCTATTTTTACATCAAACAAGCCATAGAAACGGATGTTAAGCAGTTGTTGGTAACGTTCGCTGAAGTATTCGACCGCATTTTGTGTGCCGAACTTATTGCCTGCAATAGGTTGCATGCGGATAAAGATAATTTCCTGTTGGGTGATGACTTGTCCACCAAAAGAGAAACGGTTTTTAAAGTTTTCCCAAGTGCCCTTTAAACCACCTTTTTCAAGGAGCCAGGCATTATCACCAGCTTGCCATTCGTGGCTACCAGCTTCGAGAACTTCACCAAGGAAGGTACCGTTGTTTACCAAAACAGCGCTATAGCCTTGGGGAACGATAACCACACTGCCATCCGACAAGAGTCCAGTATTTTGATTGCTGTGACGAGAACGTCCATCTGGGTCTTTTGTGAGTAATTGTCCCTTGATGGCCAAGGCGTCGCCAGAGACATTGTCTGGAAGGACGATGGCTTCCTTGAATTTACTATCATTAAAACTATTTAAGCCTGCTGATAAGGCTGCACGTATAAATCCCATAATTCCTCCTAATTATAAAGCTCGTCTTCATCCACAACATCATAGGTATCCAGTACCCATTGGTTTGGACTGCGAGAGAGATTGGCACCACAGTAGTCGCACTCGCTAACTGCAGAGATTTTCAATGGGGCGCCACAGTTTGGACAGTGGTCGCTCACAACTTGGTCTGGATTGACTGCTTGCGTTTGGCTACCGTGTTGACGGATAAAGTTCAATTGATACACGGTGAAGAGATCTTTTTTAGGATCTCCTTCAATGACACGGCGAGTCTCATCGTCAATGACATAGTCCCGCAAGGTAGACGATAGGATTACGACTAAGGTATCGTTTCCGTCAGGATTTTCAATGAACTCCTTGATGCGAACATTTTCGATACAAACTTTCTCTAAAACATTGGTTGTCTTAGCTCGGATGTGATCTTCTAATTGCGTGCTGTGCTGTGAATAGAGACTAGTACTTTCTAGCGCACGGACTGAATTCCAATTTTTCTCAGTCCAGGCAACCTGCAATTTAAGGTAGACTTCCTTAACCCAAGAAATGAAGGCATTAGCGTCAAAGTTTGGATCCCCATATTTTACACGACTAATGGCCAAAGTGTTATGTTCAATTCGTCGGTGGATTGGTTGATAGTTGGTATTACTGTGGCTTGTGCTTGAATTATTTGCTTTATTTTTTAAGGATTCAACGATAACCACTAAAACAATGGCACCCACAAATATTACCATAAATCCTAGATAGGGTGAGCTATCAGAACTACTAGAGGATGACCCGTATCCAGAGCGGTAGTAGTGATAAGATGAGCCACCAGAGCGACTTCCTCCTCCACTTGAACGACTACTACTTCTGGAGCTACTGCGACTGCTGCTACCACTTCTGGAATGTCCGACACCCGCATCAACGATTTGAGGCACGGATAGAAAAACAAGTAATAAACAGGTCATTAAAAGAGCGTAAAACTTTTTCATGTGTCTCCTAACTATATGATTGAAAAGGTAGTTTCTCTCTTGTTGAGTAGACTACTGGGTGACTAGTAGCGAATTACTCACTGTCTTTCAACTTGGCCAATTCCTGTGCAAGGAGTTTAAGGGCAACTTGTGGGTTGGCTTGTCCTTTGGTTGCCTTCATAAGGAATCCTGTGAAGGCCTTGTCTGCGTTGCGTTTGCCTGATTTGAAGTCGGCAACGGCAGCTTCGTTATCCGCAAAGACTTGGTGGATGATTGGAATCAAAACATCAGGATCTGAGATTTGGACCATACCTGCTTTTTCCACGTATTCACGCGCTCCACCGCCGTTTTTAGCTAGGTGGACAAAGACTTTCTTGGCAATCTTGGAAGAGATCGTGCCGTCTTCGATGATGGCAATCATTTCTACCAAGTTTTCTGGTGTTAATTCGATTTGTTCAAGTGTTTTGCCTTCAGCATTCAAGAACTGAGCAACTTCACCTTGGAGCCAGTTAGAGACTTGTTTGGCATCGCCACCGAGGGCAACAGCTTTTTCAAAGAAGTCAGAAGTGACTTTGTTTGCTGTCAACTGGCTAGCATCGTAGTCTGACAAGCCAAGGTCAGATACGTAGCGTGCACGGCGTTCTTTTGGAAACTCTGGCAATTCAGTGCGCATTTCCTCAATCCACTCATCTGAGATTTCAAAGAGTGGTAGGTCTGGTTCAGGGAAGTAGCGGTAATCTGCAGCACCTTCTTTGACACGCATGAGGATGGTTGCCTTGTTAGCTTCATCGTAACGGCGTGTTTCTTGGCGAATTTGACCACCTGAACGAAGGATTTCAGCCTGGCGTTGGACTTCGTATTCGAGACCTTTGCGAACATTTGAGAAGGAGTTGAGGTTCTTTAACTCAGTCTTGGTACCGAATTTCTCTTGACCATAAGGACGAAGGGAGATATTGGCATCCACACGCATAGAGCCTTCTTCCATCTTAACGTCAGAAATACCAGCGTACTGGATGACTTCCTTGAGGGCTGTTAGATAAGCATAGGCTTCTTCAGGAGAACGCATGTCCGCTTCAGATACAATCTCAATCAAAGGCACCCCTTGGCGGTTGAGGTCAACATAGGAGTAGCCATCTGTACCGTGGGTGTTTTTACCTGCATCTTCTTCTAAGTGAGCACGTTCGATACCGATTTTCTTAGTCGTACCATCTTCTAGTTCCACTTCGATCCAGCCGTTATAACCGATTGGCTCATCAAACTGAGAAATTTGGTAGGCTTTTGGATTATCAGGGTAGAAGTAGTTCTTGCGGTCAAAGTGCATCTTTTTGTGGATGTCCATGTTGAGGGCAAGAGCTGCCTTGATACCGGCATCGACAACCCCTTTATTGAGAACTGGCAGAACTCCTGGGAAGGACCAGTCAATCACGTTAGTGTTGGCATTTTGGTCATTTCCAAAGTGAGCAGAAGTTGGTGAGAAGATTTTTGAATTGGTGTTGAGCTCTACGTGGACTTCAAGTCCAATGACTGTTTCAAAGTTCATTAGTTATCACCTCCAAAAATCACAGGTTGTTGTTTGTGGTAGTCTGTTGTTGCTTCAAAGGCAGCAGCAGCTTGGTAAATGGTCTCCTCAGAGTATTTAGGACCGATCAATTGGAGACCGACTGGTAGACCTTGAGCAAATCCAGCAGGAATCGAAATTCCTGGGAGACCTGCTAAGTTGACTGGGATGGTCAAAAGGTCAGCTAAGTACATGGCAACTGGATCGTGGTTGAGTGAATCCAAGTCATAGGCAACGCTTGGAGCAGTTGGTCCTAGGATTAAATCGTAATCCGCAAAGACTTTTTCGAAATCTTGGATGATGAGGGTACGAACTTGTCCAGCCTTCTTGTAATAGGCATCATAGTAACCTGATGAAAGGCTAAATGTTCCAAGCATGATACGGCGTTTCACTTCTTCACCGAAACCTTGGCTACGGCTGTTTACATAGATTTCATCAAGGTTGCTTGCATCTTCTGCGCGGTAGCCATAACGGATACCGTCAAAGCGTTGTAAGTTTGATGAGGCCTCTGATGAAGCGATAATATAGTAAACGGCAACACCGTATTTAGAATGAGGAAGGCTAACTTCTTCGACGATGGCACCCAGTTTTTCAAAGTGTTTGGCTGCGTTAAGAATGGTTTCCTTAACCTCTGGGTCAATCCCTTCACCAAGGTATTCCTTAGGCAAAGCAATTTTCATGCCCTTGATGTCTTGGCCAATTTTTGAAGTAAAGTCGGCAATGCGGACAGGAGCAGAAGTAGAGTCTTTAGCATCTTCGCTGGCAATCGCATTAAGCAAGAGGGCATTTTCTTTAACAGTTGGT
Organism: Streptococcus oralis ATCC 35037; assembly: GCF_900637025.1. NCBI lineage: Bacteria > Bacillati > Bacillota > Bacilli > Lactobacillales > Streptococcaceae > Streptococcus > Streptococcus oralis. Next base: position 360,466 of record NZ_LR134336.1, read on the forward strand.
GCAAAAGGTCCAATCTGGTCTAATGAGCTACCGAAGGCAATGAGACCGAAACGAGAAACCGTTCCGTAGGTTGGTTTGAGACCAACAATCCCGTTGAAGGCAGCAGGTTGGCGGATGGAACCACCGGTATCAGAACCAAGTGACAAGCGGACTTGTCCTGAGGCTACGGCTGCGGCAGAACCACTTGATGAACCACCAGGAACCTTGGTCTGGTCCCAAGCATTTTTAGTCGCACCGTAGTGAGAAGTTTCACCGGATCCACCCATGGCAAATTCGTCCATGTTGGTCTTTCCGACGACAATCATACCCTTAGCTTTTGCATTGGCAACGGCTGTCGCATCAAAGATTGGCTCGTAGTTGTAAAGCATTTTTGAGGCTGCAGTTGTAAGGATACCGTCAGTAGAGATATTATCCTTAACAGCAAGTGGAATCCCTGAAAGAACATTGTCCGCATCGATTCCAGTTTCATCAATAGTTTTAGCTTGAGCAAGAGCCTGCTCTTCAGCGATAGTGACAAAAGCGTTGATAGCTGCCTCGCGAGACTTGATATCTTCAAGCGTGGCTTGTGTCAATTCAGTTGCAGAAATTTCCTTAGAGACAAGGAGATTGTGCAAGTCTTCAATAGTTTTGTTATTAAAAGTCATTAGGCATCTCCTCCATCATCTAGGATAGCTGGTACCTTGATATAGTAGTTTTCTTTTTCAGGTACGTTTTTAAACAAGCGGTCACGGTCTGTTCCTTCTTCGGCCACATCAGGGCGGAGTACGGTCTTGCGGTCAGCCATGGTTGTAGTAGGTGCGACACCAGTTGTGTCGACTTCGCCCAGCAATTCAACCATGTCAACAATTTTAGACAAGGTTGTCGCAAAGGCAGCAGTTTCTTCTTCAGAGAATTTTAATTTTGAAAGATTGGCAACGTGTGTTACCTCTTCTTGCGTAATTTTCATCTTGCATCCTTTCGTGAAATGATGATTTTTAGTCTGTTCTATTTTACCATAATTTCCTATAAATAAGGGAGCCAAACTGAAAAGAAATAGAAATTGAAAAATCGCTTTTAATTCGCTATAATGGTTAAACTAGAGAATAGAAAAAATAAGAGTTAGGATAGAAATATGTTCCATCAATTTATCACCAGATCTCAAACGGTTCCTCCTCCCATTTCCCTCTTTTGGTATGGGATTATGATGATCCTATTAGTGCTTTGTATTTATGGAGCACTTGTTTATCACAAAAATTCGAAATTTGTCCGCTTGTTTAAGGGGATTCAGATCCTCCAGTTGCTAGCCCTATATAGCTGGTATGTTGGTTTTGGAATTCCATTTTCTAATAGCCTTCCATTTTACCATTGCCGTTTGGCTATGTTTGCGGTGGTTTTCTTGCCAGATAAATGGCGGAGCAAGCAATATTTTGCCCTCTTAGGAGCAAGTGGAGCGGTCTTTGCCTTGGTTTACCCGGTTTTTGACCCCTATGATTTCCCCCATATCACCAGTTTTTCATTTTTGATTGGGCACTATGCCCTTCTAGTGAATTCCTTGATTTACTTGATGAATCACTATGACAAGACCTTGCTTAAGAAGTATATGATTGTAGCCTATACCTTTATTCTCAACCTCTTTTTAGTTGGGGTTAATCAGGTAACGGGTGGAAATTATGGTCTCTTAAGAGATACCCCGTTTATCTCGAATGCTCCTCTATGGATAAAGTACCTCCTTGTGTCGGTCATCCTTTCACTGGCTCTTGTTCTTTTTGATATCTTGTTTAAGAAACGGTGGAAAAAGAGAAATCAGGTGCAATCTGTGCTCTAGCTTGCCTTTTCATCAGATGAGCAATTGAAAAACTCCCCAAAATCCGCTATAATGGAGAGTTGAAAGGAATGGTAAAATCCAATGTAAACATCATTCTTAGCTACTGAAACAACTAAAAATAGAAAATCAAAGAAAGAGAACTTATGACTATTCAAGAAGAAATTAAGAAACGTCGTACTTTTGCTATCATCTCCCACCCGGACGCCGGGAAAACAACCATCACTGAGCAGTTGCTCTACTTTGGGGGCGAGATTCGTGAGGCTGGTACGGTAAAAGGGAAGAAAACAGGGACTTTTGCCAAGTCTGACTGGATGGATATCGAGAAACAACGTGGGATTTCGGTCACGTCATCTGTTATGCAGTTTGACTATGATGGTAAGCGCGTGAACATCCTCGACACACCAGGACACGAGGACTTCTCAGAAGATACTTATCGGACCTTGATGGCGGTGGATGCTGCCGTCATGGTCGTGGACTCTGCCAAGGGTATCGAGGCCCAAACCAAGAAATTGTTTGAGGTTGTGAAGCACCGTGGTATTCCAGTCTTTACCTTTATGAACAAGCTGGACCGTGACGGTCGTGAGCCACTGGATCTCTTGCAAGAACTAGAAGAAGTCCTAGGTATTGCGAGCTATCCTATGAACTGGCCAATCGGGATGGGGAAAGCCTTTGAAGGCTTGTATGACCTCTATAACCAACGCTTGGAACTCTATAAAGGAGATGAGCGTTTTGCCAGTCTGGAAGAAGGGGATAAGCTCTTTGGAAGCAATCCTTTCTACGCTCAGGTTAAGGACGATATCGAACTGTTGCAAGAAGCAGGAAATGAATTTTCAGAAGAAGCTATTCTTGCAGGAGAACTGACTCCGGTCTTCTTTGGTTCAGCCCTCACTAACTTTGGGGTGCAGACCTTCCTTGAGACCTTCCTTAAGTTTGCTCCAGAACCACATGGTCACAAGAAAACAGATGGCGAAATTGTGGATCCTTATGACAAGGATTTCTCAGGATTTGTCTTTAAAATCCAAGCCAACATGGACCCTCGTCACCGTGACCGCATTGCCTTTGTCCGTATCGTATCAGGTGAGTTTGAGCGAGGGATGAGTGTCAATCTGCCTCGTACTGGTAAGACTGCCAAGCTTTCTAATGTCACCCAGTTTATGGCAGAAAGTCGTGAGAATGTGACCAATGCCGTAGCAGGTGATATCATCGGGGTTTACGATACCGGTACTTATCAGGTTGGAGACACCTTGACGGTTGGAAAAAACAAGTTTGAATTTGAACCACTGCCAACCTTTACACCTGAGATTTTCATGAAAGTTTCTGCTAAGAACGTCATGAAGCAAAAATCCTTCCACAAAGGGATTGAACAATTGGTGCAAGAAGGAGCCATTCAGCTTTATAAGAATTACCAAACAGGCGAATACATGCTAGGCGCTGTGGGACAACTCCAATTTGAAGTCTTTAAGCACCGTATGGAAGGCGAGTACAATGCAGAAGTAGTCATGAGCCCAATGGGTAAAAAGACCGTTCGTTGGATCAAGCCTGAGGACTTGGATGAACGGATGTCCTCAAGCCGCAATATCTTGGCCAAAGACCGTTTCGATCAACCAGTCTTCCTCTTTGAAAATGACTTTGCTCTTCGCTGGTTTGCGGACAAGTATCCGGACGTAGAGTTGGAGGAAAAAATGTAACTCAGCACCAACAATTGGAACTAAAGTTCCTAATTGTTGGACGCTAGTCGCTATTTGGCGAACTAGCTAACTGCCTTACTAACTACGTTTGGCAAATAGAATCGATTTGCCAAACTCCGTGTCGTAGTGTAAAATCGGCTTACCTAAACGCTTCACTAGGAAAAATCCACGAATATTATCGATTCGTGGATTTTTTCGTCGGAAAGGCTAGAAAGTTACATCGGCTACCGGCTTCATTGATTCATTTGTGAAACTGCCTTTAAATACTCTACTCCTAAAAGTCTGTGGATGCTATTGATTCATGGACTTTTTCTATATTTTGAATAAAAATCAATTCCCTGAGTGATTGGAATTAGTTACTCGATTTTTTAAGCATTTAGAAATGGTTAAAAAATAAATAAAATATATTAACAGAACAATAAAATGAAGATTATATTGAAAAAACAGAATAGATTTGAAATCAAGTTATTTTTGAAATCATTTTCTTTCTTTAGGATATATTATAGATATTGAATTGTCGGTATATTTGGTATATAATAAGAAGATAGTATTTTATAGGTGAATAGATCTTTTTCAAGTTGAGGGGATGAACATGTTTTTTAGACGCCAGAAGGGTGAATATAGAGAAACAGACCGTGTAACTCGGTTCAAATTAATCAAATCAGGGAAGCATTGGCTACGGGCCTCGACTTCCCTTTTTGGCTTATTTAAGGTGATGCGTGGAAGTGCGGATACGAGCCAAGTAAAGACAGAAATGGTTGAAAAGCAAGAAGGTCAGAAGTTGACCGGCGTGGATGTCTTGAAAGGGATAGCAGCTACGGGAACGATCTTAGGTGGTTTTGCTGCGACGCAAACGCGTGTTTATGCCAATGATGCAGTCGCTGTTGAAAAGACTGTCGAATCAAAAGATACCCTGGCGACGAGAGATTCAGTAGTGCTAGGGACGACACAGGATCATCAAGATGCTGCTAGCTTGTCTTTGTCTACCAGTCAAAGCCAGTCATTGTCAGAATTCAATTCGCAGAGCGCCAGTCAATCTGCCTCTACGAGTCAGTCTGTCAGTGCCTCAAGCTCTTCTAGCATGAGCCAGTCGATGAGCGAATCTGCTTCTACTAGTCAGTCCTTTGCAAACAGTCAAAGTGTAACTGCTAGTTCAAGTGAATCCCTTGGGACACAAAATCAAGCGAATAGTAATCTGTCAGAGAGAGCTTCAGTTGGTGTTCAAAGTCAGTACCAAGCAAATGAGTCAGCTCGGGAGTCGGTGAAAGAATCTCATTCTTCAAAAGAACTAAAAGCAGTTAATTTTTCTACAGAATCCTTGCCTCAAAGTGAGTCTGGTCTTGTAAAGAATGAAGATGTGACGGCTGAATCAGGTCTGACTATGACTTCCGTTGCCATGACGGAAAAACAAAATGAAGAAAAACGGAAGAAATTAGAGGCTTTGTCTGCTGAGATTGGGCAGTTTCTAGCTCAAGCTCAGGGGCTTCCAAACTCGGATGAGGCAATCACGAAGACTAGTCTAGCGAAGAATGAGATAGCAGATGCCTTGAAAGGGGAGCTTTCTGATTTTACTTCTATTTTGAATAAGGCTACAGAAGCTCGAAATAGTATTGCAAATGCTGTGTTACGTGCCAAGTCTGGACTTCGTGACAGCAGAAACGGACAAGCTTTAACCCAAGCTTCAAATACCGCTAGCTTCAGAGCTGCTAGGGATACAGAGAAGCCAGAACTTCAGAAAATAACCGTTACAGGTGGCGCAGTTCTAGAAGGACAAAAATTTAAAATTTATCGAGAAGAAAATTTTTCTGCGACCATTGAGTTTACTGATAACAGTGGTCGAATTGAACATGCAAAATTTGTTCCTACTGCTGTTCCCGCGGCCTATCCGGCTACTTCAACTGTTGTCTCATTCACTACGAGTAATGGTCAAAGTATCAGTATGATTGTTCCGACAAATAAACTAGCCAAAGATGGAAATGCTACAGCATCAAATCCTTTCACCGTTTCAATCACGGGTTCTGTTGGAAAAAATCAAGCAGTAAATAGTTTGTGGACTCGTTATGTTTTCACCTATGATCAGGAAGGTAATTTTAGCGGAAATACTACTGACGTAGGTCTTGTAAAAGATTTAACAGCCAACCCTGCCGCAATTCAATTTGAAGTCCATGCTCAGTCTGAAAAGTACGAACCAGCTATCAATGCTGAGGTGAATCGAAACTTTACTCTAACGGCCAATTCAGGGACTGTTTCTGTTGGTGAAGCCAGTCAGTACATCACGAATGCTACAGGGACACCAGAATTACCTACTACAGGAATTACTAAGGGAACTAGAACAACCTATACTTGGAAATCTGGAACCAATACGAATTTGTCTGCTGGTCGGCATACTTTGACAGCGGTGGTAACTTATCCAGATGGAAGTACGGATGAAATTGACGTGAGCTTTACTGTGCGCCCTCAGACGCCAAGGATAGAGAATCAATATCTTAACGAAAAAGGTGGGCTCTCAAATCAAGCGATTACGGTAGATGGGGTTGCTCCAGGTGGGACTGTTACTCTTACAATTGCAGGTGAAACATTTACCAAACAGGCAACGGGGAGTTCTACCAGTGTAACCTTTACTGCAACTGACTTGAAGAAAGTATATGATCGCAATGGAGGACGACTTCCTAGTGGACCAGTGACTGCTAGTACGACAGTGGATGGTTTGGTTTCAGATGTGTTTAATGGACAAATTACGCCAAATCAAGCGTCAATTTCAGTAAGTAATAGCCAGTCTGCTTCAGCAAGTGCTAGTCAATCAGCCTCAGTAAGCGCAAGTCAGTCTGCCTCATTAAGCTCGAGTCAATCTGCATCATTGAGTGCCAGCCAGTCAGCTTCGGTAAGTGCCAGCCAATCCGCTTCTGTAAGTTCGAGCCAATCCGCTTCAGTGAGTGCCAGCCAGTCAGCGTCCGTAAGCTCAAGCCAATCCGCTTCAGTGAGCGCAAGTGAATCAGCATCTGCAAGTGCTAGTCAGTCAGCGTCAGTGAGCGCAAGTCAGTCTGCCTCAGTCAGCTCAAGCCGATCTGCATCAGTAAGTGCCAGTCAATCCGCTTCAGCCAGCGCGAGCCAATCCGCTTCAGTGAGTGCAAGTCAGTCAGCATCGGTAAGTTCGAGCCAATCCGCTTCAGTCAGCGCTAGCCAGTCTGCTTCATTGAGTGCCAGCCAATCCGCATCATTGAGTTCGAGTCAATCTGCATCTGCAAGCTCAAGCCAATCCGCCTCATTAAGCTCGAGTCAATCAGCATCAGTAAGTTCGAGTCAGTCCGCATCAGCGAGCGCTAGCCAATCCGCTTCAGTGAGCGCCAGTCAATCCGCCTCATTAAGCTCAAGCGAATCGGCTTCATTGAGTGCGAGCCAGTCAGCATCTGTAAGCGCAAGTGAGTCAGCCTCAGCAAGTGCGAGCCAGTCAGCCTCAGCAAGTTCGAGTCAGTCCGCATCAGTGAGTGCCAGCCAATCCGCATCAGCGAGCGCGAGCCAATCTGCCTCAGTAAGTTCGAGTCAGTCCGCATCAGTGAGCGCAAGTCAGTCAACTTCAGTAAGTTCGAGCCAATCAGCGTCAGCCAGCGCTAGCCAGTCAGCGTCAGCAAGCTCGAGTCAGTCTACCTCAGTAAGTTCGAGTCAATCAGCGTCAGTGAGCGCTAGCCAATCAGCATCATTGAGTTCGAGCCAGTCAGCGTCAGCTAGCGCTAGCCAGTCAGCGTCTGCAAGCTCGAGTCAGTCAGCCTCAGTAAGTGCAAGTCAGTCAGCGTCTGCAAGCTCCAGCCAATCAGCTTCAGTAAGCGCAAGTGAGTCCGCATCGGCAAGTGCAAGTGAATCGGCTTCAGCCAGCGCGAGCCAGTCAGTTTCAGTAAGTTCGAGTCAATCGGCTTCAGCGAGTGCTAGCCAATCCGCATCAGTAAGCTCAAGCCAGTCCGCATCAGTAAGTTCGAGTCAATCCGCCTCAGCGAGCGCTAGCCAATCAGCATCATTGAGTTCGAGTCAATCCGCATCAGTCAGCTCAAGCGAATCGGCTTCAGTAAGTGCCAGCCAGTCAGCTTCAGTAAGCGCCAGTCAATCCGCTTCATTGAGTGCTAGTCAATCTGCTTCAGTAAGTGCGAGTGAGTCAGCGTCAGTGAGTGCCAGTCAGTCTGCATCTGCAAGCTCCAGCCAGTCCGCTTCAGTCAGCGCAAGTCAGTCAGCTTCAGTCAGCGCTAGTCAATCAGCGTCTGTAAGCTCAAGTCAATCGGCTTCATCCAGCGCTAGTCAATCTGCGTCGGCAAGTTCGAGTCAATCGGCTTCAGTGAGTGCCAGTCAGTCTGCATCTGCAAGTTCGAGTCAGTCAGCTTCAGTCAGCGCTAGTCAGTCCGCCTCAGTAAGTTCGAGCGAATCGGCTTCATTGAGTGCTAGCCAGTCCGCCTCAGTAAGCGCAAGTCAATCCGCCTCAGCGAGCGCAAGCCAATCCGCTTCAGCGAGCTCAAGTCAATCAGCCTCAGTGAGCGCAAGTCAGTCTGCCTCAGTAAGCTCGAGTCAATCTGCATCATTGAGTGCAAGTGAATCTGCATCAGCGAGCTCGAGTCAATCGGCCTCAGCAAGTGCAAGTCAGTCTGCCTCAGTGAGTGCTAGCCAATCAGCCTCAGCGAGCTCCAGCCAGTCAGCCTCAGTAAGTTCAAGCCAGTCAGCTTCAGCGAGTGCTAGCCAATCAGCGTCAATGAGTTCAAGTCAATCAGCGTCAGTGAGCTCAAGTCAATCGGCTTCATTGAGTGCTAGCCAATCCGCTTCAGTAAGCTCCAGCCAATCAGCATCCGTGAGCGCCAGTCAATCCGCCTCAGCGAGCTCCAGCCAATCAGCATCCGTGAGCGCCAGTCAATCAGCGTCTGTAAGCACAAGCCAATCCGCTTCAGCCAGCGCGAGTCAATCGGCTTCAGTAAGCTCAAGTGAATCCGCTTCAGTCAGCTCGAGTCAATCTGCGTCGGCAAGCTTAAGCCAGTCCGCATCAGTAAGTTCTAGTCAATCCGCCTCAGTGAGCGCCAGTCAATCTGCATCAGCAAGTGCTAGTCAGTCCGCTTCAGCAAGCGCGAGCCAATCTGTATCGGTGAGCTCAAGTCAATCGGCTTCAGCGAGTGCTAGCCGATCAGCATCTGCAAGTGCTAGCCAGTCTGAGTCAGTGAGCGCTAGCCAGTCTGCTTCGGCAAGTTCGAGTCAATCAGCCTCAGCAAGTGTCAGCCAATCAGTATCTGTAAGCTCGAGTCAATCCGCTTCAGTAAGCTCCAGCCAGTCAGCATCTGCAAGTGCAAGTGAATCCGCTTCAGTAAGTTCGAGCCAATCCGCTTCAGTGAGTGCTAGTCAATCAGCCTCAATGAGCGCTAGTCAGTCTGCATCAGTAAGTTCGAGTCAATCCGCATCCGTGAGCGCTAGCCAGTCAGCTTCAACTAGTGCTAGTCAATCAGTATCTGTAAGTTCGAGCCAATCAGCTTCAGCAAGTTCGAGTCAGTCCGCTTCAGTGAGCGCTAGCCAATCTGCATCTGCAAGCTCCAGCCAGTCAGCTTCGGTAAGCTCAAGCCAATCCGCTTCAGTAAGCTCAAGCCAGTCAGCATCTGCAAGTGCAAGTGAATCCGCTTCAGTAAGTTCGAGCCAATCCGCTTCAGTGAGTGCTAGCCAATCCGCTTCAGCGAGCGCCAGCCAGTCAGTCTCAATAAGCGCAAGTCAGTCTGCATCTGCAAGCTCGAGTCAGTCCGCTTCAGTAAGTTCGAGTCAGTCCGCATCAGTAAGCGCAAGTGAGTCAGCCTCAGCCAGCGCAAGTCAATCTGCGTCTGCAAGCTCCAGCCAGTCCGCATCAGTAAGCACAAGTGAATCGGCTTCAGTAAGTGCCAGCCAGTCCGCTTCGGTAAGTGCTAGTCAGTCAGCGTCAACGAGTGTGAGCCAATCTGCCTCAGTAAGCTCCAGCGAATCTGCTTCAGTGAGCGCCAGTCAATCAGCTTCAGTGAGCTCGAGTCAGTCTGCATCGGTAAGTTCGAGCCAATCCGCTTCAGCGAGCGCTAGTCAATCCGTCTCAGTAAGCTCAAGCCAATCCGCTTCAGTGAGCGCAAGTGAATCAGCATCAGCGAGCGCAAGTGAATCTGCTTCCGTAAGCTCTAGTCAATCCGCATCAGCGAGCGCGAGCCAGTCTGCCTCAGTAAGTTCGAGTCAGTCCGCTTCAGTGAGCGCAAGTGAATCTGCATCAGTGAGCTCGAGTCAGTCCGCGTCAGTCAGCACTAGCCAGTCAGCATCAGTGAGCTCGAGTCAATCAGCCTCAGTAAGTGCAAGTGAATCTGCATCAGCGAGCTCGAGTCAATCAGCGTCAGTGAGTGCCAGCCAATCCGCTTCATTGAGTGCCAGTCAATCAGCCTCAGTCAGCTCAAGCGAATCTGCATCAGTTAGCTCAAGTCAGTCAGCTTCATTGAGTGCAAGTGAATCCGCCTCAGCCAGCGCAAGTGAATCTGCATCAGCCAGCGCAAGTCAGTCTGCTTCAGTAAGTTCGAGTCAATCTGCATCTGCAAGTTCGAGTCAATCAGCGTCAGTCAGCTCAAGTGAATCAGCTTCAGCAAGTTCGAGCCAATCAGCTTCAGTGAGTGCGAGCCAGTCAGCATCTGCAAGCTCGAGCCAATCAGCCTCAGCGAGCTCCAGCCAGTCAGCTTCAGTGAGCGCAAGTCAGTCTGCTTCAGCGAGCGCTAGCCAATCAGCCTCAGTAAGTTCAAGCGAATCAGCCTCGGTAAGCTCTAGTCAATCAGCCTCAGTAAGTGCAAGTGAGTCAGCTTCAGTAAGTTCGAGCCAATCAGCCTCAGTCAGCTCAAGCCAATCAGCTTCAGTGAGCTCGAGCGAATCCGCGTCAGTAAGCTCGAGTCAATCCGCTTCAGCGAGCTCGAGCCAATCTGTATCGGTGAGCTCAAGTCAATCGGCTTCAGTGAGTGCGAGCCAGTCAGCTTCAGTGAGCGCAAGTCAATCCGCTTCATTGAGTGCTAGTCAGTCAGCTTCAGTAAGTGCCAGCCAGTCAGCGTCCGTAAGCTCAAGCGAATCCGCTTCAGTAAGTTCGAGCCAATCAGCGTCTGCAAGCTCAAGCGAATCCGCTTCATTGAGTACGAGTGAGTCAGCCTCAGTCAGATCCAGCCAATCTGCTTCAGTGAGTTCGAGCCAATCAGCTTCAGCGAGCGCAAGTCAATCAGCCTCAGTAAGTTCAAGCGAATCAGCCTCAACGAGCGCTAGCCAATCAGCTTCAGTGAGTGCGAGCCAGTCAGCGTCCGTAAGCTCAAGCGAATCCGCTTCAGTAAGTTCGAGCCAATACGCATCATTGAGTGCCAGTCAATCCGCCTCAGTAAGTTCGAGTCAATCCGCCTCAGCGAGCTCGAGCCAATCCGCATCATTGAGTGCTAGTCAATCCGCCTCAGTAAGTGCTAGTCAGTCAGCTTCAGCGAGTTCGAGTCAGTCAGCTTCAGTAAGTGCCAGCGAATCCGCTTCAGTAAGTTCGAGCCAATCAGCATCCGTAAGCGCAAGTGAGTCAGCCTCAGTAAGTTCGAGTCAATCCGCTTCAGTAAGTTTGAGCCAGTCAGCTTCATTGAGTGCCAGCCAATCAGCATCGGTAAGTTCGAGTCAGTCCGCATCGGTGAGTGCGAGTGAGTCAGCGTCAGTGAGCGCAAGTGAGTCAGCATCTGCAAGCTCGAGCCAATCCGCGTCGGCAAGCTCCAGCCAGTCCGCTTCATTGAGCGCCAGTGAATCCGCTTCAGCCAGTGCCAGTCAATCCGCCTCAGTAAGTTCAAGCGAATCTGCATCGGTAAGTTCAAGTCAATCTGCGTCTGCAAGTTCGAGTCAGTCAGCATCAGTGAGCGCAAGTGAGTCAGCATCTGTAAGTTCGAGCGAATCGGCTTCAGTAAGTTCGAGCCAATCTGCTTCAGCGAGCGCTAGCCAATCAGCCTCAGTAAGTTCAAGCGAATCCGCTTCAGTAAGCTCGAGTCAATCCGCTTCAGTGAGTTCGAGCCAGTCTGCATCATTGAGCTCGAGTCAATCCGCTTCAGTCAGCTCAAGCCAATCCGCTTCAGTAAGCGCTAGTCAGTCTGCCTCAGTCAGCTCAAGCGAATCCGCATTAGTAAGTTCGAGTCATTCCGCGTCAGCGAGTGCTAGCCAGTCAGCATCCGTAAGCGAGAGTGAGTCTGCTTCAACAAGTACTTCAACTTCTGCAAGTATGCTAGGAGCCGAGTTGGCGTTGGAGAGTGCTTCGATTTCAGCAAGTACTTCATTGAGCGAATCTACTTCAACGAGCGCATCACTCTCAGCTAGCATGTTCGCCAGTGAATCGACTCTAGAAAGTGCTTCGATTTCAGCAAGTATGTCAGTGAGCGAGTCAACGTCGATTAGCACTAGTCTCTCGACTTCAGATTCTATTAGTAGATCTGCGTCAGCAAGTGCTCTGGCATCTACTTCAACAAGCACTTCTCTCTCAATGGCAAACATTGCAAGCCAAGGTCAATCCGCTTCAAGCAAGCCAAAACAAGTCTTGCCAAATACAGGAGCGTCGACTTCGGTAGCATCTGCTTTGTTGGGAGCATTGGCAGCTGTAACAGGTATCGGTCTTCTTGCCAAGAAGGATCAGAACGACGATCAAGAAAGTCATTGATAAGATATAAAAATCAATGAATAAATAGTAAAATGGAAAACCTTTGAAAACATGATTTTTCAAAGGTTTTTTCTATATGTGAGAAGGGGGAAATCCTCTTTTGAGTTTGAAATAAACTAGGGGAAAAGGTATAATAGGAAGGTGAGAGAATCATCGAAAGAATCAGAACTATAGTAGTAGAAAAGTAGCCGAAAGAATGTGAAAAGAAAAGGGGACGAAATGAAAAAAGAGCTTCAAAAAGCCATTGTACTCGGTGGTGATAATGCTTATATGGACAAGATTGAGACAACAATCAAGTCAATCTGCGCCCATAACCGAGCAGTTACTTTTTATGTTTTCAATGATGATTTGCCATCTGAATGGTTTCAGCTCATGGAGAGACGTCTAGAGCCTCTAACCTCAAAAATCATCAATGTCAAGATTAGTCATCAAAGTTTGAAAGGGTATAGTTTGCCACTAGCCCACCTAAGTTATGCAACTTTCTTTCGTTATTTTATACCTCAGTATGTCAACGAAGATCTGGCCTTGTACATGGATTCGGATATTATCGTTAGATCAAACCTAGATCAACTCTTTTTAGAAGATATGGCAGACTGGCCAGTAGCTGCTGTCGCAGATGCGCTAGTTCCTAGCACTTTTAATGCAGGTGTCTTGCTAATCAATGTCGCTCTCTGGCGTCAAGAAAAGGTGACGGAGCACTTGTTGAGCTTGACAGACCAACTGCATGACCAAGTTTTTGGTGATCAGGGCGTGTTAAATCACCTCTTTGAAAGTCGTTGGAAACCTTTGCCAGCTACCTATAATTTTATGGTTGGTATGGATACGGTGGCGCGAAATTACCAGATGGATTCTTGGTATAGAGATTCTCTTGCTGTTGAGAAGACAGCTAAGATTATTCATTATACAGGGGACAAGCCTTGGTACCAAATCAACCTCAACCGTTTCAGGGAGGACTGGTGGTTTTACTACGGACTAGAGTGGTCTGATATCGTCATGAAAAAATGTGATTTTCATAAAGGATTAGCATCCTTAGTTCAAGCTCCCCGGTATGCGACCGCTATTTTTACCAATACGTGTCATATAGAGAGAATCGAACACCTAATCCAAGAACTGCCAGATGTAGAGTTCTCTATCCTAGCTCATACCAATTTTGCTCCGGAAATCATGAACTTGCAATCGCATCTGAATGTACGCCTCTATCCTTACTTTAATCCCATGAATGTCAAAAAGGTCTTGGAAAAGATTGATTTTTACTTGGATATCAATCATGAGGATGAAATTGCAAACATTATCCAAGAGGTGCAGCAAAGAGAAATCCCTATATTTTCTTTTGAGACCACTAGTCATGACTCGAGTGGTTACAGTCATGTTTACTCACCAGCAACTGTAGATCAAATGATCGAGTCTATCCGCACGCTTTTGGAATCACAGAAGCAGTCGTTGTGAACTGAAGGAAACTAAATGAAAAAAACAATTGTTCTCGCAGGAGATTATGCCTATATCCGCCAGATTGAAACAGCACTTAAGTCTCTCTGCTATCATAATAGCCATGTCAAGGTCTATATCTTTAATCAGGATATTCCCCAGGAATGGTTCCGTGCTCTCAGACCGATAGTAGAGCAAATGGGTGGTGAGTTGGTGGATGTCAAGATGCTTGGTGCCCAGTTTCAGATGAACTGGAGCAACAAACTGCCCCATATCAATCATATGACCTTTGCCCGTTACTTTATCCCTGATTTTGTCGAAGAGGATAAGGTACTTTACTTGGACAGTGATTTGGTAGTGACGGCTGACCTGACGCCTCTCTTTGAAATGGACTTGGGAGAAAACTACCTGGCTGCTGCGCCATCTTGTTTTGGAGTTGGGGTTGGCTTTAATGCAGGTGTACTCTTGATCAATAACAAGAAATGGCGGGCAGAAGCTGTAAGAAAAAAACTTGTTGAGCTGACGGAACGGGAACACCTACATGTGAGTGAGGGAGATCAGTCCATCCTCAATATGCTCTTTCATGACAGCTACACTCCTCTGGATCAGAACTATAATTTCCAGATTGGTTTTGACAGTGGGGCTGCCTCACATGGACATGAATTTATCTTCCAGATTCCCCTAGAGCCCCTGCCAGCCATCTTGCATTTCCTCTCTCAAGACAAACCTTGGAACACTCATTCGGTTGGGCGTTTGCGTGAGGTTTGGTGGCACTATCATCTGATGGAGTGGTCTGCCATTACTGAAAAATGGCGTCAGGCTGGAATTGACTATCCAGTCACAGTCTATCAGCCGGCTATGACTTGTGTTAATTTGACCAACTCCTGGCATCTTGAGAAAATCGACTATCTGGTTCAAGCCTTGCCAGAGGTGCATTTCTACATTGCAGCCTATACAACGATGGCACCGGAACTCATGCTCTTGTCACGTTTTGAAAATGTGACCCTCTATCCCAACACCTTCCCCCTCTTGGTCGAGAAATTGATCCAGCAGACAGATGTCTATCTCGATATTAACCACGATGACAAGTTGAGTGTTGTTTATGACTATATTTCACGCTTTGAGAAACCGATCTTGACTTTTGACAATACCCAGTCGCGGGAACTACCTCAAAGTACCTATGCGGGTATTTTCTCAGCAGAAAGACCAGAAGAAATGGTAGCAGCTCTGACAGCTTATCTGGACGAGAAAGCTCACGAAAACTGAGATAGAGATTTGAATGTGCTAAGATAAAAAGGCTGGATAGGCCTCGTGTGACAGGACAGAAAGATAAAAATGAAAAGGAGGAGCTAGTGAAAGAATTTCGTTCATCGATAGCAGTAAAAAAAGGGATGCGCACCCTGTTTTTGCTCTTTATTTATGTGCTCGGGAGTCGTCTGGCTCTTCCTTTTGTTGATCTCAATAGTCGGGATTTTCTCGGAGGAAGCGCAGCCTATCTGGACTTTTCAGTAGCTCTGACTGGTGGAAATCTTCGCAGTCTCTCTCTCTTTTCCATCGGGCTTTCACCTTGGATGTCAGCTATGATCTTGTGGCAGATGTTTTCCTTTTCAAAGAAACTGGGCTTAAACTCAGTTTCTTCGGAAGTTCAGGATAGACGGAAAATGTACTTGACGTTAGGGATTGCCTTGATTCAGGCCTTGGCCTTGACGACAAACCTCCCTGTCCAAGCTCCCTACAATCCCTTCTTGGTCTTTCTCCTCAATACCAGCCTTTTGGTTGCAGGGACCTTCTTCTTAGTTTGGCTGTCGGACATCAATGCGTCTATCGGAGTTGGAGGCCCTGTCGTCATTTTATTGGCAAGTATGGTGGCTTCACTCCCTCAGGACATCCTCCAATCGGTCCAAGTTCATAAGATATCTCCTTGGCTGCTTTTCCTATTGGTAGTGCTTGGTGTCCTCTTTACCTATCTAGTCGTTTTCTTTTATCGAGCGCGATACCGCATCCCTATCAATAAAATCGGGCTCCATTCTCGCTTTAAACGCTATTCTTATCTGGAAATCATGCTCAATCCTGCAGGTGGCATGCCTTATATGTATGTGATGAGTCTCATGGGCTTGCCTTCTTATCTCTTGATCTTGCTTCAACATCTGGACAAGGGCAATCCGCTCTACCCTGCCATACTGGAGCAGTATGCGATGGGTAAACCCTTGTGGATATACGCTTATATCCTTATCCTCTTTGTCTTTAGCATTGCCTTTGCCTTTGTCAATGTGAGTGGTCAACAGATCGCAGATCGGATGAAGGAATCAGGAGATTACATCTATGGGGTCTATCCGGGTGAGGATACCAGTCGCTTTATCAACCGTTTGGTTCTACGATTTGCTCTGATAGGTGCAGTCTTTAACGTTACCTTGGCTGGACTTCCGATTTTGTTTGTCTTGAAGGATGAGAGTCTGTTAAAAGTCAGCATGATTCCTGGACTCTTTTTAATTTTGAGTGGTATGCTGTTTACAATTCACGACGAACTGCAAGCACTCAGACTAAATGAAAGGTATCGGCCACTATTCTAGGAGGTTTTGATGTATTACTTTATCCCAGCCTGGTATGGCAAGGAGCGTCCCTGGCATGCTGATTTGACACCCTGGTATTTTTCTCATTTTAAGCTAGAATTTGATGACACCTTTAATCAGATTCGCTTGACGCAACGCCAAGGGATTCCTGCCCAGGTCCTCCTTTTGTCCTATCAGCCTCATCTTCGCTATTTTCTCCATCGCCAAGGTATTTTAGAAGCACCGGTTTATTCCTTATTTGATGAATTGCAGGATTTTCATGAGATTCGACCACAGGTCTTGCAACTAAGAGATATTGAGTGGGAAGAGGACTGCGAGTTTGTTTACAGTCCCTTTACCATTCTGGTGCTGAAGGATGGAAAGCCCTATGCCCAGGTAGAGCATGGGATAGAAGGTTTTATCAGTACGATTCAGTATTTCAAGGAAGATGGGCTCTTGTCTGCCAACTACCTGATGGATGATCGGGGGCTGGTTTCCAGTGTGATTTACTACCAAGATGGTCAGGCTATCTACCAAGACTACCTCAATCCCAAGGGACTGTGGCAGTTTAGAGAGTACTTGCAAGATGGGGGCCGTATCGAGGTCAATCCTATCTTTGCTTTTCGCTTCCAAAAAGAGGCCTACCGAGATATGGGAGAATTGATTGCGGAGTTTTTTGAGAAGAAAATAGCTCACCTTCCCGAGGAAGGAACGACCTATTTTCTGCCTGCGTGTGACCAGCATAATACTTTCCTTTTAGATCGATTGCCTCGCCAAAGCACCAAGGTTCTCAGCCTTTTTATCGGACGAAATCCCCAAGAGCAATTACCACAACTGGCAGGTCTGCTGGATAAGGTGGACCTTGTTCTGGTTGACAGGGAGGATACCCTGCGCTTGGCTCAGTCTGCCTTTTCAGAACAAGCAATGAAGTTTCGTCATTTATCGCCTTTTGATACGCGCTTGGAGCTGGGAAAGAGTCAGACTCGGAAGGAGTCGCTTCTCTACTATCAACTGGACTTTGAGCAGGGGATAGAGGACCAGGCTCTCTATCAGGTCTTGCGTTTCCTTTCTGAAAACAAGGATACAGAGCTGGTCTTTGGAGCCTTTGCTGCTAGTCAAGAAGAAATGAAGCGGCTGGAAACACGTGTTTCTGAGATGATTGCAGAGCAGTTTCAAGACCAGGAACTGGAGAAGGAAGTTGATTATCAAGGAGCTGAAAATCCACTTGAGGACAATCGCCATCAGAGCAAGCGCTATTCGTTTGTCAATATGAAGGATGAATCGGAGTTAATCAAGCAGCTGGAATTTGTTCGTTTGATTGTCGATTTGAACAGTCAACCTCTTCTTTATACCCAGATAGCGGGGATTAGTGCTGGTATCCCTCAAATCAATAGGGTCAAAACTGAGTATGTCAGCCATCAGAAGAATGGCTATCTGTTGGAAAACACTGCTGATTTTGCGCAAGCTGCCCATTACTATCTCGATAGCCTGCAGGTGTGGAATGATGCTCTGATCCATTCCATTGAAAAGATAAAGGAACACACTGGCGAGCAATTCCTAATCAAGCTAGAAAAGTGGTTGGAGGAGGTGACTCATGGAAAAGAAATATAAGATCTTGCAAATCGGTCCAGAGGATTGGCGAGAGACACTTGCCCTACCAGCCCAACTAGACTGGTATCATGTTCCTCCTAACACACCGTCTGCCATCCAGAAAATTATGGATGAGAAAAATTTGGAGCACTTTCATGCTGTCATTCTTACGGATGGGGCTTATCTAGTAGATTTGTTGCCTTTTGCATCTAGCTTGGAACCCTATACGGTTTTCTATCCAGAACAGTTTGCAAGCCAGGATGAAGGTCTTCAAAATCTCATCAGACAGCACTGCATGCAAGCGATGGACCTGTCAGACCGACAGGGCTTTGTTCGAGACCTTTCCACCTCCCTCTTTGAAGGTGGTTATGGAGACAAGCTGAGTCCAGCTACGATACGGATTCACCCGAGTTTTCAAGGCTCTGTCTCCTATCAAGGATTTGAGCATCTGAAATTAGAAGGAGACTTTGGCAAGACCTATACCCAGCTAGCCTCTTGGGCCTATAATCAGACCGTCCAAGCCCATGCGCCAATCGAACTCTGGCTCGAATATGAAAAGAGTGGACCAGTGGAATTGCGCTTGCGTTTGCGAAAAATCCCAGCAGGATCCGTTTCAGAGATTAGACAGGACATTCTCCTTGAGGAAGCAGACTTTGCCTCAGCAATCATCGTGGAACAAGACTATGATGCTTATCTGAGCATTTCTCTTGAAGCGCGTGGCCAGGGAAAGGTCAACATCGGCAATCTCCACCAACGCTGGAGCCGGAAACAGTTTGGAAAGTTTGTTCTCGGAGGCAATATCCTGCATGACAAAAAACGTGAGGAAATCAACTATTTCTTTCACCCGGGGGATTTCAAGCCTCCTCTAGCAGTCTATTTCTCTGGTTATCGTCCGGCGGAAGGCTTTGAGGGTTACTGGATGATGAAGAATCTCCAATGTCCCTTTCTCCTCTTTTCGGACCCTCGATTAGAAGGGGGAGCCTTTTACCTAGGAACTGAGGAATTGGAAGCCAACATACAAGCAAAAATCCAACACTATCTAGACTATCTAGGCTTGGATAGAAGTGACTTGATCCTATCTGGCCTGTCAATGGGGACCTTCCCAGCACTCTACTATGGGGCTTACTTTGAACCCAAGGGGATTGTAGTCGGAAAACCCTTGACCAATCTAGGAACCATCGCACAGCGGGGCCGACTAGAGGCGCCAGGAGTCTTTCCAACTAGCTTTGATGTCTTGCACCTTCAGACTGGAGGAGTGAGTCAGAAAGACATGAAGGACTTGGATCAACGTTTTTGGACCCGATTTGAACAAGCTGATTTTTCCCAGACGACCTTTGGTCTTTCTTACATGAAGGACGAGGATATGGATAGTGGTGCCTATGACCAGCTAGTGGAGACTCTTTGCCAGACAGGAGCTAAGATTTTGTCCAAAGGGACAGCAGGTCGACACAATGATGATACAGGAACAAACGTTGCCTGGTTTATTCATTTTTACAAGATGATACTAGAAGAATACGGAAGAGGTGAGACATGATTATCATCAAGAGAGAGGATATTAGGTGGGGCGAGATGGGAGCTACTTATCTTTATGGGAGCCAGATCACCTATCATGCAGATGGTCACGTTACCCTGAAAAATCCTTTGTTGGCTTCAGGAGAAACCCTTAAAACATGGTTTTCTAGTGTCAACTATCAGGCTACTAGAAGCCAGCCGAGCCTCCCTCTTCTTAAGAAAAATCATACCTACCGCTTATCCATGAAGATGCGGGTTCAACCGGTCAATGGACTTTATCTCAAACTGACCTTTTTAAATCGTTATGAGGAAATCATAGAGGAGAAGATTGAAAGGCAATTTTCCTTTAGCTTCACCTATCCTGAAGCGGCCTACACCTATCGCCTTTCCTTAATTAGTGCAGGTTTTGAAGCTTTTGACTTTGTTTCATTTTCTATTGAGGAGGATGCTGGTGTTTAATCATTTGTATCAGGAAAGACAACTGAGAAAGGTCAAGAAGCTTCTAAGCCAAATCAATGCCCTCAAAGAAGAGATGGCGGCTCTCAGTGATGAGGAAATGGCTGCAAAGACAGAGGAGTTTCGCCAGCGTCTTGCCCAGGGAGAAACCTTGGATGAGTTATTGGTAGAAGCCTATGCCCTTGTCCGTGAGGCGGATAAACGTGTTTTGGGACTCTTTCCCTATGATGTGCAAGTCATGGGAGCCATTGTGATCCACCAAGGAAATGTGGCTGAGATGAATACGGGTGAGGGCAAGACCTTGACTGCAACCATGCCCCTCTACCTCAATGCTCTAACGGGAAAAGGCAGTATGTTAGTCACGACAAATGACTATCTGGCTAGACGGGACGCAAGTGAAATGGGCCCAGTCTACCAATTTTTAGGTCTAACTGTCGGTCTGCCCTTTTCAGAGGATCCAAAAGAGGACTTGACTGCCGAAGAGAAAAGAAAGATCTACACCTCGGACATCGTCTACACGACCAATAGTGTCCTGGGATTTGACTATCTCAATGACAATCTTGCCTCCACTAGTGAAGGAAAGTTCCTGCCTCCCTTTAACTATGTCATCATTGATGAAATCGATGACATTCTACTCGATAGTGCCCAAACTCCCTTGATTATCGCAGGCTCTCCCCGTGTCCAGTCTAACTATTATGGGATGATTGATACCCTAGTGACGACCTTGGTTGAAGGAGAAGACTACATCTACAAGGAAGAAAAAGACCAAGTTTGGTTGACCCGAAAGGGGGCTCAGACGGTTGAAGGATTCCTAGGAATCGACCATCTCTACAAGGAAGAGTACGCAAGTTATGTTCGGCATCTGGTCTATGCTCTTAGAGCTCATACGCTCTTTACCAAGGACAAGGACTATCTGGTTCGAGGTCAAGAGATGGTTTTGCTGGATAAGAGCACAGGGCGTTTGATGGAAATGACCAAGCTTCAAGGTGGTCTCCATCAAGCCATCGAAGCCAAGGAACATGTGAAACTTTCTCCTGAAACCAGAGCCATGGCTTCAATCACCTACCAGAGTCTCTTTAAGATGTTTCGCAAAATCTCAGGTATGACAGGAACGGGAAAGGTGGCAGAAAAAGAGTTTTTTGAAACCTACAATATGGCTGTCATTCGCATCCCAACCAATCGCCCACTTAGGCGAATGGACCATTCAGACAATCTCTATGTGACCCTCCCTGAGAAAGTGTATGCTTCTTTGGAAGCAATCAAGACCTATCACGCCAAAGGCAATCCACTCCTGATCTTTGTCGGTTCTGTTGAAATGTCCCAGCTATACTCATCCTTGCTCTTGCGAGAGGGGATTTCCCACAATGTCCTCAATGCCAATCATGCGGCGCGTGAAGCCCAAATCATCGCAGAGTCTGGACAGATGGGAGCAGTGACCGTTGCGACTTCTATGGCCGGTCGAGGGACAGATATCAAACTCGGTCCAGGGGTGGCAGAGTTAGGAGGTTTGGTTGTGATTGGTACCGAGCGAATGGAGAGCCGACGGATTGACCTGCAAATCAGAGGTCGTTCCGGCCGTCAGGGGGATCCAGGCATGTCTCAATTTTTCGTATCGCTTGAAGATGATGTGATCAAAAAGTTCGGACCGTCTTGGGTTCACGACCTGTATCAAGACTACCAAGTGGAAGATATCAGCAAACCCATCCTACTCAAGGCTCGCAAGTACCGAAATCTCGTCAGAAAAGCCCAAGAGGCTAGTGATAGTGCCAGTCGCTCTGCACGCAGACAAACCTTAGAGTATGCGGAAAGCGTCAATATTCAGCGTCAGATGGTCTACAAAGAAAGGGATCGCTTGCTAGATGGGAGCCGTGATTTAGGGCATGTCCTTGAGGATATACTGGCAGACTATAGCAAACAAATCTCAGAAAAAGCCTATAGCAGCCCCCAAGAACTCTTTCACTTTATCGTGACCAATATTAGCTTTGGGATGAGAGAATTACCAGATGATCTGGATTTAGCTGATGCAGATCAGATTCGGGAGTTACTAGAGAAAATAATAGCCAAGGAAATCGCAGCTAAAAAGGAAGTCCTCCAACCTCACCAGCTTTATGATTCTTTTCTGAGAATATCCATGCTCAAGGCGATTGATGACAACTGGGTTGAGCAAGTCGACTACCTCCAACAGCTCAGTCTAGCAATCGGGAGCCAGTCTGCTTCTCAAAAGAACCCTATCGTGGAGTACTATCAGGAGGCCTATGCAGGCTTTGAAACCATGAAGCAACAAATCCGTACAGATATGGTACGCAATCTTCTCATGGGGATTGTGGAAGTAACGCCCAAAGGTGAGATTCTCACCCATTTTCCATAAAAAGAGGATCATATGACAATTTACAACATAAATCTAGGAATCGGTTGGGCGAGCAGTGGTGTCGAATATGCCCAGGCCTACCGAGCAGGGATTTTTAGAAGTTTAGACCTAGCATCTAAGTTTATCTTTACCGACTTGATTTTGGCAGACAATATCCAGCATTTAACGGCCAATATCGGCTTTGCGGATAATCAGGTAATCTGGCTTTACAATCATTTTACAGATATCAGGCTAGCACCGACCAGTGTTACAGTTGACGAGGTCTTGGCTTCTTTCGGTGGCCTTGAGAGTCATAGGGAGCAGGACGGCAAGGTCTTACGTGTCTACTTTTCAGATGAGGACAAGTTTGTGACCTGCTACTTGGTAGACTCGGCTAAGAATCTGGTGCAGCATGCAGAGTATGTGTTTGGGGGGAACTTGGTTCGCAAGGATTATTTTTCCTACACGCGCTACTGTACAGAATATTTCGCGCCCAAAGACCAAGTGGCTAGGCTCTATCAACGAAGCTTTTTCAATGAAGATGGCAGCACTGCTTACGATATCTTGTTGACTGAGGGACAGGAAGAGGTCTATCGATTTAAGGACCGGATTCTGTATGGAAAGCCAGCCCTTATGCGCTATTTTATGCAACGTTTGAACTTGAGCAAGTCTGATTTGGTCATCTTGGACAGGGAAACAGGGATTGGTCAGGCTGTTTTTGAAGAAGCACAAAAGGCCCATCTAGCAGTTGTCGTTCACGCAGAGCACTATAGTGAAAATGCTAGTAACGAAGACTATCTCCTCTGGAATAACTACTATGAGTATCAGTTTACAAATGCGGACAAGGTCGATTGCTTTATCGTGTCTACGGATCGGCAGAAGGAAGTTCTCGAAGGTCAATTTGCCCAGTACAGTCAGCATCGTCCACGAATCGTCACGATTCCAGTTGGGAGCATTGATCAGCTGACGGAGCCTGCTAGGGAACGCAAGCCCTTTTCTCTCATTACCGCTTCGCGTCTGGCCAAGGAAAAACACATCGACTGGCTCGTCAAGGCGGTTATCCAAGCGCATCAAGTCCTCCCTGAGCTCACCTTTGACATTTATGGCAGTGGGGGTGAGGAATCCCTTTTAAGGGAAATCATCACGGCTCACCAAGCGGAGAACTATATCCAGCTCAAAGGGCATGCAGATCTAGCTCAGATCTATCCCCAGTATGAGGTCTATCTGACAGCCTCAACCAGCGAAGGCTTTGGTCTGACCTTGATGGAGGCAGTTGGTTCAGGCTTGCCCCTGATTGGCTTTGATGTGCCTTATGGAAACCAGACCTTTATCAAGGATGGTCAAAATGGCTACTTGATCCCAAGTTCGGATGACCATGTTGAAACGGCGATTAAAAGATCCTTTGCGGAAAAGATCTGCCAGCTCTATCAGGAAAATCATTTGCCAGATATGCGAACAGCATCTTATGACCTAGCTAGAGGATTTTTAACAGACAAAGTAAGGGACAAGTGGAAGAAAACGATAGAGGAGGTCCTGCATGATTCAACTATTTGATCGATATGGCCAGGAAAGTCGAGATTTACATGAAAGTTTAGAAGTTGCTGGTCTGTCCCATGTCACGGTTGTGATCGAGCCAGATGGCTTTCTCCCAGATGGGATTCTTTCTCCCTTTACCTACTATCTAGGTTACGAGTCGGGAAAAGCTCTTTATTTCAACCAAGTAGCCGTACCTGAGTTTTGGGAGATTGCGGGCAATAACCAGTCGGCGCATATCCTAAAGGATTCTCGGGAGAGGGGCGTGATTCACTATGTGGAGGCTCCTCAGGCCCGTTTGGTCAAGCAAGTCGACTGGAAGGACCTATCCGGTCGCATCTACCAAGCAGACCACTATAACCG
Source organism: Streptococcus oralis ATCC 35037 (assembly GCF_900637025.1). Taxonomy (NCBI): domain Bacteria; kingdom Bacillati; phylum Bacillota; class Bacilli; order Lactobacillales; family Streptococcaceae; genus Streptococcus; species Streptococcus oralis. Next base: position 384,398 of record NZ_LR134336.1, read on the forward strand.
ATACGGAGCTTGCTTTGCCAAGACCACCTATAGTGCAGATGGACAGACTATCCTGACCAAGTATCAGGATGCAAAGGGACAGGAAATTGTCCTGGAAAACCATGTGACAGGCGATATCCTCCTAACCTTGCCCGGACAAGCCCTGCGCCATTTTAAAAATCGAGTGGAGTTCACGATCTTCTTTTTGCAAGACTTGGGAATCGACACTCGCCACCTTCTCTTTAACACACTCGCCACCTCTTTCTTGGTCTCATACCATTATCCAGATAAGAGTGGACGGGATATTTTAGTCTGGCAAGAACCACTAGATGATTGTCTTCCTGGAAATATGCAGCTTCTCTTGGAGCAAGAGGGGCTGAGAGCCAAGCAGATCCTCATACCAGATAAGGCTACCTATGAACAGGCCTTGACCTTGACCAATCCAGCCTATCATGACAAGTTTGTCCATCTAGGTTATCATTATCAGTTCAAAAGAGAAAATTTCGTTCGACCAGATGCCTTGATTGTTACCAACTCAGATCAGATCGAGCATATCGAAACCCTGATTGAGTCCTTGCCAATGGTGACCTTCCGAATCGCGGCAGTGACTGAAATGTCGTCCAAGTTGCTAACCTTGCTTTCCTATCCCAATGTCGTTCTCTATCAAAACGCTAGTCCGCAAAAGATTCGAGAACTCTACCAGCTGTCGGATCTCTATCTAGACATCAATTACGGAAACGAGCTTTTGGATGCTGTCCGTCAAGCCTTCGAGCACAATATGCTCATCCTAGCCTTTGACCAGACAGCTCATAACAGACCTTACACAGCTCCAGAACACCTCTTTAATGTGCAGACTGTTGGAGACATGATTGCGAAGATTCAAGAAGCTCTCAGCAGTCTTGACAAGATGGGCCAAGCCCTTGGACATCAAGGTCTCCATGCTAACTATGTGGACTTGGCTACTTACCAAGAGAGGATGGAAAGGATAATAGGGGAAGGACATGACTAAAAAAGATTTATTTTACAAGGATGTCGAAGGACGCATGGAAGAGTTAAAGCAAGGAGCGCTTAAGAAAGAAAAGCCTAGCCGAGGAGAAAAGATCAGTAAAACCTTCTCCATTTTACTCGGCTTGCTCATCCTTCTTACCCTGATCTTTACATTATTAGGAATCTTGAGGTGAAAATGATGGAAGTTTTGATGATTGTAGGAATAATCCTAGCCATCGCCTTGATTGTTCTGGTTCTCATCCAACCTCGTCAAAGCCAACTCTTTTCCATGGATGCGACCAGCAATATCGGAAAACCAGGCTACTGGCAGAACAAGCGCTTGGTAAAAATGGTAACCCTCTTGATTAGCCTAGCCTTGTTTGTCTTGCTCCTCGTTTTTATGATGGTGACCTATCAGTAAAGAACCTCAGAGGAATTCTCTGAGGTTCTTTGCGTTCTAGTTTCCATATTTTTGGTAAAAATCGACCTTAACCTGGATAAAGGTTTCAGCTTCGCGTAGTAGTTGCAGGAGGGTGGCACGGGTTTCAAACTCCTCACGTGTTTTAGGGAGACTCCGATTGCGGAAGACTTGCAGATAGCGTTCGATGTCATCAAGTAGGTCATGAGCAGGATTGGTCTGGCTTAGCTGAGCAGCAATCTTTGAAAAGAGCTGGGCCAAAATCAAACTCTCACTTGCGGCCAGATGACAGGTATTGATCTGCTGGGCCATATTTCGCAGGATGCGACTTTGTCGCTGTCTCATCTCAAAGTAATGGATGTGGTAGTTCGTCTGGTGAAAGAGATGGTCCGAGTGATCCAGGTAGACCAGTTTGAGAGCTTCATCGAGGAGCTTGTCTAATTGGTCAACGAGTTGGGCTTGATTGCGTCCGTCTCCTCTTGACAGATAGTATTTAAAACGAAGCAGGATGTCTTTTAACTTTTCTTCGACCTGAAGGTGGTAGCTTTGGATGGCTTTCTCACGAGAGGGCATATAAAGGTTGACCAATAGTGCAAAGCTTGTCCCGATGAGAAAGAGGAGCACTTCATTAAGCAAGAGCTCTGGAGAGGTAGACTCCTGTACCAAGAGATGACTGACCAAGACACTGCTAGGGGTGATGCCGATTTCCCAGCCCATTTTGTAAGCAAGAGGGACATAAAGAGCCAGGTAGAGGCCCAGACTCCAGATGTGAAAGCCCGTCAGCTGAAAGGCTAGAACACCGATAGCGAGCGCTAGGAGCATGGAAAAGAGGCGGTTGCGTGCTAATTTCAGCGTGCTTCTGCGCGTGTCGGAGAGGCTTAAGAGAGCGATAATTCCAGCTGAAACTGCTGATGATAAATCTAAAAAATAAGCGAGAAAACAAGCGAGACAGGTCGCTAAGACCAGTTTGGTCGTACGTTGAGTGAGGGACATGAAAATTTCCTAAACTAATAGAATCAAGTGTTTAACGAGGAGTCAAAGACTAGGGGCGAAGTTTTCGGTTTGTAGCATACTCGGCAACCGCTGTAAAGAGGACATCTGTTGAAGAGTTCAGGGCTGTTTCGCAGGAGTCTTGCACGACTCCGATCACAAAACCGACCCCGACAACCTGCATAGCCAAGTCGTTGGAAATCCCAAAGAGGCTACAAGCCACAGGAATGAGGAGAAGGGATCCTCCAGCGATTCCAGAGGCCCCGCAGGCAGAAATGGCAGCCACTACACTGAGTACAAATGCTGTCCCAAAGTCTACCGAAATTCCGAGTGTATTGACGGCAGCCAGGGTCAGGATATTTATGGTAACAGCAGCGCCAGCCATGTTGATGGTCGAACCAAGCGGGATGGAGACAGAGTAGGTGTCAGGATTCAGCCCCAAGTCTTGACAGAGTTTCATATTGACAGGGATATTGGCAGCAGAGCTACGAGTGAAGAAGGCTGTAATACCACTGACACGTAGGCATTTCAAAACAAGGGGATAGGGATTTTTTCTCATAAAGAGAAAGGCGATGAGCGGGTTGATGATGAGAGCAACAAAGGCCATGGTAGCAATCAAGAGTCCTAGGAGGACACCGTAGTTAGCCAGACTGGCAATGCCCTTGTCAGAGATGGTCTTGAAAACCAAGCCTAAAATCCCAAAGGGAGCTAGGTTGATAATCCATTCCACAATTTTAGAGGTGACATCTGCCATGGTTCTCAGTAATTCTTTACTGTGTTTACTTGCCTCTCTCATAGCCAGCCCAAAGACGACTGCCCAAGATAGAATCCCGATATAGTTGGCTTCAACAATGGCATTCAAAGGATTATCCACCAGTTTGAGCAAGAGGTTGCTGAGGACTTGACCGATACCGTCAGGAGCAGCAACTTCTGTATTTGCGCTGGTCAGGGTGATTTGCACAGGCAGTAAGAAACTAGCTAGAACGGCTACCAATGCAGCAGCAAAGGTTCCGAGCAAGTATAGGAAAATAACAGTCTTCATATTGGTGTTTTGTCCCTTTTGGTGTTGGGAAAGGGCATTGGCAACAAGGGCAAAAACCAAAATAGGAGCGATAGCTTTCAGTCCGCCTACAAAGAGGTCTCCAAGCAGACCAATTCCTGTAAGGTTTGGAAAGAGCATCCCTAATGTAGCACCCAAAATCATTCCAATAAGGATTCGTTTGATGAGGCTTGCCTTGGTCCAGGCTCTAATGATTCGTTTCATAGCAGTCTCCTTCAAATGTATTGTTTATAATTATAGTATAAATATGCTATAGAGGCAAGTGATATTTTGAAAACAGGGCCGATAATTGAATAATTATGAAAGAAAAGAGAAGGGCGATTTTATGGTATAATAGGGAAAAGGAGTTTTATATGCAAGATTTTTTTCAACGCTATTTTGATAAACTTGATTTAACAACCATGTTAGAGAATCTCTTGACCAAGGTGATTTCTCTTTTGATTTTGTTTTTGCTATTTTATATAGCTAAAAAGATGCTTCATGCGACTGTACGAAAGATTGTCAAGCCCTCACTTAAATTTTCCAATCGAGATGCTGGCAGACAAAAGACCATTTCTCGTTTGCTGGAGAATGTCTTTAACTACATTCTTTATTTCTTCTTGCTCTATTGCATCCTGTCTATTTTAGGTTTGCCAGTTTCCAGCCTCCTTGCTGGTGCGGGGATTGCTGGGGTGGCCATTGGTATGGGGGCGCAAGGCTTTCTATCCGATGTCATTAATGGCTTCTTCATCCTTTTTGAACGCCAGCTTGATGTGGGTGATGAAGTGGTTCTCACAAATGGACCGATTACCGTTTCTGGAAAGGTCGTTAGCGTAGGGATCCGTACAACGCAACTGCGAGGTGACGATCAAGCCCTTCACTTTGTTCCCAATCGCAATATCACCGTCGTCAGCAATCTATCTCGTACTGAATAGGCCGGCTATTTTAGCAGATTTGTGGTACAATAGAAGGAGTTTGGTAAAGGAGAGAGTATGCTATTTGTAGAGAAAAAATTAGGTCACGATTGTACGTGGATAGACCTTGATGTGGACAAAATTAAAAACATGGAAGACCTTTCGGATGTCTATGGATTGGACAAGGAAACTATCGAGTATGCTCTGGATAGAAATGAGCGTGCCCACATGGACTATCACCGTGAAACGGGAACGGTCACCTTCATTTATAATGTTCTTGACTTGGAAAAAGACAAAGAATATTATGAAGCGATTCCGATGACCTTTATCGTTGAAAAACAACGGCTAATCACAATTAGCAATCATAAGAATAGTTATGTGATTAAACGTATGGCAACCTACCTTGAAAGCCATGAAATTGTTTCAATCTACAAATTTCTTTTTGCCAGTTTAGAGATTATTAGCAATGCTTATTATCCGGTTATTGAAGAAATGGATAAAAGTAAGGATGAAATCAGTGCACTTCTTCGTCAAAAAACAACTAAAAAAAATCTTTTTGCCCTCTCTGACTTGGAAACTGGTATGGTTTACCTGACAGCTGCTGCCAAACAAAATCGTCTCCTCTTGGAACACATCCAAGGGCATGCTCTTTATCGCAATTTTAATGAGGTAGAAAGAGAGCAGTTTGATGATGCCATGATTGAAGCGCATCAGTTGGTTTCGATGACAGACTTGATTTCTCAAGTTTTGCAACAACTCTCAGCCTCTTACAACAACATCCTGAATAATAATCTAAATGATAATTTGACAACTTTGACCATTATCTCAGTCTTGCTAGCTATCCTTGCGGTTATTACAGGATTCTTCGGAATGAATGTTCCCTTACCGTTTACAGATGAACCAAATGCTTGGATTTATATTTTGATAGCTAGTCTCATTTTATGGGTAGTCTTAGCCCAATATTTAAAGAATATTGCTAGAAATTAAAAAGAAAAGGAGCCAGAATGGCGATTGAAAATTATATGCCAGATTTTGCTGTGGAAGCAGTTTATGATCTGACAGTCCCAAGCCTGCAAGCGCAGGGAATCAAGGCTGTTTTGGTCGATTTGGACAATACCCTCATTGCTTGGAACAACCCTGATGGGACGCTAGAGATGAAACAGTGGCTACATGACCTTCGGGATGCAGGTATTCGCATCATCGTGGTCTCAAATAATACTAAAAAACGGGTCCAACGCGCAGTTGAGAAATTTGGAATTGATTACGTTTATTGGGCCTTGAAACCCTTCACATTTGGGATTGATCGTGCCATGAAGGAATTTCACTATGAGAAAAATGAAGTGGTCATGGTTGGTGACCAGCTCATGACTGATATACGCGCAGCGCATCGTGCGGGTATTCGCTCGATCTTAGTCAAGCCCTTGGTCCAACACGACTCCATCAAAACGCAGATTAACCGAGCTCGCGAGCGCCGTGTCATGCGCAAAATCACTGAAAAGTACGGACCGATTACATATAAAAAAGGAATTTAATTATGGAAGAAATTCTCTGTATTGGTTGTGGAGCAACCATTCAGACGACAGACAAGACTGGTCTTGGATTTACCCCCCAGTCGGCACTTGAAAAAGGTTTGGAGACTGGCGAAGTCTATTGCCAACGTTGTTTCCGTCTCCGTCACTACAATGAAATCACGGATGTCCAGTTGACAGACGATGATTTCCTCAAGCTCTTGCACGAGGTGGGAGACAGTGATGCCTTGGTGGTCAATGTCATTGATATCTTTGACTTTAATGGTTCTGTCATCCCAGGCTTGCCACGCTTTGTATCGGGCAATGATGTCCTCTTGGTCGGAAATAAAAAAGATATCCTACCCAAGTCTGTTAAATCGAGCAAGATTAGCCAGTGGCTTATGGAACGTGCTCACGAAGAAGGACTTCGTCCAGTAGATGTCGTTCTGACTTCAGCCCAAAACAAACATGCCATTAAGGAAGTCATTGATAAAATCGAGCATTACCGTAAGGGACGCGATGTCTATGTCGTTGGGGTAACCAACGTTGGAAAATCAACTCTCATCAATGCCATTATCCAAGAAATAACGGGTGACCAGAATGTCATCACGACTTCGCGCTTCCCAGGGACAACCTTGGACAAGATTGAGATTCCGCTTGATGATGGTTCTTATATCTACGATACACCGGGAATCATCCACCGTCACCAAATGGCCCACTACTTGACGGCTAAAAATCTCAAGTATGTCAGTCCTAAAAAGGAAATCAAGCCCAAAACCTATCAGCTTAACCCTGAACAAACTCTGTTTTTAGGTGGTCTTGGACGCTTTGACTTCATATCAGGAGAAAAGCAAGGATTCACAGCTTTCTTTGACAATGAACTCAAACTCCACCGTACCAAGCTAGAAGGCGCTAGTGCTTTTTACGACAAGCACCTAGGAACACTTCTGACACCACCAAATAGCAAAGAGAAAGAAGATTTTCCAAAACTAGTCCAGCATGTATTTACCATCAAGGACAAGACAGACCTAGTCATCTCAGGACTCGGCTGGATCCGCGTAACAGGCACCGCCAAAGTCGCCGTCTGGGCACCAGAAGGCGTCGCCGTCGTCACACGCAAAGCAATCATTTAAACACAGAAAGGAAAGAGTTGTCTGGATTAGGGCGAGCTCTGCGAGCCCATAACGAATACTTTTCGCCGTGGTGTCAGTTGGTACAAGGAGTTGTACCAACTGCGGAAAATTTGAGACCTTAGGCTCAAATTTTAGTCATGAAAGTCCGAAGGACTTTGCTGACGTCCGTCACCACTTCAGAAAAGTATTAAAAGAAACTCTTTTAAAGAAATTATGTCATTAACATCAAAACAACGTGCCTTCCTCAACAGCCAGGCACACACCCTCAAACCCATCATCCAAATCGGGAAAAATGGACTCAACGACCAAATCAAAACCAGCGTCCGTCAAGCTCTTGACGCCCGTGAATTGATTAAAGTTACGCTCTTGCAAAACACAGATGAAAACATCCACGAAGTAGCTGAAATCTTGGAAGAAGAAATCGGTGTGGATACTGTCCAAAAAATCGGACGCATCTTGATCTTGTTTAAACAATCCAGCAAGAAAGAAAATCGCAAGATTTCTAAAAAAGTCAAAGAAATCTAAAAGCTACTCCAAACAACTGTTTATACAGAGAATTAAAGGAAGACGAGCCTATGGCAATCGAATTATTGACTCCCTTTACCAAGGTAGAGTTGGAGCCAGAAATCAAGGAGAAAAAACGCAAACAAGTCGGGATTCTAGGGGGAAATTTTAACCCTGTTCACAATGCCCATCTTGTTGTGGCGGACCAAGTACGACAACAGTTGGGGCTGGACCAGGTCCTGCTTATGCCCGAATACCAACCACCTCATGTAGATAAAAAGGAAACCATCCCCGAGCACTACCGTCTCAAGATGCTTGAATTGGCGATTGAGGGGATTGAAGGTCTGGACATTGAAACCATTGAGTTAGAGCGTAAGGGCATTTCCTACACCTACGACACCATGAAGATTTTGACCGAGCAACATCCAGACACGGATTATTACTTCATTATCGGGGCTGATATGGTGGACTATCTGCCTAAATGGTATCGAATTGATGAGCTAGTCGACATGGTTCAGTTTGTAGGGGTTCAGCGTCCGCGCTACAAGGCAGGGACTTCCTATCCAGTTATCTGGGTGGATGTGCCTCTCATGGACATCTCGTCCAGCATGGTGCGTGACTTCATTGCCCAAGGTCGGAAACCCAACTTTCTCCTACCTCAGCCAGTGCTAGACTACATCGAGAAGGAGGGGCTCTACTGATGGCCTATCAAGACTATATCAACTGCTCCCGTGAGGCTTTGTTGGAAAGAATGGCAGAGCTTCTGCCTGAAAAACGTTTGACCCATTGTCTGGGTGTAGAGCGTGCAGCCATAGAACTAGCTGAGAGATTTGGATTCGATGCCGAGAAAGCAGGACTAGCAGGTCTTCTCCATGACTATGCTAAAAAGCTGTCAGATCAGGAATTTCTAGACTTGATTGACCGTTACCAATTAGACCCTGACCTCAAAAACTGGGGTAATAATGTCTGGCATGGTATGGTTGGCATCTACAAGATTCAGGAGGACTTGGATTTGCATGATTCTGAAATCCTGAGAGCTATTGAAATCCATACAGTCGGTGCTGGTCAGATGAGCGACCTGGATAAAGTTGTCTACGTCGCAGACTATATCGAGCACAATCGTGCCTTTCCTGGAGTGGACGAGGCACGTGAGATTGCTGAGCTATCGCTCAATAAGGCAGTGGCCTACGAAACGGCACGAACTGTGGAGCATCTAGCTCATCAGGGATTCCCCATCTATCCCCAAACCCTTGAAACCTATAACGCCTTTGTGCACTATTTGAAAGAGGACTAAATGAACGAAAAAGAATTACTAGAACTAGTCGTGAAAGCGGCTGATGAGAAACGTGCGGAGGATATCCTCGCACTTGATGTACAAGATTTGACCAGCGTGACAGACTACTTTGTAATCACGAGCTCGATGAATAGCCGTCAGTTGGATGCAATCGCTGATAACATTCGTGAAAAAGTAGCCGAAGCTGGTGTTAAAGGCAGCCATGTCGAAGGTGATGCAGCGGGAGGCTGGGTCTTACTAGACCTCGGCGGTGTTGTTGTGCATATCTTCTCAGAAGAAATGCGTGCCCACTATAACCTAGAAAAACTATGGCATGAGGCGAGCTCAATAGACATTTCAGAAGCCTTAGCATAGTAGATGAACTCAGTTGCAGTCAACTGGGTTTCTTTGCTTATTTTAGAAAAATGGATAGAAAGGTAAAGGGCGTCGTGTTTTGTTCATCTCGAAACTGAACACGAGCTAAAGGCTGCGAGAAAAAGAGTAACTTCCTTTGTATCTGATGATACAGCAGAAAGTTTCCTATTTTCTCCTTGCTTTTAACGCTCTTTGTATCTTAGAAAGGATTTGAACCCGTCCTGTAATCGTCGGAAAATAGATAGCCTTCCTTGGAGCTCGGCTCCATCGTCAAGCTCCTAATTTTCATTCCGATTACGGGCGGACTTGGTATCATGAATATGGCGACTTATGAAACCTTTGCGGCTGTTTACGATGCTGTGATGGATGATAGTTTATATGATAAATGGACGGATTTTTCGCTGCGTCATTTGCCTAAGACCAAGGAGAGAAAGAAACTCTTAGAATTGGCTTGTGGAACAGGTATCCAGTCTGTGCGTTTTTCTCAAGCAGGCTTTGATGTAACTGGACTTGATTTGAGCGCGGATATGCTGAAGATTGCGGAGAAAAGAGCTACTTCAGCCAAGCAAAAGATTGATTTTATAGAGGGCAATATGCTGGATTTGTCCAAGGCAGGTCAATATGATTTTGTCACGTGTTACTCTGACTCTATCTGCTACATGCAGGATGAGGTCGAGGTAGGAGACGTCTTTAAAGAAGTATATAATGCGCTTAACGAAGACGGAGTTTTCATCTTTGATGTGCATTCGACCTACCAGACAGACGAAGTATTCCCTGGCTATTCCTACCATGAAAATGCGGAAGATTTTGCCATGCTTTGGGACACCTATGAGGACGAAGCTCCTCACTCCATCGTGCATGAGTTGACTTTCTTTATCAAGGAGGCTGACGGTTCCTTTAGTCGTCACGATGAAGTGCATGAGGAGCGGACCTATGAAGTTTTGACCTATGATATTTTGCTGGAGCAGGCTGGTTTCAAGTCTTTCAAACTCTATGCGGACTTTGAGGACAAGGAGCCAACAGAAACCAGCACCCGTTGGTTTTTTGTCGCGCAGAAGTAGGAGAACATCATGACCATCACAGGTATTATCGCAGAGTTCAATCCTTTTCATAATGGGCACAAATACTTGCTTGAGCAGGCGGAGGGACTGAAAATCGTTGCCATGTCTGGGAATTTCATGCAGCGTGGAGAACCTGCTATCGTAGACAAGTGGACACGGGCTCAGATGGCGCTGGAAAATGGAGCAGATCTGGTAGTGGAATTGCCCTTTTTAGTCAGTGTTCAGGCGGCAGATTTCTTTGGCCAAGGAGCTGTGGATATCTTGGCTCGCTTGGGCATTGATACCCTCGCTTTCGGGACGGAGGAAGTTCTGGATTATCAGAAAATTGCTGACCTATACACGGAGCAAGGCACTGAGATGGAGAAATTTGTGGAAAATCTGCCTGATTCCCTTTCCTATCCTCAGAAAACCCAAGCCATGTGGAAGGAATTTGCAGGTCTTGATTTTTCAGGCAATACACCCAATCATGTTCTAGCTTTGGCCTATGCCAAGGGGGTTGCGGGACGTAGAATCAAACTCCATCCGATTCAGCGTCAGGGGGCTGGTTATCATTCTGTGGACAAGGAAGTGGACTTTGCCTCGGCAACAGCTCTCCGTCAGCATCAATCAGACCAAGATTTCTTAGAACGCTTTATGCCTTCTGTTGCCCTCTTTGAAAATGCTAATAAGGTGAGTTGGGATGACTATTTTCCCTTGCTCCGCTATCAAATTTTGTCAAATCCAGCCCTAACGACCATCTATCAGGTCAATCAAGAAATGGCAGTGCGTATCAAGGATGCCATCAAGATGGCCCAGTCTGTTGAAGAATTGGTTGAGGCGGTTGCGACAAAGCGTTATACCAAGGCGCGTGTCAGACGCCTCTTGACCTATATTTTGGTGCAGGCCAGAGAAAGCGACTTGCCAGAAGCCATCCATGTCCTTGGCTTTACTGAAAAAGGCAGACAACACCTCAAGTCTCTGAAAGGGCAGATCCATCTAGTCAGCCGAATTGGCAAAGAACCTTGGGATGTTATGACTCAAAAGGCAGACCAGATTTACCAACTAGGACACCCAAGTATAGCAGAACAGAATTTTGGCAGAGTGCCGATTAGAATAGAATCAAACTAAGTCTACTGAAAGGTAGGCTTTTTTAGAAGATTTTCGAATAAATAGATAGAAAAGAAAAATCTTGTACAGGTTCCTGACAATTTCTTTCTTTTTGTGTATAATAGTGGAAAAGAGGTAAAATGAGGTATGGTTATGGAAGTGGTCCTTTACTCAACATTCAGAAATCATTTAAAAGACTACATGAAGAAGGTAAACGATGAATTTGAGCCTTTAACGGTGGTCAATAAAAATCCAGATGAGGATATTGTAGTCCTTTCAAAGAGCGAGTGGGATAGTATTCAGGAAACCCTGAGAATCGCTCAAAATAAGGAACTTTCTGACAAGGTCTTGCGAGGAATGGCTCAAGTCCGAGCAGGAAGTACTCAGGTCCATGTGATTGAGGAGTGAGAAATGCTGCTCAAGTTTACAGAAGATGCCTGGGCGGATTATTGCTATTGGCAAAACCAAGATAAGAAAACATTAAAAAGAATCAATAAATTAATCAAGGATATTCAACGCGATCCTTTTGTAGGAATGGGGAAACCAGAACCGCTCAAGTATGATTATCAAGGAGCTTGGTCGCGGCGCATTGATGCAGAAAATCGCTTGATTTATATGATAGATGGAGATAGCGTGGCTTTCTTGTCCTTCAAAGATCATTACTAAGTCTACTGAAAGGTAGGTTTTTTTATTGTATAATTTAATGAAAATGCTATTTTAAAGATCTAGAAAGTTTGTTTTGCGATTTCAGAACTTTCTTCTAAAATTCACACAAAACTCTTCAATTTGGGTTTGTGAAAATCGGTTTTTTATGATAGAATATTAAGGAATGTATGTCATTCGATAAACAAATTTAATGAGGTAAAAACATGGAAATCATGACACTTGCGATTGCTGTTTTTGCCGTCATCATTGGTTTAGTCATTGGATATGTCAGCATCTCAGCTAAGATGAAATCATCTCAAGAAGCTGCAGAGTTGATGCTTCTAAATGCTGAACAAGAAGCAACTAATTTACGAGGACAAGCTGAGCGCGAAGCGGATTTATTACTAAATGAAGCCAAGAGCGAAAGCAAGTCTCTTAAAAAAGAAGCACTATTGGAGGCCAAAGAGGAAGCCAGAAAATACCGTGAAGAAGTGGACGCTGAATTTAAGTCAGAACGTCAGGAGCTCAAGCAAATTGAAAGTCGTTTGACGGAGAGAGCTGCGAGCCTTGACCGCAAAGACGACAATTTGACGAACAAAGAAAAAACACTTGAACAAAAAGAACAAAGTATTTCTGATAGAGCAAAAAACCTTGATGCACGTGAAGAGCAATTAGAGGAAGTCGAAAGACAAAAAGAAGCTGAACTTGAACGTATCGGTTCCCTTTCCCAAACTGAGGCTCGAGATATTATCTTGGCTCAGACAGAGGAAAACTTGACTAAGGAAATTGCTAGCCGCATTCGTGAGGCTGAGCAAGAAGTGAAGGAACGTTCAGACAAGATTGCGAAAGATATCTTGGTTCAGGCTATGCAGCGTATCGCTGGTGAGTATGTAGCGGAGTCAACAAACTCTACAGTTCATCTACCAGACGATACCATGAAGGGACGCATTATCGGTCGTGAAGGACGCAACATTCGTACCTTTGAAAGTTTGACAGGGGTTGATGTGATTATCGACGATACACCGGAAGTGGTAACCTTGTCAGGATTTGATCCGATTCGTCGTGAAATTGCTCGTATGACCATGGAAATGTTGCTCAAAGATGGCCGTATCCACCCAGCTCGTATCGAGGAGTTGGTGGAGAAAAACCGTCAAGAGATTGACAATAAGATCCGAGAATATGGTGAGGCTGCAGCCTATGAGATTGGTGCGCCAAACCTCCATCCAGACTTGATGAAGATCATGGGACGCTTGCAGTTCCGTACTTCATATGGACAAAATGTCTTGCGTCATTCGATTGAGGTTGCTAAGTTATCTGGTATCATCGCCAGTGAACTTGGTGAAAATGCAGCTCTTGCCCGTCGTGCTGGATTCCTTCACGACATCGGGAAAGCTATTGACCGCGAGGTTGAAGGAAGCCACGTTGAGATTGGTACGGAGTTGGCTCGTAAGTACAAGGAACACCCAGTTGTGGTGAATACCATTGCTAGCCACCACGGCGATGTGGAAGCCGAAAGCGTCATTGCAGTGATCGTTGCTGCAGCAGATGCCTTGAGTGCAGCGCGTCCAGGTGCTCGTAGCGAGTCTCTTGAAAGCTACATCAAGCGTCTCCATGATTTGGAAGAAATCGCCAATGGCTTTGAAGGAGTGCAAAATAGCTTTGCCCTTCAAGCAGGACGTGAAATCCGTATCATGGTTAATCCAGGACAAATCAAAGACGACAAAGTCACAATCTTGGCTCACAAAGTTCGTGAGAAAATTGAAAATAATCTCGATTACCCAGGAAATATCAAGGTAACCGTGATTCGCGAACTTCGTGCAGTAGATTATGCTAAATAAATAAGAAAGAGCAGTTGAAATATTACTGCTTTTTTGTTACACTAGATAGAAAGACTGTAGAAGGATAACTGACCTTATCATCAGTATCCGAGAAAAATTTCACTTTATTTCACAGACTAACTAAAGGAGATATAATGGCAGACCGAGGCTTGCTAATCGTTTTTTCTGGTCCTTCAGGAGTTGGGAAAGGAACGGTTAGAAGAGAGATTTTTGAGAGTTCTGAGAATCAATTTCAATACTCTGTATCGATGACGACGCGTGCGCAACGTCCTGGTGAAGTGGACGGGGTGGACTATTTCTTCCGTACTCGTGAAGAGTTTGAAGAGCTGATCCGTCAAGGTCAGATGTTGGAATATGCAGAATATGTCGGTAACTACTATGGAACTCCTCTGACCTATGTCAATGAAACTCTGGACAAGGGAATCGATGTCTTTCTTGAGATTGAAGTCCAAGGAGCCCTTCAGGTTAAGAAAAAGGTTCCAGACGCTGTCTTTATCTTTCTAACGCCACCAGATTTGGATGAATTGCAAGATCGTTTGGTGGGTCGTGGAACAGATAGCGCGGAAGTGATTGCCCAACGAATCGAAAAAGCCAAGGAAGAAATTGCTCTCATGCGTGAGTATGATTATGCCATTGTCAACGATCAGGTGCCCCTCGCTGCTGAACGTGTCAAGCGTGTGATCGAAGCAGAACACTTCCGTGTGGACCGTGTCATTGGTCACTACCAGGAGATGTTGCCAAAATCTCCAACTACTCGATAAACTATAGGAAACAGGTACAAGCAAATGATGTTAAAACCCTCTATCGATACCTTGCTGGACAAGGTACCATCAAAATATTCACTCGTAATCTTGGAAGCAAAACGTGCCCACGAACTAGAAGCAGGTGCGCCAGCAACTCAAGAGTTTAAGTCTGAAAAATCAACTCTTCGTGCTTTGGAAGAAATCGAGTCTGGAAATGTAACCATTCACCCAGATCCAGAAGGAAAACGTGAAGCAGTTCGTCTCCGTATCGAAGAAGAAAAACGCCGCAAAGAAGAAGAAGAAAAGAAAATCAAAGAGCAAATTGCTAAAGAAAAAGAAGATGGTGAAAAAATTTAAGGTTGGGGGGACTCAATCTTATTTTTTCTATTGCAAGAATGTACTGACAAGAAGGAGGTGAGAAGATGACTATCGCAAAGATTATCGTGGATGTTCCCCTGATGCAGACGGACCAGCCCTATAGTTATAAGGTCCCAGAGGAATTTGAAGAGATGCTGGAAGTCGGTATGCGGGTCCATGTCCCCTTCGGTAAAGGCAATCGTTTGATCCAAGGAATTGTGCTAGGCTTGGAGTCCCAGTCGGATGAAGAAGTGGCTGATCAGGACTTGAAAGAGATTGCAGAAGTCCTAGACTTTTCTCCCGTCTTGACTCAGGAGCAACTTTGGCTAGCTGAGGAATTACGCAAGTCCGTCTTTTCTTACAAAATCTCCATCCTAAAAGCCATGCTTCCAGGATTTTTAAACTCCAGTTATGATAAGATTCTCTATCCTCTGGAAGGTCTGAGTCAGGCAGACCGAGAGCGTCTGTTTGGTTCAGAAGATTCGCTAGCCTTTTCTTCTCTAGACCTTGCTAAGCAGGCAGAAATGATGCGCTTGACCAGGAAAGGTTTGCTCCGCCTAGAATACCAGGCAGTCGATCAAAAGAAGGTCAAGACCCAGTCTTGGTATGAGGTTGATGCTACTCGACTAGAGAAGATTGAGATTTCTGCGCGTGCTAAGAAAAAGGCAGAGCTGAGAGACTATTTGCTAGCTCATCCTGAAAGCGCTCCTCTGGCTAGTTTGTTAGATTCCTACTCACGGGAGCAAGTCAACTTCTTTGTGGAACAAGGTGCTGTGTCTATAGTCCAAAAGGAAGTGCAACGTTCAGCTGCTTATTTTGAAGGCATTGAAGCAAGTACACCTTTGGAGCTGAACCCAGAGCAAAGACAAGCTCGCGATGCGGTTGTCAGTGCTATTGGTAGTCAACAGCCTCCATTCCTCCTTCAAGGGATTACAGGAAGTGGGAAAACGGAGGTTTACTTGCAGATTATCCAAGGAGCCTTGGATAAGGGTAAGACGGCTATTTTGCTGGTGCCTGAGATTTCTCTGACGCCACAAATGACGGAGCGTTTTATTGCTCGATTTGGTGAGAAAGTAGCCATTCTTCACTCAGGCCTGTCCAATGGTGAAAAGTACGACGAATGGCGCAAGGTTGAGCGTGGCGATGCCCAAGTTGTTGTTGGCGCTCGATCAGCTATCTTTGCTCCTTTGAAAAATCTAGGTGTTATAATTATCGACGAAGAGCATGAAGCTAGCTACAAACAAGACAGCAATCCCCGTTATCATGCTAGAGAGGTCGCCATTCTACGGGCCCAGTACAATCAAGCAGCCCTAGTCCTTGGCTCAGCGACACCGAGCTTAGAGAGCCGTGCGCGTGCTGGAAAAGGTGTCTATCAACACTTACGTCTGACCCAACGGGCCAATCCTTTAGCCACTATTCCTGAAGTTCAAGTGATTGACTTTCGGGACTATATCGGGCAGAATGAGACATCAAACTTTACGCCTCCTTTGCTAGAGGCCATTCGAGACCGTTTGGATAAAAAAGAACAGGCAGTCCTCATGCTCAACCGTCGGGGTTATTCTAGTTTTGTTATGTGTCGGGAGTGTGGAACGGTAGATAGCTGTCCCAACTGTGATATTTCTCTGACTCTCCACATGGATACCAAGACCATGAACTGCCATTACTGTGGATTTTCAAAGGGGATTCCTCATGTCTGTCCCAACTGTCAAAGCCGCAGTATTCGTTACTACGGGACGGGGACTCAGAAAGCTTACGATGAACTGGCAGAACTCTTTCCTCAGGCTCGCATTCTGCGGATGGATGTGGATACGACCCGCAAGAAAGGCAGTCACCAAGCTCTTCTTGACCAGTTTGGCCGAGGGGAAGCAGATATCTTATTGGGAACTCAGATGATTGCTAAGGGCTTGGATTTTCCAAATGTGACCCTAGTCGGAGTCCTCAATGCGGATACAGCCTTGAATCTGCCT
Source organism: Streptococcus oralis ATCC 35037 (assembly GCF_900637025.1). Lineage (NCBI taxonomy): Bacteria > Bacillati > Bacillota > Bacilli > Lactobacillales > Streptococcaceae > Streptococcus > Streptococcus oralis. The sequence continues at coordinate 401,215 of NZ_LR134336.1, forward strand.
GATTTCCGTTCTTCTGAGAGAACCTTCCAACTCTTAACTCAGGTGGCAGGACGGGCAGGTCGTGCGGAAAAAGCTGGGCAGGTCTTGATTCAGTCATACAATCCGGAGCACTATGCCATTCGTTTTGCCAAGGAACAGGACTATGAAGGTTTTTACGCCTATGAAATGAGTATTAGGCGTCAACTCGGCTATCCACCTTATTATTTCACCATTGGGATTACCCTCTCTCACAAGAAAGAAGAAGAGGTTGTCAAACGTGCCTATGAAGTTATGGGAATTTTGCGCTCAGGTTTATCGGAAACTAGTAAAATCCTTGGACCAACGCCAAAACCCATTGCCCGTACTCACAACCTTTATCATTACCAGATTTTGATTAAATACCGTTTAGAAGATGAGCTGGGACAGACTCTCAATCGAGTTTTGGCCTTGACTCAAGAACGGGAAAATAGCGAGCTTCGTCTCAGCATTGACCACGAACCGCAGCAATTTTTATAAGAAGGAGAAGAAATGACAAAACTAATCTTTATGGGGACACCCGACTTTTCAGCGACAGTCTTAAAAGGACTTTTGACAGATGACCGTTACGAGATTCTAGCTGTTGTGACCCAGCCAGATCGCGCTGTCGGTCGTAAAAAAGTCATCCAAGAAACCCCAGTCAAGCAGGCTGCCAAAGAAGCAGGCCTTCCTATCTACCAGCCTGAAAAATTATCTGGAAGTCCAGAGATGGAAGCCATTATGAAGCTAGGGGCAGATGGGATTGTGACCGCTGCTTTTGGGCAGTTCCTCCCAAGTAAACTTCTTGATAGCATGGATTTTGCGATCAACGTTCACGCTTCCCTTCTTCCAAAACACCGTGGTGGCGCCCCCATTCATTATGCCTTGATTCAAGGGGATGAGGAAGCTGGTGTGACCATTATGGAGATGGTTAAGGAAATGGATGCAGGAGATATGATTTCCCGTCGCAGTATTCCTATCACTGATGAGGATAATGTTGGAACCTTGTTTGAGAAATTAGCCATTGTTGGTCGTGACTTGCTTTTGGACACCCTTCCTGGCTATATTGCTGGGGAGATCAAGCCCGTGCCTCAGGACCCAAGCCAGGTCACTTTCTCGCCAAATATCAAACCAGAGGAAGAAAAATTGGACTGGAATAAGACTAACCGTCAACTCTTTAACCAAATTAGAGGCATGAATCCATGGCCTGTTGCCCACACTTTTCTCAAGGGAGACCGCTTTAAGATTTATGAAGCCCTGCCAGTAGAAGGTCAGGGTAATCCAGGTGAAATCCTCTCTATCGGCAAGAAGGAATTGATTGTCGCAACGGCAGAAGGAGCTTTGTCTCTCAAACAAGTGCAGCCAGCAGGCAAACCTAAGATGGATATTGCTTCCTTCCTCAACGGAGTTGGACGTACATTGACTATAGGAGAACGATTTGGTGACTAAAGTAGAAACGGCTAGAAGTCTAGCTCTAGCAGTGCTAGAGGATGTTTTGGTTAACCAAGCATATTCCAATATTGCCTTAAATAAACACCTCAAAGGCAGTCAATTCTCAGCAGCAGATAAGGGCTTGGTGACAGAGATTGTCTACGGTACGGTAGCCCGAAAACTAACTCTGGAATGGTACCTGTCCCACTTTATCCAAGACAGAGATAAGTTAGATAACTGGCTCTATATCCTGCTCCTTCTGAGCGCCTACCAACTTCGGTATCTGGATAAGATTCCTAATCACGCTGTTGTTAATGAAGCGGTAGATCTAGCCAAAGCCCGTAAAAAAGGCAGTGAAAAATTAGTCAACGCCGTCCTGCGTCGTATCTTGCGAGAAGGCTGGCCAGACATTGACAGTATCAAACGCAAAAACAAGCGTGATTCCATTGCTTATTCTCTCCCAGTTTGGCTAGTTGCCAAGCTCAAGGAAGAATACGGAGAGGAGAGAGCCAAAGCCATCTTTAAAAGTCTCTTGGTGCGTAACAAAGCCAGCATCCGGGTGACTGACTTGAGTCGAAAAGAGGAAATCAAAGCCGTGTTAGAGGCGGCTGATTCCCCTTTGGCTGCCACTGGTCTGGTCAAGGAGCAAGGCCACTTTGCAGGACATGATTTGTTCGCAGAAGGGGCTATAACCATCCAAGACGAGTCCAGTCAACTGGTTGCTCCGACTCTTGATCTACAAGGTGATGAACAGGTCCTGGATGCCTGTGCGGCTCCTGGTGGGAAAACAGCCCATATGGCTTCTTACCTCACATCTGGTAAGGTGACGGCTTTGGATCTTTATGATCATAAGTTGGACTTGATCCAAGAAAATGCGGAGCGTCTGGGTGTGGCAGATCGAGTGCAAACGCAAAAATTGGATGCCAGAAAAGTGCATGAGTTTTTCGGTCGGGACTCTTTTGATAAGATTTTAGTAGATGCTCCCTGTTCTGGAATTGGACTTTTACGTCGCAAACCAGACATCAAATACAATAAAGAAACAGCAGATTTCACATCATTACAGGAAATTCAGCTGGAAATATTAGGTAGTGTTTGTCAAACGCTACGAAAAGGTGGTATAATAACTTATAGTACCTGTACTATTGTCTCAGAGGAGAACTTTCAAGTTGTTGAGGCGTTTTTAGAAAGTCATCCCGAGTTCGAGCAGGTTAAACTAGAACATGAATGTAAAGATATCCTGAAAGATGGCTGCATCCTGATTACTCCAGAATTGTATGGAAGTGATGGATTCTTTATCAGCCAATTTCGCAAGATATCAGAATAGGAAGGAACTGACACAATGGAAATAGCATTATTAACAGATGTTGGTCAGAAACGGACAAATAATCAGGACTATGTCAATCACTTTGTCAACCGAGCAGGACGCACTATGATCATCTTGGCTGACGGGATGGGAGGACACCGTGCAGGAAATATCGCTAGTGAGATGGCGGTAACAGACCTTGGTGTGGCTTGGGTGGATACCCAAATTGACTCAGTCAATGAAGTTCGTGAGTGGTTTGCCCACTACCTGGAGATTGAAAATCAAAAAATTCATCAACTAGGTCAGGACGAAGCATACAGAGGCATGGGAACAACGCTAGAAGCTGTTGCGTTTATTGACAACCAAGCCATCTATGCTCACATTGGAGATTCTCGTATCGGTTTGATTCGTGGAGAAGAATACCACCAGTTGACGAGTGACCATTCCTTGGTCAACGAATTGCTCAAGGCTGGTCAATTGACTCCAGAAGAAGCAGAAACTCACCCTCAAAAGAATATCATCACCCAGTCTATCGGACAAAAAGATGAAATCCAGCCAGATTTTGGGATGATTACATTGGAGTCAGGAGATTATCTCTTGCTCAATAGTGATGGTTTGACCAATATGATTTCGGCAAGTGAGATTTATGATATCGTAACTAGCGATATTTCCCTAGCAGACAAGGCGGCAACCCTTATTCGTTTTGCTAACAATGCAGGAGGTTTAGACAACATTACGGTTGCCCTTGTTTACATGAACGAGGAGGCAGCAGAATGATCCAAATCGGCAAGATTTTTGCCGGGCGGTATCGGATTGTCAAGCAGATTGGTCGAGGAGGCATGGCAGATGTATACTTGGCCAAGGATTTGATCCTAGACGGGGAAGAAGTGGCAGTGAAAGTCCTGAGGACCAACTACCAGACGGACCCGATTGCTGTGGCACGTTTCCAGCGGGAAGCGAGGGCCATGGCGGATCTGGACCATCCTCATATCGTTCGGATAACAGATATTGGTGAGGAAGACGGTCAACAGTACCTAGCTATGGAATACGTAGCAGGCCTTGACCTCAAGCGTTATATTAAAGAACACTATCCTCTTTCAAATGAAGAAGCGGTTCGGATCATGGGGCAAATTCTCTTGGCGATGCGCTTAGCCCATACTCGAGGAATCGTTCACCGGGATTTGAAACCTCAAAATATCCTCTTGACACCTGACGGCACAGCTAAGGTCACGGACTTTGGGATTGCCGTAGCCTTTGCGGAGACCAGTCTGACTCAGACAAACTCGATGCTGGGTTCTGTTCATTATTTGTCACCTGAGCAAGCGCGTGGTTCTAAAGCGACCTTCCAGAGTGATATCTATGCAATGGGGATTATCTTCTATGAGATGCTGACTGGTCATATTCCTTACGATGGGGATAGTGCAGTTACGATTGCTCTCCAGCATTTCCAGAAGCCACTTCCGTCCGTCATAGCTGAAAACCCATCTGTCCCTCAGGCTTTAGAAAATGTTGTCATCAAGGCGACTGCTAAGAAGCTGTCAGACCGTTATCAGTCTGTTTCAGAAATGTATGTGGACTTGTCAACTAGCTTGTCTTATAATCGTCGGAATGAACCGAAACTGGTCTTTGACGATGCGAGTAAGGCAGACACTAAGGCTTTACCAAAAGTTCCACAAAGTACACTGACATCGATTCCTAAAGCTCCGGCGCAGGAAGAACGCCCTCAGCCAAAGAAAGCAACCCAACCAGTCGCTGAGCCAGCACCTGCGCCAAAGCCAGCTAAAAAACGGAAGTTTAAGGCTCGCTATATGATTCTTTTAGCTAGTCTTCTATTGGTTGCGGCCTCTTTGGTCTGGATTTTGTCTAGAACACCTGCAACGATTCCCATTCCTGATGTGGCTGGACAAACCGTTGCAGAGGCTAAGGAAGCTCTTAAAAAATCCAAATTTGAAGCTGGTGAAGAAAAGTCAGAGGCCAGCGATACAGTAGCAGAGGGACGTGTTATTCGAACGGATCCAGAAGCTGGTAGCGGCCGAAAAGAAGGAACCAAGGTTAATTTGATCGTTTCTTCTGGTAAGCAATCCTTCCAATTGAGCAATTATGTTGGACGCAAGTATACGGATGTCGTAGCCGAACTCAAGGAGAAGAAGGTTCCTGAAAATCTAATCAAGATGGAAGAGGAAGAATCCAATGAAAGCGAACCTGGAATCGTCATCAGACAGACCCCTGCTTCGGGTTCGACTTATGATCTCTCAAAAGCCACTACGATTACCTTAACAGTGGCTAAGAAGGTGACTAGTGTCAGCATGCCTAGCTACATTGGTTCAAGTCTCGAATTTACTAAGAATAATCTGACTCAGATTGTTGGAGTAAAAGAGGCTAATATCGAAGTTGTTGAAGTATCGACTGCCCCTGAAGGAACGGCAGAAGGAACTGTTGTAAGTCAAACGCCAAGAGCAGGAGAACTGGTTGATCTTGCAAGTACGCGTATCAAACTTTCCATCTACAAACCAAAAACACCACCGTCAACTTCATCCTCTAATCCTGCCCAACGTGGGAACCAGGGTTCTCCTACAAGTCCAAACCAGGGGAACCAACAAGGAAATCAACAAGGGCACACTCCTTCTAGCAGTTCATCCAATAATGAAGGATCTCACGAAAGTTCTCGAGATTAAACGAATCTTTGTCATGATTTCATGACAAAGATTTTTTTTCACAAGATTTTGTGATAAAATATAGGGAGTAGAAAAAGGAGGAGAAAATGGACGAATCGAGAGAGTTGAATGCCGTCATTGATGTGATTATGCTAGCAGGAACCATTCTCCTGAAAAGTGGCTCAGAGATTCATCGGGTCGAGGATACGATGATCCGTATTGCCCATTCGCAGGGAATATTGGATTGCAATGTTCTTGCCATGCCCGCAGCTATTTTCTTTTCTATTGAAAATACCAATATTTCTCGGATGAAACGGGTGACCTCATCCTCTTATAACATTGAAAAAGTTTGCGATGTCAACCAAGTATCACGGGAGCTTGTGGGCGGGCAGATTGATCTCTCGACAGCCTTTAAAAAGCTCAAAGAAATTGGTAATCAAGCCCTTCCTTATACAAAGTTCCAAGTGACTGTAGCAGCGACCCTCAGTGCCCCTTTCTTCTCGATTATGTTTGGGGGCAATGTTTATGACGCTTTTGGTGCAGCTATTGCAACTTTATTTGGATTTGCCTTCTCTCTCTATGTCGAGAAGTTTGTCCGCATTCCTTTTGTAACGGCCTTTGCAGGTGCCTTTGTTTTCGGCTTGATCGCCCAGTTCTGGGCCCGCTATACAGGCTTTCCTTCGACAGCAGACCTGATTATAGCAGGAGCGGTCATGCCCTTTGTTCCAGGGATTGCTCTGACAAATGCGGTACGGGATATCATGACCAACCATATCAACTCTGGTATGAGCAAGATGTTTGAATCCCTGCTCATTACCCTCGCTTTAGGGGCCGGTACCTCCGTCGCCCTAGTTTTGATGACATAAGATGACTCTAACAAGTATTTTACTCCAAGCAGTAGCGAGTTTACTCGCCATTATCACCTTTCTAATCGTACTGAATGTTCAACGCTCCATGCTCCTACCTGGTGGTATTTTGGGAATGGGTGTTTGGCTCCTCTATCTCGTGCTCAAAGAACCAACCAATGTTATTATTGCGACCTTTATCGCAGCAGTAATTGGCTCTTGCATCAGTCAGATTTTAAGTATTGTCTATAAGACACCAGCGGTGGTCTTTGTCTTGGCTATTCTTGCCCCCTTGGTGCCAGGTTATTTATCCTATCGAACGACAGCTTTCTTTGTGACAGGCGATTACAGCCATGCTATTGCCAGCGCGACTTTGGTGGTTATGTTAGCCCTCGTTATTTCTATTGGAATGGCAAGTGGAACGGTAATTCTAAAGCTTTATTACTACATCCGAAAACAACGAGGAATCTCTTCCTAATGCAGTCAAAGCAAAGACTTGATTTGTTGAATCAAGTCTTTTTTCTCTCTTTTGTTCCTATTTGTGATAAAATAGAATGAAACGATTTTTTACAATGAATGAAAAAACAGAGGTAAATATGACAATCGGTATTGATAAGATTGGTTTTGCGACCAGTCAATATGTCTTGAAATTACAAGACTTAGCAGAAGCGAGGGGAGTTGACCCCGAAAAATTTAGCAAGGGCCTCTTGTTAAATGAAATTAGTATTGCGCCACTGACTGAGGACATTGTTACCTTGGCAGCCAGTGCAAGCAACTCTATTTTAACAGAAAAAGAAAAAGAAGAAATCGATATGGTCATCGTGGCGACCGAGTCAGGGATTGACCAGAGTAAGGCAGCGGCAGTCTTTGTTCATGGCCTATTAGGCATTCAGCCTTTCGCCCGTAGCTTTGAAATCAAAGAAGCCTGCTATGGAGCGACAGCTGCCCTTCATTATGCCAAGTTGCATGTGGAAAATTCTCCAGAGTCTAAGGTTTTGGTCATTGCCAGTGATATTGCCAAGTATGGTGTGGGAACTCCAGGTGAGCCAACTCAGGGTGCTGGAAGTGTGGCGATGTTGATTACTCAGAATCCACGCATCATGGCCTTTAACAATGATAATGTTGCCCAAACACGCGACATCATGGATTTCTGGCGTCCGAACTACTCAAGCACTCCTTATGTAAACGGCATGTACTCGACCCAACAGTATCTTGATTGCCTGACAACGACTTGGGATGAATACAAGAAACGCTATGATTGGACGATGGATGACTTTGCGGCTATCTGCTTCCATTTGCCTTATCCTAAGTTGGCCCTAAAAGGCTTGCGCAAGATGATGGACAAGACTCTATCTCAGGAGAAGCAGGATAGTTTGCAAGAAAACTTTGATAAGTCCATTCTCTACAGTCAGATGATTGGGAATATCTACACAGGTTCCCTCTTCCTCGGGCTTCTCTCCCTTTTGGAAAATGCAGAAAATTTGAAAGCTGGAGATAAAATTGTCCTCTACAGTTACGGAAGTGGAGCGGTTTCAGAGTTCTTTAGTGGAGAACTGGTTGAAGGCTATGAGGCTTATCTCGACAAAGATCGCTTGAGCAAACTAAAGCAACGTACAGCATTGTCTGTTGCAGACTATGAAAAAGTCTTCTTCGAAGAATTGCAGTTGGATGAATCTGGTTCAGCCCAATTTGCAGGTTATGAACATCAAGACTATGCCTTGGTTGAAATTGTCGACCACCAACGCCGTTATAGCAAGGTTGAAAAATAATGAAGAGAAGTTGGAATGGATTTTCTAAAAAGTCATACCATGAGCGCCTTGAGTTACTGAAAGCTCAGGCGCTCCTTAGTCCTGAAAAGCAAACCAGTCTGGAGCAGGATGAACAAGTCAGCTTGGCAGTTGCAGACCAGCTGAGTGAGAATGTAGTGGGAACTTTTTCTCTGCCTTATTCCATTATTCCAGAGCTTGTGGTGAATGGTAAAGACTACACAGTTCCCTATGTGACAGAAGAACCCTCAGTGGTTGCTGCGGCCAGCTATGCTAGTAAAATCATCAAGCGAGCAGGTGGCTTTACTGCTCAAGTACATGAGCGCCAGATGATTGGTCAGGTAGCCCTTTATCAAGTTGCTGATCCTGAACAAGCGCAAGAAAAGATTGCCAGCAAGAAAGCCGAACTCTTGGAACTTGCCAATCAAGCCTATCCTTCTATCGTCAAACGTGGTGGCGGGGCGCGTGATTTGCATGTAGAGCAGATCAAGGGAGAAACAGACTTTCTCGTTGCTTATCTTCATGTCGATACTCAGGAAGCCATGGGAGCCAATATGCTCAACACCATGCTGGAGGCTTTGAAACCAGTCTTAGAAGAACTCAGTCAGGGACAGAGCCTTATGGGGATCCTGTCCAACTACGCGACTGATTCTCTGGTGACTGCAAGCTGTCGTATCGCCTTTCGCTACTTGAGTCCCCAAAGGGACCAAGGACGAGAAATTGCGGAGAAAATAGCCTTGGCCAGCCAGTTTGCGCAGGCTGATCCCTACCGAGCGGCTACCCATAATAAAGGGATTTTTAATGGTATTGATGCCATTTTAATCGCCACGGGTAATGACTGGCGTGCTATCGAAGCTGGGGCCCATGCCTTTGCCAGTCGAGACGGGCGCTATCAAGGTCTTAGTCAATGGACGCTGGACATGGAAAAAGAAGAATTGGTCGGCCAGATGACCCTGCCCATGCCGGTAGCGACCAAGGGTGGCTCTATCGGTCTCAACCCTCGTGTAGCCCTCAGTCATGAACTACTAGGAAATCCTTCAGCCAAGGAATTGGCTCAGATTATCGTGTCCATCGGTCTTGCCCAAAACTTTGCGGCCCTCAAAGCCTTAGTAAGTACGGGCATCCAGCAAGGCCACATGAAATTACAGGCCAAATCCCTAGCGCTCCTAGCAGGTGCTAGTGAGTCCGAGGTAGCTCCCCTCGTTGAGCGCCTCATCGCAGATAAAACCTTTAACTTAGAGACAGCCCAGCGCTATCTCGAAAACTTAAGATCATAAAAAACTCAGACGAATTCGTCTGAGTTTTCTTGTGTTTATACTCAATGAAAATCAAAAAGCAAATTAAGAAACTAGCCGCAGGCTGCTCAAAACACTGTTTTGAGGTTGCAGATGGAAGCTGACATGGTTTAAAGAGATTTTCGAAGAGTATTAAATACTTTTTCCTGGTAATAGTGTGACTGGTAAGAAGTAACTAGTTGTCGCGACCTCTTTGCCTTCAATCTTCTGTAAGAGAAGATCGACAGTGAGGTGGGCAATCTCTTTCATAGGTTGCTTAATCGTTGTCAGGTGAGGATAGTAGTTCTCGATAAAGTAGGTCCCATCATAGCCGATGACCTTGAGATCTTCAGGAACAGAAATTCCCAGCTCTTGAGCGATTTTGATAACCAGGATAGCTGTCAAATCATCTGAAGCAAAAATCGCATCTGGTTTCTGATGGGTCAAGATATTTTTGATTTCCATTTCTTTTCGGACGGGAGAAAAATCACTCGAAACATTGATAATAGGCGCTTTCGGGAGAATAGAGGCAAAGCCAGCATGGCGCAGTCCAGTCGGTGAGTTGGAATTGTCATTTCCTGTAATCATGATGATAGACTGGGCGCCAGTCTTGACCAAAGTTTGGGCTGCGAGGACACCGCCACCGTAGTTGTCAGAGGAGACGACAGGGATGTCTGGTGATAGATTTCGGTCAAAGGAAATGATCGGTGCTGTCACACGATTGTAGTCTTCGATTCCCAAGTTGTGACTTCCAGAAATGATACCATCGACCTGATTGGCCTCCAGCATTTCAATGTACTCTCGTTCTTTTTCAGAGTCGTGTTCGCTGTTGCAGATGATGGTCTTGTAGCCATTTTTGAAGAGTTGGTGTTCCAACTTGTCAATCAACTCCGCATAAAAGACATGACTGATGTTTGGAAAAATAAGTCCAATCAACTTGGCAGATTTTCCTTGGAGGCTTCGAGCCAGATTGTTGGGTTTGTAGCCCAATTCTCGCATGGCTTCATTAACCTTTTGAATGGTTTTCTCAGATAGATACCCCTTTTTATTGATGACCCGTGAGACGGTAGTAGGGCTGACGCCTGCAAGTTTTGCGACATCAGTTAGTTTTGCGACCATAATCTAATTCATAGTAAGTTCCAGTTGGGTTTCCAGACTTGATGAGGATACCATTTTGGTCTGCATGTGGGAAGACACGACCAGAAAATACTTTTTCTCCTTTATTGATGAAAATTTCAAAGACTGACTTGTCGATGAAGATAGTAGCAGTTGTAGCTTGGTTATTGATAGGGCAAGAACGAGTCGTACCAAATTCTTGGGCGTACTGTTCACCAGCCTGACTACGATCCACTGTCACCTGTCCATTGACAAGGTCAAAGTTGATTGAAAGCCCCTTGCCTTCTTTATCAGCAAGCAAGACAATCTCGCTTTGGCTATTGGTCTCCAAGTTGAGCTCGAGTTCATAGGTGTTATTGGTTTGAGTACGGTTTGAGACGACCTCTTCAGAAGAACGGAGTTCTTTGGTGGCTGCGACAGGGTATTGGTAGAGTTTGCCATCTTTGATAGTGAGTTCTTTGACCAATGAGAAGGTTCCTTGGTGGTCAAAACGGTCAGATGGGTAGGAAACATCTGGTAACCCAAGCCAACTTACTGCTAGTGCACGTCCATCTGGAGCGTTGAAGGCTTGCGTTGCATAGGCTTCAAAACCATAGTCTAGATTTTGCAATGGAGACACATCGACCATTTTGGCATTTTCAGGATCAAAGGAAGCCCCGATTTTGTACATGTTTGGATAGATATTGTCATAGTCTAGAATAGCCTTATCCAATCCTTGTGGGCAGTAGAGAAGGACAGGTTGCTCCCCTACAAAGACTAGATTTGGACATTCCATCATGTAGGCAGTGCGATCGTTAGCAAAGTCAAGTTCGCCAACTGCTTGCCAGTTGGTGTAGTCATTATCTATAGCCTTATAGAGACGGACGAAGCCTTTTTTCTCCAAGTCTTGACCACCCACGATGGCATAATATTGCCCCTTAAAGTTGAAAATTTGTGGGTCACGGAAGTGATCAGTAGAGTCTGATGGCTGGTCAATCAAGATCTTGTCAATCTTTGTAATCTTGCCATCCTTATCCATCAGAGCACCAATCTGGTAAGGGTGACGAATCCAATTTTCATCACGGACATTTCCAGTATAAAATAGGAACAACTGATCGCCAAACTGCATGGCAGAACCAGAGTAGGCACCGTGGCTATCTAATGGAGTATCTGGCAAAACTTTGACTCCAGTTTCTGTAAAGTGCACTAAATCATCACTTTCAAGCTGCACCCAAGACTTCAATCCATGGGCTGCACCGAAGGGGAAGTTTTGGTAAAAGAGAATCCATTTGCCATCAAAATAAGAAAAGCCATTTGGATCATTGAGAAGCCCCATTTTAGGCTCGACATGGTAACGAGTATGCCAAGGAGATTGTGCCATCTTTTCCTTGATTTGCTTGATTTCATCATTAGACCAGTCTTCATAGCGTCTGTAACGGCGCTCGGTTGTCCATTCCATTTTATCTTTCCTCCAAAAGTTCTATTCTATAATAATAGTAAACGTTTTCGGCAAAAAAAGCAAGTCTTTTATGTTAAAAAAAAGAAAAATATGTCAAACGATTGCCATGAATCAAGTAAAGGAAATCTGGCAAATTTTCACGAAAAAATGAAAGAAAATGTAAACAAAAGCCTTGATTCCTCAAGTATAAAGATATTTTTTTGAGGAAAAAGAGAATTTCCCTCAAAAACGAGCAAAAATAATCAGAGAAAAAAGAAAGGGAATAAAAATTTCTGCAAAACGCTTGACATATTTTAGAAACGTGATAAAATAATAGTCGTAGGGCGAATAAAATCGCTTTCAAACAAGAACAAAATTTTATAAGGAGATTTTTGCAAATGAACAATCAGGATATTGCAAAAAAAGTCATCGAAGCCCTTGGCGGACGTGAAAATGTCAACAGTGTTGCCCACTGTGCGACTCGTCTACGTGTCATGGTCAAAGATGAAGGGAAAATCAATAAGGAAGTGATTGAGAACTTGGATAAAGTTCAAGGAGCTTTCTTTAACTCAGGTCAATACCAAATCATCTTTGGTACTGGTACAGTAAACAAGATGTACGACGAAGTCGTTGCACTTGGTTTGCCAACCTCTTCTAAAGAAGACATGAAAGCAGAAGCTGCTAAACAAGGAAACTGGTTCCAACGTGCTATCCGTACTTTCGGTGATGTCTTCGTGCCAATCATCCCAGTTATTGTAGCAACTGGTCTCTTCATGGGTCTTCGTGGTCTCATGAACGCTCTTGGAATGACACTTCCAGATGATGTGAAGATTTACTCAGAAATCCTTACAGATACAGCCTTCATCATCTTGCCAGGTTTGGTTGTATGGTCAACCTTCCGCGTATTCGGTGGAAATCCAGCCGTTGGTATCGTCCTCGGTATGATGCTGGTTTCTGGTTCACTTCCAAACGCTTGGGCAGTAGCATCAGGTGGTGAAGTAACAGCTATGAACTTCTTTGGCTTCATTCCTGTTGTTGGTTTGCAAGGTTCTGTTCTTCCAGCCTTCATCATTGGGGTGGTCGGAGCCAAGTTTGAAAAAGGCCTCCGAAAAGTAGTTCCAGATGTCTTGGATCTCTTGGTGACACCGTTCGTGACACTTTTGGTCATGTCTATCCTTGGACTTTTTGTCATCGGACCAGTCTTCCACGTTGTTGAAAACTATATCCTTCTCGGAACAAAAGCAATTCTTGCTTTGCCATTTGGTCTTGGTGGTTTGGTCATCGGTGGGGTTCACCAATTGATTGTCGTATCAGGTGTGCACCACATCTTCAACTTACTTGAAGTGCAATTGCTTGCTGCGGACCATGCCAACCCATTCAACGCTATCATCACTGCTGCTATGACAGCTCAAGGGGCTGCAACTGTTGCGGTTGGTGTTAAAACGAAAAATCCTAAACTAAAAACACTTGCTTTCCCAGCTGCTCTTTCTGCCTTCCTCGGTATTACAGAGCCTGCTATCTTCGGGGTAAACTTACGTTTCCGTAAACCATTCTTCCTTTCATTGATTGCTGGTGCTATCGGTGGTGGATTGGCTTCAATCCTTGGACTTGCTGGTACTGGTAATGGTATCACCATCATCCCTGGTACAATGTTGTACGTTGGGAATGGTCAATTGTTCCAATACCTTCTTATGGTAGCTGTATCATTCGTTCTTGGTTTTGCCCTTACTTACATGTTTGGTTACGAGGACGAAAAAGAAGTTGCTTCTGAAGTAGCGACAGAACGTTTGGTTCAAGAAGAAACGACTGGTAACATTCCAGTAGCTCCTCAAAATGAAACAATCCAAACTCCGATCGTTGGGGACGTGGTTGCTCTTGAGAATGTTAACGACCCAGTCTTTTCAAGTGGTGCAATGGGACAAGGGATTGCAGTGAAACCAAGCCAAGGCGTGGTTTACGCACCAGCTGATGCAGAAGTATCGATTGCTTTTGCTACAGGACATGCTTATGGTTTGAAGACAGCAAATGGAGCTGAAATCTTGATCCACGTTGGTATCGACACGGTGACTATGAACGGTGAAGGCTTTGAACAAAAAGTTGCTCAAGGCGACAAGGTCAAAGCTGGTGACGTTCTTGGAACATTTGACTCAAACAAAATCGCTGCTGCAGGTCTTGATGATACAACAATGGTTATCGTAACCAACACAGCAGACTATGCTTCTGTGACACCAGTCGCAAGCGGTTCAGTTGTCAAGGGTGACGCTATCATCGAAGTGAAAGCCTAGTCCTCTTCGAAAATCAGATTTAAAAATAAAACGAACAAATATTATGTTTGTTCGTTTTTACTTGGATGGTAAGATTTACAGAGGAAAATCTAAAATATTGAGAAATCTAGCCCTTTAAAATGTGCTATAATAGAGAAAACAAAGATAAGAGGTTTATCATGACAAAATTATATGGAAGCTTAGAAGCGGGCGGTACAAAGTTTGTCTGTGCTGTCGGGGATGAAAATTTTAACATTGTAGAAAAAACACAGTTTCCTACAACAACTCCTATCGAGACTATCGATAAAACCATCGAGTTCTTTTCAAAATTCGACAATCTTGCAGGTCTTGCCATCGGTTCCTTCGGTCCTATCGATATCGATAAAAACTCAAAAACCTATGGCTTTATCACAACGACTCCAAAACCTCACTGGGCAAATGTAGACCTACTTGGTGCCCTACGTCGTGCCCTCAACGTACCCATGTATTTCACCACTGACGTAAATAGCTCTGCCTATGGTGAAGTAGTTGCTCGTAACAATGCTGGTGGTCGTATCGAAAACTTGGTTTACTACACGATCGGTACAGGGATTGGTGCAGGTGTTATCCAACGTGGTGAGTTTATCGGAGGTGTCGGTCACCCTGAGATGGGTCACTACTATGTGGCTAAACACCCAATGGACGAGGAAAAAGAATTTAACGGCGTTTGTCCTTTCCACAAGGGCTGTTTGGAAGGTTTTGCGGCTGGTCCAAGTCTCGAAGCCCGTACAGGTATTCGTGGTGAAAACATCGAACTCAACAGTTCTGTCTGGGATGTTCAAGCCTATTATATCGCTCAAGCTGCGGTCAATGCTACAGTGACTTTCCGTCCAGATGTGATCGTCTTTGGTGGTGGGGTTATGGCCCAACAACACATGCTGGACCGTGTGCGTGAGAAATTCACAGCTCTTCTCAATGGCTACCTACCAGTACCAGACGTGCGTGACTATATCGTGACGCCAGCAGTTGCAGGAAATGGTTCTGCCACACTTGGAAACTTTGTTCTTGCTAAGAGTGTCGCAAAATAAAATAAACAAAACATCCGCTTGGGAAACCAAACGGATTTTTCTATTCTCAAAACATCTGCCAGAAGAAATCAATAATGTAGGTCAAACCATAAGTATAAACCACTAGGGTAAAGGGTTTGGTCAAAATGATAATAATCATATAGCGCTTGAAGGTCATCTTGGTCAGGGCAGCCAGCATACAGAGAAAGTCAGCTGGGCTGACAGGCCAGATCATCATAAAGATAAAGAACCGCTCGAAACGATTGCCCTTATCTAGCCAGCCGATGTATTTGTCATAGGTGCGCTTGCTGACGACGGACTGAACAAAGGCGGCTCCGTAGAGGCGCACAAGGTAAAAGATAATGGCACAGCCAATTACGATGCCGATATAGTTATAGATAGTCCCGATGATGTGGCCGTAAATAAAGACCCCAGCCACTGAGGTCAAAGCTCCCGGAATGATCGGAACGACGGTTTGTAAGATCTGTAAAAAGATAAAGAGTGGTGGTCCCCAAACCCCAGCTTGCTGGATAAAGGCCGATAGGGTTTCCTTGGACTGTAAAACACCCGCCTGATAGGCCCAAATACAGAAAATCAAGGTGCCGACTCCCCCGACGATAGATGAGATATTAATGACTTGCTGTAGAAGGGGAGAAACAGCTTTCATTTGCTTATCCTGTGACATGTAAACTCCTCATAGATAGTATGATACTACTATACCATATTTTGATAATAAAAACTATCTGGATTATCTGACTGGTGAAATAAGTGTGGTAAAATGAGAATAAGAAAATGATGGTATAGAATGAGGGGGTATCATGTTAGGTTTAAACTTTAAAGGAAGCTGGCGCCAATATCAAAAACAGGTCTTGGATCTTTTTCAGGACTATCAAGCAGACGGTCATGTTCATCTAGTGGCTGCTCCAGGGTCTGGAAAGACAACCATTGGTATCGAGCTAATCGCTCGTTTTGGCAACCCAGCCCTTGTTTTAGTTCCGACTGTCACCATTCGTGAACAATGGGTGGACAGGATTCAAACAGCCTTTCTAGAGAACGAACAGAAGATTTCAGATCTCGTTTCCCAAAACTTAAAGGAGATGAAGGCATTAACAATTGTGACCTATCAGGCTTTTCATAGTGCCATGAACCAACTTCAATCACAAGAAGATGGAGAAGCAGAGGATTTTGTGGGGTTTGATTTGCTTGCAAGCCTAAGAGCTCAGAAAGTTGCGACTCTTTGTTTGGACGAATGCCACCACCTGCGCAATGAATGGTGGAAAAGTCTGGAAGCCTTTCGCAAGCAGTATGGACCGCTGAAACTCATCTCCCTGACAGCGACACCACCTTATGACAGCGATCCTGAACTCTGGGAACGCTATATCCGTATGTGTGGGGAAATCGACCAAGAAATCACGGTACCTGAACTAGTCAAGGAAGACACTCTTTGCCCTCATCAGGATTTTGTCTATATGTGTTCACCAACAGCTGAAGAGGCGGAACGTCTCAAACGGTTTGAGGAGACTAAGTGGGACTATATTCATCACCTTATAGTTGATCCTGATTTTCAAACATTTGTAGCAGGGTCTAAGGTCCTCAAAGGGGATATTTCATCTGATTTGCTCTTAGAAGATCCCAAGTTCTTGTCTGCTATGTTGATTTATATGCATTCTCAGGGGTTAACGATTCCTTCCTCTTTACAAAATTTACTGGGAACCCAGAAGCTTCCAGCATTGACCTCCTACTGGCTGGAGACGCTGTTGCAGAGCATACTCTATCAGACACCAGATTGGTATGAGGATCCAGATGGATATAGGAAAAAGTTAGAGGCTGACTTGAAGGCGCGTGGCTTGGTGGAAAAACGTCAGGTTTATCTGGTTAAGTCTAAGGCTTCTGACCAGCTTTTAACCCAATCTCTGGGGAAGTTGTCTGCCATTGTCGATATCTTTTTGACGGAGTATGAGAGTCTAGGTCAGGAACTGAGACAGTTAGTACTAGCTGACTATATTCGCAAGGATTTTGCTACCTATCTGGGAGATAATCAGGCAACCATTTCTCAGTTGGGGGTTCTCCCTTATTTTGAAAGCATTCGTCGAAAAGCTCAGGAGCAAGAGATTCCTGTATCTTTGGCTGTCTTGTCAGGTAGTGTAGTAATTTTGCCTACCGATGTGGTAGCAGAGTTGAAGGAACTCTTGCCTCAGGTTCCTCTTAGTTTCTCATCTATTGGTCACTTAGATCAAAAAGATTATGTGCAGGTTGGTTTTCCAAGCTCAGCTAAGGGAATCGTAGCGACAGTGACGGAGCTTTTTCAACGAGGGCGGATTCAAGTCCTAGTCGGAACCAAATCTCTCCTCGGAGAGGGTTGGGATGCTCCTTGTGTTAATTCCCTAATCCTCGGAAGCTTTGTGGGGAGCTTTATGCTGAGTAACCAGATGCGTGGCCGTGCCATTCGTATCTGGCCGTGCCATCCAGAAAAGACCAGTAACATCTGGCATCTGGTAGCCGTTCAAGCGCAAGCACTTATCACTCTTCCTGGTGAGGAGTCTAGACCAGAGAGCAATCAGGATCTGCAGACCTTGTCGCGACGGATGGAGCATTTTCTTGGCTTGGCCTATAATCAGGAGAGTATTGAGACCGGTTTGGATCGTTTGGATTTTCCAAAGCCCCCTTTTAAGAAAAAGCAAATTAGTGAGTACAATGAGCGAGTTAAGAGTCTCTCCAAGGATCGAGCAGGCTTGAGACTAAAATGGCAAGATGCTCTTGTCGTAGCGGATCAGTTCGAGATAGTTACAGAAGTCGCAACCCAAAAACAGAAAATCCCAGTTATGCTCTTGCTTGATGCATTAAAATGGGTTCGCATGTCATTGCTCCTGTTGGCAGTAGATTTGTTGGTCTTGCTATTTAGACTGAGACTGATTGGTGTTTGGTGGCTTACAGTAGCCTGTCTCCTCTTTTTGGTCTTTGCATCTTGGCGCTACCTCTGCTATAAGAGTCCTTATAAACGCTTGCAGTCTCTGGGTGAGCAAATCCGAAAGGCTATGCTAGATTCGGGGCATCTAACGGATGATCAATCCCGTGTTCAGGTAGAGGAGAATAAGGAAAATTACATGGTCTTTGCCTATCTCAAGGGAGGAAGCATGAGGGACAAGGAGTTGTTTGCTCAGACTGTGGGAGAGTTCTTTGCTCCAGTGGACAACCAGCGCTATCTCTTGAAGGCAGAGAAAGTCCGGCAAGGTCAGTCACCTTACTATGTCGTGCCAAGTCTTTTTGACAAGCGCAAGGAAGAAGCACAGAAATTCCTCGACTTTCTGACGCCGACTATCGGACATTATCATCTCGTCTACACACGAACAGAGGCCGGACGGAAAACCCTTCTCGAAGCTCGTATCCAAGCTCTCTCTAACAAAAACGACCGTACCTTGACTAAGAAGAAAGTTAAAAGCCAGTTGGAGTAGGGGAGGTAGCTATTCGAAGTTTCGAAGATATGAATTCACTAAAGTTTATATGCATTCTAAACTTAGAATGACAAGAAATACATAAATTTATGGGCATTCTAAGCTTCGAATGGTCTAGCTGAGAAAGTTTTGGAGTCTTCGAGCTTTCGAATAGTCGTCTTTCCTAAAGTTTAGATGTATTCTAAAGTTAGAAGAGTTAAAATCTAAAAATAGTAAGAGTCTCTAGCTGACAGACAGATATGTTTCCAGTCAGATAGAGATTTTTTGTTTTGGAAATAAAAGATTTGCCCTGAGAAGTACATTTTAGATGGAAATATTGACAGTTCAGAGGAAGGGGGACAAATCTTTTAAAGTAACTGTTAGAATGGATTTATAAATTTAAGGGAAAACTCCTTTTTGAAATAATGAAAAAAGAAAGGTTATCATCATGACAAAAACATTCACTATCCATCCGCTAAGCTATACCAACTTTACCAACCGCGAGTTTGAAAGTCTCATGGTAGACACGGGTCAACTACTAGAAGTTTTTGCCAAGGCACATAAGGACGAGCCTATGTATAGTAAGCACCTTGATTCCTTCAAGAGCAAACTAGCAGACTTCCAAGGCCAACTCGCTATTGTAGAAAAGAAAGAGGCGACGAACCTGACCGAAGTCGATCGCAATCGTGACAGTGCCCTAGTCGGTCTCTTTACTCTTCATCGAGGATTTGCTAAGATCAAGGAGACCAAACTCAAAGAAGCCCATGAGACTTTGAAACCAGTCTTTGCCAAGTACAAGGATATCACCAAGCATAGCAATGATGTGGAAACGGCAGAAATCAAGAGTTTACTCAAAACGCTGAGCGAAGAACCCTACCATACGGCAGTGACCAGCCTAGGACTGACACCCATGCTGACTGCGGTGATTAGTGCGCAGGAGGAGTATGATAAGGTGGAAAGTCAGGCGCGTGCGCATAAGTCTGCAAAGGAAGTCGGAAAGACCAGACAAGTCCGCACCGAACTAACCAGTATCTACGACCTCTTTATGCGCTATACTGCAGCCAGCGCAGAAGCCTATCCTGAAAAAGAGCACCTGACCAAACTCCTTAAAGACCTCAATAGCATCCGAGATAGCAAGCGGCGATTGACTGGTTCCAATAAGAAGGATAAGAAAGTTAAAGTAGAAGAAACTACACAAGTAGCAGGATAAAAACAAACGTCTTTAGATATATTATTATCTAAAGACGTTTTTTTTGGTAGATTCGTGGTATAATTTGAGTGAGTAATTCTCTAGAATTGTAATTGGGTATAACTTATATTTTAATTTATAAATTATTGTAATGAAGGAAGAGTTTATGGTAGATTGTAATAACGAAGAAGAAAATAAAAAGGAATCTGAGAAAGTCTCTAAAGAAATGAACTCAAAGATTTCAAGTTTAGAAGAAGTTAGAGTTAACTTTCAAAAAATCAATTTAGATATTTCTGAGAAGATGAGGCCGATTTCTGAGGCATGTTTAAAAATATTATCGCAAATAGAGATGCCAAAAATAGATTTTAGTCCATTGCTTTCATTGAGTGATAAGATAACTGAGTCGTATTCCTATACATTTAAATCCTTAATAGATACTTTTTCTTCAATTGATTTCGAAAAATATGAAAAAGACTTAGAGGAGCTTGATAAAAGAAAAATAGCACAATTCTTGCACTATGATATTTATCCTCCGTTATTATTCATTGATGAAATGGGATCATATGAAATAGAAAACCAAAAAGAAGCTAATATTGTACTGATGAAATATCTATCATTATGGGAGGAAAAATATGGTAGAACAGTTTATGATTTTGTTCCTAAATCTCTAAAAACATATAAAGAGATTTGTCAACTACAAAATCTTGAACAGCTAAAAATGTATAAAACAATGGTCATGTTTTGCTGTGAAAGAATTGAAAATGTACTAGCTAAACTCCAAATACAAGAACAAGAGAAAAAGCAATCTGAAATTAAAGTTTCTCAAAAATCGTTTAAAAATTTTATGGATTCTTTGAATCATGATGAATACCTGAAAGAGTTAATTTCTCATATTGCTTATATTTCTGAATATCATGATAAAGGTTTTAGGGAGATAAATCTTTTCAAGAGATTTGAGAGCTTAGACGAAGAATATGATGAAGGAACGCTCCCATTGAATAGAAATTTGTTTATGCATGGTTTAGTTGATGAAAAGAATGTGAATTATTTAATGGTTCAAAAAGCTATTCTAGCTTATTCTTTCTTTGTACAACTATATGTGTTAAAAACTAGAAATAGTAAAGACGCTAGAATAAAAGGTCTGAGAAGAAAAGGGATTTCTAGAATACCAAAAATGAAAAGGAGCTTTAATGCTGACGAATCAAGAAATTGAAGATATTGTAAGAGAGTTTTTTTATCAAGAAGCAGAAGGGGAATATTGGGATTTTAAAGAAAAGCCATATTTCTATGAAGGTCAAAGTGAAAAGGATAAGAACAAGAAAAAGGGAGACCTTCTCCATGATATTATTTGTATGGCAAATAATTTAAGTAACCGGGACGCATACATTGTCATGGGAATTCAAGATAAACCAGTTAAGATAACAGGAGTTAAGCAATTCTCTAATAAGTGGACACAAGAAAGTTATCAGGATTTTTTACACAATTTATCTTGGGCTGGAGATTGTGTACCATCAGTTGAGCTAAGAAGTATTAACGATGGTAATATAGAAGTTCTTGTAATTAGAAAGTCTAGTAAAGTTCCTTTTTATTTGACAAAAAAGTATAATAAAGTGAAAGAAAATCAAATATACGTAAGGAGAGGTGCAAAAAATACTGCAATTGATAATCAGGCAGAAATAGGCGATATTGAAAAATTATTCGAATTTAGATTTGGATTAACTCCTTTCCCTAAGGAACGTGTTATTAACTATATAACTGACCACGATCATTGGACTGAGATGAAGGGGAATTATGAAACTCGATCTTGGTATTATGAGAAATTTCCTGAATATACAATGGAATTAGTTGATGATCCACAGAACGATGAACTCCGGGCTCCAGTTTATGCACTCATCCATCCTAACGTAAGAACCACATGGGAGATTTTACGGATAAAGTATCACCAAACAATTTTATTCGAGTTTAGTTCTCACTACATTGATGAATATAGAGGATTGTCTGTTCAACCACGATATAATTTTTTAAAATTATTTGAAGGAGTAAACAATATAAATTTAAAAACTAATTTTTACTATTATTTAGCAGACTCCGTTGAAATTAATTTGATGTATTTGTTAGAGGAATTACTTGAGCAAGATGGCGAAGCACTAAGACAACATTTAAGTTTAATCCCAGTTTTTAAAAACGATGATGAAAGAGAAGCTATTAAAAAATATGTTGAAGACAATAAAGCTGATATTCTAGTTGAAATAAAAAAAGAAAGTGAGAAGGTTTGTTTAGGTTACAACTATGAAGGAGATGAGCAGAATAGCAAATGGGACAAAGAAGAAATAGCAGTAACCAAAGTTGTTAAAAATATTTTAGATGAGTATAGGAAAAATAAATTATATGAAAAAACAAAGTAATACTCCACAAATTAGGTTTCAAAATTATGAAGATGGATGGAATGTAGAAAAAATAAAAAATATTTTCGGAACTATAAGAAATGCTGAACCAATTCCACGGAACCATACAAGAAGCTGATGCTGAACTTAAAAAGTTTTTGAAGGAGAAAACAAGGATATAGCAAAGGAAGTGTGCTTATGAAGTCAAATGAAAATGAAGAAAATCAAACAAGTGTAGAAATAACATTGGCCTCACATCATGAATTTAGTAGTGATTCAGATAAATCGGCTTGGGATTTTTATTTGAAATATTATGGGGAAAGTTTATATAAAGAGGGAAAAATATTTCTTTTCTCAAATAAAGTGGAATCAATCGAAGTTAACGGAGATGTATCTTTTAATATAGATTCTACAGTCTTTAATAAAGGTACTAAACTTTATGAGTCAATTTTAAAGGAGACCAATATTTCGGAAGGGTTAAAGGATTCTCTTGGCGTTATTCGTTATTCGCCTTTGAACATCAGTATAATGCCTAAAACTGGTGGTTTAAATATCATAAAAAAGTCTTTAGGGAACGATAGATTTGATACTTTTGCTTACTTTATTAATCAATATTATGAAGGCTTTAAAACTCCCATCATTAATGCTGGTTCTTTAACAATGGGAATTGGGAATAGATTGATTTTAGAAAAATTTTTGGATAGCTATAAAACTGCTGGAGAGTTCTTTGAAGATATCTATGGTATTGATGAAACATTTGTTAACGAATTGATAGAATCAGGTAAGTCTCTAATTACGAATAAGGAAGAGTACTGTGCTTATATTAAATTAGCTCATAAGTACTGGTGTTATAGACTTAACCATGAGAAAATGACAAATTTACTTGATAATCAAAAAATTATACAATACAAAGATCATTTGAATACCATTTTAAAAGAGATTGAAATACTAGAAAATAGTATTAATAAGAAATAAAGCATACTTTAAGAGTCTACTTCATAGGGCTGTTACTTTGTTTCCATATTTCCTGGAAACTGATAGAAAGTAAGGAGAAAGATGGAACAAACTAATCAAAAATCCCAGTGCCAGCAACTCTGGGCTAGGAACAAATATCTTGTTTTGAGTCATTCTAGCAATATTTACAATGAGATTCGCCAATACTTGAAGAATGAACAGGTGGAGCTGAGTCAGGTTCAAGAGATGATTGACCGTGCCTGCCAGATTCCAGAACATAGAGGTCAGGTTTGCAATGCCTTTCAGCATATTTGGGGCTATTTCAAAAAGAAAGCGACAGATGCCGAGCGCAAGGACTACATGCTCTTGCTGGATCGCTACCGCTTTGGTCAGGTTTCTAAGGAAGACTTGATCGTTAAAACTCGAGACTTGCTTGAACTCTATCCCAATACCTACTTGCAACACTCGACCTTACTGAAAGGAGACTCCTATGAGACTTTGGCATGAGGCTTTGATTTCACAACTTCCCCGTCCTCAACTTTTGGGGCAACATCGAGAGTGCTGCGCCCTGCGTGGCAATGGCTGGGGCAGAAAGCATGCGACGGTGGACTATGTCTTTACCCACTCGCCCTATCGTCTCTATGCCTATCATCGCTTGATCATGGAGGAGATGGCTAACCGTGGCTATAATGTCAGTCCAGAGTGGCTGGACAAGAACTACCGTGGCAAGACCTGTCCTCCTTATCAAGACTTGCCTGAGGAGAACCTAGGTAATCCCGTCTATAGTGAGCATGACGCTGGATATTATGAGGAGTGTCTGGCTAATCTCCGTGAGAAGGGGATAGAGCTAGACTAAGAGTCAGGATTAGCTCCACATTATAGCTCTTTTCGCTATTTTTTCGAATAATAAAGATGAGACCTTTAGAGTTTTTCTAAGGTCTTCTTTTTGTAAGTATTTGGATTTAATTTTAATAACTTTTGAGTTGTATTTAAAAGCCAAGGGCGAACGAAGTGAGCTTTTAGAAGATATTTCCTACTATAGTGGTATTCTAGATAATAATTTATTATTATCTAGAACGGAATTTTTGAGAGTAAAATAGTTCGGGGAACTATTTTAGCCTGAGCATAGAAATGAAAAGGCGAAGTGCTCAAAAATTAGGTATGAAATTACGAAGTAATTTGCTCCCGTCCGCACTTTTTCAGGGAAATATCAAAAATACCAAAGGAAAATCAACCTATAGTCTTCTCTAATAACAAGCCATAGTCACTTATAAGAATCATCAATAGCTCGTTTGAGCATTCTAACTAAAATACAGCCATAAAACAAGCAATACAAAGGATTTGAGACACTGGTCTCAAGTCTTTTTCTTTTGTCCAAAAGAGTGGTATAGTTTCAAACTATATCAAAGCCTAATTATTTACAATTATACAGACAGTTTCTTTTCTGTTAAGATAGTTTCAATAACAATTTTTGGAGGACACATCATGTCAACTACAATCATCGGTTTCCCTCGTTTGGGCGAATTCCGCGAATTAAAATTTACAACTGAAAAATACTTTAGAAAAGAAATCTCAGAAGAAGAACTCCTTGCAGCAGCAAAAGAATTGCGCGCAAAACACTGGAACATTGTCAAAGAAAAAGGCATCACTGAAATCCCATCAAATGACTTTTCTCACTATGACAACTTCCTAGATGCTGCTTTCCTCTTCAACGTGGTGCCAGCTTCCGTTCAAAACTTGGACTTGTCTGACCTTGAGCGCTACTTTGCTTTGGCACGTGGTTACCAAGGTGAAAAAGGGGATGTTCGTGCCCTTCCGATGAAGAAATGGTTCAACACTAACTACCACTACATCGTTCCTAAATTTGAAAAAGACACTCAAGTTAAATTGGCAGGTCACAAGATCTTCGATGAGTTCCAAGAAGCAAAAGAACTTGGATTGAACACTCGTCCTGTCCTTGTAGGTCCATTCACTTTCCTTCAATTATCAGACTTTGAAGAAGGCGTGAAAGCTGAAGACTTTGTAGATAGCTTAGTAGCTGCTTACCAAGAAGTTTTCGCTAAATTGGCTGAACTTGGTGCAACTCGTATCCAATTGGACGAAGCTGCTCTTGTCAAAGACTTGACAGCTGAAGAAAAAGCTCTCTTCTTGAACCTCTACAACAAACTCTTGGCTGATAAAAAAGGTCTTGAAGTCTTGCTTCAAACTTACTTCGGAGACGTTCGTGACGTCTACTCTGACCTTGTAAAATTGCCAGTAGATGCCATCGGTCTTGACTTCGTTGAAGGTAAGAAAACTCTTGAACTCGTTAAAGGTGGTTTCCCAGCTGACAAGACTCTCTATGCAGGTATCGTCAATGGTAAAAACATCTGGCGTAACAACTACGAAAAGAGCTTGGCTGTTCTTGAGCAAATCCCAGCTGAAAACATTGTTTTGACAAGCTCATGCTCACTTCTTCATGTGCCATTTACAACAGCTAACGAAGAATTTGAACCAGCTATCTTGAACCACTTTGCCTTTGCAGTTGAAAAATTGGATGAGATTCGTGATTTGGATGCTATCCGCAATGGTCAAGGTGCAGAAGCTCTTGCAGCTAACAAAGAACTCTTTGCGACTGAACGTGTGGGTGAAAATGCAGAACTTCGTGCGCGTATCGCTGGTTTGACAGATGCTGACTACACTCGTTTGCCAGCTTTTGCAGAACGTGAAGCTATCCAAGAAGAAGCCTTTAAACTTCCAGCTCTTCCAACAACAACCATCGGTTCATTCCCTCAAACTAAGGAAGTCCGTGCCAAACGTTTGGCCTTCCGTAAGGGTGAATTATCACAAGAAGAGTACGATGCCTTTCTTGCTGAAACTATCGACGAATGGATCAAATGGCAAGAAGAAGTTGGATTTGACGTGCTTGTACACGGTGAGTTCGAGCGTAACGACATGGTTGAGTACTTCGGTCAAAACTTGTCAGGTTACCTCTTCTCTAAGAATGGTTGGGTACAATCTTACGGTATGCGTGGGGTGAAACCGCCAATCATCTGGGGTGACGTCACTCGTCTTAACCCAATCACTGTCAAATGGTCTAGCTATGCTCAAAGCCGTACAGACAAACCTGTCAAAGGTATGTTGACTGGACCGGTTACCATCCTCAACTGGTCATTCCCACGTGAAGACATCTCTATCAAGGACTCAACTCTTCAAATCGCCCTTGCTATCAAGGATGAAGTACTTGACCTTGAAGCTGCTGGTGTGAAAATCATCCAAATCGACGAGGCTGCTCTTCGTGAGAAATTGCCACTCCGTCGTAGCGACTGGTACGAAGACTACCTTGATTGGGCTATTCCAGCCTTCCGCTTGGTACACTCTACAGTTGCACCAGATACTCAAATCCACACTCACATGTGTTACTCAGAATTTACAGATATCATCCCAGCTATCGACAACATGGATGCGGACGTTATTTCATTTGAGGCAAGCCGTTCAAACCTTGAAATCTTGGACGAACTCAAAGCGAAAAACTTCCAAACAGAAGTGGGACCTGGGGTTTACGATATCCACTCTCCTCGTGTGCCTAATGAAGGCGAAATCGACCACACAATCGATGCTATTCTTGCCAAAGTACCAAGCAAGAAAGTTTGGATCAACCCTGACTGTGGTTTGAAAACACGTGGTATTCCAGAAACAAAAGAAAGCTTGATCCGCCTTGTCGAAGCAGCAAAAGCTGCGCGTGAGAAATTGTAAGATAAGATTTCTCTCTTGACACTGACTGATCAAGGAACTGCTTGGCCTAGCTGGCTCAGCAATCATGAAATCAAAAAGAAAAGGATAATGACTATGTCACGCCAAACACCGTCACTTTCATTTGAAGTGTTCCCTCCAAACCCAGCAGTGGGTAATGATAAAATTATTTCAGCCTTGCAGGATATGCGGGAGCTGACACCTCACTTTATCAGTGTGACTGCCAGCAATAATAAATTTAATATCAAGGAAACAACGGTTCGTTTGGCTGACTTTATCCAGAATGACTTGGCGATTCCAACCATTGCTCACTTGCCAGCTATCTATCTGACCAAGGACAAGGTTGCTGAAACCATTGCAGACTTGGATAAGGTTGGGGTACAGAAAATCTTGGCCTTGCGTGGGGATATTATCCCTGATGTGGAACCACAAAAGGATTTCCGCTACGCAACGGATTTGATCGAGTTCATCAAGGAACAAGCTCCTCACTTTGATATTATTGGCGCTTGCTACCCAGAGGGGCATCCTGACTCTCCAAACCAGATCTCGGATATTCAAAATCTCAAGAAGAAAGTGGATGCAGGCTGTTCCAGCCTTGTAACGCAACTTTTCTTTGACAATGAGCGTTTCTACGATTTCCAAGACAAGTGTACCTTGGCAGGGATTGATGTTCCTATTCATGCGGGAATCATGCCCATTCTTAACCGTAACCAAGCGCTTCGTCTCTTGAAGACTTGTGAGAATATCCACCTTCCACGCAAATTCAAAGCCATCTTAGACAAGTATGAGCATGACCCTGAGTCGCTCAGAGCAGCAGGACTTGCCTATGCAGTGGACCAGATCGTGGACTTGGTAACCCAGGATGTTGCTGGTGTGCATCTCTACACCATGAACAATGCTGAAACAGCAAAATACATCCACCAAGCAACCCATGCCTTGTTTAACCATCAGTCTTTAGGATAATAAAAAGCAAACCATTCTTCTCAGGTGAGGGGAATGGTTCCTTTTTAATAGAAAAGCCCGCACTTTTTAAGAAAAATATGATAAAATAGACTCTGTACGTACTTGATACAAAGATGAGGGTATTTAGGGTATTAAGGATTTTTTAATAGTTGATTAATTTTTAATCGAAATCTGATAATTGGTTCTATAATAAATACGAACGAAGTGAGTGTTAAAAGATATTTCACGCTATAGTGGTATCCTAGAGAATAACTCTGTTATTTTCTAGGACGGAATTTTTGAGACTTCAGGCTTAAAAATTAGGGATGAAATTCCGAAGGAAGTTGCTCCCGTCCGCACTGTGTCAGTGAAATATCAAAAAAATTCTTAATTGAATTTTGGTCTCATTTCTTAGGAAAAAAGATAAGCTTCCTAGCACTCATCGAGTGTGGCGTCACCTTCCTATTTTTCTATAGAAATGTTCGGCAAACCGAACCGTCCAAAATATCTTGATTAATTGAACACGCCTACAACTCTGTGGAAAAAAATAAATCTACCTAGGAGCAGTCGCTCCGTCGTTCGATTTCCTATTTTCCTTTGAGTTGCTTAACGGCTTAGTATCTTGATCTTTGTAAGCAAGGCGTATAATTTCATCAATCCAAAGGGGATTAAAATGACAAAACAAGTGTTTCAAACGACTTTTGCGGGTCGTGAGTTAATCGTAGAGACTGGTCAGGTTGCTAAGCAAGCAAATGGCTCTGTTGTCATCCGTTACGGTGAGTCAACTGTCTTGACTGCGGCCGTTATGTCTAAGAAAATGGCAACTGGGGATTTCTTCCCACTTCAAGTCAACTACGAAGAAAAAATGTATGCGGCTGGGAAGTTTCCTGGTGGCTTTATGAAACGTGAAGGACGTCCTTCAACAGATGCGACTTTGACAGCGCGTTTGATTGACCGTCCAATCCGTCCTATGTTTGCGGAAGGTTTCCGTAATGAAGTGCAAGTCATAAACACGGTCCTTTCTTACGATGATAATGCATCTGCACCAATGGCAGCTATGTTTGGTTCATCCTTGGCACTTTCTATTTCAGACATTCCGTTTGACGGTCCGATCGCTGGGGTACAAGTGGGTTATGTCGATGGCCAAATCATCATCAACCCTACTCAAGAACAAGCTGAGCAATCGCTTCTTGAATTGACAGTAGCTGGGACCAAACACGCTATCAACATGGTTGAGTCTGGTGCCAAAGAATTGTCAGAAGAAATCATGTTGGAAGCCCTTCTCAAAGGGCACGAAGCAGTTAAAGAATTGATTGCCTTCCAAGAAGAAATCGTTGCTGCTGTTGGTAAAGAAAAAGCAGAAGTGGAATTGCTTCATGTGGATGCGGACTTGCAAGCTGAAATCATCGCAGCTTACAATAGTGACCTCCAAAAAGCGGTTCAAGTAGAAGAAAAATTGGCTCGTGAAGCTGCAACTCAAGCAGTTAAAGACCAAGTGACTGCAGTGTATGAAGAAAAATATGCAGACCATGAAGAATTTGACCGTATCATGCGTGATGTGGCTGAAATCTTGGAACAAATGGAACACGCTGAAGTGCGCCGTTTGATCACAGAAGACAAGGTGCGTCCTGACGGTCGTAAGGTTGATGAAATCCGTCCTTTAGATGCGCAGGTCGACTATCTTCCTCGTGTACATGGTTCTGGCCTTTTCACTCGTGGACAAACGCAAGCCCTTTCAGTTTTGACCTTGGCGCCAATGGGTGAAACTCAAATCATCGATGGTTTGGACCCAGAGTACAAGAAACGCTTTATGCACCACTATAACTTCCCTCAATATTCTGTAGGGGAAACTGGTCGTTATGGTGCGCCTGGTCGTCGTGAAATTGGTCACGGTGCTCTCGGTGAGCGTGCTCTTGCTCAAGTCTTGCCAAGTTTGGAAGAATTTCCATACGCTATCCGCTTGGTAGCTGAAGTCTTAGAATCAAACGGTTCTTCATCTCAAGCCTCTATCTGTGCGGGAACTCTTGCCCTTATGGCTGGTGGTGTGCCAATCAAGGCGCCAGTAGCAGGGATTGCCATGGGTCTTATCTCAGATGGAAATAACTATACAGTATTGACAGATATCCAAGGTTTGGAAGACCACTTTGGAGACATGGACTTTAAGGTTGCCGGAACTCGTGACGGGATTACAGCCCTTCAAATGGATATCAAGATCCAAGGGATTACTGCTGAAATCTTGACTGAGGCTCTGGCTCAAGCCAAGAAAGCGCGTTTTGAAATCCTTGATGTGATTGAAGCAACTATTCCAGAAGTTCGTCCAGAATTGGCTCCAACTGCTCCGAAAATTGATACTATCAAGATTGATGTGGACAAAATCAAGATTGTCATCGGTAAAGGTGGAGAAACCATCGACAAGATTATCGCTGAAACAGGCGTTAAGATTGATATTGACGAAGAAGGTAATGTATCCATCTACTCTAGCGACCAAGATGCCATTAACCGAACCAAAGAAATCATCGCTGGCTTGGTTCGTGAAGCCAAAGTGGATGAAGTTTACCATGCTAAGGTTGTTCGTATCGAGAAATTTGGTGCCTTTGTCAACCTCTTTGATAAGACAGATGCACTTGTGCACATTTCTGAAATGGCTTGGACTCGTACCAACCGTGTCGAGGACTTGGTAGCTATCGGTGATGAAGTCGACGTTAAGGTTATCAAGATTGATGAAAAAGGCCGTATCGATGCCTCTATGAAGGCTCTTCTTCCTCGTCCGCCAAAACCTGAGCATGATGAAAAAGGTGAAAAGTCTGAGCGACCTCACCGTCCACGTCATCACAAGGACCACAAACCTAAGAAAGAATTTACAGAAACACCAAAAGATTCAGAATAAGAAAAGGAGAAATGTATGGGATGGTGGCGCGAAACCATTGATATTGTAAAAGAAAATGATCCAGCGGCACGCAACAGTTTGGAAGTTTTGCTGACTTATCCAGGTGTCAAGGCCTTAGCGGCTCACCGTCTCTCGCATTTTCTCTGGAAGCACGGCTTCAAACTCATGGCTCGGATGCACAGTCAGTTTTGGCGCTTTTGGACTCAGATTGAGATTCATCCAGGAGCTCAGATTGATTCAGGTGTTTTTATCGACCATGGCTCAGGTCTGGTGATTGGAGAGACGGCGATTGTTGAAAAAGGCGTTCTTCTCTATCACGGAGTGACTCTTGGTGGAACAGGGAAGGATGTTGGCAAACGCCATCCGACTGTTCGAAAAGGGGCGCTGATTTCGGCCCACGCTCAGGTGATTGGCCCTATTGAAATTGGAGAGAAAGCCAAAGTTGGGGCGGGTGCAGTGGTTGTGGCAGATGTTCCGAGCGATGTGACAGTTGTCGGAATCCCAGCTAAGATCGTCCGAGTTCATGGACAGAAAGATGAGCCGACGATCCACGAAGTTGAAGAAAAACGAGAGTACTATCTAGACAAGCTAGAGCATGCCCGTGAAGCCAGTCACCATTCATCAAGTCTGTAGGATAGGGTAGCAAAGTTATCGAGGTGAAGTATGACAGGAGGTAAGAACTATGTCAGATTTATCAGATGCAATTTTGAACCAGGCAGTTCTTGAGTTGCAAGAACGCTTGGATGGTCTTGTTAAGGAGCGCTTTATTAAACTGCCACCTAGCCACCAGCGTGAATGGGCTCATTATATCAGTGAAGCCAAAAAAGATGAGACCAAACTGCGCCGTCTAAATAAAATGAAGGCGGATTTGCTGAAGCCTTAAAGAAAGAGAAGTTATGCTATTAGAGGAATTTGAAGATGTAGCAGCAGTTATTGAGCCAACTGAAAAGCCAGTCCATGACAAGGGAGAGGTATGCGAAACCATCATTCTGTCCTTTAATGGCGAAATTCTGAAACGTTTGATTGAGTCAGAAGATGTCTATCCGGGAGGCTATTTGAAAAGCATAAACGGCCATCATCCATGGTATATTTATGGCCAAGGACCTAGCAAGCTAGCAGTTATGTTGGCTCCAATTGGGGCTCCCATGATAGTCGGCCAGCTGGAGGAGTTGGCGGCCAGAGGCTTCAAAAATTTTATCATTTTAGGTTCCTGTGGCGTTTTGGACCGCTCAATTGAGGCGGATAAAATTATCCTACCTGCGGCAGCATTGCGAGATGAAGGAACTAGCTATCACTATGCCCCACCGGGTGATGAAGTCGCCTATGACGAGTCTCTGCTGATCGAGCTGGAAGCCATCTTTGACAAGCACAATATCGAACATATCCGCACCAAGTCTTGGACGACTGATGCCTTTTATCGAGAAACGCCTGATAAGGTCAAACGTCGCTTGGCTGCTGGAGCTCAAGTGGTGGACATGGAAGCTTCAGCTATCATGGCTTGGAGTCAATTTCGCAAGAGTAAAGTCTATCAGTTCTTCTACACAGCTGACTATGTGGATCATCATAACAGAACCTGGGATGCCCGCCATGAAGAGCGGACAGCTGATGCCATGACTTTTTTCAATATCGCTTTGACAATAGCAAAGGAACTAGAAAGGTAACTACAAGAATGGCAGTATATTTTTACGGCTGTATCACCATGGATGGCTACTTGGCAGACAGCCAGCACAGGATAGACTGGCTGCATCAGCTTGGTTCTGTAGAGGATACAGGCTATGATGACTTTTACAGACAAATGGATATCACCATCATGGGCAAGCGGACCTTTGAGGAAATCCAAGATTTACAAGATGTAGAAAGTTTTTATCAAGCTACGGAAAATTATGTCTTTACGCATGATAGGCATCTGCCTGTCAGCAATTACCAGCCAGTAGCTGGGGATGTGGTGGACTTTGTTCGCCAGATTGACAAAGGCAAAAATGTCTTTGTGATTGGTGGTAATTCCTTGGTAGGACCGCTCTTGGATGCGGATCTTTTCGATCACCTCATTATTCAGATAGCGCCCCTTATCCTAGGAAAGGGGGTTCCCCTCTTTACCCAAGAGGAAGGGCAGCGCTTTTACCAACTGGATAGCCTCAGACAATTTGGCCCTTTTGCAGAGCTGGTTTTCAGCCGAAAAAGTCAGAAATAGAGAAGGGAGTGGACCGCATGATTAAAATTTATGACACCATGTCTCGTGATTTGCGAGAATTTGTACCTATTGAGGACGGTAAGGTAAAGATGTATGTCTGTGGGCCAACAGTTTATAACTATATCCACGTGGGGAATGCCCGCTCGACAGTATCCTTTGATACCATTCGTCGTTATTTCGAATACCGTGGCTACGAAGTTGCCTATATTTCCAACTTTACAGATGTAGACGATAAGATTATCAACCGTGCCAAGGAAGAAGGTATCACGCCTCTGGAGGTTGCGGACAAGTACATCGCTGCCTTTCGTGAGGATGTGACAGCCTTAGGCGTGAAACCTGCGACTCGCCATCCGCGTGTAGTAGAGTTTATGGCTGACATCATTCGTTTTGTCACTGACTTGGTTGAAAAAGGCTTTGCCTACGAGAGTCAAGGAGATGTTTACTTCCGCGTGGAAAAATCTCACAACTATGCTAAGTTGGCCAATAAAACCTTGGAAGATTTGGAGCTGGGTGCTTCAGGTCGTACCGATGAAGAAACGGCTCGCAAGGAAAATCCTGTAGACTTTGCCCTTTGGAAAGCTGCAAAACCAGGCGAGATTTCTTGGGACAGTCCTTGGGGACCTGGTCGTCCGGGTTGGCATATTGAATGTTCAGTCATGTCGACAGAGATTTTGGGAGATACCATTGATATCCACGGTGGTGGAGCTGATTTGGAGTTTCCTCACCATACCAACGAAATTGCCCAGTCAGAAGCAAAAACAGGCAAGACTTTTGCTAACTACTGGATGCATAATGGCTTTGTCAATATCGACAATGTCAAGATGTCTAAGTCCTTGGGCAACTTTATAACCGTACACGATGCCCTTAAAACTCTTGATGGGCAAGTGTTGCGTTTCTTCTTTGCCACTCAGCATTACCGTAAACCTATCAACTTTACGGAAAAAGCAGTGCGTGATGCCGAGACCAATCTTAAGTATCTAAAAAACACTTATGAGCAACCATTTTCTGGGACTGTAGATGCTCAAGAGTTACAGGCTTTTAAAGATAAGTTTGTTGCCGCTATGGATGAGGATTTCAACTCCGCAAATGGTATTACAGTTGTCTTTGAAATGGCCAAATGGATCAACTCAGGAAACTATGATGCAAGTGTTAAGGAAGCTCTTGCGGCTATGTTGGAGGTCTTTGGGATTGTCTTTGTTGAGGAAGTTTTGGATGCAGACATTGAAGCCTTAATCCAAAAACGTCAAGAAGCGCGTGCTAATCGTGACTTTGCGACAGCAGACCAAATCCGTGATCAATTAGCGGCTCAAGGAATTAAGCTCCTTGACACCAAG
The DNA here is from genome assembly GCF_900637025.1 of Streptococcus oralis ATCC 35037. Classification (NCBI taxonomy): domain Bacteria; kingdom Bacillati; phylum Bacillota; class Bacilli; order Lactobacillales; family Streptococcaceae; genus Streptococcus; species Streptococcus oralis. The sequence goes on from NZ_LR134336.1 coordinate 435,369, forward strand.
GATGGAGTGAGGTGGACTCGTGATTGATGTCAATCTCATTAACGGGATTGCGCTAGCTTTTGAGGGAGATGCAGTTTACTCCATGTATATCCGTCGCCATCTCATCCTTAAAGGAATGACCAAACCCAATAAACTCCACCAAGAGGCGACTAAGTATGTGTCAGCCAAGGCTCAGGCTCGCTTGATTGCCCTCATGTTGGAAGAGCAAGTCCTGACGGAAAAAGAAGAAGAAATCTACAAACGTGGTCGCAATACCAATAGCCACACAAAGGCTAAAAATGCTGATGTGGTGACTTACCGCATGTCTACAGGTTTTGAAGCAGTGATGGGCTATCTCCATCTGACTGAAAATCTGGAGCGTCTAGAGACTATAATTTCTTGGTGCATCCAAAAAGTGGAGGGCTAGAATATGATTGCAAAGGAATTACAGGACTGGTTTCCTGAAGCTCAGATTTCAGATCAGCCGATTGAGAAACCAGGCTATCTTACTCTCCCTTTAGCTTCTCAGCAGTGGATTCTACTGGAGGAAGCTGGGCTCAGCGAGCGTGAAAAGCAGTTGGTTGCCCTTTTGACCCAGCAGGAGCAGGCTCGTTCGCTCAATCCTTGGTATCCCTATCTGATTGAGGGGAAGGGGCAGGCACCGCAAGCATTTAAAAAAATTCAGCTGGTTTATTGCCATCTGTCTTATTACCAACAGGAAAATCTAGCCTCTTGGTTGGATATGATGCAAACTCTCTTTCCCAACTGCCAAACAGTGTTACAGGTCGGGGCTCAGGATTATGTGTTTGTGCTTCAACAAGATAAGTACACCTCTGTTCGCTCAATCTTATCTGATACGATTGAAGCGGTTGAGTATGACTTTGGCCTTCGTCTGTCTATCATGTTGGGGCAGGTGTGGTTTCAGACAGGCTCTCAAGCCCTATCAGACCTAATCAAAACGGAGCGAGATTTGTTTAAGACTTGGTGGCGTCAGGGTCACCAAGGTGTACACACCTTTTCACAACTCTATCTTTGGAGTATGGGAGAAAGGATTGTGGACCTGAGAGTCATTAAAGAATGTCTGCACCAGATGATTTTGGATCAGGATCAGATTCAGGAAATTATCCTTTCTCTCTGGGAAAATAGTGCTGTCCTAACTAAAACAGCCCAGCAACTCTATCTACATCGCAACTCTCTCCAATACAAGATTGATAGATGGGAAGAATTGACAGGGCTTCAGTTGAAGGAGTTAACGGATCTTACCTTGTGTTATCAGTTGATTTTACCAGATATTCTTTAAAGTTTTGTGCAAGTTGCACAGAACTTTTTTATTTTTTTGGTCACTTTGCCATAGAAAAGTAAAGCGTTTTCATCTATAATAAAACTATCAAAATACAAAAGGAGTTCACCTCGATGGTAGAATTAAATCTTAAAAACATTTACAAAAAATATCCAAACAGCGAACACTATTCAGTTGAAGACTTCAACTTGGACATCAAAGACAAAGAATTTATCGTTTTCGTAGGTCCTTCAGGATGTGGTAAATCAACAACTCTTCGTATGATTGCTGGTCTTGAAGACATTACTGAAGGTACTGCATCTATAGATGGTGTGGTTGTCAACGACGTAGCTCCAAAAGACCGTGACATCGCCATGGTATTCCAAAACTACGCTCTTTACCCACACATGACTGTATATGACAACATGGCTTTCGGTTTGAAATTACGTAAATACAGCAAAGAAGACATCGACAAACGTGTACAAGAAGCTGCAGCAATCCTTGGCTTGAAAGAATTTTTGGATCGTAAACCAGCTGACCTTTCAGGTGGTCAACGTCAACGTGTTGCCATGGGTCGTGCGATTGTCCGTGATGCAAAAGTGTTCTTGATGGACGAGCCTTTGTCAAACTTGGATGCCAAACTTCGTGTATCTATGCGTGCTGAAATTGCCAAGATCCACCGTCGTATCGGTGCTACAACCATCTACGTAACCCACGACCAAACAGAAGCGATGACATTGGCAGACCGTATCGTTATCATGTCAGCTACTAAGAACCCTGCTGGTACAGGTACTATCGGACGTGTTGAACAAATCGGTACCCCTCAAGAAGTTTACAAAAATCCAGTTAACAAATTTGTAGCAGGATTTATCGGAAGCCCAGCTATGAACTTCATCAATGTGAAATTGATTGGTAGCGAAATTGTTTCTGACGGTTTCCGCTTGAAAGTGCCAGAAGGTGCTTTGAAAGTTCTTCGTGACAAAGGCTACGAAGGAAAAGAATTGATCTTCGGTATCCGTCCAGAAGATGTGAACGCAGAACCTGCTTTCCTTGAAACATTCCCAGAATCAGTTGTCAAAGCTACTATCTCAGTATCAGAATTGCTTGGTTCAGAATCTCACCTTTACTGCCAAGTTGGTAAAGACGAATTTGTTGCAAAAGTGGATGCTCGTGACTACTTGCAAACAGGTGCAACAGTTGAACTTGGATTTGACTTGAACAAAGCACACTTCTTCGACGTAGAAACTGAAAAAACAGTCTACTAAACAAATGAAATGTCAAAACACTGCTAGAGAAATCTGGCAGTGTTTTTTTAATGATTGGTATTGGCATAAAAACAGGCTTTTCTAGTTTTCATATCCTTAAAAAAGTGATAAAATGGTAGGAAGAATTGGAGAGTATAGATGCCGAAAGAAGTGAATTTGACGGGCGATCAGGTAGTCGCTTTAACGAAAGAATATTTAACAAAGGAAGACGTTGCTTTTGTACAAAAAGCATTGATTTACGCAGTTGATTGTCATAGTGGGCAGTTTCGGAAATCAGGCGAGCCCTATATTATCCACCCCATTCAGGTAGCAGGCATTCTGGCTAAGCTCAAGCTGGATGCCGTAACCGTTGCCTGTGGTTTTTTGCATGACGTGGTTGAAGACACAGATGCGACACTGGATGATTTGGAGAGAGAGTTCGGTCATGATGTTCGGATTATCGTTGATGGGGTGACCAAGCTTGGTAAGGTTGAGTACAAATCACTCGAGGAACAATTGGCTGAAAATCACCGCAAGATGCTTATGGCCATGTCAGAGGATATCCGTGTTATCTTGGTTAAATTATCGGACCGTTTGCATAATATGCGGACTCTCAAACACCTGCGAAAGGACAAGCAGGAACGGATCTCCAGAGAAACCATGGAAATTTACGCACCACTTGCTCATCGTCTAGGGATTTCCAGTGTCAAGTGGGAGTTGGAAGATCTATCTTTCCGTTATCTCAATCCAACTGAGTTTTACAAGATCACCCACATGATGAAGGAAAAACGCAGAGAACGTGAGGCTCTGGTCGACGAAGTCGTAACCAAGTTGGAGGACTATGCTACCGAACGCAATCTCAAAGGGAAAATCTATGGTCGTCCTAAGCATATCTATTCGATCTACCGCAAGATGCAGGATAAGAAGAAACGCTTTGAGGAAATTTATGACCTGATTGCCATTCGCTGTATCTTAGATACCCAGAGTGATGTTTATGCTATGCTGGGTTATGTGCATGAACTTTGGAAACCTATGCCAGGCCGCTTCAAAGACTATATCGCCAATCGTAAGGCCAATGGTTACCAGTCTATCCATACAACTGTTTATGGGCCAAAAGGGCCGATTGAATTCCAGATTCGTACTAAAGAAATGCACGAAGTGGCTGAGTACGGGGTTGCGGCTCACTGGGCTTATAAGAAAGGTATTAAAGGGCAGGTCAACAGCAAGGAATCTGCTATTGGGATGAACTGGATCAAGGAGATGATGGAGCTCCAAGACCAGGCTGATGATGCCAAGGAATTTGTGGACTCTGTTAAAGAAAACTATCTGGCGGAGGAGATTTACGTCTTTACTCCAGATGGTGCGGTTCGCTCCCTTCCAAAAGATTCAGGACCGATTGACTTTGCCTATGAAATCCACACCAAAGTCGGTGAAAAAGCGACTGGTGCCAAGGTCAATGGCCGTATGGTTCCACTGACAACCAAGCTCAAGACAGGGGATCAGGTTGAAATTATCACCAACCCCAACTCCTTTGGTCCGAGTCGTGACTGGCTCAACATGGTCAAGACTAGCAAGGCACGCAACAAGATTCGTCAGTTCTTTAAAAATCAAGACAAGGAATTATCCGTTAACAAGGGCCGTGAGATGTTGATGGCCCAGTTCCAAGAAAACGGCTATGTAGCCAATAAATTCATGGACAAGCGCCATATGGATGAGGTTCTTCAAAAGACCAGCTACAAGACAGAGGAGGCTCTCTACGCAGCCATTGGTTTTGGAGAAATTGGCGCTATTACCGTCTTTAACCGTTTGACCGAAAAGGAACGCCGTGAGGAAGAGCGTGCCAAGGCCAAGGCGGAAGCAGAAGAGCTTGTCAAAGGTGGCGAAGTTAAGGTCGAAAACAAAGAAACCCTCAAGGTTAAGCATGAGGGTGGTGTGGTCATTGAAGGGGCTTCAGGTCTCCTAGTTCGGATTGCCAAGTGTTGCAATCCAGTGCCGGGTGACGACATAGTCGGCTACATCACTAAGGGACGCGGTGTAGCTATTCACCGTGTGGACTGTATGAATCTCCGTGCCCAAGAAAACTATGAGCAACGTCTCCTTGATGTGGAATGGGAAGATCAATTCTCAAGCAAGGAATACACTGCCCACATTGATATCTATGGTCTCAACCGTACAGGGCTCTTAAATGATGTTCTGCAAGTTCTCTCCAACACAACTAAGAATATCTCAACCGTTAATGCTCAGCCAACTAAGGATATGAAATTTGCCAATATCCATGTCTCCTTTGGTATTTCCAACCTCTCTACACTGACCACAGTCGTGGACAAGATAAAGAGTGTGCCAGAGGTTTACTCCGTCAAACGGACCAACGGCTAATTCTCCCTTCAGTTACTAGAAAGGCTATTATGAAAATCATCATTCAACGAGTCAAGAAAGCCCAAGTGAGTATCGGAGGTCAGGTGAGGGGAAAAATTAATCAGGGTCTCTTATTACTGGTTGGTGTTGGCCCAGAGGACCAAGAGGAAGATCTGGACTATGCTGTGAGAAAGCTTGTCAATATGCGGATTTTTTCAGACGAAGAAGGCAAGATGAACCTATCTGTCAAGGATATCAAGGGGGAAATCCTTTCTATTTCCCAGTTTACCCTCTTTGCGGATACCAAGAAAGGCAATCGTCCCGCCTTTACAGGTGCAGCCAAGCCGGATATGGCATCAGATTTCTATGATGCTCTCAATCAAAAGCTAGCACAGGAAGTACCTGTTCAGACAGGCATCTTTGGAGCGGATATGCAGGTGGAGCTGGTCAATGATGGGCCAGTTACCATCATTCTTGATACTAAAAATAGATAAGAAAACCAAGCCAGTCGGCTTGGTTTTTATTTATAGACACTCCCAGAAGGAGATGTGTTTGTCGTAAAAGTCTGGATAGTTTTCTCTTAGGTGGCTAGCCGTCAGATAATATAAAGTAGAATGACAACCAGTGACGATTGGCATAAGAGATGAAAATCGCTGAGAACTAGTGAAGGCTAAAAGGACAAATAATAGAAAATCGCTAATGAGCACCCCTAAATAGTAGAAGCGAAACTTTTTATTGATTTGAGGATAAATCTCAGAGAAATGTTTTTTGAGTCGGTTGACCAAGCGAAATAGCAGTAGTCCTTGAGCAAGGATGAAAATAAAACCAGACAGCAGGAGCCAGTCTACAGAGAGATCGGTTTTGGAGATAAAAATTGCTAATAGTAGCAAATCGCTGACTGCAATGGCTGCGAAGTGTAGTCTAAAGAGTTTTTTCATAAGATGACCTCCCTCTTTTATCTACCTTCATTCTACACCAAATGAATCGGACTTACAAGCAAAATAATAAAAAATCCCTGAAAGGAATTTCTTTTAGGAATAAGGGCTTAGTTGATTTTTTCGACATAGAGTTGTTTGGCGATATCGATGCTAACTTGGAGGTCTTCACCTTTGTTGACCAGTGTAAAGGTATTGGAAAAATTATCAAACTGCTTGACTTTGACTTGGTCACCGATATGAATTTCATGCTTTTCTAAGTATTTGAGCAGATTAAAGCTATCGTGAACCCGAGTCAGGAGATAGGTTCCAGCTTCTTTGGTATCTGCTAAAGGTAGGTTGTTGATTTCAACCAAGAGCTCTCCCTTGGCTGGGATGGTTCCTCCGTGGGGGCAGGTTTGAGGGAAGCCCAGGAGTTTATCCAGTCTCTCTACGAAGAGGTCAGATACAGTGTGCTCTAGGACCTCAGCTTCCTCGTGGATCTGGTCACTGGTATAGTCGAGATGGTGAACCAGAAAGACCTCAATCAACCGGTGTTTGCGATAGAGCTCGGAGACTAGTTTGAGCCCAATATCTGTCAATAGATAGCCATTCTCCTTGTCCTTGAGGATGAGATTTTCACTTTTCATGCGTTTGATCATCTCTGTTACGGCAGGTGGAGAGACTTGCATACGGGCAGCAATTTCTTTGTTGGTGATTTTTTGCATCTCCGTACCGATTTCATAAATACATTTTAGGTAGTCTTCTTTATTTGGCGTCATTCGTTTCCTCTTGTCTTTTCTCTCCATCTAGTATATCAAAAAAAGCTAGATTTCTCTAGCCTTCTGCCCTAATGGCTTTGATTTTAGTCCAGTTCTTTCACTGCAGCAATAGCAGCTTCAAAGTCTGGTTCCGTGTTGATGTTATCAACGTATTCTACGTAACGGATGACATTATCAGTGTCGAGAACAAAAACGGCACGTGCAAGGAGATGCCATTCGTTAATCAAGAGGGCATAATCGCGCCCGAAAGAATGGTCAAAATAGTCTGATAGCATGATGGCATTGTCAAGGCCTTCAGCCCCGCACCAGCGTCCTTGGGCAAATGGTAGGTCCATAGAAACAGTAAGAACGACGGTATTGTCGAGGTTAGCTAGTTCTTGGTTGAATCGACGTGTTTGCGTTGAGCAGATACCAGTATCGATAGAAGGGACAACACTCAAGACTTTTTTCTTTCCTTCAAAGTCAGCTAGCGTTTTTTTAGAGAGATCGGTTGTCGTAAGAGAAAAGTCAAGTGCCTTGTCTCCGACTTGCAGTTGTTTACCTGTAAAGGTTACAGGATTTCCGAGAAAAGTGGTCATGAAACTACTCCATTCTTTTTTCTTTTATTTTACCGAGAATTGTCAGATTTTTCCAATGATTTGACTGGAAATTAAGCGATAAAAAACGCCTGTTCATGTGAGAACGACGTTTTTAATGGATTACTTAGACAAACCTTCAGCAATCTTGTCAAGGTTGTATTTCATCATGCTGTAGTAGCTGTCGCCTTCTTTGCCTTCTTCAGCAATTGAGTCAGTAAAGATTTGTGCGTAGATTGGGATGTTTGTGTCTTGTGAAACAGTCTTCATTGGACGGTCATCGACACTTGATTCAACAAAGAGTGATGGAACTTTTGTTTGGCGAAGTTTTTCAACCAAGGTCTTGATTTGTTCCGGTGTACCTTCTTCTTCCGTGTTGATTTCCCAGATGTAGGCACTTGGGACACCGTAGGCTTTAGAGAAGTATTTGAAGCATCCTTCGCTGGTTACGATGAGTTTCTTTTCAGCAGGGATATTGTTAAATTTCTCTTTGGCTTCCTTGTCTAGTTTGTCTAGTTTTTCAGTATAGTCTTTGAGATTTTTTTCGTAGAATTCCTTGTTGCTAGGATCTTTGGCAATGAGCTGTTTAGCGATATTTTTAGCATAAATCATCCCATTTTCAAGGTTGAGCCAAGCGTGTGGGTCTTCTTTGCCTTTCTCGTTTTGGCCTTCAAGGTAGATAACATCAACGCCTTCGCTGACTGCAAAGTAGTCTTTGTTTTCAGTTTTCTTGGCATTTTCGACCAATTTGGTAAACCAAGCATTGCCACCTGTTTCAAGGTTGATACCGTTATAGAAAATGAGGTCAGCCTCAGAAGTTTTCTTTACGTCTTCAGGAAGTGGTTCGTACTCGTGTGGGTCTTGACCAACAGGAACGATACTGTGAAGATCGATCTTATCGCCAGCGATATTTTTGGTAATATCAGCGATGATTGAGTTTGTAGCAACAACTTTTAGTTTTTGACCAGAAGTAGCATCTTTTTTTCCGCTAGCACATGCTACAAGTGCAATGACGGAAAGAAAGAGTACAAGCAATGTACCTAATTTTTTCATTAGATTCCTCCAGAAAGGGTCTCCCCTTATTTATTGATTTTTTTATGTTTCAGTTTCAAATATCGTTGTTTTGGAGCGATAAAGAAGCTAATGAGAAAGAAACTGGCAGATGTGAGCACGATGCTCGATCCTGCTGCGAGATTGAAGCTATAGCCGATAAAGAGTCCCACAACAGAAGCTAGAGCTCCTAGACTTGATGAAAGGAAAATCATGCTCTTTAGGCTATTGGCATAAAGGTAAGCCGTCGCAGCTGGAGTGATTAGCATGGCCACGATAAGAATGGTTCCAACACTTTGCATGGCGGTGACAGACACAAGGGTCAAGAGCACCATGAGCAGATAGTGGTAGAAATTGACAGGCATTCCCATGGCTTTAGCCAGGAGCTCGTCAAAGGATGTAATCAATAGTTGTTTAAAGAAAATCCCGATAATCAAGAGAATGATTACCCCCACACCAATGGTAATCCACATGTCCATGTCTTGGACAGCGAGGATATTCCCGAAAAGGATATGGAAGAGGTCTGTCGAACTCTTGGCAACGCTAATCAAGATGACACCTAGGGCTAAGAAAGATGAAAAGGTAATACCAATGGCAGTGTCACTCTTGATGATAGAGTTCCCCTTGATGTAGGTAATGATGATGGAGGCCATCAAGCCAAAGATGATGGCTCCAATAAAGAAATCAATTCCCAGGATAAAGGAAAGGGCTACGCCGGGCAAAACTGCGTGAGAGATAGCATCTCCCATGAGAGACATCCCACGTAGGATGATAAAACATCCCACAGCTCCAGCAACCACTCCGATGACTATAGCTGTTATCAAGGCGTTTTGTAGGAAATGGAAATGTTGCAATCCATCGATAAATTCTGCTATCATAGGTCACCTCCATTGAAAAAGAGTTTGCTACCGTAGGCCTTCTTAAGATTGGCTTTGGTAAAGGTTTCTTTAGTCGGACCAAGGTCTATTAATTCTCGATTGAGAAGCAAAACTTGGTCGAAATAATGGGGGACTTTGCTGAGGTCATGATGGACGATGAGAACTGTTTTACCAGCTTTTTTAAGGTCTCTCAGCGTATTCATGATAATCTCTTCACTGATCGAGTCAATCCCGACAAAAGGCTCATCTAAAAAGATGTAGTCAGCTTCCTGCACTAAGCAGCGGGCAATCAACACACGTTGAAATTGTCCGCCTGAGAGCTGACTGATTTGGCGATCAGCATAGTCTGAGAGTCCAACGATTTCAAGTGCATCCGCCACTTTTTTCCAGTGGCTGGCCTTTAAAGTGTGGAAGAGCGGGATGGATGGATAGAGTCCCAGTGAGACACATTCCTTGACCTTGATAGGGAAATTGTAGTCGATATGGATCTTTTGCTCGACATAGGCAACTCGATGTAACGATTTCTTGAATTCTTTGTCATCGAGAAAGGCCTGACCTTCATGTGGGATAATTCCCAACATACTTTTTAATAAAGTTGATTTTCCAGCACCGTTTGGACCAATAATTCCGGTAATAGTTGGTCCGTGGAGCACTAGTGAAATATCCTTTAGTGCCAACGTTTCTTTGTAGGAGACACTGAGGTTTTCGATACGTATCATACAGTTGTATTCCTCCTGCCTTTTAATATACATTAAAAAAAAAATTAAGTCAAGTTAATTTTTGAAAAATTTAAAATAATAACTGAAAAATGAAGAAAAAAGAGAAAGCATTTTTAATTGCATTCCCAAGTGTTTTTTGCTAAGCTAAGAATAAGTGAAAAAATGAAAGCGAGAACAAGATGACACGTTATCAAGACGATTTTTATGATGCAATCAATGGCGAATGGGAAAAAACAGCTGTCATTCCAGCTGACAAATCTCGAACAGGTGGTTTTATTGACCTTGACGAGGAAATTGAAGAGTTGATGCTAGCGACTACGGACAAGTGGTTGGCAGGTGAAGAAGTCCCAGAGGATGCCATCCTCGCAAACTTTGTTAAGTACCATCGTATGGTACGTGATTTTGACAAGAGAGAAGCAGATGGGATCAAGCCCGTTTTGCCAATGCTCAAGGAATACCAAGATTTGGAGAGCTTTGCAGATTTTACTAGCAAACTGGCAGAGTTCGAACTAGCTGGTAAACCAAACTTCCTTCCATTTGGTGTATCGCCAGACTTTATGGATGCCAGAACCAATGTTCTCTGGGCAAGTGCACCAGGAACAATCTTGCCAGATACAACCTACTACGCTGAAGACCATCCTCAGCGTGAGGAACTCTTGACGCTTTGGAAGGAAAGTACTACAAATCTTCTCAAAGCTTACGATTTCTCAGACGAGGAAATCGAAGACTTACTAGAGAAGAGATTGGAATTGGACCGTCGTATCGCAGCAGTGGTTCTTTCAAACGAAGAAAGTTCAGAATATGCCAAACTCTACCATCCATATGCCTATGAAGATTTCAAAAAATTCGCCCCTGCCCTACCTTTGGATGACTTCTTCCAAGCTGTTCTTGGGCAAACTCCAGATAAGGTTATCGTAGACGAGGAACGTTTCTGGCAAGCAGCAGATCAATTTTATAGTGATGAAGCGTGGCCTCTACTCAAAGCAACCTTGATTTTGGGTGTGGTCAATCTCTCAACAAGCTATCTCACAGACGTGATTCGTGTCTTGTCAGGTGCCTACGGACGTGCCCTTTCAGGTGTTCCAGAAGCTCAGGACAAGGTCAAGGCAGCCTATCACTTGGCCCAAGGTCCTTTCAAGCAAGCTCTTGGTCTCTGGTATGCGCATGAAAAATTCTCTCCAGAAGCTAAGGCAGACGTAGAGAAAAAAGTGGCGACGATGATCGATGTTTATAAGGAACGTTTGGCTAAGAATGACTGGCTCACTCCTGAAACGCGTGATAAGGCCATTGTCAAACTCAATGTCATCAAGCCTTATATCGGTTATCCAGAGGAATTGCCAGAACGCTACAAGGACAAAGTAGTGGATGAAACTGCCAGTCTCTTTGAGAATGCTCTAGCCTTTGCGCGTGTGGAAATCAAGCACAGCTGGAGCAAGTGGAACCAACCGGTTGACTACAAGGAGTGGGGGATGCCAGCTCACATGGTTAATGCCTACTACAATCCTCAGAAGAACTTGATTGTCTTCCCAGCGGCCATTTTACAGGCTCCATTCTATGACTTGCATCAGTCGTCTTCTGCCAACTACGGTGGTATTGGTGCTGTTATTGCTCATGAAATTTCTCATGCCTTTGACACAAATGGTGCTTCCTTTGATGAAAATGGTAGCCTCAAGGATTGGTGGACAGAAAGCGACTATGCTGCCTTTAAAGAAAAAACGCAGAAAGTTATCGACCAGTTTGATGGACAAGAATCTTACGGCGCAACGATTAATGGGAAACTAACCGTGTCTGAAAACGTTGCCGACTTGGGAGGAATTGCTGCAGCCCTTGAAGCTGCTAAGAGAGAACCAGACTTCTCTGCTGAAGAATTCTTCCACAACTTTGCTCGTATCTGGCGCATGAAAGGCCGTCCTGAGTTGATGAAACTTATGGCCAGTGTCGATGTGCACGCGCCTGCCAAACTCCGTGTCAATGTGCAAGTACCTAACTTCGATGACTTCTTTACAACCTATGATGTCAAAGAAGGCGACGGCATGTGGCGTTCACCAGAGGATCGTGTGATTATTTGGTAAGACAAAAACCAAGGATTTTTTCCTTGGTTTTTTGCTTGCTAGAAAAAGGGATTAAAAGTCTTTTCGTGAGCGATAGTCGTAGCTGGACCATGCCCAGGATAGACATCGTAGTTAGGAAGAGTAAAGAGTTGCGTCTGAATGCTATGGAGGAGTTGTTCCGTGCTACCTGTAGGAAGGTCTGTCCGTCCGATGGTTTCTCGGAATAGAGCATCTCCCGTCAAGACTAGATGAGCATCAGGAAAGACCAGGGAAACACCGCCAATAGAGTGGCCTGGGGTTGGTAGAACAGTAAAACGAAATTCCTCAAGCTGGTATTCCTCATGAAAGACAAAGGTGTGCTCTGCTGGTTTTGCGACCACATCTGCCATATCATCATGACGAGGGAGACCAGAGAGATTATCGACTGGAGTATAAAGCCAAGATGCTTCACTCTCTGCTACATAAACTGGGGGATTTCCAAAAGTCTCGCGAACCAAGTCCAGACTCATAATATGATCGTAGTGGGTGTGGGTCAGGAGAATCGCGCAGACGGGTTTGTTGATTTTCTCAATAGTCTTGCGAATGGCTTCCCAATGGCTACCTGGGTCAACCACAATCAGGTGTTGGTCCCCTTCTAGATAATAAGTGTTTTCATAGGCAACGGGATTCACGTTTTTATGGATTTTCATAAAGGCTCCAATCTCAAAGAATGTACTAAACTAAGTATAGCATAGAAGAGAGAAATAAAGTGAAAAGAAAGTCCCTCTTTTGTGTTAGAGGGACAACGATCTTATTTAAACTTGAAACCTTCGTAAATGAGTTTTGCTTTGGGATTCTTTTTCTTGATTTGCTTAGCGAGGGCCTTCATCATAGGAAGAGGTCCACACATATAGACCGTAGTCTGGGTAGGGATTTCTTCTTGATCCAAAGTCAGGTATCCTTTTTCATTGCTATCGACTAGTTGCAGATCAAAGTTAGCATTTTGACGGGCGTAGTCTCGAAGTAGATCTAGGTAGACAGCATTTTCCTCTCCACGGAAACTATAGTAGAAGCGGACGTTCCTGTCTAGGATAGGATGCTCTCGGATATAAGAGATGAAAGGTGTGATTCCAATACCACCTGCGATCCAGATTTGCTGCTTTGGACCGTGTTCCATAGTCATATGCCCATAGGCGCGATCAACTGCAACCTTGCTACCAACTTGAAGATTGTCATAGATATTCTTGGTGTGGTCACCAGAGTTTTTTATCGTAAAATAAAGAGTTCGTCCTTGTCCTCCTGAGATGGAGAAAGGGTGTGGAGCAGTCTCAAAACCTTTTTGAAAAATTTTTAGAAAGGCAAATTGCCCATATTCGTAAGTGAAAGGATGACTGAGTTCTATTTCAATTTCAGTCGTGTCGTGGTTGAGGCGTTTGATTCCTACGATTTTTCCAAGATAGGTGAAACCGATCTTTTGATAAAGGAAAATAATATAAAAACCTGCAAGCAAGCCTAAAATAGCATAGATTCCAAAGATAAGACCTAGGAAACTAAAGGAGAGGAGACGATTTCCCATGATCATCAAAACATGAAAGAGGCCAAAGATATAGGCTAGATAAACCAATCGATGAATCCATCTCCATGCTTCATACTGGATGTATTGTCCCAGATAGGCAACCAGAACAATGCTGATAAAGATATAGATAGCGATATTTCCAAACTGGGCAGCCAAATGCGAACCCCAGAGACCACCCATGCTAAAGTTGTGTAGGATTAGTAGGAGAATGGATAGAAAAGCAGTGAATTTATGAGCTAGATACATCTTTTCAAGTCCGTTAAACCAAGCTTCCAGCAAGGGTAAACGGCTAGCTAGTATAAAAGTAAGTGAGAGGGTAGTGAGAGCTAAACCAGGGATTAGAAACTGACTAGCACCTGAACTGAGCCAAGCTAGAATAGTCAGAAGCATACTAAGTCCGATAAATAAAACACCTTTTAATGATTTCATAGTAGAAGTCCTTTCATGGATTTATCTTATATTGGATGTAATAAAATTTGTTACATTTTAACAAAAAAAGAATCTGTCGTCAAGGTTTGTGATTTAGGCTAACTTTTCTGACCCTTTTTTCTAAAAAAGCCAACGAATCGGTGATTCATTGACTTTCTTATTTTAACGATTTTTCCAAGCTTGGTAGCGGGTGTCAATCAAGAGTTGGGTTAGTCGTCCCATGGTTTCTCTTTCTTCGGGAGTGAGGGATTGAGCTTGGACAAAGAGATGGTGAACGTGTTCAATGACCTTGAAGGAAGAGAGGTCGTTGATAGAAGAGATGCCTGCATCGAGAATGATTCCAAAAAAGAGGTCAAAGTAGAGCTGCAGTTCAGTATCAGGGACCGTCTCAACCCATTCCTTGAAGGTTGTATCGACTTGCTGGCTGTCACTATTGGTCTCGTCCAGTTGGACAAAGTGTTTGTCTTCAACCTGCCAACTAAAGGTGTCGTGCTGAGCAAGGCCACCCAAGGCAGTGCTTCGAACGACGATTTTTTTATCCGGAATTTCCAGCATCATCCCGATGATAGACCCTTGCGGGATAAACACTTTCGTTCTTTCCATCATGTTTTGATAGCCAGGTGTTTCGGTTAGTTCCTTGTGAAGCCCAGGGGAATCAAAAGTATAGACAGCGACAATGTTTTTCTGCAAGTTTGGATCAAGTTGACTGGCAGCATAGACAGCTATATTGCCCCCTTTTGAATGTCCTGCTAGAGTAACCTTTTGATTAGGATGTTGAGCAAAAAAGTCCTCTAAATACTGGAGGGCATGTTTTTGAGCTGGGATTTCCTTCATATAGGTCATATGGAAATCTTCTTTCCAACCAATGATACTATCATCAGTTCCACGAAAAACAAGCAAATAGGTATCGAGACTGATACGATAAGTCATAGCCGCAAACTGTTTTTGCAATTCAGCATCGATATCATTGATAAAGTTTGAGAGCTTGCAATTTTTAAAACGTTTGTGTTGAGCGAGCTGATCTAACAACTGGAGACGGTTCTTATTGGTCAGCATAGTCATCTCTCTAGGGATTTGAGATGCAAGATCTATGAGACGCTGTGGTTCTTGGGTAACTACATCATCAAAAGCAAGGTAGGTTAATTCGGTCAAGGCAAGAACGTCTAACTCATTCACGGGGTGATCATAAAAGGAATCGTATGCTACATCATTCAGGTAGTCAAAAATATTGGCCATAAAAGCTCCTTTCTCTATGTTTATCCTACCACATTTACATAGAATTCGCTAGTGGGCTTGTTCGAATGACCTAGTAGGGTTGGATTGAAATACATAGAAAATAGATTGCTCCTATTTCAAACCTCTAAACGAGCTTACTTGTATGTTTTTGCTATCAATCCCATTTTCCTTTAAAAAATTCTTCATCTCATTTACATCATCAGGCTGACCTGTGATGAGATAGCTGGCTTGATTGCCGTATTCATCAATAGCACGTTTTAAAAATGCTTGACTTTGAGAAAGTTCATCGCTCGTTTTATAAGTAAAATTCGGTGTTTTTTGAGCCAGTTCTTTCATCTCATTATCGAAAATAGTAACTCCTTTGTCAAAATGGTTGAGAATAATTGGAGCTTTACCAGACCATTCTTTGATAAGGGGGCGTAGAGCAGAAATACCAACATCAGATGCAAAGCAAACTAGTGGCTGATTCGTATCTTTAACAGTCAAAGAGGAATCCAGCCAACTCATCTCAATCTCACTGCCAGATGGTAAATGTGTCAAGGTGTTCTTAAAGTTGCTACCACTATTATGAGTCAAAATGAGAATTTCATCTTCATCAGGTGTGGAGGCAATGGTTAACCATCGACTGGTTTGCTCTCCCTTAGCTTCATATTTTTTAGCAGTAGACGAGGTATCAGGGAGTGTAAACTTAGCATAAGCCCCCGCTTTCCAGGTTTGATGACTCGGCTTTGTGATATGAATTAAATACAAATCTCCGCTGGGGTTTTCGATGGATTTTATCGATAATGTCTGGCTTCGTCCAAAATAAGCGATGGCACCCCAAGTTATAAGGCCTAAGACTCCAAGTGTTGATAGAATGATAATAAACATTTTTTTACCTCTTTTCATTTTTTATGACTCCTGTTCTCAATTTTATGAATGAACTAAAAACAAATTCATTCATATCTTTTCAAAAAATAAAGAAATCCATTCTTTATTTTAGAACTCCTTTAATGAAGTTGGTTGCAAGTATTTCAACAGTTTTGCCAATATCTGGAAAATCTTTTTCCGTGATATGCATATCCATATAGTAAAACAGATTATAAACCTGTAAAATATCTTGAATCTTTTCTGGCGAGTACCCTTCAGCCTGCATACGATTTGTAAAAGTTTTAACTAGAAACTGATGAAAAGGATTTGCGACTTTACCTTCTTCCGAGGAATAGTAGCTGTGCAACTCATCTGCGATGGCAGGATTGTACCATTCTGCAAGGATTTTATTGGAAGAAACGAGAGTTCTGGACTGAGCAAATAGTTGACCAATGAGGTCGATCATGTCAATTTCCCAATCCAGTTCTTCGATCATAGCTTGGCGAACACGGTTGTTTTCATCTATATAGATGTCTAGAAAAATGGCTTCTTTACTCTCGTAATAGTTATAAAAAGAACCAACTGCAACACCAGCTTGCCTAGCAATTTCTGAAATTCCTGTTGCCTTGTAACCTTTTTTCGAAAAAACTTCATAGGCTGCTCTCTTTAAAGATTGTTTTTTGTCCAATATGATTTAACCTCCTTTGTTTCATGAATGAATTAATTTACTCGTTCATTCATATTCTAACAAATCATGGCTAGCTTGTCAATAAGAAGGCTAGATCTATTAAATAAGTTAAAGAAACGCTAACTAAATGAGCACAAAAAGGAAAATATAGGATAAGGCTGGAACTATAGTTAAAAATAAGGTATGATATCAGTGGGAATGTTCTCTATATAGCATCTGTTTACTGATCTGGATTTGGGAAATAGGCTGCTAAACAGTATGAGATACTGATCCGTAAATCTGATATGAAGGGTTTTGATACTTTGAGAAATAGCAAAGGAGGAGCGCATGCACAAGATTTTACTAGTAGAAGATGATCAAGTCATTCGACAACAAGTTGGAAAACTGCTCTCTGAGTGGGGCTTTGAAGTTGTTTTGGTAGAAGACTTTATGGAAGTGTTGAGTTTATTTGTCCAGTCGGAGCCTCATCTGGTCCTCATGGATATTGGTCTGCCTCTTTTTAATGGTTATCACTGGTGCCAGGAGATTCGTAAAATTTCCAAGGTGCCCATCATGTTTCTGTCTTCGAGAGATCAGGCTATGGATATTGTCATGGCGATCAATATGGGAGCGGACGACTTTGTGACCAAGCCTTTTGACCAGCAGGTGCTCCTTGCCAAGGTTCAGGGCTTGTTGCGCCGTTCCTATGAGTTTGGGCGGGATGAAAGTTTGCTAGAGTATGCAGGTGTGATCCTCAATACCAAGTCTATGGACCTGCACTATCAGGGTGAAGTTCTGAGTTTGACCAAGAATGAATTTCAAATTTTGCGGGTGCTGTTTGAACATGCTGGCAATATCGTAGCGCGTGATGACTTGATGCGGGAACTCTGGAATAGCGACTTTTTCATCGATGATAACACCTTGTCTGTCAACGTTGCTCGTTTGCGCAAAAAGTTGGAGGAGCAAGGCTTAGTAGGCTTTATTGAAACCAAGAAAGGGATAGGATACGGACTGAAACATGCTTGATTGGAAATCATTTTTTCTAGCCTATCTGCGTTCTCGCAGTCGCGTTTTTACCTATATTTTTTCATTAGGCTTTCTCGTCCTTCTCTTTCAGTTTTTATTTGCTAGTCTAGGAACTTATTTTCTTTATTTCTTTCTGCTCAGTAGTTTTTTGACCTTCTTATTTTTGGCTTGGGATATATTTGCAGAAGCTCAGGTTTACCGGCAGGAAGTACTCTATGCTGAGAGAGACCCCAAGTCTCCTCTGGAATGTGCGCTAGCAGAAAAACTCGAAGAGCGTGAGTCTGAATTGTATCAAAAGAAGTCGGAAGCGCAGAGCAAGCTGACGGATTTGCTTGACTACTACACCTTGTGGGTTCACCAAATCAAGACCCCCATTGCGGCTAGTCGTCTTTTGGTAGCAGAAGTCTCTGATCGGGAGGTTAAGCAGCAACTGGAACAGGAAATCTTTAAGATTGACTCCTATACCAACCTGGTTTTGCAGTACCTGCGTTTAGAGAGTTTTCACGATGATTTGGTCTTTGAACAGGTTCAAGTGGAGAACTTGGTCAAGGAGATGGTTCGTAAGTACGCTCTTTTCTTTATTCAGAAGGGACTAACAGTCAATCTTCATGACCTTGACAAAACTATCGTGACCGATAAGAAATGGTTGTTGGTCGTCATTGAACAAATCCTCTCAAACAGTCTCAAGTACACCAAGGAAGGTGGGCTAGAGATTTATATGGAAGGCCAGGAGCTCTGTATCGAGGATACGGGGATTGGGATAAAAAACAGTGATGTCCTCCGAGTCTTTGAACGTGGGTTTTCAGGCTACAATGGCCGTTTGACCCAGCAATCATCTGGACTTGGCCTCTACCTATCCAAGAAAATTTCTGAAGAACTTGGTCATCAAATTCGTATCGAGTCTGAGGTTGGGACAGGAACAACAGTACGCATTAAATTTTCCAATAGGAATCTGATGATTGAGTAAGCATAGTTGATGATAACCTTATCCATCTGTGGAATTTTTGTTCTAGTCTATATCTCTATTTTCATGATAACGTTTAGAAGTTACCGTAAGATTGTCCAGATGTAAAAAATATTACACTAGGAAACGACTAGAATATAGTCAAAAAATAAAAGATACAAAAATGAAAGAAAGTTATTTTGACGGAGGAATCCTAGATTATATTGGATACTCTATCTTAGTAGCCATATTTTCGGGCTTACCTTGGGGATCGCAACACCTTGGGCGGTTTGCATGATGCAAAATTGAAAACCAAACACACGGTAGTAGATAGTCAACGTCTATACTTTGACGGGACTGGAATACAACTATTCGGCAACTGGATCAAGGGGGTTCTTCTAACTATCATCACGTTTGGGATCTATGGCTTCTGATTGCAAATCAAAATGGAGCAATGGATTGTCGAACACACCAATCATGTTTAATCATTAAAACGGCATCTTCTTTCAGAGGAGATACCGTTTTTTTCTTTTTCGTATTATAAGGAAACAAAAATTTCTTCCTTTCTCTATCTGTTTAATTGATAGATTTCTTAAGAGAAAGACTGTAAAATTTTTGATATAATGTTAAGGATAGACTGACGGATGCTTAAAAGATAATTTTCAAAAACATAACAGGTGAGAATTAAAAATATGTAAGATTGAAAAGAACTCTCTCTACCATCATCCAAGCAGGAACAAGATTAGTATGAAATAAAAGGAGTAACCAATGACCAGAAATTATTCAACACGTGAATACCGTGAGAAATTATATGATGATCTTCATGTTCGATTAAGAGATATAGTGATTTTGATGTGTGCGATTTTTATTGCCTCTATAGGTTTAAATATGAATTCAACAGCTGTCATTATTGGAGCCATGTTGATTTCCCCTCTTATGACACCGATTGTTGGACTGGGGTTTGGTTTAGCTATTTTTGATACCCGTTTAATCAAACAATCTCTAGAGGTTTTATTTACTCAAGTATTGGTCAGCTTGCTTGTCTCGACTCTGTATTTCTGGATTTCTCCCTTATCTTATGCAAGTAGCGAGTTGATTGCACGAACCACTCCAACCATTTGGGATGTTCTCATTGCTATTGCTGGTGGGATAGCAGGTGTCATTGGGTCAAGGAAAAAAGAAGCAAATAATATCGTGCCAGGAGTAGCCATTGCAACAGCTTTGATGCCACCTATCTGTACTGCGGGCTATGGTTTAGCTAATGGAAATATACGATTTTTATTTGGGGCTCTCTATCTTTTCTTGATCAACTGTGTCTTTATCATGCTAGCCAACATTGTTGGAACAAGAATTTTGATGAGAAAATCTCCCTTAAGTTCATTTAAAGAGTTAAACATTAAAATGAAAATTAGCTTGACATCCTTGATTGTATTATTGGTTCTTCCAGCCAGTTATTCAGCAGTCACTCTGTCGATAGATCAAGCGCGAAAAGAAGGAATCAAACAGTTTATAGCAAAAGAGTTCGCCAATCACACGGTCATTAACCAAGTCTACAAGTCAAGGAACAATGAATTGGTCTTGACGGTTGTTGGAGATCCGATTTCAGACGAAGAATTAGAAACGCTCCATCAAAAACAAGCCTCTTACGGGATTCAATCTGTTCAATTGAAAGTCAATCAAGTTCATAATTCACCAAAATTAGATAGTGAGATGACCAAGGAATTTTACGAAAACATTAACAAGTATATCGATCAAAAACTCTCTGAAAAAGATTCACAAAAAGATCTCGTAAAAGAAAATGAGGCAGATAAGGATTGAGGATATTGACCTTATCTAACTCATGGAAGCAAATCTTGTGTGGTGGTTTGACCAATCACTACTAGCTCAGATTAAATAAAATATAAAAAAGCAACAACTATTTCAGTTGTTGCTTTTTCTTACTGAAAAATGTTTCTCAGACAGTGATCGTTTTATTTCTCAACACGAGATTTGTTGACGATATCAGCAAGGATAGCTTGAACAAAGTCATCAACTGAGACAGTTTGTGTTTCTTTTTGGCCGTAGCGACGAACGTTGACAGTTCCGTCTTCCATTTCCTTATCCCCAACAATCAATTGGTAAGGGATCTTGCTGGTTTGAGAAGCACGGATCTTGAATTGCATTTTTTCATTGCGCTCATCTACGTCGGCACGGACACCACGGTCACGGAGTTTCTTAGCAACTTCCCATGCGTAGTCTACGTGTTTTTCGTTAGAAACGGGGATGAGAGTTACTTGATGTGGTGCAAGCCATGTTGGGAAGGCACCCTTGTAGTTCTCAATTAAGATAGCTGTGAAGCGTTCCATAGTGGAGATAACCCCACGGTGAATCATAACTGGACGGTGTTCTTCACCATCAGCTCCGATGTATTTGAGATCGAAGCGTTCTGGAAGCAAGAAGTCAAGCTGGATCGTAGAGAGGGTTTCTTCTTTTCCGAGAGCTGTCTTAACTTGGATATCCAATTTTGGTCCGTAGAAAGCTGCCTCACCTTCAGCTTCAAAGTAGTCCACACCCATTTCATCAAGAGCTGCACGAAGCATGGTTTGGGCATTTTCCCACATTTCATCGTTGTCAAAGTACTTGTGAGTATCTTGAGGGTCGCGTAGAGAGAGACGGAAGCGGTATTCAGTCAAGTTGAAGTCTTCATAAACATCGATAATCAACTGAAGGGCACGTTGGAACTCTTCTTGGATTTGTTCAGGAGTTACAAAGAGGTGACCGTCGTTGAGAGACATTTCACGCACACGTTGAAGACCAGTGAGGGCACCAGACTTTTCGTAACGGTGCATCATCCCGATTTCAGCGATACGGATTGGCAACTCACGGTAGGAGTGAACATGGTGTTTGAAAACTTGGATGTGGTGTGGGCAGTTCATTGGACGAAGGACAAACTCTTCCCCGTCACCCATATCCATAGTTGGGAACATGTCCTCTTGGTAGTGATCCCAGTGACCAGAAGTCTTGTATAGCTCTACAGAAGCAAGTGGTGGAGTGTAAACGTGTTGATAGCCAGAAGCTAACTCTTTGTCGACAATGTAGCGTTCCAATTCACGACGGATAGTTGCACCGTTTGGCAACCAGAATGGAAGTCCTTGTCCGACTTCTTGAGAAATCATGAAGAGGTCAAGCTCTTTACCAAGTTTACGGTGGTCACGTTCTTTGGCTTCTTCACGCATTTGAAGGTAGTTCTTCAAGTCTTTCTTGTCGAACCAGGCTGTACCATAGATCCGTTGCATCATAGCGTTGTCGCTATTTCCACGCCAGTAAGCACCAGCTACATGGAGAAGGTGGAAGATTTGGATGCGGCCTGTTGAAGGGATGTGCGGGCCACGGCAGAGGTCCACGTATTCACCCTGATGGTAGATGGTCAAACCACCCTCGTCTTCAGAGTGTTCTTCAATCAATTCCAACTTGTAAGGGTCGTTTTTGAAGATTTCACGTGCTTCATCTTTAGTCACTTCTTCACGAATAGATGGGAAGTTTTCTTTAACGATTTTTTGCATTTCTTCTTCGATACGAGGAAGGTCTTCGTTAGAGATTTGACCAGCAGTATTGTCTGTATCGTAGTAGAAGCCATCTTCGATAGCTGGACCGACTCCCAAATGAATATCTGGGAAGAGGCGACGTGCTGCTTGGGCAAACAAGTGAGCAGCTGAGTGGCGCAAGATTGGCAGAGCATCTTCGTGATCAGGCGTCACGATTTCAATAGCACCATCTTCAGTGATAGCACGAGTCGTATCAATCAGTTTGCCGTTGAATTTACCAGCCAAGGCTTTTTTAGCTAGGGAATTGCTGATAGATTGGGCAATTTCAAAAGTAGTAACGCCAGATTCGAATTCACGAACAGCGCCATCTGGGAAAGTAATCTTAATCATGGTTTTCTCCTTAAAAATTTATCGTATTTTTATAACTGAGGTTTGAAGAAGTGGGAAGCTAGATATCAATAAAGAATGATCACAATTGATTTGCTAAATCAATTTCATTTTAACTTTTTCAGTCTGAAAATAAAGAAAAGCGTAGAAATACATAGATAGCATACCAAGGAAAGGATGAGAGACAGATATTCCTCCTGAGTCATCTCGCCTCTCATGTATATCCTTATCGGATAGCTTTTTATCGCATTGACCAAATAGATACCAGCTGTCAAACTGAAAAGATATCCTGTTGTAATGAGTTTCTTGTTGTTGAAAAACATTAAGATACCAAGAAAGGGGGCAAGGAATGGTAAGAGAGGAATGAGTAGAAAAAATGAAAAGACGACAATATTTTCCGTCCCCCATAGACTGAGCGTATTTATTAGCCAGACATAGACTAAAAGGAAGGCACAAGCGATTATCCAAGATAATATTTTCTTCAAATCTATCACCTCATTTCAGTTCTTGGGTAAATTTCATTTTAACTTTGGCGTAACTACTCTCCAAACAAAAAACGACATCCTAAAAGGACGTCGCAACGTGGTTCCACCTTCATTCATGTTCCTCAAAAAAGAGGGACACCTCTGATTGGCTTTAACGTAGCCACCGTTTTATGTTTGCATAAAAGTCAGTAGAGTAGTATCAGTTTAGGCTTTCTATGCGTTTCCAGCAACCACGCACTCTCTAGTAGAAAGGGACTAAGTGACTTGTCTCTATGCATTATTATAGCATGATTGCGAGAATTTTCAAGGTTTTTGTATAATTTTTTTATTTTTCTCTCGCTGGAAGACATGCTTGATCCCCACACCAGCAGCCAACCCAAGTAGGGCAAAGAGTTCATAGGCTAGGAAGTAAAGTAGGATGAACTCACCAAAGGTGATGATGGTAAAGCAATAGAGCAGACCAATACCGAGTAGCCACCAAAGTGAGAAATGAAATCGATAGCTATAAAGTAGCGATACGATAAAGGTTACCAGAGGTGAGAAGAGGATGATGTTATAAATGTACAGTCCCTTCAGTGTATATGGGTCAGAGATGAGTAGAGAGAGGAGCTCATAGAGGGGCCAGTAAAAAAAGAAAGTGACAAGGTAGTATGGGATATACTTAAGATAATTCCGCATGGCAATAGTCCTCCAATCTGGAAAAATTGAGAGATATTGTAGACCACATAATCCTAAATGAAGGGGAAATCTCTACTTATATTATAGCACGATTTAGAAGCTCTTACAATTTAATCCAGTGATCAGTGATAGTGATCTTTTCGAGTGTTTTCTGTTATAATACTAACAAAAGAAGTAAGAGAATGAGGAGAAAGAATGACCAAAATAGCAGTTCTTTCAGACATACATGGAAATACGACAGCTTTGGAAGCTGTACTGGATGATGCTAAAGCTGCAGAGGTAGATGAGTACTGGCTTTTAGGGGATATTCTGATGCCAGGGACAGGACGTAGAAGGATCTTGGACCTCTTAGCTAGCTTGCCTATTACAGTAAGAGTTCTGGGAAATTGGGAGAATAGTCTCTGGCGAGGTCTGCATCGCAAGTTAGATCCTACAATAGCGAGTCATCGTTATCTCCTGCGTCAAAGTCAGTACATCTTAGAGGAGGTCAGCCCTGAAGAAATCGAAGACCTCAATAATCAACCCATGCAAGTTCATCGTCAGTTTGGTGATTTGATGGTGGGAATCACTCACCACCTCCCTGATAAAAACTGGGGTAGAGAATTGATTCATACGGGAAAACAAGAAGATTTTGATAGATTGGTCACGAATCCACACGCCTCTATCGCAGTATATGGCCATATTCATCAACAGTTGCTTCGTTATGGAAGTGATGGACAGTTGATTCTTAATCCAGGTTCCATTGGACAACCTTTCTTTCTAGATGCGAAGTTGCGTAAGGACCTGCGGGCCCAGTATATGATCTTAGAGTTTGATGAGGCAGGTTTGTCTGATGTTGATTTTCGTCGTGTGGATTATGATGTGGAAACTGAATTGCAGTTGGCTAAAGATTTGAAGCTCCCCTATTTCCAGGTCTACTATGAAAGTTTGGTAAATGGAATTCACCACACTCATAACCATGAATTGTTAGGTCAGATTAGTGAACAAGAAGGTTATGATCAGGATGTTGAACTCTGGATGGAAAGAGACAAGAAAGATTGGTTTTAAGAGGACTTCTAGCTAGAAATCAGATAGTCTAGTGACTGCTGCTGTTTCGCGATAAGTCGAACTGGATACGAATTGACGGCTTCTCAAATTTATGTTAGAATAACGGAATATAACTAATTTGAATCTCATACTAATTGATATTCAAAATAAGAGGAGACAGATAATGAAACCAGAAGAGTTACACGCCATTGCCTCGGAGTTGGGCTTGCAATTTGACGAAGATTCGCGTAGTATTTATGGCACGCAGTCAGGCTATTTACTTTTCCTGCAAGAAACTGATGTGAAAAATCAGTTTCGACTTTGTGTCAGTGTGAGTTTGAATGGCAATCCTGCGGATTCAGAAGAAAACGAATTGGTTTGGGATGAGTTTAAGAGTGAATCTCTTCCAAACTTGTCGACCTTGTCTATCAACCAGTACCTTGTTTCTTTTGTTGTAAAAGGTGCCATGCGCAAATCAAAAACAATTGAGAAGTTACAGACGCTCATAACAGATCTCGTTGCCTTCCTTGAAACCCATCATTTCGTCCAAGTCTGTGCCTACAGTGGTCAGGAGGGTCCTGTTGGTCTCTATCAATTAGGTGATTCAATTTTCCTTATCAATGAGGAAAGCTATCAATTGCTGAAGAGCAATCTTCAGATTGAGGTGGATTCTTATCAAAACCAGAAGGAAAATGTTCTTCTTGGAGCAGTTGGTGCGTTGCTTGGAGCCTTGATTGGTGGAGCAGTTGCTCTATTTATCGCGCGTCTAGGTTATGTAGCTATGGTAGCAGGTATTGTTCTAGGGATTTGTACCATTAAAGGATATGAAATCCTTGGAAGAAAGGTATCTCGAAAGGGGATTGTGATTTCCTCTATTTGGATGGTGATTACTGTCTTTCTAGTAAATCAAATTGACTTGGCGATGGAAGTCGTTGCCAAACTAGGGGTTGAGTTTGCCTTTGCTTTCCGAGTGGTGAATCAATTAATCTTTAGCGGTGATTTCCCAGATAACTATTTTTATAATCTAGCTATGTTAGCTGTGTTTACCTTAGTTGGTGCTGGGGTGTCTATCAGCTCAGTCTGGTCAAGTCATAAAACAAAAGGGATTGTCCGTAAAATTGCATAAAAAAATAAGTCTTTGTATGTCCTCCGCCGTTCTGGCTGCCAAGAGGGATACAGGACTTTTTGCATGGAGAAGATAATCAGTCTATAATATTTGACAGGAAAACCAAAAACGGTATAATGTTTATACGGGAAAAGATGAATAAAATATCAATGAAAGGAGAAGAAGATGCAAATTTCAAGCCGATTTACAATTGCGACTCATATGATGATTATTATTGCAATGCAGGATACAGATAGTAAAGTAACCAGCGATTTTCTTGCGGCTAGTGTCGGAGTCAATCCAGTCATTATCCGAAAGACTTTATCGCAACTCAAAAAAGCAGGGTTGATTTCAGTTGCTCGTGGTACGGGAGGAACTGAGATAATAAAAGACCTTCAAGAGATCAGCTTGTTGGATGTCTACCAAGCTGTGGAGTGTTTAGGAAAATCTGGTAAGCTCTTTAGTTTTCATGACAATCCAAATCCTAATTGCCCAATTGGTGCTAATATCCATGGGGTCTTGGACCAAAAGTTGTTCGATGTTCAAGCAGCTATGGAGAACCAACTGCATCAGACAAGTCTGGCTCAGGTTGTAGCCGATGCTCAGAATAAACTGTCTAAGTAAGAGGACTAAGGTTCTCTTTTTCTATTGCTATAATTATGGTACAATGTAGTCATCAAAGGAGGAGACTATGTACTTTATCACAGGATTTTTTGTCCTACTTTTTCTCGTTTCGTTTTTTAGAGACAATCGCAGTCTCTGGAACCCAGCTCTCTTGCTTTTGTCACTGCTCTTTTCTTATATGTCTATTGCCAATCTTTTTTACGAAGTTGGACAGAAAGAAGTGCACATGGTTTTCTTTGCAGGTATTTTTCTTCTTCTGCCTTTTTTAGTCTTTCTAAGTGGTTTTTTCCTTATTTATAATGGATTTGTGTTATTGAAAAAAGAAGGAAAATCCAAGGCAAATTATTTGTCTCTAGGATTAGGCTGCGTGATTTTATTCTTTTTTGTAATCATGGCAATTCGAGTGAGCGATACCAATGGCTTGTTCTACACCAATCATCTAGTGAATATTATCTTTTTCTTTTTGATTTATTCGTATTTGATTTTTGGTTTTGCCTTTGCAGGATTTCTGCTTTATTCTATCCTGTATCTTTTTATTCCCAAGAAAAAATATTATGATTTTATTATCATTCACGGAGCAGGCTTGTTGAATGGAGAAAAAGTTACTCCCTTACTGAAGAGTCGCATTGACAAGGCAGTAGAAGCTTATCACCAGTCTCTCAATCCCAATGTTAAAATCATCGCAAGTGGTGGTCAAGGTGGGGATGAGAAGATTTCCGAGGCTCAGGCAATTTGTAATTATTTGCTGGAAGAGACGGATGTTCCGAGAGAAGCGATTCTCCTAGAGGAAGACTCAACGACGACCTATGAGAATCTTCTCTTCTCAAAAGAAATGGGTGAGAAGCTGGTAGCCAGTCCACGTTTTCTCTTTGTGACCAATGATTACCATGTTTTTCGTACCAGTACCTATGCTCGCCGTATTGGGATGAAGGGAGATGGTCTTGGTTGCCGTACAGCCGCCTACTATATCCCATCGGCCTTTATCAGAGAATACATTGCTCTATGTGTGAAGATGAGATGGCTTTTTCTCGCCTTCTATATTTTATTAATTTTAGCTCTGATTTTCTCCTATAGAGGTGTTCTATGGTAATATGTAAAATTCATATTGTAATTCTTGTTAGAATCTCTAAAAAATCTTGTAGTAACCCTAGGGGAAAAATTGTCACTAGTAATGAAAGAGCAGGGTAAGTGATTGTGAGTGCGGTTTTTGGAACGGTTTCATGATTGCTCGTCAATCAATTGAACAATTTCTAACCTAGTTGCAGATTTTCAGAGAGAGTCAAAAATAGGCAACTGAATATGAGTAGACTAGAATTTTACAGTCAACGACAAATAAAAATGTGAACAGCAACAGAGGTTCACATTTCATTTTTTACTCATGGCAAAATGGCCTTTAGTTGGTTCAGGATGGTTTGTAAGGTTACAATCGCTTGTTCTCCTTGTTGTGGTTGGTAGAGTAGTTGGAAATACTTGCGAATAGTTTCTTCAAATTGCTTAGGGAGGAGTGTACAATTGGTCTTTGCGTACTCCAACATTCGTTTTTCACCAGGATGGGTTTGCTCATTGAGCGCAAATAACAAGTCAAAGTAGGAAGCAAAAAACTCACTCGTACGATGATTCATACTGAGAAGATCTTGGCGTTTGATAGCTTTTTCTATTTGGTGAGAGAAGGCAGGCATGGCTTGTTCTAGCAAAAGGAGTTGCCTTTCGATGATATGCTTTTTGAGTTCCTGTGGATAGGGAATCTGGTAAGTCTTTTGGAGAGAAGCATAGTGTCCATTCGGGTCGTATAAAATCTTGCTGTGGAGTAGATTATGCCACATGCAAGTTGTATAAGCATTTTGAGCTTTGTGCTGAAAAACGGTTGAGTTCAATTCCTGTTCAAACGACTCCAGCGAACGATAAATCAACTCGATTTCGATACCGTTGTTTAGTACACAGTCGTCCTCTAACTCCCAAAACTGGTTTCCAATTTCCATATAGGAGCAGTATTTACTCAAAATTTTGAGGCGAGTCGCCTCATCAATAGAAGAGTTGAGATAGACATAAACGTCATAGTCAGAATTTTGATCATAGTTTTGTCCTGCACGAGAGCCACCAAGAGCGATAGCTTCTACTTGTTCCAGTTGAGAGAATTCTTTGCAAAGTTCGTGGATCATGATTTTTCTCCTTGCTTTATGGTTTTAAAGTCATTTTACCAAAAAGTAAAACGTTTGCATAGCATTGAGTTACTCTTTTCCATCTATAGAAAAAAATGTGAACCCTTGTTTTGAGTTCACATTTCTTTTTTATTCTGCTGCTTGTTGCCAACGTTTTGCTAGCTTATGAGACAGGCTGGAAATAGCAAAGTTAAAGATAAAGTAAATTAAGGCAATCAGGATATAAAGACTGAAGACCTGCTCTGGTTCGAAATAGCGTCCCATGAGAATTTGGCTGGCGCCAAAGAGTTCTTGTAGAGCGATAACAGAGTAGAGAAGACTGGTATCCTTGATCACGGTTACAAACTGTGAAATGATGGCTGGCAGCATTTTTCGAATCGCTTGTGGGAGAATGATGTAGTAGAGGATTTGCGCAGAGGTGAATCCTTGCGACATTCCTGCTTCATACTGACCCTTGTCCACGGCATTGAGACCGCCTCGGATAATCTCAGCCAGGGCTGCTGAGGTAAAGAGGGTAAAGGCTGTAATACCAGCTGGTGTGGACTTCATCTTAAACACCAAAAAGATGGTGAAAATCCAGAGGAGGTTGGGAACGTTACGTACAAACTCGATATAAATGCTGGAGATGATCCGTAAGATAGGATTTTTCCCATTTCTCATGACGGCTAGTACTGTTCCGATAAGGGTCGAGAGGACGATAGCGATTAGAGAAATGTATAGGGTCAAGCCAAATCCTTTAAAGATAAAGATTAGGTTATCTGGGGTCAAAACTTCTAAAATAGATTCCATAGTAACCTCCTAAAGTGAATAGGCTTTTTTGTTGGCTTGCTCCATCTTGCGACCAAACTGGGCAACAGGGAAGCATAGAGCAAAGTAGAGAAGAGCAGCGCCTAAAAAGGCTGGGATATAGTTTCCGTTGAGGGCCGACCAAGATTTGGTCACAAACATCAAGTCTACTCCAGAGATGATGGCAACTGTAGAGGTGTTCTTGATGAGGTTGACGATTTGGTTGGTCAAAGGTGGGAGAATGATACGGAAGGCCTGAGGCAAGATAATCAAGCGCATGGCACTGATATAGGTAAAACCTTGCGACAAGGCGGCCTCCATTTGACCGCTAGGAATAGACTGAATCCCTGAACGAATAACCTCAGCGATATAAGCGCCGTGATAGAGTCCCACGCAGAGTACAGCTGTCCAATAAATCGGAATCATGATGGTGTGGTCACTGATAAGAGGTAAACCATAAAAGACGATGACAAACTGCACCAAGAGGGGAGTGTTTTGATAAAATTCGACAAAGATACGAGCCAAAACACGCAATAATGGGCGTTTGCTGGTTGACATGGCCCCAAAGAAGATGCCCAAAACCATGGCGAGGATAAAGGATCCAACCGCTAGGGCAAGGGTGAAGAGGAAACCATTGAAAAATTGTCCAAAATCCTGAAAATAGGCTGTCCAAGATGATAAATCTGTCATGGGGTGTCCTCCTTAATCTACGGTATGGCTAGATGGTTTGAGTTTGTAACGGTCATAGAGTTTCTGTAAACTACCATCCTTGGTCCATTTAGTGACCAAGCTATCAAGATAGTCGTTTAGCTCGGTATTTGATTTTTTGGTGACGATACCGTAGTCAGATGGCTTGAAACTATCATCTAGTAGTTCTGTCCGTTTGCTGATGTAGCCGGACAGGATAGAGCGGTCCACGGAAAAGGCATCAATACGGTGAGCGTGAAGGGAAGTAATCAATTCTGGGTAGGAACCAAGTTCGACGAATTTAAAGGTTAGACCTTTCTTTTTGCCCAGTTCAGTAATCAGGCGTTGGGTGATGGAACCTTGGGCAACTCCGATCGTTTTACCGTTTAGGTCCTCAATGCTTTTGATGTTGGCGGATTTATTGACCAAAAAACCAGAAGAATCCGTGTAGTAGGGACTGGTGAAGTTGTATAATTTTTTACGTTCATCTGTGATGGTGAAGGTCGCGATATCCATATCGACCTGTTCGTTATCTAGTAGTGGACCACGGGTTTGAGCGGTAACAGGAACGTAGCGAATCTTGACCTTGAGTTCGTCTGCAATCATCTTGGCAAGGTCCGTTTCGATACCAGAATAAGTCCCTGTCTTGGGATCCTTGTAGCCAAAATTGGGAACATCTTGTTTGACACCGACAACTAGTTCGCCTCTTTTTTGAATGTCTGCGACGCTGGTATCGGCTTGGGCTGGTTTGGCAGCAGCAAGGCTGAAAAGGCTAATCAATAATGCGGATAAAAAGAATTTCTTTTTCATAGGCGCCTCCTTATTTGACTTTGTCACTTTCGTGGTTGATAATTTTGCTGAGGAATTGTTGGGCACGAGGTTCGCTTGGGTTGTCAAAAAAGTCATCGACATCTGTCGTATCCACCAAAACTTCTCCGTCTGCCATAAAGATGATGCGGTCCGCAACCTCTCGAGCAAAGCCCATTTCGTGGGTAACGATGATCATATTCATCCCGTCATGCGCCAGTTTTTGCATAACTGCTAGAACATCTCCAATGGTCTCAGGATCAAGAGCAGATGTTGGCTCATCAAAGAGGAGGAGTTCCGGATGCATGGCAAGACCACGAGCGATGGCGATCCGCTG
The DNA here is from genome assembly GCF_900637025.1 of Streptococcus oralis ATCC 35037. Classification (NCBI taxonomy): domain Bacteria; kingdom Bacillati; phylum Bacillota; class Bacilli; order Lactobacillales; family Streptococcaceae; genus Streptococcus; species Streptococcus oralis. The sequence goes on from NZ_LR134336.1 coordinate 466,505, forward strand.
TTTTTGTCCACCAGATAGCATAGCTGGATAGGAATCTTTCTTGTCCCACATATTTACAAATTCCAGATATTTTTGGGCTGTTTTTTCAGCTTCTTTTTTATCAATTCCTAGAACCTTTATGGGCGCTAGTGTAACATTTTCTAACACTGTTTTGTGTGGATAAAGGTTAAAATGTTGAAAAACCATGCCAACTTCCTTACGAAGAGGAACTAAATCTTTCTGACTAGCACCTGCTACTTGGTGTCCATTGACTAGGAGACTTCCTTTGTCAACAGCCTCTAAACCATTAATCGTACGGATAAGAGTGGACTTCCCAGAGCCGGAAGGTCCAAGCAGGACAACAACTTGTCCTTTTTCAAAACGGAGATTGATGTCGCGGAGTGCGTGATAGTCTCCGTAATATTTTTCGACGTTTTTAAATTCTACTAAAGCCATGAGAGATCTCCTTTGTGTTAGATTTTATAACATGATTCTACACCAAAAGAATGTTCTTGTCAAATCATATCTGAAAAAATTCACTAAAATGTTATAAAAAAGCAATCTGGATAGAGAAAATGCCTAAATCATGTTATAATGAAACGATAGAATTCTTAGAAAGAGTGGATGTCTTTTTGATAACACCTACTTATGAATGGCAGTTTGCCCCGCAGGTTGAAGATGCGGATTTTACAAAGATAGCCAAGAAGGCTGGACTGGGTCCTGAGGTGGCTCGGTTATTATTTGAAAGAGGGATTCAGGATGAAGAAAGTCTAAAGAAGTTTTTAGAACCTTCTTTAGAGGATTTACATGACCCCTATCTGCTCCATGATATGGATAAGGCAGTGGAACGGATTCGTCAGGCCATTGAAGAAGGGGAAAATATTCTCATTTATGGAGACTACGATGCGGATGGCATGACTTCGGCTTCTATTATTAAGGAAAGTTTAGAACAGCTTGGCGCCGAGTGCCGTGTTCACCTACCCAATCGTTTTACCGATGGCTATGGTCCCAATGCCAGTGTCTATAAATACTTTATCGAGCAAGAGGGAATTTCCTTGATTGTGACAGTGGATAATGGAGTTGCTGGTCACGAGGCCATTGAATTGGCCCAGTCTATGGGAGTGGATGTCATTGTGACTGACCACCATTCCATGCCGGAAACCCTTCCTGATGCCTATGCGATTGTTCACCCTGAACATCCAGATGCGGACTATCCTTTCAAACAGTTGGCCGGATGCGGAGTGGCTTTCAAGCTAGCTTGCGCTCTTTTAGAAGAAGTGCAAGTGGAGCTACTCGATTTGGTCGCTATCGGAACCATTGCAGATATGGTGAGTTTGACGGATGAGAATCGCATTTTGGTCCAATATGGTCTGGAGATGCTGGGGCATACTCAGCGTATTGGTCTACAAGAAATGCTGGATATGGCTGGGATTGCTGCTAATGAAGTAACGGAAGAAACGGTTGGCTTTCAGATTGCCCCTCGTTTAAATGCCTTGGGGCGATTGGATGATCCCAATCCTGCCATTGATTTGCTGACTGGGTTTGACGACGAGGAAGCTCATGAGATTGCCCTCATGATTCACCAGAAAAATGAAGAGCGCAAGGAAATCGTTCAGTCAATCTATGAAGAAGCTAAGACCATGGTGGATCCTGAGAAGAAGGTCCAGGTCTTGGCAAAGGAAGGCTGGAATCCTGGCGTTCTGGGTATCGTTGCTGGTCGTTTGTTGGAAGAACTAGGGCAGACAGTCATCGTTCTTAATATAGAAGATGATCGTGCCAAGGGTAGCGCTCGTAGTGTGGAAGCGGTCGATATTTTTGAAGCCTTGGATCCCCACCGAGATCTCTTCATCGCATTCGGTGGCCATGCTGGTGCAGCAGGAATGACGCTGGAAGTGGAGAAACTCTCAGATTTATCTCAGGTCCTAGAAGATTATATCCGTGAAAAAGGCGCAGATGCTAGTGGTAAGAATAAGTTAAATCTAGATGAAGAGTTGGACTTGGAGACTCTTAGCCTGGAAACGGTTAAAAGTTTTGAACGCTTGGCACCCTTTGGAATGGACAATCAGAAACCTGTCTTTTATATCAAGGATTTTCAGGTCGAAAGTGCCCGTACCATGGGGGCAGGCAATGCCCATCTCAAGCTGAAAATTTCCAAGGGTGAGGCGACTTTTGAAGTGGTGGCCTTTGGACAAGGTAGATGGGCGACAGAGTTTGCTCAAACAAAAAACCTAGAATTGGCAGTTACCTTGTCTGTCAATCAATGGAATGGTCAAACTGCCCTCCAGTTGATGATGGTGGATGCGCGTGTGGAGGGTATTCAACTCTTTAACATTCGTGGGAAGAATGCAGTCTTGCCAGAAGGGGTTCCAGTCTTGGATTTTTCTGGTGAGTTGCCAGATCTAGCGACTAGTGACGCGGTTGTTGTGAAAACCATTCCCGAGGATATTACCCTGCTGAAGACCATTTTTCAGGAACAGGATTTCTCTGCTGTCTATTTCAAAAATGACATCGATAAGGCCTACTATCTGACAGGTTACGGGACTAGAGAACAGTTTGCAAAATTGTACAAGACCATTTACCAGTTTCCAGAGTTTGATATTCGCTACAAGCTGAAAGATCTGGCGGCTTATCTCAATATCCAACAAATCTTGCTGGTCAAGATGATTCAAGTATTTGAGGAACTGGGCTTTGTAACGATCAAAGATGGTGTCATGACAGTCAATAAAGAAGCGCCAAAGAGGGAGATTGGAGAAAGTCAGATATACCAAAAACTTAAACAAACCGTCAAAGATCAAGAAATGATGGCGCTGGGTACCGTGCAAGAAATATATGACTTTTTGATGGAAAAATAGATGGAAAGAGGCTGAGATAACCTATCTCGGCTTTTTCTTTGTCTTTTCTTGAACAGATGTAGTAAAAGTATAACTATTTGTAACATGACTTAAATATAACTCTAAACGAACTGACATGTAAATCAGGTATGATTTCCTTATCAACAAAAAATAGGGAGAACATAGTTATGAAAAAAACAGTTACGAAACTGACTCTTGGTTTGACTTCTACCGCTATTTTAGCGACAGTTGGTGCTCAAACGGTTCATGCCAACTCTTACGTTGTCCAAGACGGAGATTCATTTTTTGCCATTGCTACTGCCAATGGTATGGATCCTTATGACTTGGCGGCTTTGAATGGGAAAACCATCTTTGATACCATCCACCCAGGAGATGTTCTCCAAGTGAGTGGTTCAGTTCAGACTAGCTCTACCTACAGCGCTCCAGCCGCAACTGTCAATGAAGTATCAGATACAGAAGATGTTGTCGAAAAGACTCCAACAAACTATGGGAACTCATATCCTGTTGGTCAATGTACATGGGGCGTGAAAGAATTGGCTCCCTGGGCTAGCAACTGGTGGGGAAATGCCAACACGTGGGCAATCTACGCGAGTGCTCAAGGTTATAAGACAGGAAGTGTTCCAGTAGTAGGAGCGATCGCCGTTTGGGACGGTGGTGAATATGGCCACGTTGCTTATGTAACAGATGTTCAAAGTGAAAACTCTATCCAAGTATTGGAAGCAAACTACAGACGTCAAAAGCAGATTGCGAATTACCGTGGCTTCTTTAATCCTCATGAATTTTTAGGTAACGTCACTTATATCTATCCAAACTAAAGATGATAAAAAGATTTAGAATTTCTAAGTCTTTTTTCTTTTTGAAAAAATTTCCTAACGTTATCCTCTATATTAATGGCTAATTTCTTAAATTTTTAGATTCTGTAGCGAACAGGAAATTCTCGCTTTTAGATGCAGATAAACCATGTCTTTGTAGAAAATAGTTCTCAAGTCGAGAGGTAAAAACAAGTTTATTTTGAACTAAAAAAGAAATTTAGGGTTCTAGAAAGGTATCTGAAATTAAATTGATTCAAAAAAACCATATTTTTGATGGTGCAATCCTTCCATTATCTTAGATGAAGCCTCCAAAAGAGAAGTCAAAGTAAAAAGATTTGATTCACAGTAGTGACTAATCTCTAGTTAAAAACCGATCTTCGTTTTGAAAATAATCAAAAAAATGGTATAATGGTAGGTAAAGATTCGGCTGAAAGTTTTGGAACTTTTAGAATAAGAGGGTAAATTCACCCTATAATCAAGATAAATGAAGTTTCGGAGGGAAAATGAGTAATATTAGTTTAACAACACTAGGTGGTGTACGAGAAAATGGTAAAAATATGTACATCGCTGAAATCGATGGTTCTATTTTTGTTTTGGATGCAGGGCTTAAATACCCTGAAAATGAACAACTAGGTGTTGATGTCGTCATTCCAAATATGGACTACCTTTTTGAAAATAGCGATCGTATCGCAGGGGTCTTTTTGACCCACGGACATGCGGATGCCATTGGTGCCCTGCCTTATCTTTTGGCAGAGGCTAAGGTGCCTGTGTTTGGTTCTGAGTTGACCATTGAGTTGGCCAAACTCTTTGTCAAAGGAAATGATACGGTTAAGAAATTCAATGACTTCCATGTGATTGATGAAGATACGGAGATCGACTTTGGAGGGACTGTGGTTTCCTTCTTCCGTACAACCCACTCCATCCCAGAAAGTTTGGGAGTAGTCCTGAAAACAGCTGAAGGTAGCATCGTTTATACAGGGGACTTCAAGTTTGACCAGACAGCCAGTGAATCCTATGCGACGGATTTTGCTCGTTTGGCAGAAATCGGTCGTGATGGCGTTTTGGCGCTCCTCAGTGACTCTGCGAATGCAGACAGCAATATCCAGGTGGCGAGTGAGAGCGAAGTTGGAGACGAAATTACCCAGACAATTGCAGACTGGGAAGGTCGTATCATCGTTGCCGCAGTTGCCAGCAACCTTTCTCGTATTCAGCAGGTTTTTGATGCTGCAGCAGATACAGGTCGCAGAGTTGTTTTGACTGGATTTGATATTGAAAATATCGTCCGCACTGCGATTCGTCTCAAAAAATTATCTCTAGCCAACGAAAGTCTCTTGATTAAACCTAAAGAAATGTCTCGTTTTGAAGACCATGAGTTGATTATCCTTGAGACGGGCCGTATGGGTGAGCCTATTAATGGACTTCGTAAGATGTCCATCGGTCGCCACCGCTATGTGGAAATCAAAGACGGAGACTTAGTTTATATCGTAACGACTCCATCTATCGCCAAAGAAGCTGTCATGGCGCGTGTTGAAAACATGATCTACCAAGCTGGTGGTGTGGTGAAACTCATCACCCAAAGCTTGCGAGTATCCGGACACGGGAATGCGCGTGATTTGCAGTTGATAATCAATCTTCTGCAACCAAACTACCTCTTCCCTATCCAAGGGGAGTACCGTGAGTTGGATGCGCATGCCAAGGCTGCCATGGCAGTTGGGATGTTGCCGGAACGCATTTTCATCCCTAAAAAGGGAACGACCATGTCTTATGAACATGGAGATTTTGTTCCAGCTGGAGCAGTTTCTGCAGGGGATGTCTTGATTGACGGAAATGCCATCGGGGATGTTGGAAATGTCGTCCTTCGTGACCGTAAGGTCTTGTCAGAAGATGGAATCTTTATCGTGGCAATCACTGTCAACCGTCGTGAGAAAAAAATTGTGGCCAAGGCCCGTGTTCATACGCGTGGGTTTGTTTACCTCAAGAAGAGCCGCGATATTCTCCGTGAAAGTTCAGAATTGATTAACCAAACGGTAGAAGATTATCTTCAAGGTGATGACTTTGACTGGGCAGATCTCAAAGGCAAGGTTCGTGACAATCTGACCAAGTACCTCTTTGATCAAACCAAGCGTCGTCCAGCAATCTTGCCAGTCGTGATGGAAGCAAAATAATAAGCAGAATACCTACAGAAAAAGTCGAAATTCGGCTTTTTCTTATAGAATAGTAAAAGGAGACAACCATGGCAGTTATGAATATTGAGTATTACTCAAAAGTTTTGGATATGGAGTGGGGTGTTACCGTACTCTATCCAGATGCTAGTCGGGTGACTGAACCAGATTGCACAGATATTCCTGTCCTTTATCTTTTGCACGGAATGTCAGGAAACCAAAATAGCTGGCTCAAACGTACCAATGTCGAACGCTTGTTGCGTGGAACCAATCTCATTGTTATCATGCCCAATACAAATAATGGCTGGTACACAGATACTCAGTATGGCTATAACTACTATACAGCTCTAGCAGAAGAACTCCCCCAAGTCATGAAACGTTTCTTCCCTAATATGACCAGCAAGCGAGAAAAGACCTTTATAGCTGGTCTCTCCATGGGAGGATATGGTTCCTTCAAACTCGCTCTATCGACGAATCGTTTTTCTCATGCGGCTAGTTTTTCTGGTGCGCTCAGTTTTCAGGATTTTTCTCCTGAAAGTCAGGATCTGGGCTCACTTGCCTATTGGCGAGGAGTTTTTGGAGAGATTAAAGACTGGACAGCTAGTCCTCATTCGCTTGAAAGCATGGCTGCAAAATCCGATAAAAAGACCAAACTATGGGCTTGGTGTGGGGAACAAGACTATCTTTACTCTGCCAATAACCTCGCAGTGAAAAACCTCAAAAAACTAGGTTTTGAGGTGACCTATAGTCATAGTCCAGGTAAGCACGAGTGGTACTACTGGGAAAAACAATTGGAGCGTTTTTTAGCTACTCTACCAATTGACTTTGTTTTGGAAGAGCGCTTATCTTAGTTTTAGGTTTCTTTCAGTTTTATTCAGTAAAATAGAGAATCTATCTTGGTCAAGGAGAATGTGATTTCAAGATAGGTTCTTATTTTTATGAAAGGTGGGACGTCATGTTCTGGATTATTCGATTATTCTTCCGATTTCTTTTGGGAATTTGGCGTTTCTTCTGGCGTCTGGTTTGGACTGTAGTTATTCTACTGCTCATTGCTTTTGGAGTGGTTTGGTATCTGACAGGTGATTTTCATTCTGCGGTCAATCAGGTTGAAAAAATGAGTAAGATTGGTCAAGGTGGCTGGAATCAATGGAAGGAGACGGGAACGCTGGAAGTCTTGTCTCAGACAGACAGTCACCAACATGCAGAAGGCAAGTGGGCTCAGGCCTCAGCTCGCATCTATATTGAACCTCAAATGGATGAGACCTTCCAAGGTGCCTATGCAGAAGCCATAAAAAACTGGAATCAAACGGGAGTCTTTACCTTTGAGGTGGTTGCGGATCCTAGCCAGGCAGATATTGTGGCAAGTGAGATGAATGATGGATCGACCGCTGTAGCTGGTCAAGCCGAGAGTCAAACCAATTTGTTAACCAAACAATTTATATCTGTAACGGTTCGCCTGAATCACTATTATCTATCCAATCCAAACTATGGTTATTCTTATGAACGGATCGTGCACACGGCGGAGCACGAGCTGGGGCATGCCATCGGATTGGATCATACCAACGAAACTTCTGTCATGCAGCCAGCAGGTTCCTATTATGGGATTCAGCCTCAGGATGTGAAGGCTGTTCAAGAGCTCTATACCAGTAGCGACTAGATGAAGTCGGTGCAATCTGAAAAGAAATCAAAGCTCCTCCAACAAGTGATTGGTGGGGCTTTTTGTTCGTCCTGTCACGGCCTTTTTGCTATAATGGAACTATGAATAACTTGATCAAATCAAAACTAGAGCTCTTGCCGACCAGCCCTGGTTGTTACATTCACAAAGATAAAAACGGCACTATCATTTATGTAGGAAAGGCTAAAAATCTGCGCAACCGTGTGCGCTCCTATTTCCGTGGAAGTCATGATACCAAGACTGAGGCTCTGGTGTCTGAGATTGTGGATTTCGAATTTATCGTTACCGAGTCCAATATCGAGGCCCTCCTGCTGGAAATCAACCTCATCAAGGAAAACAAGCCCAAGTACAATATCATGCTCAAGGATGATAAGTCCTATCCCTTTATCAAAATCACCAATGAACGCTATCCACGGCTTATTATTACTCGTCAGGTCAAAAAGGATGGAGGGCTTTATTTTGGTCCTTATCCAGATGTGGGGGCAGCCAATGAAATCAAGCGACTGCTGGATCGGATTTTCCCTTTTCGCAAGTGTACCAATCCACCTTCTAAGGTTTGCTTTTATTACCATATCGGTCAATGTATGGCCCACACCATCTGTAAGAAGGATGAGGCTTATTTCAAGTCCATGGCTCAGGAGGTTTCTGACTTCTTAAAAGGACAGGATGACAAAATCATCGATGATCTCAAGGGTAAAATGGCAGTAGCAGCACAAAGTATGGAGTTTGAACGTGCAGCGGAATACCGTGACCTGATTCAAGCAATTGGAACACTTCGGACCAAGCAACGGGTCATGGCGAAAGATTTGCAAAATCGGGACGTCTTTGGCTACTATGTGGACAAGGGCTGGATGTGTGTACAGGTTTTCTTTGTTCGTCAAGGCAAGCTCATCGAGCGCGACGTCAATCTCTTCCCCTACTACAATGATCCGGACGAGGACTTCTTGACCTATGTGGGACAATTTTATCAAGAAAAATCTCACCTGGTTCCCAATGAGGTACTGATTCCGCAGGATATCGATGAAGAAGCAGTCAAGGCCTTGGTGGATACCAAGATTCTCAAACCCCAACGTGGAGAAAAAAAGCAACTGGTCAATCTAGCCATAAAAAATGCCCGTGTTAGTCTGGAGCAGAAGTTCAATCTGCTAGAAAAATCTGTTGAAAAGACCCAAGGAGCTATTGAAAATCTGGGACGCTTGCTCCAAATCCCGACTCCAGTTCGTATCGAGTCCTTCGATAACTCTAATATCATGGGAACCAGTCCTGTTTCGGCCATGGTGGTCTTTGTCAATGGCAAACCGAGTAAAAAAGACTACCGAAAGTACAAGATAAAAACGGTTGTCGGTCCAGATGACTATGCTAGTATGCGTGAGGTTATTCGCAGACGTTATGGCCGAGTTCAACGAGAAGGTTTAACCCCGCCAGATTTGATTGTCATTGATGGGGGGCAAGGTCAAGTCAATATCGCTAAGCAAGTCATCCAAGAAGAGCTAGGTTTGGATATCCCAATTGCAGGTCTGCAAAAGAATGATAAGCACCAAACCCATGAATTGCTCTTTGGAGATCCGCTGGAAGTGGTGGAGTTGTCTCGCAATTCTCAGGAATTTTTCCTCCTCCAACGCATTCAAGATGAGGTACACCGCTTTGCTATCACTTTCCACCGCCAACTGCGCTCAAAAAATTCCTTTTCTTCACAACTGGATGGGATTGAAGGATTGGGACCTAAACGCAAGCAGAATCTCATGAAGCATTTTAAATCTCTCGCTAAAATCAAGGAAGCCAGTGTAGATGAGATTGTCGAAGTTGGGGTACCAAGGGCAGTCGCAGAAGCTGTTCAGAGAAAGTTGAACCCGCAGGAAGAAGTGGAGTTGGCTCAAGTAGCGGAAGAGAGAGTAAATTACCAAACGGAAGGAAATCATCATGAACCATAAAATCGCAATTTTATCAGATATTCATGGCAATGCGACGGCGCTAGAAGCAGTGATTGCAGATGCTAAAACTCAAGGAGCCAGTGAATATTGGCTCATGGGAGACATTTTCCTCCCTGGTCCAGGTGCAAATGACTTGGTCGCTCTGTTAAAGGAACTTCCTATCACGGCAAGTGTTCGAGGCAATTGGGATGATTGTGTCCTTGAGGCTTTAGATGGGCAATATGGCTTAGAAGACCCACAGGAAGTTCAGCTCTTGCGTATGACACAGTATTTGATGGAGCGAATGGATCCTGAAACGATTGTCTGGCTACGAAGCTTACCTATGCTAGAAAAGAAAGAAGTTGAGGGGCTGCGCTTTTCTATCTCTCATAATTTACCTGACAAAAACTATGGTGGGGATCTACTGGTTGGGAATAACACAGATAAATTTGACCAACTCCTAGATGAGGAAACGGACGTGGCAATCTATGGTCATGTCCACAAGCAGTTGCTTCGTTATGGAAGTCAAGGGCAACAAATCATCAATCCAGGTACGATTGGCATGCCCTATTTTGATTGGGGAAAGTTAAAAAATCACCGTGCCCAGTATGCTGTGATAGAAGTGGAAAATGGGGAATTGGTAAATATTCTATTCCGAAAAGTTTCCTATGATTATGAAGCAGAGTTAGAATTGGCCAAGTCCAAGGGGCTTCCTTTTATCGAAATGTATGAAGAACTACGTCGAGATGACAACTATCGGGGGCACAATCTGGAACTCTTAGCTAGTTTAATTGAAAAGCATGGGTATGTGGAGGATGTGAAGAAATTTTTGGAGACTATAAAGTCAGAATATAAGGTAGACTAGTTTCTTTAAATCCCTGAAAATTAGTTGGAACTGGATGAGGAAAAACCTGATTTTAATGATAAGTTTAAAACCATGGCTTCATCCGTGTTCCAATTTCTTTCTATGAAAAATCTCTGTAAGCTCTTTCAAAATATGGTGGAATGGATGCAGTAGAATTAGAAAAGGAAATCGTAAGTGAACTATGCTAAACTTGAATTCAATGCACAAGACCATAGTGGCTATTGGTCCTATATTATAAGGTAATTAAGACCAAGTTACTTTATAGAATGGTATAAGGAGGTGTGTTAATGAATAAGCGAAAAAAATGGGGTATCATCGCTTTAGTAATCTGTGTCATAGGAGGGATTATAATGTTTAGTTTAAATCACCAAAAAGAAAAAACGTTGGAAGAGAAAATGAGAATCGAACAGGATAGGATGGCACTATTTGTAGTTAATAGAGTAAAATTAAAAACACAGAATCCGATTGAAACTATAGAATTTATAGAATTCAGAAAAAATGAAACAACAGGAACCTGGCGAATAACACTTGTAATCAATGGAGCGGCAACAATATCCCTATCAGAGGATGCTTTTGGGGATGTTATACGGACATCTGGATATTATTTAGAAGACATGTCTGTTGACGAGACGGATGCTCCTTATACAAAGACAATTGATAATATAAAAATTAGTTATCTAATCTAATAGTAGTATAGAGATGAGATATGATATAATAAACGGAGATGGATTGAGAGGAAATTATGGTTAAAATAAGCAATAATATATTAGGAATAGTCTATGTCATTTCTTATCTATGTCTTCTTTATTGTCTCTGGTTGTGGAATGGTCCAACGTTTCTTTTTTTGACATTTATTTTCTGGGGTCTTCCCTTGTTGATAATAATCCTTCCCTTATTAGGTATATGGATATTTACAAACTTGAAATCCCTGGTTTTGATTGGTTATGTGGCAAGTTTATTGAACAGTTATTATCTTTATTTGGTTCTTAGAAACTTTCATTTGGAGAGGATTACTGATACAGCAGGACATAAAATTCCATTATCACCGTGGTTATCTGTTGCAATTATTGTGGTTGATTGTTTGTTTTTATCAGTAGCTACATTGGGATTTTATAAAAACTTCATCTTACCTTTCTTTAAAAAGAATGACATAGACAAGGAGTTACTATGAAAAAACGAATCAAAATGAGTATCATCACTTTAGTAATCTGTATTATAGGAGGAATTGTAATGTTTAGTTTGAATCAACAAAAAGAAAAAACGCTGGAAGAGAAAATGAGAATCGAACAGGATAGGATGGCGTTATACTTAGTTAGTCATTATGAAAAGGTTGAGAAGATTGAGTTTACAAGTTTTCAACAGAATAAATTAACAGGGACTTGGACTTCTAATGCCATTGTCAATGACGAAATATTTGTCACTTTTTCTGTTCAAAACTTGATGACAGAGGATGAAATAGGTTTTGGACAGCATATTAGTCAAAGTAATGGGAATAAATTAATAGAAAGAGATAATCCGGAAGTAATAAATAACGATTCACTTATGTCAAATATAACAGTTATTTATTGGGTGAGATAATATGATTACGGATAAAAGTTTTAATTATTTAGTTGATCAAGTATATGAAGTTGATAAAAATAAAAATTCAACTCCATGGAAAGCAGGAGATGAGTTAAGAAAGGATTCGCAATCTTTTCGAGTTCGTTCCGGTCTAAATTCTGCGAAGTAGTAGATTCTCAGTTTGTGACGGTGCTGGATTACGCTAATGTTAGTTAAAATAGCTGTTTATGTTATACTATAAGGTAACTGGGGCTAGTTGCTTTATAGAATGATATAAGGAGGTGTGTTAATGAATAAGCGTAAAAAATGGGGTATTATTGCTTTAGTAATTTGTGTAATAGGAGGAATCGTGATGTTTAGTTTAAATCATCAAAAAGAAAAAACATTGGAAGAAAAAATGAGAATCGAACAGGATAGGATGGTATTGTATTTAGTTAATCATTATGAGGGAATCAATGAAATAGAATTTAATGATATAGAAAATAATGCTACAACAGGTTCAAGAACTGCGTTATTAACTCTAAATAAAGAACTTGAAATGGAAATTACTTTCTTTAAATTTAACGATAAAACTGACAATTATGTAATTAGTTGGAATAAAAGATTAAATTTACAAGAAAAAAATGAAATCACTAATCAACAAACAATAGATAATATTAAAGTGAAATATTGGAGCAAGTGATGAAAATAACAGATAAAAATTATAATGATATTGTTGATGGAGTTTATAATGTTGATGCAGGAAAAGTAAAACGACCTTGGAGAGACGATAAGATTTTTAAATCAAATGGACAAACTTTTCGAGTTCTTAGTGCAAAAGACAACACCTCCAACGGTATGCAGGCGATGGCGGTTGCTCCTGTGGATAAAAATGGGAATGTGGATTATAGCCATGTAGTGATTGCCTATGCTGGGACGAATAAAGATGATCGACTTGACATCCAAACAGATATCCAATCAATAGGATTTGGTGATAGACAGGTGTTGTCGGATTTGAAAACAAAGACATTTAGAAAATCTCAATTTCAAACGGCTCTGAGTTTTGCGGAAGAAATCGAAAAAACTTATCCCTCTGCTAAAATTACAACTGCGGGGCATTCGCTTGGAGAGTCTCTGGCTATGTATGTCGCTTTAAAGCGAGGTTATGCCAATGTTGGGTATAATGGGCCAGATATTCATAACTTGATTTCGAAAGAAGAAATCAAGTATATGCAAGAACATCCAGAACAATTTCGCAATTTCCGTCATAAGTATGATGTTATTGGCAATATTACGGGAAATACGACTCAAACAGCTATATTTCCCTACATCTACCCTGCAAAAGATAACTGGGGTGACAAGTTAGAATATCATAACTTGTCCCAGTGGCGATTTGATGAGAATGGCCAGCTAGTTGATTTGGATGGAAAACGTGTCACAAATCTCAAAGTAACGGCATTAGCAGAAGCAACAGCGGGTATGTACCGCTACCAAAAAATTAAAAGCTACCTCTCGGCAGATGGTTTGTCAAGTAGGGAAGAGATATACTTGGATAGCTTGCAGGGAATGGCTCTAGGGGAAGGAATGGCTAATGCGGCTCGAGCTGGTGCAGACGACGTCAAGCACCTTCAAGAAGAGGTGGTGTCAAAAGCACAAGAACTATGGAATCAGCTTGACTTTAGTAGTTTCCGATACCTGAGTTATGATGAAGTTCTATCGACTTTTGCGTCTGCGGGTGTGACTCAGGATACGATTGTCGGTTCAGTTAAGCAAGATTTTGAGCAAATGAATCAAAAGGCTGAAAAACTAGCCACAGAGTTTGATACCCTTAACCAACAGATTATCCAAGTCATTGAGAGTAAACTGGCCACAGATAAGGAATTGGCAGGAGAATTTAGAAAATGGAACAGTCGGATTTAGTCTTCCAAAAGTTAAAAGCAAAAGAAAAAGAGCATTATGATTTGGAAGATGAGTATCTAAAGCGGAAAGCAACTTTTACGAATCAATATAACGAACTCTATGAACGTCGAGACCGCCTTGCCCGAATCATTGAAGACGAAGCTAGCAAAATGGATGTCTTTCTTCAAAAGGGACAACACAGTTACCAAGATGGAGAACAGTTTTATAGGAGTTTGCAACAATTGATGGAGGATTCTCAGTTTGCGTGTAGGCGTAGAGAAGATGAATTGCAGTACCATGAAGAGATGTTAGATAGAGATTATCGTAAAAAGCAAGATGAGTTAGAACAGACAATCGGAGATTTAAGGAGGTCATATGCTCGCACCATTAAATGAATATTACACAGATGAAGAATATGAATTTGCTTTACGTCAGATGTATCGCATGATGGAGAGGAATAGAATCTATACAATGGCGACAGTAATCTTAAAGGAAAAAAATTCTTTGCAAACCAACTATAAAGAAAAAGTGAGAGAAAGTGCGGAGGAGACAAAAGTCGCTATTGGGAAAATAAAATCACAGATGGATACGGCCATAAAAGGTCAGGTAAAGAAAAAGTTGGAAGAAGTGACAACGGAGAAGCTATCTCAGTATGATTCCATTTGCTAATTTTATGGTGAGTGATATAGAATAATTATTACAAACTGCACAGAGCAGTTTGTTTTGCTCTTGCTTTTCCTATGAAAAATCTCTGCAAGCTCTTTCAAAATATGGTAGAATGGATGCAGTAGAATTAGAAAAGGAAATCGATTATGAAATTTCTTGAATTAAATAAAAAACGTCATGCGACTAAGCATTTTACTGATAAACCGGTAGATCCCAAAGATGTGCGTACGGCTATCGAAATCGCAACCTTGGCCCCAAGTGCCCACAACAGCCAGCCATGGAAGTTTGTGGTTGTTCGTGAGAAAAATGCTGAACTGGCAAAATTGGCTTACGGTTCGAACTTTGAGCAGGTATCAGCAGCACCTGTAACCATTGCCTTGTTTACAGACACAGATTTGGCTAAACGTGCTCGTAAGATTGCCCGAGTTGGCGGCGCTAATAACTTTTCTGAAGAGCAACTTCAATATTTTATGAAGAATCTGCCAGCTGAATTTGCGCGTTACAGTGAACAACAGGTCAGTGACTACCTAGCTCTCAATGCTGGTTTGGTTGCCATGAATTTGGTTCTGGCTCTGACAGACCAGGGAATCGGCTCTAACATTATCCTTGGATTTGACAAATCAAAAGCCAACGAAGTTTTGGATATTGAAGACCGATTCCGCCCAGAACTCTTGATTACAGTGGGTTACACAGATGAAAAATTGGAACCGAGCTACCGCTTGCCAGTGGATGAAATCATCGAGAAAAGATAGAAAGAAGAAAAAATGACAGCAATTGATTTTACAGCAGAAGTAGAAAAACGCAAAGAAGAACTCTTGGCTGACTTGTTTAGCCTTTTGGAAATCAACTCAGAACGTGATGACAGCAAGGCGGACGCTCAGCATCCATTTGGACCTGGTCCAGTAAAAGCCTTGGAAAAATTCCTTGAAATCGCAGACCGTGATGGCTATCCAACTAAAAATGTTGATAACTACGCAGGACATTTTGAGTTTGGTGAAGGAGAAGAAGTTCTCGGAATCTTTGCTCATATGGACGTGGTGCCAGCTGGTAGCGGTTGGGACACGGACCCTTATACACCAACTATCAAAGACGGTCGCCTTTATGCGCGTGGAGCTTCAGACGACAAGGGGCCTACAACAGCTTGTTACTATGGTTTGAAAATCATCAAAGAATTGGGACTTCCAACTTCTAAGAAAGTTCGTTTCATCGTCGGAACAGACGAAGAATCAGGTTGGGCAGACATGGACTACTACTTTGAACATGTAGGACTTGCGAAACCAGACTTCGGTTTCTCTCCAGACGCTGAATTCCCTATCATCAATGGTGAAAAAGGAAACATCACGGAATACCTCCACTTTGCAGGTGAAAATACAGGTGCAGCCCGTCTTCACAGCTTCACAGGTGGTTTGCGTGAAAACATGGTACCTGAATCAGCAACAGCAGTTGTTTCAGGCGACCTGGCTGACTTGCAAGCCAAACTAGATGCCTTTGTTGCAGAACACAAACTCAGAGGAGAAATTCAAGAAGAAAACGGTCAATACAAGGTTACCATCATTGGTAAATCAGCCCATGGTGCCATGCCTGCTTCAGGTGTCAATGGTGCAACCTACCTTGCCCTTTTCCTCAGCCAGTTTGACTTTGCAGGACCTGCAAAAGACTACCTTGACATTGCTGGTAAGATTCTCTTGAACGACCATGAGGGTACAAATCTCAAGGTTGCTCATGTAGATGAAAAGATGGGTGCCCTTTCTATGAATGCCGGTGTCTTCCGCTTTGATGAAACAAGTGCTGACAATACCATTGCCCTCAACTTCCGTTATCCAAAAGGAACAAGTCCAGAGCAAATCCAGTCAGTTCTTGAAAACTTACCAGTTGCTTCTGTTAGCCTTTCTGAACACGGTCATACCCCTCACTATGTACCAATGGAAGATCCACTCGTTCAAACCTTGTTGAATGTTTATGAAAAACAAACTGGTCTCCAAGGTCACGAGCAAGTCATCGGTGGTGGTACCTTTGGTCGCTTGCTGGAACGTGGAGTTGCCTACGGTGCCATGTTCCCAGACTCTATTGACACCATGCACCAAGCTAATGAATTTATCGCCTTGGACGATCTCTTCCGAGCAGCAGCAATCTATGCAGAAGCTATCTATGAATTGATCAAATAAAACAATAGAAGTCTGAGATTTTATGCTTGGACTTCTTTTTGGAGGGAAAACAGATGTCTCAAATTGAAAGAATCAAGCAAGCCATTATGGCGGATCCGCAAAATACCAGCTATACAGAACGCGGAATTGAGCCTCTCTTTGCGGCGCCAAAAACTGCCCGCATCAATATTGTCGGTCAAGCTCCGGGGTTTAAAACGCAAGAAGCTGGGATTTATTGGAAGGATAAGAGTGGCGATCGCTTGCGTGAGTGGCTAGGTGTGGATGAAGACACCTTTTACAATTCAGGTTATTTTGCAGTTCTGCCAATGGATTTTTACTTTCCTGGACATGGCAAGTCAGGTGACCTTCCACCTCGTACAGGTTTCGCAGAAAAATGGCATCCGCAACTCTTGCAAGAGTTGCCCGATATCCAATTAACTCTCTTGATTGGGCAATATGCACAAGCCTATTATTTACAGGAGAAAGTTAGTGGCAAGGTGACAGAGAGAGTAAAACATTACCAGAACTACTTACCAACCTATTTCCCTCTGGTGCACCCGTCACCACGAAATCAAATCTGGATGGCTAAGAATCCTTGGTTTGAGTCAGAAGTGGTGCCTGAGTTGAAAAAAAGAATTAAAACAATTTTAGGAGAAAAAGAATGAAAGAAATAGCCTTCGATGAATTTTACCAGCTTTACCAGAATAGTTCACTTTCTGTGCTGGATGTGAGAGAAGTAGAAGAGTTCGAGACGCTTCATTTAGAAGGTGCTCAGAACCTACCACTTAGTCAATTGACTGATACTTATGATCAGTTGGATAAGGACCTCTTGTATTATGTCATTTGCAAATCTGGGATGAGGTCAGCGCGTGCTTGTCAATTTCTAGCTGAACAGGGTTATGACGTTATCAATGTCCAAGGTGGAATGACGGCCTTTGAAAATCTTTAAACCTATGTGGCGATAGACCCTAATCTTCCCTTGCTCGGTTCCAACTGAGTGAGGGATTTTGTTTTTAGATAATTCTTATTTTTAAAAATATTGAAAACATTCAATGATTAATTTTGGATACTTTTTTCAGAGTCTTAATCATGGTATACTAGGTCAGTATTTTAGAAATATGAAGGAGATTTTTATGGCTAAAAAAGGTGCCCTAACAGGCTTGCTCCTGTTTGGAATATTTTTTGGTGCGGGAAACTTGATTTTTCCACCTTCTCTAGGTGCTTTGTCTGGAGAACAGTTTCTTCCTGCCATCGCAGGTTTTGTCTTTTCAGGTGTCGGTATTGCCGTCTTGACACTTATTATTGGAACGCTAAACCCGAAAGGATACATTCACGAGATTTCTAAGAAAATCTCACCTTGGTTTGCGACGCTTTATCTTGCAGTCCTCTATCTATCGATTGGTCCCTTCTTTGCCATTCCGCGTACAGCCACAACAGCTTATGAAGTTGGGATTAGCCCTCTCTTATCCGAAGCAAACAAAGGTCTAGGATTGATTGTTTTTACTGTGCTTTACTTTGCAGCGGCTTATTTAATCTCGCTCAATCCATCAAAAATCTTGGATCGAATCGGACGTATCTTAACGCCAGTCTTTGCTTTATTGATCGTTATCTTGGTTGTACTAGGTGCCTTCAAATATGGTGGAACAAGTCCTCAAACTGCCTCAGCTGCTTATCAAGCATCTGCTTTCGGAACAGGATTCCTAGAGGGGTATAACACCTTGGATGCCCTTGCCTCAGTGGCCTTCAGTGTCATCGCTGTTCAAACCTTGAAACAACTTGGATTTTCAAGTAAGAAAGAATACATCTCAACTATTTGGGTTGTTGGTATTGTGGTAGCTCTTGCCTTCAGTGCTCTCTATATTGGTCTAGGATTCCTTGGAAATCACTTCCCAGTTCCGGAAGAAGTCATGAAGGGTGGAACTCCAGGTGTTTATATCTTGTCACAAGCAACTCAGGAAATCTTTGGTTCAACAGCTCAGCTCTTTCTTGCTGTTATGGTAACTGTAACCTGCTTCACAACGACAGTTGGATTGATTGTGTCGACAGCAGAGTTCTTTAACGGACGTTTCCCACAAATCAGCTATAAGGTTTATGCAACTGCCTTTACCTTGATTGGATTTGCCATTGCAAACCTCGGTCTAGATGCGATCATCAAGTACTCCATTCCAGTATTGGTAATCTTGTATCCAATCACTATTGCCATTGTGATGATTGTGATTGTTAATAAGTTTGTACCCCTATCAAAACCGGGTATGCAACTAACAATGGGAGTTGTCACAGCAATCGCTGTTGCAAGTGTTCTTGGAAGCTCCTTTAAGATTGAGTTTCTAGCAAATCTTGTGAATGCTTTGCCTTTTGCCAAGGCATCCCTCCCATGGTTGGTGCCAGCTATCATCGGAATCTTGCTTTCCTTGGTCCTTCCGAACAAGCAAGAAAGCGATGTTTTTGAAATGGAATAAAAAAACTTGGCCAAGGCCAAGTTTTTTCTATTAATCTTAGTTGGTTTTTTCAGTATAACCAGCTTCTTTAAGCTTTTTTTTCGAAGCAGCAAAGCTTACACGGTTTCCAATACCATAATATTCATTCGGCATTGCTTTTTTCAGTTCGTCAAGACTTGCGACAGACATGTCAACCTCGATGTTTTGGATAACTTTTTCGTCTTGAATTTCAACTTTTTGTGTAACCCCTTTGACCCCTTCATAACCTTTATTAGTATCGTCAACAATTTGCTTAATACCTTCCGCGGTATTATTAAGTTTCTCAGGGTCAAATACATTATGAGCAGTTTGTTTTACAACATCATCCCCCTTTACAGTATAATTCAAGGTAGAATGAATTCCAGGTTTGCTGTTGTGGACAAATGTGTGGGTAGTTGTCTCATCTTTCTTTTCAGATGATTGTTGGCTACTCTGCTTTGTTTCGCTTGACTGAGCAGTTTTGTCTTCTTTGGCACTACTATTGGTAGGAGTTGATGCTTGTTTAGAGCATCCAGCTAGAAGGACGAGAGCAGCTGCAAGGACAAGAGATGTTTTAAAGTAAGATTTCATATCCATTGCTTTCCTTTCCTTTCATAATCAAAGTATTTGTATTATAACACGAATGGAGGATGCAAGCAATCAGAAGAAGCTAGTAAACAATTCCATTGACAGTAAAAAGATATGCTTGGTTTTTCCTTCTTGGCTAACTTTTAGCTCTTAATCTCTATTTCATTTGATCAAGGACTTCATTTTGATTGATTCCCTCGTGATATAAAAAACACCCCAAAGATAGCTTGGTGACTATCGTATGGGGTGGCCATTATAAGGTCAGGTTTTTGTCTGCTTTTAAGGATGAAAGATTAGTTGCTTTCTTCAATGAATCCCATTCCTTCTAGTGCTTTTTTAGAGTTTGAGAAGCTGACACGATTGCCGATACCAGAATATTCTTCAGGAAGTGCTTTTCTAAGTTCGCTAATGCTTGCAACTGAGAAGTCTACTTCGAGATCTTGAACAACTTTTCCATCTTTGATTTCAATCGTTTGCTTAACACCTTTGAGTCCATTATAACCTTTGTACTTTTCTTCGATAAAACTCTTGACATCTTCTGGAGTTGCACCAAGGATTTCAGGATCAGCAATGTTATGAGCTGATTGCTTGATAACATTGTCGCCGTCTACAGTATAAACCAAGGTAGAAGTGATTCCAGAATTGCTTTTGTTGACAAAGGTATGTGTTTTAGTTGTTTCTTTCTTTTCAGAAGATTGTTCAGTGCTTTGTTTGCTTTCACTTGACTGAGTTGTTTTGTCTTCTTTGCTACTGCTGTTGGTAGGTGTTGATGCTTGTTTGGAACATCCGAGCAGGAGGACAAGTGAAGCCGCAAGGGCAAGTGAGGTTTTAAAGTAAGATTTCATATCCTTTACTTTCCTTTCATAATCAAAGTATTTGTATTATAACATGGATCCATAGTGAAATCAACTAGAAGGATAAGACCCTTTTCCAAAGGGATCCGGCTAGAAAAGTGATATAATGGTAGGAAGAGGTGAAGAAATGAATCAAACTGTAAACTATATCAAAGAATTAACCGCTATTGCATCTCCAACAGGCTTTACTCGTGAGATTTCAGACTACCTAGTCCATACTTTAGAAGAGCTTGGTTACCAGCCTGTTCGAACAGCTAAGGGTGGTGTCAATGTAACAATCAAAGGTCAAAACGACGAACAACATCGCTATGTAACTGCCCATGTGGACACACTCGGAGCCATTGTTCGTGCTGTCAAACCTGACGGTCGTCTCAAATTGGACCGGATCGGTGGTTTTCCTTGGAACATGATTGAGGGAGAAAACTGTACTGTTCATGTGGCTAGTACAGGTAAAACGGTATCTGGAACGATCCTCATCCACCAGACATCTTGCCATGTCTACAAAGATGCAGGAACTGCAGAACGCACGCAGGACAATATGGAAGTTCGTTTGGACGAAAAAGTGACCAATGAAAAAGAAACGCGTGCCTTGGGTATTGAGGTCGGTGATTTTATCAGCTTTGATCCACGTACTGTCGTGACAGAGACTGGTTTTATCAAGTCCCGTCACTTGGACGACAAAGTCAGCGCAGCAATTTTGCTCAATCTTCTTCGTGTTTATAAGGAAGAGGGGATTGAATTGCCAGTAACAACTCATTTTGCTTTTTCAGTCTTTGAAGAGGTGGGTCATGGTGCTAACTCCAATATTCCAGCTCAGGTAGTAGAATATCTAGCTGTAGATATGGGAGCCATGGGCGATGACCAGCAAACAGACGAATATACAGTGTCTATCTGTGTCAAGGACGCTTCAGGTCCCTATCACTATGACTTCCGTCAACACTTAGTAGCTTTGGCGAAGGAGCAAGATATTCCATTTAAGCTGGATATCTATCCATTTTATGGATCGGACGCTTCAGCAGCTATGTCAGCAGGAGCAGAGGTCAAACACGCCCTCCTTGGAGCTGGTATTGAATCCAGTCACTCTTACGAATGAACACACATTGATTCGGTCGTAGCGACTGAGCGTATGGTTGATGCCTATCTCAAGAGTGCATTGGTAGACTAATATGTGCTTGATTTGTCAAAGAATTGAATGGATCAAGGAAGGGGAAAATCCCTACTTTGTAAAAGAACTAGAAACAGGATATGTAGTTATTGGAGACCACCAATACTTTAAGGGCTATACCTTATTTTTAGCAAAAGATCATGTCACAGAACTCCACCATATGGAGACTTCTGTAAAACTTCGCTTTTTAGAGGAAATGAGTTTGGTCCAAGAAGCAGTCGCCAAAGCATTTGAGGCTGAAAAGATGAATATTGAACTCCTAGGAAATGGTGATGCCCACGCTCATTGGCATCTCTTTCCACGAAGAATAGGTGATATGAAGGGTCATGGATTGAATGGCCGTGGGCCAGTCTGGTGGGTGCCCTGGGAAGAAATGGCGGCAGAAGATTGCCAAGTGAAATCCCATGAGTTGGAACAAATGATTAAAGCCTTATCCGATGAATTAGAGAAGCACTTGGTCTAAGAGAGGAAGAAAAATGAAAAAAAGATACATCGTTTTATCTGGTTTGCTGGCAGTAACCCTAGCAGCATGTTCGCAAGAAAAACCTAAAAATGAAGAAAACACTCAAAAAACGGAACAAACTAGTCAACCTGAAGGAACTGTAGGAAGCAAATCCCAAGCCTCTAGTCAGAAGAAGGCAGAAGTTGTCAATAAGGGAGACTACTATAGTATTCAAGGAAAGTACGATGAAATCGTCATAGCTAATAAGCACTATCCTTTGTCAAAAGACTATAATCCAGGAGAAAATCCAACAGCTAAAGCAGAGTTGCTGAAGCTCATTGCAGCAATGCAAGCAGCTGGCTACCCAATCAGCGATCACTACAGTGGTTTTAGAAGTTATGAAACTCAAACCAAACTTTATCAAGACTATGTGAATAAAGACGGTAAGAAAGCTGCTGATCGCTACTCAGCTCGCCCAGGTTATAGTGAACACCAAACAGGTCTTGCATTTGACCTTATTGGGACAGATGGAGATTTAGTTACTGAAGAAAAGGCGGCCCAGTGGCTCTTGGATCATGCGGCTGACTATGGCTTTGTTGTTCGCTATCTCAAAGGCAAGGAAAAAGAGACTGGCTACATGGCGGAAGAATGGCATCTTCGCTACGTCGGAAAAGAAGCCAAAGAAATTGCTGCAAGTGGTCTCAGTTTGGAAGAGTACTATGGCTTTGAAGGTGGAGATTATGTCGATTAAAAAAGTAATTTTTCTCTTGCATTTTTAGATAAATAGTGTATAATGGAAAGGTATGTGTAAAGCATACTTGTGGGAGGTAAAAATCTCTAATTACCGCCAAAACCACAAAGGAGGATTTAAAAATGGCTAAAAAAGTCGAAAAACTTGTAAAATTGCAAATCCCTGCTGGTAAAGCTACACCAGCTCCACCAGTTGGACCTGCTCTTGGTCAAGCTGGTATCAACATCATGGGATTCACAAAAGAGTTCAACGCTCGTACAGCTGACCAAGCTGGTATGATCATTCCAGTTGTTATCTCAGTATACGAAGACAAATCATTTACTTTCGTTACAAAAACACCACCAGCTGCTGTTCTTTTGAAAAAAGCTGCAGGTGTTGAAAAAGGATCAGGTACACCTAACAAAACTAAAGTTGCTACAGTTACTCGTGCACAAGTACAAGAAATTGCAGAAACTAAGATGCCAGATTTGAACGCAGCAAACATTGAGTCTGCAATGCGTATGATCGAAGGTACTGCTCGTTCTATGGGATTCACTGTTGTTGACTAATCAATAACACCCCCAATATAACCCGCAAGACTTCATCATTTCGAGAAGTGACGTGGGAGATGAAAATCGATTGAACCACTTACAAGGAGAATAGAAAATGGCTAAAAAAAGCAAACAACTTCGTGCTGCTCTTGAAAAAATCGACAGCACAAAAGCATACAGTGTAGAAGAAGCTGTAGCACTTGCAAAAGAAACTAACTTTGCAAAATTTGACGCAACTGTAGAAGTTGCTTACAACTTGAATATCGACGTAAAAAAAGCTGACCAACAAATCCGTGGCGCAATGGTATTGCCAAACGGTACTGGTAAAACTTCACGCGTTCTTGTTTTCGCACGTGGTGCAAAAGCTGAAGAAGCAAAAGCTGCTGGTGCAGACTTTGTTGGTGAAGATGACCTTGTTGCAAAAATCAACGACGGTTGGTTGGACTTTGACGTAGTTATCGCTACACCTGACATGATGGCTCTTGTTGGACGTCTTGGACGTGTCCTTGGACCACGTAACTTGATGCCAAACCCTAAAACTGGTACTGTAACAATGGATGTTGCTAAAGCAGTTGAAGAGTCTAAAGGTGGTAAAATCACTTACCGTGCTGACCGTGCAGGTAACGTTCAAGCAATCATCGGTAAAGTATCATTTGAAGCTGAAAAATTGGTTGAAAACTTCAAAGCTTTCAACGAAACAATCCAAAAAGCAAAACCAGCTACAGCTAAAGGAACTTACGTAACAAACTTGACTATCACAACTACTCAAGGTGTTGGTATCAAGGTTGACGTAAACTCACTTTAATTAACAGATTTTTAAAAACGAGTACGAATGTGCTCGTTTTTTAGGTACAACGGGCATTCCGTTCATCTGAGGTGTAAGTCCTCTGTGGGTACCATATACTAATAAACCCAAAAGTGATTCCCAAGCCTGACTATTGTGAGTACCTGATCGAACGGCATTAGGATAGACTGTTTAAGTCTGACGTTGGAAACAAGAATCGGCAGAGAAAGAGATAGAGAAATCTTGGCTATACGAATAGGCACGTGACAGTAAAGCGTATATAGCGGATAAGGAGGCCAGCAACTCTAAAGTACAAATATGTAGTCGTAACCTATATGCGTAAACTACGTGAGCAATTGAATTCGAACTAGAGAGGTGATTAATAGATTTATGCTATAGTCATGGCAACTTGTATGCTTTTGATTCTAGTTTATCAAATAATAGATTAGAATTGTCAGATAATATAATTTTATGTTATAATGAAGAAAAAATAGAGGTGTTCAAATGTCAGAAGCAGGTCATAAGTTTTTAGCAAAACTGGGAAAAAAACGCTTACGTCCAGGTGGAAAACGTGCTACAGATTGGTTAATTGCGGAAGGAGGATTTTCAAAAGAAAAGAGAATACTAGAAGTTGCGTGCAATAGGGGAACCACAGCAATTGAGTTGGCACAGCATTTTGGTTGTAAGATAACTGCTGTTGATATGGATGGACAAGCCTTAGAAGTGGCTAAAAAATCTGCTGAAACGGCAGGTGTTGGTCATTTGATCAGATTTGAAAGAGCAAATGCAATGAAACTTCCTTATGAAGATGCTAGTTTTGATATTGTTATAAATGAAGCTATGCTGACTATGCAAGCCGATCAAGCTAAGAAAAAATGTGTAATGGAGTATCTAAGGGTTTTAAAACCTGAAGGTCTTCTTTTGACACATGATGTGCTTCTTAAGGAAGCTAAAGAGTCTGTCAGACAGGAATTGTCACAAGCAATTCATGTAAATGTAGGTCCTTTAACTCAAGATGGTTGGGAACAGGTGATGATAGAATCAGGTTATCGTGATGTGAAAATATTGACTGGTGAAATGACATTAATGAAATTATCAGGTATGATTTATGACGAAGGTTGGCTAGGAACTTTGAAAATTTGCGTAAATGCTTGTAAAAAGGAGAATAGAAAGCAGTTTTTAACTATGTATAAAATGTTTGCTAAGAATAAACAGAAATTGGGCTTTATTGCTATGGCTAGTTATAAATCGTCAAATCGTTAGATAATTATTGAAGTTAACTTTTCTTTTTTTCTTTCTTAAAAAATATGCTATAATAGAGAGTAAAAAACTTTGAAAGAAAGAAAAAGATGAATTTAAAAGATTATATCGCAACGATTGAAAATTATCCCAAGGAAGGCATCACCTTCCGTGATATCAGCCCATTGATGGCAGATGGCAATGCTTATAGCTATGCTGTTCGTGAAATCGTTCAGTATGCAACTGATAAGAAAATCGACATGATCGTGGGTCCAGAGGCTCGCGGATTTATTGTTGGCTGTCCCGTTGCCTTTGAGTTGGGGATTGGCTTTGCACCTGTTCGTAAACCAGGAAAATTGCCACGTGAAGTCATTTCAGCTGACTATGAAAAAGAGTACGGTATTGATACCTTGACCATGCACGCGGATGCCATCAAACCAGGTCAACGCGTTCTCATCGTAGATGACCTCTTGGCGACAGGTGGTACTGTCAAGGCAACCATTGAAATGATTGAAAGACTTGGCGGAGTTGTAGCCGGTTGTGCGTTCTTGATTGAACTTGATGAGCTTAAAGGCCGTGAAAAAATCGGAGATTACGATTACAAGGTACTTATGCATTATTAATGAAAAACAGTCCTTGGGGCTGTTTTCTCTTCATCTGCTATATAAACAAACTATAGCTAGTTAGAGAAAAACTATAATTGAAAACTATATCTTCTTGCAGTATAATAAAAGGACTAAGTGTTTGAGATTTGACTTCAAACACATTCAATTATTTCTAAAAGAGTACAGTTAGGAGAAGGTTATGCCGATTAGAATTGATAAAAAATTGCCAGCTGTTGAGATTTTACGGACAGAGAATATCTTTGTCATGGATGATCAACGTGCGGCCCACCAAGATATCCGTCCCTTGAAAATTTTGATTTTAAACCTAATGCCCAAAAAAGTGGTCACAGAGACCCAGTTGTTACGGCATTTAGCAAATACTCCTTTGCAATTGGACATAGACTTTCTCTATATGGAGAGCCACCGTTCCAAGACGACTCGTGCAGAGCATATGGAGACTTTTTATAAAACTTTTCCTGAAGTCAAGGACGAGTATTTTGATGGGATGATTATCACAGGGGCTCCGATTGAGCATTTACCATTTGAGGAAGTGGACTATTGGGAGGAATTCAGTCAGGTGCTTGAGTGGTCCAAGACCCATGTCTATTCGACCCTTCATATCTGCTGGGGTGCCCAAGCAGGTCTTTATGCTCGCTATGGAGTTGATAAACACCAGATGGAGCAGAAATTGTCAGGCATTTACCCGCAGGATACCTTGAAAGAGGGCCATCTTCTCTTTCGTGGTTTTGATGATAGCTATGTAGCTCCCCATTCTCGTTATACAGAAATCTATAAGGAAGAGATATTAGGAAAAACCAATCTGGAAATCCTCTCTGAGGGAGAACAAGTCGGCGTTTCTATTTTAGCCAGTCGGGATCTTCGTGAGATTTATAGTTTTGGTCATTTGGAGTACGATCGTGACACTTTGGCAAGAGAGTATTTTCGTGATTATGAGGCGGGACTCGACCCTCATATCCCAGAGAACTACTTTAAAAATGATGATGTAAATGAGACACCTTGTCTCTGTTGGTCTTCATCAGCTGCCCTCTTTTTCAGCAATTGGGTAAACTATGCAGTTTATCAAGAAACCCCTTTTGACTGGAGAAAGGTAGAGGATGATGCGGCTGCATTTGGATATCTATAAGAGGAATTATGACATATTTTGACGCTTTTAAATCAGGGAACTTGGTTTTACCAAGTGCCCTGCTCTTGCATTTTAAGGAACTCTTTCCTTCCAGTGAAGATTTTCTGGTCTGGCAATTTTTCTATCTACAAAACACCACAGCCCTCGGAGATGTTTCGCCTAGCCAAATAGCTGAAATCATTGGCAAAGAGGTAGCAGATGTCAACCAATCTATTTCGAATTTGACTGAAAATGGTTTGCTACAATATCGAACCATTGAACTAAACGGTGAAATTGAGCTGATTTTTGATGCTAGTTTGGCTTTTGAACGCTTGGATAGCTTACTAGATAGCCAAACTCCAGCTACAACAGTCCCAAACCCGCAGAATCAGTTGAAGGATCTGGTTGAAACTTTTCAGCAGGAATTGGGACGCTTATTAACACCATTTGAAATCGAAGACCTTTCTAAGACTGTCAAAGAAGACGGAGTTAAGGCGGATTTGATCAAGGAAGCTCTCCGAGAGGCCGTTCTCAATGGCAAGCCAAACTGGAAATATATTCAGGCAATCCTACGAAACTGGCGCCATGAAGGCATTCAATCTGTTGCCCAAGTAGAGGCCAAACGAGCAGAGCGAGAAGCGAATAATCCCAAACAAGTTCAGGCTTCGGCTGATTTTCTCGATGCCATGAATTTGTGGCAAGATTAGTCGCTTGAAAAATCTTGAAAATTAGAGTAAGGTTTGCAAGCTCCTTATAAATATGATAGAATAATAGTGAATAAAATGAAAAAAGAGGTATGTGAAATGTCACGTAAACCATTTATCGCTGGTAACTGGAAAATGAACAAAAATCCAGAAGAAGCAAAAGCATTCGTTGAAGCCGTTGCATCAAAACTTCCTTCATCAGACCTTGTTGAAGCAGGTATCGCAGCTCCTGCAGTTGATTTGACAGCTGTTCTTGCTGCTGCAAAAGGTTCAAACCTTAAAGTTGCTGCTCAAAACTGCTACTTTGAAAATGCAGGTGCTTTCACTGGTGAAACTAGCCCACAAGTTTTGAAAGAAATCGGTACTGACTACGTTGTTATCGGTCACTCAGAACGTCGTGACTACTTCCATGAAACTGACGAAGATATCAACAAAAAAGCAAAAGCAATCTTTGCAAACGGTATGCTTCCAATCATCTGTTGTGGTGAGTCACTTGAAACTTACGAAGCTGGTAAAGCAGCTGAATTCGTAGGTGCTCAAGTATCTGCTGCTTTGGCTGGATTGACTGCTGAGCAAGTTGCTGCATCCGTTATCGCTTATGAGCCAATCTGGGCTATCGGTACTGGTAAATCAGCTTCACAAGACGATGCACAAAAAATGTGTAAAGTTGTTCGTGATGTTGTAGCTGCTGACTTTGGTCAAGAAGTTGCTGACAAAGTTCGTGTTCAATACGGTGGTTCAGTTAAACCTGAAAACGTTGCTTCATACATGGCTTGCCCAGACGTGGACGGAGCCCTTGTTGGTGGAGCATCACTTGAAGCTGAAAGTTTCTTGGCATTGCTTGACTTTGTAAAATAATCTAGGTTATTCCAGACAGTCTTTTAAGACTGTCTTTTTTTAAAAAAAATTCTGTATATTTTTCTTAAATTATCAGTCTATTGCAACTTTTCTCAGATAGTACATTTTCCTTGATATCATTTTCTGGTAGTAGTATACTTGTATTATAGCTACTGTGAAGTAGTTATAAAAAAATGAAAAGAGGTAAGAAATATGGTTGAATTGAAAAAAGAAGCAGTAAAAGACGTAACAACATTATCTAAAACAGCGCCAGTAGCATTGGCGAAAACAAAGGAAGTATTGAACCAAGCAGTAGCGGACTTGTATGTGGCTCACATTGCCCTTCACCAAGTTCACTGGTATATGCGTGGTCGTGGCTTCCTCGTATGGCATCCAAAAATGGATGAATACATGGACAGTCTTGATAGCTATCTTGACGAAATCAGTGAACGTTTGATTACTCTTGGTGGAAAACCTTATTCAACTTTGACAGAATTCCTTCAACACAGTGAAATCGAAGAAGAAGAAGGAGAATTCCGTAACGTTGAAGAAAGCTTGGAACGTGTTCTAGCAATTTATCGCTACCTCATCGCTCTTTTCCAAAAAGCTTTGGATGTAACTGACGAAGAAGGTGATGATGTTACAAACGATATCTTTGTTGGGGCTAAGGCTGAACTTGAGAAAACAGTTTGGATGCTTACAGCAGAACTTGGACAAGCTCCTGGTTTGTAAGATATAGTTGCTACCCCTTTTATCATGAGGTGCTTGATAAGTGCCCATGATCAATCATCTTTTAAAAGTCATGTAACTGTAAAAAGGTGCATGACTTTTTTGTTTGCTAGCCCTTAGGAAACATTGTCAAATCTAGGATTTTACGGTATAATAGTTGCTGTTCGAGAAATTTTGATTTTCAAAGAATAGTGAAATGTTATAAGGAGAACCCATGAACAACTTACCAAATTGCCCAAAATGTCATTCAGAATATGTCTACGAAGACGGAAGTCTCTTGGTTTGCCCAGAGTGTGCCTATGAATGGAATCCTGCTGAAGTTGCAGAAGTAGAAGAAGGTGTTGTTGCTATCGATGCCAATGGAAATAAATTGGCTGACGGCGATACTGTAACCCTCATCAAGGACTTGAAAGTAAAAGGTGCACCTAAGGATTTGAAACAAGGAACTCGTGTTAAAAATATCCGTATCGTAGAAGGTGACCACAACATCGACTGTAAGATTGATGGTTTTGGAGCTATGAAACTCAAGTCAGAATTTGTTAAGAAAATCTAGCCATGAAACTGAATTATAAATTTATCTTTTATAGTCGTGTGCTCTTGTTTTTAGCGGCATTTACAGGGGTTTATTTAGAAATTACCAAGCACGGTGGCTTTGGTATGCTCCTTTACTACACAGTGTTGTCCAATCTTTTGGTAACGATTTTCACGGGCTATCTGCTCCGTGTGATGAGCCGTTCAGGTGAAAATTGGCAAAGTCCGACCTTGCTTCGTCTCAAGGGTGGCGTTACCATGAGTATCATGATTACCTGTGTGATTTACCATTTTATGCTTGCTCCGATCGCGACAGACTTTTACCGTGTGGAAAATTTCCTTTGCCACTATATCGTTCCACTCTGGTTTTTAGCCGACACCCTCTTCTTTGATAAACGGGGTCAATACAAGATCTGGGATCCAGTCTTGTGGACCATCTTGCCCTTGGTTTATATGATTTTTGCCTTGTTTAATGGCTTGGTCTTAAAACTCAATATTCCGAATTCCAAGGACAATCCCTTCCCTTATTTCTTTTTAAATGTGAACAAGGGTTGGGACGTGGTTATCAAATGGTGTTTGATCATTTTTGCGGCCTATATGGTTGCAGGCTTCATCTTCTATCTGATCAAGCAAATCAAGCGAAAATAGTCTTCCTATTAGGAAAGTTAGGACGGAGTCTCTAGTTCAATCGGGCTCCTTCTTTTCTTGCCATCTTCCTTTTAAAAGGATCAACAGTGAGAAATATACAGAAAGAAAATTCATGAAACAATATTTAGAACGGGCTAGTATTTTGGCCCTCTCCCTCGTTTTGATTACCTCCTTTTCCATTTCAAGCGCTCTGCCAGCCATGTTTGACTACTATCAAGGCTACCCCAAAGAACAAATCGAGCTCCTGGTCAGTCTTCCTTCTTTTGGAATCATGATTATGCTGGTTTTAAATGGGTTTTTGGAGCGGTTATTTCCTGAGCGTCTTCAGATTAGTCTGGGACTTCTCATCCTTTCTATCGGTGGAACTGCCCCTTTCTGGTATCAGGAATACAACTTTGTCTTTGCGATGCGGATTTTATTTGGCTTGGGTGTTGGGATGATCAATGCCAAGGCCATTTCCATCATCAGCGAACGCTATCATGGAAAGACACGGATCCAGATGTTGGGGCTTCGCGGATCAGCAGAAGTTGTCGGGGCGTCGATTTTGACTCTAGTGGTCGGTCAACTCTTATCCTTGGGATGGACAGTGACCTTCTTGGCCTACAGTGCGGGATTTTTAGTATTGATTCTTTATCTGCTCTTTGTCCCTTATGGGAAAGAAAAGAAAGAAACAAAGAAAAAAGAGACCGAAACGACTCGTTTGACAGGAAAGATGAAAGGATTAATTTTTCTATTGGCTGTCGAAGCAGCAGTTGTTGTCTGCACCAACACAGCTATCACCATTCGTATTCCTAGTCTGATGGTGGAAAGAGGTCTAGGGGATGCCCAGTTATCGAGCTTGGTCTTAAGTATTATGCAGTTGATTGGTATCTTGGCAGGTGTGAGTTTTTCTTTCTTTATCTCTCTATTTAAAGAAAGATTGCTCCTTTGGTCAGGTATCACCTTTGGATTGGGGCAGATTGTGATTGCCTTGTCTCCGTCATTGGGTGTGATGGTAGTTGGAAGTGTTGTGGCAGGTTTTTCCTACAGTGTGGCCTTGACCACTGTCTTTCAGCTTCTTTCTGAAAGAATCCCAGCCAAGCTCCTTAATCAGGCAACATCTTTTGCAGTGCTAGGATGCAGCTTTGGAGCCTTTACGACACCTTTCATTCTTGGGGCGATTGGCTTGGTGACTCAAAATGGTATGTTGGTCTTCACCATTTTAGGATGTTGGTTGATTGTCACTTCTATCTTTGTTATGTACGCACTTCAAAAGAGAGCTTAGGATTAATTTCCTAAGTTTTTCTTTCTGGGAATTTTGTACCCAGACAATTATTGGTTTTTAAACTTGTTTACACTTTTATTTCCTGATAAAATAGAAGTTATGACAAGATATAAAGCAACTATTTCTTATGATGGTTTTGCCTTTGCCGGTTTTCAGCGCCAGCCTCATGCGCGGAGCGTTCAAGAGGAAATCGAAAAAACCTTAACGAGACTCAATAAGGGGCAAGCCATCGCTGTTCATGGTGCTGGTAGGACGGATAGTGGGGTCCATGCTCTGGAACAGGTCATTCATTTTGATCTGCCCTATCAGATGGATGAGGAAAAACTCCGTTTTGCTCTGGATACTCAGTCACCAGAAGATATCGATGTGATTTCGATTGAGATTGTGGCGGATGATTTTCATTGCCGTTATGCAAAACATAGCAAGACCTATGAGTTTATAGTAGATAGGGGGCGTCCTAAAAATCCCATGCGCCGTCACTATGCTACTCACTTTCCCTATCCCCTCGATGTGGAGCGGATGCAGGAGGCTGTCAAGAAATTAGAAGGAACCCACGATTTTACCGGTTTTACAGCATCTGGAACCAGTGTAGAGGACAAGGTTCGGACCATTACAGAAGCCAGTCTTAGTGTTGATGAGACAGGGCAGTTTTTGACTTTTACCTTTTCAGGAAATGGATTCTTATATAAACAGATTCGTAATATGGTGGGGACACTGCTCAAAATCGGAAATAATCGAATGCCAGTTGAGCAGATTGACTTGATTTTGGAGAAGAAGGACAGGCAGCTAGCAGGTCCAACGGCTGCACCGAATGGCTTGTATTTAAAGGAGATTCGTTATGAAGAATAATCGTATTTTAGCCCTTTCTGGGAATGATATTTTTAGTGGTGGTGGTTTATCAGCTGATCTTGCCACCTATACCTTAAACGGCTTGCATGGCTTTGTAGCAGTGACTTGTTTGACAGCCTTGACAGAGAAGGGGTTTGAAGTCTTCCCTACAGATGATACTATTTTCCAACATGAGTTGAATAGCTTACGTGATGTCGAGTTTGCAGGGATTAAGATTGGCCTTCTTCCTACTGTCAGTGTGGCTGAGAAGGCCTTGGACTTTATCAAGCAACGTCCAGGAGTGCCTGTGGTATTGGACCCCGTTTTGGTCTGCAAGGAAACGCACGACGTGGCTGTTAGTGAGCTCTGCCAAGAGTTGATTCGTTTTTTCCCTCATGTCAGTGTGATTACGCCAAATCTTCCTGAAGCAGAATTGTTGGCTGGTCAAGAGATCAAAACATTGGAAGATATGAAAACTGCAGCGCAGAAATTGCATGATTTAGGAGCGCCAGCAGTTATTATCAAGGGAGGCAATCGCCTCAGTCAGGACAAGGCAGTGGATGTCTTTTATGATGGACAAACTTTCACTGTTCTAGAAAACCCAGTCATTCAAGGCCAAAATGCGGGTGCAGGATGTACCTTTGCCTCAAGCATCGCCAGTCACTTGGTTAAAGGGGATGAACTTTTACCAGCAGTAGAGAGCTCGAAAGCTTTCGTTTACCGTGCTATTGCACAAGCAGATCAATATGGAGTAAGACAATATGAAGCAAACCAAAACAACTAAAATCGCCCTTGTATCCCTCTTAACCGCCCTTTCTGTGGTTCTAGGTTATTACTTGAAAATTGGAACGCCAACAGGAATATTGACTCTCTTGGATGCAGGTATTTTCTTTACTGCCTTTTACTTTGGCAGTAAAGAAGGGGCCGTCGTTGGAGGACTAGCAGCTTTTCTGCTTGACCTTTTATCAGGCTTTCCACAGTGGATGTTCTTTAGCTTGGTAAACCATGGCTTGCAAGGATTTTTTGCAGGTTTTAAAGGGAAATGGCAATGGCTAGGCCTTGTCTTGGCTACTATCGTCATGGTAAGTGGCTACGCTCTGGGCTCAACTCTAATGAATGGCTGGTCAGCAGCCTTGCCAGAAATCCTTCCAAACTTCCTACAAAATACCTTGGGAATGGTTGTGGGATTTGTAGTCTTTCAGAGTGTCAAGAAGATAAAATAAAAAAGTCAGCTTCAATAGCTGACTTTTTGCTTGTCTCTATGTTTAATCAAAATAAAGCAAATCTTTGCTGGTGCTGGTAAAGAGGTCAAATCCATCCTTAGTGACAACACCGCAGTCTTCGATACGAACACCGACTTTGCCCGGGATATAGATACCAGGTTCAACAGAGAAGCACATGCCTTCTTCGATGACCATGTCGTTACCTTCCATGATAGATGGGAATTCGTGGACATCCATACCGATACCGTGACCGAGACGGTGGTTGAAGTACTCACCGTAACCAGCTTTTTCGATGACCTCACGGGCGGCGCGGTCCACTTCATGGGCAGTCACACCTGGCTTGATGAAGTCAAGGGCAGCTTGTTGGGCTTCAAGCGTCAAGTTGTAAATATCTTTTTTGAACTGGTCTGGTTTACCGACAGCGACCGTACGAGTCATATCTGAGGCATAGCCATTAACCATGACACCGAGGTCAAAGAGGAGAAGGGCGTCCTTTTCAACTTTGTTTGCACCAGGAATTCCGTGCGGATTTGCAGCGTTATCGCCAGTCAAGACCATAGTATCAAAGCTCATTTCATAGCCTTCACCTTTCATGGCAAAATCGATTTGGGCAATGATGTCTGTTTCCGTCTTATCAAGAGAAATATTGTCAAAACCAACCTTAACAGCCTTATCAGCATAGAGCCCTGCAACCATCATTTTTTGCACTTCATCAGCTGATTTGATGAGGCGCATGCGTTGAATGCGAGGAGTGAGGTTTTCAAACTCAGCAGTTTCAAAAACTGTTTTCAAACCATGGTATTTGGTCAAGATGAGATTGTCAAACTCAACAGCGACACGTTTGAAGTCGTGCTGCGGCAAAGCATTTTTGATTTTTTGCCATGGATTTTCAGAATCTACATAGCCCGCAACCGGGAAGGAAACGGTGCTACTTGCACGTTCCACTTCGAGAGCTGGGACAAAGAGGAGAGGTTCCTGATCCGCTAGGACAAAGAGGAACATTTGGCGTTCATGGGGATCACTGTAAAAGCCAGTGAGGTAATTAATAGTGACGGGGTCAGATACGACAGCGACGTCTAGTTTTTCTGATTCAAGATATGTTACGATTTGTTGTAATTTAGACATATGCTACCTTCTTTCTACCCCTCTATTTTGGCAAAAAAAGAGAGAAAATGCAAGGGAGAAGGGTAAAATAGCAGGCAAAAAGAACTCCGACAAGATAGGGGAGTTCTTTGATATAGCTTTCATTTCTTTAAGAAAAGTCAGCCTTGCTTTTGACGTCGCTGTATTCTTCAGCGATTTCTTGACTGAGAATGTCTTCATAGGCAGGGAGTTGGATGTCCTGACCGTATTTCTTCTTGAGGGCAGTAGTAACTAGGCGATAAGCTAGATTGGCATTACGAGAGAGGATAGGTCCGTGGAAGTAGGAACCAAAGACATTCTTATAATGAACCCCTTCGCCGATTTTTTCTTCGTTATTTCCATTTCCATAGACCACCTGTCCTAGCGGTTTTTGGTCATCAGAAAGGAAGGTACGTCCCTGATGATTTTCAAAGCCATAGTAGGTTTCATCGAATTCTTCATTATGGATCTTGATGTCACCGATAAAGCGGTTATTAGTCTGGTTGAGGGTGTAGTGACCCATGACACCGAGCCCTTCGATGCGTTTACCTGAAGCCTCAACATAATATTGGCCCAATAGTTGGAAACCACCACAGATAGCTAGAACCACTCCGTCGTTTTGGATGTAGTTGTCAATGCTCTCTTTTTTAGCAGGAAGGTCGCCTGCAATGATGCTTTGTTCAAAGTCTTGGCCGCCACCGAAAAAGGCGATATCATAGTGGTTTTCATCAAAGTCATCATGGAGAGAAACGATGTCAACCGTCACATGAGCTCCCAGTTTTTCAGCCACATACTTGAGCATGAGGATGTTGCCGTTGTCTCCGTAAGTATTCATGAGGTTTCCGTAAAGGTGGGCGATGTTGAGCTGATAAGGGTAGTTGCCAGCTTTTGAGGAAAGTGAAGTATAAACCATCAGTTCATCTCCTTTCTAACAATCTGACGACTAGCCAGCAGTTCGCGGAATTCTAGCATAGCAGTATAGGTAGCCAGGATATAGGCATGCTTGCAGTCTTGGTTCTCAATGGTTTTGAGAACTTGCTCCAGATTGCTTGTCTCAGTGATTTTATCAGCTGGGTAGCCAGTCACTCGAAGACGGCGTGCAATTTCAGAATGACGAACACCACCAGCGTTGATTTCAGGAATGTCCATGTCAGTGATTTGTTCAAAGTCCGCATCCCAGATCCAGCTAGTATCAATCCCATCAGCATAGTTGGCATTAAGGAGGACAGATAGGCTAAATGGATAAGGAGCTAGTTTGATCATCTCGATAGCTTGGGTCGCACCAACAGGATTTTTAATCAAGACGAGGGTGCATTCCTTGTCACCGATATGGAAGGTTTCTTGGCGTCCAAAGACAGCACGACTCTTGTCAAATCCTTGCTTGATCCGTTGCGAATCTGCGCCGAGGAAACGGGCAATAGCAACTGCAGCAAGGGCATTGTAGATATTATAGAGTCCACCGATTTGGATGCCGTATTCTTGGCCGTCAATGACAAAACGAGAGCGATTGTTGGTCAATTCAACCAAGTCTGTCAGACGGTAGTCCAAGTCAGGACGTTTGCAACCACAATTTTCACAGATATAGGCCCCCAAGTTAGCATAGGTATTGTGCTCATATTTGAGGATACCTTGACAGTCAGGGCAGAGAATACCTTCGGTATTGTAGTGAGCCAGTTGGGCTGGCCCTTTTTCCAAGTCAAAACCAAAATACTCTACAGGATTTGGAATAGCTGGCTTGTAGAAAAGCGGACTGTCACCATTGAGGAGAACTGTAGCCGTAGGCACTTTACGGATGGCATCCAAAATCATGTTATAAGTCGTGTAAATCTCACCATAGCGGTCCATCTGGTCACGGAAAATATTAGTGATGACAAAAAGGCTAGGGTGGATGTAGTCACAGATACGAGATAGACTGGCCTCGTCAATTTCTAGGACGGCAATGTTTTTTCCAGTTTTAGACGATTTGGCAGTCAAGAAGGTCGTTGCGATCCCTGTAATCATGTTGGCACCGCTTGGGTTAGTAAGAACCTGACCATAAACTTCTTTTAAAATGCCGACAGTGAGGGCAGTTGTCAGGGTTTTCCCGTTGGTTCCAGTGACCACGACAATCTCGTAGTTCTTAGCTAGATTTTGTAAAATATCTTTATCAAATTGAAGGGCGAGTTTTCCTGGGAGCGTACTTCCGCGGCCAAGACGGCTTAAAACGAAGTGGGAAGAACGCCCAGCTAGGAGGCCCAAAGTATTTTTTAATTTCATGTTTCTATTATATCATAAAAGAGGGAAAAGACAGAATTGAGATTTCGCAGAAACAAAAACAGCCCGACGAGGGCTGTTAGCTAACAAATCAGTCTCAACTTAAATCGCAAACAAGTCATTCAAGTTCTCAGCCAAAGTTGGGTGAG
This sequence comes from Streptococcus oralis ATCC 35037, assembly GCF_900637025.1. Taxonomy (NCBI): domain Bacteria; kingdom Bacillati; phylum Bacillota; class Bacilli; order Lactobacillales; family Streptococcaceae; genus Streptococcus; species Streptococcus oralis. The sequence goes on from NZ_LR134336.1 coordinate 503,833, forward strand.
TGAAGATTTGTTTTGTGAAGTAAGTATAAGGGATTTTGTTGTCCATCGCAACAGTGATGATGTTGATGATTTCTTGAGAGCCTTCTGAGAAGATGCTTGCTCCAAGAATTTCTTTTGTTTCAGTGTTAACAACAGCTTTGAAGGCTCCGCGAAGGTCTCCATTTACGTGACCACGAGGCATTGCTGCAACAGGGATTTCCTTGACAGCGTATGGGAGTTTCAAATCAGCTGCTTGGCTTTCCGTCAAACCAACTTGTGAAAGTGCAGGTGTGATGAACATGGTGTTTGGCACATTGAGACGGTCTTCAAGAGTGTAGCTGCCATCTCCAGCAAGGTAGCTGTAGACAACGCGGAAGTCATCAAGTGAGATGTAGGTAAATTGAGGCCCACCGTTGACGTCTCCGACTGCAAAGACACCAGGAACGTTTGTTTGACAATGTTTATCTACTTTGATAGCACCACGTTCAGTAAGTTCGATATCTGTATTTTCAAGTTGAAGTGGTTCTACGTTTGGTTTACGTCCAGTTGCGTAGAGAAGGGCATCGAAACGGTAAGTTTCGTTTTCAGTTACGACGAGAACTTGGTCACCGTCGTTTTTGATTTCAGTAGTACGGATGTTTTGAAGCAATTCAATTCCGTCTTCTTCCATGTATTGTTTAGCAAGAGCTGCGATGGAAGGTTCTGCACGAGGTAGGAAAGTATCCAAGGCATCTAGGACTGTAACTTTGCTTCCAAGTTTGTTGTAAAGACCTGCAAATTCAAGACCGATGTTTCCGCCACCAAGAACTCCAAGTTTCTCAGGCAATTTGTCCAAGTTTTGGATACCTGTTGAGTCAAAGACGTTTTTGCTTGTAGCAAGTCCGGGGATTGGCAAGACATTAGAAACAGCACCAGTGTTGATAACGATAGTTTCAGCAGTCAGTTCTTGTTTTTCATCACCAGATTTGATTTCGATGACCTTGTTTGAAAGGAAATGCGCTTCCGCATCAAAGATATCGACACCTGTACCCGCAACAGTAGCATAGTTTTTACCATTGAGGCGACTAGTGATGGTATTTTTGGTAGCAATGACTTCTTCAAAAGACAAATCTTTCTCAGCAGCAACTAGCAAGGTTTTAGTTGGGATACAACCGATGTTGATACAAGTTCCACCATACATAGCTTTGCTACGTTCAACGAGGGCAACTTTTTTGCCAGCTGAAGCCAATTTACCAGCTAGTGTTTTCCCAGCTTTACCAAATCCAATAACGATTAAATCATATGTTAACATTTATAGTCCTCCTATTCGATTTTCATTCTAGCATAAGAAAACACTTTTTGCACAAATCTGCTACGGGAAATGAAGTGAGTTTGAAATGCTCCCTTCAAATCCTTTGAAAAACCAGTTTCGGGCTACTTTACTGCTAGAAAATCGTTTACATGATTTTCAAAAAGGATTCTACTATCTTTTGCCCCGCTCTTGTGTTATACTAGATAGGTTGCAAAGAAACTAGTACTTTTCTTTCGTGGAAAAGAAGCAACACGGTATCTCGTTTTAAAGAAGATACGTCATGAAAAGAAAAGTATAAACTAAAGCCCTATAGGGTGGCTTCGCACCACCTTTAGAAAGAAGAATAACGTGAAATTTAATGAATTTAACTTGTCTGCTGAATTGCTAGCAGAGATTGAAAAAGCTGGATTTGTAGAAGCCAGTCCCATCCAAGAACAGACCATTCCCTTGGCTCTCGAAGGAAAAGACGTTATCGGTCAAGCTCAGACTGGTACAGGGAAAACCGCAGCCTTTGGCTTGCCAACCCTTGAAAAAATCCGTACAGAAGAAGCGACCATCCAAGCCTTGGTTATCGCTCCAACTCGTGAACTCGCTGTCCAAAGCCAAGAAGAACTCTTCCGCTTTGGCCGTAGCAAAGGAGTGAAAGTTCGCTCAGTTTACGGTGGTTCCAGCATTGAAAAACAAATCAAGGCCCTTAAATCTGGTGCCCACATCGTGGTAGGAACACCAGGCCGTCTCTTGGACTTGATTAAACGCAAGGCCTTGAAATTACAAGATATTGAAACTCTGATTCTTGACGAAGCGGATGAAATGCTCAATATGGGCTTCCTTGAAGACATTGAAGCCATCATTTCCCGTGTCCCTGAAAATCGTCAAACCTTGCTCTTTTCAGCAACCATGCCAGATGCTATCAAACGTATCGGTGTTCAGTTTATGAAAGACCCTGAGCATGTGAAGATTGCTGCCAAGGAATTGACAACAGAGCTGGTGGATCAGTACTATATCCGTGTCAAGGAACAAGAGAAATTTGATACCATGACACGTCTTATGGATGTGGAACAACCAGAACTTGCTATTGTATTTGGTCGTACTAAACGCCGTGTAGATGAATTGACTCGTGGACTTAAAATTCGTGGCTTCCGTGCAGAAGGAATTCATGGTGACTTAGACCAAAATAAACGTCTTCGTGTCCTTCGTGATTTTAAAAATGGGAATCTTGATGTTTTGGTTGCGACAGACGTGGCAGCACGTGGTTTGGATATCTCAGGTGTGACCCATGTCTACAACTACGATATTCCACAAGATCCTGAAAGTTATGTTCACCGTATCGGCCGTACAGGTCGTGCTGGTAAGTCAGGTCAATCTATTACCTTTGTTTCTCCAAATGAAATGGGCTACCTTCAAATCATCGAAAACTTGACTAAGAAACGCATGAAAGGCTTGAAACCAGCGACAGCAGAAGAAGCCTTCCAAGCTAAGAAACAAGTAGCGCTCAAGAAAATCGAACGAGACTTCGCAGACGAAGCAATTCGTGGGAACTTTGAGAAATTTGCTAAAGATGCTCGTAAGTTAGCTGCCGAATTTAGTCCAGAAGAATTGGCTATGTATATCTTGAGTCTGACAGTCCAAGATCCAGACAGCCTTCCTGAAGTGGAGATTGCGCGTGAAAAACCACTGCCATTTAAACCATCAGGTAATGGCTTTGGTGGCAAAGGTAAGGGAGGTCGTGGAGGCCGTCGTGGGGACGACCGTCGAGACCGTGATCGCCGTGGTGGTCGCCGTGATGATTTCAAAAAAGGCAGTCGTGGAAATGATCGTTTTGATAAAGACAGACGTTACCGTAATAAAGACAATAAAAAACCTCGCAACACTTCAAGCGAAAAGAAAACCGGCTTTGTTATTCGTAACAAAGGAGATAAATAGAAAAAAGCGATTCACAGAGTGAATCGCTTTTATATATAAGGAGACCGATAGTAAAAGAAGATGGTGATAGTAAAGGATAGGTGAAACGGAAAGGGATTTATCATGTCATCTTCTTATAATGTTATAATATCAAAAATAAAATAGGATGTCAATAAAAAAATCGCTTTTTTTTTCTAAAATATTTTTGCTGTTCAAAATTGCAATTAAATAAGCAATTTTCAGATAATTATTGAAATAAAGACTTTTCTATGTTATAATGGAAGCGATTATATGCGAGGTAAAAAATGGCACATTTATTAGAAAAAACAAGAAAAATCACGTCTATTCTAAAGCGCTCTGAGGAGCAACTCCAAGATGAACTTCCTTACAATGCGATCACACGCCAGTTAGCTGATATTATTGACTGTAACGCTTGTATTGTGAATAACAAGGGACGTCTCTTGGGCTACTTTATGCGTTATAAGACCAATAATGACCGTGTAGAACAATTCTTCCAAACCAAAACCTTCCCTGAGGTCTATGTACAAGGGGCGAACATGATTTATGATACGGAAGCAAATCTTCCTGTTGAACATGATTTGACCATTTTCCCTGTGGAGAGCCGTGCGGACTTTCCAGATGGGTTGACAACTATTGCTCCGATTCATGTATCAGGGATTCGCCTAGGTTCGTTAATCATTTGGCGCAATGATAAGAAATTTGAAGATGAAGATTTGATCCTTGTCGAGATTGCGAGCACGGTTGTGGGAATTCAACTATTGAACTTCCAACGTGAAGAAGATGAAAAGAATATTCGCCGTCGTACGGCTGTTACCATGGCGGTCAACACCCTTTCCTATTCAGAACTGCGTGCCGTATCAGCTATTTTAGCTGAATTGGATGGAAATGAAGGACAGCTGACTGCGTCTGTTATTGCAGACCGTATTGGCATTACGCGCTCAGTAATCGTCAATGCTCTCCGTAAGCTAGAGTCGGCAGGAATCATTGAAAGCCGTTCACTAGGAATGAAGGGAACCTATCTCAAGGTATTGATTTCAGATATCTTTGAGGAAGTGAAAAAGAGGGACTACTAATGGCAAAGGCTTTAATCTCGATCGACTATACAGAGGATTTCGTAGCAGACCATGGAAAGCTAACTGCTGGAGCACCTGCTCAAGCAATATCAAAAGCCATTGATCAGGCAACCAGATTAGCTTTTGAACGTGGAGACTATGTCTTTTTCACCATTGATGCTCATGAGGAGAAGGATACATTCCACCCAGAAAGCAAGCTCTTTCCACCACACAACATCATCGGAACTAGTGGGCGTAACCTTTATGGCCCCCTAGCTGACTTTTATGCTGAGCATGAGGCGGATAGTCGCGTCTTTTGGATGGATAAGCGTCACTATTCAGCATTTTCAGGAACGGACCTGGATATCCGTTTGCGGGAACGTCGGGTTGATACAGTCATCCTAACTGGAGTCCTGACTGACATTTGCGTCCTTCATACGGCTATTGATGCCTATAATTTAGGTTATCAAATCGAGATTGTCAAGCCTGCAGTCGCCTCTATTTGGCCGGAAAATCATCAGTTTGCTCTTGGGCATTTTAAGAACACATTGGGAGCAAAATTACTGGATGAAAACCTTGCTGAAATTGAACTATAAGCCTGTTGGAAAAATGAAAAAAATCTGAAAAAAGTGTTGACAAAGATTTTGAAAGTTGATATACTAGTAAAGTAATCGACGCGGGGATGGCGGAATTGGCAGACGCGCAGGACTAAGGATCCTGTGACCGCTTTAGGTCGTGAGGGTTCAAGTCCCTCTCTCCGCATAGGGTAAGAGTTAGCTTTGGCTAGCTCTTTTTGTTTTTACAAAGAAGACTAGAGGTTACGTTTCCTATATCGAAAAATATTGGCATTAAGAACAATCATTGTATCAGAACATTTAAACTGAGTTTTCCAATTCATTCTATCAAGAATATCCTCAAAAACTAGTCAGAAAATGAAGAACTTAGGAAATGGAAAAATACTAATCAGAAAGACGTGATTATCATTTTTAAAATGAAGTAGATTTTTGATTGGTACTATTTCTCCTTATATAAGAAGGAAAGTTAGCGTTTGCTAGCTTTTTTGTTTTTTCAAAAAATAAATCAAAAAATTTTTCGATTTCATAAACATTTCATATTTGGATTTTATAATAGTCTTACAAATATGGAGGTGACAAATGAATCCAATCCAAAGAGCTTGGGCTTATGTCAGCAGAAAACGACTGAGAAGTTTTATTTTATTTCTGATTTTATTTGTCCTTTTAGCAGGAATTTCAGCCTGTTTGACTCTGATGAAGTCCAACAAAACAGTAGAAAGCAATCTTTACAAATCACTCAACACATCTTTTTCTATCAAAAAGATAGAAAATGGACAGACCTTCAAGTTGTCTGACCTAGCATCCGTGAGCAAGATTAAGGGACTGGAAAATGTCTCTCCTGAACTCGAAACGGTCGCAAAACTGAAAGACAAGGAAGCGGTGAGTGGTGAGCAGAGCGTAGAACGTGATGATTTGTCAGCATCAGACAAGAACTTGGTTAGCTTAACGGCTCTTGAGGATTCATCCAAGGATGTCACCTTTACCAGTTCGGCTTTCAATCTTAAAGAAGGGCGACACCTTCAAAAAGGGGATTCCAAGAAAATCCTGATCCACGAAGAGTTGGCTAAGAAGAACGGTCTTTTGCTTCATGACAAGATTCGCTTGGATGCTGGACAGTCAGAATCTGGAAAAGGACAGACAGTTGAGTTTGAAATTGTTGGGATCTTTTCTGGTAAAAAACAAGAGAAATTTACAGGCTTGTCTTCCGACTTCAGTGAAAACCAAGTCTTTACAGACTATGAAAGTAGCCAAACCCTTCTGGGAAATAGTGAAGCTCAAGTCAGTGCAGCGCGCTTCTATGTAGAAAATCCTAAGGAAATGGACGGACTCATGAAGCAGGTGGAAAGCTTGGCTTTGGAAAGTCAAGGTTACCAAGTTGAGAAGGAAAACAAGGCCTTTGAACAAATCAAAGACTCAGTTGCAACCTTCCAAACCTTCCTGACCATCTTCCTTTATGGGATGTTGATAGCTGGAGCTGGAGCCTTAATTTTGGTCTTGTCCCTCTGGTTGAGAGAAAGGGTCTACGAAGTGGGGATTCTACTCGCACTTGGAAAAAGCAAGATCTCAATCTTCCTCCAGTTCTGTTTAGAGGTAGTTTTGGTATCTCTTGGAGCTTTGCTTCCAGCATTTGTTGCAGGAAATGCCATCACATCCTATCTACTCCAAACTGTACTAGCCAGTGGAGATCAGGCAACCTTACAGGACACGCTGGCCAAAGCAAGTGGTCTATCAACCAGTCTCCTATCCTTTGCAGAATCCTATGTCTTTCTGCTCCTGATTGGTTGCTTATCAGTAGCCCTTTGTTTCCTATTCTTATTTAGAAAATCGCCGAAAGAAATTTTATCATCTATTAGTTAAGAAGGAGAAATCATGACTTTATTACAATTGCAAGATGTTACCTACCGTTATAAGAACACTGCTGAAGCAGTTTTATATCAGATCAAGTATAATTTTGAACCCGGAAAATTTTATAGTATCATTGGTGAGTCAGGAGCAGGAAAATCCACTCTCTTGTCCCTACTGGCTGGTCTAGATAGTCCTGTTGAAGGTTCTATCCTTTTCCAAGGAGAGGACATTCGGAACAAGGGGTATTCATACCATCGCATGCACCATATTTCCTTGGTCTTTCAAAATTATAACTTGATAGATTATCTTTCTCCGCTGGAAAATATCCGCTTGGTCAACAAAAAAGCCAGCAAGGATACTCTTCTTGAACTTGGTTTGGATGAAAGTCAGATCAAGCGGAACGTTCTCCAGTTATCAGGTGGTCAACAGCAACGTGTTGCTATTGCTCGCAGTTTGGTATCAGAAGCTCCAGTTATTCTAGCTGATGAGCCAACAGGAAATCTGGACCCTAAAACTGCTGGAGATATTATCGAACTGCTCAAATCACTTGCCGAGAAAACAGGTAAATGTGTCATCGTCGTTACGCACAGTAAAGAAGTGGCGCAAGCGTCAGATATTACACTTGAGTTGAAGGACAAGAAACTGACTGAAACTCGCAATACTACTAAATAATATGAGCTTGTTTTGATAGAATTATGAAATCAAATCTAGAAAGGGAACCTATGTTACACAACGCATTTGCCTATGTTACAAGGAAGTTTTTCAAATCGATTGTTATCTTCCTGATTATTCTCCTCATGGCGAGCTTGAGTTTGGTCGGTTTGTCGATCAAGGGAGCTACAGCCAAGGCTTCTCAGGAGACCTTTAAAAATATCACCAATAGCTTCTCCATGCAAATCAATCGACGCGTCAATCAAGGAACGCCTCGAGGTTCTGGGAATATCAAGGGTGAGGACATCAAAAAAATCACCGAAAACAAGGCCATCGAGTCTTATGTTAAACGTATCAATGCTATCGGAGATTTGACTGGATATGACCTTATCGAAACGCCAGAAACCAAGAAAAATCTCACCGCAGACCGTGCCAAACGGTTTGGAAGTAGTTTGATGATTACAGGTGTCAATGACTCCTCAAAAGAAGATAAGTTTGTCTCTGGCTCATATAAGCTGGTTGAAGGTGAGCACCTAACCAACGACGACAAGGACAAAATCCTCTTGCACAAGGACTTGGCAGCCAAACACGGCTGGAAAGTAGGGGACAAGGTTAAACTGGATTCCAATGTCTACGATGCAGACAATGAAAAAGGTGCCAAGGAAACAGTCGAAGTGACAATTAAGGGACTCTTTGATGGTCACAATAAGTCAGCAGTAACCTACTCACAAGAACTCTACGAAAACACAGCTATCACAGACATTCACACTGCTGCAAAACTTTATGGATACACAGAAGACACAGCTATTTATGGGGACGCAACCTTCTTTGTAACAGCAGACAAGAACTTGGATGACGTCATGAAAGAGTTGAATGGTATCAGTGGTATTAACTGGAAGAGCTACACACTTGTGAAGAGCTCCTCTAACTACCCAGCTCTAGAGCAATCCATCTCTGGTATGTACAAGATGGCCAACCTCCTCTTCTGGGGTAGCTTGAGCTTCTCAGTTCTTCTCCTTGCACTCTTGCTCAGTCTTTGGATCAATGCTCGTCGCAAGGAAGTGGGAATTCTCCTCTCTATCGGTCTCAAGCAGGCAAGTATCTTGGGGCAATTCATCACCGAATCGATTTTGATTGCCATTCCTGCTCTTGTTTCGGCTTACTTCCTAGCCAACTACACAGCCCGTGCCATCGGAAATACTGTTCTTGCCAATGTCACTTCAGGTGTTGCCAAGCAAGCCAGCAAGGCTGCTCAAGCCTCTAATCTTGGTGGTGGTGCAGAAGTAGATGGCTTTAGCAAGACCTTGTCGAGCCTAGACATTTCCATTCAGACATCAGACTTCATCATCGTCTTTGTCCTTGCTCTGGTTCTAGTGGTTCTCGTTATGGCGCTTGCCTCAAGCAATCTCCTTAGAAAACAACCAAAAGAGCTCTTGCTCGATAGTGAATAAAAAACTTGCTACCTATTCTCCCCTAAATGGGGTATAATATAGGTAGCATTTTTATCTATTTCATCTTGATAAGGACTCTACCTATCAGGATGAAACAGAGAAGATTTACAAGAAATTTAAAGGAATGTGAAACGTTTTTTCTATGAAAATTTTAATTGTAGAAGATGAAGAGATGATCCGTGAGGGGATCAGTGACTATTTGACGGATTGTGGTTATGAGACCATTCAGGCTGCGGACGGTGAGGAAGCTCTAGAACAATTTTCCAGCTATGAAGTAGCACTAGTTTTACTGGATATCCAGATGCCCAAGCTCAATGGTTTAGAAGTCCTAGCTGAGATTCGTAAAACCAGTCAGGTTCCTGTCTTGATGTTGACTGCCTTTCAGGATGAAGAATACAAGATGAGTGCCTTTGCTTCTCTGGCAGATGGCTATCTGGAAAAGCCCTTCTCACTCTCCCTTTTAAAAGTGAGAGTAGATGCGATTTTCAAGCGCTACTACGATACGGGACGAATCTTCTCCTATAAGAATACCAAGGTGGACTTTGAGAGCTACAGTGCAAGCCTAGCAGGCGAGGAAGTGGCTATCAATGCTAAAGAGTTAGAAATTTTGGACTATCTGGTGAAAAATGAAGGACGGGCCTTGACTCGATCTCAGATAATCGATGCTGTCTGGAAGGTGACAGATGAGGTGCCTTTTGACCGTGTTATTGATGTTTACATCAAGGAACTGCGGAAAAAGCTAGACTTGGATTGTATCCTCACTGTGCGTAATGTTGGTTATAAATTGGAGCGAAAATGAAACGAACAGGTCTATTTACTAAAATATTTATCTATACCTTCTCGATTTTTAGTGTTCTGGTTATTTGTCTTCATTTAGCCATTTATTTTCTCTTTCCATCAACTTATCTAAGTCATCGTCAGGAAACCATTGGCCAGAAAGCGACAGCCATTGCCCAGTCCCTAGAAGGGAAAGATAGGCAGAGTATCGAGCAAGTGTTGGACTTGTATTCCCAGACTAGTGATATCAAGGGGGCTGTTAAGGGAGAGATGACCGAGGACAAGTTGGAGGTCAAGGACAATCTTCCTCTGGACACGAATCGCCAGACCACCTCTCTCTTTATCGAGGAGCGTGAGGTGACAACCCAAGATGGTAGCACTATGACACTTCAATTTCTAGCTTCGATGGACCTGCAAAAGGAAGCGGAGCAGATTAGTCTCCAGTTTCTCCCCTATACCTTACTGGCATCCTTTCTGATTTCCCTCTTGGTGGCCTACATCTATGCTCGGACCATTGTTGCGCCGATCTTGGAAATCAAGCGGGTGACCCGTCGGATGATGGACCTGGATGCTCAAGTGCGGTTGCGCGTGGACTCTAAGGATGAGATCGGTGATCTTAAGGAACAAATCAATAGCCTTTACCAGCATCTTTTGACTGTCATTGCGGACTTGCATGACAAGAATGAAGCCATTCTCCAGTTAGAAAAAATGAAGGTTGAATTCCTACGAGGGGCCTCTCATGAATTGAAAACACCTCTGGCTAGTCTCAAAATCCTAATCGAAAATATGAAAGAAAATATCGGTCGTTATAAAGATAGAGACCACTATCTGGGAGTTGCCTTGGGGATTGTGGATGACCTCAGTCACCACGTTCTTCAGATACTTTCTCTTTCTTCGGTCCAGGAATTGCGAGAGGAGAAGGAAAACATCGACCTACTCCAAATGACGCAAACTCTGGTTAAGGATTATACTTTACTAGCCAAGGAAAGAAAAGTTCAGATAGACATTAGCTTGTCCCATCAGCAGGCTTACATAAACCCATCTGTCATGAAGTTGATTCTATCGAATCTCATCAGCAATGCTATCAAGCACTCCACTTCAGGTGGCCTGGTCCGCATTGGCGATAGAGAAGGAGAACTCTTTATCGAGAATAGCTGTAGTCCTGAAGAACAAGAAAAATTGGCTCAGTCTTTTTCTGGCAATGCTAGTCGCAAGGCCAAGGGTTCAGGAATGGGGCTCTTTGTGGTCAAAAGTTTATTAGAACACGAGAAATTACCTTATCATTTTGAGATGCAAGATGATCGTTTGACCTTCTTCATGTCTTATCCTAAAGTCGATCAAGACTAAGGGAAAGAAAGGGTTTACATTGATTGAGTTGGAAGAAATTCAATCTAAAGTATGGGAAAAACTAGCTTTTTTTGTCAAAAAGTGATAAAATGAACAATGTAAATGGGATGTCCCAAAAAATATATAGGAGGCCTGACAAATGGCAATCGTTTCAGCAGAAAAATTTGTCCAAGCAGCTCGTGACAACGGTTATGCAGTTGGTGGATTTAACACAAACAACCTTGAGTGGACTCAAGCTATCTTGCGTGCAGCAGAAGCTAAAAAAGCTCCAGTTTTGATCCAAACTTCAATGGGTGCTGCTAAATACATGGGTGGTTACAAAGTTGCTCGCAACTTGATCGCTAACCTTGTTGAGTCAATGGGTATTACTGTACCAGTAGCTATCCACCTTGACCACGGTCACTACGAAGATGCACTTGAGTGTATCGAAGTTGGTTACACTTCAATCATGTTTGACGGTTCACACCTTCCAGTTGAAGAAAACCTTAAATTGGCTAAAGACGTTGTTGAAAAAGCACACGCTAAAGGTATCTCAGTAGAAGCTGAAGTTGGTACTATTGGTGGTGAAGAAGACGGTATCATCGGTAAAGGTGAATTGGCTCCAATCGAAGACGCTAAAGCAATGGTTGCAACTGGTATTGACTTCTTGGCAGCTGGTATCGGTAACATCCACGGTCCATACCCAGCAAACTGGGAAGGTCTTGACCTTGACCACTTGAAGAAATTGACTGAAGCTCTTCCAGGCTTCCCAATCGTATTGCACGGTGGATCAGGTATTCCTGATGAGCAAATCCAAGCAGCTATCAAACTTGGTGTTGCGAAGGTTAACGTTAACACTGAATGCCAAATCGCATTCGCTAACGCAACTCGTAAATTTGCTCGTGACTACGAAGCAAACGAAGCTGAATACGACAAGAAGAAACTCTTCGACCCACGTAAATTCTTGGCTGACGGTGTAAAAGCTATCCAAGCATCAGTTGAAGAACGTATCGACGTATTCGGTTCAGAAGGTAAAGCATAATCTAGCTGAACAATACAGATGAAACCTGCCCATTGGGTGGGTTTTTTGGTTTGTGAATATATAGCCAATATACTGTAGAAGAACCAATCTTAAGTTGCTAAAAGGTTCTATTTTTTGTACAATAATGCTATGAAAATACTGAAAAAATGGTGTTTTGGCTTCATTAGTTTGCTTCTTTTGTTTTTACTCGCTACATTCATCTTTCACCGTATCTGTTTGGAAAAGGAAGAAGCCTCACTGACACCTATTGGGCAACAAGTTCTCGTCAATGGACATCAAATAAATGTTTATGTTGAGGGGGATGGTCCTGAGACTATAGTAGTTCTCTCAGGTGCTGGTATTGCTTCTCCTATATTGGATTTTAAAGAAGTATCGGAATCCTTATCGAAACGGTATAAGGTAGTTATCGTGGAGCGGGTGGGATATGGTTATAGTGATGATAGCAATCATTCAAGAGATGTGATGGAGGTTTTGTCTGAGACTCGCCAAGCACTTTCGCAAGCAAATATCACAGGGCCGTTTATCATTCTATCTCATTCCATGGCTAGTCTAGAGAGTTTGGCTTGGCAAGAGAAGTATCCTGATGAAGTGAAAGCCTTGATTGGTCTGGATTGGGCACTGCCGTCAAGTTATGAGAATTTAAAGGATAATCAGGCCTTGCTCACTGTGGCATATTGGAGCAGTAAGATTGGGTTATTACGTTATTTCCCTGAATCCTTTTATATAAAAAATCAAACTCTGACCGAGAGTGAACGAAAACAATATAAACTTCTAGCTTATAAGCAGTTGATGTCACAAGCTATGCTTCATGAATCCCAAACGGTAAAGGAAAATGCCAAGAAAGTTCCCTCAAACATTAATCCGAAAATTCCCACCTTACTACTGGTGTCTAACGGAAAAGGCACTGGTTTTAGCCAATTTGAGTGGCAACGTTATGCAGAGAGATTTGCAAGCGACCAGTCTAATGTTCAAGTCGTCTATATGGATGCGCCACACGATCTCTATCATTATCAAAGTCATGAAATAGTTTCGCAGATTGAAGATTTTTTAAAGAGTAATTGATGGTTTAGAGATTTTTTTAATTTTAGACTGATGACTCTAATTAAATAATGAAGGATTAACAGTAGAATCGTAAATTTTTTCGGTAAAAAAATTCTTTTTCTTACCAACAAACCTGCCCTTCTGGGCAGGTTTTCTTTGTATTATAAGGAAACGATGAAACCAGAATTTTTGATTAAAACTATTATTTTAAGAGTGAAATTTCTAATTTCATAATCCATAGGCAAACGCTTGCATTCCATTTTTTATTGGACTATAATAGGTTGGTATAAAGCCTTCTGTAATAATAAAATGTAGAAGGTGTAGAAAGTAAGGATTTAGAATGTTTGTAGTCAAAAACACAATGTTGCTATTCCTTGCGATAGGGAGATAGATATGGCAATGATAGAAGTGGAACATCTTCAGAAAAATTTTGTGAAGACAGTAAAGGAACCGGGGTTAAAGGGGGCTTTGCGCTCCTTTATTTATCCTGAAAAGCAGACCTTTGAAGCGGTTAAAGATTTGACCTTTGAAGTTCCAAAAGGCCAAATTTTAGGCTTTATCGGAGCAAATGGTGCTGGGAAGTCGACAACCATCAAAATGCTGACAGGAATTTTGAAACCGACATCTGGTTTTTGTCGGATTAATGGCAAGATTCCGCAGGACAATCGTCAAGATTATGTCAAGGATATTGGAGTTGTTTTTGGACAACGCACCCAGCTATGGTGGGATTTGGCTCTGCAAGAGACTTACACGGTCTTGAAAGAGATTTACGATGTGCCAGACTCGCTCTTTCATAAACGCATGGATTTTTTAAATGAAGTCTTGGATTTGAAGGACTTTATCAAGGACCCCGTGCGGACTCTTTCACTAGGTCAACGGATGCGGGCGGATATTGCGGCTTCCTTGCTTCACAATCCTAAAGTTCTCTTTTTAGATGAGCCGACCATTGGTTTGGACGTTTCGGTCAAGGATAACATTCGTCGGGCCATTACTCAGATCAATCAAGAGGAAGCAACAACCATTCTCTTGACCACTCATGACCTGAGCGACATTGAGCAGCTTTGTGATCGAATTTTTATGATTGATAAGGGGCAAGAGATTTTTGATGGAACGGTTAGCCAGCTCAAGGAGACCTTTGGCAAGATGAAGACTCTTTCCTTTGAGCTGACGCCAGGTCAAAGTCATCTCGTCTCTCATTATGAAGGCTTGCCTGATATGACCATTGATAGACAAGGAAACAGTCTCAATATTGAATTCGATAGTTCCCGCTACCAGTCGGCTGAGATTATCAAGCAAACCCTGTCTGATTTTGAAATTCGCGATTTGAAGATGCTGGATACGGATATTGAGGATATTATCCGTCGCTTCTATCGAAAGGAGCTCTAAGATGGTCAAATTGTGGAGACGTTATAAACCCTTTATCAATGCAGGTGTTCAGGAGTTGATCACCTATCGAGTCAACTTTATTCTCTATCGGATTGGCGATGTCATGGGGGCTTTTGTCGCTTTTTATCTCTGGAAGGCTGTCTTTGATTCTTCGCAAGAGTCTTTGATTCAGGGTTTTAGTATGGCAGATATCACCCTCTACATCATTATGAGTTTTGTGACTAATCTTTTGACCAGGTCAGATAGCTCCTTTATGATTGGTGATGAGGTCAAGGACGGATCCATTATCATGCGCTTGCTGCGACCAGTGCATTTTGCGGCTTCTTACCTCTTTACGGAGCTTGGGTCCAAGTGGTTGATTTTTATCTCTGTTGGCCTGCCATTTTTAAGTGTCATTGTGTTGATGAAAATCTTATCTGGGCAAGGTATTGTAGAAGTGTTGGGATTAACTATCCTTTATCTCTTTAGCTTGATGCTGGCCTACCTGATTAACTTTTTCTTTAATATCTGCTTTGGGTTTTCAGCCTTTGTGTTTAAAAATCTTTGGGGTTCCAATCTACTCAAGACTTCCATAGTGGCCTTTATGTCTGGAAGTCTGATTCCCTTGGCTTTCTTTCCAAAGCTTGTTTCAGATATTCTCTCCTTCTTGCCTTTCTCATCCTTGATCTACACTCCGGTCATGATCATTGTTGGGAAATACGATGCTAGTCAGATTCTTCAGGCCATCTTGCTACAGTTTTTCTGGCTCTTAGTGATGGTGGGCTTGTCTCAGTTGATTTGGAAACGAGTCCAGTCATTTATCACTATTCAAGGAGGTTAGTATGAAAAAATATCAACGCATGCATCTGATTTTTATCAGACAATACATCAAGCAAATCATGGAGTACAAGGTTGATTTTGTGGTTGGTGTCCTTGGAGTTTTTCTGACTCAAGGCCTGAACCTCTTGTTTCTCAATGTCATCTTTCAACACATTCCATCCTTAGAAGGCTGGACCTTCCAAGAGATTGCCTTTATCTATGGATTTTCCTTAATTCCCAAGGGACTGGACCATCTCTTTTTTGATAATCTTTGGGCACTGGGACAACGCTTAGTCCGAAAGGGAGAGTTTGACAAGTATCTAACTCGTCCTATCAATCCTCTTTTTCACATTCTGGTTGAGACCTTTCAGATTGATGCCTTGGGTGAACTATTGGTCGGTGGCATTTTACTAGGGACAACAGTATCAAGTATTGCTTGGACTCTTCCCAAATTCTTGCTTTTCCTAGTCTGCATTCCTTTTGCGACCTTGATTTATACTTCCTTGAAAATCGCGACTGCCAGTATCGCCTTTTGGACCAAGCAGTCAGGCGCCATGATTTACATTTTCTATATGTTTAATGATTTTGCCAAGTATCCGATTTCTATTTACAATTCGCTTCTTCGTTGGTTGATTAGCTTTATCGTGCCTTTCGCCTTTACGGCCTACTATCCTGCCAGCTATTTCTTGCAGGACAAAGACGGGCTCTTTAACATCGGTGGTTTGATGTTGATTTCCCTTGTCTTCTTTGTCATTTCTTTGAAACTATGGGACAAGGGCTTAGATGCCTACGAAAGTGCGGGTTCTTAAGAGATAAAATAGAATGAGAGTTAAAAATTAAATATGTTACAAACAACCGTTGAAAATTATTGCGGTTGTTTTTGCATGTTTATTAAGGCACGAATTCTATCCATACCCCTTTTTGCGATTTTGGTAGTTATTCCAGTTAATTGCTACTATTTTTGATGGTGTGAATGTGCTGATAATGTATCCCAGTTAACTACGAAAGTTTTGGGTTTATATTTTTTAATGTACATTAAAAAAAAAATTAATGCGTGTTAATTTTTCTTGACTTAAAATTTTTTAATTGATATACTATTTTTCAGAGAGCTAACAATTATATATAAATGTACTACTCTATCCCACTAGATAATACGTCATAAAACTTTTTATAACAAAGGCTAGCAAGGTTAAAGTTTTCTATCTATTGGGTTTAAAATAAAAAATGAAGGAATTATAATGAAAAAAAGTACGGTATTGTCATTAACTACTGCTGCAGTTATTTTAGCAGCATATGCCCCCAATGAGGTAATTTTAGCAGATGCACCTAGTTCTGAAGATGCTTTAAGAATTTCTGATAAAGAAAAAGTAGTAGCAGATGCACCTAGTTCTGAAGATGCTTTAAAAATTTCTGGTAAAGAAAAAGTAGTAGCAGATAAAGAAACAGAAAAAAATGAACAATCTGAAGAACTTCATAATGTTATAGAAACTTCAAAGGATACTGAGGAGAAGAAGACAACAGTTATTGAGGAAAAAGAAGTTGTTAGTAGAAAGCCTAAGATAGACAAAAAAACTAGTAACGAAGGAGCAAGTATCAAAGAAGACTCCAATCAATCCAAAGGAGATGATGCGAACTCATTTGTAAATAAAGATACAGAAAATCCTAAAAAAGAAGATAAACTTGTCTATATTGCTGAATTTAAAGATAAAGAATCTGGAGAAAAAGTAATTAAGGAACTATCCAATCTGAAGGATACAAAAGTTTTGTATACCTATAATACGATTTTTAATGGCGCTGCCATTGAAACAACTCCAGATAATTTGGACAAAATTAAACAAATAGAAGGTGTTTCGTCGGTTGAACGATCACAAAAAGTCCAACCAATGATGAATCATGCCAGAAAGGAAATTGGAGTTGAGGAAGCTATTGATTACCTAAAGTCTATTAATGCTCCATTTGGGAAAAATTTTGATGGTAGAGGTATGGTCATTTCAAATATCGATACTGGAACAGATTATAGGCATAAGGCTATGAGGATCGATGATGATGCCAAAGACTCAATGAAATTTAAAAAAGAAGACTTAAAAGGTACTGATAAAAATTATTGGTTGAGTGATAAAATCCCTCATGCGTTCAATTATTATAATGGTGGTAAAATCACTGTAGAAAAATATGATGATGGAAGGGATTATTTTGACCCACATGGGATGCACATTGCAGGGATTCTTGCTGGAAATGATACTGAAAAAGACATCAAGAACTTCAATGGCATAGATGGAATTGCGCCTAATGCACAAATTTTCTCTTATAAAATGTACTCTGACGCAGGATCTGGGTTTGCGGGTGATGAAACAATGTTTCATGCTATTGAGGATTCGATCAAACACAATGTTGATGTTGTTTCGGTATCATCTGGCTTTACGGGAACAGGTCTTGTAGGCGAGAAATATTGGGAGGCTATTAGAGCATTAAGAAAAGCTGGAATCCCAATGGTTGTTGCTACAGGTAACTTTGCGACTTCTGCTTCAAGTTCTTCTTGGGATTTAGTAGCAAATAATAATCTGAAAATGACAGATACTGGAAATGTAACACGAACTGCCGCACATGAAGATGCGATAGCGGTCGCTTCTGCTAAAAATCAAACCATTGAGTTTGATAAAGTTAACATAGGTGGACAAAGTTTTAAATACAGAAATATAGGTGCTTTTTTCGATAAAAATAAAATCCTAACAAATGAGGATGGCTCAAAAACTCCAAATAAATTAAAATTTGTATATATAGGCAAAGGTCAAGACCAAGATTTGATAGGCTTGGATCTTAAGGGCAAAATTGCAGTAATGGATAGAATTTATACCAAGGATTTAAAAGATGCTTTTAAAAGAGCTACGGATAAAGGCGCACGTGCCATTATGGTTGTAAATACTGTAAATTACTACAATAGAGATAATTGGACAGAGCTTCCAGCTATGGGATATGAAGCGGATGAAGGGACTAAAAGTCAAGTATTTTCAATTTCAGGAGATGATGGTGTAAAATTATGGAACATGATTAACCCTGATAAAAAAACTGAAGTCAAAAGAAATAATAAGGAAGATTTTAAAAATAACTTAGAACAATACTATCCAATTGATATGGAAAGCTATAATTCTAATAAACCAAATGTAGGTGATGAAAAAGAAATTGACTTTAATTTTGCAGCTGACACAGACAAAGAACTTTATAAAGAAGATATTATAGTTCCAGCAGGGTCTACATCTTGGGGGCCAAGAACAGACTTGCTTTTAAAACCGGATGTTTCAGCACCTGGTAAAAATATTAAATCCACTCTAAATGTTATTAATGGTAAATCCACTTATGGTTATATGTCAGGAACTAGCATGGCAACTCCAATCGTAGCAGCTTCTACTGTTTTGATTCGACCAAAATTAAAGGAATTGCTTGAAAGACCTGTCCTGAAAAATCTTAAGGGAGATGACAAAATAGACCTTACAAGTCTTACAAAAATAGCCCTACAAAATACTGCAAGACCTATGATGGATGCAACCTCTTGGAAAGAAAAGAGTCAATACTTTGCATCACCTAGACAGCAGGGAGCGGGGCTAATTAATGTTGCCAATGCTTTGAGAAATGAAGTTGTAGCGACTTTCAAAAATACAGATTCTAAAGGTTTGGTAAATTCATATGGTTCCATTTCTCTTAAAGAAATAAAAGGTGATAAAAAATACTTTACAATCAAGCTTCACAATACCTCAAATAGACCTTTAACCTTTAAAGTTTCTGCATCAACTGTAACTACAGATGCTCTAACTGATAGGCTAAAACTCGATGAAACATATAAAGATGAAAAATCTCCGGACGGGAAGCAAATTGTTCCAGAAATTCACCCAGAAAAAGTCAAAGGAGCAAATATCACATTTGAGCATGACACTTTCACTATAGGTCCAAATTCCAGCTTTGATTTAAATGCGGTTATAAATGTTGGAGAGGCTAAAAACAAAAATAAATTTGTAGAATCATTTATTCATTTTGAGTCAGTGGAAGAAATGGAAGCTCTAAACTCCAACGGGAAGAAAACAAATTTCCAACCATCTCTATCGATGCCTCTAATGGGATTTGCTGGGAATTGGAACCACGAACCAATCCTTGATAAATGGGCCTGGGAAGAAGGGTCAAAATCAAAAGCGATGGAAGGTTATGATGATGATGGCAAACCAAAAATTCCAGGTACCTTAAATAAGGGGATCGGTGGAGAACATGGTATAGATAAATTTAATCCAGCAGGAGTTATCCAAAATAGAAAAGATAAAAATACAACATCCCTAGATCAAAATCCAGAACTATTTGCTTTCAATAACGAAGGAATCAACGCACCCTCATCAAGTGGTTCTAATATTGCTAAAATTTATCCTTTAGATTCAAATGGAAATCCTCAAGATGCTCAACTTGAGAGAGGATTAACGCCTTCTCCACTTGTATTAAGAAGTGCAGAAGAAGGAGTGATTTCAATAGTAAATACAAATAAAGAAGGAGAAAATCAAAGAGACTTAAAAGTCATTTCGAGAGAACACTTTATTAAAGGAATTTTAAACTCTAAAAGAAATGATGCAAAGGGCATTAAATCTTCTAAGCTAAAAGTTTGGGGTGATTTGAAATGGGATGGACTCATTTATAACCCTAGAGGTAGAGAAGAAAATGCCCCAGAAAGTAATGACAAAAAAGATCCTGCTACTAAGATACGAGGACAATTTGAACCGATTGCGGAAGGCCAATATTTCTATAAATTTAAATATAGATTAACCAAGGATTACCCATGGCAGGTTTCCTATATTCCTGTAAAAATTGATAACACCCCTCCAAAGATTGTTTCAATTGATTTTTCAAACCCTGAAAAAATTAAGTTGATTACAAAGGATACTTATCACAAGGTCAAAGAGCAATACAAGAATGAAACGCTATTTGCGAGAGATCAAAAAGAACATCCTGAAAAATTTGACGAGATTGCCAACGAAGTTTGGTATGCTGGGGCCGCTCTTGTTAATGAAGATGGAGAGGTTGAGAAAAATCTTGAAGTAACTTATGCAGGTGAGGGTCAAGGAAGGAATAGGAAACTTGACAAAGACGGAAATACCATTTATGAAATTAAAGGTGCAGGAGATTTAAGGGGCAAAATCATTGAAGTGATTGCATTAGACGGTTCTAGCAATTTCACAAAGATTCATAGAATTAAATTTGCTGATCATGCTGATAAAAATGGGATGATTTCCTATTATCTAGTAGATCCTGATCAAGATTCATCTAAATACCAAAAGCTTGGCGAGATTTCCGAATCTAAATTTAAAAATTTAGAAAATAGAAAAGAGGATAGTCTTAAAAAAGATACAACTGAAGTAGAACATCATCAAGAAAATGAAGAGGCTACCGAAGAAAAATCTAGCTTGACTATTCATAAAACAATTTCAACAATTAGAGACTTTGAAAGCAAAGATTTAAAGAAACTCATTAAAAAGAAATTTAGAGAAGTTGATGACTTTACAAGTGAAACTGGTAAGAGAATAGAGGAATACGATTATAAATACGATGATAAGGGAAATATCATTGCTTATGACGATGGTAGTGCCTTAGAATATGAAACTGAAAAACTTGATGAAATCAAATCAAAAATTTATGGCATTCTAAACCCATCTAAAGATGGACACTTTGAAATTCTTGGAAAGATCAGTAATGTTTCTAAAAATGCCAAGGTATATTATGGCAATAATTATAAATCGATAGAAATCAAAACGACCAAGTATGATTCACATTCAAAAACGATGACATTTGATTTATACGCTAATATTAATGATATTGTGGATGGATTAGCTTTTGCAGGAGATATGAGATTCTTTGTGAAAGATGATGATCAGATAAAAGCTGAAACTAAAATTAGAATGCCTGAAAAAAATAAGGAAACTAAAGCAGAATATCCGTATGCATCAAGTTATGGGAATGTAATAGAATTAGGAGAAGGAGATCTTTCAAAAAACAAACCAAACAATTTAACTGAAATGGAATCTGGTAAAATCTATGCTGATTCAGAAAAACAACAATATCTGTTAAAGGATAACATCATTCTGAGAAAAGGCTATGTACTAAAAGTGACTACCTATAATCCTGGAAAAACGGATATGTTAGAAGGGAATGGAGTCTATAACAAGGAAGATATAGCAAAAATCCAAAAGGCCAATCCTAATCTAAGAGTTTTATCAGAAACAACAATTTATGCTGATAGTAGAAATGTTGAAGATGGAAGAAGTACTCAATCAGTATTAATGTCGGCTTTGGACGGCTTTAACATTGTAAGGTATCAAGTGTTTACATTTAAAATGAATGATAAAGGGGAAGCAATCGATAAAGATGGCAATCTTGTAACAGATCCTTCTAAACTGGTATTATTTGGTAAGGATGGTAAAGAGTACACTGGAGAGGATAAGTCCAATGTAGAAGCTATAAAAGAAGATGGCTCTACGTTATTTATTGATGCAAAACCAGTAAATCTTTCAATGGACAAGAACTACTTTAATCCATCTAAATCTAATAAAATTTATGTACGAAATCCAGAATTTTATTTAAGAGGTAAGATTTCTGATAAGGGTGGTTTTAACTGGGAGTTGAGAGTTAATGAATCAGTTGTAGATAATTATTTAATCTACGGAGATTTACACATTGATAACACTAGAGATTTTAACATTAAGCTTAATGTTAAAGACGGTGACATCATGGACTGGGGAATGAAAGACTATAAAGCAAACGGATTTCCAGATAAGGTAACAGATATGGATGGAAATGTTTATCTTCAAACTGGCTATAGCGATTTGAATGCGAAAGCGGTTGGAGTACACTATCAATTTTTATATGATAATGTAAAACCAGAAGTAAACATTGATCCTAAGGGAAATACTAGTATCGAATATGCTAACGGAAAATCTGTAGTCTTTAACATCAATGATAAAAGAAATAATGGATTCGATGGTGAGATTCAAGAACAACATATTTATGTAAATGGAAAAGAATATAAATCATTTGATGATATTAAACAACTAACAGATAAGACACTAAACATTAAGATTGTTGTAAAAGATTTTGCAAGAAATACAACCGTAAAAGAATTCATTTTAAATAAAGACACGGGAGAGGTAAGTGAATTAAAACCTCATAGGGTAACTGTGACCATTCAAAATGGAAAAGAAATGAGTTCAACGATAGTGTCGGAAGAAGATTTTATGTTACCTGTCTATAAGGGTGAATTAGAAAAAGGATACCAATTTGATGGTTGGGAAATTTCTGGTTTCGAAGGGAAAAAAGACGCCGGCTATGTTCTTAATCTATCAAAAGATACCTTTATAAAACCTGTATTCAAGAAAATAGAGGAGAAAAAGGAGGAGGAAAATAAACCTACTTTTGATGTATCCAAAAAGAAAGAAAAAACACAATCTGATTCAACTAATGATGTCAACAGCATTGTTTCTGATGAAAATGATAAAAACTTTGAAATTGACAAGAACGTTTATCTAAATGAACAAGGAAACGTAACTAATAAAAATACCAACATCAATAGTAAATCAACTATTAACAATCCTAATGAGTTGCCAAAAACCGGAACAGCAAGCGGAGCCCAGACACTATTAGCTGCCGGAATCATGTTTATAGTAGGAGCTTTTCTTGGAATGAAGAGAAAAAATAAAGATTAAGACAAAAGCTATAGAAAAAATGGTTTATGTACTGAGATTAGATAGTGAGGTGATGACATAGTTTTGTGAAAGTATTGATTTATAAATATATTATTTAGATTTCTATGAAAATGGGAGATTTAAAAGAGATATATGTAAAAGCCTTGTCTCAGGACAGGCTTTTTCTAATGGAGATGGGTTCTGTTTAACGTCTGTGTCTCCTGCTTATAAATAAAAACTAAAATTTATATTTTTGTGGTATAATATATATTAACAAGTACTTGTTTTCGTTCCGTTTTAGAGGACTATAGGCTGTTAATCATTTTAGAATTTTTTGCATAGATTTTCTAAAAATTATAAAAATCCATGGATAATAACGGATGAAGTCTCGTAAGCTTGGCTGAATAGAAATCAAAAAGGAGAAAATTATGAATAAGAAAGAATGGGTAAAACAATTTGAGGAGGTCAATGGCCGCAAGCCGACTGCATCAGAATTAGCAGAGGCGCAGTCAACTAAAAAGTTTGCGAGAGGAACTAGAAACATTAAAATCTATATTGGGTTAGTCCTCGGTATTTTGGTTGCTATAATCCTAGTAAGTGTTTTCTCGCATTCTTTGATTGGAAAGAAAGAGTCAAATCAAGCATCGTCTGCTGTTTCAACTACAGAGTCAACAAGTCAATCGTCTACAAGCCAAGGAAAAACAGATGAGGCTGATAAGGATAAACAAGAGGAAATTCAGAAACTCAAGGATCAACTGACTGCTTTAGATACCAAAATTACTGAAGCAGAAGCACTTGTTAGCAAGTTAAAGAAAGAAACTACCGTTCCAAAACTAGATATTGAAGCAATCAAGAACAATGATTTGTCTAGTTTAGAAGGCACTTGGCGTAGTCAATCTGGTAATGAATACATTATTAAGAATTCTGGAGAAGTAGATGCGACTTGGTTTACAAATGATCAAAAGTACGAATCTGTAGTTGGATTAAAGGTATCAAAAGGTCAAGATAGTCGTAACCCTGAGACAGCTTCTATCAGCGCGTGGGTAAAAGATTCTGTTGCTGGAGGATTTGTAGTAGTTGCTGTTCCAAGTGGAGTTGTTATGCAACCTGCTGATGATGGAAAGATTACGGATAAAAGCAATCATGCTGAAGAAAGACTACTTTCGGGCCAAGATTATGGATCGATGTTAATGAAACCAGAAGATGTTTACTATCGTGTGAAACCAGATACCAGTAAACTTGAGGAAGCAGAAAAGAACTTAGCTCAACTGCAAGCTGATCGTGAAGCAATCAAATCTTCTCTAGAATCTAAGGAAAAGAAAAACTAGTTTAGAATCTAACTTTAGATTCCCTTGTACTTGGTAAAATCAAGAAGCTCAAATGAGCTTCTTTTCTTTTATCACTACTATTCAACCTCTTAGACAGAGATATTGACCAGATAGGCAAAAGGGCTTGTTCTTGAAAAATTCCTCTGCTATAATGGTTCATGTAAGTGACGTGAGGGGTCAGTATCAGACAACTCAAGTTAATAAAAAAGAAAATGGAGACATAAAAATGAAAAAATTATTGGGACTTGTATTTTTAGTAGCTGCAGCGCTGGTATTGTATTTCGGTTCTGTTGGTTGGCCAAGTTTGGATATCAACCTCTGGTCACTGATTCCAGTTGGCTTGTTCCTCTATTTTACTCTAGAAAATCTTTTGAAAAAAGACTACAAGGCTAGTCTGATGTGCTTGATTATTGCCTTTATCATTGCAAATGCTATTTTGGATCTCTTACCAATTTCAAGTGGTTTGGTGATTGGTGCCGGTGTGTTAGCTTGTGTAGGACTTGGCTATCTCTTTCCAGATAAAAAAGAAGACAAATAGAAAAGTCTCGAGGTTTCTCGAGACTTTATTTTTATTTACCAGCGTAATATTTTTGAATCCCTTTTACGATGCCTGCGACCAGTTTATCTTGGTAGCGACTATCTCTGATTTGTTGGCTTTCAGTGAAATTATCCATATAACCAAGTTCAAGGAGGACGGCTGGTTTGGCTGTTTCGCGTAGTACGGCAAAACTTCTTTCTAACTGACCAGCATCCTTAGCCCCTGTTTCGGCTAAGAGAGAGGAGTGGATAGCAGCAGCGAGGCGCTTACTTTCACTAATGCGATCAGGATGGTTGTGCCAGTATGGATTAATCTTACTTGGATAATCAGGTTCATCGCTATAGGAGTAGGTTTGAATACCGCTCGCTTTTGAATATGCGTTTCCAGTTGCATTGAAGTGGATACTGATAAAAATGTCAGAGTTGGTTTTGTTGACCATACGGGAACGTTCTGTAATGAAATCTACATCAATATCACTATCACGTGAGGTGAGAACCTTGTAGCCTAGTTCTTCTAACTTGGTGCGAAGTTTACGGTAGATTTGCATATTGAGATCTTTTTCAGCTACATTGTAGTAAAAGGCGCCAGAATCTCGACCACCGTGTCCGGGATCGAGGAAGATGGTGTTACTGTATTGGCCTTTTACAAATCCACCCTCAGTTGAAACTTCAGAAATCCATTTCCCATCTTTTTGGAAGAGATGGTCTTTTCCAGAAATCTTGTGAATTCCTGTAACATAGCGACCATTTTCATCCAAATAGTAACGCCCTTTGTCTTGACTATCATCGATCCACTCGTTTTTGGCCATATAGCCACCAGACTTGAGATAATAAGCTCCAATCCACTCCTGATTTGCATAATGCCCATTCGCTTTTAGATAGAACCAGCTCTTATAAGTCTTGTCGAAGATCCATTCTTTTTCAGCCATGGCCCCACTGGTCTTGAGGTAGTAGCTTCCTTGCCATTTATCTGCTAGCATTCCCCCATCATGAGTAAAAGAGTACCAAGAGCCCTGGATTTTTTGCCACTTGTCTTGGACGTATCTGCCTGAATCGCTAGCATAGAACCAAGTATCCTTGATTTTGACCCAGTTGTTTTCTGCCATAGCTCCACTCTTCTTAAAGAGGTAGCCCTTGAAGGTTGTTTCGCTCAACATCCTTCCTTCTTTGTCAAAATAGTACCAAGTACCCTTGATTTTCTCCCATTTGTCTTGAGAGATTTTTCCTGACGGCAGAACGTAGTACCAAACGTGATTGACCTCTTTCCAACCTTGAGATACCATGGCTCCACTTTGACCTAAGAAATAGCCATCAATGCTTGTATTGCTGAGCATGATTCCAGTTTGGTCAAAATAGTACCAAGCACCATTGATTTTTTTCCAAGCATTTTGAGTTAATCGTCCAGAAGGAGCAGCGTAATACCATTGATTCTCCAATTTGGTCCAGCTATTTTCCACCATAGCACCCTCTTGGTCAAAGGCATAACCTTTATAGATAGTGGACTGGAGACGGTCACCATTTTGGTCGAAGTAGTACCATTTGCCTTGAATTTTTTTCCAGTTCACTGCAGGTTGGTCATCTTGGTAGAAGCGCCAGTGATGATTTTCTTGGTACCAGCCCTCCTTTTTGGGCTTGTCTTCTTGCACATCTACTTTCGGAAGAGTTTCTGATTTAGAGTTTTCCTCAATACTTGATTCTTTCTTTTCTTCTTTGGCAATTGCTTCCTTGACAGCAGGTGTGGCTTGAGTTGTATTTTCTTCTCCTAAGACGGATGCGGGTGCTAATCCTGCGATTGAAAGGATTAAAGCACTGGTCAGTAGTATCTTTTTCACTTTCCATTTCCTAACTTTTTCTTTTTCTCTTTTTCATTTTTCCTATTAATTATCGAATTGAACTTCTTCTAGTAGATACTCGATAAAGCGTTCGCCCATCTTAGACAGGCTGGTTTTTTCATGCTGGATATAGACTAGTTCAATCGGGTCGTCAATGTCCAGTGGAATGGAAACGATATTGTCTCCGTTAAGGTTGCTGTTCAAAATCCCTGTTGCAATCGTGTAACCATCCAAACCAATCAAGAGATTAAAGAGGGTGGCACGGTCGCTGACTACGATAGATTTTTTGTGGTATTCCTGAGAGAGAATCTCTTCAGAGAAGTAGAAGGAGTTGTGAGTCCCTTGGTCATAGCTGAGGTAAGGGAAGTTCTCCAAGTCTTCTAGTTTAACCTTATCTTTCTTTGCCAGAGGATTGGTCTTGCTGACGAAGATATGGGGCTGGGCTGTAAAAAGATGGTGGGCCAAGAGGTGGTTGTCATCCAGCATTTTCGTTAAAACATCACGGTTATAACTATTCAAAAAGAGGACACCGACTTCACTACGGAAGTTCTTGACATCGTCGATAATCTCCCAAGTCCGAGTTTCACGAAGGAAAAGTTCGTATTTTTCCATATCACTTTTTTTGAGCAAGGAGACAAAGGCATTGACTACAAAGGCATAGTGCTGAGAGGAAACACTGAAAAGTTCGCGGTGGGCGATAGGATTTTTATAGCGTTCCTCAAGAAGCTGAGTTTGCTCAACGACCTGACGGGCATAGGAGAGAAACTCCATCCCATCACGGGTTAAGGTAATGCCCTTGGGATTGCGGATAAAGATTTCAATGCCCATTTCATTTTCCAAGTCTCGAACGGCATTGGAGAGACTAGGTTGGGTGATAAAGAGTTGCTTGGCTGCTTCATTCATAGAGCCAGTTTCGACGATTTTGATAATATAGTGTAATTGTTGAATTCTCATGCTTTTATTGTACCATACTTGCGGAAGAATGGGCAATGAAGACGAAGAAAATAGGGGGAAAGAGCCGGTCCAGTATTGAAAAAAAGTCTAAAATCTGTTAGAATGAAAGCTATGAAAACATTCTATGATGTGCAGCAATTTCTCAAACAGTTTGGCATTATTGTCTATGTGGGGAAGCGCTTGTATGATATTGAACTGATGAAGCTCGAACTCTCTCGGATTTATGATGCAGGTCTGATGGACAAGCTAGACTATCTAGAGGCGGAAGCTGTTCTTCGTAGAGAGCACAAGATAGAATTAGACTACATAGAGAAAAATGGAGATAAGAACTTATGACAATTTGGATTTTGTGGGGAATCGTACTAGCGATGGCGGCTTGGATGGGGTATAACTACCTTCGTATTCGTCGTGCGGCTAAGATTGTAGACAATGCAGAATTTGAAGCCTTGATTCGGAAAGGACAGTTGATTGATGTCCGTGATGCAGCAGAATTTCACAGAAAACACATTCTTGGTGCGCGCAATATTCCTTCAAATCAGTTGAAGTCAAGCCTTGCAGCCCTTCGCAAGGATAAACCTGTCCTTCTCTACGAAAACCAACGCGGACAACGAGTGACCAATGCAGCACTTTATCTGAAAAAACAAGGTTTCTCTGAAATTTATATCCTTTCTTATGGGTTGGATTCTTGGAACGGGAAGGTCAAGACGAGTTAACATTCTATTAAAATCTGTCGAATGGTAGATAAAGCTAGTATCTTAAGGTATCATCATTTATATTAAATTTAAGGAGATTTTATAATATGAATTCACAACAAAAGAAAAAAACTTCACTTATTTTAGGTATCTTATCTATCGTCCTTGGTTTGCTATTTCCAATAGTAGGTCTGATTTTGGGGATCATAGGATTGGTCTTGGCTTTTTCATACCAAAAAGAATCTGGACTAGACTATAAAACAGAAAAAATTCTCAACATCGTAGGACTTGTGGTTTCTGTACTTAACTGGATTGTAGCTGTCGCAGTATTTTTTAGAATTGTAGCTGTTGCAGTATTTTTTAGATAAGCAAAAAATAAAAAAGCTTTAAATTTAAAGCTTTTTTATTTTATCGACTCATCTCTAAGTAGTTTTTTATGATTTCCAATTCCTCTGGATTCAAAGGACGGTATTGCCCTTCTGCAAGTTCTGAATCTAACGTAAAATCACCGAACTGAACTCGTTTGAGAGTGGTCACCTTGACACCAACTGAGAGGAACATTTTTTTAACCTGATGAAATTTGCCTTCTGAGATGGTGATGGAGGCACGGCTCTCTGTTGGGCTTGCGGACAGAATATCTAGTTTTGCAGGTTTACAAGTGGTCCCATCTAAAAAGACAATCCCCTCTTTGAAGTACTGAATATGGTCTGGTGTGAGCAGTCCGTTGACCACCACTTGATAGGATTTATCGACATGGTACTGGGGATGAAGGAGTTGAAAACCAAGAGGTCCATTGTCTGTCAAAAGCAGTAGTCCCGTCGTATCGCGGTCTAGTCTGCCGACAGCATAGAGTTGGTCAGACTGGATGTCCGGAGGAAGGAGGTCCATGACGGTTGGTAGGCCCTTATCCTTGCTAGCTGTAACGCTTCCGTTTGGTTTATGAAGCATGAGGTAGGTGTGCTCGTATCCTTGAATCTGCCGTCCTTGAAAGACTAGTTTCTGCAATCCAGTGTCGACATTTTGAGCGAGAGAGCGAGCTGGACAATCGTCCACTAGGATTTCTTTTTTCAAAAGTGCCTGTTTCATAGCCTTGCGACTGACCATTTCTTGGGCTAATAATCTATCTAAACGCATACCAGCTTATCTTATCATAAGTCTCTGACTTTGAAAAGAGTTGCCTTGACTAGAAAAGCAGAGTGAAAACATTTACACTTAGCTGAACTGTGATTTTTGAATGAGACTGTGGTATAATTGTTCAGTTAGAAATAAAAATTTAAATATTAGAGGAAATCATGACAAAATTAAGAGAAGATATCCGTAACATTGCGATTATCGCCCACGTTGACCACGGTAAAACAACCCTCGTTGACGAATTATTGAAACAATCAGAAACGCTTGATGCACGTACTGAATTGGCAGAGCGCGCTATGGACTCAAACGATATCGAGAAAGAGCGTGGAATAACCATCCTTGCGAAAAACACTGCCGTTGCCTACAACGGAACTCGTATCAATATCATGGATACACCAGGACACGCGGACTTCGGTGGAGAAGTTGAGCGTATCATGAAAATGGTTGACGGTGTTGTCTTGGTCGTGGATGCCTACGAAGGAACCATGCCACAAACTCGTTTCGTATTGAAAAAAGCCTTGGAACAAAACCTTGTTCCAATCGTGGTTGTCAACAAAATCGATAAACCATCAGCTCGTCCAGCAGAAGTAGTGGACGAAGTCTTGGAACTTTTCATCGAGCTTGGTGCAGATGATGACCAGCTTGATTTCCCAGTGGTGTATGCTTCAGCTATCAACGGAACATCTTCATTGTCAGATGATCCAGCTGACCAAGAAGCTACGATGGCACCAATCTTTGACACCATTATCGACCACATCCCAGCTCCAGTAGACAACTCAGATGAGCCTTTGCAATTCCAAGTGTCACTTTTGGACTACAATGACTTCGTTGGACGTATCGGTATCGGTCGTGTCTTCCGTGGTACTGTTAAGGTTGGGGACCAAGTTACCCTTTCTAAACTAGATGGTACAACGAAGAACTTCCGTGTTACAAAACTCTTCGGTTTCTTTGGTTTGGAACGTCGTGAAATCCAAGAAGCCAAAGCTGGTGACTTGATTGCCGTTTCCGGTATGGAAGACATCTTTGTCGGTGAAACCATCACTCCGACAGACGCAGTTGAAGCACTTCCAATCCTACACATCGATGAGCCAACTCTTCAAATGACTTTCTTGGTCAACAATTCACCATTTGCTGGTAAAGAAGGTAAATGGGTGACTTCTCGTAAGGTGGAAGAACGCTTGCAGGCAGAATTGCAAACAGACGTTTCCCTTCGTGTTGACCCAACGGATTCACCAGATAAATGGACAGTTTCAGGACGTGGAGAATTGCACTTGTCAATCCTGATCGAAACCATGCGCCGTGAGGGTTATGAACTTCAAGTATCTCGTCCAGAGGTTATCGTAAAAGAGATTGATGGTGTTAAATGTGAACCATTTGAACGTGTTCAAATCGATACTCCAGAAGAATACCAAGGATCTGTTATCCAAAGCCTTTCTGAACGTAAGGGTGAAATGTTGGATATGATTTCAACTGGTAATGGTCAAACTCGTTTGGTCTTCCTTGTTCCAGCGCGTGGTTTGATCGGTTACTCAACTGAGTTCTTGTCAATGACTCGTGGTTACGGTATCATGAACCATACCTTCGACCAATACTTGCCATTGATTCCAGGTGAAATTGGTGGACGTCACCGTGGTGCCCTTGTTTCCATCGATGCTGGTAAGGCAACAACATACTCAATCATGTCTATCGAAGAACGTGGTACAATCTTTGTCAACCCAGGTACTGAGGTTTACGAAGGAATGATTATCGGTGAAAACTCTCGTGAAAACGATTTGACAGTTAACATCACTAAGGCCAAACAAATGACCAACGTTCGTTCTGCAACCAAGGACCAAACAGCGGTTATCAAGACACCTCGTATCTTGACCCTTGAAGAGTCTCTTGAGTTCTTGAACGACGATGAGTACATGGAAGTAACGCCTGAGTCAATCCGTTTGCGTAAGCAAATCCTCAACAAGGCAGAGCGCGAGAAAGCCAACAAAAAGAAAAAATCAGCTGAATAAGAGCTAGAAAGAGATAAAGATGGTCTATTTAATCATAGGGATACTCTTATTACTACTCTATGTATTTGCGACACCCCAAAGTATCAAAGGAACAGTCAACATCGTTATCTTGGTCTTTGTAGTTGTTGCTCTCTTGATTTTGCTGATGTTGTCCATCTTGCAAATCTTCCAATTACCGACAGAATTCTTTGTCACAATAGCCATGCTTGCCCTAGCCTACTTTAGCTTGAGGGACATTACGCTCATGTCTGTAAAAAAGAGCAAAAGAAGATAAATAGAAAGAGAGCTATGGCTCTCTTTTTCGATGTCAGAATGAGGACTAGAGCATTTTCGTTTAGTATTATTTCCATAAAAATGGTAAAATAGTAGGAGTAGAAATGGAGTTTGAGACATGAAAGTAATCGATCAATTTAAAAATAAGAAAGTTCTTGTTTTAGGTTTGGCTAAGTCTGGTGAGTCTGCGGCCCGTTTGCTAGACAAGCTAGGAGCTATTGTGACAGTAAATGACGGCAAGCCTTTTGAGGAAAATCCTGCTGCTCAAAGCTTGCTAGAAGAGGGAATCAAGGTTGTCACTGGTGGGCATCCTTTGGAGCTCTTGGATGAAGATTTTGCTCTGATGGTGAAAAATCCAGGTATCCCGTATAGCAATCCCATGATTGAAAAGGCATTGGCAAAGGGGATTCCAGTCTTGACTGAGGTGGAATTGGCTTATTTGATTTCAGAAGCGCCAATTATCGGTATCACTGGTTCAAATGGGAAAACCACTACAACGACGATGATTGGGGAAGTTTTGACTGCTGCTGGTCAACGCGGTCTCTTGTCAGGGAACATCGGCTATCCTGCTAGTCAAGTGGCTCAAACTGCAACAGCCAAGGACACGCTCGTCATGGAACTTTCTTCTTTCCAACTGATGGGTGTTCAAGAATTCCATCCTGAGATTGCGGTTATTACCAACCTCATGCCAACTCATATCGACTATCATGGTTCTTTTGAGGAGTATGTGGCAGCTAAGTGGAATATCCAGAACAAGATGACAGCAGCTGATTTCCTTGTCTTGAACTTTAACCAAGACTTGGCAAAAGAATTGGCTACCAAAACACAAGCTACTGTTGTACCATTTTCAACACAGGAAAAGGTTGATGGAGCTTATTTGGAAGATGGTCAACTCTACTTCC
The DNA here is from genome assembly GCF_900637025.1 of Streptococcus oralis ATCC 35037. Classification (NCBI taxonomy): domain Bacteria; kingdom Bacillati; phylum Bacillota; class Bacilli; order Lactobacillales; family Streptococcaceae; genus Streptococcus; species Streptococcus oralis. The sequence goes on from NZ_LR134336.1 coordinate 536,328, forward strand.
GTGGAGAAGTGGTCATGGCAGCTAGTGAAATCGGTGTTCCAGGTAGCCACAATGTAGAAAATGCCCTTGCGACTATTGCTGTAGCCAAGCTCCGTGGTGTGGATAACCAAACCATCAAGGAAACTCTTTCAGCCTTTGGTGGTGTCAAACACCGTCTCCAATTTGTGGATGAAATTCAGGGTGTCAAATTCTATAACGATAGCAAATCAACCAATATCTTAGCGACTCAAAAAGCCTTGTCAGGATTTGACAACAGCAAGGTCATCTTGATTGCAGGTGGTTTGGACCGTGGTAATGAGTTTGACGAGCTGGTGCCAGACATTACTGGACTCAAGAAGATGGTTATCCTTGGTCAGTCTGCAGAACGTGTCAAACGGGCAGCGGATAAGGCTGGTGTGGCTTATGTAGATGCGACAGATATTGCAGATGCGACCCGCAAGGCTTATGAACTCGCGACTCAAGGAGATGTGGTTCTCCTCAGTCCTGCCAATGCTAGCTGGGATATGTATGCTAACTTTGAAGTACGTGGCGACCTCTTTATCGACACAGTAGCGGAGTTAAAGGAATAATATGAAAAAAATTGTCTTTACAGGTGGGGGGACGGTTGGACACGTGACCCTCAACCTTTTGTTAATGCCCAAGTTCATAGAAGATGGCTGGGAAGTCCACTATATCGGGGACAAGCGTGGGATCGAACACCAAGAAATCCTCAAGTCAGGTCTGGATGTGACCTTCCATTCCATAGCGACAGGGAAATTGCGTCGTTACTTCTCCTGGCAAAACATGCTAGATGTCTTTAAAGTTGCCTGGGGTATCGTCCAATCTCTCTTTATCATGTTACGACTGCGTCCACAGGCTCTTTTTTCAAAGGGGGGCTTTGTCTCTGTACCGCCTGTTATCGCAGCGCGTGTGTCAGGAGTACCTGTCTTTATCCACGAATCGGACCTATCCATGGGCTTGGCCAATAAAATCGCCTATAAATTCGCAACCAAAATGTACTCTACTTTTGAGCAGCCTGCTAGCCTTGTTAAGGTAGAGCACGTGGGAGCAGTGACCAAGGTAACAGGTCAAGAGACGCCAGAACCAGACGAGTTGGTGGATATCCAAACTCACTTTAATCCTAAATTGCCAACGGTATTGTTTGTCGGTGGTTCTGCAGGAGCTCGTGTATTTAACCAATTGGTGACAGACCATAAAAAAGAGTTGACAGAGCGCTACAATATTATCAATTTAACTGGAGATTCTAGCCTCAATGAGTTGAGTCAAAATCTCTTTCGTGTTGATTATGTGACGGATCTCTATCAACCCTTGATGAAGATGGCAGATGTGGTGGTAACGCGTGGCGGTGCTAATACGATTTTTGAGCTCTTGGCCATGGCGAAACTCCATCTCATCGTACCATTGGGTCGTGAAGCAAGTCGAGGAGATCAGATTGAAAATGCCGCCTACTTTGTAAAGAAAGGCTATGCAGAAGAACTTCAAGAAAGTGACTTGACCTTGGAAAGCTTGGAGGAGAAACTCAGTCACTTGCTTAGTCACAAGGATCAATACCAAGCTAGCATGAAGGCTTCGACTGAATTGAAATCTCTTGCAGATTTTTACGATCTACTAAGAAAAGACCTAGCATAAGGAATATCAATGTCAAAGGATAAGAAAAAAGAATCAAACCAGAAGCAAGAATTGTCTGAATGGCAGAAACGAAACCAGGAATACCTGAAGAAGAAGGCTGAGGAAGAAGCTGCCCTTGCTGAAGAGAAGGAAAAGGAAAAACAAGCTCGAAAAGAAGCCAACTCGAAACTATTGGAGGAATCCAAGAAATCATCGAGTGAGTCAGATGAGGAAGTCTCAAGTCCGAGCAAGGAACCATCCGAAAAAGAAGAAAAATCTCAAAAGGATAATCCTAAGGTCAAAGAAGAAAAAGAGAAGAAGAAAAAAGAAAAACCAGAGAAACCAGAAAAACCTGCTAAGCCTAAAATTGCGCCTGTTCATATTTGGCGAGCTGTGAGTATCTTGGTACCGAGTGTCCTGGTCCTCCTTCTTTCAGTCTATCTGTTGACTCCGCTTTCGACCATCAAAAATATCGAGATTAAGGGAAATAGTAACACGCAGGCGGATGACATCAAACAGGCTTCTGGAATTCAAGATAGCGACTATACCTTAGCTCTATTGTTGGATAAGGAAACATACGCTGAGCGAATCAAGTCCAACCATTGGATAGAATCAGCGAAGATTGACTATCAATTTCCGACTAACTTTACAATTGAGGTTAAGGAATTTGATATTGTCGGTTATTATGTGTCTGGTGAAGAACATTATCCTATTCTGTCTAGTGGTACAGTAGAGTCAACTCCTGTTGATCGCTTAAACTTGCCTGAGACTTATCTGACAGTTACCTTTAACGATGAGCAGCAGGTGAAAGAACTGATCAAAGGATTGTCTACCATCAGTGAGGATATCAAGAGCCAAATCCAGAAAATCGAATTAGCGCCGAGCAAGGCAACAGCAGATCTTTTAAAAATTACCATGCTGGATACAGATGAGATTTTGGTTCCCCTATCAGAATTGAGCAAGAAATTGCCTTATTACAGCAAAATCAAGCCCCAATTGTCAGAGCCGAGTGTAGTCGATATGGAAGCTGGAGTATACAGCTACACGATAGCGGATAAACTGATAGAAGAGGCTGAGGAAAAAGCCAAACAAGAGGCCAAGGAAGCTGAGAAGAAAAAACAGGAAGAAGAAAAGAAAAAACAAGAAGAACAGGGAAATCAAAACCAAACGAGCCAGCAATCACAGAGTCGTTAGACTAACTTTTCCTCTTGATTTTGAATGGTATAGAAGTCCAGTTTCGAGTTTTTGCTTGACAAGTCCTACTATAAATAATAGAATAGAAAAAAACCTTTAAAGCAGTCCAGAGAGGCAGCTAAGGTTAGACGGTGAAAGGGTGGAGACTACCCATTTTTCGTGGAACCTTGCTGTTGGCAGGTTCCTTTTTTCATGCTCTCTAGCTTACAAAGGTAAAAGGAGAAAGGTATGCGTGAACATCGTCCAGTTATTGCTCTTGATTTTCCTAGTTTTGAGGCAGTCAAGGAATTTTTATCTCTTTTCCCAGCAGAAGACAGTCTTTATCTAAAAGTAGGGATGGAGCTTTATTATGCGGAAGGTCCAGAAGTTGTCCGTTATTTGAAGTCACTGGGGCATAGTGTCTTTCTGGACCTCAAGCTACATGACATTCCCAATACAGTCAAATCTGCTATGAGGGTCTTGTCTCAGCTTGGTGTAGACATGACTAACGTTCATGCAGCTGGTGGTGTGGAGATGATGAAGGCTGCGCGTGAAGGTCTGGGGACACAAGCCAAATTGATCGCTGTGACCCAGCTTACCTCAACGTCGGAAAGCCAGATGCAGGATTTTCAAAATATCCAAACCAGCCTGCAAGAGTCTGTGATTCACTATGCCAAGAAGACAGCTGAAGCGGGCTTAGATGGTGTCGTTTGCTCAGCTCAGGAAGTGCAACTCATCAAGCAGGCCACCAATCCAGATTTTATCTGCCTGACACCGGGAATTCGTCCAGCGGGCGCTGCGGTTGGAGACCAAAAACGCGTCATGACACCAGCGGACGCCTACCAAATCGGTAGTGACTATATCGTAGTGGGACGTCCTATTACCCAAGCTGAGGATCCTGTTGCAGCTTATCATGCTATCAAGGATGAATGGAACCAAGACAGAAATTAAAGAAATAGATTATAAAAACAAAAGGAGAATACTATGACACTTGCTAAAGATATCGCTAGCCACCTCTTGAAAATCCAAGCCGTTTACCTCAAACCAGAGGAGCCTTTTACTTGGGCATCTGGGATCAAATCGCCGATTTATACTGACAACCGTGTGACGCTTGCCTATCCAGAAACTCGTACCTTGATTGAAAATGGTTTTGTGGAAGCTATTAAAGCAGAATTTCCAGAAGTAGAAGTGATTGCAGGAACTGCGACAGCAGGAATTCCACACGGAGCTATCATTGCTGACAAGATGAACTTGCCTTTTGCCTATATCCGCAGCAAACCAAAAGACCACGGAGCTGGTAATCAAATCGAAGGTCGCGTAGCTCAGGGGCAAAAGATGGTTGTTGTTGAAGACCTCATTTCAACTGGTGGGTCTGTTCTTGAAGCCGTAGCAGCTGCTAAACGCGAAGGGGCAGATGTTCTTGGTGTCGTAGCGATTTTTAGTTATCAACTACCAAAAGCAGATAAGAACTTTTCGGATGCTAGTGTAAAATTGGTGACGCTTTCTAACTACAGTGAACTCATCCACCTAGCCCAAGAAGAAGGTTACATCACACCAGAAGGGCTCGACCTCCTAAAACGCTTTAAAGAAGACCAAGAAAATTGGCAAAATGCCTAAAACATAGAAAATCAGGTAGTCACTAGGATTACCTGATTTCTTTTTGTTATGTTTATTAGATGTTAGTCGACTTTTCCACCTTCAACAACTAGATCATCTGCTTTAGCAGCGTCACCGTAGGTTGGGTGAAGTGTCTTTTCATAAGCCTTGTGGAAGAAGTTTTCTTTACCAAGTTTTTCGATTTCTTGGTTGATGTAGTCAAGAAGTTCTTGATTACCCTTTTGAACTGCTGGTGCGATGGTATCTGGGTCACCGAGGGAAGAAATTCCTACTTCAAATCCTTTATTTTCGAGTGCCCAAGCTAGGACTTCCGTATTGTCAGTAGAGAAGGCATCTCCACGTCCGTCAAGAAGGGCTTGATAGGCATCGCTATATTGGTCGTATTTTTGGAGTTTTACTTCTGGGTGATTTTTTTCAAAGTAAGTTTCAGCAGTCGTTCCCTTTGTAACAATCAAAGTTTTGCCTTCTAATTCTTTAACGTCTTTGATGACTTTATCTTTTGGTGACACAACACCGAGTGATACTTTCATGTAAGGAAGGGCAAAGTCAACTTGTTTCTTACGTTCGTCAGTAACTGTGAAGTTGGCAAGGGTGATATCCACCTTGTTTGAAATCAAGTATTCAGCACGGTTGGCAGCATCAACGGAAACGTATTTAACTTTCACACCAAGGTCTTGTGCCAGTTGGTTCCCAAGTTCAATATCGTATCCTTGGTAAGAACCGTCGTTGTCAATATAACCAAACGGTTTTTTGTCTCCAAATACGGCGATTCGAAGCTCACCGCTTTTTTTGATTTCGTCAATAGTGCGGGCCTTGGCGGTTTTTTTTCCTGATGAAGCATCAGAGCTTCCACCTGAGCTACAAGCTGTGACAAAGATAAGCGCAAATGCTAGAGCAAAAACAGTTAGAATTGGTTTGAGTAGTTTCATAAAAATCTCCTTTATAGATATGAGCCGAACTGGCTAAAGTCAAAGACGTTTAAAAATTCCTGTGCTCGTTTGGTTTGTGGATTGGTGAAGAATTCCTGAGCCGTTCCTTCTTCAGCGATTTTCCCTTGGTCGAGAAAGATAATGCGGTCTGCAATAGCTTGGGCAAACTGCATTTCGTGGGTTACCAGAATCATGGTGCGCCCTTCTTGAGCCAAGTCATTTATGAGTTCCAGAACTTCACGCACCATTTCTGGATCCAGTGAAGCCGTCACTTCGTCAAAGAGGATAATTTCTGGATGCATGAGAAGGGCACGGACAATCGCCACTCGTTGTTTCTGTCCCCCAGATAATTGGCGAGCAAAACTGTCTTTTTTATCGAGCAAACCCACACGTTCCAGTAGTTGTAAAGCTTCCTCCGTTACTTCTTTCTTGTCTCGTCCCTGAGCTTTGATAGGGCCTAGGATGAGGTTTTGAAGGACATCTAGGTGAGGAAAAAGTTCATAACTTTGAAAGACCATGCCAATCTTTTGGCGAACCAGGTGAAAGTTTTTCTGATTGCCAACAATAGACTGGCCATCTAGAAGAATATCTCCACCTTGTATGGTTTCTAAGCCATTGAGGCAACGAAGGAGAGTGCTTTTTCCGCAACCAGATGGTCCTAGAATGACAACGACTTCCCCCTTTTTGATATCCAGAGAAAGGCCTTGGAGGATGGGATTGTCTCCAAAGGATTTTTTTAAGTCCTTGATTTCTAAAATAGTTTCAGACATTTAGTTCCTCCAATGTTTTTCTAAGTGAGTGGATAGTTTGGAAATAGGAAAACAGACTGCGAAATACAGGACCAGAATGGTTCCATAAATCCAAAAGGAAGCGGTTGGGATGGTCAAGCGATTGCTATCGATGATTTGTTGTCCAACCTTGGTCACTTCCACAACCCCAATCAAGACAACTAATGAAGTGGTTTTAATCATCCGAGTAACAAGGTTGATGGCTTGCGGTAGTAGTCTTCTCAAGACCTGTGGAATGATAATGTGATAGTAAAGTTGGAAGTTGGTCAAGCCCAGAGCCTGTCCGCTTTCAAACTGATGTTTAGGGAGGGAAGTAATGGCCCCACGAACCAAGTCCCCCATTTCAGCTGTTCCCCAGAGGGTAAAAACAATAATAGCCGAAGTCTCGCCTGAGATATTGATATTAAAGTTTCGAGCTAAGCCGAAATAAACGATGAAAAGTAGTACTAGCTGGGGCATGATACGGATAAATTCCAGATAAAAGCGTGTTAAAAAACGAATAACTCTAGAATGGGAGGTCATGATGATTCCCATGACTGTTCCGAAAATCATTGATAGAAGGACGGAGAGAATGGAAATTCCAATCGTGACACCCAATCCCTGTAAGATTCGCAGGAGATTATTTCCCTGAAAGAGTACTTGCATTCCCGAATCCTGCATGGCGGAGCCTCCTTTCTATCCAGCTAAAGACTAGAGAGATGGGTAACAGCATGATCAGGTAAGCAACTACCAACATGGCTAGTGCAATGTCTGTCTCATAATAGAGTCCAATCAAGTCCTTGGCGACATACATGAGATCGGCTAAGGCTACCGCAGAGAAGACAGAGGTTTCTTTGATGAGGAAAATGACATTGGCACTAAAGGACGGTAGGGCTACCGCAGTCGCTTGCGGAAAAACCACATAGCGAAAGACCTGTACAGACGTTAGACCAATGGCTAGACCAATCTCGTGCTGGGTTTGACTGACTGCTTCCAGTCCGCTTCTGAAAGATTCAGCCATGTAGGAGCCACCTAAAAAGATGAGTCCGACTGTTGCACAGACTTCTGAAGAAAGAACAATCCCTATTCGGGGAAGCCCGAAGTAGAGGAAGAAGAGCTGAATCAAAAGGGGCGTGTTTCGTGACAATTCGATGTAGGCTGTTGCTAGCTGTGAAAAGATAGGAACGCGATAATGCCGAATGACACTAACGATTAGACCAACAAGAAAAGAACCCAGAATTCCCCAAACTGCGATATGTAGGGTCAGAAAAAAAGCCTTTTGATAGAGTGGTAAATATTGTTCAACAATGGACCAATCCAAAATAGAACCTCCCATCTAGGAATAATATAGCTATTGTAGCACTAAAGGACATGTTTGGATAATATGAATTTTTTATCACAATGATAGAAAATATTTATCATGTCTGTGCTTTGAAATTTCCAGACAAAATTTTTGAAAGGATTCTGAAAAAGAGGTAAGATAGTTTATGTAAGAAAAAGTAAACGCTTACTTAACAAGGAGGACACTTTATGTCATATAAAACAAGCAACGCAGAAGGACCTGTAGATTTTATTAACACTTATGATTTGGAGCCAATGGCGCAACAAGTCATTCCTAAAGCTGCCTTTGGTTATATCGCTAGCGGAGCAGAGGATACTTTCACTTTACGCGAGAACATCCGTGCCTTTAACCACAAACTGATTGTTCCACATACGCTTTGTGATGTTGAAAATCCAAGTACAGAGATTGAATTTGCAGGTGAAAAATTATCTTCACCCATCATTATGGCGCCTGTTGCGGCTCATAAATTGGCAAATGAACAAGGTGAAGTGGCTACTGCGCGTGGTGTGCATGAGTTTGGTTCTCTTTACACAACTAGCTCTTACTCTACTGTAGATCTTCCAGAAATTACAGAAGCTCTTCAAGGGACACCTCACTGGTTCCAATTTTACTTTAGTAAGGATGACGGAATCAACCGCCATATCATGGACCGTGTGAAGGCTGAAGGTTATAAAGCGATTGTCTTGACGGCGGATGCAACTGTAGGGGGCAATCGTGAGGTTGATAAGCGCAATGGTTTTGTCTTCCCAGTTGGTATGCCAATTGTTGAGGAATATCTGCCAGAAGGTGCTGGAAAATCAATGGACTTTGTTTACAAGTCAGCTAAACAACGCTTGTCTCCACGCGATGTCGAATTTATCGCTGCATACTCAGGTCTTCCTGTTTATGTCAAGGGGCCACAATGCCGTGAGGACGTTGAACGCTCTCTTGCCGCAGGTGCTTCTGGTATCTGGGTAACCAACCACGGTGGCCGCCAAATCGACGGTGGACCAGCATCCTTTGACTCGCTTCAAGAAGTGGCTGAAGCAGTTGATAAACGTGTGCCAATTGTCTTTGACTCTGGTGTTCGTCGCGGTCAACACGTCTTTAAAGCCTTGGCTTCAGGAGCAGACTTGGTAGCTATTGGTCGCCCTGTGATCTATGGTTTGGCTCTTGGTGGTAGTGTTGGTGTGCGTCAAGTCTTCGAGCACTTAAATGCAGAATTGAAGACAGTCATGCAGTTATCTGGAACTCAGACTATTGAGGATGTCAAACACTTCAAACTCCGTCATAACCCATACAACCCAACCTTCCCAGTCGATCCTCGTGATTTGAAATTGTATTGATAAAGTAGAAGGCCTCCACCTGATGTGGAGGTTTTTATTTGTGTTTTAATAGTTTTAATAAAGGGAAATAGTATCAAAAACTATATAAATATATTTTCTAATCAAATATCTTGCTAGGGCTTTCAAATTCTGTTATACTGGTCCAGTAATAAAATAATAAAGACATTTGGGGTGCTTTAGGCTGAGATGATACCCATTGAACCTGATACAGTTAAGACTGGCGAAGGGAAATGTGAAAAGGTTTTTTTCGTATGTCGAAAAGAACTGTCTAATCTTGTAAGCTAAACTCTAATTCTTGATTGTAATTGGAGTTTTTTTGTTTATCAAAAGAGGATAGGTTGGACGGCAAGCCTTTCGGTAGCTCTCCTTGAATGCCCCACTTTTCTTTAAAAAAGGAGTTTTTTATGTTGAAAAAATGGCAGTTAAAAGATGTTATCTTGCTTGCTTTCTTGTCTATCTTTTTTGGTGGCGTTTTTGTGGGTTCAGGCTATCTGTTTGATATCCTCACCCTGATCTTGGCCCCTCTTGGTTTGCAGGCCTTTGCCAATGAAATTCTCTTTGGTCTCTGGTGTATGGCTGCGCCCATTGCAGCTATCTTTGTTCCAAGAGTCGGAAGTGCAACGATTGGAGAAGTGTTAGCTGCACTTGCTGAAGTCCTTTATGGTAGCCAATTCGGTCTAGGTGCTCTTTTGTCCGGCTTGGTTCAAGGCTTGGGAAGTGAATTTGGTTTTCTCGTAACCAAGAATCGCTATGAAAGTTGGCTCTCTCTAACTGCCAATAGTATTGGGATTACGCTTTTTAGCTTTGTCTATGAATACATTAAGTTAGGTTACTACGCCTTTTCCCTTCCTTTTGTCCTTTCCTTGCTTGTGGTGCGTTTTATTTCTGTCTTTTTCTTCTGTGCCATCTTGGTTCGTGCCATTGTCAAGCTCTATCATCAGTTTGCATCTGGAGGTAAGGCATAGATGGGGCTGGAACTACGGGGGATTCAGTCACCAATCTTTTCGGAACCGATTGATTTTACTTTTCATGCGCAAGCTTTTACCTTGTTAGTTGGGAGCAGTGGTTCAGGAAAATCCAGTCTCTTTCAAATCATTGCCCAGGTCACTTCCTTACCCTATAGTGGTCAAGTCCTGATAGATGGAAACCAGGTCAGTCAGCTTTCAATCGTTGAACGTGTTCAGACGATCGGCATTCTCTTTCAAAATCCCAATCATCAATTTACCATGGAGAACTTGTTTGAGGAGCTGATTTTTACCTTGGAAAATATTGGGCATCCCGTTCAGGAAATTGATTCTAAAATAGCAGAGGTGGTCCAGCAATGTCGCTGCAAGGCGATTTTGCACCGTCCCATTCATCACTTATCAGGTGGGGAAAAGCAAAAGGCTGCTTTGGCTGTTCTCTTTGCTATGAATCCTAGGGTCTATCTCTTGGATGAGCCCTTTGCTTCTATTGACCGCAAGAGCAGGCTGGAGATATTGGAGATTCTAAAAGAGTTGGCCTCTGATGGGAAGACAGTCATCCTGTGCGACCATGATTTATCAGACTATGAAGCCTATATCGACCATATGGTGGAGCTAAGAGACGGCCAGTTAAGGGAGGTGTTTCAAATCCCTTGCTCTGAGATGACACAGGTTGCTTCAAAGAAAGTTGCTCCTAGCCCAGAACTATTCCACATGGACAGAACGACTTGTGAGCTAGATCATCGCCCCCTCTTTTCCATTTCTGATTTTACATTCTACCAAGGAATTTCTTGTATCTTGGGTGATAATGGTGTCGGGAAATCAACCCTCTTTCGTTCCATTCTTCAATTTCAAAAGTATAAAGGGCGCATTAGTTGGAAGGGATCGGTTCTCAAAAAGAAAAAGAGTTTGTATCGTGACTTGACAGGTGTTGTTCAGGAAGCTGAGAAGCAGTTTATCCGAGTCAGTCTGCGAGAGGAACTGCAATTAGATGTTCCAGATACTGTGAGAAATCAGCGGATTCTCCAAGCATTACGATATTTTGATCTGGAGCAGGCGCTCGATAAGAGTCCCTATCAATTAAGTGGTGGACAGCAAAAGATTCTTCAGCTATTGACCATCTTGACCAGCAAGGCTTCTGTGATTTTGCTAGATGAACCTTTTGCTGGTTTGGATGATAGAGCTTGCCATTATTTTTGTCAGTGGATTGTGGAGGAGAGCAATCAAGGAAGAAGTTTTTTGATCATTAGCCATCGTTTAGATCCCTTGATCTCTGTGGTTGATTATTGGATCGAGATGACTAGTGAGGGTCTCCGTCATATTAAAGACGTGACAATCAGCAAACCACTCACATCTCGGAGTATCAATACTCAAGGGGAGGTGAAGTAGTATGGTCAAAGTAGCAACCCAGACACCGATAATCGGTCTCTTCTTTCTAATTTTATCCTTGGAAACATCTTTCCTTCCTTCGATTGCTCTTAATCTTTCAGTAGTCGCATTTTGCATTCTCTTTATGCTCTATTATCGTCGATTTAAGATGTTGGCTTGGATGATTGTGCTCGCCATTTTGCCATCTTTGGCCAACTACTGGGCAGTTCAGTTGCATGGGGATGCTTCGCAGGCAGTGATACTTGGAACGAGGGCTTTTGTGACCGTTTGTATCGGCCTTGTCTTTGTTTCCAGCATTTCCTTAAAAGAGCTTCTCTTGTACTTGGCTCAAAAGGGGTTATCACGGTCTTGGGCCTATGCCTTGATTGTGGTATTCAATGCCTTTCCCCTCATTCAGCAGGAAATCAAGTCCCTCAAGGAAGCTTGCTTACTGCGTGGTCAAAAACTGCATGTTTGGTCGCCCTTGATTTACAGTAAGGTTTTGATGACGGTTTTTAGATGGCGCCATCTCTACTTGAGAGCTCTGTCTGCACATGGATATGACGAACATGCGCAGTTGGAGAATCGCTATCGGACTTTTTATATTTCTAAAAAAACAAAATTAATCTACCTGCTGTTCTTTTTATTACTTCAAACCAGTCTATTTTTATAAAGGAGTTATTATGGATTTTACAGATATTGCGATGGAATTATCCAGGGAAGCTTGGCAGGCTTCCTTTCATCACCCATTTGTATTACAGTTACAAGAGGGGAATTTAGAACCTTCCATCTTTCGCTATTACCTGATTCAGGATGCCTACTATCTGAAGGCCTTCTCAGAAGCCTATCACCTCTTGGCTGATAAGACTTCAAACGAGGAGATGAAAAGACTCTTGAAACAAAATGCCCAGAGTCTAGTGGAGGGTGAGTTGTTTATCCGACAACAATTTTTCAAGGAATTAGGAATCAGCGACCAGGAAATGGACGAGCAACCGATTGCTCCAACCTGTTATCATTACATTTCGCATATTTATCGACAGTTTGCAGAACCAAACTTGGGCATTGCTTTTGCTAGTTTGCTCCCTTGTCCTTGGTTATACCATGATTTGGGCAAGGCACTTAATCGCAAACCATCCCCGAATCCTCTTTATCAACAGTGGATTGAAACCTATATCACCGATGAGTTAGAACAGCAGATTAAAGAGGAAGAAGAGCTGGTCAATCAACTCTATCAAGAAAGCGACGAGACAGACAAACAAAAAATGCTAGAGGCCTTTCACCGAAGTGTCCACATGGAAGCCAAGTTTTGGGAGATGGCTTACCAACATCAAACATGGACGAGTGATTTGCAGTCCTTAGAAAAAGAGAAGAAATAGAAAATGAGAAAGCACCAACTACAAGTTCACAAATTAACTATTTTATCCATGATGATTGCCCTTGACGTAGTCCTTACACCCATCTTTCGAATTGAAGGAATGGCACCGATGTCTAGTGTAGTCAATATCCTAGCAGGAATTTTGATGGGGCCTGTTTATGCCTTGGTCATGGCTACAGTCACAGCATTTATCCGTATGTCAACTCAGGGGATTCCTCCTTTGGCCCTCACAGGAGCTACTTTCGGAGCCCTCCTAGCAGGTCTCTTTTATAAGTATGGTCGAAAATTTTACTTTTCTGCCCTAGGAGAAATCTTGGGAACAGGGGTTATCGGTTCCATTGTTTCCTATCCTGTTATGGTTCTCTTTACCGGATCTGCGGCCAAGCTCAGCTGGTTTATCTACACCCCTCGATTTTTCGGAGCAACCTTGATCGGTACAGCCATAGCCTTCCTTGCCTTTCGATTTTTAATCAAGCAGGAATTCTTTAAAAAAGTGCAGGGATATTTCTTTGGAGAAAGGATAGACTGATGCAGGCATTTACAAATCCTTTCCCTCTGGCAACCAGTTCCTTGATTCACTGCATCACCAATGAGATTTCCTGTGAGATGCTGGCTAATGGCATTTTGGCTCTAGGATGCAAACCTGTCATGGCAGATGACCCTCGTGAAGTTCTTGATTTTACTAAGCAAAGTCAAGCCCTCTTTATCAATTTGGGGCATTTGTCAGCCGAGAAGGAAAAAGCAATCCGTAGGGCAGCTTCTTATGCAGACCAAGCTTGTCTCCCAATGGTAGTAGATGCGGTTGGCCTAGCAGCATCTCCCATTCGAAAGACCTTAGTCAGAGATCTTTTAGAATACAAGCCCACAGTCCTTAAAGGGAATATGTCGGAAATCCGAAGTCTTGTTGGTTTAAAGCACCACGGAGTTGGAGTTGATGCTAGCCATAAAGATCAAGAAACTGAGGATTTACTTCAAGTCTTGAAAGACTGGTGTCAGCTTTATCCTGGTATGTCATTCTTAGTAACTGGACCTAAGGACCTCATAGTTTCAGAGAATCAAGTTGCTGTATTGGGAAATGGCTGTGACGAATTAGACTGGATAACGGGGACAGGAGACCTGGTTGGAGCCTTGACAGCTGTTTTTCTCAGCCAAGGAAAGACTGCCTTTGAAGCTTCGTGCTTAGCGGTTTCTTATCTCAATATTTCTGCTGAGAGAATTCTTGTTCAAGGAATGGGATTGGAAGATTTCCGCTTTCAAACTCTCAATCAGCTCTCTCTTCTAAAAAGAGATAAAAATTGGCTAGATGCTATCAAAGGAGACTTTTATGAATAGAGAAGCACTCAGACTATATCTGGTAACCAATCGCTACCAAGATTCCTTGGAAAACTTTCTTGAAAAAGTCGAGACGGCCTGCCGTTCAGGTGTTACCATCATCCAACTACGAGAAAAAAATCTCACCACCAATCAATACTATCAACTGGCAAAACAAGTCAAGGAAATAACCGATGCCTATCAGGTCCCCTTGATTATCGATGATCGTTTGGATGTTTGTCTCGCGGTTGATGCTGCTGGGTTGCATATAGGCGACGATGAACTACCAGTTTCGGTTGCCCGCAAAGTCTTGGGTCCTGAAAAAATCCTCGGTGTCACTGCTAAAACAGTAAAAAGGGCTCTTGAGGCGGAAACATCGGGTGCGGATTACTTGGGAACAGGAGCCATTTTCCCGACTACGACCAAAGAAAATGCACCCATCACTCTGATTTCAACCTTGAAAACCATTTGCCAAACGGTCGCCATTCCAGTAGTTGCTATCGGAGGATTGACGTCAGAGAATATTGACCAACTTGCTGAAACTGGTATAGCAGGGGTAGCCGTTGTCCGTGATTTGATGCAGGCAGAAGATATAGAAGCAAAAACGCAAGCTTTTTTAACAAAGCTAGATGACATTATTTCCTAATCAAAAACTCTCTAATTCCCTTATAGTGGGAACTAGAGAGTTTTTTCTTAATCTTTAAAGCTTGTATGGTTGACTGGGCCAGAACCATGACCGAGTTGAGGGGCGTCTTGGATGGCTTTTGTGATAAAGGCCTTGGCCTTATCGACTGCCTGATAAAGGGTCTTCCCCTTGGCTAGTTCAGCCGTAATCACTGCAGCAAAAGTACATCCAGTACCATGGGTGTGACAGGTTTGAATTCGTGGACTTTCCCAGACAAATTGTTCCTCCTTGGTAAAGAGGAAATCCTTGGCACCACCTTCAAGATGACCACCTTTGATAACTACAGACTGAGGACCAAATTCTTTTAAAATCAGGCGACCAGCACGCTGCATGTCTTCTGGATCATGGATTGAAAAACCAACAATCTCTTCTGCTTCAGGAAGATTGGGAGTGATAATGGTTGCAAGGGGAAGTAGGTTTGTTTTTAGGAAGCTTCTCGCACTGGTATCAATCAGGGTGTCCCCACTCGTAGCGACCATAACAGGGTCCAGCACATAGGGACAGTCCAGCTTTTTAAGGTAGGGTTGGATGATCTCCATGATCTCAGTAGTTGCCAACATACCAGTTTTCACAGCCTGAGGTTTGATATCCGAAAAGACACTCTCCAATTGAGCTTCCAGCATTTGGTTGGAGACGTGCTCGATTAATTGAACACCTCTGGTATTTTGAGCGACAAGGCTGGTGACAACGGCCATTCCATAGACATCTCTCGCTTGGAATGACTTCAAATCAGCCATAATGCCAGCACCGCCACTAGGGTCAGTTCCTGCAATGGTTAGAGCAACGGGTAAATAAGTCATCTAAAACCTCCCAACCAACTGAAGTTTGTATTCTCAAGAACAAGCTAGTCTGTTTGAGGAAAGCAATAGAAGACTAGCTAGTCCTCATTATCATTTCCACTTCCATCAGCTAGCATTACCTAGATTGAGTCAAAGGGATATAACAGTCGTTAATCTCAGCTTTACGCACCCCTAGTGGTTGTTTTCTTTTTTCTACAGTATAGCATATTTTTATAGTTTATATAGTGAAATTTGACTGCAAATCTCTCGTTACAGGATTAGAATTCTATTTTTCGAAAAAATAATAAAAATTATAGTTGACAAATGTAGATTTTGAGAGTATACTAATAACTGTAATCGACAAATGTAGATTTAGGAGGTGTGATGATGCAGATTTCAGATGCAGAATGGCAGGTCATGAAGATTATTTGGATGCAAGGAGAGCAGACCAGTACGGATTTGATCAGGGTTCTGGCGGAGCGGTTCGACTGGTCCAAGTCGACCATTCAAACTCTTTTGGCTCGTTTAGTTGAGAAAGAGTGTCTGACAAGGAAAAAAGAAGGCAAGTTCTTTGTCTATTCAGCCCTTTTAACTCTGGACCAGAGTCGAGACTTGCTTGTCCAAGATATCAAAGACAAGGTTTGTTCTCGTAGGATTAAGAACTTGTTGGCTGATTTGATTGTGGAATGTGATTTCACTTTGGCTGACTTGGAAGACTTAGAAGCTGTGATTTCTAAGAAGAAATCAAGCGCTGTAACAGAAGTAAGATGTAATTGTATGTAAAGGAGACGTCATGTTAAATAGTATTGTAACCATTATTTGTATTGCCCTTATCGCGTTTATCTTGTTTTGGTTTTTCAAAAAGCCTGAAAAATCTGGACAAAAGGCCCAGCAAAAAAAGGGTTACCAAGAGATCCGAGTGGAAGTCATGGGGGGCTATACGCCTGAGTTGATTATTCTTAAAAAATCAGTGCCAGCCCGCATTGTCTTTGACCGCAAGGACCCTTCACCCTGTCTAGATCAGATCGTCTTTCCAGATTTTGGTGTGCATGCGGATCTTCCTATGGGTGAAGAGTATGTAGTGGAAATCACACCTGAGCAGACTGGAGAGTTTGGCTTTGCATGTGGTATGAACATGATGCACGGCAAGATGATTGTAGAGTAGGAGGAGACTATGACAGAAATTGTGAAAGCAAGCCTAGAAAATGGCATTCAAAAAATCCGTATCCGAGCTGAAAAAGGCTATCATCCAGCTCATATTCAGCTTCAAAAAGGGATTCCGGCTGAGATAACTTTTCATCGTGTGACGCCATCAAACTGTTACAAAGAAATCCTTTTTGAAGAAGAAGGTATCTTGGAACCAATCGGCGTGGACGAGGAGAAGACAATTCATTTTACGCCTCAAGAGTTGGGGCAACATGAATTTTCATGTGGCATGAAGATGCAAAAGGGGAGTTATATCGTAGTTGAGAAGACGCGAAAATCTTTGTCACTTTTGCAACGTTTTTGGATTACCAGTATCTTTACTGTGCCGCTAGTTATTCTCATGATTGGGATGTTGACAGGGACTATCAGTCATCCAGTCATGCATTGGGGCACCTTTTTAGCCACGACGCCTATCATGCTAGTGGCCGGTGGTCCTTATATCCAGAGCGCTTGGGCCAGCTTTAAAAAACACAATGCCAACATGGATACCTTGGTGGCACTGGGAACCCTAGTAGCCTATCTCTATAGTCTAGTTGCTCTCTTTGCTGGTCTCCCTGTTTACTTTGAAAGTGCTGGATTTATCCTCTTCTTCGTTCTTTTGGGGGCGGTTTTTGAGGAAAAAATGCGAAAAAACACTTCTCAAGCTGTGGAGAAATTACTAGATTTGCAGGCTAAAACAGCAGAAGTCTTGCGTGAGGATAGCTATGTCCAAGTTCCCTTGGAGCAAGTCAAGGTAGGTGACCTGATTCGAGTGCGTCCCGGTGAAAAGATCGCGGTTGATGGTGTTGTTGTCGAAGGTGTCTCCAGTATTGATGAATCCATGGTGACAGGTGAGAGCCTGCCGGTAGACAAAACAGTTGGAGATACTGTGATTGGCTCCACTATCAATAATAGTGGAACACTGGTTTTTAAAGCAGAAAAAGTTGGTTCAGAGACTGTCTTGGCTCAGATTGTGGACTTTGTGAAGAAAGCCCAGACCAGCCGTGCACCGATTCAGGATTTGACGGATAAGATTTCAGGAATTTTTGTCCCAGCAGTTGTCATTTTAGCGATTTTGACTTTTTGGATTTGGTTTGTCTTACTTGGGGCTAGTTTTGTGACCTCTCTACTTTATGGTGTGGCAGTTTTGATTATCGCTTGCCCTTGTGCCCTAGGTCTTGCAACACCAACAGCCCTCATGGTAGGAACAGGGCGGAGTGCCAAGATGGGGGTTCTCCTAAAAAATGGAACCGTCCTACAGGAAATCCAGAAAGTCCAAACTCTCGTCTTTGATAAAACAGGAACTTTGACGGAAGGAAAACCAGTGGTCACTGATATCATTGGCGACGAGACAGAAGTACTTGGCTTAGCTGCCTCTTTGGAAGAAGCCTCTCAACACCCACTGGCTCAAGCTATTATCAAGCGAGCGAGTGAAGCAGGACTTGAGCTTCAACCTGTAGAAAATTTCCAAGCCCTACACGGAAAAGGTGTTTCAGGGCAAATCAATGGGAAACAAGTCTTGCTTGGAAATGCTAAAATGCTAGATGGCATGGATATTTCGAGCGCTTATCAGGAAAAACTAGAAGAACTGGAAAAAGAAGCTAAGACAGTTGTGTACTTGGCTGTTGACAATGAAATCAAAGGCTTGCTTGCCCTGCAAGATATTCCCAAAGAAAATGCCAAGCTTGCCATCAGTCAGCTGAAAAAACGTGGTCTCCGAACAGTGATGTTGACAGGAGATAATGCTGGAGTGGCGCGAGCTATTGCAGACCAGATTGGTATCGAAGAGGTCATTGCTGGTGTTTTGCCAGAAGAAAAAGCGCATGAAATCCATCAACTTCAACAGGCTGGTAAAGTAGCCTTTATCGGAGATGGTATCAATGATGCGCCAGCCCTTAGTGTAGCGGATGTGGGGATTGCCATGGGCGCAGGAACTGATATTGCTATTGAGTCGGCAGGGATTGTTCTTACTCACAATGATTTGACAGGAGTGGTTCGTGCCTTTGATATGAGCAAGAGAACCTTCAATCGAATTCTTCTCAACCTCTTCTGGGCCTTTATCTACAATGTTATCGGAATTCCGATTGCAGCAGGAGTCTTTTCAGGAATTGGTCTCGTTCTCAATCCAGAACTGGCAGGTCTAGCTATGGCCTTTAGTTCTGTATCTGTTTTAACCAGTTCACTCATGCTAAACTTTAGTAAAATAGACTAAAAGCGAGCTTGCTCGCTTTTTATACTCTTCGAAAATCTCTTCAAACCACGTCAGCTCTATCTGCAACCTCAAAACAGTGTATTGAGCAACCTGCGGCTAGCTTCCTAGCTTGCTCTTTGATTTTTATTGAGTATTATTATAAAACAGTTGTATAAAACGTTTTCAAACTGTACTGTAATAGAGAATAAAAACTTCTGAGCACATTCTTAGGAGACCCAAAACAAATGTGGTAAAGTAGTAGAGTAAAAATTTGCTGAAACGTTTCCAATTAGTATATGAAAACGGATTTATCAAATTTTAAAAATATTTGAAGGAGAGTTATCATTATGACTCAAGGGAAAATTACTGCATCTGCAGCAATGCTCAACGTATTGAAAACATGGGGCGTAGACACAATCTACGGTATCCCATCAGGAACACTCAGCTCATTGATGGACGCTTTGGCTGAAGACAAAGATATCCGCTTCTTGCAAGTTCGCCACGAAGAAACAGGTGCTCTTGCAGCGGTTATGCAAGCTAAATTTGGCGGCTCAATCGGGGTTGCAGTTGGTTCAGGTGGTCCAGGTGCGACTCACTTGATTAACGGTGTTTACGATGCAGCTATGGATAACACTCCATTCCTTGCTATCCTTGGATCACGTCCGGTTAACGAATTGAACATGGATGCCTTCCAAGAATTGAACCAAAACCCAATGTACAACGGTATCGCTGTTTACAACAAACGTGTAGCTTACGCAGAGCAATTACCAAAAGTTATTGACGAAGCTTGCCGTGCTGCCGTTTCTAAAAAAGGTCCAGCTGTTGTTGAAATTCCAGTAAACTTTGGTTTCCAAGAAATTGACGAAAACTCATACTACGGATCAGGTTCATATGAGCGCTCATTCATCGCTCCAGCTTTGAACGAAGTTGAAATCGACAAAGCTGTTGAAATCTTGAACAATGCTGAACGTCCAGTGATCTACGCTGGTTACGGTGGTGTTAAAGCTGGTGAAGTAATCACTGAATTGTCACGTAAAATCAAAGCACCAATCATCACGACTGGTAAAAACTTTGAAGCTTTCGAATGGAACTATGAAGGTTTGACAGGTTCTGCTTACCGTGTTGGTTGGAAACCAGCCAACGAAGTAGTCTTTGAAGCAGACACTGTTCTCTTCCTAGGTTCAAACTTCCCATTTGCTGAAGTTTACGAAGCATTCAAAAACACTGAAAAATTCATCCAAGTGGATATCGATCCTTACAAACTTGGTAAACGCCATGCCCTTGACGCTTCAATCCTTGGTGATGCAGGTCAAGCAGCGAAAGCTATCCTTGATAAGGTAAACCCAGTTGAGTCTACTCCATGGTGGCGTGCAAACGTGAAGAACAACCAAAACTGGCGTGATTACATGAACAAACTCGAAGGTAAAACTGAGGGTGAATTGCAATTGTATCAAGTTTACAATGCAATCAACAAACATGCTGATCAAGACGCTATCTATTCAATCGACGTAGGTGACACTACTCAAACATCTACTCGTCACCTTCACATGACACCTAAGAACATGTGGCGTACATCTCCACTCTTTGCGACAATGGGTATTGCCCTTCCTGGTGGTATCGCTGCTAAGAAAGACAATCCAAATCGCCAAGTATGGAACATCATGGGTGACGGTGCATTCAACATGTGCTACCCAGACGTTATCACAAACGTTCAATACGACCTTCCAGTTATCAACGTTGTCTTCTCAAATGGTAAATATGCCTTCATCAAGGACAAATACGAAGACACAAACAAACACTTGTTTGGTTGTGACTTCCCTAATGCTGACTATGCGAAAATCGCTGAAGCGCAAGGTGCTGTAGGATTTACAGTTGACCGTATCGAAGATATCGATGCAGTTGTTGCAGAAGCTGTTAAATTGAACAAAGAAGGTAAAACTGTTGTGATCGATGCTCGCATCTCTCAACATCGTCCACTTCCAGTAGAAGTACTTGAATTGGATCCAAAACAACACTCAGAAGAAGCAATCAAAGCCTTCAAGGAAAAATACGAAGCAGAAGAACTCGTACCATTCCGCCTCTTCTTGGAAGAAGAAGGATTGCAATCACGCGCAATCAAATAATTTCTCTCATCGAAAATCAAAAGTAAACATTGAAGATTTTATTCTTTGATTTTCATAGAGCGGAACTTGAAAAGATCGGAGCAATCCGGTCTTTTTCTGTTTCCTTTTTCTTATCACAAGATTGTGATAGTTTACATCTTCATAACAAAAGCTACAAAGTCTTGATTGTTTTGAAAAAAGATTATAAAATATGATTCATAAAAATGAAAGAGGTTTTGAAAATGTCTGAAAAACAAATGAAAATTTTGGGTTGGGTAGCGACCTTCATGTCCGTTATGATGTATGTCTCTTACTTCCCACAAATCATGAACAACCTGGCTGGTCAAAAAGGCAACTTCATCCAACCCTTGGTCGCAGCCATCAACTGTAGTCTATGGGTTTACTACGGTCTTTTCAAGAAAGAAAGAGATATTCCCCTTGCGGCTGCTAATGCGCCAGGTATCGTTTTTGGACTAGTAACGGCTATCACAGCTTTGATTTAAAAAGAAGACTGGTTTCAGTCTTTTTTCGTATATATAAAAGTAAGTTTAGTGCTATCATTATCCAGAGAGTTCAAAACTTTTTGCCTTCTTTTTAGTATAATAGAAGTAATAAATCAATCGAGGTAAAGTGATGACAGAAATACTACAATTTCCAGAAGTATTTCTCTGGGGTGGTGCAACGGCAGCTAATCAATGTGAGGGTGCTTATAATAAAGATGGCCGTGGTCTTGCTAATGTGGATGTGGTGCCGATTGGTCCAGACCGTGAAGCCATTATCACAGGTCAGAAAAAGATGTTTTCTTTTGAGGAGGGCTATTTTTACCCAGCAAAAGAAGCTATTGATATGTACCATCATTACAAGGAAGATATCGCTCTTTTTGCAGAAATGGGATTTAAAACCTATCGACTTTCCATTGCTTGGACTCGGATTTTTCCTCAAGGTGACGAAGCAGAGCCAAATGAAGCTGGTCTAGCTTTTTATGAGGATTTATTTAAGGAATGCCACAAGTATGGGATTGAACCTCTGGTGACCATCACGCATTTCGATTGCCCCATGCACTTAATCAGGGAGTACGGTGGTTGGCGCAACCGTCGTATGTTGGACTTTTACGCAAATCTCTGTCGCACCCTCTTTACCCGTTACAAGGGCTTGGTCAAGTACTGGCTAACCTTCAACGAAATCAATATGATTTTGCATGCCCCCTTTTTAGGAGCAGGGATTTGTTTTGAAGAAGGAGAAAATCAAGATCAGGTCAAATACCAAGCAGCCCACCATGAGCTGGTAGCCTCGGCTATGGCGACTAAAATTGCTCACGAAATTGATCCAGAAAACAAGGTGGGATGTATGTTGGCAGCAGGGCAATATTATCCTAACACTGCCCATCCGAGAGACTACTGGGCAGCCATGGAAGAAGACCGTAAGAGTTACTTTTTCATTGATGTTCAAGCGCGTGGGGAATACCCAAACTATGCCAAGAAGCAGTGGGAACGTGAGGGAATTGAGATAGAAATGACGACAGAAGATTTAGATTTGTTAAAGAATCACACTGTTGACTTTGTTTCCTTCTCTTATTATGCGAGTCGAGTGGCCTCAGGGGATCCAGAAGTGACGAATCTGACCGCTGGAAATGTCTTTGCCTCTATCAAAAATCCTTATCTGAAATCCTCTGAATGGGGTTGGCAGATTGACCCATTGGGGCTTCGTATCACCCTCAATGCCATCTGGGACCGTTATCAAAAACCTATGTTCATTGTAGAAAATGGGCTCGGCGCTATAGATACGCCAGATGAAAATGGCTATGTAGCAGATGACTATCGGATTGCTTACTTAGAGGCCCATATCAAGGCTATGCGAGATGCTATTTACCAAGATGGCGTTGAATTGCTTGGTTATACGACTTGGGGTTGTATAGATTTGGTTTCAGCTGGAACAGGCGAAATGAACAAGCGCTATGGTTTTATCTATGTGGATCGTGATAATGCAGGTCAAGGAAGTCTCAAACGAAGCAAGAAGAAATCCTTCTACTGGTACAAGGATGTCATTGCCAGCAATGGTGCAAGTATTAAGTAGAGCATATTTGTTCACTATTTTTATAAAATCTTCTCCCTACTTTATAATGTGTGAAAAAGAGTTCAATTAGACCTGGCTTTTTGCTATAATGAGGTGAGAAAAACAGATAGGAGAATAAGATGTCAGAACCATTATTTTTACAATCAGTTATGCAAGAAAAAATCTGGGGTGGAACCAAGCTACGTGATGAGTTTGGCTATGACATTCCAAGTGAAAAAATCGGAGAATACTGGGCTATTTCAGCCCACCCAAATGGAGTTTCTAAGGTAGCCAATGGGCGCTTTGAGGGAACAGACCTAGCTACTTTATATGCGGAACACCGTGAATTGTTTGGCAATCGTCCAGAACCTGTATTTCCACTCTTAACCAAGATACTCGATGCCAACGATTGGCTCAGTGTCCAAGTTCACCCAGACGATGCCTATGGACTAGAGCATGAAGGCGAGCTCGGGAAAACAGAGTGCTGGTACATCATCGCTGCGGATGAAGGTTCAGAGATTATCTATGGTCACAATGCCAAATCAAAAGAAGAACTTCGCCAGCAAATTGAGGACAAGAACTGGGATGCCTTGCTGACCAAAGTGCCTGTTAAGGCTGGAGACTTCTTCTATGTACCAAGTGGCACCATGCACGCTATTGGAGCAGGTATCTTGATTCTTGAAACCCAGCAGTCTAGCGATACCACCTACCGTGTTTATGACTTTGACCGTAAGGATGACAAGGGCAACTTGCGTGAACTTCACCTTGAAAAATCCATCGATGTCTTGAACATTGGTGAACCTGCTAATAGCCGTCCCGTAACTATCAAAGCAGATGATTTACGTTCCACTCTCCTTGTGTCTAATGACTTCTTCGCAGTTTACAAGTGGGAAATCACTGGAAAAGTTGACTTTAAAAAGACAGCAGACTACAGTTTGTTTAGTGTCTTAGCTGGTCAAGGTCAGCTTACTATTGACGGGAAAAACTATCCAATCCAAAAAGGTAGCCACTTTATCCTACCAAGTGATGTTGAAGCTTGGACCCTAGAAGGGCAAGGTTTGGAATTGATTGTTAGCCATCCATAAAAAAAGAAAGGGCCTGAGTTTACTACTCAAGTCCTTTTTGATTACATAAATTGGGCGATAAAAACCACAATGATGATAATAGGAATGATGAAACGAAGGAGGAAAAGCCAGACTTGGAAAAGTCCTTGTTTCCATGCTCTTTCATCAAGATGGAGTTCCTCCTTAGCATGAGCCTTCTTAAAGATGTAGCCTGTAAAAAGTGACAGGCAGAGAGCTCCAAATGGCATGAGGAGATTGGAAACCAAGAAATCCATAGCATCAAAGAAGGTCTTCCCAAAAATGTGAACATCCGCCATGACCCCATAGGATAGAGCTGAAGGAATTCCAAAGACAAAGGTCAAGATTCCTAAAATAGCACTCCATTTAGCACGCTTGCGATTGTCCTGATTGGTGATATTGCCCACATTGATTTCCAGCATAACGACAGAAGAAGTGACCGTCGCAAAGAGGAAAAGCAAGAGGAAAAGGATGTAGAAAATGGTTCCAAAAGGCATCTTGTCAAAGAGTTGAGGCAAGACGATAAAGAGCAGGCTTGGTCCCCCTTCCGACTGGATATTGAAAGCTGACATGGCTGGGAAAATGGCTAGTCCCGCCATGATGGAAACCGAGATGTTCATGGCTACGATGGAAATCCCTGACTGGACCAGATTGGTTTTCTTGTCCAAGTAGGAAGCATAGGTCAGCATGGCTGTAACCCCTAGTGAGAGGGCAAAGAAAGATTGTCCCAGAGCATAGAGGAGACCAGCGCTGGTCAGTTTTGAAAAGTCTGGTTTGAGGAAGTAGAGAACCCCTTCCATGGCGTTTGGCAAGCTGAGCGAGCGCCCGATGATCACGACAAAGATGATAAAGAGCATAGGCATCATGACTTTCGAGGCTCTTTCAATTCCTTTTTGAACCCCACGTGATACAATAAAGATATTCAACAAGATAAAGGCTGCTTGAGCTCCTAGGGCAATGGCTGGATTTGAAATGATTGAAGTAAATAACTGAGCATAATCACCCGTACCGCCAAGCTGGAACAATTTCCCAAACTCAATTCCTAGATAGACTAGAATCCAACCTCCGATGACACTGTAAAAGGAGAGGAGGATAAAGAGGGCAAAGGCACCAATCCAACCGATAAAGTTGTACTTGTTATTCTTGCCTAGTTTTCCAAAGGTTTTGATAGCGGAAACGCCAGCACTACGGCCAAGGGCAAATTCAGCCAGCAGGAGCGGGAAACCGATTAAAATGGTGGAAATGAGAAAGACCAGTAAAAAGCCTCCCCCGCCATTAGCGGCAGTCATGTAGGGAAATTTCCAAACGGCTCCAAGTCCGATGGCTGAACCAGCAGATGCTAGGATAAAGCCTAGTTTCGAGCCCCATTGCGATTTTTCTGACATAGTTGAAACTCCAATCTTGTTTTTTAAAATAAGAAAAGGCTACTTGAGTTGTCAAATAGCCCTCTCTCAATGGCTCTCTATGAACCTTCTGTTTGATTGATAGACTTGACTATCCTATCATGTTTTCAAAGGTCTGTCAAGAAAACCATTTTCAAGTTTTCACACCTTTCTCAAAAAGTTAAAAATTTTTCGCAAAAACGCTTGACTCTGACCTAGGGGGAGGGGTTATACTATCAATGTAATACTCTTCGAAAATCAAATTCAAACCACGTCAGCGTCGCCTTACCGTACTCAAGTACAGCTTGCGGCTAGCTTCCTAGTTTGCTCTTTGATTTTCATTGAGTATAAGGAGGAAATCATGTACCATATAAAAGAAGCTGCGCAGCTTTCAGGTGTCTCTGTTAAGACTCTGCATCACTACGATAAGATAGGACTTCTGGTTCCCTTAAAGTCGGAAAACGGCTATCGAACCTATAGTCAGGAGGATTTGGAACGACTTCAGGTCATTCTGTACTACAAATATCTAGGCTTTTCTTTAGAAAAAATAGCAGAGCTGTTAAAGGAAGAAAGAACAGATTTATTGCCCCATTTGACTAGGCAGTTGGATTATCTAACTCGAGAAAGGCAACACCTGGATACCTTGATTTCCACCTTGCAAAAAACCATTCAAGAACAAAAAGGAGAAAGAAAAATGACCATTGAGGAAAAATTCACTGGATTTAGCTATCAAGACAATCAAAAATACCACCAAGAAGCGGTAGAGAAATATGGTCAAGAAGTCATGAGCCAAGCGCTTGAACGCCAAAGTGGTAGAGAAGATGAGGCTACAGCCGCCTTCAACCAAGTTTTTCAAGCCTTGGTACAAAACCTTCAAGCTGGTCTGCCTGCAACAGCGGCCGAAAACCAAGAGGAAGCAGCCAAACTCTTGCAAGCTATTCGTACTTATGGATTTGACTGCTCTATTGAAGTCTTCGGTCATATCGGTAAAGGCTACGTCTACAACCCAGAGTTTAAGGAAAACATTGACAAGTTTGGACCTGGTACAGCTCAATACACATCAGATGTCATTGCTGCTTACGTTCAGACAAATGCAGAATAAATAGGCTAGGAATTTCCTAGCCTATTTTTTACTTCAAATCATAAAGCCAGTCGTCACCGTCTTTATAGTAAAAGAATTCACTGAGATCCTCTTCTAAAAAAACACGAAGCATATCAGACATATCATCAGTAGCAAGTTTTAGATGAGATAGATTGTCAAAATCTTCCCACCATACCTTCCCTTCGTCTGAAGACTGGAGTTCACCTGAAAAGTGTTTTGTTTTGTAAAAAAGGACGACATAACGATAATCCTTGTCATCGTACCAGTTTTTGATACCACAGAGTTGTGGTTTGGAAATGGTCAGACCAGTTTCTTCTTTCACTTCACGAATGACAGCATCGACAAAGGATTCGCCACGTTCAACATGACCACCAGGAAGAGTAATGCCAGGCCAGTCAGGATTAACTCGATCTTGAACCAGAACCTTGTCTCCGTTTTGAATCATACACATATTGACAAATTCGACTGTTTCTCTTCTGTTCATCTTGTTCTCCTATTTTGTTAGTAACTTTTCTACTACGTTTAACTTTCGCATGGTCAGAACCACGCCAAACAATTTTTCAAGATAGTTGGTATTGAGCTTTTTTTGTTTTGCAGTTCTAGGAAGATAGAGGTAGAGACAGTAATCGCCTACACAGATTTCTTCCTCGCCGTAGTCAGTTTTCAATTTTTCTAGTGGCAGACTTTGGATAAGTCCTTGATAAAGAATTACATGCACACGATCATGAAGATAGTCTTCTTTAAATGGATTCTCATGAACAATCTTTTCAAAATCGTTCTTATTCTTGATAACCATTTTTAAGTCGGCCCCAATTTTTTCCTTTATCAAAGTATGAACGCGTTCTCGTATTTCTTCTAAATCTGAGTCACTCTCAAGAATGATATTCCCACTTTGAATATAGGTTCGAACGTGTTGAAAACCAGCTTCTGTCAAAATATCTATCAAATAAGACATTTTCGGGATAGCATTTTTTCCATTAGGAGTAACGCCTCTCAGTAAAATAATATGTTCCAAAGGACTTCCTTTCTTACTTGGTATTTATTGGATTGGAGCCTGCCACCCAGCCGGTGCAGAGGGCAGAAGTGATGTTGAAGCCACCCGTGTGGGCATTGATATCTATGACTTCGCCAGCAAAGTGGAGACCAGGAACGAGCTTACTTTCCAGAGTTTTGGGATTGATTTCCTTGAGACTGACACCGCCTTTAGTTACAAAGGATTTGGCAAGAGACATTTTGCCAGTCACAGGAATTTTGAGAGCCTTGATAGACTGGAGTAGTTGTTCACGTTCCTTTTCAGTCAGTTGTTTGACTTTTTCAGGATAGGCTTGCGACAAAAATTCTGCCAAGCGTTCTGGAAGCAAAGTTTTTAAAGCATTTTTCAAGGATTTTTCCCGATTTTCCTCTAGAAATGCCACCAAGTCCTTCTCAGAAAGTTGAGGTAAGACATCTAGCGAGAGAACCTCCCCACCCTTGACAAAGCTGGACATACGCAGAGCAGCAGGACCGGATAGACCAAAGTGGGTAAAGAGCAGATCGTGAGTGATGACATGCTTACCATAGCTTAAGGTCACATCGTCTAGTGAAATCCCTTGAAGCGCTTTGTGTGGAAAATCAGTCAACAATGGGCTCTCAGCAGCTTCAAGCTCGGTAATGGTATGTTTGAAATGACGGGCAATCTCGTGACCAAAACCAGTAGAACCAGTAGACGGATAGGATTTTCCGCCAGTTGTGACAATGAGTTTATCACAAGTGAAGTTTTGGTCTGCGGACTTAAGGACAAACTGGTCATCCACCTTTTTAACAGAAACAATCTCTGTTTGAGTAGCAACTTGACCACCGAGTTCAGTGATTTTCTTTTCCAAGGCCTCGATAATGGTCCGAGACTTATCACTAGCAGGAAAGACGCGTCCGTGGTCCTCGACCTTAAGTTTGACTCCATTTTCCGTAAAAAAGTTAATGATATCATGGTTATCAAACTGAGAAAATACACTGTATAAAAAGCGCCCGTTACCAGGAATTCCAGCTAATAGGTCATCTAAAGTTCCATTGTTGGTCACATTACAACGACCACCGCCCGTTCCAGCTAATTTTTTCCCAAGTTTTCGATTTTTTTCGATGAGTAGAGTTTTCTGACCATAAAAGCTACTGGAAATGGTAGCCATCATACCTGCAGGTCCTCCACCAATGACAATAGTATCAAAATGTTTCATAGCTCTATTGTACCACAAAAAACAAGAGATGCTTGACATCTCTTGTTGCTCATAATCTTAGTTGATTTCATATCCCATCAACAAACCGCCATCTTCTGCATAGAAACTGCAGAGACCAGATGTCGGGATGATTTTGATATCCGCTTGTGGGAAGGTTTCCAGCAAGCGTTCTGACAATTGCTGACAGAATTTTTCATTGCTGCGATGAGCCATGACGATACGGCCACCAGCGTAGCCAGCCTTGATGAGTTCTTCATAGGCTGCTTGAAGGGATTTTTTTGGTCCACGCGCTTTTTGGAGTAGTTCTAGGGTTCCAGTTTCACTTGCTTCCCCAACCATACGGATGTTGAGAAGACCGACAACTGTACCGATCAGCTTGCTTAAACGACCATTTTTTACCAAGTTATCAACCTTAGCGAGTACAAAAAGCAACTTCGTTTTTTCTTGGTAGGCTGTAATAGCTTCAACAATTTCCTCATAAGAAAGTCCTTGATCAATCAAGCTATTGATTTTCTCGACAATCAAGTCAACCTCACCACCTGCAGACAATGTATCGATCACATGAATCTGAGTGTCAGGGTGTTCTTCCAGATAGATATTCTTAGCGAGCTGTGCACTATTATGGCTACCTGAAAGAGTACCAGTGATAGTAACGACAAAGATATGCTTAGCACCTTCAAATGCTCGCAAGTAATCATCAGGGCTAGGACAAGCTGATTTTGAAGCCTCAGAAGTCGCATACATGGTTTCCATCATGTGGTCAATGTCAAGATTGGCATCATCGATAAAGACCTGATCAGCTACTTGAATGGTTAAAGGAACACTAACAAATTCCGTATCAATAGCAGGAGTTGCCAGTTGACGATAATCACAACCAGAGTCAGCTACAATCTTCCAAGTCATAGAAATTCTCCATCTTTGTCACTTATACATTGACAAAGGTTCTGTCTTTTTTTACAATTATATCATGAAAGCCCTTGAAACAAAAGTACCACCTCTCTGTTGTCACAAGTAGAAAGAAATTGTTATGTCTGAACGTAAAATATCTGAAAAATCTCTTGAAAATCTCAGAAAATCAAATCAAGAATCCAATTTTTTAACCAGAGAAGCAATCGAGACGGCTCTTTTGCAACTTCTAGAGAAAAAAGACTTGGCCAAGATCAGTATTTCGGAGCTGGTCAAACGGGCGGGCGTCTCTCGTGCTGCCTTCTATCGTAACTATGACTCCAAAGAAGAGATTTTGGAAAGTGTTTTTAAACGCAGTGTCCATAACATTATGGAACAGTTGAGCCACTACGATGTCAAAACAGACCTTTATCTAGTCTGGGTACACCTTTTCCGCGCAGCCAAGAAAGAAGCCAAGGTTATCCAACTTGCTCTGGACTACCACTTGGAAAAGATTTTTGTCCAAGCCATGCAGGAATTTCTAGAAAAATACCACGGAAAGTCAAAAGGCGTTAGTAGCTACCTTCATTCCTTTTGGAGCTCTGCCATCGTATCGGTTCTGCTCAAATGGATCAAGGATGGCATGAAGGTTCCAGCTGAAAAGATTGCAGATTTACGCTTGCCATTTTTCAAAAAATAGAGGATAAGGAGAAGACTTATGACAGAAAAAAGACTGGCTTGGGATGAGTACTTTGCAGCCCAGGCCTTACTGATTGCCAATCGTTCGACCTGCAAACGTGCAAAAGTGGGAGCTGTCCTCGTTAAGGACAATAAAGTCATTTCAACAGGCTACAATGGTTCCGTATCAGGAACGGAACACTGTATTGACCACGAATGTCTGGTCATTGAAGGTCACTGTGTTCGAACCCTTCACGCCGAGGTTAATGCCATCTTGCAAGGAGCCGAACGAGGGGTTCCAAGAGGATTTACAGCCTATGTGACCCATTTTCCGTGTCTGAACTGCACCAAACAACTGCTACAAGTTGGTTGCAAGCGCGTGGTTTATATCAACCAGTACCGAATGGATGACTATGCCCAGTACCTTTATCAAGAAAAAGGCACCGAGTTAACCCATTTACCATTAGAGACTGTTCAGACAGCTCTTCAAGAGGCAGATTTGATTTAAAAATTAATAAAAATAAATGGTTTAGAAAGCTTTTTAAACCGTTTTTTGATATAATAAGAAGAATAAATTGAAAGAAGGAATTCAGAAAATGGGAAAAATTGAAGTCATTAATCATCCACTCATTCAACACAAATTGTCAATCTTGCGTCGTACAGACACATCTACAAAAGCTTTTCGTGAGCTAGTAGATGAGATTGCAATGTTGATGGGATATGAAGTACTTCGTGATCTTCCACTTGAAGACGTGGAAATCGAAACACCTATCACAAAGACCGTTCAAAAACAATTGGCTGGGAAAAAATTGGCGATTGTCCCAATCTTGCGTGCAGGTATCGGGATGGTAGATGGCCTCTTGAGCTTGGTTCCAGCAGCTAAAGTTGGTCATATCGGTATGTATCGTGATGAAGAAACCCTTCAACCAGTTGAATACTTGGTGAAATTGCCTGAGGATATTGACCAACGTCAAATCTTTGTCGTTGATCCAATGTTGGCAACAGGTGGCTCAGCAATCTTGGCAGTAGATTCGCTTAAAAAACGTGGCGCTTCAAATATCAAGTTTGTCTGCCTAGTATCTGCTCCAGAGGGAGTGAAAGCTCTTCAAGAAGCACACCCAGATGTAGAAATCTTTACAGCAGCCTTGGATGAACGCTTGAACGAACACGGTTATATCGTTCCAGGTCTTGGAGATGCTGGAGACCGCTTGTTCGGTACTAAATAAAATCCCAAAGTAAATAGTGAAACTAGAAGTTCGTTTTTAACTTGAAAGGAGGTTGAGTTTTTGTTTCTGTTTAGAGAATAGAGCAAAAATTTGACCTTTTTTGACCAAGAAGATATAATAGTTCTGTATTGAGTCGTAAGACTAAGAAAATTCAACATTAAAAGGAGAAATGAATGATTCCTGTAGTTATTGAACAAACAAGCCGTGGAGAACGTTCCTATGATATTTACTCTCGTCTTCTGAAAGACCGCATCATCATGCTAACAGGTCCAGTTGAAGACAACATGGCCAACTCCGTTATTGCTCAGTTGCTCTTCTTGGATGCCCAAGACAGCACAAAAGATATTTACCTTTATGTCAATACACCTGGAGGCTCTGTTTCAGCTGGTTTGGCAATCGTTGATACCATGAACTTTATCAAAGCGGATGTCCAAACAATCGTTATGGGGATGGCTGCATCCATGGGTACTGTCATCGCATCAAGTGGTGCAAAAGGCAAACGTTTCATGCTTCCAAATGCAGAGTATATGATTCACCAACCAATGGGTGGTACAGGTGGTGGTACCCAACAGACAGATATGGCAATCGCTGCAGAGCACTTGCTCAAAACTCGTAAGACTTTGGAGCAAATCCTTGCAGATAACTCTGGTAAATCAGTCGAGCAAATTCATGCAGATGCAGAACGTGATTACTGGATGAGTGCCCAAGAAACACTTGAATATGGCTTTATCGATGAAATCATGGCCAATAATTCGTTAAGCTAAGCAACCTAGAAAGCAAACTCGACGGAGTTTGCTTTTTTTGATATAATAGGAGAAGATTTCTTAGAAAGAGGATTCCTCATGTTTGAAAAAACAAATCGATCAGGATTAATCATCTATCTCTACTATAATCGAGATGCAAAAAAAATTCAGGAATACGGTGATATCTGTTACCATTCCAAAAAACATCGTTACTTGCAGCTCTATGTTCCAACTGAGGAGCTAGATGACTTAGTTGAGAGATTAGGTAAGGAAAGATATATCAAGAAAATTAGACGTTGCCATATTCAAGAGCTAGAAACTCCCTTCGTTGGGAATCTCTATCGTAACGAAGAAAACGTTATCATTTAAAAAATTAAATAAATGTATTGACAATTTTCTGATAATTCGGTATATTCTTAACATACTATTTTTTGAAACAACTATAAGGAGATTAAAAATGAAGAAAAAATTTGCCCTATCTTTTGTGGCTCTTGCTAGTGTGGCTCTTCTTGCTGCCTGTGGAGAGGTCAAGTCAGGAGCGTCAAACACAACTGGAAATCCAGTAGACGAAAAAACAATTAAAATCGGTTTTAACTTTGAAGAGACAGGTGCTGTGGCAGCTTACGGTACAGCTGAACAAAAAGGTGCCCAACTTGCCGTAGACGAAATCAATGCTGCAGGTGGAATTGATGGAAAACAAATCGAAGTTGTAGACAAAGACAACAAGTCAGAAACTGCTGAAGCAGCTTCTGTTACAACAAACCTTGTTACCCAATCAAAAGTAGCAGCTATTGTAGGACCTGCGACATCTGGTGCAACTGCTGCAGCTGTAGCTAACGCTACTAAAGCTGGAGTGCCATTGATTTCACCAAGTGCTACTCAAGACGGTTTGACTAAAGGTCAAGATTACCTATTTATCGGAACATTCCAAGATAGCTTCCAAGGGAAGATTATTTCTAACTATGTAACAAACAAATTGAATGCTAAGAAGGTTGTTCTTTATACTGACAACGCTAGTGACTATGCAAAAGGTATTGCTAAATCTTTCCGCGAATCCTACAAGGGTGAGATTGTAGCAGATGAAACGTTTGTAGCAGGTGATACTGACTTCCAAGCAGCCCTTACTAAAATGAAAGGGAAAGAGTTTGACGCTATCGTAGTTCCAGGTTACTACACAGAAGCTGGTAAAATTGTAAACCAAGCTCGTGGTATGGGAATTGATAAACCAATCATTGGTGGTGATGGATTTAACGGTGAAGAATTTGTTCAACAAGCAACTGCTGAAAGAGCATCAAACATTTACTTCATCTCTGGATTCTCAACTACAGTTGATGTTTCTGCAAAAGCTAAAGCTTTCCTTGAAGCATACCGTGCTAAATACAACGAAGAGCCTTCAACATTCTCAGCTTTGGCCTATGACTCAGTTTACCTAGTAGCAAATGCTGCAAAAGGTGCTAAAAACTCAAGTGAGATCAAGGACAACCTTGCTAAAACCAAAGATTTTGATGGTGTAACTGGTCAAACAAGCTTTGATGCTGACCACAATACAGTGAAAACTGCTTACATGATGACCATGAACAATGGTAAAGTTGAAGAAGCAGAAGTTGTAAAACCATAACATTAGAATAGTAATTGAAATGGGGAATGAGCCTTTGACTCACTCCCTGTTTCGGTGTTTATGAACTTGTGAAAATAATGAAATTTTCTAAAAAATAAGGATAGAAAAGAGTGAATGCTATGCTCCAACAACTTGTGAATGGTCTAATTCTGGGTAGTGTTTATGCACTTTTGGCTCTGGGTTATACCATGGTTTATGGAATTATCAAACTCATCAACTTCGCCCACGGTGATATTTACATGATGGGTGCCTTTATTGGTTACTTTTTGATTAATTCTTTCCAAATGGATTTCTTTTTAGCTTTAATTATTTCAATGGCAGGAACCGCACTACTTGGTGTTGTGATTGAGTTTCTTGCCTACCGTCCTTTACGACACTCTACACGTATTGCTGTATTGATTACTGCCATCGGAGTGTCTTTCCTACTGGAATACGGAATGGTTTATCTAGTAGGCGCCAATACTCGTGCCTTCCCTCAAGCAATTGAAACAGTCCGCTTTGACTTGGGACCAATTAGCTTGACAAATGTTCAATTGATGATTTTAGCAGTTTCTGTACTCTTGATGGTTTTATTACAATTGATCGTCCAAAAAACAAAAATGGGGAAAGCCATGCGTGCGGTATCAGTTGATAGTGACGCGGCTCAATTGATGGGAATTAATGTAAATCGTACAATCAGTTTTACCTTTGCTTTGGGTTCAGCTCTTGCTGGTGCAGCAGGTGTCCTCATTGCCCTTTACTACAACTCTCTTGAACCTTTGATGGGTGTGACTCCAGGTCTAAAATCATTCGTTGCGGCCGTACTGGGTGGTATCGGGATTATTCCTGGTGCAGCTCTAGGGGGATTTGTGATTGGCTTGTTGGAAACATTTGCTACTGCCTTCGGTATGTCTGATTTCCGTGATGCTATCGTATATGGAATCTTGCTTTTGATTCTGATTGTTCGACCTGCAGGTATCCTTGGTAAGAATGTGAAAGAGAAGGTGTAAACAATGAAGACAAATCTTAAAGTAAATATTCTCTGGTTATTCCTTCTGTTGGCGGGTTATGGATTGATTAGTGTACTGGTTTCTGCTGGTGTTCTCAATCTATTCCATGTCCAAATTTTAGAACAAATTGGGATTAATATCATCCTTGCAGTAGGCTTGAACTTAATCGTTGGTTTTTCAGGACAATTCTCACTTGGTCATGCAGGTTTTATGGCGATTGGGGCTTATGCAGCAGCGATTATTGGTTCAAAATCACCAACCTATGGTGCTTTCTTTGGAGCGATGGTCTTGGGCGCTTTGATTTCTGGTGCAGTCGCTTTGTTCGTTGGGATTCCAACACTCCGTTTGAAGGGTGACTACCTGGCTGTTGCGACACTAGGTGTTTCAGAAATCATTCGTATCTTTATCATTAATGGTGGAAGTTTGACCAACGGTGCTGCTGGTATCTTGGGTATTCCAAACTTTACCAACTGGCAAATGGTTTATCTATTTGTGGTGATCACAACTATTGCAACTCTCAACTTCTTACGTAGTCCAATTGGACGCTCTACTCTATCTGTTCGTGAGGATGAGATTGCTGCAGAATCCGTTGGGGTAAACACTACAAAGATCAAGATTATCGCTTTTGTCTTTGGTGCTATTACAGCAAGTATTGCTGGTTCACTTCAGGCTGGTTTTATCGGATCTGTTGTTCCAAAAGATTACACCTTTATTAATTCCATCAATGTGTTGATTATCGTTGTATTTGGTGGACTTGGATCGATTACTGGTACCATCGTTTCAGCGATTGTTTTAGGAATTTTAAATATGCTCCTTCAGGATGTAGCAAGCGTACGTATGATCATCTACGCTTTGGCTCTTGTATTGGTCATGATTTTCAGACCAGGTGGACTTCTTGGGACATGGGAATTGAGTCTATCACGTTTCTTTAAAAAATCGAAGAAGGAGGGACAAAACTAATGGCATTACTTGAAGTTAAACAGTTAACCAAACATTTTGGCGGTCTAACAGCTGTTGGAGATGTCACTCTTGAATTGAACGAGGGAGAATTGGTTGGTCTGATTGGACCAAACGGGGCTGGTAAAACAACCCTTTTCAATCTCTTGACTGGTGTTTATGAACCGAGCGAAGGTACTGTGACACTAGATGGTCACCTCCTAAATGGGAAAACTCCCTATAAGATTGCCTCACTTGGTCTCAGTCGTACCTTCCAAAATATTCGTTTGTTCAAGGACTTGACAGTTTTGGAAAATGTTTTGATTGCATTTAGCAATCATCATAAACAACATGTTCTTGCGAGCTTCCTACGCCTACCAGCTTTTTATAAGAACGAGGAAGAATTAAAAAGCAAAGCTTTGGACTTGCTGAAGATTTTTGATTTGGATGGTGACGCAGATACTCTTGCCAAGAATCTGGCCTATGGCCAACAACGTCGATTAGAAATCGTTCGTGCTCTGGCAACTGAACCTAAAATCCTCTTTTTGGACGAACCTGCAGCTGGTATGAATCCACAAGAAACAGCTGAATTGACAGAATTGATCCGTCGTATCAAAGATGAATTTAAAATTACCATCATGCTTATCGAACATGACATGAATTTGGTTATGGAAGTTACTGAGCGTATCTATGTTCTTGAATATGGTCGGTTGATTGCTCATGGGACTCCGGATGAGATCAAGAACAACAAACGCGTTATCGAAGCTTATCTAGGAGGTGAAGCCTGATGTCTATGTTAAAAGTTGAAAACCTCTCTGTGCATTACGGTATGATCCAAGCAGTTCGTGATGTAAGTTTCGAGGTTAATGAAGGTGAAGTTGTTTCCCTTATCGGTGCCAATGGTGCCGGTAAAACAACCATTCTTCGTACCCTTTCAGGTTTGGTTCGTCCAAGTGCTGGTAAAATTGAGTTTTTGGGAAAAGAAATTCAAAAGTTGCCTGCGCAAAAAATCGTGGCAGGTGGCCTTTCACAAGTTCCTGAAGGACGCCATGTTTTCCCAGGTTTGACTGTTATGGAAAACTTAGAAATGGGAGCCTTTTTAAAGAAAAATCGTGAAGAAAATCAAGCCAACTTGAAAAAAGTCTTTTCACGTTTCCCTCGTCTTGAAGAGCGTAAAAACCAAGATGCGGCAACTCTTTCAGGTGGTGAACAGCAGATGCTTGCTATGGGACGCGCTCTCATGTCTACACCTAAGCTCCTTCTCCTGGATGAGCCGTCAATGGGACTTGCCCCAATTTTTATCCAAGAAATTTTTGATATCATTCAAGATATTCAGAAGCAAGGAACAACAGTTCTCCTAATTGAGCAGAACGCCAACAAGGCCCTTGCTATCTCTGACCGTGGTTATGTCCTTGAAACAGGCAAGATTGTCCTATCAGGAACAGGAAAAGAACTCGCAGCATCCGATGAAGTCAGAAAAGCATATCTAGGTGGCTAAACTAGTCTGGGAGACTAGTTTAGGCTGTGGATGGAGATTGCGCACGCAATCCCTCTATAGTCCGAGGGACCTTTTTAGTCGGCAGATAAGGATTGCGTAAGTAATCATACAATCCAGTGGATTGTTTTAGTCGGCGGATAAGAATTGCGTATGCAATTCTCCTCTAGTCTGGGAGACTAGTTTAGGTTGTGGATGGAGATGATAATAGGTTTTCAATACTAATTGCTAGTATCCTTAACAACTGAAAGAAATATAAATAATGATTGCTAACTTGCACATATAGAGCTCTAGATTAGAGCTCTTTTTTGTAAAAGACTCAGATTATTCAAAATCTTGAAAAAGAGATGAAAGCGTTTGATAGATTTTCTAAGAAAGTGTATAATAAAAATAGCAATATAGAAGGAGAAGTCTCATGGCAGTTAAAGATTTCATGACCCGTAAGGTAGTTTATATCAGTCCAGATACGACTGTAGCACACGCAGCAGATTTGATGCGCGAGCAAGGTTTGCACCGTTTACCTGTTATCGAAAACGATCAATTAGTTGGATTGGTAACAGAAGGAACCATTGCGGAAGCCAGCCCATCTAAAGCAACCAGTCTCTCTATCTATGAGATGAATTATCTTCTGAATAAAACCAAAGTAAAAGATGTAATGATTCGAGATGTCGTGACGGTTTCTGGCTATGCTAGTCTAGAAGATGCGACCTACCTGATGCTGAAAAATAAAATTGGGATATTGCCAGTCGTAGACAATCATCAGGTCTACGGCGTCATTACAGACCGCGATGTTTTTCAGGCTTTCTTGGAAATCGCCGGATACGGAGAAGAGGGGATTCGGGTTCGTTTCATTACAGAAAATGAAGTCGGAGTACTGGGGAAAATTGTAGCTTTAATTGTAGAAGAGGATTTAAATATTTCCCATACTGTAAACATTCCACGTAAGGATGGCAAGGTCGTCATCGAAGTTCAAATTGATGGAAAAATCGATTTGACTGCATTAAAGGAAAAGTTTGAAAAAGAAGGAATTCAAGTGGAGGAGATTACTCATACCTCTGCCAAAGTCCTTTAAACAAGAGGCTTTAGAGCCTCTTTTCTTCTGCCATCAAAAGCGGTGAAAAGCAAAATATGGAAAGAAATGAGAGATTATGGTATAATAAAACGATATGAAAAGGAGTATCTATGGACATTTCAGAAATTCGTCAAAAAATTGACGCAAATCGTGAAAAATTAGCTTCTTTTAGGGGGTCTCTTTGACCTCGAAGGCTTAGAGGAAGAGATTGCCATCTTGGAAAACAAGATGACAGAACCTGATTTTTGGAACGATAATATCGCGGCCCAAAAAACGTCGCAAGAATTGAATGAATTAAAAAACACCTACAATACCTTCCGTAAAATGGAAGAGTTGCAGGATGAAGTTGAGATTTTATTGGACTTTTTAGCAGAAGACGAGTCAGTCCATGATGAACTGGTCGAACAGTTGACAGAACTGGATATGATGATGACCAGCTACGAGATGACCCTTCTCTTGTCAGAACCTTATGACCATAATAATGCAATCTTGGAAATCCATCCAGGATCTGGTGGTACTGAGGCACAGGACTGGGGCGATATGTTGCTTCGTATGTATACTCGTTATGGAAATGCCAAAGGCTTTAAAGTAGAAGTCTTGGATTACCAAGCTGGTGATGAAGCAGGTATCAAGTCTGTGACCTTGTCTTTTGAAGGACCCAATGCTTATGGCCTACTTAAATCAGAAATGGGTGTTCACCGTTTAGTCCGTATTTCGCCATTTGACTCTGCCAAACGTCGCCATACCTCTTTCACATCTGTAGAAGTAATGCCAGAGTTGGATGATACCATCGAAGTGGAGATTCGTGAAGATGATATCAAAATGGATACCTTCCGTTCAGGTGGTGCTGGTGGACAAAACGTCAATAAGGTTTCAACAGGTGTGCGTTTGACACACATTCCTACGGGAACTGTCGTCCAATCAACGGTCGATCGTACCCAGTATGGAAATAGAGATCGTGCCATGAAGATGTTGCAGGCTAAGCTCTATCAAATGGAGCAAGAAAAGAAAGCTGCGGAAGTTGATTCCCTTAAAGGTGAGAAAAAAGAAATCACATGGGGAAGCCAAATCCGTTCATATGTTTTCACGCCTTATACTATGGTAAAAGATCACCGTACAAGCTTTGAAGTTGCTCAGGTAGATAAGGTGATGGATGGAGACCTTGATGGTTTTATCGATGCCTACCTCAAGTGGCGAATCAGCTAAGATAGAAAGGAACTCATATGTCAATCATTGAAATGAGAGATGTTGTCAAAAAGTATGACAATGGAACGACTGCCCTGCGTGGTGTATCTGTTACTATTGAACCAGGAGAGTTTGCCTATATCGTAGGACCTTCTGGAGCAGGTAAGTCAACCTTTATTCGAGCTTTATATCGAGAAGTAAAGATCGAAAAAGGAAGCCTATCAGTTGCAGGCTTTAATTTAGTTAAAATTAAGAAGAAAGATGTCCCACTACTACGTCGTAGTGTCGGGGTAGTCTTTCAGGATTACAAACTTTTGCCTAAGAAGACCGTTTATGAGAATATTGCCTATGCAATGGAAGTAATCGGTGAGAGCCGTCGCAATATCAAAAAACGTGTTATGGAAGTATTGGACCTGGTTGGTTTGAAACATAAGGTTCGCTCTTTCCCTAATGAACTCTCAGGTGGAGAGCAGCAACGGATTGCGATTGCTCGCGCGATTGTCAACAATCCTAAGGTATTGATTGCCGATGAGCCAACAGGAAACTTGGACCCAGATAATTCATGGGAAATTATGAATCTGTTGGAACGCATCAATCTCCAAGGTACTACTGTCTTGATGGCAACCCACAATAGCCAGATTGTAAATACCTTGCGCCACCGTGTCATTGCCATTGAAAATGGCCGTGTCGTTCGTGACGAAGCTAAAGGAGAATATGGATACGATGATTAGTAGATTTTTTCGCCATTTATTTGAATCATTAAAAAGTTTAAAACGAAATGGCTGGATGACAGTAGCAGCAGTGAGTTCGGTTATGATTACCTTAACACTCGTTGCCCTGTTTGCATCTGTAATTTTTAATACAGCAAAACTGGCTACCGATATTGAAAACAACGTTCGGGTCATGGTTTACATTCGTAAGGATGTAGCTGATAACAGTGAAACGATTGAAAAAGAAGGTCAGACAGTTACCAATAATGACTACCACAAGGTCTATGATGCTTTGAAAGCTATGCCTGCTGTTAAAAGTGTTACCTTCTCAAGTAAAGAAGAACAGTACGAAAAACTAACGGAAACAATGGGTGACGATTGGAAGGTCTTTGAAGGGGATGCAAACCCTCTCTATGATGCTTATGTCGTTGATACAAATTCTCCGAGTGATGTTAAAACGGTAGCTGAAGAAGCTAAAAAAATTGAGGGAGTATCAGAGGTTCAAGATGGTGGAGCCAACACTCAACGACTTTTTGAACTAGCTTCCTTTATCCGTGTTTGGGGATTGGTTATTGCAGGGCTCTTAATTTTTATCGCAGTCTTCCTCATTTCCAATACCATTCGTATCACTATTATTTCACGTAGTCGTGAGATTCAGATCATGCGTCTTGTAGGAGCGAAAAATGGCTATATCCGTGGTCCATTCTTGCTAGAAGGTGCTTTTATTGGCTTGCTTGGTGCAGCAATTCCTTCAGTCCTTGTATTCTTTGTTTACAATATGGTTTATCAATCGGTCAATAAATCCTTGGTAGGTCAAAACTTGTCAATGATTACGCCAGATGTGTTTATCCCTCTGATGACAGTCCTATTATTTATAATCGGAATTTTCATTGGTTCAATTGGTTCAGGGATTTCAATGCGTCGATTCTTGAAGATCTAGTTGGATTTAAATGCAAATTGCAGAACAAATCAGAAAAATAATACATATTTAAAAGAGAAGTTTTCGTAAACTTCTCTTTTTCCTTTCTAAAAATTAAAAAAATAGACAATTTTTTTATAAAAGCCTTTACAAAAAAAATAAAAGTGGTATAATTAATACATAACCAAATGCAAACGTTTTCGTAAAACGTTTGCCTAAATAAAATAAAGGAGATTTGAATGATGAAAGCTACATTCAAAAATGTCTTGTCTTTCGAATTTTGGCAAAAATTCGGTAAGGCTTTAATGGTGGTTATCGCCGTTATGCCAGCGGCGGGATTGATGATCTCAATCGGTAAATCAATCGTGATGATCGACCCAAACCTTGCTCCTCTAGTGATTACAGGTGGAATCCTTGAGCAAATTGGTTGGGGGGTTATCGGTAACCTTCATATCTTGTTTGCCCTTGCTATTGGGGGAAGCTGGGCAAAAGAACGTGCAGGTGGTGCATTTGCAGCCGGACTTGCCTTTATCTTGATTAACCGTATCACAGGTACTATCTTCGGTGTTACAGGTGATATGTTGAAAAACCCTGAAGCAATGGTTACTACTTTCTTTGGTGGTTCAATCAAGGTTGCTGACTACTTTATCAGCGTTCTTGAGGCACCAGCGCTTAACATGGGGGTTTTCGTAGGGATTATCTCTGGTTTTGTTGGGGCAACAGCTTATAACAAATACTACAACTTCCGTAAACTTCCTGATGCCCTTTCATTCTTCAATGGTAAACGTTTCGTACCATTCGTCGTTATTCTTCGTTCAACTATTGCTGCAATTGTACTTGCTGCCTTTTGGCCAGTAGTTCAAACAGGTATCAACAACTTTGGTATTTGGATTGCCAACTCACAAGAAACTGCTCCAGTTCTTGCACCATTCTTGTATGGTACTTTGGAACGTTTGCTCTTGCCATTCGGTCTTCACCACATGTTGACTATCCCAATGAACTATACAGCTCTTGGTGGAACATACGAAGTGTTAACTGGTGCTGCAAAAGGAACACAAGTATTTGGTCAAGATCCACTTTGGCTTGCATGGGTAACTGACCTTGTTAACCTTAAAGGTTCAAATGCTGACCAATACCAACACCTTCTTACAACAGTCACTCCAGCTCGTTTCAAAGTTGGACAAATGATCGGTTCATTTGGTATCTTGATGGGTGTCATCGTTGCTATCTACCGCAATGTTGATGCTGACAAGAAACACCAATACAAGGGTATGATGATTGCGACAGCCCTTGCAACATTCTTGACAGGGGTTACTGAACCTATCGAGTATATGTTCATGTTCATCGCAACACCGCTTTACCTTGTTTATTCAGTAGTTCAAGGTGCTGCCTTTGCTATGGCAGATATTGTTCACCTTCGTGTCCACTCATTTGGTTCAATTGAATTCTTGACTCGTACACCATTGGCAATTAATGCTGGTATTGGTATGGATATCGTTAACTTTATCTGGGTAACTGTTCTCTTTGCGGTTATCATGTACTTCATTGCCAACTTCATGATCAAGAAATTCAACTACGCAACTCCAGGACGTAACGGAAACTACGAAACAGCTGAAGGAGCATCAGAAGAAGCAGCTCCTGGAACTCCAAAAGTTGCAGCAGCTTCTCAAGCCGTAAATATCATTAACCTTCTTGGTGGTCGTGCAAATATCGTAGATGTGGATGCATGTATGACTCGTCTTCGTGTAACTGTTAAAGATGCAGATCGCGTTGGTACTGAGGAACAATGGAAAGCAGAAGGAGCTATGGGTCTTGTCATGAAAGGACAAGGTGTCCAAGCTATCTACGGACCAAAAGCTGACGTATTGAAATCTGATATCCAAGATATTCTTGACTCAGGTGAAATTATTCCTGAAACTCTTCCAAGCCAAATGACAGAAAACCAACAAAATACTGTACACTACAAAGGTGTAACTGAAGAAGTTTACTCAGTAGCTGACGGTCAAGTTGTTGCTTTGGAACAAGTGGAAGATCCAGTTTTTGCTCAAAAAATGATGGGTGATGGATTTGCAGTAGAACCAGCAAATGGTAACATTGTATCTCCAGTTACTGGTACTGTATCAAGTATCTTCCCAACAAAACACGCTCTTGGTCTTGTCACTGACTCAGGTCTTGAAGTGCTTGTTCATATTGGTTTGGATACAGTAAGTCTTGAAGGAAAACCATTTACTGTTCATGTCTCTGAAGGACAAAAAGTGGCTGCTGGTGATCTTCTTGTTACAGCTGACTTGGATGCTATTCGAGAAGCAGAACGCAAAACATCAACAGTGGTTGTCTTCACAAATGGTGATGTCCTCAAATCAGTTAAATTAGAACAAACAGGTTCTCTTGCAGCTAAAACAGCAGTTGCTAAAGTAGAATTGTAATATACTTGGGGTTGGAAGCTGTTTTCCAACCTCTTGTTTTAGGAGAAAAGCATGAAATTTCTAACACTCAATACTCACAGTTGGATGGAGAAGGAAGCAGAGGAAAAATTCCAAATCTTACTCCAAGACATTCTCGAGAAGGACTATGATTTGATTTGTTTCCAAGAAATTAATCAAGAAATGACCTCGCCTGAGGTAGAGGTTAATAATCACTATCAAGCTTTACCATCAGCAGAACCCATTCATCAGGATCACTATGTCCAACTCCTGGTTGAAAAATTGGCTGAGAAAGGTAAAAACTACTACTGGACTTGGGCTTACAATCATATTGGCTATGACCGCTACCATGAAGGTGTAGCTATCTTATCCAAAACACCTATTAAGGCGCGTGAGATTTTAGTATCAGATGTAGATGATCCAACGGACTACCATACTCGTCGCGTTGCCTTGGTTGAGACAGAAGTTGAAGGCAAGGAACTTGCTCTTGCAAGCGTTCATCTCTCTTGGTGGGATAAAGGTTTCCAAGAAGAGTGGGCACGGTTTGAGGCTGTACTAAAAGAGTTGAATAAACCTCTGATTTTAGCAGGTGATTTTAATAATCCAGCTGGTCAGGAAGGCAATCAAGCGATTTTAGCTAGTCCATTAGGATTACAAGACGCGTTTGAAGTTGCAAAAGAAAGAAGTGGTAGCTATACCGTTCCACCAGAAATTGATGGTTGGAAAGGCAACACTGAACCACTACGAATCGACTACGTCTTTACGACTAAAGAGTTAGAAGTAGAGAGTTTACAAGTAGTTTTTGATGGACAAAATAGTCCACAAGTCAGTGATCATTATGGTTTGAATGCTGTATTGACCTGGAAATAATGAAAGAGGTTGGAATCAG
Source organism: Streptococcus oralis ATCC 35037 (assembly GCF_900637025.1). Taxonomy (NCBI): domain Bacteria; kingdom Bacillati; phylum Bacillota; class Bacilli; order Lactobacillales; family Streptococcaceae; genus Streptococcus; species Streptococcus oralis. Next base: position 580,643 of record NZ_LR134336.1, read on the forward strand.
AGGTTCCAACCTTTTAAGCTACTTGAATCTTTACTACAGAACTGAGACTCAAATGGGACTACTGCAATAGGACAAAATATGGTATAATTGAAAGGATAGAATCGAGGATAGTATGTCATTTAAGAAATTTCAATTTAAAAATTATATAGCAGAAGCCTTGGAGGAGTTGAAATTCTCAACTCCAACAGAGGTACAAGAAAAATTAATCCCTATTGTACTGGCAGGTCGTGATTTGGTGGGCGAGTCAAAAACAGGTTCAGGAAAGACTCATACTTTCTTGTTACCGATTTTCCAGCAATTAGATGAAACTAGCGATAGTGTGCAAGCAGTCATCACTGCACCAAGTCGTGAGTTGGCCACTCAAATCTACCAAGCAGCTCGTCAGATTGCAGCTCACTCAGATGTCGAAGTTCGTGTGGTTAATTATGTGGGTGGTACGGATAAGGCACGTCAGATTGAAAAACTTGCCAGCAACCAACCACATATCGTTATCGGAACGCCAGGTCGCATCTATGACTTGGTCAAATCTGGTGATTTGGCTATTCACAAGGCTAAGACCTTTGTTGTCGATGAAGCCGATATGACCTTGGATATGGGATTCTTGGAAACAGTCGATAAGATTGCAGGTAGCCTTCCAAAAGACTTGCAATTCATGGTCTTTTCAGCAACTATTCCACAAAAATTGCAACCATTCTTGAAAAAATACTTGTCAAATCCTGTCATGGAAAAAATCAAGACAAAAACAGTCATCTCAGATACGATTGATAACTGGTTGATTTCGACCAAGGGACGAGATAAGAATGCTCAGATTTATGAGTTGACGCAAGCCATGCAACCATATCTAGCCATGATTTTTGTTAATACCAAAACGCGTGCAGATGAATTGCATACATACTTAACAGCTCAAGGTTTGAAGGTAGCTAAGATTCATGGGGATATTGCTCCTCGTGAACGCAAGCGGATCATGAATCAGGTGAAAAATCTGGATTTTGAGTACATTGTCGCAACGGACTTGGCAGCGCGTGGAATTGATATTGAAGGGGTTAGTCATGTCATCAATGACGCCATTCCGCAAGACTTGTCCTTCTTTGTTCACCGTGTTGGACGAACTGGGCGCAACGGACTGCCTGGTACAGCTATTACCCTTTACCAGCCAAGTGATGACTCGGATATCCGTGAGTTGGAGAAATTAGGGATCAAGTTTACTCCTAAGATGGTCAAAGATGGAGAGTTTCAAGATACCTATGACCGTGATCGTCGTGCTAATCGTGAAAAGAAGCAGGACAAGCTTGATATTGAAATGATTGGCTTGGTTAAAAAGAAAAAGAAAAAAGTCAAACCAGGCTATAAGAAGAAGATTCAATGGGCGGTGGATGAAAAACGTCGCAAAACCAAGCGTGCTGAAAATCGTGCTCGTGGCCGTGCCGAGCGCAAAGCCAAACGCCAAACATTTTAAAAACTCAGTAGAATCACCTGATTCTACTGAGTTTTTATTTCCTGAAGTATTCGATAGAACTAATAATTATATACTTAAAAAAATTTGATTTATAAAACAGTATCAGCTTTAAAACTTGTTTTTAGACCAACATTTTATTGAAATTGTAAGGAAAAAAATTGAAAACTATACAAATTTGTGTTATCATACTATAAAACAATCGGATTATACCATTTGATCCGTGAAAAGAAAAGGGGACTTCTATGGATAAATCATTTATGAAACAACAACGTTTTTCATTCCGTAAAATGAAAGTTGGGTTGGCTTCTGTAGCAATTTTGTTTGCTTTTGCTCAGGTCGGACAAGTGTCTGCAGATGAAACAACACAACCGGCATCTACTTCAGCTGAAACAGTAAAGAAAACCGAAGCAAATAAATCGGCAGTCGAAGCTGCTGTAGCAGAAATTAAAGCTGATGAGGCGAAACCAGTCGTTAACAAATCAGATGCAAAACCTGGAGAACTTGTTGATGTTTCTAAGAAGGTTTCACCTATTGACGTGAAAGAACGCCAAGAAGGTGATCAAAAGATTCATGAAGAAACTGCAACAGTCGAAGTCACAAAGACAGAAGTGGCTCCTGTAAAAAGCGAAGAACTTCCTGCTCCAAAGACTGAAACAACTGAGAGTACAGTGAGCGGGAAAGATGAAGATGGAAATTCTTATACCCAATATGAACGTGTTGATAAAACAACTACAGTCGAAATCAAGAAAGCGACAAGAACGATTTCAAAATCTAACTCTGCCGATATCGTTTTTGTTGTTGACCGTTCAGCATCTATGTCTCGAACTATTGACACTGTCCGTAACAATATCAATGAGTTTGCAAGAAATCTTGCTAAAGATGGAGTAGCAGCACGTTTTGGATTAGCTACCTTTAGTGATGAAGTATATGGACGTATAGGTGGATTAGCAGATGAGGGTACAATTTTAACAAAATTTAATGAATCTTATTTTACCTCTGACCCAGCTGAGCTTGAAAAAGCCTTAGCAGGCATTAAGCTTGCACATGGTGGAGACTTCCCTGAAACATCTACACCTACTCTTACACAAATTGTTTCAACCTACGACTGGTCTAAGTCACCTAAAAATAAAAAGTTTGTCGTATTGTTGACAGATGCTCCAATGAAGGAGGATCCTTCAATTCCAACGATGGCGAATACTCTTGCGTCTTTGAAAGCCGCAAAAATCGAAAGAATTGTTGCAACTTCGACAGGGACCGATATTAGCTATAAAGATTTTGTATCTGAAGGTCGATTAATGAATATTAATCGTAACTTGGCTGATTCTTTAACTAAGGATGCAACTACATGGATTGTTGAAACTGTGACTGAAGGACACAATTACAAGGTAACGAAAGATAATTACCAATTTTACCTAGAACGTCGTACAACACTACCTATTGCTCAGACAGGAAGTGCGACTCCAACTACCACAGTTCCAGTAGCTACAGCTTATAAAAAAGAAGTGACGAAACTCCCTGATACAGGAAGTAATGATACAGCGAACTATGGTATTGTAGGACTTGGCCTCCTAATGGCTGGACTTGGCTTAACTGTAAGCAATAGAAAGTCTAAGGAACAGTAACCCTAACTGGAAGATTGTTTGTTAAAACATTGTGAGGAAAAAGCAGATAAAAAATAGGTAGTTTGTAAACGAAGTATGCAGATAAGCACAGGTATGACCTTCTGTATTATGGAGTACAAGCCGAATTTTTATGACGAGAAAAGAGCCGTAAGGTTCTTTTTTCGATTTCGAGAAAATACTGCAAAAAAAAGTAAAAAGTGGTATAATGATAAGGTTATATAGTCCCGATAAGGTGGTGGAAAGATCTATTTTTCTTTCGAGTCGCAACCCGTAGAGGATAGGATTTTCTACCAGTACTTTGTAACTCTATAACAATATTTTTTAAGGGGGGGACATTTTTATGTCAGAACGTAAATTATTCACGTCTGAATCTGTATCTGAGGGGCATCCGGATAAGATTGCAGACCAAATTTCAGATGCGATTTTGGATGCTATTTTAGCAAAGGATCCAGAGGCGCACGTTGCTGCTGAGACAGCTGTATACACTGGTTCTGTCCATGTTTTTGGTGAAATTTCTACACATGCTTATGTGGATATCAACCGTGTGGTTCGTGATACCATTGCAGAGATTGGTTATACGAATGCAGAATATGGTTTTTCTGCGGAGACGGTGGGAGTTCATCCATCGCTTGTTGAGCAGTCACCGGATATCGCCCAAGGAGTTAACGAAGCCTTGGAAGTCCGTGGAAATGCAGATCAAGATCCGCTTGACTTGATTGGTGCTGGTGACCAAGGTCTTATGTTTGGATTTGCAGTGGATGAAACGGAAGAACTCATGCCATTGCCAATCTCACTCAGTCATAAGTTGGTTCGTCGTTTGGCAGAACTTCGTAAGTCTGGTGAAATCAGCTATCTCCGTCCAGATGCTAAATCACAAGTTACTGTGGAGTATGATGAAAATGATCGTCCAGTACGTGTGGATACAGTCGTTATTTCAACTCAGCACGATCCAGAAGTCAGCAATGAACAAATTCACAATGATGTGATTAACAAGGTTATCAAAGAAGTAATTCCAGCTTCTTACTTGGATGAGCAAACAAAATTCTTCATCAATCCAACTGGTCGCTTTGTAATCGGTGGACCTCAAGGGGACTCAGGCTTGACTGGTCGTAAGATCATCGTGGATACCTATGGTGGCTACTCTCGTCATGGTGGAGGTGCCTTCTCTGGTAAGGATGCGACTAAAGTGGACCGTTCAGCTTCTTATGCAGCTCGTTACATTGCCAAGAATATCGTGGCAGCAGGTCTTGCTAGGAAGGCAGAAGTGCAATTGGCGTACGCTATCGGTGTTGCGCAACCTGTTTCCGTTCGTATCGATACTTTTGGTACAGGAACAGTAGCTGAAAGCAAGCTTGAAAAAGCAGCGCGTCAAATCTTTGACCTTCGTCCTGCAGGAATTATCCAAATGCTGGATCTCAAACGTCCAATTTACCGTCAAACAGCGGCTTATGGACACATGGGACGTACAGATATTGACCTTCCTTGGGAACGTTTGGACAAGGTAGACGCTTTGAAAGAAGCTGTGAAACAAAACTAAAAGATTGGTAGAAACTACCAATCTTTTTTTGCGAAAGAAAACCAGCTTTTGGCTGGCTTTCTTATTTTGTAGGAATAGAAATCTCAATCAATTTATCAGAATAAAGCGTCTTGATATTGGCTTCATCGATGCTTCCTTTGTCGATTTTACGTTTCAAGAAGAAGTCTTGAATGGTTTCAATTTCAGGTTCACGAATAGCACGGTGTTTGTTGGAAATGAGGATTTCATAGTGAAGCGGGGCTTGTGTGAAAACTACATCTGTGTTTCCAGCAGAATAGACCTCGACAAGAGTTGCGTCTGTGCTTTCTAATTGGCTTTTAACAAGTTGCGAGTGTGAGTTTGTCGTATTGATAAGCTTCATAATAGTTCCTCCGATTTTCTAACTCTATTATAGCACTTTTTGGATAAAATCGTGTATTTTAGTCAATTCCATGGTGGATTTTCCAAGCTTCAATTCCCCATTTGTGGCTACCACGTTTGAGTTTTTCAATTGCTTCATCAATAGGGAACCAAGCAATATGATTAAAATCTTCTAATGGTTTTTGTACTTTTTGGAAAGAAGTAGCTTCATAGAGATAAGCTGGGTTGTAGTAGTAGGTGTCACGGTGGCGAGAGTAGAAATACTCATCAGCTTGTCCGAAATAGCTTCCGATTTCAGCAGTAAAACCGAGTTCTTCGATGAGTTCTCTCTTCAGTGCTTCTTGATGGTCTTCTCCTGCTTCAATCTCTCCACCTGGCAAGAACCAAGCACCATTGGGAGCTTGAACTAAAACGATTTGTTTTTTTTCAGGATCAGGAATAACTGCGTAAACACCATAGCGGTGCTGGTAGGTCACATTCTCTTTTTTTTCACCAAAAGTTGGGTTTGCCATTGAACTGTCCTCATTCTCTAGTATCTTTATTATTATCATAATGGACGAGGGCCAAGCTGTCAAGAATAAACCAACGAACTTGTGCAGAAAAAGCTACTTTGTCTTGATCAATCCTTGTCTAGTTAAACTTTCCAACCCTCGCACTATAACTGGTATAATAAAAGAGAGGTGATTTTATGGCAGAATCAAGACTATTTCGTATCCTATATCTACTTTTAGAAAAAGGCAGTACAACGGCTCCTGAATTAGCTCGATTGTTTGAAGTATCTGTACGAACGATTTATCGTGATATTGAGCGGTTGAGTATGGCGGGGATTCCTCTGTATTCGATACCTGGAAAGGCGGGCGGAATCTTTTTAATGAAAGACTTTGTTCTGGATCGTACTCTAGTATCTGAGGATGAAAAATTAGAACTTCTGTCATCTTTGCAAGGGATTCAAGCCTTGACCGATAACAGGCAAGACCTGTTGCTTGAAAAATTGGAATCTATTTTTCAAGTTTCTACCAGCCCTTGGATAGAGGTAGACTTGACTGACTGGAGAAAGCGAGAAGGTCAAAAAGAATTATTCGATAACATCAAACATGCTATTTTAGAGAAGAGGCGACTGGTGATTACTTATCTAGGTGGGTGTGGTCAGAAAACGGTTCGTACAGTCGAGCCTTTTAGGCTCATATTTAAAAAGAGAGATTGGTACCTTCATGCCTACTGTTGTTTGAAAGAAGAGTGGCGTTTTTTCAAATTGTCTAGAATTAGGAATTATCACCTAACAACTGAAACTGTGAAGCAGAAAAATGTGATGGATTGCGTTGATGGTTCAGATCAAGTGGCAAATCAAATCGAAGTTTCCTTGAAGTTTAGTCCCAAGCTTGCTTTCCGGGTTTATGAAGATTTTTCAGAAGATGAGATTAGCTTGGGGAAAGATGGCTACTACTATGTCAAGACAGTCTTACCAGAGCATGAAAGTCTGTATACTTACCTCCTGTCTTATCTAGATGGGGTGGAAATACTCGCCCCCAATCATCTGAAGAAGGAATTGCTTTTTAGATTAGAAAAAATCCAAAAACTTTATAAACCTTGACAAAAGATGTCAGGGTTTTGGTGCTATACTAGAGATAGAAAGGAGAAGAACCAAATGAAATACGAATGGAGAAAAGAAGCGAAAGCTCTTTATCAAGTGAAGGCTAGGCCCAGCATCTCGCAGGTACCAGGTCAATCCTATATCGTGATTGATGGCAAAGGCGATCCAAATCAAGAAGATTTCTCAGAACGAGTAGGGGCCTTGTATGCCTTAGCCTATGCTATAAAGATGAAGTATAAAAAAACTCTTCTGGATCAAGTCTACACTGATTTTACTGTCTTTCCTTTAGAAGGTTTATGGAAAAAGGAGAAGGAAGGAGAACTGGTAAAAAGTGAGCTTTCTTATAGTATTATGATTGGGCAACCCGATTTTATTACGAGAGAACTATTTGAGGAAGTTCTGAACGAGGTCAAAATCAAGAAACCAAATCCTCTCTATGAGGCTATTCGCTTTGAAAAAATAGAAGAAGGCCAAAGTCTTGCTATGCTTCATGTAGGACCTTTTGATACTGAAAATGAGACTTTTGCAGAGATGGAGCATTTTTGTCAACTTCATAAACTCAAAAGAACTTCGGAAATCCACCGAGAAATCTATCTCAATAACCTTCATCGAACGGAGCCAAGTAAATTGAAAACAATTCTTCGCTATCAAGTTCAAGAAGAGAATTAAAAAAGAACAGGAAATCTTGTTTCCTGTTCTTTTTATGAGATTTTATTCTTCTATTTCAGAAGCAATCTCTTCTGTTTTCTCAGTTTTTTTGGCAGATTTGATTTGAATATTGCCATTGCTTGTCATGACTGCTTTGAGGGCTTTCTCACTTGGGTTTTCAAGGTAGTAGTCTGTGATAGCATCCTCGATATAGTCTTGAATGGTGCGGCGGAGTGGGCGAGCCCCCATTTTTGGATCATAACCTAAGTCAACCAATTTTTCCTTGACCTTGTCTGTCACATCGAGGTGGATATTGTTGCTAGAGAGGCGTTTGTTGACATCCGCTAGCATGAGTTCGACGATTTGGAGAAGGTTGTCCTTGCTGAGAGGTTTAAATTCGATGATGCCGTCAAAACGGTTCATAAACTCAGGACTAAAGAAGTTACCGAGTTCACCAAGAACAGAATTAGTACGTCCTTCACGAGCAGCTCCAAACCCAACACTGGCTTCGGCCTTACCCGTACCGGCATTTGAGGTCATAATAATGATAGCATCCTTAAAGCTAACTGTTCGTCCTTGCCCATCTGTCAAACGACCATCGTCCAAGACTTGAAGGAACATGTGCATCACATCTGGATGGGCTTTTTCGACTTCATCGAGAAGGATGAGTGAGTAAGGATTGCGACGAACTTTTTCCGTTAATTGACCAGCTTCATCATAGCCGACATAACCTGGAGGAGCTCCGACTAATTTAGCCACACTGTGTTTTTCCATGTATTCACTCATATCAAAGCGAATCATGCTGTCAGCAGAACCAAAGAGCTCAATGGCTAGTTGTTTGGAAAGTTCTGTCTTACCGACACCAGTTGGTCCGACAAAGAGGAAACTTCCGATTGGGCGGTTAGGAGTTCCAAGACCAACACGATTACGACGGATGGCCTTGGCAATCTTATCGACAGCTTCATCTTGTCCGATAACATGGGCCTTGAGGTCGTCTGCTAGATGGATAAGCTGAGACTGTTCTTTTTCTTTTAGCTCCCCAACAGGGATATTAGTTTTCTGCTCAATGATATGCTCAATGGTTTTCTCGCTAATGATAGGAGTATCCTGGTCAGTCACCTTGTTTTTCTGCATTTCCTTGTACTTGGCAATCTGATCGCGGAAATAGGCAGCCTTTTCAAAGTCTTCCTCTCGAGTAGCCTGAGCCTTGAGATTCTCAGCTTCAATTAAACGCTGGTCAATCACTTTAGGATCAACAAAGTTCAGTGTCAGATTCATCTTAGAACCAGCTTCATCTAACAGGTCAATAGCCTTGTCTGGCAAGAAGCGATCTTGGATATAGCGATTGGAAAGATTTGCAGCAGCTTCGATAGCAGCATCAGTATACTTGACGTGATGGTAGTCTTCGTATTTCTTTTGAACCCCTTTAAGGATGATAATGGTTTCTTCGACAGTTGGTTCATCTACCTTGACAGGCTGCATACGGCGCTCGAGGGCAGCATCTTTTTCAATGATGCGGTATTCATTGAGAGTAGTGGCACCGACCATTTGTAATTCACCACGGGCAAGGGCTGGTTTAAGGATATTGCCTGCATCCATATTGCCATCACCTGCTGACCCTGCACCAACAATTTCATGGATTTCGTCGATAAAGAGGATGATGTCCTCGCGTTTGCGAATTTCTTCCATGAGCTTTTGCATACGTTCTTCAAATTGGCCTCGAATCCCTGTTCCTTGGACTAGACTGACCACATCCAGACGGATGACCTGCTTGCCTTGGAGTTTATGAGGAACATCGCCATCGACAATCTTCTGAGCTAAACCTTCAACAACGGCTGTTTTACCAACACCTGGTTCTCCGATAAGGACAGGATTGTTCTTGGTTCTTCGGTTGAGGATTTCGATAACACGGATAATCTCCTCATCTCGACCGATAACAGGGTCAATATCTCCCCGACGAGCAATCTCAGTAATATTGATACCGTATTCCTCTAGGAGTCCTCTTTCTTGGCTAGGAGGTGTTTGAAGTGGACCGCGGTTTTGAGGCCCATAACCGCCGTTTCCTCCGTATCCCCCACCAGATTGAGTTGGAGGGACGTTATTAGAAGAAGGTTTGAAATTGTTCAAATCATTGAAAAAGTCGCCGAAAGGATCAAAGTCATGATTGTTTAAGTCAGTCATTCCTTTAAAGAGGGTATTATTTGGATCTGTTTTGATAATTTTATAGCAATTTTGACAGAGATCAATTTGCTTTTGCTGTCCATTGATATTGGTATACAGATGAATTGTTGAGTCGTTTATTTTACAGTTTTGACAGAGCATACATCTACCTCATTTCATTCATATTCTTGGCCTAAGAAAAAAGGTCAAGAATAGTCAAAGTTTTATACTCTCATTATAGCATGATTAAGGTGTAAAGCAAGTAAAAAGATTGGGAAGTAGTCGTTTTTAAAAGCAGGATTTATGGAGAATGAAGCAGCATTAAAGGTAAGAAAAAATCCCATTTGTGGTGACAAAAAGGATTCTCATTCATCGGGCCTTACTGCCCGTTTTTTTTTATATTAGTAAAGGAGTTCGTAGATCTCCATTGCAATCAAATCAATGCTATCAAAAGTATAAGTTTCACGAGCCTCTACATCGCGAAGGGTGAAGAGTGATCCGTTTTCTTCGTCGTGGCTGTATGCAACTTCTGCGACGACAACACCTTCACGTTCAAAATTACGTTTTAGATTTCCACCATCTTTTGTCATTGCTTCTAGGCGGTTAATGATTCTAACCAAATGTGATTCCATTTTGATTCTCCTCCATTTCTTATCGTTTCTATTTTACCATAAACAAGAGGTAGTTGACTAGAAAAAAACTGTGATTTCTCTCTATTTCTCCATTCTATCAAGTTAATTGGTAAAATTAGAGAAAAAGGATTGCATTTTAATTCAATTCATGTTATAATCATACAATCTAATACATAGAAAGTTGATTGAATATGAATTTTTCTTTTTTACCAAAGTATTTACCGTATTTTAACTATGGTGCTCTGATTACCGTATTGATTTCCATCCTTGTCGTCTGCTTAGGAACCATTATAGGTGTGTTACTGGCCTTTGCCCAACGTTCACGCTTTAAACCGCTCGTTTGGTTTGCAAATGTGTATGTTTGGATCTTCCGTGGAACTCCGATGATGGTTCAGATTATGATTGCCTTTGCTCTTATGCATATCAATGCTCCGACTATTCAAGTGGGAATTTTAGGAGTTGATCTTTCTCGTTTGATTCCTGGTATTCTGATTATTTCTATGAATAGTGGAGCTTACGTTTCAGAAACTGTTCGTGCTGGGATCAATGCGGTTCCTAAAGGGCAGTTAGAGGCTGCATATTCTCTAGGTATTCGTCCGAAAAATGCCATGCGTTATGTCATTTTGCCACAAGCTATCAAGAATATTCTTCCAGCTCTAGGAAATGAATTTATCACCATTATCAAGGATAGTTCCCTCTTGTCTGCGATTGGGGTGATGGAGTTGTGGAATGGTGCAACGACAGTAGCAACAACAACTTATTTACCGTTGACTCCTCTTTTATTTGCAGCCTTTTACTATTTGATTATGACCTCTGTTTTGACAGTGGCGTTGAAAGCATTTGAAAAACATATTGGACAAGGAGACAAGAAATAATGACAGAAACCTTGATTAAAATTGAAGAACTACATAAGTCTTTTGGGAAAAATGAAGTTTTAAAAGGCATCAACCTTGAGATTAAACGAGGAGAAGTTGTGGTCATTATCGGTCCGTCAGGGAGCGGGAAATCAACTCTCCTTCGTTCGATGAATCTCCTTGAAGAAGCAAGTAAAGGCAAGGTTATCTTTGAAGGAGTTGATATCACAGATAAGAAAAATGATCTTTTTGCTATGCGTGAAAAGATGGGTATGGTATTCCAACAATTCAACCTCTTTCCCAATATGACAGTGATGGAAAATATCACTTTGTCACCAATTAAAACCAAAGGTGAAAGCAAGGAAGTTGCGGAGAAAAGAGCACAGGAACTGTTAGAAAAAGTTGGCTTGCCAGATAAGGCGACGGCTTATCCTCAGAGTTTATCAGGTGGTCAGCAACAACGGATTGCCATTGCACGTGGACTTGCTATGGAACCAGATGTTTTGCTTTTTGATGAGCCGACTTCAGCCCTAGATCCTGAGATGGTCGGAGAGGTTCTAGCTGTTATGCAAGACCTTGCCAAGTCAGGGATGACTATGGTGATTGTGACTCATGAAATGGGCTTTGCGCGTGAGGTAGCAGACCGTGTTATCTTTATGGCGGATGGAGTTGTTGTCGAAGATGGAACACCAGAGGAGATTTTCGATCAAACAAAAGAACAACGGACCAAGGAATTTTTGAGTAAGGTTTTGTAATACCTCATTTTTAGAAGAAATGGAGTAGGCATCATGGCTTCCAGTAAAGAATATTTAAATTTTATTCTCGAACAGCTATCAGAGCTAGAGGAGATGAGTTATCGTCCAATGATGGGAGAGTATATCCTTTATTATCGTGGGAAGATTATTGGGGGAATCTATGATAATCGTCTGTTACTGAAGCCTGTGAAGCTGGTCATGGATCAACTGGGACAGACTAGGCTTGAACGTCCTTATGAAGGAGCTAAGGAGATGATTTTGATAGAAGACATTGAAGATAAATCATGTCTAATCAGATTAATCAAGGAGATGTATGAAGTCTTACCGGCTCCAAAAGTCAAAAAGAAAGCATAACAAGTTTACCTAGTATAAATAGGCATAAAAGCTCGATAAGGGCTTTTTCTTATAGTTTCAGACTATAGGGTCCATTAGGCAAGAAGTGTTAGGATGGCGAGTTATTTTTTGATATAATAGAGGATATTTGATAGAAAAGAGAAGAGATATGGCTCAGATTATCGATGGGAAGGCTCTTGCGGCTAAGTTACAAGGACAGTTGGCTGAGAAGACGGCTAAACTAAAAGAAGAAACAGGTCTAGTTCCAGGATTGGTAGTGATTTTGGTGGGGGACAATCCTGCCAGCCAAGTCTACGTTCGCAATAAGGAACGGTCAGCTCTCGCTGCTGGCTTCCGTAGTGAAGTCGTGCGAGTTCCAGAGACCATTACCCAAGCGGAATTGTTAGACTTGATTGCCAAATACAATCAAGATCCAGCTTGGCATGGGATTTTGGTTCAATTACCTTTGCCAAAACATATTGACGAAGAGGCGGTTTTATTAGCCATTGACCCCGAAAAAGACGTGGATGGTTTTCATCCTCTAAACATGGGTCGCCTCTGGTCTGGTCATCCAGTTATGATTCCTTCAACGCCAGCAGGAATTATGGAGATGTTTCATGAATATGGGATTGATCTAGAAGGTAAAAATGCGGTTGTTATCGGTCGTTCAAATATCGTTGGAAAACCCATGGCTCAGCTTCTTCTAGCCAAGAATGCGACTGTGACTTTGACCCACTCACGCACCCATCATCTTGCCAAGGTTGCTGCTAAGGCGGATATCCTTGTCGTAGCTATTGGTCGCGCCAAGTTTGTGACTGCTGACTTCGTCAAACCAGGTGCAGTTGTCATTGACGTTGGGATGAACCGAGATGAAAATGGCAAGCTTTGTGGAGATGTTGATTATGATGCCGTTGCACCACTTGCTAGTCACATCACACCTGTACCGGGCGGAGTTGGACCTATGACTATTACCATGCTAATGGAGCAAACCTATCAGGCAGCGCTTCGAACACTAAACAAGGACTAGGAAGATGAAATTCGTATTTGACCTGGATGGAACGCTATCTTTTGACTACATGACCATTGATGAGGAGATTAAGCAGGTTCTTTTAAAGGCTGAAGATTATGGGCATGAGATTGTATTTGCTTCAGCTCGCTCTTATCGGGATTGCCTGGGTTTATTAGGTTCTGAACTCAGTCAGCGCTTAGTCATAGGATTGAATGGTGGCGTAGCCTATCATCTGGGGCAGGCTATCTTCGAAAGGAATCTCGATGCTAGAGTTTATCAGGCGCTAGTGGATTATTGCCAGACCTACAATCTCCCTTTTTTTGCAGATGATTGCTTTGACTATAGTGGTCAGATTGTAGAGAAGATTCCATTTTTCTCCAGTGTAGATCCCCTAAAGGTGGCTCGTCATCAGAAACTCAAGGACTTGGGTACTCCGATTAAGGTAGTCGTTTATATGGGCGACCACGAGGAGTTGCTTGATGATTTGCTTGGTCAGTTAGAAAGACTGGGGCAGGCTCATCTCTCCTATCATGCGCATGAAAAGTGCCTTTATGTCAACCCCTTGGATACTCATAAGGCGACAACTGTTGAAAAGTTATGTGGGGAGAACTTCATCGCCTTTGGAAATGACCAAAACGATATTGAATTGTTTAAAACGTCTCTTTATTCAGTCCAGATAGGAGACTTTGCTGGCCTTACTCCATATGCAGATGACACGTTAGAGCTAAAAGGAGAACCTTCTCCAGCAGTGGCAGCTAAAATCTTACAGACCTTTGCGGAATTTAAGGGAAAATAGTGTAGAAGGAGGTCTGAACCTCCTTTTATAGTATAATGAATAGAGAGGAAAAAAGGATGAAAGTGATTGATCAAGCCTTACTAGAAAAAGTCATTATTGAACGTTCTCGTACCAGTCATAAAGGAGACTATGGCCGTCTGCTTTTGCTGGGAGGGACCTATCCTTATGGTGGAGCCATCATCATGGCTGCCTTGGCAACTGTAAAAAGTGGTGCAGGATTGGTGACCGTTGGAACAGATAGGGAAAATATCCTTGCTCTACACAGTCATTTACCTGAGGCTATGGCCTTCTCTCTTCAAGACCAGGAATTGTTAAAAGAGCAGTTGGAAAAGGCAGAAGTTGTCTTGTTAGGTCCGGGTTTGCGAGAGGATGCATTTGGAGAAGAACTCGTAAAAAGGGTCTTTGACAGCCTTAGAAAAGACCAGATTTTGATTGCAGATGGCGGCGCTTTGGGCATCTTAGCAAACGGCCAGTTACCATTTCCTTCTAGTCAGCTCATCCTAACTCCCCACCAAAAGGAATGGGAAAGACTGTCTGGTATAGTTCTTGACCATCAAAATACAGAGACGACTACTAGGGCTCTTTCTGATTTTCCTCAAGGAACGATTTTAGTTGAGAAAGGTCCGGCAACTCGTATCTGGCAAGTCGGTCAGCCTGAATATTATCAGTTACAGGTTGGAGGCCCCTATCAAGCAACTGGTGGAATGGGAGATACTCTGGCTGGGATGATTGCAGGTTTTGCAGGTCAGTTTCATCAAGTCAGTCTCTATGAGAGCGTGGTGGTAGCGACCTATCTTCATTCAGCTATTGCGCAAGAACTAGCTCAAGAAAACTATTTTGTCCTGCCAACAGAAATTAGTAAAGCTCTTCCGAAAACAATGAAAAAAATATCTCAAAAAGGCAGCTAATATCTTGGTTGTCTTTTTATGTTGATGTAGCTTTGTTGATAAAGTTTTCAAATACCTCAGAACCAGCGACCAACTGCTGAACTTGTGTGAAATTCTCTCTTTTAAGGTCTTGATTTTTAGTCAAACTCGCAAGGAAAGCGAGATTGTTATCAAAGTTGAGGGGTGTCAAATCATGCTTTTTTTGATATAATTTTTAATGATGAATGCAAGAAATGATCGGTATGTGGTCGTTGATTTAGAGGCGACCAGCACCGGAAGCAAGGCAAAAATTATTCAAGTAGGCATTGTGGTGATTGAGAATGGTGAAATCATCGATCAGTATGCGACTGATGTCAATCCTCATGAACCCTTGGACTCTCATATCAAAGAATTAACAGGTCTGACCGATCAACGTTTGGCTGTGGCACCAGAATTTTCTCAGGTGGCTGGAAAAATTTTTGAATTGGTTAAGGACGGTATTTTTGTTGCGCACAATGTACAGTTTGATGCCAACCTTCTTGCAGAATTTCTCTTTTTTGAAGGATATGAATTGCGCACACCGCGGGTGGATACAGTTGAGCTTGCCCAGGTTCTGTATCCTCAGTTTGAAAAGTATAACTTAGGTATCCTTTGTCAAGAGTTGGGAATTGAGCTGGAACATGCCCACACTGCCCTGTCAGATGCTCAGGCAACAGCTGAACTCTTGCTTTACATGCGTCAAAAACTTTTTGAGCTACCTAAAGGGCTCTTAGAAAGCTTGTTAGACCTTGCAGACAACCTTCTCTATGAAAGTTATCTGTTGATTGAGGAGGTTTACCAGCAACAATCTCTCTTATCTTCGCCAGACTTGATGGAGCTTCATGGGCTTTTCCTCAGAAAGGAAAGCAAAGCCTTAGTCCCACGAAAGTTATCCAAAGACTTTGCTAAAAACATTTCTTTATTGGGGCTGGAGGAGCGACCGCAACAGATGGAATTTGCGGAGAAGATTGAGCAATTATTGGAAGAACACCAGACTTCCTTTATCCAAGCCCAAACGGGACTGGGCAAGACTTATGGTTATCTCCTCCCAGCTTTGAACTTGGAGAGTCAAGTAGGTATCCTAGTGAGTGTTCCGACCAAAATTCTTCAAAATCAAATCATGCAAGAAGAAGGTCAGCGCTTAAAAGAGGTTTTCCATCTGGAGATTCATAGTCTCAAGGGTCCTCAAAACTATTTAAAACTGGATGCCTTTCACAGAGTTCTCCATCGATCAGAGTCCAATCGCCTTTTCACACGCTTTAAAATGCAGTTGCTTATCTGGCTAACAGAGTCAGAGACAGGTGACTTGGACGAAATCGGGCAGCTTTATCGCTACCAGCACTTTCTGCCAGAACTAGTCCACGATGGCAAGCTTTCAAAGAAAAGTTTATTTGCCACAGAGGATTTTTGGAAACGAGGGCAGGAAAAGGCCAAGACCAGTCGCGTTCTCTTGACTAATCATGCCTATCTGGTCACTCGTTTGGAAGACAATCCAGAGTTTGTCGATAACCGTTTGCTGATCTTGGATGAAGCTCAAAAAATGCTGCTAGCTCTCGAAAATCTAGCCCAGCAGGCTTATCGCCTTGAGGAACTTGTAACTCAAATTGAAAAGTCCTTGGAGACAGAGGAAGATTTGGTTCAGAAACGCTTGCTGGAGAGTATAGGTTTTGAATGTCGTTACTTGATGGAGCACTATCAGTCAGGTCTGAAGAATGGAAAGTGGTTGGATTCTCTTGAAGAGTTGCGCCAACATTTTTCGGAGTTAACTCTCCCAGAGTATCGAGAAATTGCAAACTTTTTCACCTCGGATCGTGAATTTTGGCTTGCTACAGCAGAGAAATCGAGCAAGGATGTCTTGATTTGTTCAAGTAAAAAAGGCCGCTTTATACTAGCAGACTTATTGCCAGAAGATTGTAGACTCCTAGGAGTATCGGCCACTCTTGAAATCAGTAATCGGGTTTCCTTAGCAGATTTGTTGGGATTTCCAGATGCTCCGCTTGTTAAGCTTGATGTAGCAAAGCAGGAGCAACAAGAAGTCTTTCTAGTCGATGATTTTCCTCTTGTGACAGAAGTTTCACCTGTTGACTATGCTAGTGAAGTGGCTTCTGTCACTCGAAGCTTACAGGCCTTTCAAGAACCCATACTGGTCTTGTTTACCTCAAAAGAGATGTTGCTGGCTGTTTCAGACCTGCTCGACCAACCGCATCTAGCTCAGTATAAAAATGGGGAACCAAGCCAACTGAAAAAACGTTTTGAAAAAGGTGAACGCCAGATCTTACTCGGAACAGGTAGTTTCTGGGAAGGAGTTGATTTTTCAACCCATCCTTGCGTGATCCAAGTGATTCCGAGATTGCCTTTCCAAAACCCCCAAGAACCGTTAACCAAAAAATTAAACCAAGAACTGCGTCAAGAAGGGAAAAATCCTTTCTATGATTATCAGTTGCCGATGGCGATTATTCGGCTAAAACAAGCTCTGGGCCGTACTGTTAGAAGATCTGACCAAGGTTCGGTTGCTGTTATCTTAGACAGTCGTGTCGTTAGCAAGCGTTACGGCAAACAAATCGCCCAGGCCTTGTCAAAAGAAAGGGCTGTTCAGGTTCTTTCTAGAGAACAGCTAGAGCCTGCTGTAGCTGATTTTCTCCAATCTCGTCGCAATAGAATGAAAGAAAAATCCAAGAAAGAGAAAAGGTAAAAAATATGAAACGTTCCTTCGACTCTCGAGTCGATTATAGCCTCCTCCTACCAGTGTTTTGTTTACTGGTGATTGGAGTAGTGGCCATTTATATAGCAGTTAGTCATGACTATCCAAATAATGTATTACCAATTCTAGGTCAGCAAATCGCTTGGATTTCCTTGGGCCTTGTCATTGGTTTTGTGGTCATGTTCTTTAATACCGAGTTTTTATGGAAGGTGACTCCCTATCTTTATGGTCTAGGGCTAGCTTTGATGATCCTACCTCTTGTTTTCTACAATCCAAATCTTGTAGCGTCAACAGGTGCCAAGAACTGGGTATCGATTGGTGGAACGACACTCTTTCAGCCATCGGAGTTCATGAAGATTTCCTATATCTTGATGTTGGCTCGAGCCATTGTAAGATTCACTCAAAAACACAAGGAATGGCGACGAACTATTCCCTTGGATTTCCTATTGATTGGTTGGATGATTGCCTTTACCATACCAGTCTTGATCCTCTTAGCCCTACAAAGTGACTTGGGGACTGCCTTGGTCTTTGTAGCTATTTTTTCCGGTATGGTTCTCCTTTCAGGTGTTTCGTGGAAGATTATCATTCCTGTTTTTGCGACAGGAGTGACTGCAGTTGTAGGCTTCATGGCCATCTTTATAAGCAAGGATGGACGTGCCTTCTTGCATCAGATTGGGATGCCAACCTACCAGATCAACCGCATCTTGGCTTGGCTCAATCCCTTTGACTTTGCACAAACAACAACATATCAACAGGCGCAGGGACAAATTGCGATTGGAAGTGGTGGCTTGTTTGGACAAGGTTTCAATGTGTCCAATCTCCTCATTCCAGTACGTGAGAGTGATATGATTTTCACCGTAATTGCAGAAGACTTTGGCTTTATTGGTTCAGTCTTTGTGGTTGCTTTATACTTGCTTCTCATCTACCGTATGTTGAAGATTACGCTCAGGTCAAATAACCAGTTCTACACCTACATTTCGACTGGTTTTATCATGATGTTGCTCTTCCATATCTTTGAAAATATCGGTGCCGTGACAGGCTTACTTCCTTTGACAGGTATTCCTCTGCCATTTATTTCTCAAGGGGGCTCCGCAATTATTAGTAACCTCATCGGTGTTGGTCTCCTCTTGTCTATGAGTTACCAGACCAATCTAGCAGAAGAGAAAAGTGGAAAAGTTCCATTCAAACGAAAGAAAGTCGTCCTAAAACAAATCAAATAAGGAGGCCACTATGGCAAAAGTTGCAGTTATCTTAGCAAATGGCTTTGAAGAAATCGAAGCCTTGACAGTAATCGATGTCTTGCGTCGAGCAAACATTTCCTGTGATATGGTAGGATTTGAGGAGCAGGTGACGGGATCACATGACATTCGGGTAACAGCCGACCGTATCTTTGATGGTGATTTGTCTGACTATGACTTGGTAGTTCTTCCAGGTGGCATGCCAGGATCAGCTCACCTACGGGATAATCCAGCCCTCATTTCTGAGATTAAAGCCTTTGATCAAGCTGGAAAGAAAATTGCAGCTATCTGTGCAGCTCCAATCGCTCTCCATCAAGCAGGTGTCCTGAAAGACAAGCACTTTACTTGTTATGACGGAGTTCAGGAGCAAATTACTGACGGAATTTATCAAAAACAAACAGTGGTTGTAGATGGTAATCTAACAACTAGCCGAGGACCGTCAACCGCACTTGCCTTTGCCTATGAATTGGTAGAGCAATTGGGAGGAGATGCTGAAAGTTTACGAGACGGCATGCTCTATCGAGATGTCTTTGGAAATCAACAGTAAAACGAGAGTTCGGCTCTCGTTTTTTTATTTACTCCATTTCTAAAAAATGTTTCATATGATTGTCCTGCGCTTTTATATCAATCTTTTATAAATCAACCAAGATTCGTTTAACATAAGAAGGAAATCTATCTCTAGAAATGTTAGTGTTTTCAAGTTGTTAGATAGAATAGTTCAGATTTCTACTGAAATCAATAGATTCATGAAAAAGATAGAACATTCAATAAATGCTATATTAAAATGCTTTATCATGCGAATTAATCTGCTTGTATTAATTTGAAATATAAAGTACTTTCTCTGTAATATAATTGAAACGTGTTACTAGTATATTAAAATTAGTAAGAATTTTTTGCATATACGAAACTGGGGGAGTGATATGTTGAAAGCATTTGGAAAAATATTCAAAGTCATTAGAGAATCAAAAAAAATGTCCCTGAAAGAGGTGGCTGCTGGTGATATTTCCGTGGCTCAGCTATCCCGTTTTGAACGGGGAGTCAATGGGATCACACTTGATTCTTTTTATTGCTGTTTAAAAAATATGGCCGTTTCCCTAGAGGAGTTTCAGTATGTTTACCATAATTACATTGATTCAGATGATGTGCTGTTCTCAAAAAAAGTAGCTGATGCATATCAGGAAAACAATGTTGTCAAGCTCCAAAATATTTTGTCAAGCTCAGAAGCATTGACCGAACAGTTTCCTGAGAAAAAAAACTATAAACTCAATACAATCATTGTCAGGGCCCTCTTGTCCTCCTGTTGCTCAGATTTTCAGATTAGCAAGAAGGATATAGAATTCCTGACGGATCATCTCTTTTCTGTTGAGGAGTGGGGACGTTATGAACTCTGGCTTTTTACAAACAGTGTTGATTTGATGACCTTGGAAACGCTGGAAACCTTTGCTAGTGAGATGATCAATCGTACCCAGTTTTATAACAACCTACCTGAAAATCGCCGCCGTATTATCAAGATGCTACTTAATGTCATTAGCGTCTGTATAGAAGGAAACCATCTGCTAGTTGCTATGAGGTTTCTCAATTATCTCGACCACTCTAAAATCCCTGAAACAGATCTATATGATCGAACGCTGATTAAGTATCATAGGGCTCTGTATGCCTACAAGGTTGGGAATACTAATGCTCTCAGTGACATCGAGCAATGCCTATCTTTTTTTGAATTTTTAGATTCCTTTGGTGTTGCCCAAAAACTTAAAGAACAGTTTGAAAGAATTTGCCTTTCATAGTTGTAGATGTGCAACAAAAAATGATCATTTTGAAAAATATACTAGAATAAGGGCATAACTTTATACTAAATTCAGAAGGAGGCTTTATGATGGAGAAAAAGATTCATTATAAGATGCATAAAGTTAAGAAAAACTGGGTAGCCATTGCTTTGACGACCTTGGCCCTTATTGTAGCACCAAAGGTACTTGGTCTAGAACCAGGCGTTGTCCATGCGGATGATGTAAAGCAGGTTGTGGTTCAAGAACCTGCTACAGCTCAGACTAGTGATCCGGGTCAGCAAACTCCAGCCCAAGCTAAAATAGCATCTGAGCAAGAAGCAGAAAAAGCAACCCCTGCAGACAAGGTGACAGGCGATGTTGCTGCTAGTGAAAAACCTGCTAAACCAGCAGAAAATACAGAAGCAACAGTTCAAACCAATGCTCAAGAGCCTGCTAAACCAGCAGATACGAAAGAAGCATCTACAGAAAAGGCTGCTGTTGCTGAAGAAGTTAAAGCTGCTAATGCAATCACAGAAACTCCTAAAACTGAAGTAGCAGACCAGAATAAACAAGCAAGGCCAACAACTGCCCAAGACCAAGAAGGCGACAAGCGAGAAAAAACGGCTGTTGAAGACAAGATTGTTGCAAATCCAAAGGTTGCAAAGAAAGATCGCTTGCCCGAACCTGCTCAAAAACAGGGAGCAATAGCTGAAAGAATGGTGGCAGATCAGGCTCAACCTGCACCTGTAAATGCTGACCATGATGATGATGTCCTATCTCATATTAAGACCATTGATGGTAAAAATTACTATGTTCAGGACGATGGTACAGTTAAAAAGAACTTTGCAGTTGAACTTAATGGGAGAATACTTTATTTTGATGCAGAAACCGGTGCCTTAGTTGATTCAAATGAATATCAGTTCCAACAAGGAACCAGCAGTCTCAATAATGAATTCTCTCAAAAGAATGCTTTTTACGGTACGACTGACAAGGATATCGAAACTGTAGACGGTTATTTGACAGCAGATAGCTGGTATCGTCCAAAGTTCATCTTAAAAGATGGAAAAACATGGACGGCTTCGACAGAAACAGACTTACGTCCCCTTTTGATGGCTTGGTGGCCTGATAAACGTACTCAGATTAATTACCTCAACTATATGAACCAACAAGGTCTGGGAGCAGGTGCTTTTGAAAACAAAGTTGAACAAGCTCTCCTGACAGGAGCTTCTCAGCAGGTTCAGCGCAAAATTGAGGAAAAAATTGGTAAAGAAGGCGATACCAAATGGTTGAGAACGCTGATGGGTGCCTTTGTCAAAACCCAGCCAAACTGGAATATCAAGACAGAGTCTGAAACAACTGGTACTAAAAAGGACCACTTGCAGGGTGGAGCTTTGCTTTATACCAATAATGAGAAGAGCCCTCATGCTGACTCTAAGTTCCGTCTGCTTAACCGTACCCCTACTAGTCAAACAGGTACACCTAAGTACTTCATTGACAAGTCAAATGGTGGTTATGAGTTCTTGCTCGCTAACGACTTTGACAACTCTAATCCAGCTGTTCAAGCCGAACAACTCAACTGGTTGCATTTTATGATGAACTTTGGAAGCATCGTAGCCAATGATCCGACTGCTAATTTTGATGGAGTTCGTGTCGATGCGGTGGACAATGTCAACGCAGACTTGCTCCAAATCGCATCTGACTACTTCAAGTCTCGCTACAAGGTGGGAGAAAGTGAAGAAGAAGCTATCAAGCATTTGTCTATCTTGGAAGCTTGGTCTGATAACGATCCTGACTACAACAAAGATACTAAAGGTGCTCAACTAGCAATTGACAACAAGCTACGCTTGTCCTTGCTTTATTCATTCATGCGTAATCTATCTATCCGTAGCGGAGTAGAGCCTACGATTACAAATAGTCTAAATGACCGTTCTTCTGAAAAGAAAAATGGCGAACGGATGGCTAACTATATCTTTGTTCGGGCTCATGACAGTGAAGTACAAACTGTTATTGCTGACATCATCCGAGAAAATATCAATCCAAATACGGATGGTTTGACCTTTACCATGGATGAACTCAAGCAAGCCTTCAAGATCTACAACGAAGATATGCGTAAGGCAGACAAGAAGTATACGCAGTTCAACATCCCAACTGCTCATGCCCTCATGCTCTCCAATAAAGACTCTATCACTCGGGTCTACTATGGTGACCTCTATACCGATGATGGTCAATACATGGAGAAAAAATCTCCTTACCACGATGCTATCGATGCCTTGTTGCGTGCTCGTATTAAGTATGTAGCAGGTGGACAAGACATGAAAGTCACATATATGGGTGTACCTCGTGAGGCTGATAAATGGTCTTACAATGGTATTTTGACTTCTGTGCGCTACGGTACTGGTGCCAATGAAGCAACAGATGAAGGAACAGCAGAAACTCGTACTCAAGGGATGGCTGTTATTGCTTCTAACAACCCTAACCTGAAACTGAACGAATGGGATAAACTGCAAGTCAATATGGGAGCAGCCCACAAGAATCAATACTATCGCCCTGTGCTTTTGACGACCAAAGATGGCATTTCCCGCTATCTAACTGACGAAGAAGTGCCGCAATCGCTCTGGAAGAAGACAGATGCTAATGGTATTTTAACCTTTGATATGAATGATATTGCAGGCTATAGCAATGTACAGGTTTCTGGATATCTGGCTGTTTGGGTACCAGTTGACGCTAAGGCAGATCAGGATGCTCGTACAACAGCAAGCAAGAAGAAAAACGCTAGTGGTCAGGTCTACGAATCTAGCGCAGCCCTTGATTCTCAGTTGATTTACGAAGGATTTTCTAACTTCCAAGACTTTGCAACCCGCGATGACCAATATACCAATAAAGTTATTGCTAAAAATGTCAACCTCTTCAAGGAATGGGGAGTAACTTCATTTGAGCTACCACCTCAGTATGTATCTAGCCAAGACGGTACTTTCTTAGATTCTATCATTCAGAATGGTTATGCCTTTGAAGACCGCTATGATATGGCGATGAGCAAGAACAATAAATATGGTTCTTTAAAAGATTTGCTCAATGCTCTTCGTGCGCTTCACAGTGTTAATATCCAAGCCATCGCGGACTGGGTACCAGACCAAATCTATAACCTACCAGGTAAGGAAGTGGTAACAGCAACACGTGTCAACAACTACGGAACCTACCGTGAAGGTGCAGAAATCAAGGAAAAACTCTATGTAGCTAATAGTAAGACCAATGGAACTGATTTCCAAGGTAAGTACGGTGGCGCCTTCTTAGATGAGCTCAAAGCTAAATATCCAGAAATCTTTGAACGAGTACAGATTTCCAATGGTCAAAAGATGACAACAGATGAGAAGATTACCAAGTGGTCGGCTAAGTACTTCAATGGTACCAATATCTTAGGTCGTGGTGCTTACTATGTTCTTAAAGACTGGGCTAGCAACGACTATCTCACTAACAGAAATGGCGAGATAGTATTGCCTAAGCAATTAGTTAATAAGAATGCTTACACAGGATTTGTTAGTGATGCCAATGGTACCAAGTTCTATTCAACTAGTGGTTATCAAGCTAAAAATTCCTTTATCCAAGATGAAAATGGAAATTGGTATTACTTCGATAAACGAGGTTATCTTGTAACAGGTGCTCATGAAATTGATGGCAAGCACGTTTATTTCTTGAAGAATGGTATTCAACTTCGTGATTCTATCCGTGAAGATGAAAATGGTAATCAGTACTACTATGATCAAACTGGTGCCCAAGTTCTCAACCGTTACTACACTACTGATGGTGAAAACTGGCGTTACTTTGATGCCAAGGGCGTTATGGCTCGAGGTCTTGTCAAGATAGGAGATGGACAGCAATTCTTTGATGAAAACGGCTATCAGGTTAAGGGCAAGATTGTGAGTGCTAAGGATGGCAAACTTCGTTACTTTGACAAGGATTCAGGAAATGCTGTTATTAATCGTTTTGCTCAGGGTGATAACCCAAGTGATTGGTACTATTTCGGAGCAGATGGAGTTGCTGTGACAGGTCTTCAAAAGATTGGTCAACAAACACTTTACTTTGACCAAGATGGCAAGCAAGTCAAGGGTAAAATCGTGACACTTTCAGATAAGAGTATCCGTTACTTTGATGCCAATTCAGGAGAAATGGCAGTCGGCAAGTTTGCAGAAGGTGCCAAGAGCGAATGGTATTACTTTGACCAAACTGGTAAAGCAGTGACAGGTCTTCAAAAGATTGGCAAACAAACACTTTACTTTGATCAAGATGGTAAGCAAGTCAAGGGTAAAGTAGTAACTTTGGCTGATAAATCCATCCGTTACTTTGATGCCAACTCAGGAGAAATGGCAGTCGGCAAGTTTGCAGAAGGTGCCAAGAACGAATGGTATTACTTTGACCAAACTGGTAAAGCAGTGACAGGCCTTCAAAAGATTGACAAACAAACACTTTACTTCGACCAAGATGGCAAGCAAGTCAAGGGCAAAATCGTGACACTTTCAGATAAGAGTATCCGTTACTTTGATGCTAACTCAGGAGAGATGGCAACCAACAAGTTTGTCGAAGGTTCCCCAAATGAGTGGTACTATTTTGATCAAACTGGAAAAGCAGTGACAGGCTTGCAGCAGGTTGGTCAACAGACTCTCTATTTCACGCAAGACGGTAAGCAAGTCAAAGGAAAAGTTGTTGATGTGAATGGAGTTAGTCGATATTTCGATGCCAATTCAGGGGATATGGCTCGAAGCAAATGGATTCAACTTGAAGATGGAAGTTGGATGTATTTTGACCGCGATGGTAGAGGTCAAAACTTCGGAAGAAACTAATCGAATGTAGCTCAATAAAAATCAAACTTTATCTGACGATATACAAAAACGATAACTCCTTTAAAGGACGTTATCGTTTTTTGACTGTTTGGAGAATAAATTACAATTGAAAAGAAAGATGGAATCATTGGAAACTGTAATGAATTAACAAGAGATTCCATATTGGAATAATCTTTTTCTGCTCTCTAATGTGGTATTCAAAGCAATGAGGATTCTATTTTTAAAGTTTGGAAATCCAAAAGCGTTTCGTTTGCGAATAATGACGCGGTTGTTAGTAGTTTCTATTTTTTAATTTGTACATTTGAGAGAAGAAAGATTTTGCTTGATTATTTAAATAGGAGCTATTCTTCACAAAAAGGCTCCATCGATGCAATAGTGTTTTACTCTCTATAGAAATTATAGAGCCGAAAAATCTAGGAAATCATCGCTTTTTTCATAAAAAAATGGTATAATGAAGGGTATGAAATATCACGACTATATATGGGATTTAGGTGGTACCCTATTGGATAATTATGAGACTTCTACAGCAGCTTTTGTAGAAACCTTAGCCCAATACGGAATAGAGCAAGAACACGACCGTGTCTACGAAGCCTTGAAGGTTTCGACAGCTTTTGCCATCGAGAAGTTTGCACCAGATATCGAGGTTTTTTTAGAGAACTACAAAGAAAATGAGGCGCGTGAGCTAGAGCATCCAGTTTTGTTTGAGGGAATTCCAGAATTACTCAAAGACATTTCGGACAAGGGTGGTCGCCATTTCTTGGTTTCTCATCGAAATGACCAAGTGCTAGAACTTCTTGCTAAGACCCAGATAGCGAACTACTTCACCGAGGTGGTGACTGCCAGTTCTGGCTTTAAACGGAAACCAGATCCTGAGTCCATGATTTATTTACGTGATAAATATCATATTACATCTGGTTTGGTCATTGGTGACAGAAATATTGATGTAGAAGCAGGTAAAGCTGCTGGCTTAGATGCCTATCTTTTTAATAACGTTGCGACATTGAGACAAGCAATAGACATGTAAGAAAAGGGAAAAAATGACAGAAGAAATCAAAAATCAACAGGCACAGGATTATGATGCCAGTCAAATTCAAGTTTTGGAGGGACTTGAAGCTGTTCGTATGCGTCCAGGTATGTATATTGGATCGACTTCAAAAGAAGGTCTTCACCATCTAGTATGGGAAATCGTTGATAACTCAATTGACGAAGCTCTAGCTGGATTTGCCAGTCACATCCAAGTCTTTATAGAGCCTGATAATTCCATCACCGTTGTGGATGATGGGCGTGGAATTCCTGTTGATATTCAGGAAAAGACAGGACGTCCCGCTGTTGAGACCGTTTTTACAGTCCTTCACGCTGGAGGAAAATTCGGCGGTGGCGGATACAAGGTTTCAGGTGGATTGCACGGTGTAGGTTCATCAGTAGTAAATGCCCTCTCAACTCAACTAGATGTTCATGTTCATAAAAACGGTAAGATTCATTACCAAGAATACCGTCGTGGTCATGTTGTTGCTGATCTTGAGGTGGTTGGAGATACAGATAAAACGGGAACAACAGTTCACTTCACACCAGATCCAGAGATTTTTACAGAAACAACGACTTTTGACTTTGAAAAATTAAACAAACGTATTCAAGAACTAGCCTTTTTGAACCGAGGCCTTCGAATCTCCATCACAGATAAGCGTGAAGGTCTCGAACAGACTAAACATTACCACTATGAAGGTGGGATTGCTAGTTACGTTGAATATATCAACGAGAACAAGGATGTGATCTTTGATACACCAATCTACACAGACGGTGAGATGGATGATATCACAGTTGAAGTAGCCATGCAGTACACAACTGGTTACCACGAAAACGTCATGAGTTTCGCCAATAACATTCACACCCATGAAGGTGGTACGCATGAGCAAGGTTTCCGTACAGCGCTGACACGTGTTATCAATGATTATGCCCGCAAGAATAAACTACTAAAAGACAATGAAGATAACCTAACAGGGGAAGATGTCCGTGAAGGCTTGACTGCAGTTATCTCAGTTAAGCATCCAAACCCGCAGTTTGAAGGACAAACCAAGACCAAACTGGGGAATAGTGAAGTAGTCAAGATTACCAATCGCCTCTTCAGCGATGCCTTCTCTGATTTCCTCATGGAGAATCCGCAGATTGCCAAGCGTATCGTGGAAAAAGGAATCTTGGCTGCCAAGGCTCGTGTAGCTGCCAAGCGTGCGCGTGAAGTCACACGCAAGAAATCTGGTTTGGAAATTTCCAATCTTCCTGGAAAACTAGCAGACTGTTCTTCAAATAACCCAGCTGAAACCGAACTCTTCATCGTCGAAGGAGACTCAGCTGGTGGATCAGCCAAATCTGGTCGTAACCGTGAGTTCCAGGCTATCCTTCCAATTCGTGGTAAGATCTTGAACGTTGAAAAAGCTAGCATGGATAAAATCCTTGCAAACGAAGAAATTCGAAGTCTTTTCACAGCCATGGGAACAGGATTTGGTGCAGAATTTGATGTCACTAAGGCTCGTTACCAAAAACTCGTTTTGATGACCGATGCCGATGTTGATGGAGCCCACATTCGAACTCTCCTGCTAACCTTGATTTACCGCTACATGAAACCAATCTTAGAGGCTGGTTATGTCTATATTGCCCAACCACCGATTTATGGGGTTAAAGTGGGAAGTGAGATCAAAGAATACATTCAACCTGGTGCAGATCAAGAAATTAAACTCCAAGAAGCCTTAGCACGTCATAGTGAAGGGCGTTCAAAACCAACCATCCAACGTTATAAAGGTTTGGGAGAAATGGATGACCACCAATTGTGGGAAACAACCATGGATCCTGAACATCGCTTGATGGCGCGTGTTTCGGTAGATGATGCTGCCGAAGCAGATAAAATCTTTGATATGTTGATGGGAGATCGAGTAGAACCTCGTCGCGAATTTATCGAAGAAAACGCTGTTTACAGTACACTTGACGTCTAAAAAATGTGGGAAATAGTTCCCTTGGTTTAAAAAATATGATATAATCATTACGATTGTTTCTAGTATAAAAGGAGTTTGATATGTCTAATGGACAACTAATTTATCTAATGGTTGCAATTGCAGTCATTCTGATCTTAGCTTATGTAACAGCCATCTTTTTACGTAAGCGTAATGTAAGCAGATTAACGGCCCTTGAAGAAAGAAAAGAAGAACTCTACAACCTTCCTGTAAATGATGAGGTTGAAGCCGTTAAAAACATGCACTTGATTGGTCAAAGTCAGGTGACCTTCCGTGAATGGAACCAAAAATGGGTTGATTTATCTCTGAACTCATTTGCTGATATCGAAAATCACCTCTTTGAAGCTGAAAGCTACAACAATTCTTTCCGTTTTTTCAAAGCTGCTCACAAGATTGATCAAATTGAAAGCCAAATCGGCTTGATTGAAGAAGATATTGCAGCTATTCGCAATGCCCTTTCTGATCTTGAAAAACAAGAATCTAAGAATAGTGGCCGTGTCCTTCATGCCTTGGACTTGTTTGAATCCCTTCAACATACCGTTGCAGAAGACTCGGAGAAATATGGGAAGGCCCTTCCTGAGATTGAGAAACAATTGGAAAACATCCAATCTGAATTCTCTCAATTTGTTACCCTAAATTCATCAGGTGACCCGGTTGAAGCGGCAGCAATTCTTGATTCAACTGAAAATCATATTCTCGCTTTGACACACATCGTTGAGCGAATTCCAGCTCTTGTTGAAACCTTGACAAAGGAACTGCCAGAACAATTGGCAGATTTGGAAGAAGGTTATCGCAAGCTGTTGGATGCCAACTACCACTTTACAGAAACAGATATTGAATCCCGTTTCCAACTTTTGCATGAGTCTTTGAAAAATAATCAAGAAAATATTCGTCAGTTGGAATTGGACAATGCAGAGTATGAAAATAATCGCATCCAAGAAGAAATCAACGCACTTTATGATATCTTCACTCGTGAAATTGCAGCTCAAAAAGTGGTTGAAAGTCTTCTTTCGACATTACCAACTTATCTCAACCACTTGAAAGAAAATAATCAGGTGCTTGTTCAAGATCTTGAACGTTTGACTAAAACCTACCTTCTTCCTGAAAGTGATGGCAATCATGTTCGTCGTCTTCAAGCAGAATTGGCTGCACTTGATACGGCAATCATGGAAGTGACAGAGGATAAAGGTGAGTCAACACAAGCCTACTCTGCTCTTGAAGAACAGTTGGAAATGCTTCAAAGCAACCTCAAGGATATAGAGGATGAGCAAATCTCTGTTAGCGAACGACTTGCGCAAATTGAAAAAGACGACCTCAATGCTCGCCAAAAAGCAAATGTCTATGTGAACCGTTTGCATACTATCAAACGTTACATGGAGAAGAGAAACTTGCCAGGTATTCCTCAAAGTTTCTTGAAACTTTTCTTTACTGCAAGTCATAACACAGAAGATTTGATGGCAGAGTTAGAACAACCACAAGTGAATATTGAATCGGTTAAACGAATTCTTGAAGTCGCAACAAATGATATGGAAGCACTTGAAACAGAAACCTATGATATCGTTCAATATGCAACCTTGACTGAGCAACTACTCCAATACTCAAACCGTTACCGTTCATTTGATGAGCGTATCCAAGAGGCCTTCAACGAAGCGCTTGAAATTTTTGAAAAAGAGTTTGACTACCAGGCGTCATTTGAAAAAATTTCACAAGCCTTGGAAGTTGCTGAACCAGGAGTCACAAACCGTTTTGTAACTTCATATGAGAAAACACGTGAAACGATTCGTTTCTAAACGAGAAGCTTAGATATTTCTAAGCTTTTTTATTTTTCTAAAAAGAAATCAGAATTCTTGTTTATCATTGAAATAATAGCCTCGATTTGATATGATGGAAATATGAAAAAAATAGAGCGAAACGTGTTTCTCACGATAAAACGAGAAGGCTATTGCTTTCCCTTGTTGGAATCTTAGGAATTGCTACGATTCTATTAGGAAGTGCTATTGGTTATAAGCTACTACAAAAGCAATCTTACGAACAAAAAATTGAAGCGCTAAAAAGCGAAAAGGACCAGCAATTCAACTCAGGTAGTCAGAAGGACCATTTCCGAAAAGGTCAAGCTGAGGTGATTGCCTACTACCCTCTGCAAGGAGAGGAAGTCATTGCGTCTGTTAGAGAAAAAATCAACCAGGATATTAAAGAAAAGCTGGAAGATAAAGAGGACTTGGTCTTTTATTATAGTGAGCAATTGGATCCCGTCTTAAAGGGAGTTGTTGCTCGTAATATCAGCAAGCAAGTCTACGATTTGTCTGCATCAAAGGTTGAAGAAAAAGAAAAGACTTCTTTAGGGAAAATTTTCTTGACCGAAGATGGGAAAGCTTTTGACCTCAGTAAACTCTTCAAAGATGCAAGTAAGGCTAAGGAACTCTTACTGAGTCAAATCAAATCAACTCTAGAAGATAAGAAACTTGACCAGGCAAAAATTGATCAAGTTATAAAGAGCTTCACAGACCAAGAATTGACATCTTGGAGTTTTGATTATAAGGATAGTCAAATCATCCTTTATCCTGCTAATCCTAGAGAGACTGTTGAGGAAATTGCCTTACCAATATCCAGTTTCTTTGATGTCATTGAGTCCTCTTATCTATTAGAAAAAGATGCTGAACTTTACCAAGCATACTTTGCTAAGAAAAATAAAAAAGTTGTAGCCTTGACTTTTGACGATGGTCCAAATCCAACTACAACCACGCAGGCTTTGGATACTTTAGCTAAATATGGTGTAAAAGCAACCTTCTTTGTACTTGGTAAAAACATTGCAGGTAATGAAAATCTTCTAAAACGAATGAAATCAGAAGGTCATGTTGTAGGAAACCACAGCTGGAGTCATCCCGTTCTTTCACAACTTTCGCTCGAAGATGCTAAAAAGCAAATCACTGATACAGAAGATCTGTTAACTCAAGTTTTAGGATCAAGCTCTAAACTCATGCGCCCACCTTATGGTGCCATCACTGATGATATTCGAAACGGCCTTGATTTAAGCTTCATCATGTGGGACGTGGATAGTTTGGACTGGAAGAGTAAAAACGAGACAGCCATTTTGACAGAGATTCAACGTCAGGTTCGCAATGGTTCCATCATCCTCATGCATGATATCCATGGTCCTTCTGTTAATTCTCTACCAAGTGTTATTGAGTATTTAAAGGGTGAAGGGTATACATTTGTGACCGTTCCTGAATTGCTCAATTCTCGCTTAAAAGCTCACGAGATCTATTACGATCGTGATCAATAATTGTTAAAATCTAAAGGAGCAAGTGTTCTGATAATCAGGGTTTTGTTTCTTTAGATTTTCTTCACATAGAAAGGAAAAACGATGAAATCTTACAACCTTAATAATGGAATTTCAATTCCTGTACTAGGATTTGGAACATGGAAAGCTGAAAATGGAGAGGTGGCCTACCAAGCCGTTTTAGAAGCCTTAAAGGCCGGCTATCGTCATATCGATACTGCAGCTATCTATAAAAATGAGGAAAGTGTTGGTCGTGCTATTCGAGATAGCGGTATTCCAAGACAAGAAATTTTTGTAACGACCAAACTCTGGAATACCAATCACAGCTATGATGAAGCACGCCAAGCATTTGAAGAATCAATGGAAAAACTGGGATTGGATTATCTAGATTTGTACCTTATCCATTGGCCAAATCCAAAACCACTAAGGGAAAATGAGGCATGGAAAACTCGCAATGCTGAAGTCTGGAGAGCGATGGAGGACCTTTACCAAGAAGGGAAAATCCGTGCTATCGGCGTTAGTAATTTCCTTCCCCATCATTTGGATGCCTTGCTTGAGACAGCAAGAATCATCCCGGCGGTCAATCAGGTGCGCTTGGCACCAGGAGTTTATCAAGAGGAAGTGGTTGACTACTGTAGAGAGAAAGGAATTCTCTTAGAGGCTTGGGGACCTTTTGGCCAAGGAGAGTTGTTTGAAAAGAAAGAAGTCCAAGAAATTGCTGCTAAGCATGGGAAATCAGTGGCTCAAATCGCCTTGGCTTGGAGTTTGGCAGAAGGATTTTTACCTCTACCTAAGTCAGTAACAGCCTCTCGCATCCAAAGCAATCTTGACTGTTTTGGAATTGAACTCAGCAAAGACGAGCGAGAAGTCTTAAAGACAATTTCAGTGACTTCGGGCGCACCTCGTGTAGATGAGATGGATTTTTAATTTTTAAAATCGATTTATACCGAATTAACAAAGACTAGGAATCTTAAATCCTAGTCTTTTTATGTATAAAAAATCTAAATTGTTTGTATAATGAAATGATTTTATGGATTGAAATATAGGAACGGATTTAGAAAGCATTGGTTTGATAGAACAAATAACACGAACGATAAAATTAAATAAGCGAAATATATACGTAAATATTACATTTTTGTGACAATTCAGATTTTTATGAAAATTTATGATTATTTGCGTTATAATAGGTATACTTTAAAGAAAAAGGAGATTATTTATGAATAGACGACAACGTTTTTCATTACGGAAATACAAATTTGGTCTTGCTTCAGTTTTATTGGGAACTGCATTGGTTTTTGGAGCAAGTCAAGTCAGTGCCAACGAGCAGAGTACAGGTGAAAATCAAGCCCAAACTCAGGCAATCAAGACAGAGCTAAAAGACGATAAACACTCAAACTCTTCAACTGACCAAACCAATACTAATGGGATAGCACCAGTAGTTGGAGAGAAACAAGAAGTTGAAACTTCTAAAGAGGATGCTAGTAAACAAGATGCTAAGGTAGATGCTCCGGTTGATAAAACTGCTGAAGCCCAAGAATCAGGAAAAGATAGCGCAGTTGCAAAAGAAGAAAATCAAGGTGTCGTTCAAAAAGAAACAACAGTCGATACCAGTACAGCGCCTGCTACTGAGAAGGCCTCTACCATAGAGAAAAAAGAGGCTAAAGCAACGACAGCTCCTAAAACTACTGGAGAAACAGCAACTACTGAAAAAGAACAAGAAAAAGCTGAGTCTGCAAAACCCAATAGTCTTTCAAGTAATGATATCATCACAGTACCAAAAACTTGGAAGGCTGGTTACAAGGGGACGGGGACCGTTGTTGCCATTATTGACTCTGGACTTGATTTGAATCATGAGGTACTTCGAATTTCGGATCCGTCAAAAGCAAAATTTAAAAACAAGGAAGCCATCGAAGCAGCTAAAAAGGCTGCTGGAATCGACTACGGTAAATGGTATAGTGATAAGGTTGTCTATGCCTATGACTACTTTGACGGAACAGATAAGATCAAAGAAGCAGAAAGAACTTCTCATGGGATGCACGTAACAGGGATTGCAGCTGGAAACCCTGATAAAGAGGCACCAAATGGTGAAAAGGTCTATGGTGTTGCGCCAGAAGCCCAAGTCATGTTTATGCGTGTCTTTTCAGACCGCCAAAAAACGACCAGTTCGGCCCTTTATGTAAAGGCGATTGATGATGCAGTTGCCTTGGGAGCAGATGCCATTAATATGAGTTTGGGATCTAGCACTGGTTCTATGGTCGATGCTGGTTCTGATATTGTGGATGCCATCAAACGGGCTCGTGCCAAGGGAGTTTCTGTTCTTATCTCAGCAGGAAATAGCAATACATTCGGAAATGGTTATTCAAAACCACTAGCTGA
This sequence comes from Streptococcus oralis ATCC 35037, assembly GCF_900637025.1. Classification (NCBI taxonomy): domain Bacteria; kingdom Bacillati; phylum Bacillota; class Bacilli; order Lactobacillales; family Streptococcaceae; genus Streptococcus; species Streptococcus oralis. The sequence continues at coordinate 614,496 of NZ_LR134336.1, forward strand.
AAACCCAGACTATGGCTTGGTTGGAAATCCATCCACTGTTGAGGATTCGATTTCAGTTGCTTCTGTCAACAATAAAACATTGACAACAGCCGTTTTTGAAGTTAAAGGTCTAGAGGGAAATGCCGGCCTTCATAACGGAAAATTTGATTATAATCAACCTGAAGCAGATAAGGACTTTGAAAAAGGAAAAGAGTACGAATACGTCGAAGCAGGCTTAGGTCGTGAAGAAGACTTTGCGAAGTTGGATTTAACTGGGAAACTTGCCCTCATTCAGCGAGGAGCTATGAACTTTTCAGAGAAGATCAAAAATGCACGAAAACACGGTGCACTTGGTGCTTTGATCTACAATAATGTAGAAGGTGCAAACATCAATATGGCTATTGATGATGAAGCAAAGAAAATTCCTTCTGTATTTATTTCTAAACAGTATGGTGAAGCCTTAAAATCAGGAAACTACAAGATTGTTTTTAATGGTAAGATGGATAATCGTCCTTCTGATGTAGCCAATCAGCTATCTGACTTTTCAAGTTGGGGAGTGACTACCGATGGACAATTGAAACCAGATGTGACAGCTCCTGGTGGCAATATCTACTCATCCTTTAATGACAATACCTACGGTAGTATCAGCGGAACCAGTATGGCGGCTCCTCACGTTACGGGTGTTGCAGTTCTGGTTAAGGAATACCTTCAAAAACACCATCCAGAATTGACTCCTGAGCAAGTATCAGAGACTGTCAAGGCCTTGATCATGTCAACTGCAAAACCACATGTTAATAAGGACACAGGCACTTATACCTCTCCTCGTCAGCAAGGTTCTGGTATTGTGGATACAGCTGCTACAGTGTCAACAGACCTCTATGTAACGGGTGAAAATGGTTATCCAAGCGTGACTTTAGGAAATGTTGGAGATCAATTTACTTTCAAGGTCACTGTACACAATATTTCAGATACTGACCGTACTCTCAAGATGGTGGTGAATACCAATACAGACGAAGTTCAAGATGGAAAATTCACTCTTCGACCTCGAAAATTAACAGAGACAGTCTGGCCTGAAGTGACGGTCAAAGCCCACAGCAGTCAAACAGTCACTGTTAAAGTAGATGCTCGAAAATTTGCTGCTGAACTCAGCAAACAAATGCCAAATGGCTATTTCCTTGAAGGGTTTGTTCGCTTTGTAGATTCAGCAGATGATGGAGATATTGTGAGTCTTGCATTTATGGGCTTCCGAGGTGAATTCCAAAATCTCCCCGCTGTCGAAAAACCGATTTACAATCTTGTTCGAGAAGGGAAAAATGGATTTTACACAGAGGTAGACAAGGAAAATCCTGCCGTTAATTACTCTAATGATGCTACCTATCTCGCAACCTTGCAAAATGATCTTCTAGTATCTAAAGGTCAACGCCAAGGACGCCGAATTACCGTTCTGGGGATCGAACAAAATGCTGAAGGTAAGCATGTTCTTCAGTTGGACGAAAAAGGGAATATCCGTATTGCTATTTCTCCAAACGATGATGGAAACAAAGACCTAGTTGAATACAAAACGGTTGCTTTGAGAAATCTTGTAAATCTTCGGGCTACAGTTTATGCGGCTACGGATACCAAGCATGAACATCCTATTTGGGAGGGCGATGCAAAGGATCTTCGCAAGAATTACTTTGATGGAGACAGTAGAAATCTGAAGAGTTATATTCTAGATAATACCGCTTGGAGAGGTCAGGATTTTGATGGCAATACTGTTGCAGATGGTTTATATGACTATGTTATCAGTTATACACCAGACGTTCCAGGAGCTAAAGAACAACACACAACCTTTAAAATTCAGATTGATACTCAAAAACCTGTCATCACAAGTGGTTATATTCGCTTTAAAGATGGAAACCAAGAATTCGTAGCTCGTAAACCAAAAGATGTGGGTCAAGGCGGTATCCTTTCAGAAAAAGTCTTCTATATCACACCATTTGACCAGAAAGGGACCATGGTTCTAACTGGGAAAGACCAGTCTGGAACTCGTGCGCTTGAAAACACCCATCTGATTAAGGCCAATGCTGATGGTAGTTATACACTTCCTAAGGATGTTGACAAGGCTAATATTTACTATCTTGTAGAGGATTATGCAGGAAATGTAGACTATATCTCACTTGCTGAACTTGTCCGCGATCAAAATAGTGGTCGAGTGAAAATTGCCTTGAAGGATGCAAAAACAAACCAGGATATTGATACCCTTTACGTCTATCGAATCAAAAATAGCAAGGGGCAATATGTTGATGTTGACAAGACAAAAGCGATTCATTTCTTACAGTTTGGTCATTATACAGCAGAAATTTTCAGTTATGACCGAACAGAATTGAAATTTATCAGTGCCTTATCCCAAGAGTTTGACTTGACGGAAGAAAATAGTTTCCAAACCATTACCTTCCTAGCAAATCTCCTAGAATATGCACCAGTGTCTGTTTCCTTCAATCAAGCAGTTCCAAAGACGACTACTGTGGTTCTGAAAGGAGAAGATGGGACAAGTATCACTCTTCCTGCTGAAAAATACGGTCAATACGCCTTTGGTAAGAAAGTTGCTACAGGTCGTTATACTGTACAAGTCACCTTGCCAACTGGATATGAACTCCTTGAAGATCTTGTTTCCTTGCTCGTTCAGCCCGGTAGAAATAATACTTTGCGCCTATCTGTTGTGTCTAAGTTGGCTTTGATTGCTGCGGTAAATCAACAAAAAGAACTGGTAGAAACGTCTCGCTACTTTAATAGTAGTGCAGATAAGAGAAAAGCTTATGACCAAGCTTTCCAAGTGGCGCAGTCAGCCTTGTCAAGCAAGTTGAAGCAAGAATTGATTGATGGAGTTCTCGCTAGTCTTGAAGCTGCTGGTAAGGCTTTGGATGGAAAAGATTCGAATGTTGCAGCTTTGAAAGAAGCCATGAAAGCTTACTATGCAACGACTAAAACTGGAAGATATGCTAATGCCAAGGAAAAAGTACGTCGAGCTTATGATCGTGCCTTCCAAGAAATTGCCTTACTAGCTGTAGATCCTAAAGTCAAACAGGATCAAATTGACCAATCTCTCATTGCCCTAGCGACGGCTAAAAGTAAACTGAATGGCAAAGCTACTGACTTCTCTAGTCTGAAGAAACTGGTCAAAGATGAACGTCTTTTCCAAGAAAAAAATGCGAGATTTATCTACGCAGATAAGAAAGAAAAAGCTGCTTATCTTCTAGCCTTTAAAGAAGCTCAGGAACTCTTGAATGATCCAGGAGCGAGCCAAGAAGATGTCAAAGATGCCATTACAGCATTGAAACAAGCCAAGAGAAATCTACATGGCAAAAAACCAAAAGCAAGAAGACACCCTTAAACAGGAGTTTCTGAAGCTTTACTGATAAATGAGTCTGGAACTTTGTTTTCAGACTCATTTTTGGTTTACACTAGCTAGAAAATCTGCTATAATACTAGCTAGGAAAGAAAGTCTTATGGCGTTCTTCAAGCGAGCTTGGGACAGTGGGAGCCAAGTAGAACAAGCTAAGAAACTGGCGCTTTCTGTCGTATTTTTAAAAAAAATGAAGTAATAAATTAGGGTGGAACCGCGTTTCTGACGCCCCTAGTCGCAAGGCTTGGGTGTTGAAATTCGGTTCTTTTTGAATTTCGTCTAATGCCTAAGTAGAAAGGAGCATAATGCTTAAAGGATCTTGTTTATGCAAAGCAGTGACCTACACTTTAGATGAGGAATTGTCGGAATTAGTTTTTTGCCACTGCTCATTCTGTCGGAAAGCAACTGCGTCTGCCTATACAGTGAATGCCAAAGTTAGTAGTAAAAACCTAGTATTGCATGGAAAAGAACAGTTGGTTACCTATAGTTCATCTCCAGGAAAACAACGCTATTACTGTCAGAACTGTCATAGTCAAATTTTCACTGCTCAAGAAAATATACCAGAAGTCTGTGCTTTGAAACTAGGTACAATAGACGAATGCGATCAGAATTTACAAACTGTTCCCAAACGTCATATTTTTCAGGATCCAGCTTTTTCTTGGTTGCTTGATGAATAAATCTAAAAAGATAATATAAATTAAAGGAGTAAATAATGTCTAAAAAATTGACTTTCCACTGCGTCAGTGGCAGAGACCTCCTTACAGTCGGACTGCCCCACGCTCAGCACTAGAGTGCCTGAGCTAGACGCAGTACTAACTCGTCTTGCCTCGTATAATCGACAAGGCAGACTCGTGTCGCAAAAAATCATTTTTTATTAAGGAGTATTCAATGTCTAAGAAATTAACATTTCAAGAAATTATTTTGACTTTGCAACAATTTTGGAATGACCAAGGTTGTATGCTCATGCAGGCTTATGACAATGAAAAAGGTGCAGGGACAATGAGTCCTTACACTTTCCTTCGTGCTATTGGGCCTGAGCCATGGAATGCGGCTTATGTAGAGCCATCACGTCGTCCTGCTGACGGTCGTTACGGGGAAAACCCTAACCGTCTCTACCAACACCACCAATTCCAAGTGGTTATGAAGCCATCTCCATCAAATATCCAGGAACTTTATCTTGAGTCTTTGGAAAAATTGGGAATCAATCCATTGGAACATGATATCCGCTTCGTTGAGGACAACTGGGAAAATCCTTCGACTGGTTCAGCTGGTCTCGGTTGGGAAGTGTGGCTTGATGGTATGGAAATCACTCAGTTCACTTATTTCCAACAAGTTGGTGGATTGGCAACAGGTCCTGTGACTGCGGAAGTTACCTATGGTTTGGAACGTTTAGCTTCTTACATTCAAGAAGTGGACTCTGTCTATGATATCGAGTGGGCTGATGGTGTAAAATACGGAGAAATCTTTATTCAACCTGAGTACGAGCATTCGAAATACTCATTTGAAATTTCGGACCAAGAGATGTTGCTGGAAAACTTTGATAAGTTTGAAAAGGAAGCTGGTCGTGCCTTGGAAGAAGGCTTGGTTCACCCTGCCTATGACTATGTTCTCAAATGTTCACACACCTTTAATCTGCTTGATGCGCGTGGTGCCGTATCCGTAACAGAGCGTGCAGGCTATATCGCTCGTATCCGTAACTTAGCCCGTGTCGTAGCCAAAACCTTTGTCGCAGAACGCAAACGCCTAGGTTACCCACTTTTGGATGAAGCAACACGAGCTAAACTCCTAGCAGAAGACGCAGAATAGTAAGTAATATTGTGCTCTAAAATCGTTAAAGGCAAGTCGAAGACTTGCTAAAGGGATATGCACCGCGTACTGTTATGTGGGAATTTTTGAAACCTTGGGTTCAAAAATCAGTCAGCTAAATCCACTTTGATGAGACTGTTGGAAATCTTAGTTTATTTGGTATAAGATTTCCTTACAGACTCACAAAAGTTAGTTAGCGACGTCCCCAGTACCTAAGGTGCATATCAAAAAAGATTGAAGAAAATGTAAAGGAAAAAACATGACAAAAAACTTATTAGTAGAACTCGGTCTTGAAGAGTTACCAGCCTATGTGGTAACTCCAAGCGAAAAACAACTAGGTGAAAAAATGGTAGCCTTCCTCAAAGAAAATCGTCTTTCCTTTGAAGCCATTCAAACCTTCTCAACACCACGTCGTTTGGCTGTTCGTGTGACTGGTCTTGCAGACAAACAGTCTGATTTGACAGAAGATTTCAAGGGACCAGCAAAGAAAATTGCCCTGGATAGTGATGGAAACTTCACCAAAGCAGCTCAAGGATTTGTCCGTGGGAAAGGCTTGACAGTTGAAGATATTGAATTCCGTGAAATCAAAGGTGAAGAATATGTCTATGTTACCAAGGAAGAAGTGGGGCAACCAGTTGAAGCCATTGTTCCAGGTGTAGTAGACGTCTTGAAGTCACTAACTTTCCCTGTCAGCATGCACTGGGCTAACAACGCTTTTGAATATATCCGCCCTGTACACACTTTAACTGTTCTTTTAGATGAAGAAGAGTTTGACTTGGATTTTCTTGATATTAAGGGAGGTCGTGTAAGTCGTGGCCATCGTTTCTTGGGACAAGAAACTAAGATTCAGTCAGCATTGAGCTACGAAGAAGATCTTCGTAAGCAGTTTGTAATCGCGGATCCTCGTGAACGTGAGCAAATGATTGTTGACCAAATAAAGGCAATCGAAGCTGAACATGGTGTACGTATCGAAATTGATGCTGATTTGCTCAATGAAGTCTTGAACTTGGTTGAATACCCAACTGCCTTTATGGGAAGTTTTGATGCAAAATACCTTGAAGTTCCAGAAGAAGTCTTGGTGACTTCGATGAAAGAACACCAACGTTACTTCGTTGTCCGAGATCAAGATGGAAAACTCTTGCCAAACTTTATTTCTGTTCGTAACGGAAATGCAGAGCATTTGGAAAATGTCATCAAGGGTAACGAAAAAGTTTTAGTTGCCCGTTTGGAAGACGGAGAATTCTTCTGGCGTGAAGACCAAAAATTGGTCATTTCTGACCTTGTCGAAAAATTGAACCATGTGACCTTCCACGAAAAGATTGGTTCTCTTCGTGAACACATGATTCGTACGGGGCAGATTGCCATTCTCTTGGCAGAAAAAGCTGGCTTGTCAGTGGATGAAACAGTTGACCTAGCTCGTGCAGCAGCTATTTACAAGTTTGACTTGTTGACGGGTATGGTTGGTGAGTTTGATGAACTTCAAGGAATTATGGGTGAGAAATATGCCCTTCTTGCTGGGGAAACTCCAGCGGTGGCAGCTGCTATTCGTGAACACTACATGCCGACAGCTGCTGAAGGCGAACTTCCAGAGAGCAAGGTTGGAGCCATTCTAGCCATTGCAGACAAATTGGATACGATTTTGAGTTTCTTCTCAGTAGGTTTGATTCCATCAGGTTCTAATGACCCTTATGCCCTTCGTCGTGCGACGCAAGGTGTGGTTCGTATCTTGGATGCCTTTGGTTGGCATATTGCTATGGATGAGCTGATCGATAGCCTTTATGCTTTGAAATTCGACAGCTTGACTTATGAAAATAAAGCAGAGGTTATGGACTTTATCAAGGCTCGTGTTGATAAGATGATGGGTTCTACTCCAAAAGATATCAAGGAAGCAGTCCTTGCAAGTTCAAACTTTGTTGTGGCGGATATGCTAGAAGCAGCAAGTGCTCTTGTGGAAGCAAGCAAGAAAGAAGACTTCAAACCATCTGTCGAATCCCTCTCACGTGCCTTTAACTTGGCTGAAAAAGCCGAAGGAACTGATACTGTTGATCCTGCTCTCTTTGAGAATGAAGAAGAGAAAGCCTTGGCAGAAGCAGTAGAATCACTTGTTTTGTCAGGGGCTGCAAGTCAGCAATTAGAACAACTCTTTGCGCTTAGCCCAGTTATTGATGCTTTCTTTGAAAATACCATGGTAATGGCTGAAGATCAGACTGTTCGACAAAATCGTTTGGCTATCTTGTCGCAATTAACCAAGAAAGCAGCTAAACTTGCTCGTTTCAACCAAATCAATACCAAATAAACTCAGTCAAACGGACTGTATCTTATCACAAAGGAGAAGAAATGGATCCGAAAAAAATCGCTCGTATCAACGAGCTTGCCAAAAAGAAAAAAACAGAAGGCTTAACTTCTGCTGAAAAAGTGGAACAAGCTAAGCTTCGTGAGGAGTACATCGAAGGCTATCGTCGCTCTGTTCGTCACCACATCGAGGGAATTAAAATTGTGGACGAGGAAGGCAATGACGTCACACCAGAAAAATTACGCCAAGTACAACGTGAAAAAGGTTTGCACGGCCGTAGTATAGATGATCCTAACTCATAAAATGAAAGGGGGTGTAGATGATTTACATTCCCCTTTTCTGTTGTAACAAAAAAGAAGGAGCCACTAGGCTCCTTTTTAGTTTCTTAGTTGCTTGCACCAGAAGTAGCATCAGCGTCACCACCGTGGCCTCCAGCATCCCCTGAATCAGAAGCGCCAGAAGTAGCATCAGCATCTCCATGACCTCCAGCTGCAGGAGCAAATGGTCCGCTACCACCCACCAAACGTTGACCAGTCTCTTTTAGGTACCAGTCAAGCCATGGTTGGAAGTTAAAGACAATTTCATTGATTCCAGCGTATGATCCATCAGGATAGTACATTGCTTGGTAGTTGTGGGTGTTGATGACACCTGCAGGAGAACCTGGAACGATAGTACGGACGTATTCTTGGTTTCCGTTGCGAAGTGTTCCGATAACCCACTCTACATTCTTCATACGTGCTGGTGGAAGAGAACCATGAACAGTCGACATACGGCTACCTGATTGAGGTGGTACACGTTTAGCAAACATGGTGTCTGGATCTTGGTGAGCGTTGTTGTAGTAGAGGAATTGGTTGTTGTCGTCAGCGTATGTCAATTCAAATGGCATAGCTTTCAAGAACATATCAATTTGGTTAACTGTCAGGATACCGTGGTCCAATTTGACATAGGTATCACCAGAAACAGCGCCAGTGATTGCTGCAACTTTTTCTACCCATTCTGGATCGTCAGGATCAACTTCTGTGATGGTTGTAGCAATTGGTTTTCCACAATCTAAGTCTTCTGGTTCGATTGGTTTTGGTTTTTTCAATTTCGAAACGACTCCTACGTATTTTACAAAGTTATCTAAGCAAGTTTCAAGGAATTTAACAGTTCCTTCGTTGGTGATATTTCCGTTGTTATCAAAAGCTTCCTTAGCTTTACCAAGAAGGAATTCGTTACCTGGAAGCGTGTAGGCATTGACACCTGGAGCATCAAGGATTTTACGAAGGTGAACTTGGGCACGTGATGTTCCTTGGTCATAGTATGATGCACCCACAATCATAACAGGCTTGTTTTCAAATGGATGAACTTCGTATGAAAGCCATTCAAGTACAGATTTGAGAGAAGCTGAGATAGTGTGATTGTGCTCAGGAGTAGCGATAATGACACCATCAGCACGTGTAATCTTGTTATACAAGAAACGCAATTGGAAGCTTTCGTCCCATTTTTCGTCTTGGTTAAACATTGGAACTTCGTCGATTTCAAGGACTTCTAATTCAAATTTGAATTTGAAATTGCGACGGATAAATTCCAAGAGTTTGCGGTTATATGATTGATCGTAGTTTGATCCAACAAGTCCAACAAATTTCATTCTTTCGGTCTCCTATCTTACAAATTTTCCCAGTCAAATTCTTCAGCATCTTTGCGAAGCAATTCTTGTGCATTGCGCAATTTTTCAGTAATTTTCACAAAGATACGGAAGTCATCAAAGATGGCATCCAATTTCTTGATGACGTCAAGGTCAACCAAGTCGCCACTTGGGTTAAATGCTTGAAGAGAGTGTGAAAGCAAGAATTCATCTGGTAGAACATTTGCCTTGATTTCAGGAGCGTTCAAGATTTGACGAAGTTGCAATTGGGCACGAGATGAACCAAGTGTACCGTAAGAAGCACCAGTGATCATGATTGGTTTGTTCAAAAGTGGGTAGATACCGTAAGATAGCCAAGCAAGAGCGCTCATCAAAACGGCAGGGATAGAGTGGTCGTACTCAGGAGTACCGATAATCACACCATCAGCTTCTTCAATTTTAGCTGCAATCTCAAGAATTTCAGCTGGAAGTTGCTTATCTGCTGGTTTGTTGAAAACAGGGATATCCTTGATTTCAACGAGTTCAATTTCAGCTTTATCAGCAAAGTGTTTTTGCATGTATTGGAGCAATTGGCGGTTTGTAGAACGTTTAGAGTTCGTTCCAACAATGGCAATAAGTTTTAGCATGAGATTTCCTTTCTCTTTTTACATAATACAATTTTGAAGGCCTGAAGAACATGCAAGGCGTCCCTCTTTGTCGATGAGGATGGCTTCAATACCATCTATACTTTCGACTTGCCAGAGGATAGAAGCGCTTCGTTCTCCGAAAAGGCGCGTTGTCCAAATCTCACCATCAACGGATTTATCAGAGATAATCGTTAGGCTAGCGAGATCGGTTTCGACAGGGAATCCTGTCTCACTATCAAAGATATGATGATAGTCTTTTCCATCTACTGTCAGGTGGCGTTCATAGATACCTGAAGTGACAACGGATTTGTTAGAAGCAGGAATGGTTAGGAGATGATTGCCACGAGGATTTCGAGGATCTTGAATCCCAATCTGCCAGGCTTTCCCTTCTTTGGCTTGGTTGTTCCCGATGGTGAGGATATTTCCTCCGAGATTGATCAGGGCAGAGGTGACACCGTGTTCTTTCAAATACTGGGCAACCTTATCTGCACTATAGCCCTTAGCTAAACAACCTAAATCAAGCTTCATTCCTTTCTTCTCTAAAAAGACAGTAGAGTTAGTCGGATCCAACTTGATAAAATGCGGGTCAACTAGAGGCAAGACAGCTTCGATTTCTTTAGAGTCTGGAAGCCGTGCATCTGCAAATCCGATTCGCCAGGTTTGAATCAAGGGGCCAATGCTAATGTTTAGATGGCTAGATGGAGCTAAGCTATGCTCAAGTCCAAGAGCAATCAGTTCAAATAAGTCAGGATGAACCTTAACAGGTGCGATTCCAGCCTGGTAGTTGATTTCCATCAGTTCGGATTCTTGACTATTGGCGTTGAAGCGGTATTCGAGCTCCTTGAGCAAGTCAAAGGCTCCTTGAAGTAGGCAATCAGCCTGTTCATCTACTAATGAAATCGTGATAGTTGTTCCCATTAGCCGTTCCGAACGTGAATGAAGAGGCAAGCTACCAGCTCCTTTCTCTTTATAGGAAATCATTTAATATAAGGTCGTTAAAGAAAAATTAAACCCCTTACATTTTCTTTCCATGTATCTAGCATATCATAAAGTCAGCGTTTTCACAAATGAATTTTGACAAAAAGTCAAGAAATATGCTCAAAATTAATATGAAAACGATAGAAAAATTGGATTTATCAATGTTAAGTGTATTTTTTTCTGAAAAAAAGAGAATTCTGAGCAAATGCCTTGTAAACGCTAACAGTAAATGATATACTAGAAAGGTAAATCAAAAATTAAAGGTAGGAATTTTTCTATGAGTAAAATCGTTGTAGTTGGTGCTAACCACGCTGGTACAGCTTGTATTAATACGATGTTGGACAACTTCGGACATGAGAACGAAATCGTAGTATTTGACCAAAACTCAAATATTTCATTCCTTGGTTGTGGAATGGCGCTTTGGATCGGGGAACAAATTGATGGCCCAGAAGGTCTCTTCTACTCTGATAAAGAAAAATTGGAAGCAAAAGGTGCTAAAGTTTACATGAACTCACCAGTTCTTTCAATTGACTACGATAACAAAGTTGTGACTGCAGAAGTTGAAGGTAAAGAACACAAAGAGTCTTATGATAAATTGATCTTTGCAACTGGTTCAACTCCAATCTTGCCTCCAATCGAAGGTGTTGAAATCGTTAAGGGTAACCGCGAATTCAAAGCGACTCTTGAAAATGTACAATTTGTTAAATTGTACCAAAACGCTGAAGAAGTTATTGAAAAACTTGAAGACAAGAGCAAACACCTTGAGCGCATTGCCGTTGTTGGTGGTGGTTACATCGGTGTAGAACTTGCTGAAGCTTTCGAGCGTCTTGGAAAAGAAGTAGTGCTTGTAGATATTGTAGACACTGTCTTGAACGGCTACTATGACAAAGACTTTACTCAAATGATGGCGAAGAACTTGGAAGACCACAACATTCGCTTGGCTCTTGGTCAAACAGTTAAAGCCATCCAAGGTGATGGAAAAGTTGAACGCTTGGTAACAGACAAAGAAACATTTGATGTGGATATGGTGGTTCTTGCTGTTGGCTTCCGTCCAAACACAGCTCTTGCTGACGGTAAGATTGAACTCTTCCGTAACGGTGCTTTCCTTGTAGATAAGAAACAAGAAACATCTATCCCAGGTGTATACGCTGTTGGTGACTGTGCAACTGTTTATGACAATGCTCGTAAAGATACAAGCTACATCGCTCTTGCATCTAATGCTGTACGTACTGGTATCGTTGGTGCTTATAACGCTTGTGGTCATGAATTGGAAGGAATCGGAGTTCAAGGATCAAACGGTATTTCTATCTACGGTCTTCACATGGTTTCGACTGGTTTGACTCTTGAAAAAGCCAAAGCTGCAGGCTATAATGCAACTGAAACTGGCTTTAACGATCTTCAAAAACCAGAATTTATCAAACATGACAACCACGAAGTTGCCATCAAGATTGTCTTTGACAAAGACAGCCGCGAAATCCTTGGTGCGCAAATGGTTTCACACGATTCTGCTATCAGCATGGGAATCCACATGTTCTCACTTGCTATCCAAGAGCATGTAACCATTGATAAATTGGCTTTGACAGACCTATTCTTCTTGCCACATTTCAACAAACCATACAATTACATCACAATGGCTGCACTTACAGCTGAAAAATAACAATAGCTGAGCTATCTGGCCTTAAGTTAAGGTCAGATAGTTTTTTAGTTATACTCTTCGAAAATCAAATTCAAACCACGTCAGCTTCGCCTTACCGTACTCAAGTACAGCCTGCGGCTAGCTTCCTAGTTTGCTCTTTGATTTTCATTGAGTGTCAATCTGTACCCATACAATTATCCTTTTTTTATCTTGTACTTCATTCTAATCTGGCTTAAAATGAAATGGTAGCTACCAATACAAATGATGAGGATTAAGAAATGACCGAAAATCGTTATGAACTAAATAAAAACTTGGCACAGATGCTCAAAGGTGGGGTTATCATGGACGTTCAGAACCCTGAACAGGCTCGTATCGCAGAGGCTGCTGGTGCGGCAGCTGTTATGGCGTTGGAGCGGATTCCAGCTGATATTCGTGCAGCTGGTGGAGTTTCTCGTATGAGTGATCCAAAGATGATTAAGGAAATCCAAGAAGCGGTCAGCATTCCAGTGATGGCCAAGGTCAGAATTGGGCATTTTGTTGAAGCTCAGATTTTAGAGGCTATTGAGATTGACTATATCGATGAGAGTGAAGTGCTGTCTCCAGCAGACGATCGTTTCCATGTAGATAAGAAGGAATTCCAAGTTCCTTTTGTCTGTGGAGCTAAGGATTTGGGTGAAGCCTTGCGTCGTATCGCTGAGGGAGCTTCCATGATTCGGACAAAAGGAGAACCGGGGACAGGTGACATCGTTCAAGCCGTTCGTCATATGCGCATGATGAATCAAGAAATACGCCGTATTCAAAATCTACGCGAAGATGAACTTTATGTGGCTGCCAAGGACTTGCAAGTCCCTGTAGAATTGGTCCAATACGTTCATGAACATGGAAAATTGCCAGTTGTTAACTTCGCAGCTGGAGGTGTGGCAACACCAGCAGATGCTGCGCTGATGATGCAATTGGGGGCAGAGGGTGTCTTTGTTGGTTCAGGTATTTTCAAGTCAGGAGATCCTGTTAAACGAGCAAGTGCCATTGTCAAAGCGGTAACCAACTACCAAAATCCTCAAATTCTAGCACAAATCTCTGAAGACCTAGGGGAAGCCATGGTTGGTATCAATGAGAATGAAATTCAAATTCTCATGGCTGAGCGAGGAAAATAGATGAAAATCGGAATACTAGCCTTGCAAGGCGCCTTTGCAGAGCATGCAAAAGTGTTAGATAAATTAGGAGTCACTGGTGTCGAAATCAGAAATTTAGATGATTTTCAGAAATATCAGAGTGACTTGTCCGGTTTGATTTTGCCTGGTGGAGAATCTACAACCATGGGCAAACTCTTGCGTGACCAGCAGATGTTGATTCCCATCCGAGAAGCTATTTTATCTGGACTCCCAGTCTTTGGAACTTGTGCGGGCTTAATCTTGCTAGCTAAGGAAATCACTTCTCAGGAAGAAAGTCATCTTGGAATCATGGATATAGTGGTTGAGCGCAATGCTTATGGGCGCCAACTAGGAAGCTTCTATACAGAGGCAGAATGTAAGGGAGTTGGTCAGATTCCCATGACCTTTATCCGTGGACCGATTATCAGTAGTGTTGGAGAGGGTGTAGAAATTCTAGCAACAGTTGATAATCAAATCGTTGCTGCGCAAGAAAAAAATATGCTGGTAACCTCTTTTCATCCAGAATTGACAGATGATGTTGGCTTGCACCAGTATTTTATCAATATGTGTAAAGAAAAAAGTTGAGAAAAGATTCTCAACTTTTTTACATGTAATAAACAATGGCGATGTATTGGAGTGCAGATGCCGCTAGGATAAAGAGATGCCAGATCATGTGGAAATAAGGTTTTTTCTTAGCGTAAAATCCAGCTCCAACTGTATAACAGAGTCCACCAGTTACCATAAGACTCCAGAAAATTGGCGTTGTTTGACTGATAATGGCAGGAATGATAGCCAGAACCAACCAGCCCATGATCAGGTAAAGGGCAAGGCTGAATTTCTCATTGACCTTTTTAGCAAAGATTTTATAGAGGATGCCAAAGATAGTCGTTCCCCACTGAATGGCAATGATCAGATAGCCAAACCAGTTGTTCATCAAAGTCAATACGACCGGCGTATAAGAGCCTGCGATAGCCACATAAATCATAGAATGGTCGATGATTCGCAAGACGTATTTGTGGGTCGAACCATAGGCCATAGAGTGGTAAATGGTTGACGAGAGGAACATGAGAAAGAGACTGATAACAAAGATTGAAACACCAAAGGATGATAAAAACCCGTGTGCTTCATAACTATAGGTGGATGAAATAGGGAGTAGGATGAGCATGATAACGGCACCCACAGCATGGGTCACGCTATTAGCAATTTCCTCTCCAAAACTGAGTTTTTTACTGAGTTTTAGACTGGTATTCATTGGATTTCCTCCTCTTCTTTGATAAGGATTAAGTCTAGAGTTTGATGATAGAGTTTAACCGTTTGACAGCTAGTTTGGATAATAGGATTTTCTGGATCAATCCCATGGTTCATGTAGTCCACAAAAGCATCGTAGAGCTGGTCTGAGCTAGCTTGAGTTTGCAGAGTATTAAGTGTCTGAGCGATTTCTTGGATCGAAAAGACAGACTTGAGAGTGGTGATGGCAATCAAACGTGCAATCTGTTTGCGTTGGTATTTTTTCTTATCCGGCTTTGTCAGGTAACCATGTTTGACATAGTTATTGACCATGGATGCTGTTAGCCCCTTGTCCTTATCTGGAGAGATAGGGGCACAGACTTGATTGACATAAAGTAAAACCTGATCCAGATAGAGGTCAATGTTTGGAATGTCTTCCCATTTTGGGTAGGAAAAGTTAGAATTCATTTCCAACTCCTTTTTATCTAGTTTTAATAACTAGATTATAAAATAATAAAAAATAAAAGTCAAGTTTCAACTGCTTGTAGAAAGCTTTAAATTATGCTATGATGAGAGAAACTAGTTAGAAATGAGGGGAAAAGATGGAGATTCGTTTAGCTTTTCCAAACGAAGTAGATGCGATTATGCAGGTGATGGAGGATGCCAAAAAGTGCTTAGCTGAGTCTGGTAGTGACCAGTGGCAAAATGGCTATCCAAATGCCGACATCATTATCGATGATATCATCTCAGGTCAAGCTTATGTGGCATTGGAAGAAGGAGAACTGCTAGCTTATGCTGCTGTGACCAAGAGCCCAGAGGAAGCCTATGAAGCCATTTATGAAGGGAGTTGGCAGGGGGGAGAATCAGAATATCTGATCTTTCACCGTATCGCTGTGGCAGCAGATGTCCAAGGACAAGGTGTTGCTCAGACTTTCCTAGAAGGCTTGATTGAAGGTTTTGATTATCTAGATTTTCGTTCAGATACGCATGCAGAAAACAAGGTCATGCAGCATATCTTTGAAAAGCTAGGCTTCCAACAGGTTGGTAAGGTTCTAGTTGATGGGGAACGTTTGGCCTATCAGAAATTAAAAAAATGAAGCAGAATAAGTACGCAAAAATGCTCTACCCGTCACCAATTGGAACCTTATCCTTAGTTGCTGACGAGCAATATCTCTATGGAATTTGGGTGCAGGACCAAACTCATTTTGAGAGGGGATTAGGGGATGAAACGATAGAAGAAGTTGGTAGCCATCCTGTATTAGAGCAAGTTATTTCCTATTTAGATACCTATTTCGAAGGCAGTGTTCAGGATCTATCTGACTTACCTTTTGCTCCTATTGGAACAGATTTTGAAAAGCAAGTCTGGGCATACTTACAGGCCATTCCTTATGGTCAAACAGTGACTTACGGACAAATAGCGCAGGACCTGCAAGTAGCTTCTGCCCAAGCGATTGGTGGAGCAGTGGGGCGCAATCCTTGGTCCATCCTCGTACCCTGTCACCGTGTGCTGGGGTCAGGTAATCGCTTGACAGGCTATGCATCTGGAGTCGAAAAGAAAGCTTGGCTCTTGCAACATGAAGGTGCAGCATTTCAAGAAAACAAAAAATAGAAAGAAAAGAAGATGTTAGAATTTATCGAATACCCAAAATGTTCAACTTGTAAGAAAGCAAAAAATGAACTAGACCAACTCGGTGTGAACTATAAAGCTGTCCACATCGTAGAAGAAACACCAAGTGAAGACGTGATTTTGGACTGGTTGGAAACTTCCGGTTTTGAAGTGAAACAATTTTTCAATACTAGCGGGATCAAATACCGCGAACTGGGCCTAAAAGATAAGGTCGGAAGTTTGTCAAAACAAGAAGCAGCCAAGCTTCTAGCCAGTGATGGTATGTTATTGAAACGTCCAATTTTGGTGGAGAATGGTGCTGTTAAACAAATTGGCTATAGAAAAACCTATGAGGACTTAGGTTTGAGATAGTTTTTATTTATCTCCTTGATAGGTAAAATATATAGCCTCCCTGTTTTAAAGTGTGATAAACTAGAAGGTAGACAAAGTCTGAGCAGCCCGTAGCAAATAATTTGCTTGCGAGCAGAAGTATGATAGAATGAATCATTATCAGGAGAGGATGTTTTTATGACTGTTACAACATTTTTAGCATCAGATTGGTACCAAAGTTTGATGCAACTCATTCCGGATGGTAAGCTCTTTAGTTTGCGTTCGGTCTTTGATGGAATTCCAAGGATTGTCCAACAACTGCCTACAACCTTGATGTTGACGCTTGGAGGTGCACTCTTTGGTTTGCTACTTGCCCTGATTTTTGCCATTGTAAAGATCAATCGTGTTAAGATTCTATATCCCTTGCAGGCCTTTTTCGTCAGTTTCTTAAAAGGTACCCCAATCCTAGTTCAACTTATGTTGACCTACTACGGAATTCCTTTAGCACTGAAAGCTATCAACCAACAATGGGGAACTGGTCTCAATATCAATGCGATTCCAGCGGCACTTTTTGCGATTGTGGCCTTTGCTTTTAATGAGGCAGCTTATGCAAGTGAAACGATTCGTGCAGCCATCCTTTCTGTTAATCCAGGTGAAATTGAGGCGGCACGCAGTTTGGGTATGACTCGTGTTCAAGTTTACCGTCGCGTGATTATTCCAAATGCAGCGGTGGTAGCGACACCGACTTTGATTAACTCTCTTATCGGTTTGACCAAGGGAACTTCTCTAGCCTTTAGTGCAGGTGTTGTGGAAGTCTTTGCTCAGGCTCAAATTTTGGGTGGAGCCGATTATCGCTATTTTGAGCGTTTCATCTCCGTAGCCCTTGTTTATTGGGTGGTCAATATCGGAATTGAGAGCCTCGGTCGCTTTATCGAGAAGAAAATGGCTATTTCAGCACCGGATACAGTGTCTACAGATGTGAAAGGAGACCTTCGTTAATGATTAAGATTTCGAATTTAAGCAAATCCTTTTCAGGACAGACTGTCTTGGATCATCTGAACTTGGATATCCAAAAAGGTGAGGTAGTGGCTTTGATTGGTTCATCTGGAGCTGGGAAATCAACCTTTCTTCGTAGTTTGAACTACCTTGAAACTCCAGATAGTGGAACGATTCAGATTGACAATTTTAAAGTTGATTTTTCTCAGATTAGCCAAGAAGAAATCCTAACCCTTCGTCGCAAGTTGTCCATGGTTTTCCAACAGTTTAATTTGTTTGAACGCCGAACTGCTCTTGACAATGTCAAGGAAGGTTTGGTTGTCGTTAAAAAATTATCGGACGAGGAAGCAACAAAAATCGCTAAGGAAGAGTTGGCCAAGGTTGGTCTTTCTGACCGTGAAAACCATTATCCTCGCCACTTATCAGGTGGACAGAAGCAACGGGTTGCCCTCGCGCGTGCGCTTGCTATGAAACCAGATGTCTTGCTCTTGGACGAACCAACGTCGGCACTGGACCCAGAGTTGGTCGGTGAAGTAGAAAAGTCTATTGCAGACGCTGCCAAGTCAGGTCAGACCATGATTTTGGTCAGTCACGATATGTCTTTTGTAGCCCAAGTGGCAGACAAGGTTCTATTCCTAGATAAAGGGAAAATCATCGAGTCTGGTACACCGGATGAAATCATCAATCATCCGAAAGAAGAACGAACAAAAGAATTCTTCGCTAGTTACAAACGGACTTATATTTGATATAATAGAAAAAGGGAAACTCAGTTAGTTGGACTAGCTGAGTTTACTCTTTAAAAAAGATAGAAACGAGAGAGATCATGCTACTGCATTTATTTTCTTTATATTTCGAGAGTTTGATCTTAACGACCATCCTTGTCGTGATTTTTCTGGGGATTTGGATTGGATTGAGAGCTATGTCTGGTGTGGACAAGACAGCCAAGGCTCGCCAAGCCCATCTCTATGATATGATTATGATTGGAGTTTTGGTCATTCCGGTGTTATCCTTTGCCGTCATGAGTTTGCTCTTGGTTTTCAAGGCATAATCCTTGCGTGACTAGCAAGAATGAGTTAGAATAAAGATAGTTACAACAAGAAAGAAGGAATCGAAATGTACGATACGATTATTGTCGGTGCTGGACCTGCGGGAATGACTGCTGCCTTATATGCTGCTCGAAGCAATCTGAAAGTGGCTTTGATTGAAGGTGGTCTGCCAGGAGGGCAAATGAATAACACATCTGATATTGAAAACTATCCAGGTTATGCCAATATCAGTGGACCTGAATTGGCTGAAAAGATGTTTGAACCACTTGAAAACCTTGGAGTGGAGCATCTTTATGGCTATGTTGAAAATATTGAAGACCATGGTGACTATAAGAAGGTAATCACTGATGATCAAGTTTACGAAACCCGTACTGTCATTGTAGCAACTGGGTCAAAACACCGTCTTTTGGGTGTTCCTGGAGAAGAAGAACTGAACAGTCGAGGTGTTTCTTACTGTGCAGTCTGTGATGGAGCTTTCTTCCGTGACCAAGACTTGCTCGTAGTCGGTGGTGGAGATTCAGCGGTAGAAGAAGCTCTCTTCTTGACTCGCTTTGCCAAGACTGTTACCATTGTTCACCGTCGTGACCAACTTCGTGCCCAAAAGGTTTTGCAAGACCGTGCTTTTGCAAATGAGAAAGTCAACTTTATCTGGGATTCTGTCGTCAAGGAAATCAAAGGTGAAAATCGAGTAGAATCTGTAATTTTTGAAAATGTAAAAACGGGTCAAGTGACAGAGCAAGCCTTCGGTGGTGTCTTTATCTATGTCGGTTTGGATCCTGTTAGCGATTTTGTTAAAGAATTGAACATTCAAGACCAGGCAGGCTGGATTGTGACAGATAATCACATGAAAACTGCCGTTGACGGTATCTTTGCAGTTGGAGATGTTCGCCAAAAAGATCTTCGCCAAGTGACAACAGCAGTTGGAGATGGAGCCATCGCTGGTCAAGAAGCCTACAAGTTTATCACCGAACATAGTTAAGAAAAAAGTTTCCAATCAAGTGATTGGAAACTTTTTTTATAGTCGGTTTCGGAAAACTTCGTACATGAGAATGGCTGCAGCCACACTTGCATTGAGACTTTGAACATGTCCATTCATGGGAATGGTAATCATCTCATCGACCTGTTTTTTGATGTTACTCGAGATGCCTTTTCCTTCATTTCCGATGATGAGGGCGATTTTCCCTTTTGTATTCCACTTGTGGCAAGGAGTACCGTTCATATCCGTTCCAAAGGTCCAGAAGCCTTCAGCCTTGAGTTTGTCTAGGGTTTGACTGAGGTTGGTAACTCGCGCAATCGGTACATGCTCAATAGCACCTGTGGCCGTTTTGGCAACGACAGGAGTCACTCCGACAGCACGGTGCTTGGGAATGATGACACCTGAAACATTGGTCGCATCAGCAGTCCTTAAGATAGAGCCTAAGTTGTGAGGGTCAGTTAGACCATCCAGAATCAACAGAAGTGGATTTTCTTCTTGGCGTGTTTTTGCAAGGATGTGATCCAGCTCGCTATAGGCAAATTCGGACACTCGTAGAACAAAACCTTGGTGAACAGCGCCTTCGGTCATCTCAGACAGGGATTTTTTTGAAGTCCAAGAAATGGATACCTTCTTTTCTGTAGCCAGTTCCTTGACTTTTTCAACATTCTTACCTCGAAGATCTTCTTGGAGGTAAAGTTTATTTCCAGTGTTTGCAAGGAGGGCTTCTGTAACGGCGTGGACGCCATAGACAATATCATTTGTTTTCATGCCTCTATTATAACACAAAACCCCGTCTTGCAACGGGATTTTCTTTATTCCAGAATCAGTAAACCATCTTTAACAGCAAATGGATCTTTCTCATTGATACGATCGTAAAACATGATTCCGTTTAGATGATCAATTTCATGTTGGACAACGATAGAGTTGTAGCCTTTGAGCTTGATACGGTGTTTTTCTCCGTCCTTGTCAAAGTAGTCAACAGTAACGCGAGCATGGCGGACTACATAGCCAGGTACGTTTCGGTCAACAGACAGGCAACCTTCTCCTTCGCCAAGAGCAGCGTCCTGAACAGAGTGAGAGACAATTTTTGGATTGTACATAACAGCTTGCAAGTCGTAGGCTTCCTGTGGAGTTTCACCTTCTTCCACAATATTTGGGACCAAGACGGCAATAATGCGTTTTGAAATATCGAGTTGGGGAGCAGCCAGCCCAACACCACCGCGGAGCCCCATTTTCTCAGCCATAACAGGATCTTGGGAATGTTTGAGGAATTGCATCATCTTTTCGCCAAGGATGATTTCCTGGTCAGACAGTGGGAAAGTAACTTCCTCAGCAACTGCGCGAAGAGTTGGATTCCCCTCGCGGATAATATCGTTCATATCAATTAAGTGAGCAGCTTTTGTAATACGTTCTATTGCAGACATTTTCTCTCCTTTCATTACCTCTACATGATAACACAAAATAGGCGAGAAAGAAAGTCGCAGAAGTTCCTAAAAAATAATATAATAAACGGTATTCCTCTTTTGTCTGTGGTATAATAAAAGAAAAGACTTGCACCAAAAGGCAAGGGGGAATAAAGATGGAAAAGCGACAAGATAGACGGTCTCAGGGCTCTCTTTATGGAGTGTGGAGAACTAGTGTGGATTTCTTTCGGAATTATAAATCCTGGACCAATGCCCAGTTTATTATTGTGTTATTGCTTGCAGTTGCCTTATCCATGGGGGGGAACTTATTAGTTCGAGCAGTACAAGGTAGTAAGGGAACGAGTCCTAGTAATCAAACTCTTGATTCTGCAAGTACTTCCAGTCAATCCAAGGAAAATCAGTCTGGTGAAACGACGGCACGTATCATGGCAAATGGTGACCTTCTCTACCATATCCCCATCTACCGAACAGCTCTTAAAGAAGATGGAACCTATGATTTCCATGAAAATTTTGAGTATGTAAAACCTTGGCTCAAGCAAGCGGATTTAGTAATTGGTGACTTTGAAGGAACGGTGAACAAGGACCACTATTTGGCAGGTTATCCTCTCTTTAATGCACCAGGGGAAGTCATGGATGCAATCAAGGATGCAGGCTACCAAGTTCTAGACTTGGCTCATAATCACATTTTGGATTCTCAAATTGAGGGAGTGGTTTCAACAGCTCAAGCTATTGAAAAGGCAGGAATGACACCCATCGGAGTCTACACACATGAATCCCGTGACCAAGCCCCTATAGTCATCAAGGAAGTCAATGGTATCAAGGTAGCTCTCCTGGCCTATTCCTACGGTTTTAATGGCATTGAGCAGTATATCTCTCAAGAGGACTATAATCGCTATCTTTCTGATTTGAATGAAGATAAGATGAAGGCAGAAATCGAGCGTGCTGAGAAGGAGGCGGATATTACTGTCATCATGCCTCAGATGGGAATTGAGTACCAGCTAGAACCAACGGAAGAACAGAAAACACTGTACCACAAGATGATTGACTGGGGAGCTGATATTATCTTTGGAGGGCATCCTCACGTCGTTGAACCTGCTGAAACAGTTGAAAAAGATGGTGACAAAAAACTGATCATCTACTCCATGGGAAATTTCCTCTCAAACCAGCGCATTGAAACCATGCAAGATGAGGAAAATGCCAAGTGGACGGAGCGCGGTGTTCTCATGGATGTGACCATTAAGAAAAAAGATGGCAAGACTAGGATTGAAACGGCCAAAGCGCATCCTACTTGGGTCAATCGAACACCCAAAGGGACTTACTCTCCAGAAGGTTATCCGCTCTTCCTCTATCAGACCTATATCCTAGAGGACTTCATCGAGGGAGGCAGTCACCGTGACAAGTTGGACGAGGCGACCAAGGAACGAATTGACACGGCCTATAAAGAAATGAATGAACATGTAGGGTTGAAGTGGTAGGTACTCGCCCTAAAGGAGATATGATGACGATTAAATTAATTGCAACAGACATGGATGGAACCTTGCTAGACCCGAGGGGGCAGCTAGATCTGCCCCGCTTGGAAAGGATTTTAGATCAGCTGGATCAAAGGAATATCCGTTTTGTCATTGCGACCGGGAATGAAGTTCACCGTATGAGGCAATTACTAGAACACTTGGCGAGTAGAGTGATCTTGGTTGTTGCTAACGGTGCTCGGATATTTGAGTATGATACATTACTTCAGGCCCAGACTTGGGATGATGCTATGGTTGACAAGGCTCTCCTTCATTTTAAAGGGAGAGAGTGCCGAGATCAGTTTGTCGTAACAGGTATGAAGGGTGGTTTTGTCAAGAAAGGGACTGTTTTTACAGACCTAGAAAAATTTATGACACCAGAGATGATTGAAAAGTTCTATCAACGAATGAATTTTGTGGAAGACTTGCAAGCTGACCTCTTCGGTGGAGTGTTAAAGATGAGCATGGTTGTTGGTGAAGAACGTTCTAGTTCAGTTTTGCAGGAAATTAATGATTTATTTGATGGTCGTGTAAGAG
Source organism: Streptococcus oralis ATCC 35037 (assembly GCF_900637025.1). Classification (NCBI taxonomy): domain Bacteria; kingdom Bacillati; phylum Bacillota; class Bacilli; order Lactobacillales; family Streptococcaceae; genus Streptococcus; species Streptococcus oralis. The sequence continues at coordinate 637,627 of NZ_LR134336.1, forward strand.
CTGTTTCTAGCGGTTATGGCTGTATTGATATCCTGCAGGCTGGGGTTCACAAGGCTTGGGGATTGGAAGAATTACTCAAGCGCTGGAATTTGACATCGGAACAGATCATGGCTTTTGGTGATAGCGAAAATGATGTTGAGATGTTGGAGATGGCTGGAATTGCCTATGCTATGGAAAATGCTGATGAAGAGGCCAAGGCAGTTGCAACAGCCCTAGCTCCAGCTAACAGCCAAGGGGGCGTTTATCAGATTCTAGAAAAGTGGTTAGAGAAAGAGGGATAGGGTGGCAGTACAGTTATTAGAGAATTGGCTCTTAAAGGAGCAGGCAAAGATTCAAACCAAGTATCGTGAATTGAATCAAGTATCTGTTCTAGAGCCAGATATCATCTTTATTGGTGATTCGATAGTGGAATATTACCCTCTTCAAGAGTTGTTTGGGGTTGCCAAGACGATTGTTAATCGTGGTATCCGAGGCTACCAGACGAGATTGTTATTAGAGAATTTGGATGCCCATCTTTATGGTGATGCTGTCGATCAAATTGTTCTCCTAATTGGGACAAACGATATCGGAAAAGATATTCCCATGAATGAAGCTTTGGATAATCTTGAAGGTGTGATTCAATCGCTCAACCGAGATTATCCGCTGTCACAAATAAAGCTTGTTTCTATTCTGCCAGTCAATGAAGGAGAAGAATACAAGCAGACAGTATATATTCGTACCAATGAAAAGATCAGAGAATGGAATCAAGCCTATGAGGCTCTGGCCTCCGCCTATATGCAAGTAGATTTTCTACCAATTTATGATAGTTTGACAGATTCAGAAGGACAACTTCAATCAGCCTATACAACGGATGGTCTCCATCTGAGTGTAGCTGGTTATCAAGCCTTATCAGAAGTCTTAAAAGGGTGTCTTTTCTAAAGAAACGGCTTGATTTTGCATTTTTTGTGAAGATAGGTTATAATAGTTCTAACATCCTGGGGTCGTTACGGATTCGACAGGCATTATGAGGCATATTTTGCAACCCGTGTGGCGACGTAAACGCTCAGTTAAATATAACTGCAAAAAATAACACTTCTTACGCTCTAGCTGCCTAAAAAACAGCAGGCGTGACCTGATTTGGATTGCTCGTGTTCAATGACAGGTCTTATGATTAGCGAGATACGATCAAGCCTTGTCTAGTGGTTTGATAAGAGATTAATAGACTCGCAGTTCCTAGGCTTGAGTTATGTGTCGAGGGACTGTTAAAACAATACATAACCTATGGTTGTAGACAAATATGTTGGCAGGTGTTTGGACGTGGGTTCGACTCCCACCGGCTCCATTATGAACAGGTATACAGTAGATTTTTTCCAAATTGTATCCTTCGTTGTATCCTATTTATTCTAGTGTGTTAGTGGAGAATTACTCAAGAGGCTGAAGAGGACGGTTTGCTAAATCGTTAGGTCGGGTAACTGGCGCGGGGGTTCGAATCCCCCATTCTCCGTTAGATAAACCCAGTGTTTTTCTAAACAACTATCCTTGGAGGTAGTCTCCAAGAGTAAATTTTCATAATGAGGTGAAACATGAAAAAGATCAAGTTACTAAGTATCTTAGCACTTTCGACGGTTGTCTTGGGTGCATGTTCTGTATTTTCTAATCAGTCATCTGAGGCTTCTTCTGATAACAAGGAGAAAACGGAACAAGTTGAGAAGAAAGATGAAGCAGCAGAAGTTAAAGAAAAAGTTACAAAAGATGCTGAAATTCTCTTAGACTCAGTTCTCACTAGCGACTCTAGTCGATTTAAGAAGATTTATGGCGAAACCTATGAAAAATGGACTGAGGCCATTTTTGCAGTGCAAACAAGTGAAAAAATCAAAGAAGAAGGGCTTTCACCTGCATCTACCTACTCAGTACAATGGCACAAAGATTTCCCTGTAGAAACTCCAGAAGAAACCATTTCAGGTTTTTTGAAGATGAAACGCAAGTTATTCCAAGATATCGGTTCTTACACTGTTAAAGATGTGAAGGTTGATGAATCAGGCAATACTGCGACTGTTACTTTTAACTCTAAGAAGTTGCATTCTAAAGGGTTGACTTCATCAATTCGAGAAGTTCTAACAATTCTTATTGGTGGTATCGATAACCTAGGTAAGTACAACCAAGCTGGTTCAAATGTCGACATCAAGCGTTACCAAACATTGGTGACATATTGGATTTACGAACACCTCTTCAGAAAAGATTTTGCTACCTACAGTGATGTAGATGCTGAAGCTGCTCTTACACCTCTTACTACTGGAGATTTTGATACAGAAATCAAACTAACCAAGGATAAGGATGGAAACTGGCTCATTTCTCAAGAAGATTATCGTACTTTATCAACTGAGTTAATGGATACTACTGAGGGATATGATAAGATTGATCGTAAGAACTCTACAAAATCTAAGAGCAAATCAACAGACAAGTCTTCTGATAAATCTTCAGATAAATCCACTGATAAATCAACAGACAAATCTTCAGATAAAAAAGATAAAAGCAATATTTAATCCTAAGATTTAAAAGAAAAACAAGTAGTCTTAATAAACTACTTGTTTTTTTATGAATTAGGATACAAAAATGTGGTGTGATAGTTAGAGTAACTCAGCTTTTCATTTCTATATATTGCTCTTAGAACCATAAAAAAACTGCATTGAGGTGCAGTTTTTCTTTATTCTACGGAAGACATGGGATTCGAACCCACGCACGCTGTTACACGCCTACCGCGTTTCCAACACGGCCTCTTAAGCCTCTTGAGTAATCTTCCAATACTTACTCAAATAGTCTACCATAAAGCCACTTATCTTGCAATAAAAATTTTGGAAATAAGAAAAATGATAGAATTTGAAAGAAAATGATAAAAAATGCTTGACTTTGATAGAAATTGTGCTAGAATGAATAGTGTAAACGATAACAGGAGGTGATTTGGTGTTAAAAACTGAGCGAAAGCAACTGATTTTAGAGGAGTTAAATCAACATCATGTAGTTTCCCTAGAAAAATTGGTTAGTCTATTAGAAACATCAGAATCGACAGTACGAAGAGATTTGGACGAATTGGAGGCGGAAAACAAGCTTCGCCGTGTGCATGGTGGAGCAGAATTGCCCCACTCCTTGCAGGAAGAAGAAACCATCCAAGAAAAATCTGTCAAAAACCTTCAAGAGAAGAAGATACTGGCTCAGAAAGCTGCCTCTCTTATCAAGGAACAAGATGTTATCTTTATCGATGCTGGAACGACAACTGCTTTTTTAATCAAGGAATTGGTTAATAAGAATATCACAGTTGTGACCAACTCCATCCATCATGCGGTTCAGTTGGTTGAAAAACAGATTCCAACTGTCATGGTTGGAGGGAGTGTCAAGATGGCAACAGATGCATGTATCGGGGGTGTTGCTCTTAACCAAATTAATCAATTGCACTTTGACCGTGCCTTTATCGGGATGAATGGTGTGGACGATGGTTATTATACGACTCCTGATATGGAGGAGGGAGCCGTTAAACGTGCTATTTTGGAGAATGCCAAACAAACCTATGTTTTGGTTGATTCGTCAAAGATTGGTCAAACTTGCTTTGCCAAGGTAGCACCGCTTAAACGCGCTATTGTCATCACAAGTCAAGGGCATGAGCTCTTGCAGGCTATTAAGAAGAAAACGGAGGTAATAGAAGTATGATTTATACAGTCACACTCAATCCGTCTATTGACTATATCGTGCGCTTGGACCAAGTTCAAGTCGGTAGTGTCAATCGTATGGACAGTGATGATAAGTTTGCTGGAGGGAAAGGAATCAATGTCAGTCGAGTTTTGAAACGCTTGGATATTCCAAATACAGCGACTGGATTTATCGGAGGTTTTACTGGTAAATTTATCACAGATACTTTGGCAGAAGAGGAAATCGAAACGCGTTTTGTCCAAGTAGCAGAAGATACTCGTATCAATGTCAAGATTAAAGCAGACCAAGAAACAGAAATCAATGGGACTGGTCCAAATGTGGAACCGGCTCAGCTAGAAGACTTGAAAGCTATTCTTTCAAGTCTGACAGCAGATGATACGGTTGTGTTTGCGGGTTCGAGTGCTAAGAACCTGGGCAATATTATCTATAAGGATTTGATTGCCTTGACACGTCAGACTGGTGCGCAAGTGGTTTGTGACTTTGAAGGACAGACCTTGATTGATAGTTTAAACTACCAGCCACTTTTGGTTAAACCAAACAATCACGAGCTTGGAGCTATCTTTGGAGTGAAACTCGAAAGTTTAGATGAAATCGAGAACTATGCTCGTCAGTTACTGGCCAAGGGAGCTCAAAACGTCATCATCTCTATGGCTGGGGACGGTGCTCTTCTTGTCACATCTGAGGGAGCTTACTTCGCAAAACCTATCAAGGGAACAGTCAAAAATTCAGTGGGAGCTGGCGACTCTATGGTTGCTGGATTTACAGGTGAATTTGTCAAATCTAAAGATGCAGTAGAAGCCTTCAAATGGGGAGTAGCTTGTGGAACAGCAACTACCTTCTCGGATGACTTGGCAACGGCGGAATTTATTAAAGAAACATATGAAAAAGTTGAGGTAGAAAAACGATGAAAATTCAAGACCTATTGAGAAAAGATGTCATGTTGCTGGATTTGCAGGCAACTGAAAAAACAGCTGTTATCGAAGAGATGATTAAAAGTTTGGTAGATCACGGTTACGTGACGGATTTTGAAACCTTTAAAGAAGGAATCTTAGCGCGTGAAGCTCTCACTTCCACTGGCTTGGGTGACGGAATTGCTATGCCTCACAGCAAGAACTCTGCTGTCAAAGAAGCAACGGTTCTCTTTGCTAAGTCAAACAAGGGTGTTGACTACGAAAGCTTGGATGGGCAACCAACAGACCTCTTCTTCATGATTGCAGCTCCAGAAGGTGCCAATGATACTCACTTGGCAGCCTTGGCAGAATTGTCTCAATACTTGATGAAAGACGGTTTTGCTGACAAACTTCGTCAAGTAACATCAGCTGATCAAGTTATTGAACTTTTTGACCAAGCTTCAGAAAAAGCTGAGGAACCTGTTCAAGCACCTGCTAATGACTCTGGCGACTTTATCGTAGCTGTTACAGCTTGTACGACAGGTATTGCCCACACTTACATGGCTCAAGAAGCCCTTCAAAAAGTGGCTGCTGAATTGGGTGTTGGTATCAAGGTTGAAACCAATGGTGCTAGCGGTGTTGGGAACCAATTGACTGCGGAAGACATCCGCAAGGCTAAAGCTGTTATCATCGCAGCAGACAAGGCTGTTGAGATGGATCGTTTCGATGGGAAACCATTGATCAATCGCCCGGTTGCAGACGGTATCCGTAAGACAGAAGAATTGATCAATTTGGCTCTTTCAGGAGATGCTGAAGTTTATCGTGCTGCTAATGGAGCAAAAGCTGCAACAGCATCTAATGAAAAACAAAGCCTTGGTGGTGCCTTCTACAAACACTTGATGAGTGGTGTATCTCAAATGTTGCCATTCGTTATCGGTGGTGGTATCATGATTGCCCTCGCCTTCTTAATCGACGGAGCTTTTGGTGTGCCGCAAGATAGTCTTGGCAATCTCGGATCCTACCATGAGCTCGCTTCCATGTTCATGAAAATCGGTGGGGCTGCCTTTGGCTTGATGCTTCCAGTCTTTGCAGGATATGTAGCCTACTCTATCGCTGAAAAACCAGGTTTGGTAGCTGGTTTCGTTGCTGGTGCTATTGCCAAAGAAGGTTTTGCCTTTGGTAAAATTCCTTATGCCGCAGGTGGTGAAGCAACTTCAACTCTTGCAGGTGTCTCATCTGGTTTCCTAGGTGCCCTTGTTGGTGGATTTATCGCAGGTGCCTTGGTTCTTGCTATCAAGAAATACGTTAAAGTTCCTCGTTCACTTGAAGGTGCTAAATCTATCCTTATCCTACCGCTTTTCGGAACAATCTTGACAGGATTTGTTATGTTGGCTGTCAATATTCCAATGGCAGCAATCAACACTGCTATGAATGACTTCCTAGGTGGTCTTGGAGGAGGTTCAGCTGTCCTTCTTGGTATCGTTCTTGGAGGCATGATGGCTGTTGATATGGGTGGGCCAGTTAATAAAGCGGCTTATGTCTTTGGTACTGGTACGCTTGCAGCGACTGTTTCTTCAGGTGGTTCTGTAGCAATGGCAGCAGTTATGGCTGGCGGAATGGTGCCACCACTTGCCATCTTTGTCGCAACCCTTCTTTTCAAAGATAAATTTACCAAAGAAGAACGCAACTCTGGTTTGACAAACATCATCATGGGCTTGTCATTTATCACTGAGGGAGCGATTCCATTTGGTGCCGCTGACCCAGCTCGTGCGATTCCAAGCTTCATCCTTGGTTCAGCAGTAGCGGGCGGACTCGTTGGTCTTGCAGGTATTAAACTCATGGCGCCCCACGGAGGAATCTTCGTCATCGCTCTTACTTCAAATGCCCTTCTCTACCTTGCCTTTGTCTTGGTTGGCGCAATTGTAAGTGGTGTGGTTTATGGCTACCTACGCAAACCACAAGCATAAAAAGTATTAGAATAGAAAGATTGTTACCATTTGGTGCAATCTTTTTCTCTATTCGAAATGGCTGTGAAATATGGTATAATAAAAGAATGGCAAACAAGAATACTACAAAAACAAGACGGAGACCGTCTAAAGCAGAATTTGAAAGAAAACAAGCTATTCAGAGGATGTTGATTTCCTTAGGGATTGCTTTATTGTTGATTATTGCAGCCCTCAAGCTTGGTGCGGCGGGTGTCACACTTTATAATCTCATTCGACTGGTGGTTGGAAGTTTGGCCTATGTGGCTATAGGCGGTCTCCTCATTTATCTTTTTCTATTTAAATGGATCCGCAAGCAAGAGGGACTTCTGTCAGGATTTCTTTGTATCTTCGCTGGCTTGCTCTTGATTTTTGAGGCCTACTTGGTTTGGAAATATGGCTTGGAGCAGTCAGTTCTAAAAGGGACCCTGTCTCAAGTTATGACGGACCTGACTGGTATGCGGGTGACTAGCTTCGCTGGTGGAGGCTTGCTTGGTGTCGGACTTTATATTCCCATAGCCTTTCTTTTCTCAAATATCGGGTCGTACTTTATTGGAATTCTTTTGATTCTAGTTGGGGCACTCTTGGTTAGTCCTTGGTCTATTTACGATGTTGCAGCCTTTATTGGAACTCAGTTCAGATCTTTCATGGAAAAACAGGAACAGAGAAAACAGGAACGCTTCATCAAGAGAGAAGAAGAGAAGGCTCGTCAAGAAGCTGAAGAAGCAGCCAGAATTCAGAGAGAACAAGAAGAACAGGATGCATTACCGCTTCCTCCTGTAGATCCTGAAACGGGAGAAATCTTATCAGAAGTACCAGACTACGATTTCCCACCAATTCCTGAGGAAGAGTGGATCGAACCGGAGATTATCCTCCCTCAAACTGATTTTGACGTTCCAGATGTGGAAGAAGATTTTGAGGATGAAGAGGTGCAGGTTGATTTTTCTACCAAAGAAGCTCTCGAATACAAACTGCCAAGCTTGCAACTCTTTGCGCCAGATAAACCCAAAGACCAATCCAAGGAAAAGAAGATTGTTCGAGAAAATATCAAAATCCTAGAAGAAACCTTTGCCAGCTTTGGTATCAAGGTGACGGTAGAACGGGCTGAAATTGGACCATCAGTTACCAAGTATGAAGTCAAACCAGCAGTCGGTGTACGGGTTAACCGCATTTCCAATCTGGCAGACGACTTAGCGCTAGCTCTAGCAGCTAAGGATGTTCGGATTGAGGCTCCAATCCCTGGTAAATCCTTAGTCGGAATTGAAGTGCCCAACTCTGAGATTGCGACCGTTTCTTTCCGTGAACTCTGGGAACAGTCTCAGACTAAACCAGAAAATCTCCTCGAAATTCCTCTAGGGAAGGCGGTTAATGGAACTGCTCGCACCTTTGACCTTTCCAAGATGCCCCACCTACTGGTTGCAGGTTCGACGGGATCAGGGAAGTCAGTCGCAGTTAACGGTATTATTGCCAGCATTCTCATGAAAGCAAGACCCGACCAGGTCAAGTTTATGATGGTGGATCCAAAGATGGTTGAGTTATCGGTGTACAATGACATTCCTCACCTCTTGATTCCAGTTGTGACCAATCCACGCAAGGCCAGCAAGGCCCTGCAAAAGGTTGTGGATGAGATGGAAAATCGTTACGAACTCTTTGCTAAGGTTGGAGTACGAAATATCGCTGGTTACAATTCCAAGGTTGAAGAATTTAATAGCCAATCTGAGTACAAACAAGTACCGCTGCCTTTGATTGTTGTCATTGTGGATGAGTTGGCAGACCTCATGATGGTGGCTAGCAAGGAAGTAGAAGATGCCATCATTCGTCTCGGACAGAAGGCGCGTGCTGCAGGGATTCACATGATTCTCGCAACGCAACGTCCATCGGTTGATGTCATCTCTGGTCTCATTAAAGCCAATGTCCCATCTCGTGTGGCTTTTGCAGTTTCATCAGGTACAGATTCACGAACCATCTTGGATGAGAATGGAGCAGAAAAACTGCTTGGTCGAGGAGACATGCTCTTTAAACCAATTGATGAAAATCACCCAGTCCGTCTGCAAGGCTCCTTTATCTCGGATGATGATGTTGAACGTATCGTAAACTTCATCAAGGCGCAAGCCGATGCGGACTACGATGAAAGCTTTGACCCAGGAGATGTCCCTGAAAATGAAGGAGATTTCTCTGATGGTCAAGCTGGTAGCGATCCGCTTTTTGAAGAAGCTAAGGCTTTGGTTATCGAAACCCAGAAAGCTAGCGCTTCGATGATTCAGCGTCGTTTGTCAGTTGGATTTAATCGTGCGACTCGCCTGATGGAAGAACTCGAAATGGCAGGTGTCATCGGTCCAGCTGAGGGAACCAAACCACGAAAAGTATTGCAACAATAAAAAAATAGCTTCTTTCCAAATTTGGAAAGAAGCTATTTTGGTGATTACTGATTCGTTTTAGTTTCAGAACTCGTCGTACTTGACTGTGTTCCATTATCGCTTGTTTCTTTATTTGTAGCTGGTGTAGAAGAGTCCTGAGTTGTTGTTTTCTGTTCTTCTTTTTTCTCCTCTTTTTTATTGGATTGAGAAGTTTCTTCTTGCGTGGTATTTTCTTTAGTAGAAGTGTTGTCCCTGTTAGGTGTAGTATTTTCCTGAGGGGATTCCTTTTGAATTTCCTTGACAACAGTTGTTTGGGTTGTCGTCGGTTCTTTCTTGTTGTTTTTGTTATTATCCAAAGCGTTCATGATGGTGATAGTAGCGGTGATTAGGCCAAGGATACTACCGATGGTAGCAATCGTTTTTTGAAAGACAGTAAATCCCTTTTTGATATGTTCTGTTTTTGGTTTTGAAGTTCTACGATAGTTAGACATGATACTCTCCTTTAATTATGATTTATTATACCTCATTTCTTTAAAAAAATCTTAAAAAAAGAGAAACCTCCCTTTCTTGTCGCAGGTCTCTTTTCGTGATACAATAGAAGGAGTGATTTTAGAAAGCGTGAGAAAACATGATCTACTTTGATAATTCGGCGACAACCAAGCCTTATCCTGAAGCACTTGAAACTTACATGCAGGTCGCTTCAAAAATTGTAGGAAATCCATCTAGTCTCCATCGTTTGGGAGATCAGGCAACACGAATTTTAGATGCTTCCCGGCAGCAAATTGCAGATTTGATTGGGAAGAAGAGTGATGAAATCTTCTTTACCTCTGGTGGAACAGAAGGAGATAACTGGGTCATCAAGGGTGTGGCCTTTGAAAAAGCCCAGTTTGGCAAGCATATCATCGTATCAGCTATTGAGCATCCAGCAGTCAAGGAATCAGCCCTTTGGCTGAAAAGTCTAGGTTTTGAGATAGATTTTGCTCCAGTTGATGAGAAAGGATTTGTGGATGTTGAAGCATTAGCAGATTTGATACGTCCTGATACGACTCTCGTCTCCATCATGGCAGTTAACAATGAAATCGGTTCTATCCAGCCAATTCAAGCTATTTCAAAACTGTTGGCAGATAAGCCGACTATTTCTTTCCACGTTGATGCGGTTCAGGCACTCGCTAAGATTCCGATTGAAAACTATCTGACAGATCGAGTGGATTTTGCAACATTTTCGAGTCATAAGTTTCATGGTGTCAGAGGTGTTGGATTTGTCTATATCAAGTCTGGTAAGAAGATTACGCCTCTTTTAACTGGTGGTGGTCAGGAGCGAGACTCTCGTTCGACAACTGAAAATGTGGCAGGGATTGCAGCGACAGCCAAAGCTCTCCGTTTATCTATGGAAAAGTTAGATATCTTTGCTAGTAAGACAGGGCAGATGAAGGCAGTCATTCGTCAAGCCCTTCTGGATTATCCAGATATTTTTGTCTTTTCAGATGAGGAAGACTTTGCCCCTCATATCCTGACTTTTGGGATTAAGGGTGTTCGTGGTGAAGTCATCGTTCACGCCTTTGAAGACTATGATATTTTCATTTCCACAACCTCTGCTTGTTCGTCCAAGGCAGGAAAACCTGCGGGGACCTTGATTGCCATGGGAGTGGACAAGGATAAGGCCCAGTCAGCTGTGCGTCTAAGCCTAGACCTGGAAAATGATATGAGTCAGGTCGAGCAGTTCTTGACCAAGCTAAAATTAATTTACAATCAAACTAGAAAAGTAAGATAGGAGCATTTATGCAGTATTCAGAAATTATGATTCGCTATGGAGAATTGTCAACCAAACACAAAAATCGTATGCGTTTCATCAATAAACTTCGTAATAATATTTCAGACGTTTTGTCTATCTATCCCCAAGTTAAGGTAACCGCAGATCGCGACCGAGCCCACGCTTACCTCAATGGAGCTGATTATACAGCAGTAGCAGAATCGCTCAAACAAGTATTTGGGATTCAAAATTTTTCTCCTGTGTATAAGATTGAAAAGTCAGTGGAAGTTCTGAAGTCTGCTGTCCAAGAGATTATGAAGGAAATCTATAAGGAAGGGATGACCTTTAAAATCACTAGCAAGCGTAGCGACCACAACTTTGAATTGGATAGTCGTGAACTCAATCAAACTCTCGGTGGAGCTGTTTTCGAGGCCATTCCAAACGTGCAAGCTCAGATGAAAAATCCAGATATTAATCTTCAGGTTGAGATTCGTGAAGAGGCTGCCTATCTTTCCTATGAAACTTTTCGTGGAGCAGGAGGATTACCTGTGGGAAGTTCTGGTAAAGGTATGCTCATGTTGTCAGGGGGAATTGACTCACCTGTAGCTGGTTATTTAGCTCTTAAACGTGGTGTAGATATTGAGGCGGTTCACTTTGCCAGTCCGCCATACACGAGTCCCGGTGCCCTTAAAAAAGCCCAAGATTTGACTCGAAAATTGACCAAGTTTGGTGGAAATATCCAGTTTATTGAGGTGCCTTTTACAGAGATTCAAGAGGAAATCAAGGCTAAAGCGCCAGAAGCCTACCTCATGACCTTGACCCGTCGTTTTATGATGCGGATTACCGACCGTATTCGAGAGGTGAGAAATGGTTTAGTTATCATCAATGGGGAAAGTCTTGGTCAAGTAGCCAGCCAGACCTTGGAAAGCATGCAGACTATCAACGCTGTGACTAGCACTCCAATTATTCGTCCCGTGGTTACCATGGACAAGTTGGAAATCATTGACATCGCGCAGGAAATCGATACCTTTGAAATTTCAATCCAGCCTTTTGAGGACTGCTGTACTATTTTTGCACCTGACCGTCCCAAGACCAATCCTAAGATAGAGAATGCAGAGCAGTATGAAAAACGCATGGATGTTGAAGGCTTGGTTGAGCGAGCAGTGGCTGGGATTATGATTACTGAAATCACTCCCCAGGTTGAAAAAGATGCTGTCGATGAGTTAATTGACAATCTCCTCTAATCAGAAAATCCAGAAGAATTCAGAAAAACAAATGAAGAAAGTTAGTTATTTATCCTTAAAATGGACATTAACTGACTTTTTTTCTATTTTTATGGTATAATAAGATAAAATTTTGAATATAGAGAGTTTTCTGACAATGAATCATTCCTACTTTTACTTAAAAATGAAAGAACACAAACTCAAGGTTCCTTATACTGGAAAAGAGCGTCGTGTGCGTGTGCTCCTGCCAAAGGACTACGAGAAAGACACAGACCGTTTTTACCCTGTTGTTTACTTTCATGATGGGCAAAATGTCTTTTACAGCAAGGAGTCTTATATCGGACACTCTTGGAAGATTATTCCAGCCATTAAGCGAAATCCTGACATCAGTCGCATGATTGTCGTTGCCATAGATAATGATGGTATGGGGAGGATGAATGAGTATGCGGCTTGGAAATTTCAAGAATCTCCTATCCCAGGCCAGCAGTTTGGTGGTAAGGGTGTGGAGTATGCCGAGTTTGTCATGGAAGTGGTCAAGCCTTTTATCGATGAAACCTACCGAACCAAAGCTGATCGCCAGCATACGGCTATGATTGGTTCGTCACTAGGAGGCAATATTACTCAGTTTATCGGACTAGAGTACCAAGACCGAATTGGTTGTCTAGGTGTCTTCTCCTCTGCCAACTGGCTTCACCAAGAAGCCTTTAACCGCTATATCGAGCGCAAGAAATTGTCGCCTGAACAGCGCATTTTCATCTATGTTGGAACAGAAGAAGCGGATGATACGGACAAGACCCTGATGGCTGGCAATATTAAACAAGCCTATATCGACTCGTCGCTTCGTTATTACCGTGATTTGATTGCAGGTGGAGTACACTTGGATAATCTTGTCTTGAAAGTTCAGTCTGGTGCCATCCATAGTGAAATACCTTGGTCGGAAAATTTGCCAGACTGTCTCCGATTTTTTGCAGAGAAATGGTAAGTTAAGAAAGGAGAAAGCCAATGCATATTGAAAACCTTAGCCACTGGAGTGGCAATCTTAATCGTGAAATGTACCTCAACCGTTATGGACATGCTGGGATTCCAGTTGTTGTTTTTGCTTCATCTGGTGGCAGTCACAACGAATACTATGATTTTGGCATGATTGATGCCTGTGCTTCCTTTATCGAGGAAGGGCGCGTCCAGTTCTTTACTCTCTCCAGTGTTGACAGTGAGAGCTGGTTGGCTACTTGGAAAAATGGTCATGACCAGGCGGAGATGCACCGCGCCTACGAACGCTATGTGATTGAGGAGGCCATTCCTTTTATCAAGCACAAGATAGGTTGGTTTGATGGCATGATGACGACAGGATGCTCAATGGGGGCCTACCATGCACTCAATTTCTTTCTCCAGCATCCAGATGTCTTTACCAAGGTGATTGCCCTCAGTGGTGTTTACGACGCACGTTTCTTCGTTGGCGATTACTACAATGATGATGCTATTTACCAAAACTCACCAGTAGATTATATCTGGAATCAAAACGACGGCTGGTTTATTGATCGTTACCGTCAGGCAGAAATCGTCGTCTGTACGGGACTTGGTGCCTGGGAACAAGACGGTCTACCATCTTTCTACAAGCTTAAAGAAGCCTTTGACCAGAAACAAATTCCAGCCTGGTTTGCTGAATGGGGACACGATGTCGCCCATGACTGGGAATGGTGGCGTAAACAAATGCCCTATTTTCTTGGACACCTGTATCTATAAAAGGAGTTGCCTATGAATTACCTTGTTATTTCTCCCTACTATCCGCAAAACTTCCAACAATTTACCATCGAGTTAGCCAATAAAGGCATCACCGTTTTGGGAATTGGTCAAGAACCTTACGAACAACTAGATGAACCTTTGCGAAATAGCCTAACCGAGTATTTCCGTGTGGACAATCTTGAAAACATAGACGAAGTCAAACGTGCTGTTGCCTTTCTGTTCTACAAGCATGGCCCAATCGACCGCATCGAATCTCACAATGAATACTGGCTTGAGCTGGATGCAGCACTTCGTGAGCAATTCAATGTTTTTGGTGCCAAACCAGAGGATCTCAAAAAGACCAAGTTTAAGTCTGAGATGAAGAAACTTTTCAAAAAAGCAGGTGTCCCTGTGGTACCTGGTACTGTTATCCAGACAGAAGCAGATGTGGATAAAGCAGTGAAAGAAATCGGTCTACCAATGATTGCCAAACCTGACAATGGAGTGGGAGCGGCAGCAACCTTTAAGCTTGAGACAGAAGACGATGTAAATCACTTTAAGGCTGAATGGGACCATTCAACCGTTTATTTCTTTGAAAAATTTGTCACTTCTAGCGAAATCTGTACCTTTGACGGGCTTGTGGACAAGGATGGCAACATCGTCTTTTCAACGACTTTTGATTATGCCCATACACCACTTGATCTCATGATTTATAAGATGGACAATTCCTACTATGTACTCAAGGATATGGATCCAAAACTGCGCAAGTATGGCGAGGCCATTGTCAAGGAATTTGGTATGAAAGAGCGCTTTTTCCATATCGAGTTTTTCCGTGACGGGGATGACTACATTGCCATTGAGTACAATAACCGTCCTGCAGGTGGCTTTACCATTGATGTTTATAACTTTGCCCACTCCTTGGATCTCTACCGAGGTTATGCAGCTATTGTCGCAGGAGAAGAGTTCCCAGCATCAGAATTTGAACCTCAATACTGTCTAGCTACTTCACGTCGTGCCAATGCAAATTATGTCTATTCAGAAGAAGACTTGCTTGCTAAGTACAGCCAGCAATTCAAGGTCAAAAAAATCATGCCAGCAGCCTTTGCAGAGCTACAAGGGGACTACCTTTATATGTTGACCACTCCGAGTCGCCAAGAGATGGAGCAGATGATTGCAGATTTTGGTCAACGTCAAGAATAACGATTAGGACAAAAGGAGTTTGACTTCTTTTGTCCTTTTCTTAAAGATAAGTTAAATAAAGCGTTTTCCATAGATTCTTTTAGAAAAGATATTGCTAAAAGGCCTAAAAATTGATAGAATAAGGATTGTCTAAAAAAATTTAAGGAGAATCTATCAAATGGATTTTACATGGGCTATTAAATATGCCACAGAATTCTTGGGAACTGCTATTTTGATCATTCTTGGTAATGGTGCAGTTGCTAACGTTGAACTTAAAGGTACGAAAGGTCACCAAAGTGGCTGGCTCGTTATCGCGGTTGGTTATGGTATGGGGGTTATGATCCCAGCCTTGATGTTTGGTAATGTATCTGGTAACCACATCAACCCAGCTTTCACTCTTGGACTTGCTGTTAGTGGACTTTTCTCTTGGGAGCAAGTACCATATTACATCCTAGCACAAGTTTTGGGAGCAATCTTTGGTCAAGCTTTGGTTGTAGCGACTCACCGTCCTTACTACTTGAAGACAGAAAATCCAAACAATATCTTGGGTACCTTCTCAACGATTTCAAGCATCGACCACGGTACAAAAGAATCACGTTTTGCAGCTACTGTTAACGGTTTCCTCAATGAGTTTGTAGGTTCATTTGTTCTTTTCTTTGCAGCACTTGGTTTGACTAAAAACTTCTTTGGTGCTGAGGTTCTTCAATACATGAAACAAATGGCTACTCAAGCTGGACAAACTGTTGATTTAAGTGAATTGGCAGTGAAAGCTCAAGTAGCTCCACATACAGCTGCTGGGATCTCAGTTGCGCACTTGGCACTTGGTTTCCTAGTGATGGCCTTGGTAACTTCACTCGGTGGACCTACTGGACCTGGTTTGAACCCAGCTCGTGACTTTGGACCACGTCTTCTTCATGAACTCCTTCCAAAATCAGTTCTTGGTCAACACAAGGGTGATTCAAAATGGTGGTATGCATGGGTTCCGGTTGTAGCTCCAATTGCAGCGGGTATTGCAGCAGTAGCACTATTTAAACTACTTTACCTATAAAAAATAAAACTGGGGAATCCCAGTTTTTTTGTTATAAAATTTCTAAATAAAATAGATATGGCTTGTAAAATATTCGAAAATCCTTTAAAATAAAAGAGTTGGAGGAATTTATGAATGTGAATGAGATTGTTCGGATCGTTCCGACTTTGAAAGTTAATAATCGAAAATTAAATGAAAAATTTTACATTGAAACCCTAGGGATGAAACCTTTGCTGGAAGAGTCTGCCTTTCTTTCCTTAGGTGATCAGACAGGTACTGAAAGATTGATTTTAGAAGAGGCTCCAAGCATGCGAACACGCAGAGTTGAAGGGCTTAAGAAGCTAGCTAGACTCTTGATAAAGGTTGAGAATCCTTCTGAAATCGAGGCCCTCCTTTCTCAGATGAAGTCTCTTCCTCGCCTATTTAAAGGAAACCGTGGGTATGCTTTTGAGATTGTTTCTCCTGAAGAGGATGTGATCCTTGTTCATGCAGAAGATGATATAAGAGATTTGGTTCCACTGGAAACTGTTCCTGAATTTTATTCAAATACAAGTATAAAATACGTGAGCCAATTTGAGGTTTCTATGGAGTTGCGTTTACCTGAAGGGACAGAGAGTTTACTTGATCCCGAAGGAGTAGCGCCAGTAATTACCTTTACTAAAGGACAAGGACCAGATTTGGCTGTTGAAAACAATGTCACTTGGGACCTGACGATGTTAAAATTTTTAGTCAAGAATTTTGATCTAACCAGTCTTCGTCAGAAATTTGAAAAGACAGGCTACTTTGTCCCTAAGTCTGAAAAATTCTTCCTCGGTAAAGATACCAATAACATTGAATTGTGGTTTGAAGAAGCATGAAGTGGGAAAAAATTCTAAGAAAAATAGAAAATCAAATTGAGGCAGGGATTTATCCCGGGGCCTCTTTTGCGTATTATAAGGATGGTGAATGGAAAGAGTCTTATCTAGGATTGAGTGATCCAGAAAGAGACTTGAAGACAGAAAGTGGTTTGGTTTATGATCTAGCCAGTGTGAGTAAGGTCGTGGGAGTGGGGACGGTTTTGACCTTCTTGTGGCAGCAGGGCACATTCGATATTGAGCGACCGGTAACGGATTTTTTACCGGAGTGTGATTATCCTGATATCACTATACGGCAGCTTCTGACCCATGCCACAGACTTGGACCCCTTTATTCCCAATCGAGACAAGTTAAGGGCAGAGGAATTAAGAGAAGCCATGTTTCACCTCAACAGACGAAATCAGCCAGCCTTCCTATACTCGGACGTTCACTTTTTACTCTTGGGCTTTCTTTTGGAAAAAATCTTTAACCAAGACTTGGATCAGATTATAAAAAAACAAGTTTTGGAACCATGGGGGATGAAGGAAACGATGTTTGGTCCTGTTGAGCAAGCTGTACCAACAGTGAGAGGGGTGGAGGCCGGAAACATTCACGATCCCAAAGCCCGTCTATTAGGGAAACACGCAGGAAGTGCTGGTTTGTTTTCGACTGTTAAGGATTTGCAGATCTTTCTGGAACATTATTTGAAAGATGATTTTGCAGCAGAATTGAGCCGAAATTTTTCTCCTTTAGATGATAAGGAGCGGTCTCTATCATGGAATCTGGAAGGAGCTTGGCTCGACCATACGGGCTATACTGGTACCTTTATCATGTGGAATCGGGAGAAGCAGGAAGCGTCTATCTTTCTATCCAATCGAACGTATGAGAAGGATGAGCGTGCCCAGTGGATAGTCGATCGAAATCAAGTGATGGAAATGATTCGTCAAGAGGAGTAGGAAGAAGTATGTCAAAAACCGTAAAAGGAACTCTGTATACAGTAGTGGCAGGGATTGCTTGGGGCTTGTCTGGAACCAGTGGCCAATACCTGATGGCACACGGGATTTCTGCTTTAGTCTTGACCAATTTGCGACTTATCATTGCAGGCTTGGCACTGGTGTTCTTATCCTATACGACTGCAAAGGATAAACTCTATGCTTTTTTAAAAGACAGAAAAAGTCTGATATCTCTGTTGCTATTTGCAGTGTTCGGACTTTTCTTAAACCAGTTTGCCTATCTTTCTGCCATTCAGGAGACCAATGCTGGAACGGCAACGGTTCTCCAGTATGTATGTCCTGTTGGGATTTTGGTTTATACCTGTATGAAAGATAAGGTAGCACCGACTCTGGCTGAGATTATTTCGATTGGTTTAGCAATTGGAGGAACGTTTCTTATCGCGACGCATGGGAAACTTGACCAGTTGTCTGTCACACCTGCTGGACTTTTCTGGGGCCTCTTTTCAGCCTTGACCTATGCTCTCTATATTATCCTTCCCATCGTTTTGATTAAGAAGTGGGGCAGTATTTTGGTGATTGGTGTCGGGATGGTTATTTCTGGTGTAGTGGCTATTCCCTTCACAGGAGTCTTACAGGCCAGCATACCAACCAGCTTAGATTTTCTCTTTGCATTTGCTGGGATTATCATCATCGGAACGGTCTTTGCCTATACAGCTTTCCTAAAGGGAGCTAGTCTGATAGGCCCTGTTAAGTCTAGTTTATTGGCTTCCATAGAACCAATTTCTGCGGTTTTCTTTGCCTTTCTGATTATGAAGGAACAGTTTTATGCGATTGATTTTGTCGGTATGGCTATGATTTTACTAGCCGTGACCATTATTTCATTGAAAGATTTACTGTTGGAAATAAAGAGTAAGTAATTAAAAAATCCACTCAATCGAGTGGATTTTGTGTGTAGAGATGATTAGTCTTTATTTTCGTGTGGCAAAATCAAGTTCAGGATGATTCCTGTCATGGCTGATAAAGCAGTACCTGAAAGCGTAACTGGCCCAAGTTTGAGGATGGCTCCACCGAGTCCAAGTACCAACATGGCACTTGCGATGATGAGGTTACGCATTTGACTGAAGTCAACGCGCTCTTTAATCAAAACTTTTAGACCGTTGCTGGCGATAACTCCGTAGAGAAGGATGGACATGCCACCAAGCACAGCATTTGGAATGGTTGAAATCAAGGCAGTGAATTTACCTAGGAAGCTAAGAGCAATGGCGATGAAGGCCGCGTTACGGATAACAGAGACAGAAGCGATACGAGTCATCCCGATAACTCCTGTATTTTCTCCGTAAGTCGTATTAGCTGGTCCACCTAGGAAAGCAGATACAGATGTCGCGATACCGTCACCGAGAAGCGTACGGTGAAGTCCTGGTTCTTTTAGGAATTGACGGCCACAGATTTGGCTTAAAACTGTGTGGTCTCCGATGTGTTCTGAAATGGTTACAATAGCGATTGGTAAGATGGCGATTGTTTCAGGACCGAAGTACAAGTTGTACTCTTTAAAGGCTCCACCTGTACTAAATGGCAAGTAGAAACCAGGAATTTCAAACCAATTGGCTTGAAGGACTGGGGTAAAGTCAACCAAACCAAGCATCATAGCGAAGATGTACCCACCGATGATGGCAAAGAGGAAAGGAATGATACGAAGGAAACCTTTTCCTTTTGTATTGATAAAGGCGGCAATCAAGAATGTAACAACGGCTACAAGGGCGTTTTTCCAGTTTCCGTCTGCTACAAGTCCAGCATTCGTTACAGCAGAACCAGCAAGACCAAGACCGATAACGATAATCATAGGTCCGATAATGATTGGGGGCAAGAGTTTGTCAATCCATTTCGTACCTGCAAAACGAACACTTGCTGCTACAAGAACATAAACTAAACCAGTCAGGATAACTCCAGTTTGAGCAGCAGATACATCGCCCCCCATTTCTTTCATGGCTAGAGACATAGCCGTGATAAAGGCGAATGAAGAACCTAGGTAAACTGGAACCTTAAAACCAGTAGAAATCATGTAGATAAGTGTTCCAATACCGGAAGCAAAGAGAGCAACCGACACGGGCATTCCCAAAATTAAGGGAACGAGAATGGTTGCACCAAACATGGCAAATACGTGCTGGAAGCTGAGAAGAATACCTTTACCAGCAGAAGGACGTTGATCAACGTCTAGTAACAAGTCAACAGTTGATTCCTGTTTCATAAAAACCTCACTTTTGGGCACCAAAAAAGAGCCCATTATTTTGCAGCAATAGGCCCTCAGAGTAAGACTTTTTAAAAAATAGCTATCTTTTAAAAATTTATATAAATCTGCGCCTTCGTCACCTCACAGGATGACATTAAAAACCTTTGCTTGTGATAGTATAGCAGAAAAAAATGATTTTGTAAATCATTTTTTCCCGAGCTCGGAAATGCGAGAGCGAGGTCCGTTTTGTAAACGAATTTTTCCCGAGCCTAGAAATGCGAAAGCGAGGTTTGATTTTGTAAATCATTTTTTCCCGAGCCCGGAAATGCGAGAGCGAGGTATGATTTTGTAAATCATTTTTTCCCGAGCCCGGAAATGCGAGAGCGAGGTATGATTTTGTAAATCATTTTTTTCCCGAGCCTAGAAATGTGAGAGCGAAGTTGATTTTGTAAATGGTTTTCTGAACTTTAAACAAGGGTGCACCATTGTTTAAAGCGGGCGTTTATTGGGCATGCCAGCCTTTCTTGGGTACTTGTTAGGCGTCTCCTTTTTCTTTTTGACCACAGTGATGTAGCGCGGATCTCCATTTGGTAGAGCGTAGCTGAGATTGTCTTCGACCTTGCTGAAGAGGAGGTTGAGAGCGTTCTTGGCTTCTAGCAATTCCTCAGGAGCATTGCTGGCCTTGAGTGCCAATAGTTTTCCGCCGACTTTAAGATAGGGAATAGTCAGCTCAGACAAAACCTGCATGCGGGCAACCGCACGAGCCGTCACCACATCAAATTGGGCACGGAAGTTCTTGTCTTGGGCAAAGTCTTCTGCCCGTCCATGGTAGAAGTGAACACCTTCCAAATCCAGCTCTTGAGCCAAAAGCTGAAGGAAGTTGATGCGCTTATTGAGCGAATCAATGATGGTCACATCTAACTGAGGATAGAGGATTTTCATGGGTAGACTAGGAAATCCTGCCCCCGCTCCGATATCAAGAAGTTTGATAGTTTCATTTGAAATCAAGCCTTGCAGAATAGGTGCAATCGAATCATAAAAATGTTTGAGATAAACTTCCTCTTTATCTGTAATAGCGGTCAGGTTAATCTTTTCATTCCACTCGACCAAGAGTTCAAAATACCGTTCAAATTGGTTCTTTTGCTGGTCCGAAAGTGGAAGATTATGCTCAGCTAGTAGGCTGTAAAATGTTTCTGGTTTCATAGTAGTTTCCTTCTCTAGTATCATCTTATTTTACCATATTCGTTAAAATTTTGATATACTGGTAGTAATCTAAAAGCAGAAAGGAATAAGATTATGACTTGGATTATTCTTGGAGTTTTGGCTCTGATTGTTATTTTTGTGATTGTTAGCTATAACGGTTTGGTTAAAAATCGTATGCAGACCAAGGAGGCTTGGAGCCAGATAGATGTTCAGTTGAAGCGTCGTAATGATCTCCTCCCAAACTTGATTGAAACAGTCAAAGGCTATGCGAAATATGAAGGTTCTACCTTGGAAAAAGTGACAGAACTTCGTAGACAAGTAGCCGCAGCAACTTCACCGGCAGAAGCTATGAAGGCCAGTGATGCCCTTACCCGCCAGATTTCTGGTATCTTTGCAGTAGCAGAGAATTACCCAGACTTGAAAGCTAGTGCTAATTTTATCAAATTGCAAGAAGAGTTGACCAATACAGAAAATAAAATTTCATATTCACGCCAACTCTACAACAGTGTTGTCAGCAACTACAATGTAAAACTTGAAAGCTTCCCAAGTAACATCATCGCAGGGCTATTTGGCTTTAAAGCTGCAGACTTCCTTCAAACACCTGAAGAGGAAAAGGCAGTTCCTAAAGTTGACTTTAGCGGTTTAGGTGACTAAGATGTTGTTTGATCAAATTGCGAGCAATAAACGAAAAACTTGGATTTTGTTGCTGGTTTTCTTCCTACTCTTGGCCTTGGTTGGTTATGCGGTTGGCTATCTCTTCATGCGCTCAGGTCTTGGGGGCATGATTATTGCCTTGATTATCGGCCTTATCTACGCTCTGACCATGATCTTTCAATCGACAGAGATTGTCATGTCTATGAATGGGGCGCGTGAGGTTGATGAGCAAACAGCCCCAGACCTCTACCATGTAGTAGAAGATATGGCCATGGTCGCTCAGATTCCCATGCCGCGTGTTTTCATTATTGAGGATTCTTCTTTAAATGCCTTTGCAACAGGTTCAAACCCGCAGAATGCAGCTGTCGCAGCCACTTCGGGCCTTCTGGCTATCATGAATCGCGAGGAACTGGAAGCTGTTATGGGGCATGAGGTCAGTCATATCCGAAACTACGATATCCGTATTTCGACCATTGCTGTTGCCCTTGCCAGTGCCATTACCCTTCTGTCTAGTATGGCAGGACGGATGATGTGGTGGGGTGGCGCGGGTCGCAGACGGAGCGATAATGATCGTGATGGAAATGGTCTAGAGATTATCATGCTTATCATCTCTCTCTTAGCCATTGTTCTAGCACCTCTCGCAGCAACCTTGGTGCAACTGGCTATTTCCCGTCAGAGGGAATTTCTGGCGGATGCATCTAGTGTAGAGCTGACTCGCAATCCTCAAGGGATGATCAATGCCTTGCGTAAATTGGACAATAGCGAGCCGATGCATCACCATGTTGACGATGCCAGCAGCGCTCTTTATATTAATGATCCCAAGAAAGGTGGGGGACTACAAAAACTCTTTTATACCCACCCACCCATCTCAGAACGAATCGAACGCTTGAAACACATGTAAAAAAATCCAGAGAAGTCTCTCTGGATTTTTGCTATGTTCAACATTTATAAATCTTGTAAATCAACTACTTCTAATCCTTTTTCTGTCAAATGATAGATACTCGTACAGACCTCTTTTAAGAAGCGTCTGTCATGCGAAACAGTGATCAGACCGCCGGGATAGGAGGTAAAGAGTTTTCTGATTTCAGGTTGAGAAGTGGGAGAAAAATTTCGTGTAGGCTCATCCAGAAGGAGAAAGTTTGGTTTGCGCAACACTAAATCCAAAAGTAGGAGTTTACCTTGTTGCCCGCCAGATAGGGAGCGGATTTGGTGGTGCATCTCTGGATAGCTGAAATTGAGACTGGCTAGGTGAGATTGGATTTTCTGTAGTTCTTCTTTTTGTCCAGTGTGGCTGAGGTAGGCTACTGGAGATAAATCCAATTGCAGTTTTTTATGGTAATCTTGTGGCATAAAACCAAGCGAAATCTCTCTTTTGGCGCTGAGCAGCTGTTGCAACTTGGCTAACAGAGTTGATTTTCCAACACCATTTGGCCCGATGATACCGATTTTATCTTGGCCACGGACCGTTAGTCGTAACTCCTGAGCTAAAATACGCTCGCCAATGGACAAATTTTCTTTTTCCAGTTGGATTAAGACTTTAGAAGCTGGTAATGGTTGGATATCTGAGAAGAAAAGTTGGATTTGTTCCTCTTCAAGTGGCTTTTGTATCATGGACTGAGCTTCCTTTTCAAAGCGTTTTTCTTGAGAGAGAACAGTTTTCATCTTTTTAGCCAATAGGCGACCGGCAGTACTGTCTTTGGTAGCTCGAAGTGCAGTTTCTACATTTTGCTTGACTCGGCGATGCTTTTCCATGGTTTTGTCATAGGCTCTCTGGTCGTTAGCAGCTTGCTGGCTTTGTCTTGCAAAATTAGCCTTTCTCTGCTCACTATAGCGATCATAGTCTAAATGCTCGACTAGCGTTTCCGCTTCTTTCCGATGCTTGACTAATCGCAAGTGGACAATAGTATCAGCCGTTTGAGAGAGAAAGTCTTCATCATGGGAAATGAAAATAACAGTTTGCCTAGTCTTTCGAATCTGACCTTTTAGCCAATCAACCGTCTCAAGGTCTAGGTCATTTGAAGGTTCATCTAAAAATAGAATCTCAAAAGGTTTTGCTAACTCGTGACTGAGCTGAATTTTCAAAGCTTCGCCCCCCGAGAGGCTACCAATTTCTTGGTCGCTAGCAAAACGGTCGCTATCAAAGTGCAACTCCTCAGCCAAGCGATAGAGAATACTGTAGTCTAAATCAGCGGAATCTAAAAAGAAGTAATCGTGTAGAGTTCTATTTTTTAGCTCCTCAGGTAACTTTTGAGGAATGTAGGCCAGTGACTGAAGGTCAGACTGGATGTCGCCCTTGATAGTGAAATCAGGCAATGCTTCCCCCATTAAAGCTCGCAGCAAAGTTGATTTACCATTTCCTTCTTCACCAATAATAGCAACCTTTTCCCCGTCTTGGATAGTCATGCTTAAGTCAGATACAAGGTCTCGCAGATCTTTGTTTTGCGTGATAGTTAGATGATTGATTTTTATCATATTGTCGCCCTTTCTAGAATGTCCATAGTGCATAACAAAAAGCTCTACTTTATCTAGTAGAGCCCAAAGTCACTGTAAAAAAATGCCATTATCCATGTCAAAAATCCCATCAATCTAGGTCAGTCTAACCCTATCCAAGTCAAGAGGAGCAGATGGTTAGCTTTCTAGTTTTTTGGATTTTCAAAGAGGATAAAGTACTAGAAAATCTAGTACAAAAAGAGCATGCAAAAAGAGACAAAAACAAGATCTACTAAATAAAGTTCTTTATTTGATAGACTTAGTTGTTCATGTCTTCCTTACCTCCGAGTATTAGTACCTCTATCCTATACCTTTAAGAAAATTTTGTCAATAGAAAATCCAAAATTCTAAACTCTAAAATCCAAAAACAGGTCCATAAAGAGTCAGTACGTGTTTGACGTGCTCGTAATGGAACTTGTCATAGTTGCGCCAAGCGGTGCGTGCTGGGTCGTTTAGTTTTAGGCTACCTAGTCCAATAAGTAGACTGGTACGTTGGTAAAATTTCTCAAGGTCGATTAAGATACTATTGTCAAGCTTTTCCGCTTTTTTAAGTTCCTTAAGAGTGCTGTTCAGCAGTTCTTGTAGACGGAAATCATCGGCTGTACCTTGTTTGCAATTTTGGAAACTTTGATTTAACTCGGAAAGCAGTTGGTAAGCTTCAGTGATGAGTGCTTTGTCTTCCATATGAGCATCCTCCTTGCTCTGATGTATTCTTGCCTATAGTATAGCACTAAACAGAAAATATGTCATAGTAAATATGTTAAAAATGAGATTTTAATATCAAAGTTTGGGAGGCTGACTTATAGCCTTTTCATGGTATAATCAAGTGAGTACATCTTTATGGAGGAAATATGAAGTTAAATATTCAAGAAATTCGTAAGCAACCTGAAGGCCTGCATTTTGAACAAGCTTTAGACCTGGCATCAGACTTGCGTAAACGAAATCAAGAAATTTTAGATGTCAAAGATATCCTTGCAGTGGGGAAGGTGCAGTACGAAGACCGTCTGTATTTCTTAGACTATCAGTTGTCATATACCATTGTTCTTGCTTCCAGTCGTAGTATGGAACCAGTTGAGTTGGCTGAGTCTTATCCAGTCACAGAGGTCTTCATGGAAGGAGCGACCAACCAACTGGACCAGGAAGTTCTTGATGATGACTTGGTCTTGTCTATCGAAAATGGGGAAATCGACCTTGCTGAGAGCGTAGCAGATAATATCTTGCTCAATATCCCAATCAAGATCTTGACGGCAGAAGAAGAAGCGGGCCAAGGTTTTGTGTCTGGAAATGACTGGCAAATCATGACTGAAGACGAATATCAAGCTCAACAAGCAGTCAAGAAAGAAGAAAACAGTCCATTTGCTGGCTTGCAAGGACTGTTTGATGGAGACGAGTAGATGGTTTTATCCAAGAAACGTGCCCGTCATGTCATTGAGGAAATTATTGCCCTTTTTCCAGATGCCAAACCAAGTCTAGATTTTCGCAATCATTTTGAACTCTTGGTTGCAGTGATGTTGTCAGCCCAGACGACAGATGCTGCAGTCAACAAGGCTACACCAGGTCTCTTTGCTGCTTTTCCAACGCCTCAAGCCATGTCTGTCGCAACTGAAAGTGAAATTGCTTCACACATTTCTCGTCTGGGACTGTATCGAAATAAGGCTAAATTCCTTAAAAAATGTGCCCAACAACTATTAGACGATTTTGACGGCCAAGTACCTCAGACTCGCGAGGAATTAGAAAGCCTAGCAGGTGTTGGTCGCAAAACAGCAAATGTCGTCATGAGTGTTGGCTTTGGGATTCCAGCCTTTGCAGTGGACACTCATGTTGAGCGTATCTGCAAGCATCATGATATTGTCAAGAAATCGGCTACACCCCTCGAAGTAGAAAAACGTGTCATGGACATTCTGCCACCAGAGAAATGGTTGGCAGCCCACCAAGCCATGATATACTTTGGACGGGCTATCTGTCATCCAAAAAATCCAGAATGTGATCACTATCCTCAATTATATGATTTTAGCAATGTTTAAGGGGACTCTGAAAAAAGTTTTTGCTTGATTTTAAGGGTGCTTTGTGCTATAGTAAATGATAACTAAATAGTCCTTTAAACCTGTCCCGTGAGGCAGGCAAGGAGCGCGATAAAGTAGAAGGGTGAAGTCTATACTGTTTACAGTAGGGCTCGCTTGGCTATACATTTCAAGTCTCCTTGTAGAAGGAGACTTTTCTTTTTGGAGGTTTGTCATGAAGACAAAAGAAGTTGTAGACGAATTGACTGTCAAACGAGCGATTACGCGAATTACTTATGAGATTATTGAGCGCAATAAGGATTTGAATAAAATTATCCTAGCTGGGATAAAAACGCGAGGTGTTTTCATCGCTCATCGTATCAAAGAACGCTTGGAGCAGTTGGAAAACATCACTGTTCCTGTTGTGGAATTGGACACCAAACCTTTCCGTGATGATGTTAAAAGCGGAGAAGATACTTCTTTGATTTCTGTTGATGTGACAGACCGTGAAGTTATCTTGGTGGATGATGTACTCTATACAGGCCGTACCATCCGCGCCGCTATTGATAACATTGTCGGCCATGGTCGTCCTGCGCGCGTGAGTCTTGCGGTGCTAGTTGACCGTGGACATAGAGAATTGCCTATCCGTCCAGATTACGTTGGGAAAAATATCCCAACTAGCCGTTCTGAAGAAATCATCGTAGAGATGACAGAACTTGATGGCCAAGACAGAGTTCTGATTACTGAAGAAGCTTAGAAAGCTGAAGGAGTAGCCATGTCAGAAAATCAACAAGCATTGAATCATGTGGTTTCCATGGAAGACCTCACTGTCGATCAAGTGATGAAATTGATCAAACGAGGAATCGAGTTTAAAAACGGAGCCCAACTTCCCTACGAGAACAAACCTATCGTATCGAATCTCTTCTTTGAAGATTCTACACGGACACATAAGTCCTTTGAAGTGGCAGAGATTAAGCTAGGGCTCGAGCGATTGGACTTTGATGTGAAGACTAGCTCAGTCAATAAGGGTGAGACACTGTATGATACCATCTTGACCCTATCTGCTCTAGGAGTGGATGTCTGTGTGATTCGCCACCCAGAGGTTGACTATTACAGAGAGTTGATTGCGAGTCCGTCGATTACGACTTCCATTATCAATGGTGGGGATGGCTCAGGTCAACATCCTAGCCAGAGCTTGCTTGATTTGATGACCATTTATGAGGAATTTGGGCACTTTGAGGGTCTCAAGGTTGCTATTGCAGGCGACTTGGACCACTCACGTGTTGCCAAGTCCAATATGCAGATTTTGAAACGCTTGGGAGCTGAACTATACTTTGCAGGACCTGAGGAATGGAGAAGTCAAGAATTTGCGGACTATGGACAGTTTGTAACTATTGATGAGATTGTTGATCATGTGGATGTTTTGATGTTGCTCCGCGTTCAACATGAACGCCATGGAAGTGGAGCGGTCTTTTCAAAAGAAGACTACCATGCTCAACACGGTTTGAACCAAGAGCGCTATAATCGCTTAAAAGAAGAAGCCATTATTATGCATCCTGCTCCAGTTAATCGAGATGTGGAAATTGCTGACCACTTGGTTGAAGCGCCAAAATCACGCATTGTCCAACAAATGACCAACGGTGTCTTTGTTCGAATGGCAATCTTAGAATCCGTATTGGCGAGTAGAAACGCCAATGAAAACACAAGACGTTAAAAGACGCCAGTGAGCGTCCACGAGAGGTGAAAATATGACAAAAAGACTTCTAGTATTAGAAGATGGCACAGTTTTTGAAGGCAAGGCCTTCGGAGCAGATATTGATGTAACAGGCGAAATCGTCTTTAACACAGGGATGACCGGCTATCAAGAATCCATTACAGACCAGTCTTATAATGGACAAATCTTGACCTTCACTTATCCTTTGGTGGGAAATTATGGAATCAACCGTGATGATTACGAATCCATCATTCCAACTTGTAAGGGAGTTGTCGTTTTCGAAGAGGCGCGTCGAGCTAGCAACTGGCGCAACCAAATGACGCTGGATGAATTTTTGAAAGCTAAGAAAATTCCGGGTATTTCAGGGATTGATACGCGTGCACTTACCAAGATTATCCGTAAGCATGGTACCATGCGTGCAACCTTGACTCACGTTGGGGACAGCATGGACCATGTGACGGATCAGCTCCAAGCAACAGTCTTGCCGACAGACAATATCAAGCAGGTTTCTACTAAAACTTCCTATCCAGCTCCTGGAGTTGGTTTGAGTGTGGTGTTAGTGGACTTTGGTCTCAAGCACTCAATCCTACGTGAACTTTCTAAGCGTAACTGTAACGTGACGGTTGTTCCTTATTCAACAACGGCAGAAGAAATTCTCCACCTCAATCCTGATGGAGTTATGTTGTCAAATGGTCCAGGAAACCCAGAAGACGTTCCAGAAGCACTGGACATGATTCGTGGTGTGCAAGGGAAAATTCCAATTTTCGGTATTTGTATGGGACACCAACTCTTTGCTATGGCAAACGGGGCTAAGACCTACAAGATGAAATTTGGTCACCGTGGATTTAACCACGCGGTACGTGAGATTGCAACAGGACGTGTAGACTTTACCAGCCAAAACCATGGTTATGCAGTCAGCCGTGAGGACTTGCCAGAGCATTTGATCATTACTCACGAAGAAATCAATGACAAATCAGTTGAAGGTGTACGTCACAGATACCAACCAGGTTTTTCCGTGCAATTCCACCCAGATGCAGCTCCCGGTCCACACGACGCAAGCTACCTATTTGACGAGTTTATCGAGATGATGGAAGCTTTTAAACAAACAAACTAAGAACGAGTAAAAGCTCGTTAGAGAATTTATGTAACTGAACACGAACGGAAAGCTCGGAATTTAGAGAAACCAACCTGGATTGTCAATCCTTCCTTGGTTTCCTAAAATTCAATCGCTTTCTATTCGTCCTTTGTATCTTATTTAATGTCGCTCTGTGAGGCGACGAATAGAAAGGCAGGTCGTTTCTTTTAGTCGCTATTGGGCGAACTAAAAACTCCCTGCACTAGATTTTTTATCGAAAAATATCGTTTCTCTAAAAAATCGTCGGAGAATTTATTTAATGGCAACCCGAGAGTTGCCAAATAGAAAGGAGAAGGGTGGTCCGTATTTGCTGAACTGAATACGGGCTACGGACGGTGCTAAAAAGATAACTATTCCTAGAACTGACAGTTCTTCGTCATAACCCCTATTTTAGCTTTGTCCGCTTGACGCCCTTAATATCTTATAAATGCCTAAACGTACTGATATTCAAAAAATTATGGTGATTGGTTCTGGTCCGATTATTATTGGTCAGGCTGCTGAGTTTGACTATGCTGGGACCCAGGCCTGCTTGTCTTTGAAAGAGGAAGGCTATGAGGTTGTCTTGGTGAACTCAAATCCTGCAACCATCATGACGGACAAGGAGATTGCGGACAAGGTCTACATTGAACCGATTACACTCGAGTTTGTGACACGTATTCTCCGTAAGGAACGTCCAGATGCCTTGCTTCCAACTCTCGGTGGCCAGACAGGACTCAATATGGCCATGGAATTGTCTAAAAACGGTATCTTAGATGAGCTCGGTGTCGAACTTCTGGGAACTAAATTATCTGCCATCGACCAAGCCGAGGACCGTGACCTCTTTAAACAATTGATGGAAGAGCTTGAGCAACCAATTCCAGAATCTGAAATTGTCAACACAGTGGAAGAAGCTGTTGCCTTTGCAGCATCAATCGGCTACCCTGTTATCGTTCGTCCAGCCTTTACACTTGGTGGTACTGGTGGTGGTATGTGTGCCAACGAAGAAGAATTGCGTGAAATTTCTGAAAATGGGTTGAAACTGTCACCTGTTACCCAGTGTTTGATTGAGCGTTCAATCGCAGGTTTCAAGGAAATCGAATATGAAGTCATGCGCGATTCAGCTGACAATGCCCTCGTTGTTTGTAACATGGAAAACTTTGATCCAGTGGGGATTCACACAGGGGATTCCATCGTATTCGCCCCTGCGCAAACCATGTCTGACTATGAAAACCAAATGCTACGTGACGCGAGCTTGAGCATTATCCGCGCTCTCAAGATTGAAGGGGGGTGTAACGTTCAGCTGGCCCTTGATCCGCATAGCTTCAAGTACTATGTTATCGAAGTAAACCCTCGTGTATCGCGTTCGTCAGCCCTTGCTTCTAAGGCGACGGGTTATCCGATTGCCAAATTGGCCGCCAAGATTGCCGTCGGTTTGACCTTGGATGAGGTCATCAACCCAGTTACGGGTTCAACCTATGCCATGTTTGAACCAGCACTTGACTACGTGGTTGCCAAGATTCCACGTTTCCCATTTGACAAGTTTGAAAAAGGTGAGCGCCGTCTTGGAACTCAGATGAAAGCAACTGGTGAAGTCATGGCGATCGGTCGTAACATCGAGGAGTCACTTCTCAAGGCATGTCGTTCGCTTGAAATTGGCGTTCACCACAATGAAATGCCTGAGCTTGCAGCGGTTTCAGATGATGCTTTGATTGAAAAGGTTGTGAAAGCCCAAGATGACCGTCTCTTCTACGTTTCAGAAGCTATTCGCCGTGGTTACACACCAGAAGAAATTTCTGAATTGACCAAGATTGATATCTTCTATTTGGATAAACTCTTGCATATCTTTGAAATTGAGCAAGAATTGGGTGCCCATCCACAAGATCTAGAAGTTTTGAAAACAGCTAAACTAAATGGCTTCTCAGACCGTAAGATTGCTGAACTATGGAAAATAACAGCTGACCAAGTTCGCCAACTACGTTTGGAAAACCAGATTGTTCCAGTCTATAAGATGGTCGATACTTGTGCGGCAGAGTTCGACTCTGAAACGCCATATTTCTATTCAACCTATGGCTGGGAAAATGAATCTATCAAGTCTGATAAGGAATCTGTACTAGTCCTAGGTTCTGGTCCAATCCGTATCGGACAAGGGGTTGAGTTTGACTACGCAACTGTTCACTCAGTCAAGGCTATTCAGGCTGCTGGTTATGAAGCTATTATCATGAACTCAAACCCAGAGACCGTTTCAACAGACTTCTCGGTATCTGACAAGCTCTACTTTGAACCATTGACATTCGAAGATGTCATGAATGTCATTGACCTTGAGCAACCAAAAGGCGTCATCGTTCAGTTTGGTGGTCAAACAGCTATCAACCTTGCAGAGCCATTGGCAAAAGCAGGTGTGACCATTCTTGGAACTCAAGTCGCTGACCTAGATCGAGCTGAAGACCGTGACCTCTTCGAGCAAGCTCTTAAAGACTTGGATATTCCACAGCCACCAGGACAAACGGCTACCAATGAAGAAGAAGCAGTGCTTGCAGCTCGCAAGATTGGCTTCCCAGTCCTCGTTCGCCCATCTTATGTTTTAGGTGGACGTGCTATGGAAATTGTTGAAAACGAAGAAGACCTTCGTTCTTACATGAGAACTGCTGTTAAGGCTAGTCCAGACCACCCAGTTCTTGTCGATTCTTATATCGTTGGGCAAGAGTGCGAAGTCGATGCTATTTCAGACGGAAAAAATGTCCTCATCCCTGGTATCATGGAGCACATCGAACGTGCCGGTGTCCACTCAGGTGACTCAATGGCCGTTTATCCTCCACAAACCTTGTCTCAAAAGGTTCAGGAAACTATCGCAGACTACACAAAACGCCTAGCAATCGGCCTTAACTGTCTTGGTATGATGAACATTCAGTTTGTCATCAAGGATGAGAAAGTCTACGTTATTGAGGTCAATCCACGTGCCAGCCGTACTGTTCCATTCCTATCAAAAGTAACCAATATCCCGATGGCTCAGGTTGCAACTAAGTTAATTCTTGGTCAAAGTCTTGAAGAACTTGGTTACCAAGATGGACTTTACCCAGAAAGTAGTCGTGTTCATATTAAAGCACCAGTCTTCTCATTTACCAAGCTAGCGAAAGTAGATAGCTTGCTTGGTCCTGAAATGAAGTCAACAGGGGAGGTTATGGGTTCTGATACGACTCTTGAAAAAGCTCTCTACAAGGCCTTTGAAGCTTCTTATCTTCACTTGCCAACCTTTGGAAATGTTGTCTTTACTATCGCAGATGATGCCAAGGAAGAAGCTTTGGATTTGGCTCGTCGTTTCCAAAATATTGGTTATGGTATCCTTGCGACTCAAGGAACAGCAGCTTTCTTTGAAGGTCATGGCTTGAAGGCTCAACTCGTTGGTAAGATTGGTGATGATGAACATGATATCCCAAGCTATGTTCGTAAAGGGAAAATCCAAGCTATCATCAACACAGTTGGTACTAAGCGAACTGCTGATGAAGATGGTGAACAAATCCGCCGTTCAGCTATCGAACATGGTGTACCACTCTTTACAGCCCTAGATACAGCGGATGCTATGCTTAAGGTACTTGAAAGCCGTAGCTTCGTTACAGAAGCAATTTAGTTTCTTGTTAAATGATCTAAGTAGCTTTTATCCAGCGTCAAAAGACGCTGGTTTTTCATCTTTTATAGAGAAATCGAGTTAGAAATAATAGTTACAGTTCACTATTAAATGTCAAAGTTTATCAATAGATTTATCATTATCGTTAATGAGTAGACTTATTCTGACTTTCCCTAAAATTTTGTTGAATTTTCTTAAGTTTTTATCATATTTTTTATAATTAAGGTGCCTTAAGAAAAATAATGAAAAAACTAAATGTTTTTCATATAGTTTTCATTTTTTGTGTTATAATTAAGGCGCCTTAAGAAAAATATTAAGGTGCCTTAAGAAAAATAATGAAAAAACTAAATGTTTTTCATATAGTTTTCATTTTTTGTGTTATAATTAAGGTGCCTTAAGAAAAATATTAAGGTGCCTTAAGAAAAATAATGAAAAAAAAACTAAATGTTTTTCATATAGTTTTCATTGTTTTAATAGTTTAAAGTCAATCTTATTTTTCTCTAATAGAAAATAATGAAAAAGTAGGTTTAGAAAGAGGTAAGTATCTATGTCTTCTCATAAAAAAGTGTCACTTTCTGAGATCAACCAATCTATTGAAACTCCCAATAACAATCATTTCTGGCAAAATCTAAAAGCATTCTTAGGACCTGGAGCCCTTGTGGCAGTTGGCTACATGGATCCAGGAAACTGGATTACCAGTGTGGTTGGTGGTGCTTCCTACAAATATAGTCTTTTATTTGTTATTTTAATTTCATCCATCATTGCCATGCAGTTACAACAGATGGCTGGAAAGCTCGGTATCGTGTCTAGGATGGACCTTGCACAGGCAACAGCACATCATGCTCCCAAGTGGCTTCGCTATAGTTTATGGGTGATTTTAGAATTAGCTTTAATGGCGACAGACTTAGCCGAGGTTTTAGGCTCAGCAATTGCCTTAAATCTTTTATTTAAAATACCGATTATGGTCGCTATCCTCTTAACCGTTTTAGATGTATTTTTGTTACTTTTATTGATGAAATTTGGCTTCAAAAAAATTGAAGCCATTGTTACGACCTTTATTTTAACCATATTAGCCATCTTTACCTATCTGGTAGCTTTATCCAATCCAAGTATTCAGGGTATTTTTGGTGGTTATTTACCGACTTCAACTTTATTTGAAACACCGTTACCAGGTCATGAAAGCCAATTGACCTTGGCTCTAGGAATTGTGGGAGCGACAGTCATGCCCCATAATCTCTATCTTCATTCATCCCTATCCCAAACAAGGAAAATCAATCACAAAGATAAGAAGGATGTTCGAAAAGCCGTGCGTTTTATGACCTGGGATTCAAATCTTCAGTTGTCCCTAGCCTTTATTGTCAATTCCTTGCTTCTTATTTTAGGGGCATCTCTCTTTTTTGGTCATGCATCTGAAATTTCAGCTTTTTCTCAAATGTACAATGCTTTACAGGATTCGACAATAGCAGGAGCGATAGCCAGCTCAACTCTGTCAACTTTATTTGCCCTAGCCCTCTTAGCAAGTGGACAAAATTCGACCATTACAGGTACTTTAACAGGACAGATTGTCATGGAAGGTTTCTTGCATCTGAAATTGCCTCAGTGGATTATTCGTATCGGTACCCGTATTTTTGCCTTGCTTCCTGTGATTATTGTAGCCGTTTTGTTTGGACATCAAGAAAAAACTTTGGATCAGTTATTGGTCTATTCACAGGTCTTTCTGTCAATCGCTCTTCCGTTTTCAATCTTCCCCTTAATTTATCTGACCTCTAAGAAGTCACTGATGGGAGAATTCACCAATGCCAAGTGGAATACAATCCTAGGTTACGCAGTTTCAATCATCTTGACCATTCTCAATATCAAGCTTCTTTTTGATATTTTTTAACCTCGTTTGAAATCAATTATAGTGTCAGCGTGAAGGTTGACAACATAGAAAGTAGTAGTGATTGGTTCATAAAAAGAAGTACAAAAAAAGAACAGTGGTAACTGTTCTTTTTTATCATTATTTGAGACCGTATTTTTTGTTGAAACGATCCACGCGTCCATCTGCTTGAGTGAACTTTTGACGTCCAGTGTAGAATGGGTGTGAGTCTGATGAAATTTCCACACGGATCAATGGGTAAGTTTCGCCTTCGAACTCAACAGTTTCGTTAGAGCGTTTTGTTGAACCGCTAAGGAATTTGTAACCAGTAGTTGTGTCCATGAAGACAACTGGGCGATATTCTGGATGGATATCTTTTTTCATTTTGCAATATTTCCTTTCTGCCATGGTCTCTTTGCGAGCCATAGATTGTTACTATACTAGTCTATCAGATTCTGATAAGTTTGGCAAGTCTTTTCCCTGATTTTATTAAAAATCTTGATAAAAAATCACTCCAGTGTTTACTGGAGTGAGGGTAGAAGAATGATTAGTTCTCTTGATTTGGAGCTTTTTCTTCTTGTTGATTTTTTACTTCTGTTTCTTTTACTGGTTCTGCGTTTTCTTCTGCTGATTTAGCCTCTTTTTCAGTTTCAGTAGGTTCTGTTTCTGTTGATTCTGTTACAGTTTCAGCTTCAGCCTCTGTTTCAGTTGGTTCGGCTACTGGCTCAGCTTCTGTTTTTGTTTCAGATTCAGATTCAGTAGTTTCTTCTTTTACTGGTTCTGCATTTTCTGCTGCTGATTCAGCTTCCACATTAGCTGGTTCCTTAGATTCTTCTTTTTGCTCGGTTTCCTCTTTAGCTGTCTCTGTTTTATCAGCTGTAGTTTCTTCTTTTTTACGTTCTTGAGATTCTTTTTTGATTTCTTCGACTGCAGTTTTAACGGTAGAGCTTGTTACACGTCCGACAGTTTGAGCAAAATCTTTACCAGACTCAGCTAATTCAGTAAATGATTCTTTGGTAATTTTACCACCTGACATTGCCAAGAGACCAGTTACAACTAGTGCAATGCTAGCAAGAATAGCTAAAATCAAACCAAAGCCGATTGAAATGCCATATCCACCAAAGTTAGACATGTATTTATTTACATTAAAGAGACTATTTAGTGTGACGAGAGTTGCAATTGCACCTGCAACAATGACACCAATTGAGAACCCTTTAGGCATTTCTTTATTCATATTATTCAAGCACGCAAGAACAATAGATACAATAGCAGCGATAATGACAAACCACCCATCTCCTTGGTAACCATTCACGCTATAAGACCCAAAAGAACCTGCATTTAAACTAGCCCAAGGCAAGAGTGAACCAAGGATGGCTACTCCAGCAGAAATGAGAATATACAAACGATTTTTTTCCATTATTAAGTCTCCTTTTATTCAGTTTGATTTATTATACCATAAACTGAGGTACAAAGAAACCGTATATTTTAAGAATATAGCATATAAAAGGCCAAGAAAATTCTTTCTTAGCCTTGGTGAATCTGTAGAACTTCTTTCAGCTCTTGGTATATTTGTTCGTTTTCTTCTAGACTATAGGAATTAGCGCCACTGGCTAATGGATGCCCTCCACCGTCATGTCGTTTGGCAATTTCATTGATAGGAGTGATTTTACTGCGCATTCGCACGCGGAAGTGGCCATCAGTTTGTTCAACAAAGATAGCCCAAGCCTTAACGGTATCGATTCGACCAGGTGCTCCGACAATTGCCGCTGTTTCAGCATCCGTAACCTTATATTCTTTCAGGATGTCTTGAGTAAGCAGAACGCGTGCAGCCCCATTCTCATCAACTTCTAAGTGATCATAAACATACCCTTGCAATTTTGCAATCTTGAAGCTCATGGTATCCATTTGACGAGACAATCCAGCAAAGTCAAAATCAATTTCTCGGAGCTGGCCAGCTATTCTAAAGGTACGGGCACTAGTTGACGGGTAGAGAAAACGCCCTGTGTCTCCGACAATTCCTGCATAGAGAAGTCGTGCCGCTTCACTAGACAAAGCTAGCTGATTTTCTTGAGCAAATAATGTAATCATCTCACTGGCACTGCTTGAACTTGTATCCACCCATGATAGGTCACCATAGATATCATCATTTGGATGATGATCGATTTTGATGGTAAAAGCAGCTTGTTCGTAGCGTTTATCATCGATACGAGGACGATTCGCTGTATCACAAATAATAGCAAGAGCTCCTTGGTAGTCACTGTCTGGGACAGTATCCATTTCCGCCATCCAGGTTAGAGTTGGTTCGTTATAACCGACTGCTTTGATGGTCTTTTCTGGGAAATGGTGTGTGAGAAGAGCTTTCAAACCTACCTGACTCCCTAAGGCATCAGGATCTGGTTTCATATGACGGTGAATGATAATGGTATCGTATTCTTTGATTTTCTCTAATATTTGCTGGCAAATTTCCATAAATAACCTCAATTCTTTCTCATTTCATTGTAGCACAAGAATTTTTATTTTTAAAATGAAAAAGATATGATATAATGGAGAAAGATAAATTGAGGAGGACGATATGGCATTAGCAAAAATTGTATTTGCCAGTATGACCGGTAATACCGAAGAAATTGCAGATATTGTAGCAGACAAATTGCGTGACTTGGGCTTGGATGTCGATGTGGATGAATGTACAACTGTTGACGCTTCAGACTTCTTGGAGGCGGACATCGCGATCGTTGCGACTTATACTTATGGAGACGGAGAATTGCCAGATGAGATGATGGACTTTTACGAAGACCTAGCAGATCTCAACTTGAATGGCAAAATCTACGGGGTTGTTGGATCAGGTGATACCTTCTACGACGAATTCTGTAAGGCTGTTGATGACTTTGATCGTGTTTTTGTAGCGACAGGAGCAGAAAAAGGTTCAGAGTGCGTTAAAGTAGATCTTTCTGCTGAGGAAGAAGACATCGAACGCTTGGAACAATTCGCAGAAGAATTGGCTGCAAAAGTAGGATAAGAATCAAACTGCGCTGACTGGAAGAAGTCAGTGCGTTTTTTTATTAGTTTTTTTGGGATTTTACTAGCCTATTTAGAGGGTTTTTGATACAATAATTCAAATAAAGGAGGAGATGCCATGGATTTAGATATTATTCGGCAAGAAATTGATCAAATCGACGACCAAATCGTTAAGCTCCTAGAAGAACGGATGCATTTGGTTGAGGGAGTAGTTGCCTATAAGAAAGCCTCAGGAAAACCTATTTTAGATACTAAGAGAGAAGAAATTATTTTTGAAAAAGTCAAAAATCGAGTAGAAGATAAGCGCTATCAGGAGACCATTGTTGCGACTTTTTCAGACATTCTCAAACGTTCGCGTGATTATCAGGATCAAAACATTAAATGAAAAAAGAACAATTCTATCCGCTCGGAATTTTTCTGGCTGCCATGTTGGGAGGCCTTGTCCGCTATCTCATTTCCACTTGGTTACCAGCTAGCCCAGACTTTCCTTGGGGGACCCTTCTTGTCAACTATCTGGGCATTTTCTGCTTGGTCTATCTGGTGAAAGGCTATCTGGTCTATAAGGGAACTAGTAAAGGCTTGATTTTGGCGTTGGGGACGGGTTTTTGCGGAGGTTTAACAACCTTTTCTAGTCTAATGCTTGATGCCGTGAAACTGCTTGATACTGGGCGTTATCTTAGTTTAGGCATCTACTTATTTTTGAGCATTGGTGGAGGTCTACTCTTGGCTTGTGTTCTAGGGAGGAAGAAATGGTAGTCGTTTATCTTGCAATCGCTTGCGGGTTCGGAGCCCTGGTGCGTTATTTCTTTTCCCGATATAATCAAGCTTCAAAATTACCTCTAGGAACTCTCATTGCCAATCTTCTAGGATGTTTTTTGATTGGCCTATTCTACAATTATGTGGAATCCAAGGAAATCTATGCTATCTTAGCGACAGGTTTTTGTGGTGGGTTGACGACCTTTTCAACCTTGAATGACGAGCTGCAGAGACTATTCAGTGACAAGAAGGTGTTTTATAGCTATTTTCTCTTAACTTACATAGGCGGTTTTCTAGCGATTTTTTTAGGAATTCTGCTATAAATTTCTTTACTTTTAGGTGGAAATTTGGTAAACTGTATCTTGTGTGTAATGGACGCACAAAAATACAGTTTATCCGCTGAGGAAGGTTCCTCAAGATTGACAAAGATAGGAGAATAAAATGAATCCATTAATCCAAAGCTTGACTGAAGCTCAACTTCGTACAGATATCCCATCATTCCGTCCTGGTGACACAGTTCGTGTACACGCGAAAGTTGTCGAAGGTAACCGTGAACGTATCCAGATTTTTGAAGGTGTTGTTATCGCACGTAAAGGTGCTGGCATCTCAGAAAACTACACAGTTCGTAAAATCTCTAACGGTGTAGGTGTTGAGCGTATCTTCCCAATCCACACTCCACGTGTTGAAAAGATCGAAGTTGTTCGTTACGGTAAAGTACGTCGTGCGAAATTGTACTACTTGCGTGCTCTTCAAGGTAAAGCAGCTCGTATCAAAGAAATCCGTCGTTAATTCGACTAAAAAACTCTGCTCATCCAGCAGGGTTTTTCTCTAGCTCCCTTAGTTCAATGGATATAACAACTCCCTCCTAAGGAGTAGTTGCAGGTTCGATTCCTGCAGGGGGCAGTAAACTATTGATTTTACTGGGTATTTGAGGTGTTTCGCCCCAAATTCGCCCCTAAATTTGCGAATATCTCTCTTACTTCCGAATTACTTGCCTCTTCTAGTTCTTTTAATTGATGAGCGTAGACTTCGATGGTGACGTTCATATTCTCATGACCAAGGATTTTTGAAATAGATAGTAATTCAATACGCTTTGCAATCAAAAAAGAAGCATAAGTATGTCTAAGCGAATGAGCATGGACATTTCTACCAACAATTCTTCTCAATGTCTTATTGACTGCTATCTAAGCAATTTATCAAGTCTGGTGATGGCTGGTACTACCTGAAGGCAAAGGGTGAACTTCATACAGAACTAGCTTTCAAAACCGAACCAGATGGTCTGGTGACCGTCGTTGACAAACCAAAAGAAGAAAAATAAAAAAACAGAAAGACTTTCAAATTAGATTACACAAACCGCAAGCAATAGCTTGCGGTTTTTTTGTTTGCAATAATAAAAGCAGTGACCGAAATCAATGCTTATCAGCTGTAGCAAATTCATAGAGCTTTTCTGCCGTTAGAAGCGCCATTTTATCCATGCTTGTTTTTCCTTTTCTAAGATCAGAAACAGTAGTCCATGGAACTCCAGCACCTTGTGAAATAGTAGAAGTAGATATAGAACTGTCTAATAATTCTTGAATAACTTTTCTCATATTCTTTACCTCAATTTTTTATCTTAATCATATTATATAACGGAGAACCGAGGTGTCAAGTGTTTTAATAAATTATTTCAAAATATTTTCACCCTAAACCTGCCCCAAAAAACTTATTATTTTATATTTTTCAATCGTTTTTTTTTTATAAAAATCATAAATGACAACAAATCAGAAAGATTGATATATATTATTATGTTTGCAGGGGGCAGTAATTCAATCAAAAAGCACTGAATGATCAGTGTTTTTTGTCTTAAAATAGAAACCATTTCAGATGAAAATGGAGGTGTGGTATAATAGGAGAAAGTATAAGTGCTTATTTGAAGGGGAATTTCTCTCCTTATTATGAGTATTAGGATTTAGTTTTCTGAGAAAAATAATGATGTTTGAGCAAAGAAGGAAATGGAATGAAAATTTCTGGGACAAGTGGTAACGTTACTTTTGACTATGAAAATGGCTATGTTCTAAAAGCAGAGGGAGAGTTGTTGACTGTTGGTAGCTTTATTGTATATAGGTCAAGCATACAGAATTGGGAGCCACCTTACAATCACATTCCTATCACACAGAACGAGATAGATAAACTTGTCGAGGAAGTGAACTCCATGATGACGGAGCAAACAATCCAGATCGAATTTATCTGAGTTAGAGTAGGAGAAGGATGATGAAAATCGATTAC
This sequence comes from Streptococcus oralis ATCC 35037, assembly GCF_900637025.1. NCBI lineage: Bacteria > Bacillati > Bacillota > Bacilli > Lactobacillales > Streptococcaceae > Streptococcus > Streptococcus oralis. Next base: position 678,142 of record NZ_LR134336.1, read on the forward strand.
AGTGAACGGATAGTCATATGGGATTGGAATGGTTGTGTAATAAAGATAGAACTACCAGATATCATTCATGCGGAATATAATAAAGATGAGAACATGGTGATGGTTTATAGTGGGGAAAATCTTATTAACAAAATCGTTTTCTACTATAGTTTAGAAGGAAAACTATTAGGGCGACAAAATGTAGAGGAAGGGAGACTAGATTGGAATCATAATGGGAAGCATCAGGTTATTTTTCAACATTTACATCATCTTCGATTTAGTCCTAAATATCAGCGTATCTTCAGTATATTTCGCTCATTCAGCGATTTTGACCTTCCATCAGAACTAGAGGTTTATAATTTAGAAGGTGATAAAATCGACCAAATTGAATCTCCTGCAGGGTTTACTATGCTATATATTTCTGAGATAAGTAAAGAAAAACTGAGAATTGTATGTGAAGCTCTTAATGAAGATTGTTTTGATAAATTTGGTCGAAGTGATTTCTATTTTAATGTGGATTTAGAAACTAGAAAATGGATAAAAGATGGCGTAGCCTATTGAGGAAGAGAAAAATAATCCTGATTTTATGATATTCTGGTTGAGAGAATAACTTGCACTAGGAGAATACAAATGAAACCAACAAAACTACAATGGGAAGATGTTATCCAGTTCGAAGAAGTAAAAGGTTACGGTCAGCATATCTGGAAAGATGAGGACAAGTATTATTTAGTTTTAGAAGAGGGAACCGTAGTTTCTTGGTTAGTTGTCTATGAATTACCACAAGAATTATTTACCTTACTAGAGAGTGGAGAACGGACGCTACTTGAAATATCTTGGAAGGTTCAAAACGATTGTTGGCCACCAACGGAAGAAGAAAAGAACGAAATTAGAAAAGATAGAGCTAGAAAAAAGCCAATTGTACTGATTTCCAACCGTAAAAATCAGTTGCTTTTTAGTAATAAAGAACTTGAAATACTTATTCCCCAAGCTGAAGAACAATGGATAGAATCAATGGGCAAACTTCCAGATGATTATGTATCACCACTTAAGTAAGGAATGTATAAATGAAACCAACAAGACTACAATGGGAAGATGTTATCCAGTATGAAGAAGTAAAAGGTTACGGTCAGCATATCTGGAAAGATGAGGACAAGTATTATTTAGTTTTAGAAGAGGGAACCGTAGTTTCTTGGTTAGTTGTCTATGAATTACCACAAGAATTATTTATCTTACTAGAGAGTGGAAAACGGACTCTACTTGAAATATCTTGCAAAGTTAAGCACGATTATTGGCCACCGACAGAAGAAGAAAAGAACGAAATTAGAAAAGATAGAGCTAGAAAAAAGCCAATTGTGCTGATTTCCAACCGTAAAAATCAGTTGCTTTTTAGTGATAAAGAACTTGAAATGCTTATTCCCCAAGCCGAACAACAATGGATAGAATCAATGGGCAAAGTTCCAGATGATTATGTATCGCCACTCAAGTAAAAGAGATATATAATGAAACTGAATTCCAGATATTAGAGAGCTCTAATCCAGTTCACTGAAGCTATGAAAAAGCTTATATCATTTGATTATGGTTAGAAAGGGAGTGGAAATGATAGAAAAGAGAAAACATTATAAAGAACTAGTTCATCTAGGAGAATTTAAGAACAAATTAGTCTATTATGACTTAAAGGCAAAGAAACTGTATTTTTCAATTCCAGAAAGAAGTTATAAGAATCAACAGTACGTTATTTTGTCTCTGGTATTGCTCGTTCTCCCTTTTATCAGATTTCTGAATGGATTGACAATCTTTAGTATACCTGCTCACAAGTATATTTATTTGATTTTATTCTCTTGTCTTTCCTTACTTTTCGGGAAATTGCTAGATGTCCATTTTAAGAAAGATTTGGATTTATATCCGGCTCTATTTACAGATTTGGAGTTCTTAGAATTCCTAGAAGTACTAAAGAAAAGTGGAGCTGTTGTTTCTTCTGTAATTCGTGGTAGCTTTATTAGTTTGTTAGTATCTTTAGTCGTCTTCCTGTTATATCCTAGTTTTTTGCCATTATTTTTCCACTCGATGCTTTTGTTTATTCTCTATTTGTGTTTAGCCAATAATTTGCACAAGCGAAAGAGGGTAATGGGGAGCTTGATAAGAAATGTGCGCACCAACTAGATCTTTTTTGCCTATGATAAAGAAGAATTAAAAAAGTAAAGAAAGTTGATTTATATGACAACAGAAATATTGCAATACAAAAATTGTACGGTATTAAAAAACAATAATGATTATGAGATTCTTTGGAGTAGAGGGAAAGAAGTGCTTAACTATCCCATTAGCCAAGAATTAGCAGAACGTGTTTCAAAATCAGAACAAGATTCTTTAGAAGTAATGTTTTATTGTGAACACCATCGTTGGCCAAAGGCAGATGAGTTAAATGATTATAATCATTCAGATACGATTGTACATAAAGGCGATGGATTTGTTGTATATGAGACAAATGGTTATTACGAAATTGGCTTCTTTAAAGAAATTGGAGGAGCCATGGGTCCAGAAGTTTGCTATCCTATCAATAAGGAACTGATGGATAAAGCATTTGAATCTTCTAGGGGAGCATATGAAGTCATGATTTATGCTGAAACAGGGCGCTGGCCCTTAAGTAAGCAAGATGATATTGATAGAAACTACATACGTAATCATCCTGAAACTATGCTATCAAATATAGAAGATCAACGTGAGTTGTTTGATGTTGAAGAGTTTAAAGCTCTTGTAAAAAAAGCCATCTCTTCAGAACTCAAGCCAACTGAACTTGATGCAATTGGTATAGTTGATAGTCATTTAGAGCTTCTTCTGGTGGATCCAGTCGGCTGGGAGGAAGAGATAGAAGTAGTCCATTTGGAAATTCTGCAAGAAAAAATGAATAATTACATTCACTTCCTCGAAAGCAAGCAGTATGTGGCACGATACGGTGATAAGTTTGACAAAAAAGTCATTCATATCAAATTACAATATTCTCCATCTGATAACGGATTGGCCTTTCTTGCGGCGGTTCAGAAGGTGTTACAACCCACAGATATGAGTTTGAAGGTGGAATTGCCGGAGTAAAGAGGGAGCGGAAACGCTCTCTTTTTGTGGTATAATGAGACTATATTTATAAAAAGATTATTTAGCATTTCTAAATAGCGAACTACTTATGCCAACGATTGACACAACGGGGCATTCTTACGATGATTTTCTATCTGCGATTGAACGTCAAGGCTATTATGAAATCAAAAATCCACGTGTCTATAAGCCTGGCACTAATGAAACTGAGCAAGTTGAGGGGATTTTTAGAATTAACCAATGGAGTAACTAAATGAAAAAATTTGAATTACCAGAGTCTAAAGATTATCAATCTTTTATTAATTTTTATCGTAATGTGATGGAAGAAGGGAAAGAGGAAGAAGCTTTTTTAGGTACAAATCCAAAATATCGTATATGGCAAAGGGACTCTTATGAACTTGATAGTACAGATATTGGAGTATTGATAGAATATTGCTTATTCCCTCTGTATGCAGAAGGTGATAGGGAGATAGCGCGCAGAACCTTTGAAATCTTGAAAGATTTTAGCTTATCTAATGATCTAATGAAATTAAAGAAGGTCACTCAATATATTTCTAATCAAAAATGGTTTGTAACGAATTATTATGATATTCCCTTTGTTATTGAAACAGATGAATTGGTAAGAAATATTATAGAAAGCACTTCCCACCTATCAGATGATCAAAAACGAACGTATACCTATGAAGGGTTGTGTAATGTATTAGATCGTAATCCAGAATACAGGCAGTGTGATGAAGAAAAGGTGGAGAAGATTTTTAAGGAATTCAAGGAAAAATACTACAATCCACCAAAAGCAGTGAAAACCATTAAAACAGTTGAGAAAATTGAACTAGACGTTACGAGTATCGATGCGATGGGTGTTTCAGATGACCATCTAGAGTTGTTGTTGATTGATGAAAACAAATGGATAGAGTCATTAGAAGAAGAACATCTGTTGAAACTTCAAGAAAAACTAAATAACTACATCTACTTCCTCGAAAGCAAGCAGTATGTGGAGCGATATGGTGATAAGTTTGATAAAAAAGTCATCCATATCACATTCCAGTATTCTCCATCAGACAACGGTCTAGCATTCCTCGCAGTGGTTCAGAAGGTGTTACAACCTACTGATATGAGCTTGAAGGTAGAATTACCGGAGTAATAAAGGGAGCGGAAACGATGCTAGCTATTGTTATTGATTCTGTAGGTGACAAGTCAGGAACCTATAAGTTGTTAAGAAATTATTCATCCTTGCCTTTCTCTTTAATTCAATCCAGAATAGAAGATCATGACACGGTAATAGAAGTAGACATGTTAGATTTGGATGAATTGAAAAAGGTTAGAGCACTCATCCATGAGTTGAGTGCTATTGGGACTATGGTTACGATGAGAGATTCGACTGGTATTATCACCTTAGAATTTTTAAATAATATTATTTCTACCTTCGAAGAGATTGCGGCTGAAAGAGAAGAATTAGATGCTCTGATGTTTGAGGAGGAAGAGTGATTGTCACCTTTTCCAGTGAATCATACATTCCCAAGATAATTTTTAGTAATAAAAGGAAAATCAATGAAAGATAATAAAAATTTGTTGCTCTTTCTACAGGAGTTGATATACGGTCTTGTAGATTTTATCAGTGAGAAAGAATATAAGGAATTTGTCTTTGACTCCTTAAAACTTTCAAAACAGGAGCTTGATAAAGAGAGTGGGTTTTGTCCAGATGATTTATACAATCGATTGGAAAATATGGATGAGCAGGATATCTTGACATTTCAGATGCTAGATAAGAAAACCAATCCACTAGTATGGAACTGTATCGCTAATTTCTTTGTCTTAGTTTGTCATTATTCTTATATGGCTTCGGGGGAAGTCTACCTGCCACAAACGATAGAAAGTGTCGACGAGGACACACTGGCTGTTCTTGCCTTAAGCTACAAACAAATCCTATCTGAAAACAGTGAACTCATTTCACAAATATCTGGGCCAGAAATAGAAGGATATTTAAAGGATGAGCTCGTTAAAAACTACTTTGGACCACTATTTTTATCTGATGAGAACGAATAGGCTATTCGTTCAAGTATAGATCAGGAGAGGATATGCTTACGAGTTATTTTATGTTGATTTTTGCTGAAGCAATTGTAAACCGTATGAAAACACGATACAATTCTCAAATTCGAACTGCCTTGGATGCATGTTGGAGTTTTTTGGAGAATAGAGATAAAAGGGGAGAGGAACTTTATCGCCTTTTAGATGATGGGACAGACTTCAGTGGAATATTTATCTACATGCAATTAGATGAAAATGAAGCGAATGGTCTCTTGTGGGACAACATTAGTTATGCAATAGGTGTGACTGCTAAAGAAGCTTTTGAGTTTGAAAATAAGAAGGAGCTTCCTTCTCCCTTGGAAAACATTGAACCGGAACTACTTGATGTCTTTATTGATAATTTAAAAGAGATTAGCATGGATCTTTATCATCACGTCGAAACAGTAAAAATTTTCATCAATAAAAATCCATACCCATCAAGAGAATCTGCCCTAAAAGAACTAGATAGACTAGGATTACTTAGATGATTTGAATAGATGATTTGGCGAAAATTCAAAAAGAACACCCCAGAAGTTAGAGTCTCATCTCTACTTTTGGGGTGTCGTTTATTTTCTATCCTTAAGTATTTTACAATACCCACGTACGAATAGCATGGGCAACGCCAGATTCATCATTTGTTTTGGTGATGTATTTGGCGATTTTTTTGAGTTCAGGATTTCCATTTTCCATAACAACGGGATTGCCAACGACTTCGAGCATGGCACGGTCATTTTCTTCGTCGCCGATCGCCATGGTTTCATCTTTGGTCAATCCGAGTTTTTCAGCTAAGTGAGTGATGGCTGAACCCTTGTCTACATTCTTTTTAAGGAGTTCGAGGTAGAAAGGAGCAGATTTGTTGATGGAGTAGCGCTCGTAAAATTCGGCTGGTATCTTTTCAATCGCAGCATCGAGGATTTCTGGTTCATCGATAAACATACACTTGACGATTTCCTTGCCAGCCATTTCTTCAGGAGTGCGGTAGAAGATGGGCATGTTGACGAGGGTTGATTCGTGCACCGTGTATTTTCCGATATTGCGATTGGCAGTGTAGATACCATCCTTGGTAATAGCGTGCATGTGGACACCGAGCTTGCGACTGAGAAATTCCATATACAGATAATCCTCATAGGTCAAGGATTCGCTGATAATCTCATGGCCAGTAGCAGTTTCTTGAACAAGGGCACCGTTGAAGGTTACAACATAGTCACCCTCATCTCTCAATTGCAAGTCGTCCAAAAGTTTGGCAACGCCTGCGATAGGACGACCCGTTGCAATCACGACTTTGACACCAGCTTCTTTGGCATCTTGGATGGCAGAAAAGACTTCCGGAGTGATTTCCTTTTTACTGTTAACCAGGGTACCGTCGATATCGACGGCGATTAGTTTAATACTCATAAATTTCCTCTATTCATTCTTATTTGGGGTAAAATGATCGTTCTCAATCAAGTGTAAAAATTGCTGGGTGATACTTGCGAAGATGCTGTTTTGGTCCAACATTTCTTTTGGAAAATAGAAACGATTGTCACCGTGGCGACTGCCAGCAAGGGATTGGACGATAGGGGACAGGCTAGAGAGTTCTGCCAGTTCACCATTTTTTTGTAAAATTTCAATCTGAGTCCGTGGATTTTCAGATTCGGGACGATAGATATCATAAGGGAGGTCAAAGTTCTTATGAATAGCAGTATAGTAGTCTGGATCAAAACCGATTTCTTCAACCAGTTGTCTCATGGTTGCGAGTTGGTCTTGGTCTTTTTCTGAAAAAGTAATGGATTTAAAGACCTTGCGGTTGACAAAACGTTGCGACAAGTCTGCGAGAATCTTGTCAGGACTGCTCATCCAGAGTTGGAAGTAGGTATTCATCACGCCGTCATCAAGTGCCAGATAGTCAGATAGAGTAACTTTTTTTTCAAAAAAAGGTAGCAAATGTGGAGAAGTGCGTGCAAAGAAGTCCTTGTCCTCAGGGTAGAGTTCCTTAGCACGCTTGAGAAGATTCTGTAGGAGAACTTCCATGGCACGTGTTGCTGGGTGGAAATAAACCTGCATATACATCTGGTAGCGACTGAGAACATAGTCTTCGATGGCGTGCATGCCATTGCGCTGAAAGGCGATGCCATTTTCGATAGGGCGAATCACTCGGAGGATGCGAGTCAGGTCAAATTCCCCATAAGATGCTCCTGTAAAATAGGAGTCGCGCAAGAGATAGTCCATGCGGTCCGCATCGATCTGACTAGAAATGAGCTGCACGACCTGCTTGTTAGGATAGGTATGATTGATGACACTGGCAACTTTTTTTGGAAAGTCAGGCGCTACTTGTAGCAGAACTTGGTGAATCTCTGTCTCAGGACTTTGGATGATTTCCTGGGTAATAGCTTCATGATCTGTATCAAAGAGATGTTCAAAAGTATGGGAGTAGGCACCATGCCCAAGATCATGAAGGAGCGCAGCGGTCATGGTCAAGAGAGACTCAGCAGGATCCCATTCTTCAGGATATTTTTCTTCAAAAATCTCTGTGATACGACGAGCAATCTCATAGACCCCCAAACAGTGGGAAAAGCGACTGTGTTCGCCACCATGGAAGGTATAGCTGGAAGTTCCTAGTTGCTTAATACGGCGCAGACGTTGAAATTCTTTTGTATTGATCAAGTCGTATATGACCTGATTGTTTACATGGATGTAGTTGTGAACTGGGTCACGGAATACTTTTTCGTTCATATGACCATTATAGCAAAATCCTGCTCTTTTTGGTAAAATAGTAGGACAAGAGACAAGAAAGAGGATTTGATGTGAAGATTCGGATGCGCAATACGATTCAGTTTGATGAACAGTTGGAAGTCATAGACCAACTTTATGACGTGGAAGTGCGTGAAAAGGGCGATTATAGCTATCTGCTTTTCTACAATGAGGAGAAGGAAAAAGTGGTTCTCAAGTTTCATGAAGAAGAACTGGTGATGACCCGTTTCTCGAGTCCCAAAACTATCATGCGTTTTCTAAAGGATAGCGATAGTTTAGCCTATATTCCTACACCTATGGGCATGCAGGAATTTATCATTCAAACGAATCACTATGAACTGGATGGGCAAAAGATTGAATTAGCCTATCAACTGCAAAACCAAGAGGGACACCCCTTTGCCAGCTATCAATTAGAAATTACTTGGGGATAAGAAAAAGGTTGGCGGTAGCCAACCTTATTTGATATAGAGTTCTTTATTTTTTAGGACAATTTCACGCACGCTTGCAAATTTTTTGAGTTTTTTAAGTTCTTCAGGATGGGTTACCAGAGTGATAACATAGCCCTCTTTGCCCATGCGACCTGTACGGCCAGCGCGGTGGGTATAGGTTTCCATATCTCTAGGAATATCAAAGTTTACGACACATTCTAGGCTATCAATATCAATTCCACGTGCCAGAAGGTCAGTTGCAAGGAGCAGGGTCAACTGTTTGTCTTTAAACTTTTCTAAGATGACTTTTCGAAATTTCACATTGACATCGCTAGCGAGGGAAACAGCTAAGATATCACGATACTGTAATTTTTCTTCTGCACTTCCAAGATCTGATAGGCTATTAAAGAAAACTAGTCCACGGAAATCCTCAACATGAGCCAATTTTCGTAGCATATCCACTCGGTGACGTTGGTCTACCTGCATGTAGAAATGTTGGATGTTGTTCAGTTTTTGATCAGAGAGATCAATGGTGCGCGTGTTTGGAGCAATCTTTTCTTGGTCAAACTTGGTCGTCGCACTCATGTAGATGAGTTGGTGGTCACGAGGTGCGTAGTGAGTGATTTTCTCGACAAAGTGAATCTGAGAATCATCGAGCAATTGGTCAAATTCATCCAGGATGATGGTTTCCACATTCATCATCTTGATTTTTTTCAATTTAATCAACTCAAAGATACGGCCAGGTGTTCCAATCAGAATTTCTGGTCCTTTTTTAAGACGTTCAATCTGGCGTTTCTGACTGGAACCTGATAAGAAGAGCTGAGCGGTCAAACCGATAGCCTCTGCCCACGTTTTACACACGTCGAAAATCTGTCCAGCAAGTTCCGTATTTGGTGCTAGAATCAAGAGTTGTTGGGCTTTTTTCTTTTGCAGTTTGAGAAGACTAGGTAGGAGGTAAGCGAGGGTCTTACCAGTTCCTGTTGGACTGACTCCAAGAATATTTTCCCCTTCTGTTATAGGTTCAAAAAGTTGAGTCTGAATGGGAGTGAAGTCTTGGAAACCGAGTTGGTCGCTCAGTTCTTGCCATTCAGTAGGTAGTTTGGTTTTCATTTTTCTGCCTCAAATCTAATGCCAGCAGTCTGGCGCATGGTATAGAGTAAATCATGAACAGAACCTGCATCATCCAGCCAGTTCTGGTAAAGCGTCTGGTCTGGTTGCTGAATCATCTGTGCGAATGCAGCGACTTCCTCAGTCATCGTATGAGGAACCTGTTGGATAGGAAGCTGAACTTGATTTCCTTGGTGGTTAGTAAAAATAGCTGAGCGGACATGCTCAATCGTGTTAAGGGTCAAGGTTCCATCTGCTGTGTAAATCTCACAAGGAAGATTGGAAGTGATGTTTTTCCCAGCCTTGATATGAACTTGAAATTCTGGGTAGAAGAGGATACCATCACCATTTAAGTCAATGCTATTGTCAAGCTGTTGAGCATGGTAAGTTGCGTCTTGAGCCTTTCCAAAGAGGCGAATGGTAGCGTAGAGGGGATAAATCCCCAAGTCCATAAGTGCTCCACCAGCAAAACGATCTGAAAAAACATTTGGCGTCTGCCCAGCCAATAAGTCAGGCATCTTGGAAGAATACTTGGCATAGTTGAAATCTGCTCCCCAAATTTGCTTGTCTGCCAAAAAATTCTTGATAGTGGTAAAGGCTTCCTCGTGGTAGTTTCGTGCTGCCTCAAAGATAAAACAGTGATTTTTCTCAGCTGTTTGCCTCAAATCTAGCCACTCTTGTGGCTGAGTGACAGCTGGCTTTTCAAGAATGACGTGCTTACCAGTAGACAAGGCAGCCTTGGCTTGAACAAAATGCAAGGAGTTTGGACTGGCGATATAGACCACATCAAAGGAAGACTTAAACAAGTCTTCTAATTGATCAAAGAGTTGGATATTTTCATAGCGAGAAGCAAAGGTTGCGGCAGTTTCTAGTTTTCTAGAATAGACTGCAACCAGCTGGTATTCTCCGCTAGCATGGGCTGCTTCTATGAAATGATGGCTGATAGCCCCTGTTCCGATAACACCTAATTTAAGCATAAATACTCCTTTTCCGACTTCAAATCCTTCCTTCATTATAACATAGAAAAGAAGGACTATCCAACAGATGGTAAAAATTTTCAAATGGGCTACGAATTTCTTGGAGAAAGTGGTACAATATTTAGATAAGTAGATGAAATGAAAAGGGGGAGAAAATGAGATTATTACCAATAAGGAAAATATCACGTCAGTCTAAGCGACTAGCGCTTTTTTTGACTTTTTGTGCAGGATATGTCGATGCTTATACCTTTATCGTGCGAGGGAACACCCTTGTCGCTGGACAGACTGGGAATGTCGTTTTTCTTTCTGTAGGACTCATTCAACAAAATGTATCGGATGCCAGTGCTAAAGTAATGACCTTGCTTTTCTTTATGATGGGTGTCTTTTTTCTGACATTGTATAAGGAAAAACTTCGAATTGTTAAAAAGCCGATTTTGTCCTTGATTCCTCTTGCAGTCCTGTCCCTAATTATAGGTTTTGTGCCACAAACGGTTGATAATATCTATCTCGTACCGCCCTTAGCCTTTTGTATGGGACTGGTGACAACAGCCTTTGGAGAAGTGTCAGGGATTGCCTATAATAATGCTTTTATGACAGGGAATATCAAACGTACCATGTTGGCTTTTGGAGATTATTTCCGGACCAAGCATACGCCTTTCCTACGAGAGGGATTGATTTTTGTTAGCTTGCTTAGCAGTTTTGTCTTCGGAGTTGTTTTTTCAGCTTATTTGACGATTTACTATCAGGAGAAGACAATTCTAGGTGTTCCTCTTATGATGAGTATCTTCTACTTCAGTATGCTTTTTGCTTCTTGGAGAAAAAAAGGAGAGAAATAGCTTAAATTTGATTGATTTTACTTGTAAGAAAAAAGAAGATATGCTATACTTGAAGAGTTGACTATGCACAATCCTGTGCAACCGCACGAACATCGTTGCTCACATAGTGAGTATAAAGTGGTTCGTCCCACGATGCTAGGCGAGTCTTCACAAAAACACGGGGAAACCCTAAAAATCATAGGAGGTGCCTAATGAGCACATACGCAATTATCAAAACTGGCGGAAAACAAGTTAAAGTTGAAGTTGGTCAAGCAGTTTACGTTGAAAAATTGAACGTTGAAGCTGGTCAAGAAGTTACTTTTAACGAAGTTGTTCTTGTTGGTGGTGAAAACACTGTTGTCGGAACTCCACTTGTTGCTGGAGCTACTGTAGTTGGAACTGTTGAAAAACAAGGAAAACAAAAGAAAGTTGTTACATACAAGTACAAACCTAAAAAAGGTAGCCATCGTAAACAAGGTCACCGTCAACCATATACAAAAGTTGTCATCAACGCGATCAACGCTTAATTTTAAGGAGAACACATGATACAAGCAGTCTTTGAGAGAGCCGAAGATGGCGAGCTGAGGAGTGCGGAAATTACTGGACACGCCGAAAGTGGCGAATACGGCTTAGATGTCGTGTGTGCATCGGTTTCTACGCTTGCCATTAACTTTATCAATTCCATTGAGAAATTTGCAGGCTATGAACCAATCTTAGAATTAAACGAAGATGAAGGTGGCTATCTAAAGGTTGATATACCAGCGGATCTTCCTTCACACCAGAGAGAAATGACCCAGTTATTCTTTGAATCATTTTTCTTAGGTATGGCAAACTTATCGGAGAACTCTTCTGAGTTCGTCCAAACCAGAGTTATCACAGAAAACTAACACGGAGGAAAACATTATGTTAAAAATGACTCTTAACAACTTGCAACTTTTCGCCCACAAAAAAGGTGGAGGTTCTACATCAAATGGACGTGATTCACAAGCGAAACGTCTTGGAGCTAAAGCAGCTGACGGACAAACTGTAACAGGTGGATCAATCCTTTACCGTCAACGTGGTACACACATCTACCCAGGTGTAAACGTTGGACGTGGTGGAGACGATACTTTGTTCGCTAAAGTTGAAGGCGTAGTACGCTTTGAACGTAAAGGACGCGATAAGAAACAAGTTTCTGTTTACCCAATCGCAAAATAAAAAGGTCCAGTGAACCTTTTTATCCCGAGCCTTGATATTTTAAGGCGAGGAAGCTAGAAGTAGCATAGAATAAGGCTTTCCGAGTTTTCGGAGAGCCTATTTTTTTGTTTTGATATCTATATTTAATTTAATAGAGAGTAGTTAGCCCTGGGTTTGTGATGGATATCTTTTCCTTTTTGGAAAAATTCTGAAATATGGTATAATGAACAGATAGAGAAGTTGGGGGTAAAAGATGAACATTCAACAATTACGCTATGTTGTGGCCATTGCCAATAGTGGTACTTTCCGTGAAGCTGCAGAAAAGATGTATGTCAGTCAGCCCAGTCTGTCTATTTCTGTGCGCGATTTGGAAAAAGAGCTGGGGTTTAAGATTTTCCGTCGGACGAGTTCGGGGACTTTCTTGACCCGTCGTGGTATGGAATTTTACGAGAAAGCACAAGAGTTAGTCAAAGGCTTCGATGTTTTTCAAAATCAGTATGCCAATCCTGAGGAAGAAAAGGATGAATTTTCCATTGCCAGCCAGCACTATGACTTCTTGCCACCAACCATTACGGCCTTTTCAGAGCGTTATCCTGATTATAAGAACTTTCGTATTTTTGAGTCTACTACAGTTCAAATCTTAGACGAAGTAGCGCAAGGACACAGTGAGATTGGGATTATCTACCTCAACAATCAAAATAAAAAGGGCATCATGCAACGGGTTGAAAAGCTTGGTTTAGAAGTTATTGAACTAATTCCTTTCCAGACTCACATTTATCTTCGTGAAGGGCATCCTTTAGCACAGAAAGAGGAATTGGTCATGGGGGATTTAGCGGATTTACCAACGGTTCGGTTTACTCAGGAAAAGGATGAGTACCTTTACTATTCAGAAAACTTTGTCGACACCAGCGCGAGTTCCCAGATGTTCAATGTGACCGACCGTGCTACTTTTAATGGTATTTTGGAGCGGACGGATGCTTATGCGACTGGATCTGGATTTTTAGATAGTGACAGTGTTAATGGGATCACAGTCATTCGTCTCAAGGATAATCTAGATAACCGCATGGTCTATGTCAAACGGGAAGAAGTGGAGCTTAGCCAAGCTGGGACTCTTTTCGTTGAGGTTATGCAAGAATATTTTGATCAAAAGAGGAAATCATGAAAAAAAGAGGAATAGTAGCAGTCATTGTACTGCTTTTGATTGGGCTGGATCAGTTGGTCAAAAATTATGTTGTCCAGCAGATTCCACTGGGTGAAGTGCGTTCGTGGATCCCCAATTTCGTTAGCTTGACCTATCTGCAAAATCGTGGGGCAGCCTTCTCCATGCTGCAAGATCAGCAGTGGTTATTTGCTGTCATTACACTGGTCGTCATGGTAGGAGCCATTTGGTATCTACATAAACACATGGAGGATTCTCTCTGGATGGTTTTTGGACTGACTTTGATAATCGCGGGAGGTCTGGGTAACTTTATTGACAGAATGAGTCAAGGTTTTGTGGTGGATATGTTTCACCTAGACTTTATCAACTTTGCGATTTTCAATGTGGCTGACAGCTATTTGACAGTTGGTGTCATTGTTTTATTGATTGCAATGCTTAAAGAGGAAGTAAATGGAAATAAAAATTGAAACTGGTGGGCAACGTCTAGACAAGGCTCTGTCAGATCTGACAGAATTGTCACGCAGTCTCGCGAATGAACAAATCAAGGCTGGACAAGTTTTGGTTAATGGGCAAGCCAAGAAAGCCAAATACACTGTCCAAGATGGGGATATCGTCACCTACCATGTGCCAGAACCAGAGGTTTTAGAGTATGTGGCTGAGAATCTGCCACTCGAGATTATCTACCAAGATGAGGATGTAGCCGTTGTTAACAAACCTCAAGGGATGGTGGTTCATCCGAGTGCTGGTCATACTAGCGGAACCTTGGTCAATGCCCTCATGTACCATATCAAGGACTTGTCGGGTATCAATGGGGTTCTCCGGCCGGGTATCGTTCACCGCATTGACAAGGACACGTCGGGTCTCCTCATGATTGCTAAGAATGATGAGGCACACTTGGCACTTGCCCAAGAACTCAAGGACAAGAAGTCTCTCCGCAAATATTGGGCGATTGTTCATGGCAATCTTCCCAATGATCGTGGTGTCATTGAAGCGCCGATTGGTCGTAGTGAAAAAGATCGTAAGAAACAGGCAGTGACTGCTAAAGGGAAGCCAGCAGTGACTCGTTTTCAAGTCTTGGAACGCTTTGGAGATTATAGTTTGCTAGAGTTGCAACTGGAAACAGGGCGTACTCACCAAATCCGTGTTCATATGGCTTATATTGGCCATCCAGTCGCTGGTGATGAAGTCTATGGTCCTCGTAAGACACTGAAGGGACATGGGCAATTTCTCCATGCTAAGACTCTAGGCTTTACTCATCCGAGAACAGGTGAAACCTTGGAGTTCACAGCAGATATTCCAGAGATTTTTAAAGAAACGCTGGAAAGATTGCGTAAAACTGAGAATAGATAAAAGAGTTGAGATGCCTTGTCTCAACCTTTTTCATTTCAAGTCTTTTCCATTTTAAAGTATTCATGTTATAATGGATAAATATGAAGAATCGGAGTGAGAATATGAAGTACAAACGAATCGTCTTTAAGGTAGGGACTTCCTCCTTGACAAATGAAGACGGGAGTTTATCAAGGAGTAAAGTAAAGGCAATTACCCAGCAATTGGCTATGCTACATGAAGCTGGACATGAGTTGATTTTAGTGTCATCTGGGGCAGTTGCCGCTGGATTTGGAGCTTTGGGTTTTAAAAAACGTCCGACCAAGATTGCAGATAAACAAGCTTCGGCTGCAGTTGGTCAGGGACTTTTGTTGGAGGAATACACAACCAACCTCCTCATGCGCCAGATCGTTTCTGCACAAATCTTGCTGACACAGGATGATTTTGTAGATAAGCGTCGCTATAAGAATGCCCACCAGGCCTTGTCTGTATTGCTTCATCGTGGTGCAATCCCCATCATCAACGAGAATGACAGTGTCGTTATTGATGAGCTCAAGGTGGGTGATAATGACACTCTGAGTGCCCAGGTAGCGGCGATGGTCCAAGCAGACCTTTTAGTTCTCTTGACGGATGTGGACGGTCTCTATACCGGAAATCCCAACTCAGATCCAACAGCCAAACGTTTGGAGAAAATCGAGACTATCAATCGTGAGATTATTGATATGGCTGGTGGAGCAGGTTCGTCAAACGGTACTGGGGGTATGTTGACAAAAATCAAAGCTGCAACTATTGCGACGGAGTCAGGTGTGCCAGTCTATATCTGCTCTTCCATGAAATCTGATGCCTTGATTGAAGCAGCAGAGGAGACCAAGGATGGATCCTTCTTTGTTGCGCAAGAGAAGGGACTTCGTACCCAGAAACAATGGCTGGCCTTCTATGCTCAAAGTCAGGGAACGATTTGGGTAGATGGTGGAGCTGCAGAGGCACTTTCAAAAAACGGGAAAAGTCTCCTTTTATCGGGTGTGGTAGAAGTGGAAGGAAACTTCTCTTACCACGATATTGTAACAGTAGCAGATAAAGAAACAGGTCAATCTCTTGGAAAGGGACGTGTCCAATTTGGTGTCTCAGCCCTAGAAGATATGCTCCGTTCTCAAAAAGCTAAGGGAGTCTTGATTCACCGTGATGACTGGATTTCCATCACTCCTGAAATCCAGCTGCTCTTTACAGAATTTTAGAGGTGAACGATGGTAAGGACACAAGAACAATTTGAACAGGTACAGGCTGTTAAGAAATCAATTAATACTGCTAGTGAAGCAGTGAAAAACCAAGCCTTGCTAGCCATGGCTGATCACTTGTTGGCAGCCACTGAGGGGATTCTAGAGGCCAATGCCCTCGATATGGCAGCGGCCAAGGGGAAAATCTCAGATGTTATGCTAGATCGTCTTTATTTGGATGAAGGACGTATAGAAGCGATGGCAAGAGGGATTCGTGAAGTGGTTGCTTTACCAGATCCAATTGGTGAAGTTTTAGAAACAAGTCAGCTTGAAAATGGCTTGGTTATTACCAAGAAGCGTGTGGCTATGGGGGTTATTGGTATTATCTATGAAAGTCGTCCAAATGTGACGTCTGATGCGGCTGCTTTGGCTCTCAAAAGTGGCAATGCGGTCGTTCTTCGTAGTGGCAAGGATGCCTACCGAACTGCTCATGCTATTGTCACAGCCTTGAAGAAGGGCTTGGAGACGACGACCATTCATCCAGATGTGATTCAACTAGTAGAAGATACCCGTCGAGAAAGTAGTTATGCTATGATGAAGGCCAAGGGTTATCTAGACCTTCTCATTCCTCGTGGAGGGGCTGGTTTGATCAATGCAGTGGTTGAAAATGCTATCGTGCCTGTTATCGAGACAGGAACTGGGATTGTCCATGTCTATGTAGATAAGGATGCAGACGAAGACAAGGCACTATCGATTATCAACAATGCTAAAACCAGTCGTCCTTCTGTCTGCAACGCCATGGAGGTCTTGCTAGTTCATGAAGACAAGGCAGCAAGCTTCCTTCCTCGCTTGGAACAAGTTCTGGTTGCAGAGCGTAAGGAAGCTGGACTGGAACCAATTCAATTCCGCTTGGATAGCCAAGCAAGTCAGTTTGTTTCAGGTCGAGCAGCTGAGGCCCAAGACTTTGACACTGAGTTTTTAGACTATGTCCTAGCGGTTAAGGTTGTGAGTAGTTTAGAAGAAGCGGTTGCGCATATTGAAGCCCACAGTACCCATCATTCGGATGCGATTGTGACGGAAAATGCTGAAGCTGCAGCTTACTTTACAGATCAAGTGGACTCTGCCGCAGTTTATGTCAATGCCTCAACGCGTTTCACTGATGGTGGCCAGTTTGGTCTTGGATGTGAGATGGGGATTTCTACTCAGAAACTTCACGCGCGTGGGCCTATGGGCTTGAAAGAGTTGACCAGCTACAAGTATGTGGTTACTGGTGACGGACAGATAAGGGAGTAAGAGATGAAGATTGGATTTATCGGTTTGGGGAATATGGGAGCTAGCTTGGCTAAGGCTGTTGTGCAGGCCAAGACGGGTGCTCAGATTCTCCTTGCCAATCGTAGTCAAGCAAAAGTAGATGCTTTCATTGCCAACTTTGGTGGTCAGGCTTCCAGCAATGACGAAATCTTCGCAGAAGCAGATGTGATTTTTCTAGGTGTTAAGCCTGCTCAGTTCTCAGACTTGCTTTCTCAATACCAGACCATCCTTGAAAAGAGAGAAAGTCTTCTTTTGATTTCCATGGCAGCTGGATTGACTTTGGAAAAACTGTCCAAATTTCTGCCGACTCATCACCGAATCATTCGCATCATGCCCAATACTCCAGTGGCTATCGGCCAAGGAGTGATTAGTTATGCCATGTCAGCAAATTGTCGTGCTGAGGACAGTGAACTCTTTTGTCAATTATTGGCCAAGGCCGGCCTCTTGGTTGAGCTGGGGGATGGCTTAATCGATGCAGCGACAGGTCTCGCAGGTTGTGGACCAGCTTTTGTCTATCTCTTTATTGAGGCTTTGGCAGATGCGGGTGTACAGACAGGATTGCCACGAGAAATGGCTTTGAAAATGGCAGCCCAAACAGTAGTTGGATCTGGACAAATGGTTCTGGAAAGCCAGCAACATCCTGGAGTTTTGAAAGACCAAGTTTGCAGCCCAGGAGGTTCGACTATCGCGGGTGTAGCAAGTCTGGAAGAACATGCTTTTAGAGGTACCGTCATGGACGCAGTTCAGCAAGCCTACAAACGAACACAAGAACTAGGTAAATAAGAGGTTGGATGACTCCCAGCCTCTTTTATGGTCGATTGAATGGAGAAGACACAAAAAGATTGTCACAAAAACCTATTTTTTTGATAGAATAGAAGGTAGAAAAAAAGAAATGAGTTAGACATGTCAAAAGGATTTTTAGTCTCTCTTGAGGGACCAGAGGGAGCAGGAAAGACCAGTGTTTTAGAGGCTCTACTCCCAATTTTAGAGGAAAAAGGAGTAGAGGTACTGACGACCCGTGAGCCAGGTGGAGTCTCGATTGGAGAGAAGATTCGGGAAGTGATTTTAGATCCAAGTCATACGCAGATGGATCCTAAAACAGAGCTTCTTCTCTATATCGCCAGTCGCAGACAGCACTTGGTGGAAAAAGTTCTCCCAGCACTTGAAGCTGGCAAGTTGGTCATTATGGACCGCTTCATTGATAGTTCTGTTGCTTATCAGGGATTTGGCCGTGGCTTGGATATTGATGCCATTGATTGGCTCAATCAGTTTGCGACAGATGGCCTCAAACCTGATTTGACACTCTATTTTGACATCGAGGTCGAAGAAGGGCTGGCTCGCATTGCTGCCAATAGTGATCGCGAGGTCAATCGTTTGGACTTGGAAGGCTTGGACTTGCACAAGAAAGTCCGTCAAGGCTACCTTTCTCTTCTGGACAAAGAAGGAAATCGCATGGTCAAGATTGATGCGAGTCTTCCTTTGGAGCAAGTTGTGGAAACGACCAAGGCTGTCTTGTTTGACAGAATGGGCTTGGCTAAATGAAACAAGATCAACTAAAGGCTTGGCAGCCAGACCAGTTTGACCGCTTTGTCCGTATCTTAGAACAAGACCAGCTCAATCATGCCTATCTCTTTTCAGGTTTCTTTGGAAGCTTGGAAATGGCACAGTTTTTGGCTAAGAGCCTCTTTTGTACGGATAAAGTAGGCGTTCTACCATGTGAGAAATGCCGAAACTGCAAGCTGATTGAGCAGGAAGAATTTCCCGATGTTACTTTAATCAAGCCAGTCAATCAGGTCATCAAGACAGAACGGATTCGGGAATTGGTGGGTCAGTTTTCTCAAGCAGGGATTGAAAGCCAGCAACAGGTTTTCATTATCGAGCAGGCGGAGAAAATGCACCCCAACGCAGCTAATTCTCTGCTCAAGGTCATCGAAGAACCCCAGAGTGAAGTTTACATTTTCTTCTTAACTAGTGATGAGGAAAAGATGTTGCCGACTATCCGTAGTAGGACACAGATTTTTCACTTTAAAAAGCAGGAAGAGAAGCTCATCTTGCTCCTAGAACAAATGGGGCTTGTTAAGAAAAAAGCGACTTTCTTAGCCCAGTTTTGTCAATCACGAGCTGAAGCTGAAAAGTTGGTCAATCAGGCAAGTTTTTGGACCTTGGTGGATGAAAGTGAGCGCCTGCTGACCTGGTTATTAGCCAAGAAAAAAGAAAGTTATCTCCAAGTTTCTAAATTAGCTAGCTTGGCAGATGACAAGGAAAAACAAGATCAGGTCTTGCGAATCCTCGAAGTGCTCTGTGGACAGGATCTCTTGCAAGAAAGGATTCGACAGATTCTGCAAGATTTGCTAGAAGCTAGAAAAATGTGGCAGGCTAATGTCAGCTTTCAAAATGCCATGGAATATCTGGTCTTGAAAGAAATATAAACTCAATGAAGGATAAAGAAAGGAAAGGGCTGGTTTATGGATAAAAAAGAATTATTTGACGCGCTGGACGATTTTTCCCAACAGTTACTGGTGACCTTGGCCGATGTGGAAGCCATCAAGAAAAATCTCAAGAGCCTGGTAGAGGAAAATACAGCTCTTCGCTTGGAAAATAGTAAGTTGCGCGAACGCTTGGGCGAGGTGGAAGCAGATACTCCCGTCAAGGCCAAGCATGTTCGTGAAAGCGTCCGTCGGATCTATAAAGACGGTTTTCACGTATGTAATGATTTTTATGGACAACGCCGAGAGCAGGACGAGGAATGTATGTTCTGTGACGAGTTGTTGTACAGGGAGTAGGCATGCAGATTCAAAAAAGTTTTAAGGGACAATCTCCATATGGCAAACTTTATCTAGTGGCAACACCGATTGGCAATCTAGATGACATGACCTTTCGTGCCATTCAGACCTTGAAAGAAGTGGACTGGATTGCAGCTGAGGACACGCGCAATACAGGACTTTTGCTCAAGCATTTTGACATTTCCACCAAGCAGATTAGTTTTCACGAGCACAATGCCAAGGAAAAAATTCCTGATTTGATTGGTTTCTTGAAAGCAGGACAAAGTATCGCTCAGGTATCCGATGCGGGTCTGCCTAGTATCTCGGACCCTGGTCATGATTTGGTTAAGGCAGCTATTGAGGAAGAAATTGCAGTAGTGACAGTTCCGGGTGCCTCTGCAGGGATTTCTGCTTTGATTGCCAGTGGTTTAGCTCCACAACCACATATCTTTTACGGTTTCTTACCGAGAAAATCAGGCCAGCAAAAGCAATTTTTCGACTTAAAAAAAGATTACCCAGAAACTCAGATTTTCTACGAATCGCCCCACCGTGTATCAGATACATTGGAAAATATGCTAGAAGTCTACGGTGACCGCTCGGTAGTCTTGGTCAGGGAATTGACCAAAATCTATGAAGAATACCAACGAGGAAAGATTTCAGAGCTACTAGAAAGTATTGCTGAAACGCCACTCAAGGGTGAATGCCTTCTCATCGTTAAAGGCGCAAGTCAGGATGTGGAGGAAAAGGACGAGGAGGACTTGTTTTCAGAAATCCAATCTCGTATCCAGCAAGGCATGAAGAAAAATCAAGCCATTAAGGAAGTTGCGAAACTCTACCAGTGGAATAAAAGCCAACTCTACGCTGCCTACCACGAATGGGAAGAAAATCAAGAAAATGACTAAACAGGGAAGTTTGCCATCTTCCCTTTTTTTGTTATACTAGTAGAAGAAAAATTAGAAAGATTTGTGGGTGTCAAACAGTCTAGTAGCTTGTTTTGATACGAACTTAGGTTCCACCCAAAGAGGTATTAGTGTCGTGTCTCAATCTTATATCAATGTTATCGGAGCAGGTTTGGCAGGTTCTGAAGCTGCTTATCAAATTGCAGAACGTGGTATTCCAGTTAAACTCTATGAAATGCGTGGTGTCAAGTCAACACCCCAACACAAAACAGACAATTTTGCTGAATTGGTTTGTTCCAATTCCTTACGTGGGGATGCTTTGACCAATGCAGTTGGGCTCCTCAAGGAAGAAATGCGTCGCTTGGGTTCTGTTATCTTGGAATCTGCTGAAGCTACACGTGTTCCTGCTGGTGGAGCCCTTGCGGTGGACCGCGATGGTTTCTCCCAAATGGTGACAGAAAAAGTGGCCAATCATCCCTTGATTGAAGTGGTTCGTGATGAAATTACAGAATTGCCGACTGATGTTATTACAGTTGTAGCGACTGGTCCTTTGACTAGTGATGCCCTAGCTGAGAAGATTCATGCCCTTAATGGCGGTGACGGTTTTTATTTCTACGACGCGGCGGCGCCGATTATCGACGTTAACACCATCGATATGAGCAAAGTCTATCTCAAATCTCGTTATGATAAGGGAGAAGCAGCCTACCTCAACGCTCCAATGACCAAACAAGAATTTATGGATTTCCATGAAGCCTTGGTCAATGCAGAAGAAGCACCGCTGAATTCGTTTGAAAAAGAAAAGTACTTTGAAGGATGTATGCCTATCGAAGTCATGGCTAAGCGTGGCATTAAAACCATGCTTTATGGTCCGATGAAGCCAGTCGGTTTGGAGTATCCAGACGACTACACAGGACCTCGTGATGGCGAATTCAAAACCCCTTATGCAGTTGTCCAGCTTCGTCAGGATAATGCGGCTGGTAGTCTCTACAATATCGTCGGTTTCCAGACCCACCTCAAATGGGGAGAACAAAAGCGTGTCTTCCAAATGATTCCAGGGCTTGAAAATGCGGAGTTTGTTCGCTATGGGGTCATGCACCGCAATTCTTACATGGATTCACCAAATCTTCTTGAGCAGACCTATCGTTCTAAGAAACAGCCAAACCTTTTCTTTGCTGGTCAAATGACGGGTGTAGAAGGCTATGTTGAGTCAGCAGCTTCAGGCTTAGTTGCAGGTATTAACGCAGCTCGTCTCTTTAAGGGTGAAAGTGAAGCTATCTTCCCAGAGACCACAGCGATTGGAAGTCTGGCTCATTACATCACTCACGCTGATAGCAAACATTTTCAACCCATGAATGTCAACTTTGGCATTATCAAGGAGTTGGAAGGCGAGCGTATCCGTGATAAGAAGGCTCGTTATGAAAAAATTGCAGAGCGTGCTCTTACCGACTTAGAGGAATTTTTAACGGTCTAATTTTTTTCAAAGAATTGCTCATGATACTATAAAAATCTTAGAAATTGTGATAAAATAGGTAGGATAAAAAAAGGAGAGTAAAAATGGCGAACCCCAAGTATAAACGTATTTTAATCAAGTTATCAGGTGAAGCCCTTGCCGGTGAACGTGGCGTAGGGATTGATATCCAAACAGTTCAAACAATCGCAAAAGAGATTCAAGAAGTTCATAGCTTAGGTATCGAAATTGCCCTTGTTATTGGTGGAGGAAATCTCTGGCGTGGAGAACCTGCTGCAGAAGCAGGAATGGACCGTGTTCAGGCCGATTACACTGGAATGCTTGGGACCGTGATGAATGCTCTTGTGATGGCAGATTCATTGCAACAAGTTGGTGTCGATACGCGTGTGCAAACAGCCATTGCCATGCAACAAGTGGCAGAACCTTATGTACGTGGACGTGCTCTTCGCCACCTTGAAAAAGGTCGTATTGTTATCTTTGGTGCTGGTATTGGTTCACCTTACTTCTCAACCGATACAACAGCAGCCCTTCGTGCAGCTGAAATCGAAGCAGATGCCATTCTGATGGCTAAAAATGGTGTCGATGGTGTTTACAATGCCGATCCTAAGAAAG
Organism: Streptococcus oralis ATCC 35037; assembly: GCF_900637025.1. Lineage (NCBI taxonomy): Bacteria > Bacillati > Bacillota > Bacilli > Lactobacillales > Streptococcaceae > Streptococcus > Streptococcus oralis. The sequence goes on from NZ_LR134336.1 coordinate 701,253, forward strand.
ACAAGACAGCCGTTAAGTTTGAAGAATTGACCCACCGTGATGTTATCAACAAAGGTCTTCGTATCATGGACTCAACAGCTTCAACCCTCTCTATGGATAATGACATTGATTTGGTGGTCTTCAACATGAACCAACCAGGCAACATCAAACGTGTCGTATTTGGTGAAAATATCGGAACAACAGTTTCAAATAATATCGAAGAAAAGGAATAGGAAAGATTATGGCTAACGCAATTGTAGAAAAAGCTAAAGAAAGAATGACCCAGTCTCACCAATCACTTGCACGTGAATTTGGTGGTATCCGTGCCGGTCGTGCCAACGCGAGCTTGCTAGACCGTATCCACGTAGAATACTACGGAGTCGAAACTCCTCTTAACCAAATCGCTTCAATTACCATTCCAGAAGCGCGTGTCTTGTTGGTAACACCATTTGACAGGTCTTCTTTGAAAGACATCGAACGTGCCTTGAACGCTTCTGACCTAGGTATCACACCAGCTAATGACGGTTCTGTAATCCGCTTGGTTATCCCTGCTCTTACAGAAGAGACTCGTCGTGACCTTGCCAAAGAAGTGAAGAAGGTTGGTGAGAATGCTAAAGTGGCTGTCCGCAATATCCGTCGTGATGCTATGGATGAAGCAAAGAAACAAGAAAAAGCAAAAGAAATCACTGAAGACGAATTGAAGACTCTTGAAAAAGATATTCAAAAAGTAACAGACGATGCTGTGAAACACATCGACGATATGACTGCCAATAAAGAAAAAGAACTCTTGGAAGTCTAAAAATAAACAGAAAAACTCAGTTGGCATTGCTGGCTGAGTTTTATTCGAAAGAAGGAAATATGAATACAAATCTTGCAAGTTTTATCGTTGGACTCATCATTGATGAAAATGACCGTTTTTACTTTGTGCAAAAGGATGGTCAGACCTATGCACTTGCCAAGGAAGAAGGTCGACACACAGTAGGGGATACGGTCAAAGGTTTTGCCTACTCGGATATGAAGCAAAAACTCCGCTTGACCACTCTAGAAGTGACTGCCACTCAGGACCAATTTGGTTGGGGAACCGTAACAGAAGTTCGTAAGGACTTGGGTGTCTTTGTGGATACAGGTCTACCTGATAAAGAAATCGTTGTGTCACTCGATATCCTCCCTGAGCTCAAGGAACTATGGCCTAAGAAGGGCGACAAACTCTACATCCGCCTTGAAGTGGACAAGAAAGACCGTATCTGGGGACTCTTGGCTTATCAAGAAGACTTCCAACGTCTGGCTCGTCCTGCCTACAACAACATGCAGAACCAAAACTGGCCAGCCATTGTTTACCGTCTCAAGCTATCAGGAACCTTTGTCTATCTGCCAGAGAATAACATGCTTGGTTTTATTCACCCAAGTGAGCGCTACGCAGAGCCACGTTTGGGGCAAGTCTTAGATGCGCGTGTCATTGGTTTCCGCGAGGTTGACCGCACTCTGAACCTCTCCCTTAAACCGCGTTCTTTTGAAATGCTAGAAAATGATGCCCAGATGATTTTGACCTACTTGGAAAGCAATGGCGGTTTTATGACCTTGAATGATAAGTCATCCCCTGAGGACATCAAAGCAACCTTTGGTATTTCTAAAGGTCAATTTAAAAAAGCGCTCGGTGGTTTGATGAAGGCTGGTAAAATTAAACAAGACCAGTTTGGTACAGAGTTGATTTAGGCCTTATAGACATGAAAAAGAAACTTGAAGAAATGAGTTTAGAGGAACTCTGGCAACTTTTTCCTATTTTTCTAGTAGAGCACAAGTCAGAGTGGAAAGACTGGTATGAATCGGAAAAAGCAAATCTGAAAAAAATATTGGGTGCAAATGTTATTAAAAGAATAGAACATATCGGTAGCACTGCTATCCCTAATATTTGGGCCAAGAATATCGTTGATATTCTGTTAGAAGTAGGTAGAATAGAGGATTTAGCAAGAGTTAGGGATTTATTGGTGAAGAATGGGTGGCTAGTGATGTCGGAGAGTCCTAACAGGATTTCGCTAAATAAAGGCTATACAGAGCAGGGATTTGCTGAGAAAGTTTTTCATTTACATTTGCGAATGACGGGAGATCATGACGAGATTTATTTTAGAGATTATCTCTGCCAGAATCCAGATATTGCCCAAGCGTATCAGGAATTAAAACTAAGTTTATGGAAACAATTTGAACACAATCGAGACGCCTATACTGATGCGAAAACGGATTTTATAAACCACTACGTTTCAGAGGCTAAGTCCAGTAATTTTCAAGAATCAGAAAAGTTTCATCAAAAAAGTTTTGATAGGAGAAAGAATTGAGAAAATCATTTTACACTTGGCTCATGACCGAGCGCAATCCTAAAAGTAACAGTTCCAAAGCTATCTTGGCAGACCTCGCTTTTGAAGAGTCAGCCTTCCCAAAACACACAGATGATTTTGATGAGGTGAGTCGCTTTTTGGAGGAACATGCCAGTTTCTCTTTTAACCTTGGTGACTTTGACGCCATCTGGCAAGAATACTTAGAACACTAGAGACAATGAGATGAGGCTAGTATTTTATTGTTCTCTTTGCTATAATAAAAAGAAATAAACGGATTAGAGAGGTTCTTTATTTGAAGGAACATTCAATAGACATTCAACTGAGTCATCCAGATGACTTGTTTCATCTTTTTGGTTCCAATGAGCGCCATCTTCGTTTGATGGAAGAAGAGCTCGATGTGGTGATTCATGCCCGTACGGAAATTGTCCAGGTTATCGGAGAAGAGTCTGCCTGTGAGGAAGCCCGTCAGGTTATCCAGGCTTTGATGGTCTTGGTGAATCGAGGAATGACGGTTGGCACGCCAGATGTGGTGACGGCGATTAGCATGGTCAAAAACGATGAAATCGACAAGTTTGTCGCCCTTTACGAAGAAGAAATCATCAAGGACAATACTGGGAAACCGATCCGTGTCAAAACCTTGGGTCAAAAACTTTATGTGGACAGTGTCAAACAGCATGATGTTACCTTTGGAATCGGACCAGCAGGGACAGGGAAGACCTTTCTTGCAGTGACTTTGGCAGTAACTGCCCTTAAACGTGGGCAGGTCAAGCGAATTATCCTTACTCGTCCAGCAGTGGAAGCAGGTGAGAGTCTAGGTTTTCTTCCGGGTGATCTCAAGGAGAAGGTGGATCCTTATCTTCGACCTGTTTATGATGCCTTGTATCAGATTCTCGGCAAAGACCAGACCACCCGTCTCATGGAGCGTGAAATTATCGAAATCGCGCCCCTTGCCTATATGCGTGGTCGGACCTTGGATGATGCCTTTGTCATTTTAGATGAGGCACAAAATACGACCATCATGCAGATGAAGATGTTCTTGACTCGTTTAGGCTTTAATTCTAAGATGATTGTCAATGGAGATATCAGTCAGATTGACTTGCCGCGTAATGTCAAGTCCGGTTTGATTGATGCCCAAGAAAAGCTCAAGAACATTCACCAAATCGACTTTGTTCATTTTTCAGCCAAGGATGTGGTTCGCCATCCAGTTGTCGCTCAGATTATCCGAGCTTATGAACCGGCTCCAGTTAAGGTTGAAGAAAAGAACCAAGAAACAGAATAGCAAAAAAGCAGTTCAGATGTGAACTGCTTTTTTTTAATGAGTGTCTAGCTTTAAACAAGTTCGTCGATAGACGTGTGCTCTTTATCGAGGCCTTGAGCAACTGGGAGGCTAGTTAAGTAACCTTGATAAGTGGTCACACCTTGACGCAAGCCCTCATCTTCAGCAATTGCTTGTGCGAATCCTTTGCCAGCAAGAGCTTCGATATAAGGAAGAGTGACATTGGTTAGGGCGATGGTTGAAGTACGGGCAACCGCACCAGGGATATTGGCAACGGCATAGTGGAGAACACCGTGTTTTTCATAGACGGGTTCATCGTGTGTTGTCACACGGTCAGCTGTCTCGATAACGCCACCTTGGTCAACGGCAACGTCAACAATGACAGAGCCTGGACGCATTTGTTTGACCATCTCTTCTGTCACCAATTTTGGTGCTTTGGCACCAGGGATGAGAACTGCACCAATCACCACATCAGCATCTCTCACACTTGCTTCGATGTTGAATGAATTAGACATAAGAGTTTGGATTTGGTTTCCAAAGACTTCTTCTAGAACTGAGAGACGCTTCGCACTGATATCTAAAATAGTCACTTGAGCACCAAGACCAAGGGCGATGCGGGCAGCATGTGTACCGACGACACCACCACCGATGATGGTTACTTTTCCTTTTGGAACACCTGGTACACCACCAAGTAGAACACCAGAGCCACCAGCTTGCTTAGTAAGGAAGTGGGCTCCGATTTGAACAGCCATACGACCTGCAACCTCACTCATAGGAACGAGGAGCGGTAGTTGTCTTTGATTGTCACGAACAGTTTCATAGGCAATTCCTGTTGTTTTTGCTGCTAGCATGGCATCTGCTAATTCTGGAGCAGCGGCCATGTGCAAGTAGGTGAAGAGGAGAAGATCGTCGCGCAGATAACCATATTCAGAAGCTAGTGGTTCTTTTACTTTCACGACCAACTCGGCAGCCCAGGCTTCGGCAGCAGTAGTGACAATCTCAGCTCCTTGCTTTTGATAGTCTGCATCAGTAAATCCTGAACCGAGACCAGCATTTGTTTCGATGAGAACACGATGTCCACGGCTGACTAAACTATGGACGCCAGCAGGAGTGAGGGCAACGCGGTTTTCGTTATTTTTAATTTCTTTTGGGATTCCGATTAACATAGAGATAACCTACCTTTCAATTGACGGGATTGTTTTAGTTGTCACATTTCAGTTCATAAATCAAAAATGTGATGGTTTTATTGTATATGAAACCGCTTCAAAAATCAAGAAAAACTTGTCATCCAAATTTCTTTATGCTAGACTAGTGAGAATCGAGCTCTAATGGAGGGAAAAGTATGGAATCAATATTTGTGAAATTTGCCCAGTATCCATCTATAGAAACGGAGCGTTTATTGCTCCGACCTGTAACCTTGGACGATGCAGAAGCTATGTTTGAGTATGCCTCAGACAGAGAAAATACACGCTATACTTTTCCAACAAATCAAAGCTTAGAAGAAACCAAGAACAACATCGCTCAGTTCTACTTGGCTAATCCCTTGGGACGGTGGGGAATCGAATTAAAAAATAACGGCAAGTTTATTGGTACCATTGACTTGCACAAGATCGATACTGTTCTTAAGAAGGCAGCCATTGGTTACATTATCAATAAAAAATATTGGAATCAAGGAGTGACGACAGAAGCCAATCGTACCGTGATTGAACTCGCTTTTGAGAAGATTGGAATGAACAAGTTGACCGCTCTTCACGATAAAGACAATCCCGCATCTGGAAGAGTCATGGAGAAATCAGGTATGCGTTTTTCCCACCAAGAACCCTATGCCAGAATGGATAATAAAGAACCAGGTCGAATTATCACAAGGGTTCATTATGTCTTGACTAAGGAAGACTATTTTGCAAATAAATAAGCAGGTGAAAAGATTTTTCACCTGTTTTTTTCTTTCTCTTACGAATAATCTAAGAGAGGAGAAAATATGGAAGTAATTATCGAGAAAATCAAAGAGTATAAAATCATTGTCATCTGTGCTGTTTTAGGCTTGGCCTTGGGCGCATTTTTCCTACTAAAGCCAACTTCACAAACATCTGTGAAAGAAACAAACTTGCAGGCTGAAGTTGCAGCTGTTTCAAAGGATTCATCATCTGAAAAGGAAATCAAGAAGGAAGAAAAGGAAGAATCTCCTGAACAAGATCTAATCACAGTAGATGTTAAGGGGGCTGTTAAATCGCCAGGGATTTATGATTTGCCAGTAGGGAGTCGTGTTCATGATGCCGTTCAGAAGGCAGGTGGCTTGACAGATGAGGCAGATAGCAAGTCGCTCAATCTAGCACAGAAAGTCAGTGACGAGGCTCTTGTCTATGTTCCAACTAAGGGAGAAGAAGCAGCTAGTCAGCAGGCTGCCTCTGGAACGACTCCTTCGACAAGTAAAGAAAAGAAAGTCAACCTCAATAAAGCTAGTCTGGAAGAACTAAAGCAGGTCAAAGGCTTGGGAGGAAAACGAGCCCAGGATATTATCGACCATCGTGAGGCAAATGGCAAATTCAAGTCGGTTGATGAATTAAAGAAGGTCTCTGGTATTGGCGCTAAGACCATAGAAAAGCTAAAAGATTATGTCACAGCGGATTAAGAATTTCCCTATCCCCTTAATCTATCTGAGTTTTCTGTTACTCTGGCTTTACTTTGTCATTTTAGGAGCGTCCTATCTCGCACTGCTAGGTTTTGTTTTTTTGCTGGTCTGCCTCTTTTTCCAATTTCCTTGGAAATCGGCTGGTAAAGTTCTAGCGATTTGTGGAGTTTTTGGAATTTGGTTTTTGTTTCAAAACTGGCAACAGACACAAGCTAGTCAGAACCTAGTGGATTCTGTTGAAAGGGTACGGATTTTACCAGATACCATCAAAGTCAATGGAGACAGTCTGTCCTTTCGGGGCAAGGCTGAGGGCCGCACCTTCCAAGTTTATTATAAACTCCAGTCCGAGGAAGAGAAAGAGCTCTTTCAGGCCTTAACAGACCTTCACGAGATAGAGCTAGAAGGAAAACTTTCTGAGCCTGAAGGGCAGAGAAATTTTGGTGGATTTGACTACCGAGCCTATCTGAAGACTCAGGGAATTTACCAGACACTGACTATCAAGAGCATCCAGTCACTTAAACAGGTTAGCAGTTGGGATATAGGTGAAAATTTGTCGGCTTTACGTCGAAAGGCTGTAGTTTGGATCAAGGCGCACTTTCCAGACCCTATGCGCAACTATATGACAGGGCTTCTTTTAGGACATTTGGACACGGATTTTGAGGAGATGAATGAGCTTTATTCCAGTCTTGGAATTATCCATCTATTTGCCTTGTCAGGTATGCAAGTGGGCTTCTTTATGGATGCCTTTAAGAAACTCCTCTTGCGATTGGGCTTGACCCAAGAAAAGTTGAAGTGGCTAACTTATCCCTTTTCTCTTATCTATGCAGGTCTGACAGGATTTTCAGCATCTGTCATTCGCAGTCTCTTGCAAAAGTTACTGGCCCAACATGGTGTTAAGGGTTTGGATAATTTTGCCTTGACGGTCCTTGTCCTCTTTATCATCATGCCCAACTTTTTCTTGACAGCTGGAGGGGTCTTGTCCTGCGCTTATGCTTTTATCTTGACTATGACAAGCAAAGAAGGGGAGGGGCTCAAGGCTGTTGCCAGAGAAAGTATGGTCATTTCTTTGGGAATATTGCCCATTCTATCCTTTTATTTTGCAGAATTTCAGCCTTGGTCTATCCTTTTGACCTTTGTTTTTTCCTTTCTGTTTGATGTGGTCTTCTTGCCACTTTTGTCCATCTTATTCATTCTGTCTTTTGTTTACCCAGTCACTCAGTTTAACTTTGTCTTTGAGTGGTTGGAGTGTATCATTCGCTTGGTATCGCAGCTGGCAAGTAGGCCCCTGGTCTTTGGTCAACCCAATGCGTGGTTTTTGATTCTTCTCTTAGTTTCATTAGCTTTAGTCTATGATTTTAGGAAAAATATTAAAAGAATAGCAGGAGTCATTCTCTTTATTGTGGGGCTCTTTTTCCTGACCAAGCATCCACTTGAAAATGAAATTACCATGCTAGATGTTGGGCAAGGGGAGAGTATTTTCCTACGGGATGTAACTGGTAAAACTATTCTCATAGATGTAGGAGGTAAAGCAGAATCTGACAAGAAAATACAAGCTTGGCAGGAAAAGGCGACGACCAGCAATGCCCAGAGAACTTTGATTCCCTATCTTAAAAGTCGAGGAGTAGATAAGATTGACCAGCTGATTTTGACCAATACAGACAAGGAGCATGTTGGCGATTTGCTGGAGGTGACCAAGGCTTTCCATGTTGGAGAGATTTTAGTATCAAAAGGAAGTCTGACACAGAAGGATTTTGTGGCAGAATTAGAAGCAAGTCAAACTAAGGTGCGCAGTGTGACAGAGGGGGATAATTTTTCGATTTTTGGAAGTCAGTTAGAAGTCCTATCTCCAAGGCAGATTGGAGATGGGGATCGTGATGATTCTTTGGTTCTTTATGGAAAACTCTTAGATAAGCACTTTCTCTTCACAGGAAATTTGGAGGAAAAAAGAGAGAAGGACTTGTTGAAGCATTATCCTGACCTAGAGGTGGATGTCTTGAAAGCAAGCCAACATGGTGCTAAAACCTCATCAAATCCAACTTTCCTAGAAAAAATCAAACCAGAAATTACTCTCATCTCAGTTGGAAAAAACAATCGTGCGAAACTCCCCCATCAGGAATCCTTGACACGAATGGAAAGTATCAAGAGTAAGATTTACAGAACTGACCAGCAAGGGGCTATCCGCTTTACAGGGTGGAATAGTTGGCGAATTGAAACGGTTCGATAAAATAGACAAACTTTTCGAAAAATTGACTTTTTATCTTGACAAGGAATAGAAAACTTGGTATCATATAAAAGTTGAGAAAAGCAGAAGTGAGAGCTTCTCGCCTTGTGACATCAAGTTGCCTGGCCCTACGGATGAAAAGTTTCTAAGAAACGCTATCATAACGTGCGGGCTTGTATCATTACGAGTCCGCTATTGTTTTTCTCTAATAATAAAAAAGAGGTGAAAACCATAGCAAAGCAAGACTTATTCATCAATGATGAAATTCGTGTACGTGAAGTTCGCTTGATCGGTCTTGAGGGAGAACAGCTAGGCATCAAGCCACTCAGCGAAGCGCAAGCATTGGCTGATAGTGCGAATGTTGACTTAGTTTTAATTCAACCCCAAGCAAAACCGCCTGTTGCTAAAATTATGGACTACGGTAAGTTCAAATTTGAGTACCAGAAAAAGCAAAAAGAACAACGTAAAAAACAAAGTGTTGTTACTGTGAAAGAAGTTCGTCTGAGTCCAACTATTGACAAGGGTGACTTTGACACAAAACTTCGCAATGCACGCAAGTTCCTTGAAAAAGGAAATAAAGTTAAGGTATCCATTCGCTTTAAAGGGCGTATGATCACCCATAAAGAGATTGGTGCAAAAGTTTTAGCCGAGTTTGCTGAAGCAACACAAGATATTGCGATCATCGAACAACGAGCTAAGATGGATGGACGCCAAATGTTCATGCAGTTGGCGCCAGCAACTGACAAAAAATAATTGTCAGAAAGTTAAATAAAGGAGAAAAAATCATGCCAAAACAAAAAACACACCGCGCATCAGCTAAACGTTTCAAACGTACAGGTTCTGGTGGACTTAAACGTTTCCGTGCTTACACTTCTCACCGTTTCCACGGAAAAACTAAGAAACAACGTCGTCATCTTCGTAAAGCATCTATGGTGCATTCAGGAGATTTCAAACGTATCAAAGCAATGCTTACTCGCTTGAAATAATAGCCTAACAGTAAGTAAACAATTCTAGGAAATATTTGGAGGAAATAAAACATGGCACGTGTTAAAGGTGGCGTTGTATCACGCAAACGTCGTAAACGTATTCTTAAATTAGCAAAAGGTTACTATGGAGCTAAACACATCTTGTTCCGTACTGCAAAAGAACAAGTAATGAACTCTTACTACTATGCATACCGTGACCGTCGTCAGAAAAAACGTGACTTCCGTAAATTGTGGATCACTCGTATCAATGCGGCAGCTCGTTTGAACGGACTTTCATACTCACAATTGATGCATGGTTTGAAATTGGCTGAAATCGAAGTTAACCGTAAAATGCTTGCTGACTTGGCTGTTAACGATGCAGCAGCTTTCACAGCTCTTGCAGATGCAGCTAAAGCAAAACTTGGTAAATAATGACAAACTGTTTCATTCTTACTCTCGTGGTTTTTACCGCAAGAGTAGGGTGAAACTTTTTTATTTTCCTTAAACGATTTTCTATTTTAGAGAGTAAATCACAGATTTTTTCAAAGAAAATAGGATATTTCTTGTATAATAGGAATATCTAAAAGATTTGGAGTTAGAAGAAGATGATAGTAGGTATTGATTTAGGAACGACTAATTCTTTAGTAGGGGTATACCAAGATGGCCAGGTTAAGCTGATTCCCAATGCTTTTGGTGAGTATTTAACTCCTTCTGTTGTGGCTTTAGATGACAATGATGAGATTATAGTTGGAAAAATTGCCAAGGAACGCTTGGTGACCCACCCAGATAAGACGGTTTCTCAGTTCAAGCGTTTTATGGGGACCAAGCATGAATTGACACTAGGAAATCGAGCATATAAGGCTGAAGAATTAAGCTCTTTTATCATTCGAAAGTTGGTAGACGATGCAGAGACTTATCTTGGAGAAAAGGTCGAGGAAGTGATTGTTAGTGTTCCAGCCTATTTCAATGATGCTCAACGTTATGCGACCAAACTAGCAGGGAAATTTGCTGGAGTTCAGATTGATCGGATTATCAATGAACCTTCCGCAGCGGCTCTTGCTAAAAGATCTGTGGTAAACCAAGAAGATCAATCTTTTATTGTGGTCGATTTTGGTGGTGGTACTCTGGATATTTCAGTTGTGGAGCTTTTTGATAATATCGTCGAAATCGTGTCGATCGCAGGGGACAATCGTTTGGGAGGAGAAGACTTCACTTCGGCTATTGCTGAGGAATTTTTAGTCTCCAATCAATTAACCAAGGATTCGATTTCCCGAGAATTTTATAGCAAAATTCTGGTACAGGCTGAAAAGACTAAGCTAGAACTCAATAGTAAAGAAGAAGTGAAGATGACAGTTCTGGACCAAGATCAGGAATACACTCTAGACTTGAGCTACCAGCGTTTTTATGAGCTTTGTCAACCTCTGCTAGCCCGTGTTAAGGCTGTTTTGGACCGTGCCTTAATGGACGCACGCTATAGCTATGTATCATCAGATAACTTTGTTCTTGTTGGGGGGACTTCGAAACTCCGCTTGGTTCAGGACTTTTTATCCTACTGTATCAATCAAGTGGTGCAGGTTTCGGATGATCCTGATCGGATGATTGCGAGAGGTTGTGCACTTCTAGCAGGTATCAAAGAACGCCAGGGTGAGATACGAGATTTATTACTGTCTGATATTTGTCCTTTTACACTGGGGATTGAGATAGTTGGAGACCGTTTTTCGCCGATTATTGAGCGAAATTCTACCCTACCTGCTTCACGCATTGAACAGTACTATACGGCTGAATTGGGACAGAGCCAAGTCAAGATAAAGGTCTATCAAGGTGAGATGATGAAGGCATCACAAAACCTGTTCCTAGGAGAATTAGAAGTTCCTGTCCCTGTGAATACTCGAGTAAATGAAAGTTTCACAGTTCGGTTTACCTATGATTTAAATGGAATTTTGGATGTCGAAGTGAAAATTGATTCAACACAGGAAGTCTTTAGTCATGTTATTCTCCAAGATAGTGTTACTCTGACAGAGAAGGAAATCAAGGCTAAGCAAGCAGAGTTGACTCGCTATAAGATCAATGCTCAAGAAACAGAGGTTTATCGTTTCTTGATTGAAAAAGCGAATCGTGTGTACAGTATGCTCTTGGGGAGAAGAAGAGATGAGCTAATGGCTGAAACTAGACGATTTGAAGAAGAGGTCAGTCAAGCATCTGTTTATCATTTGCCAAAACTTTATCAATCATTTTCAAACTATCTAGACTTCCTAGAGCGAGGACTGTAAAAGAGGAGACCTTATGAATATATGGGAAACTTTAGGGATAGAGCCAACGACTGACGTCAAGCTTATTAGAAGGCGTTATGCTGAACTGGTTCGGCTCTATCACCCAGAAGACCAATCAGAAATTTACCAAGAAATTGTTGAAGCGTACCAAAAAGCCTTGACTTATGCGAGGTCTAGAAATACAAGACCAGAAAATAGCCTAAGAAAAGCGAGTGACTCTCAAGAGGCTACTGAACTTGAAGAAGAGGCGAATGAAAAGACTAAGTCTAGTCTCAACTTTGAAAACTTGACTGAAGAAAGGAAAACTGAGAACGAAGAGTCTGAAACATCTAGTCTTGATTTCAGTGATTATCAGCAATCGACTGATAAAACCAGCAATTCCTTTAACTTTGAAACCTTTAAAGCAGAAGAGAATGAGCAAAAGTCCCCCCTTGACTTTAGTGACTATGATGAGGAAGTTCAGCTAAATGGAGATTCTGAAGAAAGAGCTAAGAATACCCTCAACTTTGAAACGTTTGGTGACGAAGAGAACCGTGGGCAAGAAGGAATAACAAGGTCTACTCTTGACTTTAGTGGTTATAATGAAGAAACTTATCTGATTCGAAATGCGATTGAAAGTATTGTTGGAAATGACGGTTATAACCAAGAGGAACAAGAGCATCTATGGCGTCAGTTCTTTCATCAGTATCAGTATGATATGGACATTGTTCAATCCGTTTTAGAGGAAATGGATGTTTATATTTTTAATAAACCAGAGCAATTCTCTATCCTCATTCCCTTGCTGGAAGATTATATACCTGACTTCCGACACTGGGGCTATTACTATAAATTGAAGTATTGGAAAGTTAAAAGAGCTATAGCAGAAGAGGAAGGCAGTTCGCTTGAAAGCGCACATGAAGCCACTGAAGAATTCTATTATTCTTATCAACTTTGCCAAGAAATTCTCCAAGATTTTAACAAAGCAAATCAATTGAGCTCCTGGATAGAGTTTTTCAAGCACCCTTATTTGGCCTTTATGGTCTTAGATCAAGTAAATCAGAATCGTCAAATAATCAAGAGTGTGCCCGTTTTAACCTATATCCTGGAAAAAAACCGACAAGTCATATTTGAAGAGGATTATCCACTCTTGAACGACTTGGCTGATTACTTAGAGGAAGTAAAAGAGGAGCTGGGAGAAAACGTTGACTTTAGTCATTACACTCTAGATAATCCGGATGAAGTTGAGGCAGCCTTCTATGAGTTGCTCCATGCTCACTATGAAGACGAGTATAAACTGTTACGTGATTGGCAATACCTTTTTGAATCAGTCAAAGATCACACGCTCCTACTTGATTTGTTAGAAAAGGTGGACGTCTATCCTTTAACCAATGCGAAAGTGTTAGCCCTTGTTTTCCAATTTGTGGAGCGTTATAGTGATGAGGAATCAAATCCTTACCTGAAGAAACTTCATTTCTGGAAGAGTATCCATTCTTATCCTTCAGTGGTAGAGGAGTATGCACTTAACAAAAAAGAAAATTTTGATTACTGGTACAATGAAGGTTATCTTTATATAGATAAGCTCACCAAGAGCGATGAAGATATCAATGATTGGGAGAAGTGGAGAAGCTACTTTAAAGGAAGACCACGCATTCTAACGATTTTACTTCAACAAATCTATAAGGAGTACCATCGATTTACAGATGGCGATCTCCTGAGATATGTTTTAGCTCCTTTTCCTACTTCTAAAACGGCTCCCCAAATGATGACGGAGGAGACAGACCAGAAACTAGAAGAGATGACAGTTTATGCCTATGAACTTAGTCATCCAAAGGCCAAGCTCTCTTATTTGGATTGGAAAAAAAGACAGGTATTTAATAATAAGTTTCTTCAGATTTTCTCTGGTCTCTTTACGATTGTAAGTTTGATACTCAGTATTATAGAGCGACCTGGTTATAATTCATGGGTTCATGCGGGTATGTTTTCTCTCTTTTACGTCTATATGCTAAAATTAAGGAAAACACCGATTGAGGAAGGAGTGACTGCTAGGGGGGAAAAACGGAAATTCTACTACAGCCCCCATCCATGGTTCCTATTAATCTTGTTATTAACCCTCGTCATTCCATCCTTACCGTTTGGCCTCATCGGTGCCCTTATGTTTATTACATTTTTCAGCTTCATCGATGGTTTCCAAGTGAGTCAGGGGTTGAAATGGGATTATTCTTTGGATAAGCTGATTCCTATCGGTATCTTTCTTTCTGCTGGCTTTCTTTCTGCTTTGGTAAATCAAAGCCAGACTATTTCAGGAGTTGCCATAGCTTACTTCCATATTTTTGCAATCCTTATGATTTGCTTGTCTTTTACAAGATTTAGTCCTGGATTTCCACCATCTCTGAAGAAAATTTTCATACCAGCAATCTTGGGAATCCTACTCTTTCAAACGTTGCCATATATTCACAGCCGTTTAGATATCTTTGATCCAACTATTCTACGAAATGAAACGCTGGCCATAACGGTTATTCTCTTGTTAAATGGAATTGCCTTATCTTATTTTACAAAGGAACAAAGCTTCATGATTGGTGTGAAGAAGGTCTTTATGATTTATGGATTGCAAATATTTATTTTCCTAAGAAGACTGTTCCGAATCCTATTTGCACCAAATTCAGTTTTCGGTAATAACTATCATCACAAAGACTTACTAATCATGAACAGTGAATTTACGTTCTACTTCCTCGAAGGACTTTTTGTCCTTATCATGCTTTTCCTTATTCGTAATATACGCAAGGAAAACCGCAAAAGTTCTGCATAGAATGAAATCGTAGAGAAGAGGACTCTAGTTCAAGTTCCTAGTAAATTTTTCTGAATAAAGGTATAATGGAACTATTCAAATGAAAGAGGTAATGAAAATGGCTTCAAAAATGTTACATACTTGCTTGCGAGTAGAAAACCTTGAAAAATCAATTGCATTCTATCAAGATGCTTTTGGTTTTAAAGAGTTGCGTCGTAAGGATTTTCCAGATTATGCTTTCACGATTGTCTATCTAGGACTTGACGGTGATGACTATGAATTGGAGTTGACCTATAACTATGACCACGGCCCTTATGTTGTAGGAGACGGCTTTGCCCATATTGCCCTCAGTACACCTGACCTTGAGGCACTCCATCAAGAACATAGCGCTAAAGGCTATGAGGTTACAGAGCCCAAAGGCCTACCAGGTAACCCACCAAACTATTACTTTGTCAAGGATCCGGATGGCTACAAGGTCGAAGTCATTCGTGAAAAATAATCCAGTACAGTCAAGTAGAATGTTCGTTTTCTACTTGACTTTTTTACTTTGAAAGAGTATACTAATACAAATTTAACCTTTAAGGGGAGTCCAGAGAGACTCACAAGGTGTCAGATAAAAGGGATAGGGAACTCTCTGCGGAGACTTTTTAGGTGTGCGCATGAGTTCTATCCTATCTCGACTGAGACCTTGCAATAGCAAGGTCTTTTCTTTATCTGGTCCCCTTAAATTTAAGGAGGAAAAGTCATGAATCCCACATGTAAGAAGCGTTTGGGTGCCATTCGTTTGGAAACCATGAAGGTGGTCGCTCAGGAGGAAATTGCGCCAGCAATCTTTGAATTAGTCCTAGAAGGAGAAATGGTTGAAGCCATGCGAGCAGGCCAATTTCTCCATCTGCGCGTGCCTGATGATGCCCATCTCTTGCGCCGTCCTATTTCAATTTCGTCTATTGACAAGGTCAAGAAGCAGTGTCATCTCATTTATCGGATAGAGGGGGCTGGGACAGCTATTTTTTCAACTTTAAGACAGGGAGATACTCTTGATGTGATGGGACCTCAGGGAAATGGTTTTGACTTGTCTGATTTAGACAATCAGAGCCAAGTTCTCCTCGTTGGTGGTGGGATTGGTGTTCCCCCCTTGCTTGAAGTGGCCAAGGAATTGCATGCGCGTGGGGTGAAAGTAGTGACAGTCCTCGGTTTTGCCAACAAGGATGCTGTGATTCTCGAAACAGAATTGACCCAATATGGTCAGGTCTTTGTAACGACAGATGATGGTTCATATGGTATCAAGGGAAATGTGTCAGTCGTCATTAATGACTTAGACAGTCAATTTGATGCTGTTTACTCATGTGGAGCGCCTGGAATGATGAAGTACATCAATCAAAAATTTTATAATCACCCAAGAGCCTATCTATCTCTAGAATCTCGTATGGCTTGTGGGATGGGGGCTTGCTATGCCTGTGTCCTAAAAGTGCCAGATAGTGAGACAATTAGTCAACGCGTCTGTGAAGATGGCCCTGTTTTCCGTACAGGAACAGTTGTATTATAAGGAGAAAGTCATGACTACAAATCGCTTACAAGTTTCACTACCGGGCTTGGATTTGAAAAATCCCATCATTCCAGCATCAGGCTGTTTTGGTTTCGGCCAAGAGTATGCCAAATACTATGATTTAGACCTTTTAGGCTCCATTATGATCAAGGCGACGACACTTGAACCCCGTTTTGGGAATCCTACTCCCAGGGTGGCAGAAACGCCTGCAGGTATGCTCAATGCAATCGGTTTACAAAATCCAGGTTTAGAAGCTGTTTTAGCTGAAAAGTTGCCTTGGCTGGAAAGAGAATATCCTTCGCTTCCCATCATCGCCAATGTAGCAGGCTTTTCAAAACAAGAGTACGCTGCCGTTTCTCAGGGGATTTCCAAGGCTACAAATGTAAAAGCTATCGAGCTCAATATCTCTTGTCCGAATGTGGATCACGGCAATCATGGACTTTTGATTGGGCAAGATCCTGACTTGGCTTATGAAGTGGTAAAGGCAGCTGTGGAAGCCTCTGATGTGCCAGTTTATGTTAAATTAACCCCTAGTGTAACGGATGTTGTCACCATCGCCAAAGCCGCAGAAGATGCAGGGGCAAGTGGCCTAACCATGATCAATACCCTTGTCGGTATGCGCTTTGACCTTAAAACCAGAAAACCAATCCTAGCCAATGGAACAGGTGGAATGTCTGGACCAGCAGTCTTTCCAGTAGCCCTCAAACTCATCCGCCAAGTCGCCCAAACAACCGACCTTCCCATCATTGGAATGGGAGGAGTGGATTCTGCTGAAGCAGCGCTAGAAATGTATCTGGCTGGTGCCTCTGCTATCGGAGTTGGAACAGCCAATTTTACCAATCCATATGCCTGTCCTGATATTATTGAAAATTTACCAAAAGTCATGGATAAATACGGCATTAGCAGTCTAGAAAATCTCCGTCAGGAAGTCAAAGCCAATCTGAGATAAGCTAGGTCTTCCTTATCGTCAACAAGAAATAGAATCTTCATCAATTTGTAATATTTCCGTCGATTAACTATGTTACAATAGGGTTTAGAAAACGTTATTGGAGCATTTAAATGAAACGATGGAAAGTGGCCCTAGTAAGTGCTGGCTTATTGGGGTGTTTTTTTACTGTAGTGGAGACAGCAAAAGCAGAAGAGGGGACTTGGCAAGGAAAGACCTACCTCAAAGCAGACGGGAAACCAGCAACCAAGCAATGGCTTTTTGACCAAACGCATCAGAACTGGTTTTATCTTAAAGATAATGGTCAACGTGCAGAAAATGGCTGGTTGACAGTTGGTGGTAAAGATTACTATTTTAACGAAGCTGGAAAATTAGCTACGAAAACGTGGGTTGGCCAGTACTATGTGACTGAAAGTGGTGCTAAAGCAAAGGAACAGTGGATATTTAATCAGGAAAAAGAATCCTGGTATTATCTAAAGTCTGATGGTCAGAAAGCTCAAAAAGAATGGATTCAACAAGGTCAAGAAAAATATTACCTTAAAGAAGACGGGAAAATGGCCAAAGATGAGTGGATCACTCAAGGTGAGAACCAGTACTACATCAATTCACAAGGTAAAATGCTGAAAAATGCTTGGCTTGGTAAAAGCTATATATCAGAAAATGGTAATAAGGTTAAACAAGCCTGGATTTATGATGACAACTATAGCAGTTGGTTCTACCTTCAACAAGATGGTACCTATGCTGAAAATAGGTGGTTAACTATAGATGGGAAGGACTACCATTTTAAATCAGGCGGTTATCTTTCTACTGAACGTTGGATTGATCGCTTCTATGTTGCGAAGAGTGGAGCTAAATTGAAATCGGAATGGCTCTTTGATAAGAATTATGATGCTTGGTTTTACTTGAAAGCTGACGGAACCTATGCCGAAAAAGGCTGGGAAACGATTAAAGAAAAAGATTACCATTTCAAATCAGGCGGCTATCTTTCTACCGAGCGCTGGATAGATCGTTTCTATGTTGCGAAGAGTGGAGCTAAATTGAAATCGGAATGGCTCTTTGACAAGAATTATAACTCTTGGTTTTACTTGAAAGATGATGGAACCTATGCTGAAAAAGGTTGGCAAACCATCAAAGGCAAGGATTACCATTTCAAATCAGGCGGCTACCTCTCTACGGAAACTTGGATTGACCGTAGTTATGTGACGAGCAGTGGTGTAAAAGCCGGCAAAGGTTGGCTCTTTGACAAGAACTATAACTCTTGGTTCTATATCAACTCTGATGGAAATTATGCCAATAAAGAATGGCTCTGGGATAATGGTTACTACTATCTCAAATCTGGTGGTTATATGGCTGCGAGTGAGTGGGTATGGTACAAGAATAACTGGTTCTATCTCAAGTCAAATGGAAAGATGGCTGAGAAAGAATTAATCTACGATTCATCCGACCAATCATGGTATTACCTTAAATCAGGCGGTTATATGGCAAAAAATGAAACTGTGGATGGTCATACCTTGGATGCTTCTGGTAGATGGCATGTTGCGGATAAAACCAAATATTACAAAGTTAAACCCATCACAGCCTATGTCTACAGTGCATCTGGAGAAATCTTGAGTTACATTAATCAAGGAAGTATTGTTTCACTGGATAGCTCGACGCGAAAAGGTGGCCGACTTGCAGTTTCGATTTCTGGCTTGTCTGGCTATATGAATCAAAGTGATTTGACAGCAGTGGATGAAGGAAGCGAGTTTATCCCTCATTATACTAGTGATGGGAAATTCCTTTACCATGAACTCTCTCCATACACGAGTATCAAAGTAGCTCCACACACCTCTGCTATGGTTATTGGCAAGAAGTACTACTCAACTGATGGAGAGCATTTTGATGGCTTTACCATTAAAAATCCTTTCCTCTATAAAAACTTGAGAGAACCAAGTAATTATAGTGCAGCTGAGTTGGATAAACTGTATTCAATGATGAACTTGCAGGATAGTCCTCTTGCAGGTAAAGGAGCGACTTTCAAAGAAGCTGAGGAACGCTACGGTGTAAATGCCCTTTACTTGATGGCCCATAGTGCCCTTGAAAGTGCTTGGGGACGCAGTCAAATTGCCAGAGATAAGAACAACTTCTTTGGTATTGCTGCTTATGATACTAGCCCATATCTCTCAGCCAAGAGCTTTGATAATGTGGACAAAGGAATTCTCGGAGCGGCCAAGTGGATCCGTGAGAATTACATCGACTACGGTAGAGACCACCTTGGAAATAAAGCAACCGGAATGAATGTTCGCTATGCTTCAGATCCATACTGGGGTGAGAAGATAGCCAGCATCATGATGACCATCAACAGCAAACTTGGTGGGAAAGACTAATCAAAAGAAATCAACGGTAACTACTGAGAAGTGGTTATCGTTTTTGTTTTAAACATTGGAGGAGAAATAGTATAATAACAGTCTCTTTATTCTTGAACAATTAACAAAATGATAGTAAAATGTAATAGGAGATATTAATCTAATTACTATATAAAGAGGAGACTTTTATGAAAAAGCTACTATCCTTCTCAATTGCCTTGCTTTCAATCACAACACTAGTTGCTTGTTCTGGACATAAGGCGGAATCAAAGGTCCCAGAAGAAAAAATTGAACAGAAGCAAATCAAGTTCGATGAAAAGTTGTTTAAAGAAGCTGGACTCTTGCCTTTTAAAAATGAGAAACAACTAGAACTTGGGGAATTGGATTCTAAATCACGCGCAACGGGTGCTCATATTCAACTTAAGGACAGTGATGAACCAACAGAGAAGAGAGAGCCTAAGATAAGTTATAACCCAGTTGGTTGGCACAACTATAATTTTTATTATGGAGATGGCTCTAAAAAGGCTTGGTTGATGAATCGTGGTCATTTGATTGGGTACCAGTTTAGTGGATTAAACGATGAAAAGAAAAACTTGGTTCCTATGACTAACTGGCTCAATGCTGGAAATTATTCTGGAACAGATGACCAAAACCAAAGTAGCATGCTTTACTATGAAAATCGATTGGACTCCTGGTTGGCCAATCACCCGAACTACTATCTTGATTACAAGGTGACCCCAATCTATCAGAAAGATGAATTGATTCCGAGACAAATTGAATTGCAGTATGTGGGAATTGATGAAAATGGCAAACTCTTGGAAATCAAATTGGGTGGTAGTAAAGAAAAGGTTGATCAGTATTCAGTGACACATGTTATTTTAGACAATGTTTCAGCTAATGCGGAAATCAATTATTTGGATGGTACGGCTAAAAATACAGTTGAAAACAAAGAAGAAAAAGCTAAAAAAGAAGCTGAAGAAAAGGCTAAGAAGGAAGCTGAGGAAAAAGCCAAGAAAGAGGCTGAAGAAAAAGAAGTAACTGAAAAGAAAGCAAAAGAAGAAGAACAGGAAAAAGCTCGTCAAGCCGCACAAGAACAAGAAGAAAGCCAGGAATCAAACTCGCAATCAACAAATTCAGGTGGTTACTTTAGAGATAGAAACGGAAGATGGCACAGACCAAATGGTAAATTCGCTTCTAAGAAAGAAATTAGAGAAGCCGGATTGCAGTGGTAGTGAGAATTTAGCAGATACACAGTCAAAAAGCCGTTGGAAAACGGTTTTTTGTTATAATTAAATGAAGAATGTAGAATTGAAGGAGAACATCATGACATTTGAAGAAATCCTGCCTGGGTTAAAGGCCAAGAAAAAATATGTACGAACTGGTTGGGGAGGGGCTGAAAACTATGTCCAACTCTTTGACACTATCGAGCAAAACGGGGTTGCACTTGAAGTGACGCCTTATTTCCTCATCAACGTGTCTGGAGAAGGGGAAGGTTTTTCCATGTGGAGCCCGACACCTTGTGATGTTTTGGCAACGGATTGGGTAGAAGTCCATGACTAGACGAGTATTGATTACGGGAGTGAGTTCAGGGATTGGTCTGGCTCAAGCCCGACTCTTTTTAGAGAATGGCTATCAAGTTTATGGTGTGGACCAAGGTGAAAATCCACTCTTAGAGCGTGATTTTCACTTTTTACAGAGAGATTTGACCTTGGGCTTGGAACCAATTTTTGACTGGTGTCCTCAGGTGGATGTCTTGTGCAATACTGCAGGAGTTTTGGATGATTACAAACCACTTTTGGTTCAAACAGCGCAGGAAATTCAAGAGATTTTTGAAATCAACTACGTGACTCCTGTTGAGTTGACTCGCTATTATTTGACGCAAATGCTGGAAAATAAAAAAGGAATCATTATCAATATGTGTTCCATTGCATCAAATCTAGCAGGAGGTGGTGGTCACGCCTATACGTCGTCTAAGCACGCCTTGGCAGGATTTACCAAGCAGTTGGCTCTAGACTATGCTGAGGCTGGTATTCAGATCTTTGGGATTGCTCCAGGAGCTGTCAAGACAGCCATGACTGCTGCCGACTTTGAGCCAGGTGGATTGGCTGACTGGGTGGCTAGTGAAACGCCAATCAAGCGCTGGATCGAGCCAGAGGAAGTAGCAGAGCTTAGTCTTTTCTTAGCAAGTGGAAAGGCGGGCGCCATGCAGGGACAAATCTTGACAATAGATGGTGGCTGGTCTTTGAAGTAGGAGGAGATAGATGGAAATCAAAAAACACTTTGGAGTCTATGCTGTTTGCTTTGAAAATGGGAAGTTACTCTGCATTGAAAAAACGAGGGGCCCTTATCAACATCGTTATGATTTACCCGGTGGTAGTCAGCAACTTGGGGAAGGATTGACGGAAACGCTGATTAGAGAAGTTATGGAAGAGACGGGACATACTGTTAGAAGCTACTCTAATCCTCGAATCTACGATGTTTTCGTCAGGGAAGAGTTAAAAAATTTTATGGTTCACCATATCATGGCATTTTATGATATTGAGGTCAACGAGAAGGAACCTCAGGTTACGATTTCGGAAGCTGTCTCTGATGGTGCGAATGATTCACTTGGATATATTTGGATGGATTTTCAGAAAATCACAGAAGAAAATGCATCGCCATTAGTCTTGAAGGTCAAGTCTGAATTATTAGGATTTCCAGAGCTGGACAAGACTTCTTACATGAATTGGAAGGTGAATGATGAGAAACCAACTTGTCCTTAGTGGAGAACAAATTGTTGAAAAAGTTTATCCTCAGTTATTGCACCACGTCGGTATGATTCGTGGAGAATATTTGTTGAGAGAGCTTAATCAGAACATCCTATTAGCAAGTTGCCAGCAATTTGTAAAAGATTATCTAGATACCATTTGCTCCTTGTACTCAGACGAAGAGGTTTGGTATCGTTTTTCAGAGTTAACAAATACAGAAGCTAATTGTTTAGAGGGGACTAAAGAGCATTTTGATGAAAATCATCCCTTGTTTGGTTATAGAGGAACTAGGCGCTTGCTGGCGTGTCCTGATGAATTTCAGGCTGAAGCACATGTCGTTACAGAAGTTTATCAAACAAATCCCAATCTGTCTGTTATCTTTCCTTTTGTCAATGATGCTGAGCAGTTAAAGCAAGTTATTAGGGTATTACGTCAGCATGGTTTTACTGGAAAAGTCGGTACAATGATTGAATTACCGTCAGCTTATTTTGACTTGGACAGGATACTGGAAACTGGTATTTCAAAGATTATAGTTGGAATGAATGATTTGACTTCTTTTGTTTTTGCGACTGTGAGAAACAGTCAATGGCATGATATGGAAAGTCCAATAATGTTAGATATGCTGAGAGATATGCAGGATAAAGCAAGGATGAAAAAGATTAACTTTGCTGTAGCAGGCTATCTGAATCCTTCTTTCATACAAAAAATGAATCAGACGGGTATCAAGTGTATTATCCACTACAGTTCTATTCCAGAGATTTTTAATTTAGAGATTGACCATCCAGACCACCTCAAACGTGTAAAAGAATTAAGTAAAAAATTACAAAGGAGCAACCCATGACACCGCAAGAAATGTGGAATGACTACAAGCAAATCAACCCCTCTATCGGAGATGAGATAGATGCCTGGGCTTTTGGAGTAGAGGCAGATCTCTTAGCTGACTTGGTTCTAAGAGGCGAAAAGACAGCAACTGCCTCGGCCTATGACCTCTACGCACTAGAAGACGAACCACTTCCACAAGAAGGGACCTTCGATGTCATTTTAGACAGTCAAAATCAGGCTGTCTGTATTGTCGAAATTACAAAGGTCTCCGTTCAGCCTTTTCATCAAGTTTCTGCAGACCATGCCTACAAGGAAGGTGAGGGAGACAAATCTTTAGCCTATTGGCGCCAGGTTCATGAAGACTGTTTCACGGAGTGGCTGGAGGAAGCGGGCTTGACTTTTACACCTGACAGCAAGGTTGTTTTAGAAGAATTTTGCAAGGTCTACCCTCTGTAGACAGATAGAAGGAAGAAAGTTTTGGAAATCGCCGTCCAATCCTTTTTTCTTAAGCAAAACATGATATAATAAGTTTGTTTGAAGAAGAGTAAAACTCTTAAACTTAGAATAGGAGAAAACTATGCAAGCAGTTGAACATTTTATTACCCAATTTGTTCCTGAACATTATGATTTATTTTTAGACTTGAGTCGTGAGACCAAGACCTTTTCTGGGAAGGTGACCATTACTGGTCAAGCACAAAGTGACCGTATTTCCCTTCACCAAAAAGACTTGGAAATCACTTCTGTAGAAGTTGCGGGTCAAGCTCGTCCATTTACAGTTGACCATGACAATGAAGCCCTTCATATCGAATTGGCTGAGGCTGGTCAAGTTGAATTGGTCATCGCTTTTTCAGGAAAAATCACAGACAACATGACAGGGATTTACCCTTCTTACTACACAGTGGATGGTATCAAGAAGGAAGTCTTGTCTACTCAGTTTGAAAGCCATTTTGCGCGTGAAGCCTTCCCATGTGTGGATGAGCCTGAAGCCAAAGCAACTTTTGACCTTTCTCTTCGTTTTGATCAAGCAGAAGGTGAAGTGGCCTTGTCGAACATGCCAGAAATCGATGTGGAAAACCGTAAGGAAACAGGCGTCTGGAAGTTTGAGACAACACCTCGCATGTCTTCTTACTTGTTAGCATTTGTAGCAGGTGATTTGCAAGGGGTGACCGCTAAAACTAAAAACGGTACCCTCGTAGGTGTCTACTCAACCAAAGCCCACCCACTATCTAACCTTGATTTCTCATTGGACATCGCCGTTCGCTCGATCGAGTTTTACGAAGATTACTATGGAGTTAAGTATCCAATCCCTCAATCTCTCCACATTGCCCTTCCTGACTTCTCAGCTGGTGCTATGGAAAACTGGGGTCTTGTGACCTACCGTGAAGTTTACTTAGTTGTGGATGAGAACTCAACCTTTGCTAGCCGTCAACAAGTTGCCCTAGTTGTAGCACATGAGTTGGCTCACCAATGGTTTGGTAACCTCGTGACTATGAAATGGTGGGATGACCTTTGGCTTAATGAAAGCTTCGCTAACATGATGGAATACGTCTGTGTGGATGCCATCGAGCCAAGCTGGAATATCTTTGAAGACTTCCAAACAGGTGGTGTTCCAGCTGCGCTTAAACGCGATGCGACGGATGGTGTTCAGTCTGTCCATGTCGAAGTCAAACACCCAGATGAAATCAATACCCTCTTTGACGGAGCTATTGTCTATGCCAAAGGAAGCCGTCTCATGCACATGCTTCGCCGTTGGCTCGGTGATGCGGATTTCGCTAAAGGCTTGCATGCTTACTTTGAAAAGCACCAATATGGAAATACCATTGGTCGTGACCTATGGAATGCCCTTGGTCAAGCATCAGGTCGTGATGTTGCAGCCTTCATGGATTCTTGGTTGGAGCAACCTGGTTATCCAGTTCTCACTGTCAAAGTTGAAAATGATGTCTTGAAGATTTCGCAAAAACAATTCTTTATCGGTGAGCACGAAGACAAGAACCGTCTCTGGGTTGTGCCACTTAACAGCAACTGGAAAGGCTTGCCAGATACACTCGAAACTGAAAGCATCGAAATCCCTGGCTATGCCGCTCTTCTTGCTGAAAATGAAGGAGCTCTTCGCCTTAACACAGAAAATACAGCCCACTATATTACAGACTACCAAGGAGACTTGTTAGATGCCATTCTTGCTGACCTAGTTGAGCTTGATAACACAAGCAAACTACAAATCGTCCAAGAACGTCGTCTGCTTGCTGAAGCGGGTCGCATTTCTTATGCAGACTTGCTCCCAGTCCTTGATAAACTTGCTAAGGAAGAGTCTTACCTTGTGGTTTCAGCTGTTTCTCAAGTGATTGCTGCCCTTGAACGCTTTATCGATGAAGGAACAGAAACTGAGAAAGCCTTTAACAGTCTGGTTGCTAAATTGGCTCGTCATAACTATGACCGTCTTGGTTTTGAAGCCAAAGATGGAGAATCAGAAGAGGATGAATTGGTTCGTCAGTTGGCCGTTTCTATGATGATTCGCTCCAATGATGCAGAAGCTAGTCAAGTCGCTAGCCAAATCTTTGCAGCTCATAAGGAAAATCTTGCAGGCCTTCCAGCAGCCATCCGTGCACAAGTTCTCATCAATGAGATGAAACACCATGAGACCAAGGAATTGGTCGCAACTTATTTGGACCTCTACACTCATGCCACAGATGCTGTCTTCAAACGCCAGTTGGCAGCTGCTCTAGCATACAGTACAGATGCCGACAATATCCAAACCTTGATTAGTTCATGGAAGGACAAGTTTGTGGTGAAACCACAAGATTTGTCTGCTTGGTATTACCAGTTCCTAGATCATCAAACAACTCAAGAAACTGTTTGGGTATGGGCGCGTGAAAACTGGGATTGGATCAAGGCAGCTCTTGGTGGGGATATGAGCTTTGATAGCTTTGTTATCCTACCTGCCCATGTATTTAAGACTGAGCAACGCTTGGCAGAGTACAAGGAATTCTTTGAGCCACAACTCTCTGACCTAGCTCTTAGCCGTAATATCCGCATGGGGATCAAGGATATCGCAGCGCGTGTTGACTTGATTAAGCGTGAGAAAGCAGCAGTCGAAGCTGTTGTAGCCCAATATGGCAAGGCTTAATTCGTTCAAAATGTAAACAAAAACTCAACTTTCTATCTGAAAAGAAGAGAGAGTTGAGTTTTTTTTAAGGCAATTTTGGTATAATAATCATAACAAGGAGGAGTTTCTGATGATAAAAATCTTATTAGTAGAAGATGACCTGGGTCTGTCAAACTCAGTATTTGACTTTTTGGATGATTTTGCAGATGTCATGCAGGTTTTTGATGGAGAAGAAGGTCTCTACGAAGCAGAAAGTGGCGTTTATGACTTGATTTTGCTTGACCTGATGTTGCCTGAAAAAAATGGTTTCCAAGTCTTGAAAGAATTGCGTGAGAAAGGAATCACGACACCAGTTCTTATCATGACTGCTAAGGAAAGTTTGGATGACAAGGGACATGGTTTTGAGTTGGGAGCGGATGACTACCTCACCAAACCTTTCTATCTAGAAGAACTCAAAATGCGGATCCAAGCCCTTCTCAAACGTTCAGGTAAATTTAACGAAAACACCTTAACCTATGGGGATATTGTCGTCAACCTTTCAACGAATGAAGTGAAAGTGGAAGATACTCCTGTAGAACTACTCGGAAAAGAGTTTGAGTTATTGGTTTATTTCCTTCAAAATCAAAATGTTATTCTTCCCAAGACGCAAATTTTTGACCGTCTATGGGGATTTGATAGCGATACGACGATTTCCGTTGTAGAAGTCTATGTCTCAAAAGTTCGTAAGAAATTGAAGGGAACAGCCTTTGCTGAAAATCTTCAAACCTTGCGTAGTGTCGGGTATATTTTAAAAGATGTTCAATAAACTAAAAAAAACATGGTATGCGGATGATTTCAGCTATTTCATTCGAAACTTTGGAGTGTTCACCCTGATCTTCTCTGCTATGACCTTGATTATCCTCCAGGTCATGCACTCGAGTCTCTACACTTCTGTAGATGAAAAACTCCAAGCCCTTAGTAGCAGTCCCCAAGCGGTTATCCAGTTGGCCCTGAATCGGGCAACTGAAGAGGTCAAGGATATTCAACCAGCAACAGCGGATGCCAACAAGGCTGAAATCAAACCCAATGTCAGCTCCAATACGGAAGTCTTGCTCTTTGACAAGGATTTTAACCAACTCTTACTGGGCAATCGTTTTTTAGGTTTGGATAAGATCAAGCTGGACAAAAAAGAGTTGAATCACATTCGGCAAATCCAAGTTGTCAATAGTTACGGTCAGGAAGAAACCTATCGGATGATTTTGATGGAAACCAACTCTTCCTCCGTATCAAGTAACGTCAAGTATGCGGCGGTTTTAATCAATACTAGCCAGCTCGAGCAAATCAGCCAAAACCACGAGCATTTAATTGTTGTAGTCATGGCTAGTTTCTGGCTCCTGTCTTTAATTGCCAGTGTTTATTTGGCACGTGTCAGTGTCAAACCCTTGCTGGAAAGTATGCAAAAGCAGAAGTCCTTTGTTGAAAATGCTAGTCACGAACTGAGAACGCCTTTGGCCGTTTTACAAAATCGGTTAGAGAATCTCTTTCGAAAACCAGAGGCAACGATTATGGAATCCAGCGAAAGTATCGCTTCCAGTCTTGAAGAAGTTCGCAACATGCGTTTCCTCACGACCAATCTTCTCAACCTTGCACGTCGCGATGATGGAATCAAACCAGAAATAGCAGAAGTATCACCACAGTTCTTTAAGACAACCTTTGCTAACTATGAGTTGATTGCTTCTGAAAATGATCGTATTTTTGAGTATGAAAATCGGATTTATCGTCCTTTCATGACCGATCAGTTGCTCCTAAAACAACTCATGACCATCTTATTTGACAATGCCATCAAGTATACTGAAGAAGATGGGAAAATTGAGTTTGTAGTCCATGCTACAGATCGTCACCTTTATCTAACAGTAACGGATAATGGAATTGGAATCTCAGCTACTGATAAGAAGAAAATCTTTGATCGATTTTACCGTGTAGACAAGGCGAGAACCCGTCAGAAAGGTGGCTTTGGTCTTGGACTATCTTTGGCCAAGCAGATTGTTGATGCTTTGCGAGGAACGATTAGCGTGAAAGATAACAAACCTAGAGGAACGATTTTTGAAGTTAAAATCGCTATTCAATCTCCTTCAAAACGTAAGAATAAATAAAAAAGACAGTTAGATAACTGTCTTTTTTGATAACTAGAAAAGAGGTTGGTAGAAGTACCAACCTTTATTTTGAAAATTTTCGTTTCATCATCTTTCGTTGAAGTTGTAAAAGAGCGAAGCTTGTTGCCATAGCAGCGATAAAGGACAAAGCTGTATTTAATTTTAAGGCTAAAAAGATAAAACTAAAAAGTGCCATAAAAATACAGAAACAAGCGATATTTACAAAAAATAAAATCTCTTTTAGGTTAGGGCCGACTGGGGCTTCAGGTGTGTAATCTTGGTAAAGCGGAGTTTGTTTCGATTCGGGAGCTTGTTCAAACTCATAAGCTTCTAGTTTTCTTGCGGACATGATTCTCTCCTTAACAGTACATAACTATTTTATCATTTTTTATGCAGAGAATTATTACAGGATTGTTACAAAAACACTAAAGTCTCTTATCATCCTCTAAGTCGCTCTTCTTGACACCCACTAGAGAAAATGATAGCATGGATGTTACACTTAAAAACAGATGACCTAACTTTCTATATTATAAATATACTGAGAAAGGTAAGGATAACTTATATAAATTGATAGCAAGCTGAGGCTTTTTCCTAAGATGATTTGTTAAGTTGCTACCTGGATACTTTTGAAGAGTATTGATAGGAGTTGTTTTGAATGGATGGAAGGACAGAGATTCTGTCTATTGGACTGGGTGGCATTCTTGCTACCTCTGGGAAAAGTAAAAGGAGATAAGCATGTATCTTGCTATCAAAGAGATATTACGAAACAAACTTCGATATAGTTTGATCTTAACGACCATTTTTCTTATCGCTTTTATGGTCTTTTTTATGACCAGTCTAGCTCTTGGTCTTGTGCGAAACAACCGGGCCGCTATTGATAATTGGCAAGCGACGGGTGTCGTTTTATCCGACTACGCAAATGATAATTTGACGGCATCTTTTATTCCTGAAAAAGACTACAAGGAAAAGAGTTCTGAAGAGGCTGCTCCATTGGGTTATATGTTCGCTGTGACCAATCTAGTCGATGGTAGTGAAAAGATTAACGTTTCCATCTTTGCTCAAAACTGGGACTCTTTTATCTCTCCTAGTTTGACGGAGGGAAGGTACCCAGAAGGGGATGATGAGGTTGTCGTGGATCAGTCTTTTGAGAACTATGGGATGAAGCTAGGTGATGCCATTCAGCTCAATGGAAGTGAGACAAGTTACAAGATCGTAGGCCTGACTCAAGGAAATAAATTTTTTACCGAGCCTGTTGTCTTTACGAGTCTGACAACTTATTGGACCTTACAAGGAACCTTGAAAGCCAATCGTTCCATCTCTGCCTTGGTATTGAAAAATGACATAGAAGTGACTGGCGACGGACTGAAACAGATTTCCATTCCAAAAATGATATCGAAAATTCCTGGTTACACGCCTCAGGTTAATGTATTTTCAGGAATGATTCTCGCTATGATTGTTATCACAGGCTTGATTGTGGGGATTTTTGTTTATATCATTACCATCCAAAAACTAGGTCTTTATGGAATAATGCGGGCTCAGGGAATACAGATTAAAACCATTGTATGGTCCCTTTTCTGTCAAATATTCCTTTTGTCTAGTATGGGGATTGTTTTAGCCTTGATGGCAATCGGAGGAGTGATTTTAGTCTTACCAGCTACCTTCTTTTTCTATCCAAGTTGGATAGCCTACTCTGTCCTAAGCTTGGTAATTTCCTTGATGGCCCTTCTAGGTGGTGTCATTTCACTTCCACGCTTGCTAAAGGTGGACCCGATTACTGCGATTGCAGAGTGATAAGGAGAATAGTATGACAACATTGATAGAAATGAATCAAGTGACAAAAACTTACGGGGAAGGAAAGATGAAAGTCGTAGCCCTGCATGAGACGAATTTTCAGCTAAATGCGGGAGAGTTCGTAGCTATCGTTGGGCCTTCAGGATCTGGAAAGACGACCTTTCTAACAACTCTAGGACAACTACAGGAGGCATCGAGTGGAAAGATTCTAGTCAAAGGGAAGGAAACAGGCAGTTTAACGGAGAAGGAAAAAACAGATCTCCGTTTTAGAGAGTTTGGTTTCATTCTCCAGGCTTCAAACTTAATTCCTTTTCTAACGGTCAAGGAACAGCTGGATTTGATAGACAGACTAGATAAGGGAAAAAATAGTAAAAGTGACCGAAAAAAGCTCTTTGACTTGTTGGATTTGGAAAAAGTTCAAAATCATTATCCCAAAGCTCTATCTGGTGGTGAACGTCAGCGTGCGGCGATAGCTAGAGCGCTCTATAACAATCCAAGCATTGTGCTCGCAGATGAGCCGACAGCCAGTCTGGATACCGAGCGTGCCTACCAAGTAACGGAGATGTTGGCTGCCATTGCCCATGAACAAGGTAGAGGAGTTGTTATGATTACACATGATACTCGTCTTCTTGATAAGGTTGACCGTATTTATGTCATGAATGATGGCCACCTAGTTGAAAAAACACATGCATAAAATAGAGTGAATAGTACAAGTTACTGTTCACTTTTTTGATTGGGAAAGATAGAAACAAGTTTAACTTTTTGTGAAACTCTCAGTAACCATAGCTGATTTTTGAGAAATGTGGTATAATTTTTCTTATGGAAAAGATTATCATTACAGCAACTGCTGAAAGTATTGAACAAGTTGAACAGTTACTCGAAGCCGGAGTAGACCGTATCTATGTCGGTGAGAAAGATTTTGGCCTTCGTCTGCCAACAACCTTTAGTTATGAAGACTTACGCACCATCGCTAATCTCGTTCATGAAGCTGGCAAAGAATTGATTGTCGCGGTTAATGCCCTCATGCACCAAGATATGATGGACCGTATTAAGCCATTCCTAGACTTCTTGGAAGAAATCAAGACAGACTATATTACAGTAGGAGATGCAGGTGTCTTTTATGTGATCAACCGTGATGGCTATTCCTTTAAGACCATCTACGATGCTTCAACCATGGTGACAAGTAGTCGTCAGATTAACTTCTGGGGTCAAAAGGCTGGCGCCTCTGAGGCTGTCTTGGCCCGTGAAATTCCATCTGCTGAGCTCTTCAAGATGCCAGAGATTTTGGAAATTCCTGCTGAAGTGTTGGTTTACGGGGCTAGTGTCATTCACCATTCTAAGCGTCCGCTCTTGCAAAACTACTATAACTTCACGCACATCGATGATGAAAAGACACGTAAACGTGACCTCTTCTTAGCAGAACCGAGTGACCCTGAGAGCCATTACTCTATCTTTGAAGACAATCATGGCACCCACATCTTTGCAAATAACGACCTTGATTTGATGACCAAATTGACAGAATTAGTAGAACATGGTTTCACTCACTGGAAGCTAGAGGGGCTCTACACACCTGGTCAGAATTTTGTAGAAATTGCTAAACTCTTTATTCAAGCGCGTGGCTTAATCCAAGAGGGCAACTTTAGCCATGACCAAGCTTTCTTGTTAGATGAGGAAGTGCGCAAGTTACACCCTAAAAACCGTTTTCTCGATACAGGATTCTATGATTACGATCCAGATATGGTTAAATAGGACACCAAAACCCGAAATAAAAATGTTCGGGTTTTTCCAGTGTATCCATGAAATAAAAACGGATACATGTTATAATAAAAATAGCTCTTTAATGGAGGTGTTTAAGTGGAGAATCTGAAAAAGATGGCAGGTATCAAGGCTGCTGAGTTTGTCAAGGATGGCATGGTAGTCGGACTTGGAACGGGCTCTACTGCCTACTATTTCGTAGAGGAAGTAGGTCGTCGGATCAAGGAAGAAGGTTTGCAGATTACTGCTGTGACAACTTCCAGTGTGACTAGTAAACAGGCTGAAGGACTTAACATCCCGCTCAAGTCGATTGATCAAGTGGATTTTGTTGATGTGACGGTTGACGGGGCGGATGAAGTAGATAGCCAGTTTAACGGAATCAAAGGCGGAGGTGGTGCCCTTCTGATGGAGAAGGTTGTAGCGACACCATCAAAAGAATACATTTGGGTGGTGGATGAAAGCAAACTGGTAGAGAAACTAGGTGCTTTTAAATTGCCTGTGGAAGTAGTTCAGTATGGTGCAGAACAGGTCTTTCGTCGGTTTGAGCGAGCTGGCTATAAACCAAGTTTCCGTGAAAAAGACGGCCAACGTTTTGTGACCGATATGCAGAACTTTATCATTGACCTAGCTTTGGATGTCATTGAAGATCCAATTGCCTTCGGGCAAGAATTGGACCATGTCGTTGGTGTCGTAGAGCACGGCTTGTTTAACCAAATGGTGGATAAGGTCATCGTAGCGGGACGAGATGGGGTTCAGATTTTAACTTCAACAAAAGCAAACTAATCAACATAATAAGGAGATACACTATGTCAAAATTTAATCGTATTCACTTGGTGGTACTGGATTCTGTGGGAATCGGTGCTGCGCCGGATGCCAATAACTTTGTCAATGCAGGAGTTCCAGATGGAGCTTCTGACACACTGGGACACATTTCAAAAACAGTTGGTTTGAATGTGCCAAACATGGCTAAAATCGGTCTAGGAAATATTCCACGTGAAACTCCTCTTAAGACTGTACCAGCTGAAAGCAATCCAACAGGGTATGCAACAAAATTGGAAGAAGTTTCCCTTGGTAAGGATACCATGACTGGTCACTGGGAAATCATGGGACTCAACATTACCGAGCCTTTCGATACTTTCTGGAACGGATTCCCAGAAGAAATCCTGACAAAAATCGAAGAATTTTCAGGACGTAAGGTCATTCGTGAAGCCAACAAACCTTACTCAGGTACGGCTGTTATCGATGATTTCGGACCACGTCAAATGGAAACTGGAGAGTTGATTATCTATACTTCAGCTGACCCTGTTTTGCAAATTGCTGCCCACGAAGACATCATTCCTTTAGATGAATTGTACCGTATCTGTGAATACGCGCGTTCGATTACTTTAGAGCGTCCAGCTCTTCTCGGACGTATTATCGCTCGTCCTTATGTTGGTGAGCCTGGAAACTTCACTCGTACGGCTAACCGTCGTGACTTGGCTGTATCTCCATTTGCTCCAACAGTGTTGGACAAATTGAATGAAGCTGGTATTGATACATATGCGGTTGGTAAGATTAACGACATCTTCAACGGTGCTGGTATCAACCATGACATGGGTCACAACAAGTCAAACAGCCACGGAATTGATACACTTTTGAAGACAATGGGACTTGCTGAGTTTGAAAAAGGATTCTCTTTCACAAACTTGGTGGACTTTGATGCCCTTTATGGACACCGCCGCAATGCTCATGGCTACCGTGATTGCTTGCATGAGTTTGATGAACGCTTGCCTGAAATTATCGCTGCCATGAGAGAAAATGATCTTCTCTTGATTACTGCGGACCACGGAAATGACCCAACCTATGCTGGAACTGACCACACTCGTGAATATATTCCACTTTTAGCATACAGCCCTAGCTTTAAGGGAAATGGTGTCATTCCAGTTGGGCATTTTGCAGATATCTCAGCAACAGTTGCGGATAACTTTGGTGTGGAAACTGCCATGATTGGGGAAAGTTTCTTAGATAAATTGGTATAAGATGAAACGCTATTCTTTACTGGTAAGGGGCATTAATGTCGGTGGCAAGAATAAGGTTGTCATGGCGCAACTTCGTCAAGAACTGACAGAGTTGGGAGTGGAAAAAGTTGATACCTACATCAACAGTGGCAATATTTTCTTTACTTCGACAGATTCCAAAGCCCAATTGGTTGAAAAGTTAGAGGATTTCTTTGCAGTCCATTATCCATTTATTCAGAGCTTTTCCTTGCTGAGTCAAGAGGATTTTGAAACGGAACTTGAAAATCTACCTGAATGGTGGACCAAAGATTTGGCACGAAAGGACGTCCTCTTTTACACGGAGGGCTTGGATGTTGCTCAAGTCATTGAGACAGTTGAAAGTTTGGAACTGAAAGATGAAGTGGTTCATTTTGGAAAACATGGGATTTTCTGGGGGAAATTCTCTGAAAAATCCTACTATGCAACTGCCTATCACAAGCACTTGCTCAAGATGCCTTTTTATCGCAATATCACCATTCGCAATGCAAAAACCTTTGACAAAATCGGTCAAATGTTAACAAATAATAAAGGAGACACACAATGACATTTTTAGATAAAATCAAGGAAACAGCTGCTTTCCTGAAAGACAAGGGAATCCAAGCGCCTGAGTTCGGTCTAATCCTTGGATCAGGACTTGGAGAATTGGCAGAAGAAATCGAAAATCCAATTGTAGTAGACTATGCAGATATCCCAAACTGGGGCCGCTCTACAGTAGTTGGGCACGCTGGTAAATTGGTATATGGTGAACTTGCAGGGCGTCAGGTCTTGGCTCTTCAAGGTCGTTTCCATTTCTATGAGGGAAATCCTCTTGAAGTCGTGACTTTCCCAGTACGTGTGATGAAAGTTCTCGGATGTGAAGGTGTCATTGTAACCAATGCAGCTGGAGGTATTGGATATGGTCCTGGTACCTTGATGGCTATCTCAGACCATATCAATATGACGGGGCAGAACCCATTGATGGGTGAAAACTTGGATGATTTTGGTCCACGTTTCCCTGATATGTCAAAAGCCTACACACCAGAATACCGTGCAACTGCCCATGAAGTGGCTAAGAAACTTGGTATCAAACTTGATGAAGGTGTCTATATCGGTGTAACCGGTCCGACTTATGAAACACCTGCAGAAATTCGTGCCTATAAGACATTGGGAGCAGATGCAGTTGGTATGTCCACTGTTCCTGAAGTTATTGTTGCAGCCCACTCTGGCTTGAAAGTTCTAGGAATTTCATGTATTACGAACCATGCTGCAGGATTCCAAGAAGAACTCAACCACGAGGAAGTTGTAGAAGTGACTGAACGTGTCAAAGGTGATTTCAAAGGCTTGCTTAAAGCGATTCTTGCTGAATTGTAATGTCATGAGAGTTCACTTTATTTTACATGAGACATTTGAGGTTCCAGGCGCATATCTAAAATGGGCTATAGAACGAGGTCATCAAATTACATCAACAAAGGTTTATGAAAAAGAACCTCTTCCTGAAACAATTGACGGGATTGATTTTCTGATTGTCATGGGTGGTCCTCAATCACCTGATGAGGATAGAGAAAACTTCCCATACTATGATCCAAAGGCTGAGCTTGCTTTTATGAAAGAAGCGATTGCAGCAGATATTTATATTGTTGGTGTCTGTCTTGGTGCGCAACTCCTGTCTGTTGCCTATGGTGCGGAGTATGAGCACAGTCCTGAGCGCGAGATCGGCGTTTATCCTGTGACATTGACGATACAAGGTCTAACAGATCCTCATGTCAGCTTGTTCGGAAAAAACATAGAAACCGGCCACTGGCACGGTGATATGCCAGGGCTGACAGATGAAGCTGTCGTCTTAGCGACCAGTCAAGGTTGTCCACGCCAAATTATTCGCTTCAGTTCAAAACATTATGCCTTTCAGGCTCATTTGGAATTTGATCCAGACGCAGTAGAATTATTGATTGCTGCGGATGGTGAGGAGAAATTAAGAGAGCAAAGTGAAAAGTTGCCTTTTGTTCAAACACCAGAAGAATTACGTGGAAACGATTATTCTGAAATGAATGCAAAACTGTATGCATTTTTAGATTCATTGGTAAACTAGGAACTACAGAAAGGCAGAGTATCTGAGTTATAGTCAAACTCGGGCTAATTGTTCTGTGAAATATTTAATTTTAAAATCAAGAAAGAAAGGATGGGTAAACCGTATTTGTTGAACTGAATACGGGCGGAGAACTGTTTAAAAAAGATAAACTGTCTAGCATCTGCGATGCGTCGTCAGTTTCCTATTTTTACTTTGTTCTCTGTCGCTATCCTAAATATATAAAAAGAAAGGTAGAGTGAAGTGTTCTGATTTGAACACGAGCGGAAAACTTTTCTAAAAACATTGAAAGGTAGGGTAGTTCGGGTTTGAATTGAACTCGGACTGTTCTCTTCTATATCATAAAAATTAAGAAAGAAAGGAATTGAACCCACACTAAAAGCAGTGGGAAAAAGACAGTTGGTCTAGCGAGCATCGCTCACTGCACCCAACTCCTATTTTCCCTTCGCTTTTTGACGGGTTTGGTATCTTAAATTATGTCTATCCATATTGCTGCTAAGCAGGGTGAAATTGCTGATAAAATTCTTCTTCCTGGGGATCCTCTTCGTGCGAAATTTATTGCGGAAAACTTCCTTGAAGATGCTGTTTGTTTTAACGAAGTGCGTAACATGTTTGGTTACACTGGTACTTACAAAGGGCACCGTGTATCGGTCATGGGAACTGGGATGGGGATGCCATCCATTTCGATTTATGCGCGTGAGTTGATTGTGGACTACGGTGTGAAGAAATTAATCCGTGTGGGAACTGCGGGTTCCTTAAACGAGGATGTCCATGTCCGTGAATTGGTCTTGGCACAAGCAGCTGCGACTAACTCAAACATCATCCGCAATGACTGGCCTCAGTACGATTTCCCACAAATCGCTAGCTTTGATTTGCTGGACAAGGCCTACCATATTGCAAAAGAACACGGTATGACAACCCACGTTGGGAATGTTTTGTCATCTGATGTCTTTTACTCAAACTACTTTGAAAAGAATATCGAGCTTGGTAAATGGGGCGTTAAGGCTGTGGAAATGGAAGCAGCGGCTCTTTACTACTTGGCGGCCCAACACCATGTTGATGCGCTAGCTATCATGACTATTTCTGATAGTTTGGTTAATCCAGAAGAAGACACAACAGCTGAAGAACGCCAAAATACCTTCACAGATATGATGAAGGTTGGTTTGGAAACTTTGATTTCAGACTAAACATCGTATTACTTCGAGATAAGGTTACTTCTAAGATTGATTCAAATACTTTAATCTCAAATACATAAGTAATGATAAAGGAAGAGTTGAAAATCAGATTGCTTGGAGCGATTGGTTTTCAACTTTTTTAGAATGTAAAATACAAGGAGAATAGGATGGATAAAATAGAACTATTACAAGACTTGATTGATAAAAGCTACAGAATAGTCTTTTTCGGAGGAGCAGGAGTGTCAACCGAGTCTAGTATCCCAGATTTTCGTAGTTCAGATGGTGTTTATAGTCATCAGTTAGGCCGTCATTTTACGGCAGAGCAACTCGTTTCTCGGACCATGTTTGAGCGCTATCCAGAAGATTTTTTTGACTTTTATAAAAAATACCTGATTTATCCAGAAGCCAAGCCTAATGCTGCTCACACTTATCTGGCTGCTTTGGAAAAGATAGGTAAGCTAAAGGCTGTTGTGACACAAAATATCGATAGTCTTCATGAAATGGCTGGCTCCCAAAAGGTTATCAAATTGCATGGGAGTGCGGACCGTAATTACTGCCTAGGTTGTCATCGTTTCTATGACTTAACTGCCTTTCTGGCCCTCAAGGGAACGATTCCTCACTGCTTGGACTGTGGCAAGGTGGTCAAGCCTGACGTGACCTTGTATGAAGAATCACTTGACATGGATGTTTTTAGTCAAGCTGCACAAGCTATTCGGCAAGCAGACTTGCTGATTATTGGTGGGACTTCCTTGGTTGTTTATCCTGCAGCTAGCCTAGTAAACTATTTTTCTGGGACAAATCTGGTCGTTATCAATAAAACCAGTATTCCACAAGACAGCCAAGCTACATTGGTCATTGAAGGCAAGATTGGGGAAGTTTTTTCGAAATTGAGACAATAAAAAAATTTTAGAAGATAGTAACAAAACCTTGTTACTTGAAAGAGGAAGATATTTCAGTTTTTGATCACTATCTCACTCATTGAGACTTGTTACAAACTAGCTGAGAAAATCAAAATACCTTCACAGATATGATGAAGGTTGGTTTGGAAACCTTAATTGCAGAGTAAAATGTAAAAGAAAATCCTGATTTCAATTGAAATCAGGATTTTTTCATAGATGCGATTTTTTCTGGGTCTGGTGTAACGCGGAGGGTCTTTTGTCCTGTGTAGGTTACAAAGCCAGGTTTGCCACCAGTTGGTTTATTGAGTTTCTTGACTTCAATCATATCCACTTGCACGAGATTTGACAAGCGACCTTTGGAGAAGTAGGCAGCTAATTCAGCCGCATCTGTCTTGACTTCGTCAGAAGGATTGAGATTTCCTGAGATGACGACGTGGCTTCCAGGGATGTCCTTGGCATGGAACCAGAGTTCTTCCTTGCGGGCCATTTTAAAGGTCAATTCCTCATTTTGCAGGTTGTTTCGTCCGACATAGATGATGGTCTTGCCATCGCTCGCCAGATACTGTTCTGGTTTTTTGCGTTTCTGAATTTTCTCGCGTTGGCGTCTTCTAATAAAGCCAGTTTGGATCAATTCTTCACGGATTTCAGCGATTTCCTCCAGCCCAGCTTGATTGAGAACAGTCTCGACACTTTCTAGATAAAGAATGGTAGCCTTGGTTTCTTCGATCAGTTCAGTCAGGTATTTGACTGCTTCTTTGAGTTTCTGGTAACGCTTAAAATAGCGTTGGGCATTCTGACTGGGAGTCAAGGCCTTATCAAGCGCAATGGTGATAGGTTGATTGGTGTAGTAGTTGTCCAAGGTAACCTGATCTTGGTCATTAGGCACTTGGTGGAGGAAGGTTGTCAACAATTCCCCTTTTTGGCGAAATTCCTCAGCATTGTCTGTTGCCAGTAATTCTTTTTCTTGTTTTTTCAGCTTATGTCGATTTTTCTGAAGTTCATTTTCAACACGTCGAATCAGTTCGCTGGCTTGCTGTTTGACACGGTCGCGTTCAGCCTTGTCCTTATAGTAGGTGTCCAGCAAGTCAGAAAGGCTGGCAAAAGGCTCTCCCACCTGATTTACAAAAGGAACTGGGCTGAAGGAAGTCTCTGTTAAGCATGGCTTGGTTTCTTGACTGAAAAAGTTTCGGAAAGTAGACAGTTTATCACTGACAAGAATGTTTTCCAATTCATTTGCCGTATCACGTCCCAGACCTTGAAAGAGACTTTGAAGATTTTTTGCAGTTAGTTCTTGGGTTTGCAGAATTTCAAAGAGTTTTCCATCCTTGACAGTAAAAGGATTGAGAGACTCGGTGCTTGGTGGAGCGAGATAGGTCGATCCGGGGAGCAAGGTGCGGTAGCTATTTTGTGAAAAGCCAACGTGTTTAATAACTTCGAGGATTCTATGGCTGCTTTTATCCACGAGGAGAATATTACTGTGTTTGCCCATGATTTCGATAATCAAGGTAGCCTGAATATGGTCCCCAATCTCATTTTTATTGGAAACTGTAATTTCCACAATACGGTCATTTTCGATTTGCTCGATCGACTCAATCAGGGCACCCTGCAAATACTTTCTCAAAACCATGATAAAAGTGGAAGGTTGGGCTGGATTTTCAAAGGTTGTTTGGGTCAGCTGGATGCGACCAAAAACGGGATGAGCAGAGAGGAGCAGGCGATGGCTTTGGCGATTGCTGCGGATTTGCAAGACCAACTCTTGTTCAAAAGGTTGATTGATTTTCTGGATGCGACCATTGACCAACTCTCTTCGCAATTCCTCAACCATATGGTGTAAAAAAAATCCGTCAAATGACATCGTTCTCTCCTTGTGATTGTATTCCATAGTATTATATCAAAAAGGTAGAATAAAATCATGGAAATGTGGTATAATAAAGCCAAGTAAAGAGAATCGAGAAGTACATGTATATTGAAATGGTAGATGAAACTGGTCAAGTTTCACAAGAAATATTGCAACAAACCCAAGAAATTTTGGAATTTGCAGCCCAAAAAATAGGAAAAGAAGACAAGGAGATGGCAGTTACTTTTGTGACCAACGAGCGTAGCCACGAACTCAACCTCGAGTACCGTGATACGGATCGTCCGACAGATGTCATCAGCCTTGAGTATAAACCAGAGTTGGACATTGCCTTTGATGAAGAAGATTTGCTTGAAAATCCTGAATTAGCAGAAATGATGTCCGAGTTTGATGCCTATATTGGGGAACTGTTCATCTCTATTGATAAAGCGCATGAGCAGGCTGAGGAATATGGCCACAGCTTTGAGCGTGAGATGGGCTTCTTGGCAGTACACGGCTTTTTACACATTAACGGCTACGATCACTACACTCCGGAAGAAGAAGCGGAGATGTTCGGTTTACAAGAAGAAATTTTGACAGCCTATGGACTCACAAGACAATAAACGAAAATGGAAAAATCGTGACCTGGTATCTAGTTTAGAATTTGCTCTTACAGGAATTCTGACTGCTTTCAAGGAAGAACGCAATATGCGAAAACATGCAGTGACGGCTCTAGTAGTCATCCTTGCAGGTTTTGTTTTTCAGGTGTCACGAATTGAATGGCTCTTTCTCCTAATGAGCATTTTCTTGGTAGTAGCCTTTGAGATTATTAACTCTGCTATTGAAAATGTGGTGGATCTAGCCAGTCACTATCACTTTTCTATGTTGGCAAAGAAAGCCAAGGACATGGCAGCAGGAGCCGTGCTAGTTGTCTCTCTTTTTGCTGCAGTGACAGGTGCACTTATCTTTCTCCCACGCATTTGGGATATACTATTTTAAACACTAAGAGGAAATTATGACATTTAAATCAGGCTTTGTAGCTATTTTGGGACGTCCCAATGTCGGGAAGTCAACCTTTTTGAATCACGTCATGGGGCAAAAGATTGCCATTATGAGTGACAAGGCGCAAACAACGCGCAATAAAATCATGGGGATTTACACCACGGATAAGGAGCAAATCGTCTTTATCGATACACCGGGGATTCACAAGCCCAAAACAGCTCTTGGAGATTTCATGGTGGAATCAGCTTACAGCACCCTTCGTGAAGTGGATACTGTTCTATTCATGGTACCAGCTGATGAGCCACGTGGTAAGGGTGACGACATGATTATCGATCGTCTCAAGGCTGCCAAGGTTCCTGTGATTCTGGTGGTCAATAAGATTGACAAGGTCCACCCAGACCAGCTTTTGGCTCAGATTGATGATTTCCGAAATCAGATGGACTTCAAGGAAATTGTTCCTATCTCAGCCCTTCAGGGAAATAACGTTTCTCGACTAATCGATATTTTGAGTGAAAATCTAGAGGAAGGTTTCCAGTATTTCCCAGCTGATCAAATCACAGATCATCCTGAGCGTTTCTTGGTTTCTGAAATGATTCGTGAGAAAGTCTTGCACCTAACTCGAGAAGAGATTCCTCACTCAGTTGCAGTGGTAGTTGACTCCATGAAGCGTGATGAAGAGACAGACAAGGTTCATATCCGTGCAACCATCATGGTCGAGCGTGATAGCCAAAAGGGCATCATCATCGGAAAAGGTGGCGCTATGCTCAAGAAAATAGGGACCATGGCCCGTCGTGATATCGAACTCATGCTAGGGGACAAGGTTTTCCTAGAAACTTGGGTCAAGGTCAAGAAAAACTGGCGAGATAAAAAGCTAGATTTGGCTGATTTTGGCTATAATGAGAAAGAATACTAAGTAGAGGTGGGCGCATGCCTGCTTCTTGTTTTTACAGAAGGAGGAGTTATGCCTGAATTACCTGAGGTTGAAACCGTTCGCCGTGGCTTAGAGAAATTAATTTTGGGAAAGAAGATTTCGAGTGTAGAGATTACTTATCCTAAGATGATCAAGACAGATTTGGACGAGTTTCAAAAGGAAGTGTCTGGCCAAGTAATTGAGTCTATGGGACGCCGTGGCAAGTATCTGCTTTTCTACCTGACAGATAAGGTCTTGATTTCCCATCTGCGAATGGAAGGCAAGTATTTTTATTATCCAGACCAGGTTCCTGAACGCAAGCATGCCCATGTTTTCATTCGGTTTGAAGATGGAGGAACGCTTGTTTATGAGGATGTACGCAAGTTTGGTACCATGGAACTATTGGTGCATGAACTTTTGGATGCCTACTTTGTTTCTAAAAAATTAGGACCTGAGCCAAGAGATCAGGACTTTGATTTGCAGTCCTTCCAAGCTGCCCTAGCCAAATCTAAAAAGCCTATCAAATCCCACCTCCTAGACCAAACCTTGGTAGCTGGCCTTGGCAATATCTATGTGGATGAGGTCCTCTGGCGAGCACAGGTCCATCCAGCAAGACCTTCGCAGACTTTGACGGCAGAAGAAGCGTTAGCCATCCATGACCAGACCATTGCTGTTTTGGGACAGGCAGTCGAAAAGGGCGGTTCCACCATTCGGACCTATACCAATGCCTTTGGGGAAGACGGAACCATGCAGGACTTCCATCAGGTCTATGATAAGACTGGACAAGCATGTTCGCGCTGTGGGACAGTGATTGAGAAATTCCAACTCGGTGGACGAGGAACTCATTTTTGTCCTCAGTGTCAAAGGAGGGACTGATGGGGAAAATCATTGGAATCACAGGAGGAATTGCTTCTGGTAAGTCAACTGTGACAAATTTCCTAAGAGAGAAAGGCTTTCAAGTGGTCGATGCTGACTCAGTCGTCCACCAGCTACAAAAACCTGGTGGTCGTCTTTATCAGCTCTTAGTTCACCACTTTGGGCAGGAAATCATCCTTGAAAATGGAGAACTCAATCGCCCTCTCCTGGCTAATCTCATCTTCTCAAATCCTGAGGAGCGAGAATGGTCTAAACAAACCCAAGGAGAGATTATTCGTGAGGAATTGGCTGCACTGAGAGACCAGTTGGCTCAGACAGAAGCGATTTTTTTCATGGATATTCCCCTACTTTTTGAACAGGACTACAGTGCTTGGTTTGATGAAACTTGGCTGGTCTATGTGGACCGAGATGTTCAGGTGGAACGTTTCATGAAACGAAATCAACTTTCTAAGGAAGTAGCAGAGTCGCGTTTGGCCGCCCAATGGTCTTTAGAGAAAAAGAAAGATTTGGCCAGTCATGTTCTAGACAACAATGGCAGTCGTGATCAGCTTGTGACTCAAGTAGTGAAGTTACTTGAAGGAGGCGATAGCTGTGCAAGAGATTAGTTGGAAAGAGAATCTTCGTGTCGCCTGGTTCGGTAGTTTTCTAACGGGCGCCAGCATTTCCTTGGTCGTTCCTTTCATGCCTATCTTTGTAGAACAGTTGGGAATTGAAGGGGACCAAGTTGCTTTTTATGCTGGATTAGCCATCTCAGTTTCGGCTGTTTCAGCAGCTCTAGTTTCTCCTATCTGGGGTATTCTTGCTGACAAATATGGTCGAAAACCCATGATGATTCGAGCAGGTCTTGCCATGACCATCACTATGGGAGGTTTGGCCTTCGTGCCAAATATCTATTGGCTACTCTTTCTGCGCTTGCTCAATGGTGTATTTACTGGTTTTGTCCCCAATGCAACGGCCTTGATTGCTAGTCAGGTACCTAAAGATAAGTCTGGAGCGGCTCTAGGGACTCTATCTACAGGTGTAGTTGCGGGAACACTGACGGGCCCC
This sequence comes from Streptococcus oralis ATCC 35037, assembly GCF_900637025.1. Taxonomy (NCBI): domain Bacteria; kingdom Bacillati; phylum Bacillota; class Bacilli; order Lactobacillales; family Streptococcaceae; genus Streptococcus; species Streptococcus oralis. The sequence goes on from NZ_LR134336.1 coordinate 744,715, forward strand.
TTTGTTGGAGGCTTTATTGCTGAAATTTTTGGCATTCGTAATGTTTTTTTATTGGTAGGCGCTTTCTTATTTTTAGCTGCAATCCTAACCATTTTCTTTATCAAGGAAGATTTTCAGCCAGTGGCTAAGGAGAAGGCTATCCCAACGAAAGAAGTATTTTCTGCTTTCAAGTATCCTAGGCTCTTAGTAAACCTATTTTTGACGAGCTTTGTCATTCAATTTTCAGCTCAATCAATTGGCCCCATTCTAGCTCTCTATGTGCGGGACTTAGGGCAGACTGAGAATCTCCTCTTTGTATCAGGATTGATTGTATCCAGCATGGGATTTTCTAGCATGATGAGTGCTGGAATTCTAGGAAAACTTGGCGATAAGGTTGGGAATCATAGATTGTTAGTTGTGGCGCAGATTTATTCCGTCATCATTTACATACTTTGTGCTCATGCAACCAGCCCCCTTCAACTTGGCTTGTATCGTTTTCTCTTTGGTTTGGGAACGGGAGCTCTCATACCGGGGGTTAATGCCCTTCTTAGCAAATTGACTCCAAAATCAGGTATTTCAAGGATTTTCGCCTTCAACCAAGTCTTTTTTTACCTCGGTGGAGTGATTGGACCTATGGCGGGATCCGCAGTTGCAGGATATTTGGGCTACCATGCTGTCTTTTATGCGACAGCAGCCTGTGTGGCTTTCAGTTGTTTATGTAACTTAGTGCAATTTAGATCATTATTAAAAGTAAAGGAAATCTAGTGCGAGTAAAAATCAATCTCAAGTGCTCCTCTTGTGGCAGCATGAATTATCTAACCAGTAAGAACTCCAAAACCCATCCAGACAAGATTGAGGTGTTAAAATATTGTCCAAAGGAAAGAAAAGTAACTTTACATCTTGAATCTAAGTAGAATTTATGGTAAAATAATAGGGATTTTAAGGAGTTTGATATGTATAACCTATTATTAACCATTTTATTAGTATTATCTGTTGTGATTGTGATTGCGATTTTCATGCAACCAACTAAGAACCAATCCAGCAATGTATTTGATGCCAGCTCAGGTGATTTGTTTGAACGTAGTAAAGCGCGTGGTTTTGAAGCTGTGATGCAACGTTTGACAGGTATTTTAGTCTTTTTCTGGCTAGCCATTGCCTTAGCATTGACGGTATTATCAAGTAGATAAGAAATGGGCGAGACTAGGTCTTAGCCTATTTTTATTTTTAACGACACTTACAAAGTTATCAATCAAAAAAATATAAAAATCTAGAAAGAAAACATGAAAGATAAAATTAAAGAATATTTGCAAGAGAAGGGGCGAGTGACGGTAAATGACCTGGCTCAGGCTCTCGGAAAGGATGGGTCCAAGGATTTCCGTGAGTTGATTAAAACCCTGTCTCTGATGGAAAGAAAGCACCAGATTCGTTTTGAAGATGATGGTAGTTTATGTCTGGACCAAAAGAAGAAACATGAAATCACCCTCAAAGGGATTTTTCATGCCCATAAAAATGGCTTTGGATTTGTCAGTCTGGAAGGCGAAGAGGACGATCTTTTTGTAGGAAAAAACGATGTCAACTATGCCATTGATGGTGATACCGTTGAGGTCGTGATTAAGAAAGTCGCTGACCGTAACAAGGGAACTGCTGCAGAAGCAAAAATTATCGATATCCTAGAGCATAGCCTGACGACAGTTGTCGGGCAAATCGTTTTGGATCAGGAAAAGCCCAAGTATGCGGGCTACATCCGTTCAAAAAATCAGAAAATCAGCCAACCGATTTATGTGAAGAAACCAGCTATCAAGTTGGAAGGAACAGAGGTTCTCAAGGTCTTTATCGATAAATACCCAAGTAGAAAACACGATTTCTTTGTAGCATCTGTACTTGATGTAGTAGGACATTCTACTGATGCTGGGATTGACGTTCTTGAAGTCTTGGAATCCATGGATATTGTTTCAGAATTTCCAGAAGCTGTTCTCAAGGAGGCAGAAAGTGTACCAGAAGCTCCGTCTCAAAAGGATATGGAAGGGCGTCTTGATTTAAGAGATGAGCTTACCTTTACTATTGACGGTGCGGATGCCAAGGACTTGGACGACGCAGTACACATCAAGCCTTTAAAGAATGGCAATATCGAACTCGGAGTTCACATCGCGGATGTTTCCTACTACGTGACTGAGGGTTCTGCCCTGGACAAGGAAGCCCTTAACCGCGCGACTTCTGTCTACGTGACAGACCGTGTGGTACCAATGCTTCCAGAGCGTTTGTCAAACGGCATTTGCTCTCTCAATCCTCAAGTAGATCGCTTGACCCAGTCTGCTATTATGGAAATTGATAAACATGGTCGTGTGGTTAATTACACCATTACCCAAACAGTGATCAAGACAAGCTTTCGTATGACCTATAGCGCTGTCAATGACATCCTGGCTGGCGACGAGGAAAAGAGACAAGAGTTTAAGAAAATTGTTCCAAGTATCGAACTCATGGCCAAGCTCCATGAAAGGCTAGAAAGCATGCGTGAGAAGCGTGGTGCCCTTAACTTTGATACCAGCGAAGCAAAGATTCTAGTGGATAAAAAAGGTAAGCCTGTTGATATCGTTCTTCGTCAGCGTGGTGTTGCTGAGCGGATGATCGAGTCCTTCATGTTGATTGCCAATGAAACAGTTGCCGAGCACTTTAGCAAGCTGGACCTACCTTTCATCTATCGAATCCACGAGGAGCCCAAGGCTGAAAAAGTTCAGAAGTTTATTGACTATGCTTCAAGCTTTGGTTTGCGGATTTATGGGACTGCCAGTGAGATTAGCCAGGAGGCGCTTCAAGACATCATGCGTGCTGTTGAGGGAGAACCCTATGCGGATGTATTGTCCATGATGCTTCTCCGTTCTATGCAACAGGCTCGCTATTCTGAGCACAATCACGGTCACTATGGCCTTGCTGCAGACTATTATACTCACTTCACCAGTCCTATTCGCCGTTATCCAGATCTCCTTGTCCACCGCATGATTCGGGACTATGGTCGTTCCAAGGAAATAGCCGAGCATTTTGAACAAGTGATTCCAGAGATTGCAACCCAGTCTTCCAATCGTGAGCGTCGTGCCATCGAGGCCGAGCGTGAAGTCGAAGCCATGAAAAAGGCTGAGTACATGGAAGAATACGTTGGTGAAGAGTACGACGCAGTTGTATCAAGCATCGTCAAATTCGGTCTCTTTGTTGAATTGCCAAATACAGTCGAAGGATTGATTCACATTACCAATTTGCCTGAATTTTATCATTTTAATGAACGTGATTTGACTCTTCGTGGGGAGAAATCAGGAACAACCTTCCGTGTGGGACAGCAAATTCGTATTCGTGTAGAAAGAGCCGATAAGATGACAGGAGAGATTGATTTCTCTTATATTCCAAGTGAGTTTGATGTCATCGAAAAGGGCTTGAAACAAGCTGGTCGCAGAGACAGGGGTCGTGGCTCAAGTCGTCGTTCGGATAAGAAGGAAGACAAGAGAAAATCAGGGCGCTCAAATGATAAGCACAAGCATTCACAAAAAGATAAAAAGAAAAAAGGCAAGAAACCTTTTTACAAGGAAGTAGCTAAGAAAGGAGCCAAGCATGGCAAAGGGCGAGGGAAAGGTCGTCGCACAAAATAAAAAGGCGCACCACGACTATACAATCGTAGATACGCTAGAGGCAGGAATGGTCCTAACCGGAACTGAAATCAAGAGCGTTCGAGCAGCTCGAATCAATCTCAAGGACGGCTTTGCCCAAGTAAAAAATGGGGAAGTCTGGCTGAGCAATGTCCATATCGCCCCTTACGAAGAGGGCAATATCTGGAACCAGGAACCAGAACGACGTCGCAAACTTCTGCTCCATAAGAAGCAAATTCAAAAATTGGAACAAGAGACCAAAGGGACAGGAATGACCCTTGTTCCCCTTAAAGTCTATATCAAAGATGGTTATGCTAAACTCCTTTTAGGACTTGCTAAAGGGAAACATGACTATGACAAACGGGAGTCAATCAAGCGTCGTGAACAAAACCGCGACATCGCGCGTGTGATGAAAGCTGTCAACCAGCGTTAAGAAGAGGAAGTAAAATGGAAAAATTAATTGCCTATAAACGGATGCCCTTGTGGAATAAACAGACCATGCCTGAAGCAGTTCAGCAAAAGCACAATACCAAGGTCGGCACTTGGGGAAAAATTACTGTCTTAAAGGGGGCACTCAAGTTTATTGAGTTGACAGAAGATGGTGAGGTTCTAGCTGAGCACCTCTTTGAGGCAGGAGCTGGCAATCCCATGGCTCAACCGCAAGCCTGGCACCGAGTAGAGGCTGCCACTGATGATGTAGAATGGTACTTGGAATTTTATTGTAAACCTGAGGATTATTTCCCTAAGAAATACCAGACCAATCCAGTCCATTCGGAAGTCTTAGAGGCTATGCAGACGGTGAAACCAGGAAGAGCCTTGGATTTGGGTTGTGGTCAGGGGCGTAACTCTCTCTTTCTCGCACAGAATGGTTTTGATGTGACAGCTGTGGATCAAAATGAATTGTCCCTTGAAATCTTGCAAAGCATTGTGGAACAAGAGGATCTAGACATGCCTGTCGGACTTTATGATATCAATTCAGCCAGCATTAGCCAAGACTATGATTTTATCGTTTCAACAGTTGTTCTGATGTTCCTACAAGCGGACCGCATTCCAGCTATTATCCAAAATATGCAGGAGCACACCACAGTCGGTGGCTACAATCTCATCGTCTGTGCCATGGACACGGAGGATTATCCTTGCTCGGTTAACTTCCCATTCACCTTTAAAGAAGGGGAGTTGGCGGACTACTACAAAGATTGGGAATTGGTCAAGTATAATGAAAATCCAGGACATCTGCACCGTCGTGATGAAAATGGTAATCGCATTCAACTACGCTTTGCGACTATGTTAGCCAAAAAAATCAAGTAAATTAAACATCTACCAGCGAATAGTAACCGATTTGCAAGGTTTCTATTCGTTTTTGTTTGCGTTGGTTGATTGGGGCGAGCAGGATTTTATGCTATACTAGAAGTAGGAAATCTGAGCAGTAGAACTGTATTGCTGATACTCTCAGTGCAAGAAAGTCTTTATGATGGAGGTGGTCGAATGACGAGTTTTTTGGTGGAATTGTATGATCGGCATGTATTGGAAAAGAATGTCTACCAAGCCTTTATCAGTGATTGTGACGAGCTCCTCTTCCTTTCTTTGACAAAAATAAGTAATGAAGAGAAAGTTTCTCTCCGTCAGTTTATCATGGAAGAGGTTCCTCATATTCAACGAGTGACCTTTCGTCAGTTATCCTTAGAACAACTGTCTGATCAGTTAGATTATTGTCTAGCAGGCTATGATCAGGTTCTTCTTGATGTTTTTGGTGGGGATTCGCTACTAGCCTTATCTCTCTATCAATACGGCTTGGATCGGGACCTCCCCATCGTTGCCATGGATGTTGAGCGAGGAAAACAATACAAGTGGGTAGCCGGTCAGTTAGAAAAAGAAGACATGGACATTCCAACCCTAAGCATCCAGCAGCTGATAGCCTTGCGTGGTGGAAGAATGCTCAAATCAAAACGCCCTATCCACTCAGCTCAGCAAATTGCAGCCATCAAAAAACTAGCCAGCTCCGCCATTGCCAATCCTGCCCACTGGTATCAAGTGACCCAATTTTTCTCTCTAGCTAAGACCAATGACCTGCATGCAGAGACTGAAAAAATACTGGAAAACAATGGTAGGTATTATCACTATCCAAAATCCCTTATTCCTTTACTTGTGGAAGCAGGGATGCTTTGTATTGAAAGCGAGGACAAGAAACGAGTAGCATACAGCTTTCCAAGTCAAGAAGCTCAAATCTTTTGCCGCAATAAGGGACATATTTTAGAGGTATATCTCTATCTCTTGGCGCTTGAATCTCAGCTGTTTGATGAGTGCATGATAGGAGGTGAGATTGATTGGAATGGCATCTTTCCAGAGGCGGATAATGTCCAAAATGAGATTGATGTTATTCTGAGAAAGGGCCGCTCGATTACCTTTATCTCCTGCAAGATGACAGATTTATCAGTTGAAGCCATCAACGAACTAGAAGTCTACGCTAATCATTTTGCTGGGGAGAGTTGCCTCAAGTTAATTGTCTGTACGGGGAAAATCAATCCTGCTTATGCCAATCGCTGCCAAGAATACGGCGTGCTGGTCATTAGAAGTGAGCAGATTTCCAATCTCATTCCCATGCTAAAAAAATATTCTAAGAGACAAAAAAGATAAGAGATAATATCATGAAAGGCTGGAATTCCAGTCTTTTTTGCTTCTTTTTCGAATAAATGAGAAAAGGAGGTAGCCCATGTTTGTAGCCAGAGATGCCAAGGGGAATTTGGTGAATGCCCTTGAAAAAGATGTGACCAAGCAAGCCTATACTTGTCCAGCCTGTGGGGGCGGACTACGATTACGTCAAGGACAGAGTATTCGAACGCACTTTGCCCATGAAAGGTTAAGAGATTGTATGGCCATTTTTGAAAATGAAAGTCCAGAACACTTGGGCAACAAAGAGGCCCTTTATCACTGGGCCAAGAAGGACAGTCAGGTCGCCTTAGAATATAGTCTGCCTGAGATTCAGCAGGTTGCGGATGTTCTTGTCAATGAGAAACTAGCTCTGGAGGTTCAGTGCAGCCCCTTGTCTCAAAAGCTTTTAGGTGATAGAAGCCAAGGATACCGTAGCCAAGGCTATCAGGTTATCTGGCTACTGGGAGAAAAACTCTGGTTAAAAGAGCGATTAACACAATTGCAAAGGGGATTTCTCTATTTTAGTCAAAATATGGGTTTCTATGTTTGGGAACTGGATCTCAAAAAACAAGTTTTGAGACTCAAATATCTTTTGCATCAGGACCTACGTGGCAAGCTTCATTTTCAGGTCAAAGAATTTCCCTATGGAAAAGGAAATCTCTTGGAAATCCTACGATTTCCTTATCAAAAACAAAAACTGCCTCGTTTTGCAGTTGTGCAAGATCCCACTATCTGTCACTACATTCGCCAGCAGTTGTACTACCAAACGTCCTACTGGATGAAGAAGCAGGAGGAAGCTTATTATCAAGGAGACAATCTATTAAACCATCAACTGGACGACTGGTATCCCCAGGTCAGACCGATAGAGTCAGGTGATTTTTTGCAGATTGAAACGGATTTGACTAGCTATTATAGAAATTTTCAGGCTTACTATCAAAAAAATCCGAAAAATAATCGCCAAAAGCTCTATCCACCAGCCTTTTATCACTTATATTTCTCAAAAAATGTGGTAAAATAGAAAGGATGGAGGAATCTTATGGTATTACAACGACATGAAATAAATGAAAAAGATACATGGGATCTTTCAACAATCTACCCAACAGACCAGGCTTGGGAAGAAGCCTTGAAAGATTTAACTGAAAAAGTACAAACAGCATCTCAGTATGAGGGGCATCTCCTGGATAGCGCAGACAGTTTGCTTGAGATTACAGAATTCTCACTTGACTTGGAACGCCAAGTTGAAAAGCTTTATGTCTATGCGCATATGAAAAATGACCAGGACACACGTGAAGCCAAGTATCAAGAGTACTATGCTAAGGCAATGACCCTATACAGTCAGTTAGAACAAGCCTTTTCATTCTATGAACCTGAGTTTATGGAGATTAGCGAAGAACAGTATGCGGCCTTCCTAGAAGCTCAACCAAAACTCCAAGTTTACAAGCACTTTTTTGACAAGCTCTTGCAAAAGAAAGACCATGTTCTTTCGCAACGTGAGGAAGAATTGCTTGCTGGAGCAGGAGAAATCTTTGGTTCTGCTAGTGAAACCTTCGCTATTTTGGACAATGCGGATATTAGCTTCCCATACGTGCTTGATGACGAAGGCAATGAAGTGCAACTCTCACACGGTACTTACATCCGTTTGATGGAGTCTAAAAACCGTGAAGTGCGTCGTGGTGCCTATGAAGCCCTTTATGCGACATACGAGCAATTTCAACACACTTATGCTAAGACTTTGCAGACAAATGTTAAGGTGCAAAACTACCGAGCAAAAGTTCGCAACTATAAGAGTGCTCGCCATGCAGCCCTTGCAGCAAACTTTGTTCCAGAAAGTGTCTATGATAATCTAGTAGCAGCAGTTCGCAAGCATTTGCCACTCTTGCATCGTTACCTAGAACTTCGTTCTAAAATCTTGGGGATTTCCGACCTCAAGATGTACGATGTCTACACACCGCTTTCGTCAGTAGATTATAGCTTTACCTACGAAGAAGCCTTGAAAAAGGCAGAAGAGGCCTTGGCGGTTTTAGGTGACGACTACTTGAGCCGTGTCAAACGTGCCTTCAGTGAGCGTTGGATTGATGTCTATGAAAACCAAGGCAAGCGTTCTGGTGCCTACTCTGGTGGTTCTTATGATACCAATGCCTTTATGCTTCTCAACTGGCAGGACAATCTAGACAATCTTTTTACCCTTGTCCATGAGACAGGTCACAGTATGCACTCCAGCTATACTCGTGAAACCCAACCTTATGTTTACGGAGATTATTCTATCTTCTTGGCTGAGATTGCCTCAACGACTAACGAAAATATCTTGACAGAGAAATTGTTGGAAGAAGTAGAAGACGATGCGACTCGTTTTGCAATTCTCAATAACTTCCTAGACGGTTTCCGTGGAACAGTCTTCCGTCAAACTCAATTCGCTGAGTTTGAACATGCTATCCACCAAGCAGACCAAAATGGAGAAGTCTTGACAAGTGATTTCCTCAATAAGCTCTACGCTGACTTGAACCAAGAGTACTATGGACTCAGAAAGGAAGACAATCCTCAGATCCAATACGAGTGGGCGCGCATTCCACACTTCTACTATAACTACTATGTTTATCAGTATTCAACAGGTTTTGCAGCTGCTTCAGCCTTGGCTGAAAAGATTGTCCATGGTAGTCCAGAAGATCGTGACCGCTATATCGACTATCTCAAAGCAGGTAAGTCAGACTATCCACTCAATGTTATGAGAAAAGCGGGAGTGGATATGGAAAAAGAAGACTATCTCAACGACGCCTTTGCAGTCTTTGAACGTCGCTTGAACGAGTTTGAAGCCCTTGTTGAAAAATTGGGACTAGCTTAAGATGGTAGAGTCTTATAGTAAAAATGCCAATCACAATATGCGACGTCCCGTCGTCAAGGAAGAAATCGTAGAACTCATGCGCCAGCGTCAAAAGCAGGTGATAGGTTCTTTGAAAGAATTGGAGACCTTCGCTCGCAAGGAGAACATTCCCATCATTCCTCATGAGACAGTTGCTTATTTCCGTTTTCTCATGGAGACCATACAGCCCAAGAACATTTTGGAAATTGGGACAGCTATTGGCTTTTCTGCCCTCTTGATGGCAGAACATGCGCCAGATGCAAAGATTACAACCATTGACCGTAATCCTGAGATGATCGGTTTTGCCAAGGAGAACTTTGCCAAGTTTGACAGTCGTCAGCAAATCACTCTTTTAGAGGGAGATGCAGTAGATGTTTTATCTACTCTGACAGAAACTTATGACTTTGTCTTTATGGATTCGGCCAAGTCCAAGTATATCGTCTTTCTGCCTGAAATCCTTAAACATTTGGAAGTCGGTGGAGTAGTGGTCTTGGATGATATTTTTCAAGGAGGAGATGTTGCCAAGGACATCATGGAAGTCCGCCGAGGTCAACGAACCATTTACCGTGGTTTGCAAAGACTTTTCGATGCAACTTTGGACAATCCAGATCTAACAGCAACTCTAGTTCCGCTTGGAGACGGCATTCTCATGCTACGAAAGAATCTAGCAGAAGTAGAGCTTCCTGAGAGCGAATGATTTTCAGAAAAATTTAAGAAATTATAGTAAAATAGATAAGGTAACACTTACCGTAAAAGGAGTAAACATGAAGAAAAAACTTATGGCAGGAGCCATCACACTTTTATCAGTAGCAACACTTGCAGCTTGTTCAAACAGTTCTGAAGGAAAAGATTTGATCAGCATGAAGGGCGATGTGATTACAGAGCATCAATTCTTTGAAGAAGTAAAGAACAATCCAACTGCACAACAAGTCTTGCTCAATATGACCATCCAAAAAGTATTTGAACAACAATATGGGTCGGAGGTAACGGATAAAGATGTGGATGATGCCGTTGCTGAAGAACAAAAGAAATACGGCGATAGCTACAACAGCGTGCTTCAACGTGCAGGTATGACACCTGAGACTCGTAAAGCTCAAATCCGTACCAGCAAATTGGTTGAATTAGCGGTTAAGAAGGCTGCAGAGAGCGAGTTGACAGACGAAGCCTACCAAAAAGCTTTTGAGTCTTACACACCAGATGTAACAGCTCAAATCATCCGTTTGGATAATGAAGACAAGGCAAAAGAAGTACTTGAGAAAGCTAAAGCAGAAGGTGCGGATTTTGCTCAGTTGGCAAAAGACAACTCTAACGACGATAAAACAAAAGAAAATGGTGGAGAAATCACTTTTGACTCTGCTTCTACAGAACTTCCAGAACAAGTCAAGAAAGCAGCCTTTGCCTTGGATGTGAACGGGGTTTCTGATGTGATTACAGCTACTGGAACACAAGCCTACAGTAGTCAGTTCTACATCATCAAAGTAACGAAAAAAACAGAAAAATCTTCTAATATAGAGGATTACAAAGAAAAATTGAAGACCATCATCTTGACTCAAAAACAAAATGATTCAGCTTTTGTTCAAGGAGTAATTGGTAAAGAATTGCAAGCAGCAAACATCAAGGTTAAAGACCAATCATTCCAAAACATCTTCACCCAATACATCGGTGGTGGTGACTCAAGCTCAAGCAGCAGCTCTTCATCTAACTAGGAAAGCAAAAAACAAATCTCAAAAGAGATTTGTTTTTTTATACCTGATACTAGAAAATGAGTAAAATTCGAAGGATTAAAGGATAAGAGTTTTTTTCTTTCTGAAAAAGTGGTATAATAGCAATCAAAACTAGAAAATAAAACGGAATTGGGAACAGAAGCGTCTGTTCCTATTAGAGTGGTGAAATATGAAAATTAGTAAAAGGCACCTACTAAACTATTCCATTTTGATTCCTTACTTCCTTTTATCGATTTTGGGGCTGATTGTGGTGTACTCGACAACGAGTGCAACCTTGATCGAAGAAGGAAAAAGTGCCTTTCAATTGGTGCGTAACCAGGGGATCTTCTGGATAGCTAGTTTGATTCTGATTGCCTTAATCTATAAATTAAAATTAGGTTTCCTAAGAAACGGTCGTCTCATCTTTATCGTAATGATTGTGGAGATGGTTCTTTTAGCTCTGGCGCGACTGGTCGGAACACCTGTCAATGGAGCATACGGATGGATTTCTGTAGGACCTGTAACGATTCAGCCTGCTGAGTACCTTAAGATTATCATCATCTGGTACCTGGCACATCGATTTTCAAAACAACAAGGTGAGATTGCGGTTTATGACTTCCAGGTTTTGACACAGAATCAGTGGCTACCTCGAGCTTTTAATGACTGGCGTTTTGTTCTGCTGGTTCTGATTGGTAGCTTGGGGATTTTCCCAGACTTGGGAAATGCGACCATCTTGGTCTTGGTGGCGCTCATCATGTATACGGTTAGTGGGATTGCCTATCGTTGGTTCTCGACCATTTTGGCTCTCTTGGCAGGGAGCTCAATGTTAGTCTTGTCTGTCATTCGCTTTGTTGGGGTTGAAAAGTTCTCTCAAATTCCTGTATTTGGTTACGTTGCTAAACGTTTTAGTGCCTTCTTTAATCCCTTTAATGACTTGGCGGGTGCAGGACACCAGCTCGCAAATTCTTACTATGCAATGGTAAATGGTGGCTGGTTCGGACTTGGATTAGGAAATTCCATTGAGAAACGTGGTTATCTGCCAGAAGCCCATACGGATTTCGTCTTTTCGATTGTCATCGAGGAGTTTGGATTCGTAGGAGCCAGTATGATTTTGGCTTTACTCTTCTTCTTGATTTTGCGAATCATCTTGGTTGGTATTCGAGCAAAGGATCCCTTTAACTCTATGGTTGCTATTGGTGTGGGAGGGATGATCCTTGTTCAGGTCTTTGTCAATATCGGTGGGATTTCAGGGTTGATTCCTTCTACAGGGGTAACCTTCCCCTTCCTTTCACAAGGTGGGAACAGTCTATTGGTATTATCCGTAGCCATCGCGCTTGTACTGAACATTGACGCAAGTGAAAAACGTGCCAAACTTATCAGAGAATACGAGAATCAAACCGATGAAAATCTGTAAGGATTGAATGGAAAGGAAAGTATATGTCTCTTCAAAAATTAGAAAACTATAGTAATAAAGCAGTCGTCCAAGAAGAAGTCTTGATTCTGACTGAGCTATTAGAAGATATCACAAAGAATATGCTAGCGCCAGAAACCTTTGAAAAGATTATCCAGTTGAAGGAATTATCAACTAGCGAGAATTATCAAGGGCTCAATGACCTAGTGACCAGTCTTTCGAATGAAGAAATGATTTACATTTCACGCTATTTCTCAATCCTTCCACTTTTGATTAATATCTCTGAGGATGTGGATTTGGCCTATGAAATCAATCACCAAAACAATGTGGACCAAGACTATCTAGGAAAACTATCTACAACGATTAAGATGGTAGCTGAAAAAGAAAATGCAGCCGAAATTTTAGAAAAGTTAAATGTCGTTCCTGTCTTGACCGCTCATCCAACGCAAGTACAACGCAAGAGTATGCTGGACTTGACCAACCATATCCATACGCTTTTGCGCAAGTACCGTGATGTCAAACTTGGTTTGATTAATAAAGAAAAATGGCACACGGATCTCCGTCGTTACATTGAAATTATCATGCAGACGGACATGATTCGTGAGAAAAAATTGAAAGTAACCAACGAAATCACCAACGTGATGGAGTACTACCAAAGTTCTTTCCTGAATGCTGTTCCGCGTTTGACAGCTGAGTATAAAAAATTGGCTAAAGAACAAGGTATCGAGCTTGAGCATCCAAAACCAATTACCATGGGGATGTGGATTGGAGGAGACCGTGATGGAAATCCTTTCGTAACAGCGGAAACCCTCAATAAATCAGCCTTGACTCAGTGCGAAGTCATCATGAACTACTATGATGAAAAGATTTATAATCTTTATCGTGAATTTTCACTTTCAACCAGTATCGTGAATGTCAGCGACAAGGTTCGTGAGATGGCGCTGAAGTCACAAGATAACTCCATTTATCGCGAAAAAGAACTCTATCGTCGTGCCCTCTTTGACATCCAAGCTAAGATGCAGGCTACCAAGGCTTATCTCATAGAAGACAAGGATCTTCAGCCAAGATATGCCACTGCAGATGAATTCTATCAAGATTTGTTGGCCATTCGCGATTCTCTCCTTGAAAACAAAGGGGAATACCTGATTTCTGGAGAATTTGTCGAGTTGATGCAAGCTGTCGAAATCTTTGGTTTCTATCTTGCTTCTATTGATATGCGCCAAGATTCTAGTGTTCATGAAGCTTGTGTGGCAGAATTGTTAGCATCCGCAGGAATCAACGACCACTATAGCGATCTGTCTGAAGACGAAAAATGTGCCCTCCTCTTAAAAGAGTTGGAAGAAGATCCTCGTATCCTCTCAGCGACTCATGCTGAAAAGTCAGAACTGCTTGAAAAAGAACTCTCTATCTTTAAAGCTGCGCGCAAGTTGAAGGATAAACTGGGTGAAAATGTTATTCGTCAAACCATCATTTCTCACGCAACCAGTGTATCCGATATGCTTGAACTAGCCATTATGCTTAAGGAAGTCGGCTTGGTAGATGCCCAAAAAGCCCGCGTTCAGATTGTTCCCTTGTTTGAAACGATTGAGGACTTGGATCACTCAGAAGAAACCATGAGAAGATATTTCTCTCTACCTTTGGCTAAAAAATGGATTGCTTCAAAAGACAACTACCAAGAAATCATGCTTGGCTACTCTGATAGTAACAAAGACGGTGGTTACCTGTCATCATGTTGGACTCTCTATAAAGCTCAACAACAACTGACTGCTATTGGGGATGAATTTGGCGTTAAGGTTACTTTCTTCCATGGTCGTGGTGGTACTGTGGGTCGTGGTGGTGGACCAACTTATGAAGCCATCACATCTCAACCACTCAAGTCTATTAAGGACCGTATCCGTCTGACTGAGCAAGGAGAAGTCATTGGAAATAAATACGGTAACAAAGATGCAGCCTACTATAACCTTGAAATGCTGGTTTCTGCTGCCATTAACCGTATGATTACAAAGAAGAAGAGTGATACCAATACGTCAAATCGTTACGAAGCCATCATGGACCAAGTAGTAGACCGTAGTTATGATATCTACCGTGATTTGGTCTTTGGAAATGAACATTTCTATGACTATTTCTTTGAATCAAGTCCAATCAAGGCTATTTCAAGCTTCAATATCGGTTCGCGTCCAGCAGCTCGTAAGACCATCACTGAAATCGGCGGTTTGCGTGCTATCCCTTGGGTTTTCTCATGGTCACAAAGCCGTGTCATGTTCCCTGGCTGGTACGGAGTGGGATCAAGCTTTAAAGAGTTTATTGATCAAGATCCAAAGAATATCGAGTTCCTTCGTGATATGTACCAAAACTGGCCTTTCTTCCAATCTCTTCTTTCCAATGTGGACATGGTCTTGTCTAAGTCTAATATGAATATTGCTTTTGAATATGCCAAGCTCTGTGAAGACGAAGAAGTACAAGCTATCTACTACACTATTTTAGATGAATGGCAGTTGACTAAGGACGTTATTTTAGCTATCGAAGGTTATGACGAACTCTTGGCAGAAAACTCTTACCTAAAAGACAGTCTAAACTATCGTATGCCTTACTTTAATATCCTTAACTACATCCAGTTGGAGTTGATCAAACGTCAACGTCGCGGAGAATTGTCGGCAGACGAAGAAAAACTGATCCATACAACTATCAACGGAATTGCAACTGGTTTGCGTAATTCAGGCTGATATTCTACAAACTTCCTCTTTTTTCAAGGGGAAGTTTTTGAATTGTTTAAAAAATTCTAAAAATAAGCTTGACAAGTAGTTGAAAAATGATATAATTTAAACATTCAGAAAGTAATCATGCTCATTTTTTAGAGAGTCTGTGGTTGGTGAAAGCAGATAGATGAAATTGATGAAATTGGGCTGAATGTACTTAAGAATTTGAAATCATAAAAATTCGGTGAGCACACCTTACAGTGCAACTCGTTATTGCGAGAAAGAGCGATAGGGATATTCCCTATAATTGAGGTGGCACCGCGCATCGACGTCCTCACACAAGTTTTTTGTGTGAGGACTTTTTCTATGGGGAGGAAAGATATTGGAATTTAAACGATGGCATCGCTTGATGATGTGATTTAAAAAGTTAAGGTAAAAGAATTAAGGAGAAAGAAAAATGAAAAATAAACGTTTGATTGGAATTGTCGCTGGATTAGCAGTATTGGTGGTGGCTAGCTTGATTTATTCATCAATGAACAAGCCAGCAACTAAGGAAGAGCAAAAGGTCGCTAAGGTTGGTGTCCTTCAATTTGTTAGTCATCCATCCTTGGACTTGATTTACCAAGGGATTCAAGATGGACTAGCTGAAGAAGGATATAAGGGCGACCAAGTAAAAATCGACTTTATGAACTCTGAAGGTGATCAGAGCAAGGTTGCAACCATGAGTAAACAATTGGTAGCAAATGGAAACGATGTTGTTGTTGGGATCGCGACACCAGCTGCTCAAGGACTTGCTAGTGCTACAAAAGACCTACCTGTTATCATGGCTGCTATTACAGACCCAATCGGTGCTAACTTGGTTAAAGATTTGAAAAAACCAGGTGGCAACATTACAGGGGTGTCAGACCACAACCCAGCTGAACAGCAAGTGGAATTGATTAAAACTTTGACACCAAATGTCAAAACAATCGGTGCTCTTTACTCAAGTAGCGAAGATAACTCAAAAACACAGGTAGAAGAATTCAAGGCTTATGCTGAAAAAGCAGGTTTGACAGTCGAAACCTTTGCCGTTCCTTCGACTAACGAAATTGCTTCAACAGTCAATGTTATGACAAGCAAGGTCGATGCAATTTGGGTTCCAATTGACAACACCATCGCATCCGCATTCTCAACAGTTGTTTCAAGCAACCAAACTGCTAAAAAGCCAATCTACCCAAGTGCTACTGCCATGGTAGAAGCAGGTGGATTAGCATCTGTAGTAGTTGACCAACACGATCTTGGAGTGGCTACTGGTAAGATGATTGCCAAAGTTTTGAAAGGTGAAAAACCAGCTGATACGCCAGTTAATGTCTTTTCAACTGGTAAGTCAGTGATTAATAAAAAACTAGCGCAGGAACTTGGTATCACCATTCCTGAGTCCGTTCTAAAAGAAGCAGGACAAGTGATTGAATAAAGATAAAGGAGGAGCTGGACACATCTCCTCCCATTTTTACTAAAGAAAGAAATGAGTGAAAGATTATGATAGTATCCATTATTTCTCAGGGGATGGTCTGGGCGATTTTAGGTTTGGGAATCTTTATGACTTTTCGAATTTTGAATTTCCCTGATATGACTACTGAGGGCTCTTTTCCTCTTGGGGGAGCAGTAGCTGTAACCTTGATAACACAGGGAGTCAATCCATTCTTAGCGACCTTAGCTGCAGTAGGAGCGGGCTGTTTAGCTGGTATGGCGACGGGACTCTTATATACAAAAGGAAAAATCCCAACTCTCTTATCAGGGATTTTAGTCATGACTTCCTGCCATTCCATCATGCTCATGATTATGGGACGTGCCAACTTGGGGCTTCTTGGGACCAAGCAAATTCAAGATGTCTTGCCTTTTGATTCGGATCTCAATCAACTCCTGACTGGATTAATCTTTGTAGCTCTTGTAATTGGTCTCATGCTCTTTTTCCTTGATACCAAACTAGGTCAGGCCTACATCGCTACAGGTGACAATCCCGATATGGCTCGTAGCTTTGGTATCAATACGGGTCGTATGGAACTCATGGGCTTGGTTCTCTCAAATGGGATTATCGCGCTTGCAGGAGCCTTAATTGCTCAACAAGAAGGATATGCAGATGTTTCTCGAGGAATCGGCGTGATTGTCGTAGGGCTTGCTAGCTTGATTATTGGTGAGGTTTTGTTCAAGAGTTTGACCCTGGCAGAGCGACTCATGACCATCGTTGTAGGGTCTATTGCTTATCAATTCCTCGTTTGGGGAGTGATTGCTCTTGGGTTTAATACAAGTTATCTTCGTTTGTACAGCGCCTTGATTTTGGCAGTTTGTCTCATGATTCCAACCTTCAAAAGCAAATACCTGAAAGGAGTCAAGTTTAGCAAATGACAGCAATTGTAGAATTAAAAAATGCCACCAAAGTCATCACGAATGGCTTTGACGAGGAAAAAATCATTCTGAATGATGTTTCTCTTGAAATTTTCGAACATGATTTTATTACCATCTTAGGGGGAAATGGAGCTGGGAAGTCAACGCTTTTTAACACTATTGCAGGTACCTTGCCTTTAACAAGTGGAAGTATCCGTATCATGGGCGAGGACGTGACGCATTTTTCACCTGAAAAGCGGGCTAAGTACTTGTCTCGTGTCTTTCAGGATCCTAAGATGGGGACGGCTCCTCGTATGACGGTGGCGGAAAATCTCTTGATTGCCAAGTTTCGTGGTGAGAAGAGAGGACTCCTGCCTAGAAGCCTATCAAGTCATCGGGAAGAGTTTCAGGCTACCATTGAAAAAGTGGGAAATGGGCTTGAAAAGCATCTAGATACTCCGATTGAGTTTCTATCAGGTGGTCAACGCCAGGCCTTGAGTCTCTTGATGGCAACCTTGAAGCGACCAGAGTTGCTCTTGTTGGATGAACACACAGCAGCTCTCGACCCAAAGACCAGTGTTGCCTTGATGGAGTTAACAGATGACTTTGTCAGCAAGGATCATCTAACAGCCTTGATGATTACCCACCATATGGAGGATGCGTTGAAGTATGGAAATCGTCTGATTGTCATGAAGGAAGGTCGTATCATCCAAGACCTCAATAAAGAAGAAAAAGCTCAGATGAAAATTTCAGACTACTATCAATTATTTGAATAGATGAGTGAAGTAATCATCAAAAAATAGTGAAAATTAACTTAGAAACATGGAAGTGTTTCTGAGTTTTTTATCTCCTCTTTCTATCTAGAAAAATAAGGCAAAGAGAATTACGGAAAGCGTATGAAATGGTTTACTTTTTTTCAGAAATAAGCTATACTAGTTTACGTGAAACTATGATAAAATGGAGGTATTGTGTATGGTTGACAAGCAAGTCATTGAAGAAATCAAAAACAATGCCAACATTGTGGAAGTCATAGGTGATGTGATTTCTTTACAAAAGGCTGGACGGAACTATTTAGGGCTCTGTCCTTTTCATGGTGAAAAGACCCCCTCTTTCAACGTTGTGGAAGACAAGCAGTTTTATCACTGTTTTGGCTGTGGTCGTTCAGGAGATGTCTTTAAGTTTATCGAAGAATACCAAGGCGTGTCCTTTATGGAAGCCGTTCAGCTCTTAGGAGAGCGAGTTGGTATTCAACTAGCCATGCCTGTACAGTCTCGTCCTCATCAGGCTTCCCCTCATCAAGCTCTATATGATATGCATGAAGAAGCTGCTCGTTTTTACCATGCAATCCTCATGACGACCAAGATGGGAGAAGAAGCAAGGGCTTATCTCTACAAACGCGGATTGACAGATGATGTTCTGAAGCATTTCCAGATTGGACTGGCTCCAGCAGAGAGAACCTATCTCTATCAACGTTTGGCTGACAAGTTCGAGGAAAAGGATTTATTGGATTCGGGCTTGTTTTATCTGTCAGATGGCAATCAGTTTTATGATACTTTTTTTGGACGTATCATCTTTCCTTTGACCAATGACAAGGGGCAGGTCATTGCCTTTTCAGGTCGTATTTGGCAAGAAACAGATAATCAGACTGCCAAGTATAAAAATAGCCGTTCGACTGCAATTTTTAATAAGAGTTATGAATTGTATCATTTGGACAAGGCAAAAAAGGGAACAGGTAAGATCACAGAGCTCTATCTGATGGAAGGCTTCATGGATGTGATTGCAGCCTACCGTGCTGGCATAGAAAATGCTGTGGCTTCCATGGGAACAGCCTTAAGCAAGGAGCATGTTGACCACCTCAAACGTTTTACCAAAAAAATTGTTCTCAGCTATGATGGCGACAAGGCAGGGCAGGCAGCAACAGCCAAAGCTCTGGAAGAATTAAAAGATTTCTCAGTGGAAGTTGTCCGAGTACCTGATGCCATGGACCCAGATGAGTATTTGCAAAAGAATTCTGCTGAAGACCTGGCTTACCTTTTAACCAAGACTCGGATTAGTCCCATAGAGTTCTATATTCACCAGCTCAAGCCGGAAAATAGTGATAACTTACAGGCGCAAATCGAGTTCATTGAAAAGATTGCCCCCCTAATCGCCAAAGAAAAGTCTATCACTGCCCAGAATTCTTATATCCACATTCTGGCGGATAATCTACCTTCTTTTGATTACCAGCAGGTGGAGCAGATTGTAAATGAAAGTCGCATTGTTCAAAGGCAGGAAAGAGTCAAAGAGGAGCAACCTCCAGCAGCGATTAGTTTACCTGTAACGCGGCAACTGACAGCAGTCATGAGAGCAGAGGCTCATCTCCTCTATAGGATGGCTGAGAATCCAGTTGTTCTAAATGACTACCGATTAAGAGAAGATTTTTTCTTTGATACCCCAGAATTTCAAATTCTTTACGAATTATTAAGTGCAGAGGGAGAAATCGGTTCAGAGGAACTGTCTCATCAGACGCCTGAGGTTGAAAATGCTTGGTACCACGTGCTTAGTCTGGATTTGCCAGCTGAGATGTTGCCTCAAGAGCTAGTGGAAGTCGAAGCGACTCGAAATCGTGCCCTCCTCAGCAAGGACAACTTAAGAATTAAAAAGAAAGTGCAGGAAGCTAGCCATGTAGGAGATACAGACACAGCCTTGGAAGAATTGCAACGATTGATTTCCCAAAAGAGAAGAATGGAGTAATAATGGCAACAAAACAAAAAGAAGTAACCACATTTGATGTGCAAGTAGCAGACTTTATCCGTAACCACAAAAAAACAGGAACAGCAACAGATGACGAAATCAATTCAAGTCTGGTTATTCCTTTTACCCTAGATGCAGACGGCATTGAAGACCTTTTGCAACGGATTCAGGATGCTGGCATTTCTATTACGGATAACGAAGGGAATCCAAGTGCACGTGTCCTTAGTACAGAAGAAGAGCCTGAACTCAGTGATGAGGATTTGATTGGCTCAACCTCTGCTAAGGTTAATGACCCTGTCCGTATGTATTTGAAGGAAATTGGGGTCGTTCCTCTCTTGACCAACGAAGAAGAAAAAGAATTGGCTTTAGCTGTTGAAGCTGGTGATATCGAAGCCAAACAACGTCTTGCAGAAGCCAATCTTCGTTTGGTGGTTTCGATCGCGAAGCGCTACGTAGGTCGTGGCATGCAGTTTCTTGATTTGATTCAAGAAGGAAATATGGGCTTGATGAAGGCTGTTGACAAATTTGACTATTCAAAAGGCTTTAAGTTTTCTACTTATGCAACTTGGTGGATTCGTCAGGCGATCACTCGTGCCATTGCTGACCAAGCCCGCACCATTCGTATCCCTGTCCACATGGTAGAAACCATTAACAAGCTTGTCCGTGAACAGCGTAATCTCCTTCAAGAATTGGGACAAGATCCAACTCCTGAACAAATCGCTGAGCGTATGGATATGACTCCTGACAAGGTCCGTGAAATCTTGAAAATCGCTCAAGAACCAGTATCACTTGAAACACCGATTGGTGAAGAGGACGATAGCCATCTTGGGGACTTTATTGAAGACGAAGTGATTGAAAATCCAGTAGACTACACAACTCGTATCGTTTTGCGTGAGCAGTTGGATGAAGTCTTGGATACTCTCACAGACCGTGAAGAAAACGTTCTGCGCCTTCGTTTCGGGCTGGACGATGGGAAAATGCGTACCCTTGAAGATGTTGGTAAAGTCTTTAACGTAACTCGTGAACGTATCCGTCAGATCGAAGCCAAGGCTTTGAGAAAACTACGTCAACCAAGTCGCAGCAAACCGCTTCGTGATTTTATTGAAGACTAAGAGTGAGGAATAACATGGCTTATACAGAAGAGCAAATCGAAACGATCAAAACACGCATTTTAAATGCTTTGGAAGAAGTCATCGACCCTGAGTTGGGGATTGATATTGTCAACCTAGGTTTGATTTATGAAATTCGTTTTGATGGTGAAACAGGTCACACTGAAATTGATATGACCTTGACAACTATGGGCTGCCCACTGGCTGACCTTTTGACAGACCAGATACATGATGCGATGACAGATGTGCCTGAGGTAACTAATACCGAAGTTAAATTGGTCTGGTATCCAGCTTGGACGGTTGAAAAAATGAGTCGATACGCGCGTATCGCCCTAGGAATTAAATAAAGACTAAAAAAATGAGAGAGACGATTGGAAAATAAGGTAATTTTATCCTTTTTCCTTTGGTCTCTTCTTTCTTTTGCTGATTTTCTGGAAATAAAATGGTATAATGAGAGGTATGGAAAACGAAAAATTGCGTATTAATATGCTAAGTTCAAGTGAAAAAGTAGCTGGTCAAGGAGTGTCAGGAGCTTATAGAGAATTGGTTAGTCTCCTTCACCGTGATGCCAAAGACCAGTTGATTGTTACAGAGAATCTTCCTGTAGAAGCGGATGTAACTCACTTTCATACCATTGATTTCCCCTATTATTTATCTACTTTCCAAAAGAAACGCTCTGGGAGAAAAATTGGCTATGTGCATTTTTTGCCTGATACGCTTGAGGGGAGTTTGAAGATTCCATTTTTCCTAAAAGGAATTGTCAAACGTTATGTTTTTTCCTTTTACAACCGAATGGAACACTTAGTGGTGGTCAATCCCATGTTTATCGAGGATTTAGTGGCTGCTGGTATTCCGCGTGAAAAAGTAACTTATATTCCAAATTTTGTAAACAAAGAAAAATGGCATCCATTACCAGCTGAACAGGTTGCACAACTCCGGAAGGAAATGGATCTTGCGGAAGATCAGTTTGTCGTTATCGGTGCGGGTCAAGTTCAGAAACGTAAAGGGGTTGATGATTTTATCCGTCTTGCTGAGGAGTTGCCAGAAATTACCTTTATCTGGGCAGGTGGTTTTTCATTTGGTGGGATGACAGATGGTTATGAACGCTACAAGAAGATAATGGACAATCCACCTGAAAATCTTATTTTCCCTGGAATTGTGTCACCCGAACGGATGCGGGAACTTTACGCTATGGCGGATCTGTTCTTGCTACCAAGTTACAATGAATTATTCCCTATGACCATCTTAGAGGCCGCTAGTTGCGAGGCTCCTATTATGTTAAGAGATTTGGATCTGTATAAGGTTATTCTTGATGGGAATTATCGTGCTACAAGTGATGTTTCCGAGATGAGAGAAGCAATCCTAGAATACAAGAATGACCCTGAAGCTTTAAAGGACTTGAAAGAAAAAGCTCGTGAGATCTCCAAAGAGTACTCTGAGGAGCATTTGTTGGAAATCTGGTTAAAATTTTATCGAGAACAGGCTGCTTTGGGCAAAAAGTGAGGTAATTTATGCGAATTGGTTTATTTACAGATACCTATTTCCCTCAGGTTTCCGGGGTCGCGACTAGTATTCGGACTTTGAAAACTGAGCTTGAAAAGCAGGGGCATGCAGTTTTTATCTTTACAACGACTGATAAAGACGTAAACCGATACGAGGATTGGCAAATTATTCGCATTCCGAGTGTCCCTTTCTTTGCGTTTAAGGATCGACGATTTGCCTACCGAGGTTTTACAAAGGCGCTTGAAATTGCCAAACAGTATCAACTCGATATCATTCATACCCAGACAGAATTTTCTCTTGGTTTGTTAGGAATTTGGATTGCGAGAGAATTGAAAATTCCAGTTATTCATACCTACCATACCCAGTATGAAGACTATGTGCATTACATTGCTAAGGGCATGCTAATTCGTCCGAGTATGGTAAAATATTTGGTACGAGGCTTCCTTCATGATGTAGATGGTGTGGTTTGCCCTAGTGAGATTGTTCGTGACCTTTTAGCGAAATACAAAGTCAAGGTTGAAAAGCGTGTCATCCCAACTGGAATTGAGCTGGCTAAGTTTGAACGACCTGAGATCAAAGAGGAAAACTTACAAGAGCTTCGTTCGAAGTTAGGTATTCAGGAAGGCGAGAAAATGCTGCTGAGCCTTTCGCGTATTTCTTATGAGAAGAATATCCAAGCAGTCTTAGCTGCCTTTGCTGAGGTATTGAAAGAAGAAGACAAGGTGAAGTTGGTTGTTGCTGGAGACGGACCTTATCTGGACAGTCTGAAAGAACAAGCAGAGAAATTAAACATACAAAAACATGTGATTTTTACAGGTATGATTGCTCCGAGTGAGACAGCCTTGTACTATAAAGCAGCTGATTTCTTTATTTCAGCCTCTACGAGTGAAACTCAGGGTTTAACCTATCTAGAAAGTCTAGCCAGTGGAACGCCTGTTATTGCTCATGGCAATCCCTATCTTGAAAATCTGATCAATGATAAAATGTTTGGGACCCTCTACTATGGAGAACGAGAGCTTGCGGGCGCTATCCTTGAAGCATTGATCGCTACTCCTGATATGTCTGAACAAAAGTTGGCTGATAAGTTGTACGAGATTTCGGCTGAAAATTTTGGGAAACGAGTTCATGAGTTTTACCTTGATGCCATTATCTCAAATAACTTTGAACATGAGCTACATGATGGACAACCTGTCACTCAGCGCTTCTTAAAAACGATTCTCTATCTACCTCAACAAGCTGTTACAAGCCCAGTAAAAGAATCCAAGCGTATTTTAAGAGCGTCTCGAAAACAATTGTCTAGCATCAGAGATTATTGGAGAGACGAATTCAAATAATAGAATAAGAGGAAGAAAAAATGAAAAAATTAATGAGAAGCGGGAAAGATCAAAAAATTGGTGGAGTATGCGCAGGAGTTGCTCATTATTTTGATATCGATCCAACAATTGTTCGTGTCATTTGGGCTGTTCTTGCATTTTGTTATGGGACAGGAGTCCTTGCTTATATCATTTTATGGTTGATTGCACCAGTTTCAACAGAATATTAAATTAGAATTATATAGAAAAAGGAGAAGTTATGGCTTTTGGAGATAACGGAAAACGTAAAAAAACTTTGTTTGAAAAGGTGACACTTGTTGTCGTGCTCATCATGTTGTTTGTAACCCTTGCTGGTATCTTTGCAACTGCGCTTGGAGCTTTCAGTAGATTCTAAGCAAGCTACGAGGATAGAGACAATAACTAATGACTGGGTTCTCCCCAGCCTTTTTAAAGTGAGAAGAAAATATGAGTATGTTTTTAGATACAGCCAAGATTAAGGTCAAGGCTGGTAATGGTGGCGATGGCATGGTTGCCTTTCGCCGTGAAAAATATGTCCCTAATGGCGGTCCTTGGGGTGGTGATGGTGGACGTGGAGGTAACGTTGTTTTCGTGGTAGACGAAGGCTTACGTACCTTGATGGATTTCCGCTATAACCGTCATTTCAAGGCTGATTCCGGTGAAAAAGGAATGACCAAAGGAATGCACGGACGTGGTGCAGAAGATCTACGTGTTCGCGTGCCACAGGGGACTACTGTACGTGATGCGGAAACAGGTAAAGTCATCACAGACTTGATTGAACATGGTCAAGAATTTATCGTGGCTCATGGTGGTCGAGGTGGTCGTGGAAATATCCGTTTTGCCACTCCAAAAAATCCTGCACCTGAAATCTCTGAGAATGGAGAACCAGGACAAGAACGTGAGTTGCAACTGGAATTGAAAATCTTAGCAGATGTTGGTCTAGTCGGTTTCCCATCTGTCGGAAAGTCAACTTTGCTTAGTGTTATCACTTCAGCTAAACCTAAAATCGGTGCTTACCACTTTACGACAATTGTTCCTAATTTGGGTATGGTTCGTACGCAGTCAGGTGAATCTTTTGCAGTAGCAGACCTTCCAGGTTTGATTGAAGGGGCTAGTCAAGGTGTTGGTCTTGGAACCCAGTTTCTTCGTCATATCGAACGCACTCGAGTTATCCTCCATGTCATCGATATGTCAGCTAGTGAAGGACGTGATCCTTATGAGGACTACCTTGCTATCAATAAGGAATTGGAATCCTATAATCTTCGTCTCATGGAACGTCCACAGATTATCGTGGCCAACAAGATGGATATGCCTGAAAGTCAGGAAAATCTGAAAACTTTCAAGGAAAAGTTGGCTGCAAACTACGACGAGTTTGAGGAACTTCCAGCCATTTTCCCAATTTCTGGATTGACCAAGCAAGGGTTGGCGACTCTTTTGGACGCGACAGCTGAATTGTTAGACAAGACTCCAGAATTCCCGATTTATGATGAATCCGATATGGAAGAAGAGACTTACTATGGCTTTGACGAGGAAGAAAAAGCCTTTGAGATTAGTCGTGATGATGATGCGACATGGGTACTTTCTGGTGAAAAACTAATGAAACTCTTTAACATGACCAACTTTGACCGTGACGAATCGGTCATGAAGTTTGCCCGTCAGCTTCGTGGTATGGGGGTTGACGAAGCCCTTCGTGCACGTGGCGCCAAAGATGGCGACTTGGTCCGCATCGGTAAATTTGAGTTTGAATTTGTAGACTAGGAGATTGATATGGGAGATAAACCGATATCATTCCGAGATGCAGATGGCAATTTTGTTTCTGCAGCAGATGTGTGGAATGAAAAGAAACTAGAAGAATTGTTTAATCGTCTCAATCCTAAACGTGCTCTTCGATTGGCGCGTACAAAGAAAGAAGAAACACAGTCAAAGAAATAAAAAATTCCCGTGATCTTTTAATCACGGGATTTGTTTTATTCACTAAAGAAAAATGGCGGCGCATATTTTTTAAGACTCTCAAAACAAGCCTGCGCTTTTGCAGCATCTTCACAGATAATCATGCAGACATCGTCTCCACAAAGGGTTGCAACGACATCTGGAAAAGCCAAGGAATCAATTACAGATCCAAATGATTGGGCTAAACCGGGTAAAGTTTTCAAAATAACTTGGTGTTGCACCGGACGCAACATAACAAGAGCATCTTCCATATAATTTTCAAGACGTTTTTCCCATTTGGAGATAGAGCCTGTATTTAGCACATAGTAAGAATTATCCTCTTCGCGCACTTTTGAAAGGTTCATAGTTTTGATATCGCGTGATAAGGTAGCCTGAGTAACTTGGATATCATTTTCCGCTAATAAGGCTTGTAATTCAGCTTGCGTATGGATTTTGTTTTTTGAAACGAGGGCGCGGATAAGTTGGTGTCTGTGTTCTGATTTGTTCATAAAGTAAGTACTCCTTTTAAAAGGTACAGTAAGCGTGGACTGAACGAAAACGTCAGTCGGGTGGTAGGCGGTATTGTCACGTATGATGATTTTAAAGTCAGTAGGATAAAGAACTAGATGGAGAGATTCTCCTTCTTTTAACTTTTCACTAGTTGGGTGCAGATAAACTGGGTAGCGATTCGTTCATCTACATTGATGTTCTTTAATGACAGTGAATCATTCAATTTGGGTAGCTTTTTGTCACGGCGTTTTGTGAATTTACTCTAAATGTAATTCACAGAGATTTCCAACATGTGGTCTGGTAGCGTGTATGATAAATGGTTACACATGTTGGTTAGAGGGAGTATCTTTTGTCCAAGTTCCGTCTAGGGGCTTCTAAAATGCTTTCAGATGAACTGAATTTGATACAAAGTTTATGTCTGATTCGACTGTTCAAGTGGAAAACTTTGGTTATAGGAAGTTCAATGGTCAAATTCATTGACTTTTCCTTTGAATCCTTCCATATTGAAAGTCTGGTAGATTATACCTTTTGACAAGGTAGGATAAGACTAGACTGTGCTAAATCAACAGTCAACTGATAGTCTGTATTGTCTCGAATTGTAATCTCAAAGTCTGTGGTGTAGAGAACCAAACGGAGAGTATCTCCTTTTTTAAGTTTGTAGATAGTTGGTTGAAGCTCTAGCTTGAAGTCCATCCATTCATTTGGTTGGATTTCTTCAATCGTCAAGAGATTGGTTCGATTTTGAAGATTAAGGTAGCCTTTGGTGATGACACGTTGGGCACTTGGGTTGAATGGCAGTTCACAGAGATTTTCTAACATGTGGTAACGGCCATTATCAATGGTTCTAGCACTTAAAACCGCTGGATAAGGCTGCAGATATTTCTTTTGTCCAAGTTCTAGCAGTTGGGCTGATAATAAGCCCTTGTTTGTACTTGATTTGACACGAAGTTTTAGCTCTACTCGCCCATTTAAGTGAATGTCTTGACTTACTGGAAGGTCAATGGTGATCTGATTAGCTTTTCCTTGGTAAAGTTCGGTGTTGAAGGTCTGGTAAGTCTTACCATAACGATCAAAATCTTTTTGATCATACTGGTTTTGAATCACTTTTTCCTCATTACCAAGAGAGAAGGTATGCAGTTCATCCTGTTTGCCAAAGTTATCAAGACCTTGCCATTTTTGCGGTGCGATATTGTCCTGCCAAATGACAGTCGGAAGTTGGTAGCTTGAGTCAAGTCCTAACAATTTCATACTTAACAAGGCATTCATGGACTCGCGGAAGTCGATCGACTGCCAGTTATTCATATAAACATGGGCACCATGATGGAAAAAGAGGTGCTTATTGATATGGCTAGGAAGGGCATGAAACATCTGGTAAACATGAAGAGGTTTGACGTTCCAATCCTGGGAACCATGCGTAAAGACGACCTCAGCTTGAACCTTGTGAGCATTGAGCAGATAGTTGCGGTCATGCCAAAACTGATTGTAGTCACCAGTCTTGCGATCGAGTTTCTCTTTAACCTTTTCTAAGTCTGCTTGATAAGCTTCATTGCCACGAATATAGTCACCAGCTTGGAGGTTGCGAGAGTAGGTCAATTCAGCAAGTGAGTCAAAATCCTCACCTGGATAGCCCCCTGGGCTGGTCACTAGACCATTTTCCCGATAGTAGTTGTACCAAGAGGAAATACCTGCTTCTGCGATGATCACTTCCAAGCCATCAACACCAGTGGTGGCGAGACCATTGGACATGGTACCTAGATAGGAAATACCTGTTGTTGCGACTTTGCCGTTTGACCAGTCAGCTTTGACTTGGCGTTTGCGCGTGTGGTCCGTGAAAGCACGGCAACGACCATTGAGCCAATCAATGACATTTTTATAGGCCTCAATCTGCTGGTAGTTACCATTAGTCATGAGTCCTTGAGAATCTTTGGTTCCAACACCCGATACATAGAGATTGGCAAATC
The DNA here is from genome assembly GCF_900637025.1 of Streptococcus oralis ATCC 35037. Taxonomy (NCBI): domain Bacteria; kingdom Bacillati; phylum Bacillota; class Bacilli; order Lactobacillales; family Streptococcaceae; genus Streptococcus; species Streptococcus oralis. The sequence continues at coordinate 773,082 of NZ_LR134336.1, forward strand.
CACGTGGGAGGAAGTAGTCATTTAGAGTATATGAGCTATTGATATGAGATAGCTTTTCTTCAGCTTCTGAGACGACTTCTGCTTGACTATGAGGTCCGACTAAATTCAGCTTAGGTTCCTCAAGTTCAATGGTGTGGGGCAGTTTGACCTCAAGCTCCCCTTCCATTTTGTAGAGAGCCTTGTCACTGGCTTTGTCGTTGGTCCCTTGGTGATAAGGGCTGGCAGTCATAAGAGCAGGTACTTGACCATCGTAACGTGGGCGGATAACGCTGACTTTGACTAAATCAGGGAGTCCATCTTTATCAGTATCCACACGGCTCTCGACATACACGACTTCACGAATGACATCATGAGTAGAGAAGGTAGCCAAGCTCTTACCGTTAAAGTAGTGGTAGTGATTATCTTCTGAAATGAGTCCATCACTAACAAGCTGATCGATGAGCGTATTTCCTTTTTTCGTTCGCGTATTGAGCAATTGATAAAGATTTTCAATGAGATCTCCATAAACAATAGGAAAACCAGTTTCTTTACGGAACTGTTCGGCATCCTCAAAGTCAACAAGATAGCTAAATCCTAAAAGTTGAAAAACTACTGTGTAGAAAATCTCCGCAGTTAACTCACGGTCTGACTGGAAAAAGGTTACTAAATCTGTTTCTTTATCCGCAGCCAAAGTTGACAAGGCATAATCCGTGTTAGAATAAGTGAAAAAACTCCAACGAATGAAGTCTTCAAACTGTCTTTTTAAGGACAGTTGGGGTGACAGCTTTAGACCAAGACCTTCTAATTCCTCAAATCGTTGAGAACTAGTGGTTGGTTGGTAGCTGAATTGATTAAAACGCATGTTTCTCTCCTTTGAAAACAGACTGAATTTATTATATCAAAAAAGAGGGAAAAATGGAATAAATAAACTTAAATGAAATAAATTTCTTAAACCAGCATATCTATTTGGTAAGTTATTATAAAATGCTGAATAAATATCATAGAAGTAAGCCTTTTTCTAGAGATTTTTATATGTAAAACTGCATATAACTCCTATCTTTATTATTCTTCGTTTGGTATAAATATATCTAAATTTACATTAAAAACTATTATATAATATTAATTTTTGTTTCCTTCCTTTGAAAAATGAAGAATTTAACAGTAAGAAGAGAAGAAGTTTGTAACTGATGATATTGAAAAGAAAGTGCAGAGTTGCTTCAATATCCAGCTTAAAATGGTATAATAGTAGTAAAACGAAAGCAAGGAGGAGAAGTAATGATTGCACAGCTCGACACCAAGACTGTTTATAGTTTTATGGAAAGTGTGGTTTCGATTGAAAAATATGTACAAATGGCTAAAGAGTATGGCTATTCTCACCTTGCTATCATGGATGTGGATAATCTCTATGGGGCTTATCATTTTTTAGAGGTGACTCGAAAATATGGAATCCAACCTTTAATTGGTCTTGAAATGACCTTGATCAAAGATAAGGAGAATATTTCTCTTCGTTTTCTAGCCCTATCCACTAAAGGCTATCAAGAGTTGATGAAGTTATCCACTTTAAAAATGACTGGACGGAAAAATTGGTCTGACTTCACCTCCCACCTCGAAGATGTGGCCATTGTTGTTCCCTATTTTAATGGGGTCGAACAGTTGGATTTGGGGGTTGATTATTTTATCGGTGTTAGTCCAGATACTCCTCAAGAAGTCTTTACTAGCCCCATTCTTCCACTCTATCAGGTCAACTCTTTTGAAAAAGAAGATATTCAAGTTTTACAAATCTTATCAGCAGTCAAGGACAATGTCAGTCTGAGAGAAGTGGATCTGCATTCACAACAAGGGATTTTTTTACCTGCCTCAGACTTGGAAGCACGGTTTAAAAATCGCTTCCCTCAGGCGCTTGCCAATCTCCAAGGTCTGATAGAGAATGTAAGCTATCAAATCGACCCAAGTTTAAAACTTCCTCGCTTTAATCCTGAAAGACCAGCAGTAGAAGAACTTCGAGAGAGGGCTGAGCAAGGCTTGAGTGACAAGGGGTTGACCTCAGCTATTTACCATGAGCGACTGAATGAGGAATTAGCTGTGATTCATGATATGGGCTTTGACGATTATTTCCTTGTAGTTTGGGATTTGCTCCGTTTTGGACGCTCCCAAGGCTACTATATGGGAATGGGGCGTGGTTCTGCTGTTGGTAGTCTGGTGGCTTACTCACTGGATATTACAGGAATTGACCCGGTCGAGAAGAACTTGATTTTCGAGCGCTTTTTAAATCGTGAGCGCTACACCATGCCTGATATTGATATCGACATCCCTGACCTTTATAGGCCGGAGTTCATTCGCTATGTTCGTGATCGCTATGGCAGTCAACACGTGGCACAGATTGTCACTTATTCGACCTTTGGAGCAAAACAGGCAATTCGTGATGTTTTCAAACGTTATGGTGTCCCTGAGTACGAATTAACAAATATTACGAAAAAAATCAGTTTCCGAGATACGCTAACGACAGCCTATGAAAAGAATTTACAGTTTAGGCAGATCATCAATAGTAAGATTGAATATCAAAAAGCTTTTGAGATTGCTCGAAAGATTGAAGGGTATCCTCGTCAGACCTCTATCCATGCAGCTGGGGTCGTTATGAGTGACCAAGACTTGACGGACTACATTCCTCTAAAATATGGTGAGGATATGCTCATCACTCAGTATGATGCTCATGGTGTTGAAGCCAATGGACTTCTAAAAATGGATTTCCTCGGTTTACGTAACCTGACTTTTGTCCAAAAAATGCAGGAATTGCTTGCGGAGTCAGAGGGTGTTCATCTAAAAATCGAAGATATTGATTTGGAAGACAAAGAAACTCTGGCCCTCTTTGTTGCTGGAAATACCAAGGGGATTTTCCAATTTGAACAACCTGGCGCCATTCGGCTCTTGAAACGAGTTCAGCCGCAAGTCTTTGAAGAGGTAGTAGCAACGACATCCCTCAATAGACCGGGGGCAAGTGATTATATTGATAATTTTGTCGCTCGTAAGCATGGTAAAGAAAAGGTGACGGTGTTAGACCCTGCCTTAGAAGACATCCTTTCATCAACCTACGGTATTATGCTCTATCAAGAGCAGGTCATGCAGGTAGCTCAACGCTTTGGAGGATTCAGTCTTGGTAAAGCCGACATTCTCAGACGTGCCATGGGTAAGAAAAATGCCAAAGAGATGCATCTGATGAAGGAAGATTTTATCACAGGAGCTATGAAATTGGGGCATACAGAAGAAAAGGCCAACCAAGTTTTTGCAGTGATGGAAAAGTTTGCCGGCTATGGATTTAACCGATCCCACGCTTATGCCTACTCAGCGCTGGCTTTCCAGCTTGCTTATTTCAAGACACACTATCCTGCTATTTTCTTTCAAGTTATGTTGAACTATTCTAGCAGCGATTACATTGTAGATGCATTGCAGATGGGCTTTGAAGTAGCTCCCTTAGCAATCAACAGCATTCCCTATCATGATAAAATTGCTCAGAAGAAAATCTATCTGGGTCTAAAAGCCATTAAGGGAATGCCGAGAGATTTGTCTTACTGGATTATTGAAAATCGTCCTTTCTCAAGCATTGAAGATTTTGTCACACGTCTTCCCAAGAATTACAAGAAACTGTCGCTTTTGACGCCTTTGGTTGAACTAGGGCTTTTTGATGAATTTGACAAGAATCGCCAGAAAAACTTAGTCAACCTACCAAACTTATTTGTTTTTGTTGAGGAATTAGGTGGACTTTTTGCGGATACAAATTATAGTTGGACTGAAGCTGATGATTTTACTGAGGCAGAGAAATTTTACAAAGAGCAGGAACTGATTGGGGTAGGTATCAGTCCCCATCCTCTCCAAACTCTTGCCAAACAAGCCCTATATCCGACCACTCCAATCACTAATCTAACCGAGGGAGCTCAAGCCACTCTCCTAGTTGAAGTGCAAAAGATTAAAGTGATTCGAACCAAGAAAGGCGAGAGTATGGCTTTTCTACAGGTTCATGATAGTAAGTCTCGGATGGATGTAACTGTATTTTCAGACCAATATAGAAAATTTGCTTCCAATTTATCCGAAGGGAAATTTTACTACATCAATGGCAAAGTTCAATCTCGAGATGGTCGTCTGCAAATGATTGCACAAGATTTGAAAGAAGCAGTGGCAGAACGATTCTGGATTCAAGTTAAAAATCATGAATACGATAAAGAGATTTCAAATATCCTAGAACAATACAAAGGTCCAATCCCTGTCATTATCAGGTATGAAGAGGAAGGAAAAACGGTTGTTTCTACACAACATTTTGTAAGAAAAGATTCTGCTCTAGAGGAAAAGTTAGAGGGAATTGCTATGAAAACGATTTATCGCTAAAAATACGGAAAATAGAAGAATTTTCGATTTAAATGTGGTATAATCAGTAAGAATGTTAAAAGAAAAAGGAGCATAACCAAATGAAACGTATTGCTGTTTTGACCAGTGGTGGAGACGCCCCTGGTATGAATGCTGCCATCCGTGCAGTAGTTCGCCAAGCAATCTCAGAAGGAATGGAAGTTTTTGGTATCTATGATGGATACGCTGGTATGGTTGCCGGTGAAATTTATCCACTTGATGCTGCTTCAGTAGGAGACATCATTTCTCGTGGTGGTACTTTCCTTCACTCTGCTCGTTACCCTGAGTTTGCACAACTTGAAGGTCAACTTAAAGGGATTGAGCAATTGAAAAAACACGGTATCGAAGGAGTCGTAGTTATCGGTGGAGACGGTTCTTATCACGGAGCTATGCGCTTGACTGAGCATGGATTCCCAGCTATCGGACTTCCAGGAACTATTGATAACGATATCGTAGGGACTGATTTCACAATTGGATTTGATACTGCAGTTACGACAGCTATGGATGCGATTGATAAGATTCGTGATACATCATCAAGTCACCGTCGTACTTTCGTTGTTGAAGTAATGGGACGTAACGCTGGCGATATCGCTCTTTGGGCAGGTATCGCAACTGGTGCTGACGAAATCATCATCCCTGAAGAAGACTTCAAGATGGAAGATATCGTTGCAAGCATCAAAGCTGGTTATGAATGTGGTAAGAAACACAACATCATCGTTTTAGCTGAGGGAGTTATGTCTGCGAATGAGTTTGGTAAGAAACTCAAGGAAGCTGGAGACACTAGTGACCTTCGTGTAACTGAACTTGGACACATCCAACGTGGTGGTTCACCAACCGCTCGTGACCGTGTATTGGCATCACGCATGGGTGCACACGCTGTTAAACTTCTTAAACAAGGAATCGGTGGTGTCGCTGTCGGTATTCGTAACGAGAAAATGGTTGAGAATCCAATTCTTGGAACAGCAGAAGAAGGAGCTTTGTTTAGCTTAACAGCTGATGGTAAGATCGTTGTTAACAACCCTCATAAAGCTGATCTTGAACTTTCTGATTTGAACAAGAGCTTGTCCTAATCAACTTTCATTAATTTGGTAACATGACCATAAAAGGTCGAATTATATAAAGGAGTCACAAAAATCATGAACAAACGTGTAAAAATCGTTGCAACTTTAGGTCCTGCGGTTGAAATCCGTGGTGGTAAAAAATTCGGTGAAGACGGATACTGGGGTGAAAAACTTGACGTTGAAGCTTCAGCTAAAAACATTGCTAAACTGATTGAAGCAGGAGCAAACACTTTCCGTTTCAACTTCTCACACGGTGACCACCAAGAACAAGGTGAGCGTATGGCAACTGTTAAACTTGCTGAAAAACTTGCAGGTAAAAAAGTTGGTTTCCTTCTTGATACTAAAGGACCTGAAATCCGTACAGAATTGTTTGAAGGTGACGCAAAAGAGTACTCTTACAAAACTGGTGAAAAAATCCGTGTTGCAACTAAACAAGGAATCAAATCAACTCGTGAAGTGATTGCTTTGAACGTTGCTGGTGCTCTTGATATCTACGATGATGTTGAAGTTGGTCGTCAAGTATTGGTTGACGATGGTAAATTGGGTCTTCGCGTTGTTGCAAAAGACGATGCAACTCGTGAATTTGAAGTAGAAGTTGAAAACGACGGAATTATCGCTAAACAAAAAGGTGTAAATATCCCTAATACTAAAATTCCTTTCCCAGCTCTTGCTGAACGTGACAACGATGATATCCGTTTCGGTTTGGAACAAGGTATCAACTTCATCGCTATTTCATTCGTACGTACTGCAAAAGACGTCAACGAAGTTCGTGCAATCTGTGAAGAAACTGGTAACGGTCACGTTCAATTGTTTGCGAAAATCGAAAACCAACAAGGTATCGATAACTTGGATGAAATCATTGAAGCTGCTGACGGTATCATGATCGCCCGTGGTGACATGGGTATCGAAGTACCATTCGAAATGGTTCCAGTTTACCAAAAAATGATTATTACAAAAGTAAATGCAGCTGGTAAAGTCGCTATCACAGCAACAAACATGCTTGAAACTATGACTGAAAAACCACGTGCAACGCGTTCAGAAGTATCAGATGTGTTTAACGCTGTTATCGACGGAACCGACGCTACAATGCTTTCAGGTGAGTCTGCAAATGGTAAATATCCACTGGAGTCAGTTACTACGATGGCAACTATTGACAAAAATGCTCAAACTCTTTTAAAAGAATACGGTCGCTTGTCATCTGTTAACTTGTCACGTAATTCTAAGACTGAGGTTATGGCTTCAGCTGTTAAGGATGCGACAAATTCTATGAATATCAAGTTGGTGGTTACTCTTACTAAGACAGGTCACACTGCTCGTTTGATTTCTAAATACCGTCCAGATGCTGATATCTTGGCAATCACTTTCGATGAATTGACTCAGCGTGGTTTGATGCTTAACTGGGGAGTTATTCCAGTAACCACTGATCGCCCATCAAACACTGATGATATGTTTGATCTCGCTGAAAGAATTGCAGTTGAGCAAGGTTTGGTAGAATCTGGTGATGATATTGTTATCGTTGCAGGTGTACCACTTGGCGAAGCTGTTCGTACAAACACAATGCGCATCCGCACTGTACGCTAATCTAACATTACAAAGCCTATCATATCAAGCTTTATCGCTTGTGTGATAGGTCTTTTTTTATCGAAATAGAATGTTTAATCAATAGGAATGGGAAAAAACTGAAAATTATGATATAATAGAACGAAAAGACCTTTTTAGTAAATTTTGAAAGAGTAAAACATGAGAAAAATTGTCATCAATGGTGGACGTCCATTGCAAGGTGAGATCACCATTAGTGGTGCTAAAAATAGTGTTGTAGCGCTTATTCCAGCTATTATCTTATCAGATGATATTGTCACTTTAGATTGTGTTCCAGATATTTCAGACGTTGCTAGTCTTGTCGAAATCATGGAAATTATGGGGGCGACTGTTAAGCGTTATGAGGATGTCTTGGAGATTGATCCAAGAGGTGTTCAGAACATTCCTATGCCTTATGGCAAGATTAATAGCTTGCGTGCTTCTTATTATTTCTACGGAAGTCTTTTAGGTCGCTTTGGTGAAGCTACAGTTGGACTTCCTGGTGGATGTGATCTGGGACCTCGTCCGATTGATCTTCACTTAAAAGCCTTTGAAGCCATGGGTGCTAAGGTCAGCTATGAGGGAGATAATATGAATTTATCTGCCCAAGGTAAGGGGCTTCATGGCGCAAGTATTTACATGGATACCGTTAGCGTTGGAGCAACGATTAACACCATGATTGCTGCGGTTAAAGCTAAGGGACGTACTGTCATTGAAAATGCGGCTCGTGAACCGGAAATTATTGATGTCGCTACCCTTTTGAACAATATGGGGGCCCATATTCGTGGTGCAGGAACTGATATTATCATTATTGATGGTGTCGAGAAACTTCATGGAACGCGTCATCAGGTTATTCCAGACCGTATCGAAGCTGGAACCTATATTTCACTTGCTGCGGCGGTAGGAAAAGGAATTCGCATTAACAACGTTCTCTATGAACATTTAGAAGGCTTTATCGCCAAACTAGAGGAAATGGGCGTTCGTATGACGGTCTCAGAAGACAGTATCTTCGTTGAAGAACAGTCTGATTTGAAGGCCATCAATATCAAAACAGCTCCCTATCCAGGGTTCGCAACCGATTTGCAACAGCCTATCACGCCACTTTTACTAACTGCCCAAGGTCGTGGAACTATTATTGATACGATTTATGAGAAACGTGTTAATCATGTCTTTGAGTTAGCAAAAATGGATGCGGATATTACGACTACAAACGATCACATTATTTACAACGGTGGTCGTAAGTTACACGGGGCAAGTGTAAAAGCTACAGACTTGCGAGCTGGTGCTGCACTTGTCATCGCTGGTTTGATGGCTCAGGGCCAGACTGAAATTACGAATATTGAGTTTATCCTTCGTGGCTACTCAGATATTATTGAAAAATTGCGTAGTCTTGGAGCGGATATTACACTCGTTGAAGACTAAGCCGTTGAGGTGATTATGAATATTTGGACCAAATTAGCAATGTTTTCTTTTTTTGAAACGGAGCGCTTGTATTTGCGTCCTTTCTTTTTTAGTGACAGTCAAGCGTTTTTTGAGATTGCTTCAAACCCTGAGAATTTACAGTTTATTTTTCCCAGTCAAGCAAGTTTGGAAGAAAGTCAGTACGCACTTGCTAACTATTTTATGAAGAATCCTCTAGGGGTTTGGGCAATTTGTCTCCAAGGAAATCAGGAAATGATTGGCTCCATTAAATTTGAAAAAATCGATGAAATCAAAAAAGAAGCAGAAATTGGTTACTTCTTAAAAAAGGATTCTTGGTCACAAGGTTTTATGACAGAAGTGGTTACCAAGCTTTGTCAGCTTTCCTTTGAAGAATTTGGTTTAAAACAATTATCCATCATCACTCATTTGGAGAATCAAGCTAGTCAAAAAGTAGCCTTAAAATCAGGCTTTAACCTCGTCCGACAGTTTAAAGGGAGCGATCGCTATACACGAAAAATGAGGGACTATCTTGAATTTCGATACATAAAAGGAGAATTCAATGAGTAAACACCAGGAAATTTTGTCCTATCTGGAAGAGTTGCCAATTGGGAAGAGAGTTAGTGTACGCAGTATTTCCAATCACCTAGGTGTTAGTGACGGAACAGCCTACCGAGCTATCAAAGAAGCTGAAAATCGTGGCATCGTTGAAACTCGGCCACGTAGTGGAACCATACGGGTCAAGTCCCAGAAAGTGGCCATTGAGAGGCTAACCTATGCTGAAATTGCTGAAGTCACCTCCTCTGAAGTTTTAGCTGGTCAGGAAGGGCTTGAGAGAGAGTTTAGTAAATTCTCCATTGGGGCTATGACAGAGCAAAATATCCTGTCTTATCTCCATGATGGCGGTCTTTTGATCGTAGGTGACCGTACTCGCATTCAACTTTTAGCCTTGGAAAATGAAAATGCAGTCCTTGTAACGGGTGGTTTTCATGTGCAGGACGATGTTCTTGAGTTGGCTAATAAAAAAGGGATTCCAGTTCTAAGAAGTAAACATGACACTTTTACAGTAGCGACCATGATTAACAAAGCTCTCTCAAATGTTCAAATCAAAACCGATATTCTGACAGTCGAAAAGCTCTATCGTCCCAGTCATGAGTATGGTTTTTTGAGAGAAACGGATACGGTAAAAGACTATCTAGACTTGGTCCGTAAGAACAGAAGTAGTCGTTTTCCAGTCATTAACCAACATCAAGTGGTTGTTGGGGTTGTTACTATGCGTGACGCAGGAGATAAATCCCCCAGCACGACGATTGACAAGGTGATGACACGTAGTATCTTTGTAACAGGATTAGCGACTAATATTGCCAATGTCAGTCAACGAATGATCGCAGAAGACTTTGAGATGGTTCCCGTTGTCAGAAGTAACCAAACCTTACTCGGTGTCGTAACACGACGAGATGTCATGGAAAAGATGAGTCGTTCCCAAGTTTCAACTTTGCCAACTTTCTCCGAGCAAATCGGGCAAAAACTCTCTTATCATCATGATGAAGTCGTTATTACTGTTGAGCCCTTTATGCTGGAGAAAAATGGGGTCCTTGCTAATGGAGTCTTGGCTGAAATCCTCAACCATATGACCCAAGATCTCGTTGTCAATAGCGGACGTAATCTCATCATTGAACAGATGTTGATTTATTTCTTGCAGGCTGTACAGATAGATGATACTCTGCGGATTCAGGCTCGTATTATTCACCACACGAGACGCTCAGCTATTATTGATTATGATATTTATCATGGTCATCAGATTGTTTCAAAAGCAAATGTTACGGTTAAAATTAATTAGAATCTAGGAGAAAAAATGATAACTTTAAAATCAGCACGTGAAATCGAAGCCATGGACAAGGCTGGTGATTTCCTAGCAAGTATCCATATTGACTTACGTGATTTAATTAAGCCAGGCGTGGATATGTGGGAAGTTGAAGAGTACGTTCGTCGACGTTGCAAAGAGGAAAATTTCCTTCCCTTACAGATTGGTGTGGATGGTGCTGTCATGGATTACCCCTATGCCACTTGTTGCTCTCTCAATGACGAAGTAGCTCACGCTTTTCCACGTCATTACATCTTGAAAGATGGCGATTTGCTCAAGGTTGACATGGTACTGGGTGGTCCGATTGCCAAATCCGACCTCAATGTCTCTAAACTTAACTTCAACAATGTTGAGCAAATGAAAAAATACACCCAAAGTTATACTGGTGGTTTAGCTGACTCATGTTGGGCTTATGCGGTTGGTACACCGTCTGAAGAAGTGAAAAACCTTATGGACGTAACCAAGGAAGCTATGTATGTAGGAATTGAGCAAGCAGTTGTCGGCAATCGTATCGGTGATATTGGTGCAGCCATTCAAGAATACGCTGAAAGTCGCGGTTACGGTGTCGTTCGTGATTTGGTTGGTCATGGTGTTGGTCCAACAATGCACGAGGAGCCAATGGTTCCTAACTACGGTATTGCAGGCCGTGGACTCCGTCTCCGTGAAGGAATGGTACTAACCATTGAACCCATGATTAATACTGGTGACTGGGAAATTGATACAGATATGAAGACTGGCTGGGCTCATAAAACCATCGATGGCGGCCTGTCTTGCCAATATGAACACCAGTTTGTGATTACCAAAGACGGTCCTGTTATCTTGACTAGTCAAGGTGAAGAAGGAACGTATTAAAAAAAGGAGCTTAGCTCCTTTTTTTGTGTCAAATTTAGTCAAAATAAACAAGCGTAGCAGACTTCTTACAAATTTATTCTTTTGTAGTACAATAGGATTAGAATTTTGAGAAAGTAGGTAATTCGTTGGAGTCGATTATATTTCTAGTATCCGTTTTTTTAGCAGGTATCCTGTCCTTCTTTTCACCCTGTATCTTTCCTTTGCTACCTGTCTATGCTGGTATTTTACTGGATGATCAGGGGAATTCGAAAAGCTTTCGATTTTTTGGAAGAGACGTTGCATGGTCAGGCTTAATTCGAACCTTGTGCTTTATTGCAGGAATCTCCCTCATTTTCTTTATTTTAGGATTTGGAGCTGGATTCCTAGGGCACATGCTCTATGCAGACTGGTTTCGTTATGCTATGGGAATAGTCATTATTCTTTTAGGACTTCATCAGATGGAAATCTTGCATTTCAATAAACTGGAAGTTCAAAAGACAGTCACCTTTAAACAATCAAAGTCTAATCACTATCTGTCAGCCTTTTTACTTGGGATAACCTTTAGTTTTGGTTGGACCCCTTGTATCGGACCAGTCTTAAGTTCAGTCTTGGCCCTAGCAGCTTCCGGTGGCAATGGTGCTTGGCAAGGAGCCGTGTTAACATTAGTATATACATTGGGAATGGCCCTTCCTTTCATTGTTTTGGCCTTGGCTTCGGGCTGGATTATGCCCTATTTTAGTAAATTAAAACCCCATATGATTCTACTAAAGAAAATCGGGGGAGCTTTGATTATTTTGATGGGATTATTATTAATGCTAGGGCAGTTAAATGCCTTGTCAGGAATTCTTGGATAAAAGGAGAAAAAAATGAAAAAAGTTATTTTTGCTGGATTGAGCCTCATGTCTCTATTCTTGTTGATTGCCTGTGGTGAAAAAGAAACCAAACAGACAAGCAGTCCCAAACAACCTGCTGTACAACAAATAGCAGTCGGTAAGGATGCGCCAGACTTTACCTTGCAGTCTATGGATGGCAAAGAAGTGAAGTTATCAGACTATAAAGGGAAAAAGGTCTATTTAAAATTCTGGGCTTCTTGGTGTGGACCATGCAAAAAAAGCATGCCTGAGCTGATGGAATTAGCTGCCAAACAAGATCGAGACTTTGAAATCTTGAGTGTCATTGCACCTGGTCTACAAGGTGAAAAAACAGTTCAAGACTTTCCAAAATGGTATCAAGAACAAGGATACAAGGATATTCCAGTTCTATATGATACGCAAGCAACTACCTTCCAAGCCTACCAAATTCGTAGTATTCCAACAGAATACTTGATTGACAGTCAAGGTAAAATCGGAAAAATCCAATTTGGTGCTATTAGCAATGCTGATGCAGAAGCGGCTTTTAAAGAAATGAAATAAAGAAAAAATCGCGATTTTTCGCGATTTTTTTATAGTTTTTCATTGATAAAGCGGATAAATTGATTCCACCAAACCTTCAAAAAGAAGGCTTTTTCTACTTTCTTTTCAGAAACCATTTCAAAAGATGGTTTGTCGGAAGTGAGATAGCCCTGGCCGACCAAATCCTGATCATCATAGGTCAGAGTACCAACAACCTTGCCTTCTTCCAATGGAGCCATTTCTGATGTTGATTTCGGTGTGAATTGGAGGGCTGGCGTAGTACCGCTTCCGATGCGTTGGACGATGGAAATATCTGACTTAGCGACAGCTGTCACATTATCTTCTTTACCATCCAGAACTGTTACTTTACTATCGTTGTAAGCTTCACCTTTCTGAACGACAGTTTTTAAGGCAAAGTTTGCAGAAATATAATCTAAAAGTGCAGAAGTTGCAGTAAAACGCGCATAAGGGTTGGTATCTTGTTGATCTGCATTTAAAACAACCGTAATAATACGCATCCCTTTCTCAACAGTTGTTCCCACGAATGAAGCACCAGCTTTATCAGTAGTACCTGTCTTTAGTCCATCAATACCGCCACGATAGGCTGGCATTCCCTCCAACATATAGTTGGTTGAGTGGATTTCAAGTCCTGCAAAGGTAGAAGTTGGCTTTTTGGTGATTTCCAAAACTTGAGGATAATCTCGGATGAGGTTACGAGCGACGATTGCAACATCGTAGGCACTCAACTTGTTTTCATCGTCTTTCTTTGAACCAGGATAGATATTATCGCCAAGGGTCTCATTATTTAAACCAGTAGTGTTTACAATAGTTGCATCTTGAATTCCCCATTCAAGAAGTTTAGCCCTCATTTTGTCTACAAAGTCTTTCTCAGAACCAGCAATCTTTTCTGCTAGTGCAATGGCAGCGCTGTTTGCACTGGATACCATTGTAGCCTCTAATAGTTGTTCAACAGTATAATTTCGAGCTTCCATAGGGACGTTACTCGCCTCAGAATTAGTTGTAAGTTTGTAAGGATAGTCCGAAATATCAACAGGTGTAGATAGGCTGATAGTTCCTTGTTCCAGAGCTTCATAGACCAAATAAACTGTAACCAATTTAGTAATAGAAGCAATTTCTACAGGCTGATTTGCATCTTTTTCATAGAGGATTTTTCCAGTTGTAGCCTCGACAGCAATAGCATGTTTAGCAGCAACATCAAACTCCTGAGCAGAAACAGTAGAAGCTGTTCCAAAAACTAAAAGTGTCATAAAAGATAAAATTATTTTTTTCATATTAGCTTTATTTTATCATAAAGAAAAAAAATATTCTCGCTTTTTTACTAAAGCCAACTTATCTTTTTCAGAAATATGGTAAAATAGAGAGAAGGAGGATACCTATGTTCCGTAGAAACAAATTATTTTTTTGGACAGCTGAAATTTTATTATTAACACTGATTTTCTATCTTTGGAGAGAAATGGGGGCCATCATTACTCCCTTCGTGACGGTTGTGAATACCATCATGATTCCATTTTTGCTTGGTGGATTTTTTTACTACATTACAAATCCAGTCGTTACTTTCTTAGAAAAGAGATGTAAGATCAATCGTCTAATTGGTGTCTTGGTCACTCTTTGTGCCTTGATTGGTGCTATCGTTGTAGGGGTCGTTTATCTCTTGCCGATTTTGATTAATCAGTTGACCAGCTTGATTATTTCTAGTCAAAACATCTATAGTAGACTACAAGATTTGATCATCGATTTGTCCATGAATCCAGTCTTCCAAAATATTGATATTCAACAAACAATTCAACAACTGAATCTCTCCTATGTGGATATCCTCCAGAATATCCTGAATAGCGTCAGCAACAGTTTAGGAAGCGTTCTTTCAGCCTTGTTTAGTACGGTTCTGATTCTCATTATGACCCCTGTATTCTTGATTTATTTCTTGTTGGATGGTCATAAGTTGCTACCAATGTTGGAACGTACCATCTTAAAACATGACAAATTGAATCTTTCTAGCCTTTTAACCAATCTCAATACAACCATAGCGCGCTATATCAGTGGAATTGCGATTGATGCGGTTATTATTGGATGTTTAGCCTATATTGGCTATAGCGTTATCGGATTAAAGTACGCCCTAGTTTTTGCTATTTTTTCTGGAATCGCAAATTTGATTCCTTATGTTGGTCCAAGTATTGGCTTGATTCCAATGGTGATTGCCAATGTGTTCACAGATCCTCATCGTATGTTGATTGCGGTTGCTTATATGCTCATTATTCAGCAGATTGACGGAAATGTTCTCTATCCACGTATCGTTGGAGGGGTTATGAAAGTGCATCCGATTACGATTTTGGTGCTCCTTTTACTGTCAAGTAATATCTACGGTGTCATAGGGATGGTCGTAGCAGTACCTACTTACTCTATTTTTAAAGAAATTACTAAGTTCCTAGCGAAATTATATGAAAACCATAAAGAAGCTAAGGAACTGGAAAAAACAGAATCAAATTAAAATCAGGGAGACCTGATTTTTTTGATGAAAAGACTATCGCCAAACGAAAAGAAGTTTGAATTCATATTGCCATAAAGAAGCAGAAGAACAGGATTTGATAAGATTTAGATTAATTCACAAAATATGTGTAAAACACTTGCAATTTAGCAGAAATTTGATAAAATAGTAAGGAAAGTTAGACTGTATTGCCTACTGTCTATCTATAAAATATATTTTATTGGAGGCTTTTACTCAAATGGCAAAAGAAAAATACGATCGTAGTAAACCACACGTTAACATTGGTACTATCGGACACGTTGACCACGGTAAAACTACTTTGACTGCAGCTATCACAACTGTATTGGCACGTCGCTTGCCTTCAGCAGTTAACCAACCTAAAGACTATGCGTCTATCGATGCTGCTCCAGAAGAACGCGAACGCGGTATCACTATCAACACTGCGCACGTTGAGTACGAAACTGAAAAACGTCACTACGCTCACATCGACGCTCCAGGACACGCGGACTACGTTAAAAACATGATCACTGGTGCCGCTCAAATGGACGGAGCTATCCTTGTAGTAGCTTCAACTGACGGACCAATGCCACAAACTCGTGAGCACATCCTTCTTTCACGTCAGGTTGGTGTTAAACACCTTATTGTCTTCATGAACAAAATTGACTTGGTAGACGACGAAGAATTGCTTGAATTGGTTGAAATGGAAATCCGTGACCTCTTGTCAGAATACGACTTCCCAGGTGACGATCTTCCAGTTATCCAAGGTTCAGCTCTTAAAGCTCTTGAAGGTGACTCTAAATACGAAGACATCATTATGGAATTGATGAACACTGTTGATGAGTACATCCCAGAACCAGAACGTGACACTGAAAAACCATTGCTTCTTCCAGTCGAAGACGTATTCTCAATCACTGGACGTGGTACAGTTGCTTCAGGACGTATCGACCGTGGTACTGTTCGTGTCAACGACGAAATCGAAATCGTTGGTATCAAAGAAGAAACTCAAAAAGCAGTTGTTACTGGTGTTGAAATGTTCCGTAAACAACTTGACGAAGGTCTTGCCGGAGATAACGTAGGTGTCCTTCTTCGTGGTGTTCAACGTGACGAAATCGAACGTGGACAAGTTATCGCTAAACCAGGTTCAATCAACCCACACACTAAATTTAAAGGTGAAGTCTACATCCTTACTAAAGAAGAAGGTGGACGTCACACTCCATTCTTCAACAACTACCGTCCACAATTCTACTTCCGTACTACTGACGTTACAGGTTCAATCGAACTTCCTGCAGGTACTGAAATGGTAATGCCTGGTGATAACGTGACTATCGACGTTGAGTTGATCCACCCAATCGCCGTAGAACAAGGTACTACATTCTCTATCCGTGAGGGTGGACGTACTGTTGGTTCAGGTATGGTTACAGAAATCGAAGCTTAATTCGATTAAGTTCCCAGAAGAACAATTATTTAAGTCAGACACTAAAAGAATCTTGCTTTGCAAGGTTCTTTTTTTCTTCTTCTTACTCTATTTGAAGTGCTTCTACTCTAGCAGTATAATCGTTTTTTTGGTATAATAAAAGTTATGGAAATCGAAAAAACCAATCGTATGAACGCCCTTTTTGAATTTTATGCGGCGCTTTTGACAGACAAGCAGATGAACTATATTGAACTCTATTATGCTGATGATTACAGTCTTGCTGAGATTGCTGAAGAGTTCGGTGTCAGTCGTCAGGCTGTTTATGACAATATCAAGCGGACAGAAAAGATTCTAGAAGATTATGAGATGAAATTGCACATGTATTCGGACTACATTGTCCGCAGTCAGATTTTTGACCAGATCTTGGAGCGTTATCCCAAGGATGACTTTCTGCAGGAGCAGATAGAAATTTTAACAAGCATTGATAATAGAGAGTAAGAGGAAGAAAAATGGCATTTGAAAGTTTAACAGAACGTTTACAGGACGTCTTTAAAAATCTACGTAAAAAAGGAAAAATATCTGAGGCTGATGTCCAGGAAGCAACCAAAGAGATTCGCTTGGCCTTGCTGGAAGCCGACGTTGCCTTGCCTGTTGTAAAGGACTTTATCAAGAAGGTTCGTGAACGTGCAATCGGACACGAGGTCATTGATACCCTCAATCCTGCCCAACAGATTATCAAAATCGTTGATGAGGAATTGACAGCTGTTTTAGGTTCCGATACGGCAGAAATTATCAAGTCACCAAAAATTCCAACCATTATCATGATGGTCGGTTTGCAGGGGGCTGGTAAAACGACCTTTGCTGGTAAGCTGGCTAATAAACTCAAGAAGGAAGAAAATGCTCGTCCTTTGATGATTGCGGCAGATATTTATCGTCCAGCAGCCATCGATCAGTTGAAAACACTTGGACAGCAGATCGATGTTCCTGTCTTTGCACTTGGAACAGAAGTGCCAGCTGTTGAGATAGTTCGTCAAGGTTTGGAGCAAGCACAAGCCAATCACAACGACTATGTCTTGATTGATACGGCAGGGCGTTTACAAATCGATGAACTTCTCATGAATGAGCTTCGTGATGTTAAAGCACTTGCCCAACCAAATGAAATCCTACTCGTCATTGATGCCATGATTGGTCAGGAAGCAGCGAATGTCGCCCGTGAGTTTAATGCTCAGTTGGAAGTAACTGGTGTCATCCTTACCAAGATTGATGGGGACACTCGTGGTGGTGCGGCTCTATCCGTTCGTCATATCACTGGTAAACCTATCAAGTTCACCGGTACGGGTGAAAAGATTACAGATATCGAAACCTTCCACCCAGACCGTATGTCAAGCCGTATCCTTGGTATGGGGGATATGCTGACCTTGATCGAGAAAGCCTCTCAAGAATACGATGAGCAAAAAGCTCTTGAAATGGCCGAGAAGATGCGTGAAAACACCTTTGATTTCAATGATTTCATTGATCAATTGGATCAGGTTCAAAACATGGGGCCAATGGAAGACTTGCTCAAGATGATTCCAGGTATGGCTAACAACCCTGCCCTTCAAAATATGAAGGTGGATGAGCGACAGATTGCGCGCAAACGTGCCATTGTGTCTTCTATGACACCTGAAGAACGCGAAAATCCTGATTTGTTAAATCCAAGTCGTCGCCGCCGTATCGCTGCTGGTTCTGGAAATACCTTTGTCGAAGTCAATAAATTCATCAAGGACTTTAATCAGGCCAAACAGCTCATGCAAGGGGTCATGTCTGGTGATATGAACAAGATGATGAAACAAATGGGCATCAATCCCAATAACCTCCCTAAAAATATGCCAAATATGGGCGGGATGGATATGTCTGCTCTTGAAGGCATGATGGGACAAGGCGGCATGCCAGATATGTCAGCTCTTGGAGGAGCTGGAATGCCAGATATGAGCCAGATGTTTGGTGGTGGACTCAAGGGTAAAATTGGTGAATTTGCCATGAAACAGTCTATGAAACGCATGGCCAACAAAATGAAAAAAGCTAAGAAGAAACGTAAATAAAAAAGGGAAGCAGAAGTGCTACCTAAAAAAGAACTCTGAATCCGATTCAGAGTTCTTTTGTGTTTGATTGGTTTATTCCCACTCAACTGTTGCGGGTGGTTTACTTGTAATATCGTAGACGATACGGTTTACGTGATCCACTTCATTTACGATACGTACAGAAATCTTTTGAAGGACTTCCCAAGGAATTTTGGCAAAGTCAGCTGTCATACCATCGATAGAAGTGATGGCACGAATGGCGATGGTGTAGTCATAAGTACGACCATCACCCATAACACCGACTGAACGAACGCCTGTGTTGACAGTGAAGTATTGCCAGATATCGCGGTCAAGACCAGCTTTAGCAATTTCTTCACGAAGGATTGCGTCTGACTCACGAACTGTTTCAAGTTTTTCTTCAGTGATTTCACCCATGACACGGATAGCGAGTCCTGGTCCTGGGAATGGTTGACGCCATACGATGTGGTCTGGCATACCAAGCTCTGTACCGAGGGCACGGACTTCGTCTTTATAAAGAGTGTTCAATGGTTCAATCAATTCAAACTGCATGTCTTCTGGAAGACCACCAACATTGTGGTGTGATTTGATGGTTTGAGCAGTATCTGTACCAGACTCAATCACGTCAGTGTAAAGCGTTCCCTGAGCAAGGAATTTTACATCTTTTAGCTTACTAGCTTCGTCATCAAAGACATAAACAAACTCGTTTCCGATGATTTTACGTTTTTGCTCAGGATCAGAAACACCTGCAAGTTTATCAAGGAATCGTTTAGCAGCGTCTGCTTTAACGATATTCAAACCAAACTTACCACCAAGCATGTCCATAACTTGGTCAGCCTCTCCCTTACGGAGAAGACCGTGGTCTACAAAGATACAGATCAATTGATCGCCGATTGCTTTCTGGAGAAGAACGCCAACAACAGAAGAGTCAACACCACCTGATAGGCCGAGAAGAACACGCTTGTCACCTACAGTTTCACGGATTTTTTTGATCTGCATATCGATGAAGTTGTCCATTGACCAGTCGCCTTTAGCCTGACAGATGTTAAGGGCAAAGTTGCGAAGGATATCATTCCCGTATACAGAATGGCGAACTTCTGGGTGGAATTGGATACCATAGATGTGCTTGTCAGGGTTTTCAATAGCTGCATAAGGACAGTCAGCAGAAGTTCCAGTACGAACAAAATCAGCTGGAATCTCTGTAACAGCATCGCCATGGCTCATCAAAACAATCTGTTCTTCAGGAGTCCCTTCAAAGAGGGCAGAAGTGGTATGGGTAAGTGGTGATTGGCCATACTCTCGGTTACCAGCATCACCTGCAGGGACAACTTTTCCTCCAAGTTTATGAGTTAAAAGTTGCATACCATAGCATATTCCTAAAATTGGAATGCCAAGTTCAAAAATTTCTGGGTCAATATCAAATGAACCATCTTCGTATACAGAGTTTGGTCCACCAGAGAGGATGATCCCTACAGGGTTAATCGCACGAACCTCTGCGGCTGAGATTTTATGACTTTTTAACTCTGAAAAAACACCGATTTCACGAATACGGCGTGAAATTAGCTGGTTGTATTGGCTACCATAGTCCAGCACGATGATTTTTTCGACATCTTGCAAATCAGTTGAAATGTTGCTCATCTTTTTCCTTTCTCAAAAGAAATATCTTTTTCAATATTCTATCACAAATAGGGGCGAATTACCAACTAAACAAGGCAAAGTTTGACTTTTTATTAGCAAATACGGTACAATGGAGAAAATAAAGAAAAGAAGTGAGAATCATGTTACCAGCTTATATGAAAATCCACGATCAGATCAAGAAGGATATAGATGAGCATCATTGGAAAATCGGAGAGAGACTTCCAAGTGAGCGAGATTTAGCTGAACAGTTTCAAGTTAGCCGGATGACATTACGCCAGGCTATCTCTCTCTTGGTTGAGGAAGGAGTTTTGGAGCGTCGTGTAGGAAGTGGGACTTTTGTCTCTAGCACTCGTGTCCAAGAAAAAATGCGGGGAACGACTAGTTTTACGGAGATTGTCAAATCTCAGGGGAAAGTACCTTCCAGCCAACTCATTTCTTACAGAAGAACCATTCCAAATGAGCAAGAGGTCGCTAAGCTAGGGATTACTCCGACAGAGAATATTATCCGCATGGAACGGGTGCGTTACGCTGACCAAGTTCCGCTAGTCTATGAAGTCGCATCCATTCCTGAGAAATTTATTAAGGATTTCAAAAAAGAAGAAATCACCAGTCATTTCTTCCAAACCTTGCAGCAACATGGCTATCGGATTGGTAAATCCCAACAGACCATTTATGCGAGATTGGCTAAGGAAAAGATTGCTCACTATCTGGAAGTTGAAAAGGGGCATGCCATTTTAGCCTTGACTCAGGTCTCTTATCTTGAAGATGGGACGGCTTTCGAGTATGTAAAGAGTCAATACGTGGGCGAACGCTTTGAATTTTATCTTGAAAATAACTAGTCTAGAAAGGCTAGTTTTTTGTTTTCTTAAAAGATTAGAATTGTCAAAACAATCTGTCTAGGCTTGATTTTATTGCTTATTTACTATAAAATGAGAAGGAAAAACGTCAAACTTTTATATTGCAAATAGGAGAAAAAATGACAAAAACATTAAAACGTCCTGAGGTTTTATCACCTGCAGGGACTTTAGAGAAGCTGAAAGTAGCTGTTCAATATGGTGCGGACGCAGTCTTCATCGGTGGACAGGCCTATGGTCTTCGTAGTCGTGCAGGAAACTTCACCTTTGAACAGATGGAAGAAGGAGTCCAGTTTGCTGCCAAGTACGGTGCCAAGGTCTATGTGGCTGCTAACATGGTTATGCACGAAGGAAACGAAGCTGGTGCTGGAGAATGGTTCCGTAAGTTGCGTGATATCGGGATTGCCGCAGTTATCGTGTCAGATCCGGCCTTGATTATGATTGCAGCAACAGAAGCACCAGGTCTAGAAATCCATCTTTCAACCCAAGCCAGTGCGACCAACTATGAAACTCTTGAGTTCTGGAAAGAACTTGGTCTAACTCGCGTGGTTTTGGCCCGTGAAGTTTCAATGGAAGAATTGGCAGAGATTCGCAAACGTACAGATGTTGAGATTGAGGCCTTTGTCCATGGAGCCATGTGTATTTCCTACTCAGGTCGCTGTACGCTATCAAATCACATGAGTATGCGTGATGCCAACCGTGGTGGTTGTTCACAGTCTTGCCGTTGGAAATACGATCTTTACGACATGCCATTTGGTCAAGAACGCAAGAGTCTTAAAGGTGAAATTCCAGAAGAATTTTCAATGTCAGCCGTTGACATGTCCATGATTGACCATATTCCAGATATGATCGAAAACGGTGTAGACAGTCTCAAGATTGAAGGTCGTATGAAGTCTATTCACTATGTTTCAACAGTAACAAACTGCTACAAGGCGGCTGTGGATGCTTATCTTGAAAGTCCTGAGAAGTTTGAAGCCATCAAACAAGACTTGGTAGACGAGATGTGGAAAGTTGCTCAACGTGAATTGGCAACAGGTTTCTACTACGGTACACCGTCTGAAAATGAACAGTTATTTGGCGCTCGTCGTAAAATTCCTGAATATAAGTTTGTCGCTGAAGTGGTTGCGTATGATGATGCGACTCAAACGGCAACCATTCGTCAACGCAATGTCATCAACGAAGGCGATCAAGTGGAGTTTTATGGACCAGGTTTCCGTCATTTTGAGACCTATATTGAAGATCTTCATGATGCCAAGGGTAATAAAATTGACCGTGCTCCAAATCCAATGGAACTCTTGACAATTAAAGTCCCACAACCTGTTCAAGCTGGGGACATGGTTCGCGCTCTCAAGGAAGGTCTTATCAATCTCTATAAAGAAGATGGAACCAGCGTCACAGTTCGTGCCTAGAGAAGGAAAAGTGAATGAATCAAGCACAAGGTTTGTTAGTTGATGATGAAGGCAGATGTGTTCATTATCATGGCGAAAAGGACATCGTTTCTCTTCAGTGCTATGAGTGTAAAAAATATTATGCTTGCTATCAGTGCCACAATGCTATAGAAACGCATGTTTTTTCGCCCTATCCTTTGGCGCTTTCTGAGGATCGACCGATTTTATGTGGGGTTTGTAAGAGGACAATGACTTTCCAAGAATACCAAAAACAGATGGCTTGTCCTTACTGCAGTGCTCCATTTAATCCAGGTTGTAAACAACACTATTCCTACTATTTTAAATAAACTGAAAAATACAAGTTTCAAACTTGTATTTTTCAGTTTATTTCAGAAAATATAGTAAAATCAAGAAAAACTCGCAATCTAAAATGGAAAAACTTTCTATAGAATGGTGTAAAAATAGCAAAAATAGAAATATATTATCTGAAACGCTTTCAACGTAAGTAAAAAGTTGACAAATCAAAATTTTAGGACTAAACTAAGTAAGTAAATTTTAAATAAAAGGAGAATTCATCATGAATTTAACATTTTTCGGTCTTTGTCTTGCCTGTATGGGTGTATCTCTTGCAGAAGGTATGTTGATGAACGGTTTGTTCAAATCAGCAGCTCGCCAACCAGACATCATCCCACAATTACGTAGCTTAATGATCATGGGGATTGCCTTTATTGAAGGAACGTTCTTGGTTACCCTCGTCTTTTCATTCGTCATCAAATAGACAAATGGAACGAGA
The DNA here is from genome assembly GCF_900637025.1 of Streptococcus oralis ATCC 35037. NCBI lineage: Bacteria > Bacillati > Bacillota > Bacilli > Lactobacillales > Streptococcaceae > Streptococcus > Streptococcus oralis. Next base: position 796,268 of record NZ_LR134336.1, read on the forward strand.
AGAAAAGGGAGGATTCTAGATGGAAGAAAGTATCAATCCAACCATCAATATTGGTCCTGTTACCTTTGATTTAACCATGTTAGCCATGACCTTGTTGATTGTGGGAGTTGTTTTTGGCTTTATCTATTGGGCAAGTCGCAATATGACTTTGAAACCCAAAGGAAAGCAAAATGTACTTGAGTATTTCTATGACTTCGTTATTGGATTTACAGAACCTAACATTGGTAAAAGCTACATGAAAGACTACTCGCTCTTTTTCCTTTGTCTATTTCTATTTATGGTACTGGCAAATAACCTCGGTTTGATGGCCAAACTTCAAACTACAGATGGGACAAACCTTTGGACATCGCCAACTGCAAATCTCCAGTTTGACTTGGCCTTGTCATTTGGAATTATCCTGATGACCCATATTGAAGGGATTCGTCGCCGTGGGATTAAAAAATATCTAAAAGCCTATATCACACCTGGCTTTATGACTCCCATGAATATCTTAGAAGAGTTTACCAACTTTTTATCACTTGCCTTGCGGGTGTTCGGAAATATCTTTGCTGGAGAAGTGATGGCTAGTTTGCTAATCACTCTATCTCATCAAGCTCTATATTGGTATCCAGTTGCTTTTGGTGCTAACTTGGCTTGGACAGCCTTTTCTGTCTTTATTTCCTGCATCCAAGCCTATGTGTTTACCATGTTGTCTTCTATGTACTTAGGAAATAAGATAAATGATGGAGAAGAGTAGAAAGGAGTAACAGATGCACGTAACAGTAGGTGAATTAATTGGTAACTTTATTTTAATCGCTGGCTCTTTTATCCTTTTGATTGTCTTAGTTAAGAAATATGCGTGGTCAAACTTGACAAGTGTCTTCGAAGAAAGGGCAAATAAAATTGCTGCTGATATTGATGGAGCTGAACAAGCTCGTCAAAAAGCAGAAACTCTTGCTCAAAAACGTGAAGATGAATTGGCTGGAAGTCGCAACGAGGCCAAAACAATCATTGAAAATGCTAAAGAGACTGCAGAAAAGAGTAAAGCAGATATTCTGGCAGATGCTAAAGTAGAAGCAGGTCGCTTAAAAGAGAAGGCGAATCAAGAAATTGCTCAGAATAAAGCTGAGGCTTTGCAAAGTGTTAAGGGCGAGGTGGCAGATTTGACCGTTAGTCTCGCTGGTAAAATCATCTCAAAAAACCTTGACAGTCATGCTCATAAGGAACTCATTGATCAGTATATCGATCAGCTAGGAGAAGCCTAATGGACAAGAAAACAGCAAAGGTAATTGAAAAATACAGCATGCCTTTTGTCCAATTAGTGATTGAAAAAGGAGAAGAGGACCGGATTTTTTCAGACTTGGATCAAATCAAGCAAGTCGCAGAAGAAACGGGCTTACCTTCTTTTTTAGCTCAGGTGGCAGTTGATGAGTCTGATAAGGAAAAAACAGTTGGTTTCTTTCAAGACTCTGTCTCACCTTTAATGCAAAACTTTATTCAGGTTCTGATTTACAATCACAGAGCAAATCTTTTTTATGATATCATTGTTGATTGTTTGAATCGTCTTGAAAGAGAAACCAATCAGTTTATAGTCACGATTTCTTCAGCTCATCCTTTAACAGATGAACAGAAGGAACGTTTGCTTCCCTTGATAGAGAAAAAAATGTCTCTGAAAGTACGGAGTATTAAAGAACAAATTGATGAAGGGCTCATTGGTGGTTTTGTCATTTTTGCTAATCACAAGACAATTGATGTGAGTATTAAACAACAACTTCGAGTTGTTAAAGAAAATTTGAAATAGAAAGTGGTGTTCTTTTGGCAATTAACGCACAAGAAATCAGCGCTTTAATTAAGCAACAAATTGAAAATTTCAAACCCAATTTTGATGTGTCTGAAACAGGTGTTGTAACCTATATCGGGGACGGAATTGCGCGTGCTCACGGTCTTGAAAATGCCATGAGTGGAGAGTTGTTGATCTTTGAAAACGGCTCTTATGGGATGGCGCAAAACTTGGAGTCTACAGACGTTGGGATTATCATTCTTGGAGACTTTACAGATATTCGTGAAGGTGATACCATTCGCCGTACAGGTAAAATCATGGAAGTACCTGTGGGGGACAGCCTAATCGGACGTGTTGTCGACCCACTTGGTCGTCCAGTTGATGGTCTTGGTGACATCCATACTGACAAAACTCGTCCAGTAGAAGCGCCAGCTCCTGGTGTTATGCAACGTAAGTCTGTATCAGAACCATTACAAACAGGTTTGAAAGCTATTGACGCCCTTGTACCGATTGGTCGTGGTCAACGTGAGTTGATTATCGGTGACCGTCAGACAGGGAAAACAACCATTGCGATTGATACGATCCTGAACCAAAAAGGTCAAGATATGATCTGTATCTACGTAGCGATTGGACAAAAAGAATCAACAGTTCGTACGCAAGTAGAAACACTTCGTCAGTACGGTGCCTTGGACTACACAATCGTTGTGACAGCCTCTGCTTCACAACCATCTCCATTGCTCTTCCTAGCTCCTTATGCTGGAGTTGCTATGGCAGAAGAGTTTATGTACCAAGGCAAGCATGTTTTGATTGTTTATGATGATCTTTCAAAACAAGCGGTCGCTTATCGTGAACTTTCCCTCTTGCTTCGTCGTCCACCAGGTCGTGAAGCCTTCCCAGGGGATGTTTTCTACCTTCACAGCCGTTTACTTGAGCGCTCAGCTAAAGTTTCTGATGAACTTGGTGGTGGATCTATTACAGCCCTACCATTTATCGAGACACAAGCAGGAGATATCTCTGCCTATATCGCAACCAACGTGATCTCTATCACTGACGGACAAATCTTCCTTGGTGATGGTCTCTTCAATGCGGGTATTCGTCCAGCCATTGATGCGGGTTCATCTGTATCCCGTGTAGGTGGTTCGGCACAGATTAAAGCCATGAAGAAAGTTGCTGGTACACTTCGTATCGACCTTGCTTCATACCGTGAGTTGGAAGCCTTCACTAAGTTTGGTTCTGACTTGGATGCAGCAACACAGGCTAAGTTAAACCGTGGACGTCGTACTGTGGAAGTATTGAAACAACCTGTTCATAAACCACTACCTGTTGAGAAACAAGTAACCATTCTCTATGCTTTGACACATGGTTTCTTGGATACGATTCCTGTAGATGACATTGTTCGTTTTGAGGAAGAGTTCCATGCTTTCTTTGATGCTCATTATCCAGAGATTTTGGAAACCATTCGTGAAACAAAAGACTTGCCAGAAGAAGCAGTCTTGGATGCTGCGATTACAGAGTTTCTCAATCAATCCAGCTTCCAATAAGAATAGAGGTGTCAGATGGCAGTATCTCTAAATGATATTAAAACAAAAATCGCCTCAACCAAAAATACTAGTCAAATCACTAATGCCATGCAAATGGTATCGGCTGCCAAGTTAGGTCGCTCTGAAGAAGCAGCGCGCAACTTCCAAGTTTACGCTCAGAAGGTTCGTAAGCTTTTGACGGATATTCTGCATGGTAACGGATCTGGTGGTTCAACCAATCCGATGCTCATCAGTCGCCCAGTTAAGAAAACAGGCTATATCGTTATTACTTCAGACCGTGGCTTGGTTGGAGGTTATAATGCTTCCATCCTTAAAGCTGTTATGGAGTTGAAAGAAGAATACCATCCAGATGGTAAAGATTTTGAGATAATTTGTATCGGTGGTATGGGAGCTGATTTCTTTAAGGCTCGTGGTATTCAGCCAATCTATGAACTACGTGGCTTGGCAGATCAACCTAGTTTTGATGAAGTTCGTAAAATTATTTCAAAAACGATTGAGATGTACCAAAACGAACTTTTTGATGAATTGTACGTCTGCTACAACCATCATGTCAATACTCTCACAAGTCAAATGCGTGTGGAACAAATGCTTCCGATTGTTGACTTGGATCCAAATGAAGCGGATGAAGAGTATAGCTTGACATTTGAGTTGGAAACGAGCCGTGATGAGATTCTAGAGCAGTTGTTGCCACAGTATGCCGAAAGTATGATTTACGGGGCTATTATCGATGCCAAGACAGCTGAGAATGCTGCAGGTATGACCGCCATGCAAACGGCGACTGATAATGCCAAAAAGGTCATCAATGATTTGACAATCCAGTATAACCGTGCTAGACAGGCGGCGATTACACAAGAAATTACAGAAATCGTAGCGGGGGCTAGTGCCTTAGAATAAGGCTTTGCCTCCCTCGTATCAAAATGAACTTAGGACCTAGTTGAGCTAGGAACCGACAGTATCTTATATAGAATAGGAGAAGGAGATGAGTTCAGGTAAAATTGCTCAGGTTATCGGACCCGTTGTAGATGTCTTGTTTGCAGCAGGGGAAACACTTCCTGAGATTAATAATGCACTTGTCGTCTACAAAAATGACGAAAGAAAAACAAAAATCGTCCTTGAAGTAGCCTTGGAGTTGGGTGATGGTATGGTCCGTACGATCGCCATGGAATCAACAGATGGTTTGACTCGTGGAATGGAAGTTTTGGACACAGGCCGTCCAATCTCTGTACCAGTAGGTAAAGAAACTTTGGGACGTGTCTTCAACGTTTTGGGAGATACTATTGACTTGGATGCTCCTTTCGCTGAAGACGCTGAGCGTCAGCCAATTCATAAGAAAGCTCCAACTTTTGATGAATTGTCTACCTCATCTGAAATCTTGGAAACAGGGATTAAGGTTATCGACCTTCTTGCCCCTTACCTTAAAGGTGGGAAAGTTGGACTCTTCGGTGGTGCCGGAGTTGGTAAAACTGTCTTGATCCAAGAGTTGATTCACAACATTGCCCAAGAACATGGTGGTATTTCAGTATTTACCGGTGTTGGAGAACGTACCCGTGAGGGGAACGACCTTTACTGGGAAATGAAAGAATCAGGCGTTATCGAGAAAACAGCCATGGTATTTGGTCAGATGAATGAGCCACCTGGAGCACGTATGCGTGTTGCTCTTACTGGTTTGACAATCGCCGAATACTTCCGTGATGTAGAAGGCCAAGATGTGCTTCTCTTTATCGACAATATCTTCCGTTTCACTCAAGCTGGTTCAGAAGTATCTGCCCTTTTGGGTCGGATGCCTTCAGCCGTTGGTTACCAACCAACACTTGCTACGGAAATGGGTCAATTGCAAGAACGTATCACATCAACTAAGAAGGGTTCTGTAACCTCTATCCAGGCTATCTATGTGCCAGCGGATGACTACACTGACCCTGCGCCAGCAACAGCTTTCGCTCACTTGGATTCAACAACAAACTTGGAACGTAAGTTGGTACAGTTGGGTATCTACCCGGCCGTTGACCCTCTAGCTTCAAGCTCACGCGCCTTGGCACCTGAGATTGTTGGTGAGGAGCACTACGCAGTTGCTGCTGAGGTTAAACGTGTCCTTCAACGTTACCATGAATTGCAAGATATCATTGCTATCCTTGGTATGGATGAACTTTCTGATGAAGAAAAGACTTTGGTTGCACGTGCCCGTCGTATCCAGTTCTTCTTGTCTCAAAACTTTAACGTTGCCGAACAATTTACTGGTCAACCTGGTTCTTATGTGCCAGTAGCGGAAACAGTTCGTGGCTTTAAGGAAATCCTTGAAGGAAAACATGACCAGTTACCAGAAGATGCCTTCCGTGGTGTCGGTTCAATCGAAGACGTCATTGCTAAGGCAGAAAAAATGGGATTTTAAGAGGTGATCTATGGCTCATTTAACTGTCCAGATCGTGACACCAGATGGCCTCGTCTATGATCACCATGCCAGCTTTGTATCGGTACGAACTCTGGATGGTGAGATGGGGATCTTGCCACGACATGAAAATATGATTGCGGTTTTAGCGGTTGATGAAGTGAAGGTAAAACGTATCGATGATGATACTCATGTGAACTGGATTGCAGTGAACGGAGGAATTATCGAGATTGCCAATGACATCATTACTATTGTAGCAGACTCAGCAGAACGTGCTCGTGATATCGATATCAGTCGTGCTGAACGTGCAAAACTTCGCGCTGAACGAGAAATCGAAGAAGCCCATGACAAGCATTTGATTGACCAAGAGCGTCGTGCAAAAATCGCATTGCAACGTGCTATCAACCGTATCAATGTCGGAAATAGACTATAAAAAAAAATGAACTTGAAACTCAAGTTCATTTTTTTTAATGTGGGAAGTTGATGCAGACTGCTTCAGGGACATGAAAGTCGTTAGAAAGTTCTGCAAGACGACCACTTTTAGGATTGCGTTTAAAGACGGTTGCGTTATCAGAATCTTGATGAACAGCAATGAGAAACTCTTGATCAGGAGTTAGGTCGAAATCACGTGGATTTTTACCATGACTTGGTACAATCTCTAATAATTCCAAGCTACCATCAGCGAGGATTGTATAGACTGCAATGGAATCATGACCTCGGTTAGATGCATAGAGGTATTTGCCATCTTTTGAAAGACGAATGGCAGCAGTAGCATTGAAGCCTTCGTATCCATCTGGTAAGGTTGAAATGACTTGCATGCGTTCAAATTCACCGACCCCATCATAAATCAAGACCTCGATAGTGCTATTAAGTTCGCAGATGAGATAGGCAATCTTATAGTGGTGGTGGAAAACGATGTGGCGAGCACCTGCTCCAGCTTGGCCGTGATAAGTGTGGAGCTTACTTAGTTTTCCTTCTGGACTAACATCGTAGGTCGTTACTTCATCTGTACCTAGATCACAGGTGACGAGATACTGGTCAGGTGTTAGATCTGTAAAGTGTACATGTGGAGAAGTTTGGTTTTCATGAGGGCCTTGTCCTCTATGCTGATCTAGATCCGTTTGGATGAGGCTACCATCCGTTTGGCGCTTATAAACTAGAACTTGGCCTTTGTGGTAGTTAGCTCCGTATACGAGACCACGTTTTTCATCCACTGCCACATAGCAATGGGGAGCGCCTTCTTCAACCACATGATTTAGCAAAGCGCCATCTGTCTTGTATGCAGCGATTCCACCTAAGCCATCCTGGCTTCCTACGGTGTATATGTGTTGCTGTTGGTCAAAGGCAAGGTAGGTCGGACTTGGTTCAGCAGCAAAGAGTTCAAGATCTGCAAGCTGGCCTGTTTCTGTATCAAAATCTGCCTTGTAAATCCCTTTAGATAAGCGACGAGTGTAAGTTCCAAAATAAACAGTTTCTTTCATGTCCATACCTCTTAATAATGATAAGTTTATTATACCACAAAATGGCAGTCATGAAGCATCAGATTCATCCATGTAAGCACTTTAAAAAAGAGTTATTTTAGTCTAAAAATGGTATAATGAGAGAATGACAGAAAGGATGTATTTATGGAACATAAAGAGAAACATTTTAGCCTATCTTGGTTTTTTAAGTGGTTTTTAGATAATAAAGCCATCACTGTATTTTTAGTAACCTTGTTACTGGGGCTAAACATTTTTATTCTAAGTAAGATTAGTTTTATCTTTTTACCGGTATTGGACTTTTTAGGGGTTGTCATGTTGCCAGTTATTTTATCTGGTTTACTTTATTACCTCCTCAATCCGATTGTGGACTGGATGGAGAAGCACAAGATCAATCGTGTTCTTGCCATTAGTATTGTTTTTGTCATTATCGGACTCTTTATCATTTGGGGATTGGCAGTCGCAATTCCTAATCTGCAACGTCAAGTCTTAAATTTTGCGAAGAATGTGCCGACATACCTGGAAGATGCTGATAAGGTGATCAATGACCTTGTAACCAAACGCTTGCCAGATGATTTTAGACCACAGTTGGAGCAGGTTCTTTCCAATGTTTCTAGTGAGGCGACCATGTGGGCCAGCAAAATCTCTTCTCAAGCTGTTAACTGGGTTAGCGCCTTTATCAGTAGCGTTTCCCAGGTCATTGTTGCGGTTATTATCGTACCCTTCATGCTCTTTTATCTTTTGAGAGATGGGAAAGGTCTACGAGACTATTTGACTAAGTTTATCCCAAACAAGTTAAAAGAACCTGTCGGACAAGTTTTGTCAGATGTTAATAAACAGTTGTCAAACTATGTTAGAGGGCAGGTTACAGTTGCTATTATCGTGGCAATTATGTTTATTATCTTCTTTAAGATTATTGGTCTCAGATATGCTGTGACTCTGGGGATCACGGCTGGTATCCTCAATCTAGTACCTTACCTGGGTAGTTTTCTTGCCATGTTGCCTGCTTTGGTTTTGGGCTTGATAGCAGGACCTGTGATGCTTTTGAAAGTGATTATTGTCTTTATTGTTGAACAAACGATTGAAGGTCGCTTCGTTTCTCCGCTTATTTTAGGTAGTCAGCTAAACATCCATCCAATCAATGTCCTATTTGTTCTCCTAACTTCAGGTTCTATGTTTGGTATTTGGGGAGTCTTGCTGGGAATTCCTGTCTATGCTTCTGCCAAGGTCGTTATCTCAGCTATCTTTAACTGGTATAAAAAAGTCAGCGGTTTGTATGAAGAAGAAGGGGAGGAAATCAAGAGTGAACAATAGTCAACACATGCTCCAGGCTTTGGATGAACAGGATTTAATCAAAGCGGATCAGTATTTTCACAAAGCCCTCGAAACAGATTCAAGTGAAGTTCTTTACGAACTAGCAAGCTATCTAGAGGGAATTGGCTTTTATCCTCAAGCAAAAGAAATTTACCAAAAAATCGTTACAGAATTTCCAGAAGTGAATCTGAATTTAGCAAGTATTGCTAGTGAGGATGGCAATGTTGAGGAAGCCTTTGCTTACCTTGAGGAAATCACACCCGAAAGTGACTGGTACGTGTCGGCTTTGGCCTTGAAGGCTGACCTCTATCAGTTGGAAGGATTGACAGATGTAGCGCGTGAAAAGTTACTGGAAGCCCTAAACTACTCAGACGATCCCTTATTAGTTTTTGGTTTGGCTGAGTTGGATAGTGAGTTAGGAAATTATCAGGAAGCTATTCAGGGTTATGCTCAATTAGACAATCGCTCCATCTATGAGCAAACGGGTGTCTCAACCTATCAACGAATTGGCTACGCTTATGCCCAGTTAGGCAAGTTTGAAGCTGCAACTGAATTCTTAGAAAAAGCTTTAGAATTAGAATACGATGACCAAACTGCCTTTGAACTGGCTAGTCTTTACTTTGACCAAGAAGAGTATCAAAAATCTGTTCTTTACTTTAAGCAGATTGATACCATTTCACCTGACTTTGAAGGATATGAATATGGTTATAGTCAAGCTTTGCATAAGGAACATCAGGTGGAAGAGGCCCTTCGTATCGCTAAACAAGGTTTGGAGAAAAATCCATTTGAAACTCGGCTCTTACTGGCTGCTTCTCAGTTTTCGTATGAATTGCATGATCCTAGTAGTGCAGAGCAATTTCTCCTTACTGCCAAAGAAGATGCAGAGGATACAGAAGAAATTTTCCTTCGCCTTGCAACCATTTATATGGAACAAGAGCGGTACGAAGATATCATCGCTCTCCAAAGTCAAGAGCCTGAAAATCTCTTGACCAAGTGGATGATTGCCCGTTCTTACCAGGAAATCGAGGATTTAGATAAGGCCTATGAGCTCTATCAGGAACTATCGCTTGATCTCAAGGATAATCCTGAATTTCTGGAGCAGTATACTTATCTTTTGCGTGAATTGGGATATTTTGAAGAAGCCAAAGTGCAAGCTGAAGCTTATTTAAAACTCGTTCCAGATGATGTCCAAATGCAAGAACTCATAGAGACACTTTAAGGATTTCTATTTTTTGTAAAATTTTATTAACAGAAACGAATGACTTTAAATGAATGATTTGAAAGACCTCAGAGGTCTTTTCTTTTTTACTAATATAATATAAATGTTAGAATTTCTTATAGCCAATTTAGATGAAGTTTTGAACGATGAAAGCCTGCTACACCCTATAAAATAAGAGTTTAAAGGTATGATTTGAACATCGAACTACTATGAAATACTTGACAAATTTATATAAGAATATATAATAATAAATAGGGGAATCTATCCCCAAAAATAAAGGAGGCAAATGTTGTGAAAAAGATTAATAAAAAACTTTCTCATGCATTCATGGCGCTATTGTTAGTAGCTTCAGTATTTATCCCAGTACTAAGAACTAGCAATGTGGTTAAAGCTGCTGAACTACCATCTAGTAGCTATACGCTAACGACAGTACCGACAATTAACAATAATAAGTTAGTTGATGGTGCAGAGTATGGTGAAGGGAAATTTTACCTTCAAACCACTTACAAATTCGACAACTCAACAACGTTGAAGAATGGTGACTTTATGGTTTATAAAGTTCCAAATGAATTCAAAATTGAATCAGATTCAACTACTGAAATCTTTGGTAACGATGGAGTCACTAAAGTTGCTGAGTTAACGACAAATAAGTCTGTAAATACAGCGACTGTGACGGTAAGTAACGAAGATTATTTTGCTAACTTACCTGAAGAGAAACAAATTTCGGCCTTATTTACTGTTGTATGGGCTGATAATGTTGAACTCAATAAATCATATCCAATCGACATTCCTGGAGCAGGAGTATACAATTTGACTCGTATTGTTCCAGATGAGGATCCAACAGGATTTACTAAATGGGGAGTTCAAGATACGAACGATCCAAATTATATTAATTGGTATATTCGCGTAAACAAATATGCAAATCCTTATGAAGGCGTTTCGATTCAAGATACAATCCCTGAAGGGCAAGTATTAGCTAGTGAGATTACAGGTTACTACTTTACTGAATGGGGTAAGGATGAACATCATCCTCTTTTGAATCCAAGTCACATTGTTGTTCAAGATTCTAATCGCTTCACTATTACTCCAAATGGTAATGGTGATCTAACCAACCAAGGTTTGTATGTAGTTTATAAGACTCGTATCACAGCTCCAGTTGATAATACAACAAAGAAAGCTTTCAATAACGTTAAAATTACGACTTCGACTGAAAACTTTGATGTAGAAGGTTTTGCACCATTAACCACAACTGAAGGTATTAGTTCTGGTTCACGTTCTACAGAAGTTTCATTTGAGGTTTCTAAGCAGTTAAAAGGAAAAGACTTAGCTGCTGAAGAATTTAGCTTCCAACTACTTGATCCAAACGGATCAGTTGTGGAAACTGTTAAGAATGATAAAGATGGCAAAGTGAAATTTAAAGCCGTTAAATTCTCTACAGTGGGTACTTATAAGTATCAGATCAAAGAAGTTAATGATCAAAAACCAGGTTTTGCTTACGATGATAAGATCATTAACGCAGAAGTTACTGTGACAGATGTTTATGGTGAGAAGTTTGCAAGTGTTAAATATGACAATAAAGTTTTTGTAAATTCGTATTCTACTAAATCTGCAACAACTTCAATTACTGCTAAAAAAGTCCTAAATGGTAAAACTCTTGAGGCAGATAAATATGAATTTGAATTGAAAGAAGGCGACAAACTTGTATCTACAGCTAAGAATGCTGCAGACGGAACAGTTGCTTTCCCAGCGATTGAATACACTACTGCAGGAACTCACACATACACAATCACTGAAAAAGCTGGTAATGAAACTGGTGTAACTTATGATAAAAATGCTTATACAGTAACAGTAAAAGTTGTAGACAATGGTCAAGGTCAACTTGTAGCAACAGTTACAGGTAATAATCCAACCATCACAAATACTTATGCTGCTGAGACTCCAGGTTCTTCAGATAACAAACCTAAACAACCAGAAGAAAATAAAGAACTACCAAATACTGGTACATCTGAAATGACTATCTTGCTTACTGTTGTAGGAGTAGTACTTGCGTTTGGTTCCATTCTCTTATTCCGTTTCAAAAAAGTTAAATAATCTAGTTGAAAAATCTTGATGCCTTTGCTATGGCATCATCAAAGAGCCACTTGTATGGATAGTAGAAATGATACTATTCTTATAAAGTGGTTCTTTTTTTATATCTCTAGAGGTATGAAGTGAATGAGAGAAAACAGCGTTCTGTATCAATGAAATTTTTATAGATATTTGATAAAAAAATTGAATCATGGTCCTCTCAGATTTAGAAGTTAAACTTATATTCGAGTCTAGAATCCTTATAATTCTTCGAATTCTGTAAGATGATATTTCGCTCTTATTTCTTAGATAAAGGTGTATAGTTCAAGAATTATAGAATTTTTTTACAAAAACCCTTGCTAAATTGTTTATTTATGCTATAATAGGAACAATAATTTTTAGGAGGTGCAGTATGTCTTATATGTTTGAGATATTACCAAGTTTATTGAACGGTGCAAGTATGACACTTCAAGTCTTTGCTCTGGTCTTGATCTTTTCAATTCCTTTAGGTATTGTCGTTGCCTTTGCTTTACAAGTCCGCTGGGAACCCCTCCATTATCTGATTGACCTTTATATTTGGGTGATGCGAGGGACTCCCTTGCTCTTGCAATTAATCTTTATTTACTATGTTCTCCCTAGCATTGGGATACGTTTAGATCGTTTGCCTGCTGCTGTGATCGCTTTTGTATTGAACTATGCAGCCTACTTTGCTGAAATCTTTCGTGGTGGGATTGAAACCATTCCTAAAGGTCAATATGAAGCTGCTAAGGTCTTGAAGTTTAGTCCTTTTGACACAGTGCGCTATATTATTTTGCCTCAGGTTACAAAGATTGTCTTACCGAGCGTCTTTAATGAAATTATGAGTTTGGTCAAGGATACTTCATTGGTTTATGCCCTTGGGATTTCAGATTTGATTTTGGCAAGTCGGACAGCAGCCAATCGAGATGCCAGTCTTGTTCCTATGTTTTTAGCTGGAGCGATTTATTTAATCATGATTGGTCTTGTAACCATTGTAGCGAAAAGACTTGAGAAGAAGTACAGCTATTACAGATAGGAGGATTGCTATGTTAGAACTACGAAACATTAACAAGGCCTTTGGTGGCAAACAAATCTTAACCAATTTCAGCCTATCAATTCCTGAAAAGCAAATCCTTGCAATCGTAGGTCCATCAGGAGGCGGAAAGACAACCCTATTACGTATGTTAGCTGGATTGGAAACCATCGATTCGGGGGAAATCTACTATAACGGCGAATCGCTAGCTATAGACGAACTAGAAAAGCGTAATCTTCTGGGATTTGTTTTCCAAGATTTTCAACTCTTTCCGCATTTGTCAGTTCTAGATAACTTAACTCTGTCGCCCATAAAAACGATGAGCATGGACAAGGAAGTTGCTGAGAAGAAGGCGCGTGGTTTATTAGAACAACTTGGGTTAGCAGGACATGCAGATGCCTTTCCTTTCTCACTTTCAGGTGGGCAAAAACAACGAGTGGCCTTAGCACGTGCTATGATGATAAACCCAGAAATTATTGGATATGATGAGCCTACATCAGCCTTAGATCCAGAATTGCGATTAGAAGTGGAAAAACTTATCCTTCAAAATAAAGAGCGTGGGATGACTCAGATTGTTGTGACCCACGATCTTCAGTTTGCGGAAAACATTGCTGATCAGATCCTTAAGGTCGATCCAAAGTAGGACTAGGAGGTGCCTATGAAGAGAAAGAAAATTGCCCTTGTACTTGCTCTGTTCTTTAGCTTCTTCCTGATAGCTTGTACTCAGAAGGCAAGTGATCCAAGTCAGGATAATTGGGCCAAATATCAAAAACAGGGTAGCATTACCATTGGCTTTGACAATACCTTTGTTCCCATGGGATTTGAGGAAAAGAATGGCCAGTATGCAGGTTTTGATATTGACCTAGCCCAAGCTGTCTCTGAAAAACTAGGAATTCAGATTAAATTTCAACCCATCGACTGGGATATGAAAGAAACCGAACTACAAAATGGTACTATTGATGCCATCTGGAATGGATATACAGCAACAAATGAACGGAAAGAGAAGGTTGCTTTTACCATTCCTTACATGGAAAATCAACAAGTTTTGGTCTCTAAAAAGTCTCAAAATATTCACTCAATTCAGGATATGGCTGACAAAGTTTTAGGGGCTCAGGCTGGATCTTCTGGCTATTTGAATTTTGAAGGACAACCCGAACTACTCAAGAATCGAGTAAAAGATCAGAAGGCCAATCAATACCAAAGTTTTAATGAAGCCTTAATTGATTTGAAGAATGATCGGATTGATGCCCTTGTGATTGACCGGGTATATGCCAATTATTATCTCCAGTCTGAAGGAATATTAAATGACTACAATGTCTTTTCTGCTGGATTTGAAAGTGAAGCTTTTGCAGTGGGTGTTAGACCTGCTGATAAAACTTTGCTAGATGCTCTGAATCAAGCCTTTATCTCACTATACCAAGAAGGAAAATTCCAGGAAATCAGCCAGAAGTGGTTTGGGGAAGATGTAGCCACCAGTCAAGTTAAAAATCAAGAATAAGAAAAGAGATTGAGTTTTTTCTCAGTCTCTTTTTGCATTGAAAAATCCTCTGGAAAGTACCAGAGGATAAGAGCTTATTTCATTGTTGGGAAGAGCAATACATCACGGATAGTAGTTGTATCAGTGAGGAGCATGCAGAGACGGTCGATACCGATACCCAAACCACCTGTTGGTGGCATACCGTATTCAAGAGCCTCGATGTAGTCGTAATCGATACCTGTTGCTTCATCATCACCAAGTTCTTTAGCTTTGGCTTGAGCTTCGAAACGGCTAAGCTGGTCGATTGGGTCGTTCAACTCAGTAAAGGCGTTACCGTATTCCTTGGTCATAATGAAAAGCTCAAAGCGGTCAGTAAAGCGTTCGTCTTCAGGGTTCTTCTTAGCGAGTGGAGAGACAGCTACTGGATGACCGTAGACAAAGGTTGGTTGAATCAAGGTTTCTTCAACGAACTCTTCAAAGAAGGCGTTGATAATGTGACCAACTTCAGTGTAATGTTTCTCAACTGGAACTTTCTTCTCAGCAGCGATAGCTTTAGCTTCTTCGAAAGTCATGTCTTGCCAGAAGTCTACACCAGTAATTTCTTTGATGGCATCCACCATGTGAACGCGTTTGAATGGTTCGTTGATTTTGATTTCAGTTCCTTGATAGTTTACTGGACCATCGCCCTTAACTGCTTTAGCAGCGTGTTGGATAATGCCTTCGGTCAAATCCATGATATCTTGGAAGTCTGCATAAGCTTGGTAAACCTCGATAGAAGTGAACTCAGGGTTGTGAGTGGCGTCCATTCCTTCGTTACGGAAGATACGGCCAATTTCATAGACACGTTCCATACCACCAACGATAAGGCGTTTCAAGTGAAGCTCAGTCGCGATACGAAGCACCATGTCAATGTTTTGGGCATTGTGGTGAGTGATAAATGGACGAGCAGCAGCACCACCAGCTTCATTGTGAAGAACAGGTGTTTCCACTTCAAGGAAACCTTTTTGGTCTAGATAACGACGGATTTCAGAGATGATTTTTGAACGAGTGACAAAGCGTTCAAAGCTTTCACGGTTAGAAATCAAGTCAAGGTAACGTTTACGATAAATTGTTTCAACGTCAGTCAAACCGTGGAATTTCTCAGGAAGCGGGCGAAGTGCTTTAGACAAGTGTGTGATGTGAGTTGCCTTGATAGAAAGTTCTCCCATATCTGTACGCATGACTTCACCTTCGACACCAAGGAAGTCACCGAGGTCAGCCTTTTTGAAGATTTCGTAGTTTTCTTCACCGACTTCATCTTTACGAACGTAGATTTGGATTTGACCTTCACGGTCTTGGAGATGGGCAAAGCCAACTTTCCCTTTACCACGTTTAGTTACTAAGCGTCCAGCGATAGTAGCAGTTTCATTTAATTCATGTAATTGTTCTTTATCAAGTTCTGCAAATTTGTCTTTAAGCTCTTGTGAGTTAGCAGTACGTTCAAAACGTTTTCCGAAGGGATCGATTCCTTGTTCACGGAGCGCAGCCATTTTTTCACGGCGAACGATCTGCTGGTCATTTAGTTCTTCCATATGTTCTGTAGACATGGGTTCCTCCTAATTTTACTCAAAATTTGATACGATGAGTCATTTTTTGCGATACTCCCATTTTATCATAAATAGCAGAGAAATTCACGGATATTCTTTGAAAACTAAAAAGAACTTGACTATTAAGATCAAGTTCGATTATTTTTCTTGATAGGAAGTGTCATTCCATCTTTCCAGAGTGAAGGATTCAAAATCATTGGTCTCTAAAACTGTCAGACTAGCATTTGCCAAGCCTCCATCTTTGCGAAGGTGAGCCTCTTTATAGCCTAAGAGTGTACGCAGGCTAGCAGTGAGATTTGCCCCATGACCAACGATCAGAATGTTTTCAGCCGGACTTTCTTTCAGAGATTTGATAAACTGAATGGTTCGCTGAGTCGTAGAGTAGAGAGATTCGGCTTCAAACATCCTCGTATCAAACTGAGCCAGATTAGAGCGAAAGGCCTTGATTTGTTGAGGGTAGATGGCATTGAGCGTAGCAATTTTTAATCCCTCTAGTTTGCCAAGTTGCCATTCACGTAGGTCAGGAATGCTCTTCAAAGGACAAGGGGATTGGAGTTGACTTTGGATAATTTCAGCAGACTTAACTGCTCTGGGTAAGTCACTAGAATAAATCGTATCAAAATGAATTTCCTTGAGATGTTGACCCAGTTGTTTTAGTGTGTCAATGGACTCTGGAAGAAGGGGAGAGTCACCGCTAGCACCTTGAAAACGTCCTTCAAGATTCCAGACAGTCCGACCATGGCGGACAAAATAGAGTTTCATCAGTTGTTTTCCTCCAAGAGATCAGCAAAATCTGCTTTTACAAAGTTGGCTAAGTCTCGAGGTCGAATAATGATACTGTGCCCGACTTCTCCAGCAGAGACAATCATTTGGTCTAAATCCAAAGCAGTCTGATCAATAAAAATAGGATAATTGTGTTTTTGGCGAATGCCGACGGGGTTATTAGCCCCATGAATATAGCCTGTCGTTTTTTCTAGGTCTTTTTGTGGAATCATGCTGACTTTTTTATTACCAGAAACCTTTGCTAGTTTTTTCTCAGCGAGGTGTTCTGTTATGGGAACGATTCCGATGATTGGTCCCGTTTTGTCTCCTAATAGAGCCAAGGTTTTAAAGATATGAGTTCGATCATATTCCGAAGGAAGTTCACCCTCAAGCGCATTGATTTGAATACCAGAATGGTCAATACCCGCCTTGGTCAAGATTTGTTCGACCAAGGTTTTCTTAATCTTCACTTTTTTTGCCATTATTTATACTTATCCTCCAATTGACTCATCCAGATACCAAGCCAAATGCCAAGTGCAAAGAAGAAGGCGATGAGAACATAACTCACAATAGAAAGTCCAGTGTATTGGATACTTTCAGCACTTCCAGCATTTGGAATCAAAATCAAGAAGGTGCTTGATAGCACAATTCCAATAATAAAGTGATAAACACGGGAGTGGTAGTTGTTCAAGGCATGGTCCATTAATTTTGAAAAAATGATGAGTGTTGCACCTGCACCAATTCCGATAGGAAGGAAAGTACCGAATAAATCAAAGGTCTTAAAACCAGTTAGCATTGGAGCGTACAGCCCTAAAATCAAGAGTAGATTTGACGGACTTAAACCAGGCACCAAGACACCTAGAGCTAAAAGAGCACCCGCTAAGATAAAACTAGCGAAACTAGCACTGAGAGAACCAACAACAAAGTTTAGCGCGTAGAGCCCTAGGCCTGAAAGGATAAAGGTAGTCCAGAACCAGACTAGGTCAATCTTGTCACGATCAGATTCTCGAGTAGATTCTTTAAGGAGACTTGGAACTGTACCGATGATAGCTCCAGCAAAGCTCCACAAAACATAGACTTGATAATTTTCTAGCAGATACTCGATTGGATAAGAAAACAAACCAATGCCTAGCAACATCCCGATTGCTACTGGGATAAAGTATAGGACATTCTCTTTAAAATCCTTAAAGGGATGAGCCAGAAAGCTAATCATTCGCTCATAAATCCCCAAAATAGCTGCTAAAACACCACCTGAAATTCCTGGTAGGATAAATCCTAAGGCGATGACGATTCCTTTAATAACTCTTGCAATCCATGAAAACATCATAAAATCCTCAATTTCATAAAATTCTTTCTCTATTCTATCAATTATAACACAGACGAGAAGAAAATGAAAAAACAAGTGAAAAAGAGAGCGATTTTCACTTGTCTTATGGTCTTAAAAATAGTTTTCTGAAGGTTTCTTCTTTTTCCTTCAAGGTAGAAATGAGATTAATATCTAAATGGTGTTCAAATCCAGCGATTCTTCCTTTTGAAGTATACTGATGGAGGTCATAGTCTAAACTGGTATTGGGTGTTGTTTCAAAGTAACCAGAGTCTGTCCCGTAGGAAGGAATCCAAATAGCAGTAAACTTATCTGTATTGATACTGTGTTCTTGCATGAAGTAAACTCCAATATAGATGCCGATGTTTTTAGCACCTAAAGATTCCAGTTTGGCACGAAAGGCTTCAACCCCTTCATTCATATCAGACATTGTTTTCTCTTCCACGTCCAACCAATAGTAACTAGGGTTGTAAGGAGAAGCAGCATTATAGAAAACTTCAGCGGCTTTTTCCATTTCTTCCTTGCTGGGGCTAGCTAGATAGGCATAGACTCCAACTGGGACATTACGCTTTTGAAATTCTGTAATATGACTTTTATAGGCTTTATCAATACCATTGGCATAAGCCGCATCATTTTTTTCAGTATGTTGAGCCCCATTGTGGACGCGAACAATAACACCTGAAATATTTTGAGACAAGGTATCGTAGTTGATTTCCTCAGGTCTTTGCCAACCAGAGACATCAATAATAGGTTTGTCAAGATTATGCAAGGCCTGATTTTCAACCTGGACTGCATTGGGTTTTGACTTGATAGGATGGTCTTCATAAGTTGGTCTATTGAGGGTCAAAATAGCTATAAATATAGTAAATAAAGTAAAAATAATAGCTGGATGAATCTTTTTTCTCATATTTAAATAGTTTAACGTAAATAGATAAAAAAATCAAAGAAAACATCGGAAAAAGTGAATATATGGGCGTCTTTTCCCTATTTCTCTGTTTGTTTACTCCTAAGAAACTAAATTATGGTATAATATAAGGGAATTTCTAGAGAAAAGAGAAGATTATGTCAAATTATGCCATTATTTTAGCAGCGGGTAAAGGTACTCGCATGAAATCAGATCTTCCAAAGGTACTTCACAAAGTAGCAGGAATTTCGATGTTGGAACATGTTTTTCGTAGTGTTGGTGCTATTCAACCTGAAAAAACAGTTACTGTAGTTGGTCACAAGGCTGAGCTAGTTGAGCAAGTATTAGCTGGTCAGACAGACTTTGTTACCCAAACAGAACAACTAGGAACTGGGCATGCTGTCATGATGGCAGAGCCTATTCTCCAAAATCGTACTGGCCACACCTTGGTTATTGCTGGTGATACTCCTCTGATTACAGGTGAAAGCTTGAAAAACCTCTTGGATTTCCATATCAATCATAAAAATGTGGCGACGATTTTAACAGCTGAAGCAGCTGATCCTTTTGGATATGGTCGTATCGTCCGCAATGATAATGCTGAAGTTCTTCGCATTGTGGAGCAGAAAGATGCTACAGACTTTGAAAAGCAAATTAAGGAAATCAATACTGGAACTTATGTATTTGACAATGAACGTCTTTTTGAAGCCCTTAAAAACATCAACACCAACAATGCCCAAGGTGAGTACTATATTACTGACGTGATTGGTATTTTCCGTAATGCGGGTGAAAAGGTTGGTGCCTATACTCTCAAGGATTTTGATGAAAGTCTTGGGGTAAATGACCGTGTAGCTCTTGCGACTGCAGAAGCAGTGATGCGCCGCCGTATTAATCAAAAGCACATGGTTAACGGTGTCAGCTTTGTCAATCCTGAAGCAACTTACATCGACGTTGATGTTGAGATTGCTCCTGAGGTTCAAATCGAAGCCAACGTTACCTTGAAAGGTCAAACGAAGATTGGTGCTGAGACTGTTTTGACAAATGGAACTTGTATTGTAGATAGCACCGTTGGATCTGGAGCTGTGATTACCAACTCTATGGTTGAGGAAAGCTTGGTAGCAGACGGAGTGACTGTTGGTCCTTATGCCCATATCCGTCCAGGTTCAAGTCTGGCTGCTCAAGTTCACATTGGAAATTTTGTTGAAGTAAAAGGATCTTCAATCGGTGAAAATACCAAGGCGGGTCATTTGACTTATATTGGAAACTGTGAAGTGGGTAGCAACGTTAATTTTGGTGCAGGAACTATTACAGTTAACTACGATGGCAAAAATAAATACAAAACTGTCATTGGCAATAATGTCTTTGTTGGCTCAAACTCAACTATTATTGCTCCTGTAGAACTTGGGGATAATTCTCTGGTTGGAGCGGGTTCAACCATTACCAAGAATGTTCCTGCTGATGCCATTGCTATCGGCCGTGGACGTCAGGTCAACAAAGATGAATACGCGACTCGCCTCCCTCATCATCCAAAGAACCAGTAGGAGTCTGTCATGGAATTTGAAGAAAAAACGATTAGTCGGAAGGAAATCTATCAAGGTCCTATTTTCAAACTAGTACAAGACCAGGTGGAACTACCAGAAGGAAAGGGTACTGCCCAACGTGACTTGATTTTTCACAATGGAGCTGTTTGTGTATTAGCTGTGACAGCCGAGGACAAAATCGTTCTCGTTAAGCAATACCGAAAAGCTATTGAGGCGGTTTCTTATGAGATTCCTGCTGGTAAACTAGAACTTGGTGAAAATGCTGATCCAATGGCGGCGGCCCTTCGTGAATTGGAAGAAGAGGTTGCCTACACTGGTAAGTTAGAACTGTTGTACGATTTCTATTCTGCGATTGGATTTTGTAATGAAAAACTAAAACTCTACCTCGCTAGTGATTTGGTCAAGGTGGAAAATCCTCGCCCACAAGATGATGATGAAACTTTGGAAGTTTTAGAAGTAAGCCTAGAGGAAGCCAAGAACCTGATCCAGTCAGGTCATATCTGTGATGCCAAGACCATTATGGCGATCCAGTACTGGGAACTACAAAAGAAATAGAGGAGCAACCCATGGGAAAACCTTTATTAACAGACGAAATGATTGAACGTGCCAACCGTGGTGAGAAAATATCAGGACCACCTCTTCAAGATGATGAGGAAACAAAGATCCTACCAACGTCTTCACAACATTTTGGTTATTCACGTTCTAGAGACCACGGTTTTAGTCAAGATACCTTAACAATCGAAGTAGAGCCAACGATTCATAAGAGTCGCCGCATTGAGAATACCAAGAGAAATGTTTTTAATTCGAAACTCAATCGTATCTTGTTTGCAGTCATCCTACTTTTGATTTTGTTAATTTTAGCGATGAAACTCTTGTAATTGAAAGGACTTGAAATGAAAATTGGAATCATTGCTGCCATGCCAGAAGAACTCGTATATTTGACTCAGAATTTGGAAAAACCTAAAGAAGTCCAAGTCTTAGGAAATACTTACTACACTGGCTCTGTTGGCAACACAGAAGTCGTTCTAGTTCAGAGTGGGATTGGAAAGGTCATGTCGGCTATGAGTGTAGCAGTGTTAGCTGACCATTTTCAGGTAGAAGCTATCATCAATACAGGATCAGCAGGTGCTCTTGCTGAAGGGATTGCTGTTGGAGATGTAGTGATTGCGGATAAGTTGGCTTATCATGATGTGGATGTGACTGCTTTTGGCTACGCTTTTGGTCAGATGGCTGGTCAGCCTCTTTACTTTGAATCTGATAAGAAGTTTATTGCTAGGATTAAAGAAAACTTATCTCAGTTAGAACAGACCTGGCACCTAGGCTTGATTGCTACAGGGGACAGTTTTATAGCTGGAGATGATAAGATTGCTAGTATCAAATCCCACTTCCCAGATGTTCTAGCTGTTGAGATGGAGGGTGCAGCCATTGCTCAAGCGGCTCAGTCTCTTAATTTACCGTTTCTAGTCATTCGTGCCATGAGTGACAATGCCAATCACGAGGCCTCTATCTCATTCGATGAGTTTATCATTGAAGCTGGACGTCGTTCTGCCCAAGTCTTACTAGCCTTTTTAAAGGCTTTGGATTAAGCGGAAATTTGACAGTTTATCTAGCTTATGATAAGATTTAAATAAAGAAAAGCTAGAAAACGTTTTAGAGGATATTATGAGTATTGAAATGACCGTCAGTGAGATTGCAGAGGTCTTAGGTCTATCTCGTCAAGCAATCAATAATCGTGTCAAAGAACTTCCAGAAGAGGACACGAAAAAAAATGACAAAGGTGTAACTGTAGTTACTCGAAGTGGCTTGATCAAGCTAGAAGAAATCTACAAAAAAACGATTTTTGAAGATGAACCAGTCAGTGATGATGTCAAACAACGTGAACTGATGGAAATCTTGGTCGATGAGAAAAACGCTGAAATTCTTCGCTTGTACGAGCAGCTCAAGGCAAAAGACCGCCAGTTATCAGAAAAAGATGAGCAGATGCGCATCAAAGACCGTCAAATTGCAGAGAAGGACAAACAGTTGGATCAACAGCAACAGTTAACTCTTCAAGCCATGAAGGATCAAGAAACCTTGAAACTAGAGTTAGACCAAGCAAAAGAAGAAGTCCAAGCAACTAAAAAAGGCTTTTTTGCTCGCCTGTTTGGAGGAAAATAAAGAAGCTGTTTGGGTTATTCACTAACCTAATGGCTTCTTTTATTATTTATAGTGAAAATCGAGTCGAAATTGAGGTAAAAGATGGAAAAATTAAGAGATTATATTGCCTTTGATTTAGAGTTTAATCAACACGATGGGCTTACCCATTTAATTCAAGTGTCAGCTGTCCGTTTTCAAGATGGTAAAGAAAGTGCAGCTTTTGATTCTTATGTCCATACTACAGTACCATTGAAGAGTTTTATCAATGGTTTGACTGGAATCACAGCTGAAACCTTGAAAGATGCGCCAAAAGTAGAACAAGTTTTAAAGGACTTTCAAGCATTTGTTGGCGACTTACCTATTGTTGGTTACAATGCAGCTAAGAGTGATTTGCCTATTCTCTTGGAGCATGGCATTGATTATCGTGACCAGTATAAGGTCGACCTATATGATGAGGCTTTTGAACGCCGTAGTTCTGATTTACACGGCATAGCCAATCTTAAATTACAAACTGTAGCGAATTTTTTAGGCTTTCACGGGAAGTCTCATAACAGTTTAGAGGATGCCCGCATGACGGCGCGTGTTTACGAAGCTTTTTTGGAATCAGATGAAGGAAAGCTATTAATAGAAGACCAGAGTAGTTTTTCTATGAATAATCCTTTTGGTGGCTTAGATTTATCCCAATTTATAGACTAGGAGTGCTTATGAAACCTGAAAAACCTAAAAAGCTAGGTTTTAGGAAGATATACTATAACCTAGATAAGATTTTATTTCTATTTTTCTTGATATTTATGATGGTTGAGTTTGTCTGGCTACCATTAAATTCATGGATTGCTGGCATCCTTCTGAGACAAACCGGTTATTTGTTTATCTCCTACAATAACTTTTGGGCGATTATACAAGGCTCGCCTTTTATCAGTTTAGCCTTTCTCATCTTAATTGCAATCAATCTCCTGGTTGCCTATTTCCAGATTTGTCTTTTGTTTATAGGGGCTCGTCACCTTCTCTATCATGAAAAGAGAACTTTAATTGAGTACAGTAGAAAAGTATTTCACCAGAGCTTTCTATTCGTTAAGCGATTGAGCTTTTGTAAGATGGCCTTTGTCTTTTTTTACATTGCTTTGCTTTTCCCGTTCATCCGTAAGATTTTAAAAATCTACTACCTCAACAAGATTATTATCCCTGATTTTATTGTGAATTATTGGGAAGGTAAGCATTGGCTGGTAGGTCTGATGATCATAGCATCCGCTTGGATCTTTCTCTACATCTCTGTCCGATTTATGTTTGCCCTGCCT
Source organism: Streptococcus oralis ATCC 35037 (assembly GCF_900637025.1). Classification (NCBI taxonomy): domain Bacteria; kingdom Bacillati; phylum Bacillota; class Bacilli; order Lactobacillales; family Streptococcaceae; genus Streptococcus; species Streptococcus oralis. Next base: position 820,102 of record NZ_LR134336.1, read on the forward strand.
AAGATTCTCTTTGAAAGAAAGACAGTAAGAGAAAGTGTGAAATATAGTCTCCAAAAGACAAAGAAAAATGTCCTTTTCTTCTCTTGGCATCTCTTACTCATTATTATTAAAACCTATCTCTTCTTCTTTGGTTTGTTAATTCCCTTGCTTTTTGCGCAAGCAGTGATGGATAATTTAACTCAAAAAGAATCCTTGATTCTCGGTGTGATTAATTTTGTCTTGATTAAAAATTTCCATTACATGACCCTGACTTATTTCCTAGTGAAGTTTGTTTCCTTCCTGACAGGAGAAGAACTAGAGATTATGCCAAGGCGAAAGAAAGATCATCTGATGAGATGGGGTGTCATGGGGTGTGCAAGCATCATCTTTGCCATAGAAGGCTACGTTTATCTGGAAACTCCAGATACCAATACACCTTTAGTGATTTCGCACAGAGGAGTAAGTAATAAAAACGGTGTTCAAAATACTGTGCAGTCTTTAGAAAAAACAGCTCAACTAAAACCAGATCTCATCGAAATGGATGTGCAGGAAACGAAAGACGGTCAGTTCGTGATGATGCACGATGCTAACCTCAAAAATTTAACAGGTATTAATGCTACACCGCAAGATTTGACTCTGGATGAATTAACAAATACAGATATTTACGAGAATGGTTATCAAACAAAGATTTCAAGCTTTGATGCCTATTTAGAGCGTGCAAATGCTTTAAACCAAAAATTGCTGATTGAGATTAAGACCAGTAAAAAAGATAGTCCGCAAATGATGGACCATTTCCTCGAAAAGTACGGAGCGACTATCAAGAAATATGGACACCAGATGCAATCGCTAGACTACCATGTGATTGATAAAGTGTTGACTTATGATTCTGAAATTCCAGTTTACTTTATTCTTCCCTATAACAGTATCTTCCCAAGAACCAAGGCAACTGGTTACACTATGGAGTACTCAACTTTGGACGAATACTTTGTCAATAAACTCTGGACAACTGATCAGAGACTCTATGTTTGGACCGTAAATGGTTCGGAGGCATTTGATAAAGCAGTTCGTCTCGGTGCAGATGGCATGATTACTGATGATCTTGAAATGGTCCAGTCACAAGTCACAATGGCTCAAGACGATCCGGAATATACGGAATTACTCTTAAAGAAAGCAATGGAATTCTTTGATTTCTAAGAAAAAAAAAAGAGAAACAGATGTTTCTCTTTTTTTGTGGATTAGAAAGGCAATTTTCCAGCGAAAGCACCGAGTTTCTTCTTAGTCGTTTCATCAATTTGCTCAAGAGCAGCGTTAATCGCTTGAACAGTCATGTCAGAAAGTGTTTCGAGATCTTCTGGATCTACAACTGCTGGGTTAAAGTCAATGCTGACAACTTTTTTGTCTCCAGTCAAAGTTGCTTGGACAAGGTTCTGGGCTGATTTTCCAACAAATTCCATGGCAGCGAGTTCTGCTTGGCTTTGTTCCATTTGTTTTTGAAGTTTTTGTGCTTGGCGCATCATGTTTTGCATGTTCATCATGGCGGTTTACAGTTTCCTTTTTCTATTATTTTTCTATTTATTTTATCAATTTTAGGGGCAAAAGTCTATTATTTGTTTAATTCATGAGATATATGACCTTTTATAATGAGTCTCTCAAACAACTTTTAAGAAATTTACTATGCACACCTAGTATTCTTTGCTAAACAAATAATTTCATTTAAGCTTTCTTTAAGGTTTCTATTATATTCTAAAGAACTCTATATTAACCGAACGTTGGACGGATAATATAGAGGATAACCTATTTTTATTTCTTAATTTGTTATGGTCTTTCTGGATTTAGTAACACATTGTTCACTTTTTACCTTAAATGATGTGTTGATTATACTAAATGATTCACTGTCTTTTCTTCATGATGGAGGCAGATTGTGATATAATAGATGATAATGAGTTTTTTAGAATAAACTAAAGGAGAATATAAATGATCTATGCAGGAATCCTAGCCGGAGGAACTGGCACACGCATGGGAATCAGTAATTTACCAAAACAATTCTTGGAGTTGGGTGATCGTCCTATTTTGATCCACACAATTGAAAAATTTGTTTTGGAACCAAGTATTGAAAAAATTGTAGTTGGAGTTCATGGAGATTGGGTATCTCATGCTGAGGACTTGGTTGACAAGTATCTTTCTCTTCACAAGGATCGCATCATCATTACAAAGGGTGGTGCTGATCGCAATACCAGTATCGAGAAGATTATAGAAGCTATTGATGCCTACCGTCCAATCACTCCAGAAGATATCGTGATTACGCATGACTCTGTTCGTCCTTTTATCACACTTCGCATGATTCAGGACAATATCAAACTGGCTCAAAATCATGATGCAGTTGACACAGTAGTAGAAGCAGTTGATACCATTGTTGAAAGTACTAATGGTCAATTTATCACGGATATTCCAAATCGTGCTCACCTCTATCAAGGTCAAACGCCTCAGACTTTCCGCTGCAAAGATTTCATGGATTTGTATGGTTCCCTATCTGATCAAGAAAAGGAAATCCTGACGGATGCATGTAAGATTTTTGTTATCAAAGGGAAGGATGTTGCCCTAGCTAAAGGGGAGTATTCAAACCTTAAAATCACAACAGTAACAGACTTGAAAATCGCGAAAAGCATGATTGAGAAAGACTAAGGCTATGATTAATCAAATTTATCAACTGACCAAACCAAAGTTTATCAATGTAAAATATCAAGAAGAAGACATTGATCAGAAGAATCATATCCTTATTCGTCCAAATTATATGGCGGTTTGTCATGCGGATCAACGTTACTATCAAGGGAAACGCGATCCAAAGATATTGGCTAAAAAGCTCCCAATGGCCATGATTCACGAGTCTTGTGGAACTGTTATTTCCGATCCAACTGGGACTTATGAAGTCGGTCAAAAGGTAGTTATGATTCCCAATCAACCGCCTATGCAGAGTGACAAGGAATTCTACGAGAACTACATGACAGGAACCTACTTCCTATCTAGTGGTCACGATGGTTTTATGCGAGAATTTGTCTCTCTTCCAAAAGACCGAGTCGTTTCTTATAATGACATTGAGGACACAGTTGCAGCCATTACAGAGTTTGTAAGTGTTGGTATGCATGCTGTGGATCGATTCCTGCATCTTGCTCATAGCAAGCGAGAGCGCATCGCTGTTATTGGAGATGGTAGTTTGGCCTTTGTGGTTGCGAATATTATCAATTACACTCTACCGGAAGCAGAGATTATCGTGATTGGTCGCCATTGGGAAAAACTGGAGCTCTTCTCTTTTGCAAAAGAGTGCTACATTACTGATAATATCCCAGAGGATTTGACCTTTGATCATGGATTTGAGTGTTGCGGTGGTGATGGCACAGGTCCAGCTATCAATGACTTGATTCGCTATATTCGTCCACAGGGAACGATTCTCATGATGGGAGTGAGCGAATACAAGGTTAATATCAATACACGAGATGCTTTGGAAAAAGGATTGTTATTAGTAGGCTCATCTCGTTCAGGACGCGTCGATTTTGAGAAGGCTATTCAAATGATGGAAGTCAAAAAGTTTGCAAATCGTCTGAAGAATATCCTTTATATTGAAGAGCCTGTGAGAGAAATCAAGGACATTCACCGTGTCTTTGCTACAGACCTTAATACTGCTTTTAAAACAGTATTTAAGTGGGAAGTGTAGAAGATGGAGGTTAATTGTGGAGAAACTCATCAAAGAAAAAATTTCTTCTTTACTATCTGATGAAGAGGAAGTACTCAGTGTTGAACAGTTGGGAGGCATGACCAACCAAAACTATTTGGTTAAAACAACCAACAAACAGTATATTGTGAAATTTTTTGGTAAAGGGACTGAAAAACTCATCAATCGTCAAAATGAAAAGTACAATCTTGAACTTTTAGAGGATTTAGATTTAGATGTCAAAAATTACCTCTTTGATATTGAGTCAGGGATTAAAGTAAATGAATACATCGAATCAGCAGTAACTCTTGATTCAACATCTATCAAATCCAAGTTTGAAAAGATTGCACCAATTTTACAAACCATCCATGCTTCAGGGAAAGAATTAAGAGGAGAATTTGCTCCTTTTGAGGAAATCAGCAAATATGAATCCTTGATTGAGGGACCTATCCCTTATGAAAACTATGAAGCTGTAAGAAAAGATGTATTTTCACTAGAAAAGAGATTGGCTGATTTGGGTGTTGATAGAAAGTCCTGTCACATCGATTTGGTACCAGAAAACTTTATCGAGTCACCACAAGGTCGTTTGTATTTGATTGACTGGGAATACTCTTCTATGAATGACCCGATGTGGGATTTGGCAGCTCTTTTCTTAGAGTCTGAATTTACAAAGCAAGAGGAAGATGATTTCCTTTCCTACTATGAAAGTGACAAAACGCCTGTATCACGTGAGAAGATTCGTATCTATAAAATCTTGCAAGATACTATCTGGAGTTTGTGGACAGTGTACAAAGAAGCTCAAGGGGCTGATTTTGGAGATTACGGTGTCAATCGTTACCAAAGAGCTGTCGAAGGTTTGACTTATTATGGAGGTTAGGATGAAGAATAAAAATGGTGTTTCCTTTGGTCTGCTCTCTGGTATCTTCTGGGGATTAGGTCTAACAATTAGTGCTTATATCTTTTCAATTTTTACAAATCTTTCACCTTTTGTGGTGGCTGCTGCTCATGATTTCTTGAGTATCTTTATCTTGTTAGCTTTTCTTTTGGTAAAAGAAAGAAAAGTTCGTCTCTCGATTTTCTTAAATATTCGAAATGTGAGTGTAATTATCGGTGCTTTACTAGCAGGACCTATTGGTATGCAGGCCAATCTTTATGCGGTTAAATATATCGGTAGTTCTCTAGCTTCATCTGTATCGGCTATTTACCCAGCAGTTTCAGTTTTACTAGCCTTCTTCATTTTGAAACACAAGGTTTCAAAGAATACAGTATTCGGTGTTTTCTTGATTATTGCAGCGATCATTGCTCAAACCTACAAGGTTGAACAAGTAAACTCGTTTTACATTGGGATTCTTTGTGCCCTTATCTGTGCCATTGCCTGGGGGAGTGAAAGTGTTCTCAGCTCCTATGCTATGGAAAGTGATTTAAGTGAAATTGAAGCCTTGTTAATCCGACAAGTAACCTCATTCTTGTCCTATCTAGTGATTGTGCTCTTTTCTCACCATTCATTTGCAGAAGTGGCAGATGGGCAATTATTCGGCCTCTTGATTGTATTTGCGGCCTTTGATATGATTTCCTACTTAGCTTATTATATCGCCATTAATCGCTTACAACCTGCGAAAGCGACAGGTTTGAATGTGAGCTATGTAGTTTGGACTGTCTTATTTGCAGTTATTTTCTTGGGTGCACCGCTAGATATGCTGACAATCATCACTTCACTTATTGTTATGGCTGGTGTTTATATTATTATTAAAGAATAAAGGAGATTCGTGTGAAAGCGATTATTTTAGCAGCGGGCTTAGGAACTCGTCTACGCCCTATGACTGAAAATACCCCAAAAGCTTTGGTTAAGGTTAATCAAAAACCCTTGGTAGAATACCAAATCGAGTTTTTGAAAGAGAGAGGAATTGATGAGATTATCATCGTTGTCGGTTACCTCAAGGAACAATTTGACTACCTAAAAGAAAAATATGGTGTTCGTTTAGTCTTTAACGACAAGTATGCTGATTACAATAACTTTTACTCACTTTATCTAGTAAAAGAAGATTTGGCTAACAGCTACGTCATCGATGCAGATAACTATCTTTTCAAAAATATGTTTCGAAACGATCTTAAACGTTCTACCTATTTCAGTGTTTATCGCGAAGACTGTACCAACGAGTGGTTCTTGGTTTACGGTGATGACTACAAGGTTCAAGATATTATAGTTGATAGCAAGGCTGGTCGCATTCTGAGCGGAGTTTCATTCTGGGATGCACCAACTGCTGAGAAGATTGTTGGCTTTATTGACAAAGCTTACGAAAGTGGTGAATTTGTTGATCTCTACTGGGACAACATGGTTAAGGATAATATCAAAGAATTAGATGTCTATGTCGAAGAATTAGAAGGAAATAGCATCTATGAAATTGATAGTGTAAAGGACTACCATAAGTTAGAAGAGATTTTATCTACTATTGAGTAAGGAAAGAGAAGAAGGCTTGGGCCTTCTTCTTTTGTGTATTTTATAACAAGAATGTTTGATATTGATTGTATTCTTTAAATGAAACAAAAATTACAAAAAAATGAACAAAATAAAACAAAAATTATTGACAACGATTTCATATAGTGTTATACTTATTACATAAAAGATAATTGAAAGAAGGGAAAATGTTATGGGATTAGATCATTTCTTTGACAAAAACCTGGTGTTTTGCTTAGAAGCGGATAATCAAGAACAACTCTTTGATCAGGTAGCAAGCTTGTTGGAAGAACGAGAAATTGTCACTCCAACTTATCGTGAAGCCTTGATCACGCGTGAAAAGTCATTTCCAACTGGTTTAGATATGGAATTTCTAGGAAAGGACTTGCCAAATGTGGCGATTCCTCATACAGATATTGTTCATAATCTAGCTGAGAAAGTGGTGGTTGTTCGATTAGAAAAACCAGTAACTTTTCACAATATGATTGCTCCTGATAAGGAAGTAGAAGTATCCCTACTCTTCTTTATCATTAACAACTCAAGTTCAAGTCAAACAAATATTCTGGCTCAGTTGATGGACTTTTTCACTGGAAATGGACATCTGGAAGATCTATCAAAAATTTCCGAACCAGAAAAACTTTATGCTTACATTGCTGAAGCAACCGCTTAATCTTGTCTATTAAAAAATAAAATCGGAGGAAATCCAAATGATTAAAATTCTTGCTGCCTGCGGTGCAGGTGTTAACTCAAGTCACCAAATTAAAAGTGCTCTAGAAGAAGAACTTTCAAACCGTGGTTATGATGTTCACTGTGATGCCGTCATGGTGAAAGATGTAAACGAAGACCTTATCAAGGGCTACGATATCTTTACACCAATCGCTGCAACTGACCTTGGTTTTGAACCTGGTATTCCAGTAATTGAAGCTGGACCAATCTTGTTCCGTATTCCAGCAATGAGCGCTCCAGTATTTGACAATATTGAAGCAGCTATCAAAGAACACGGACTAAGCTAATTTATTCTTTATCTTGTTAACATTCATATAACTAAAAAAACGGGAGGAACTATTATGGATGTCATTATCGAACTAGCCAATAAGATTTTCAAGCCAGTCTTGGAAATGGGTGGTCCTATCATCATGCTGATCATCTTGACAGTATTGGCCTTACTATTTGGAGTGAAATTCTCCAAAGCGCTTGAAGGTGGTATCAAACTTGCCATCGCCCTTACTGGTATCGGTGCTATCATCGGTATGCTCAACGGAGCTTTCTCAGCATCACTTGCAAAATTCGTTGAAAATACTGGTATTCAATTGAACATCACTGACGTTGGTTGGGCACCACTTGCAACCATCACTTGGGGATCTGCATGGACACTTTACTTCTTGCTTGTAATGTTGATTGTCAACATTGTGATGCTTGCAATGAAGAAAACAGATACACTTGACGTCGATATCTTCGATATCTGGCACTTGTCAATCACTGGTCTTTTGATCAAATGGTACGCAGACAACAATGGAGTTAGCCAAGGGGTTTCACTCTTCATCGCAACTGCAGCAGTTGTCCTTGTAGGTATTTTGAAAATCATCAACTCTGATTTGATGAAACCAACTTTCGACGACCTTCTTAATGCACCAAGTTCATCACCAATGACTTCAACTCACATGAACTACATGATGAACCCAGTTATCATGGTCTTGGATAAAATCTTTGATAAAGTATTGCCTGGTCTCGATAAATATGACTTTGACGCTGCAAAATTGAACAAAAAAATCGGTTTCTGGGGATCTAAATTCTTTATCGGTTTCATCCTTGGTATTGTTATTGGTTTGATGGGGACTCCACACCCAGTTGCTGGAGTAGAAGGAGCTGATAAATGGGAACTTGTTATTAAAGGTTGGTTGAGCCTTGGTTTGACTGCCGGTGTAGCTTTGGAACTCTTCTCACTTATCGGATCATGGTTCATCGCAGCCGTAGAACCACTCTCACAAGGTATTACAAACGTTGCTACTAAACGTCTTCAAGGACGTAAATTCAACATCGGTCTTGACTGGCCTTTCATCGCTGGTCGCGCTGAAATCTGGGCTTGTGCTAACGTACTTGCTCCAATCATGCTAGTAGAAGCTGTGCTTCTTTCAAACGTCGGTAATGGTATCTTGCCACTTGCAGGTATCATCGCTATGGGTGTGACTCCAGCTCTCTTGGTTGTTACACGTGGTAAATTGCTCCGTATGATTATCTTCGGAACACTCTTGTTGCCTCTCTTCCTTCTTTCTGGTACTCTTATCGCTCCATTTGCAACTGAACTTGCTAAAGGTGTAGGTGCCTTCCCAGAAGGTGTGAGCCAAACTCAATTGATCACTCACTCAACTCTTGAAGGACCAATTGAAAAACTATTTGGTTGGGCAATCGGTAATGCTACAACAGGTGATATCAAAGCAATCCTTGGTGCAGCAGTCTTCCTTGTATTCTATGTAGGTATCTTTGCTTGGTATAGAAAACAAATGATCAAACGTAACGAAGAATACGCAGCAAATGCTAAATAATTCGCTCCTATAAAATGTAAATTGTGAAAACTAGGTTGTTAATTTCCTACATTGGGAGTGGCAACCTAGTTTTTTATATAAAGATCTAAAAATAGTTGGAGAATATTATGGTAATTGAAATCAAATCAGACCAGTTAACGGTCCAGTTTAAAACCTTAGGTGGCGCCTTGTCGTCGATCAAGGATCGAGAAGGCATTGAGTATCTGTGGCAAGGAGATGCCACTTACTGGAGTGGACAAGCGCCAGTACTTTTCCCAATCTGTGGCTCTTTAAGAGAAGATATAGCCTTCTACAGTCACGAAGATGGAACGGAGACGAAAGGAAACATTCCTCGTCACGGTTTGGTCCGTAAAAAAGAATTTGAATTAGTTGAACAGACAGAAAACAGCGTAACCTTTGCTATCGAAGATGATGAGAATACTTATCAAAACTATCCTTATCATTTCCGTCTTGAAATCACTTATAAGGTTACTGGCAAGACAGTTCGTACTCAATACAAGATTTTCAATAAAGAAACCAGCAAGGTCATGCCATACTTTATTGGTGGACATCCAGGCTTTAATTGTCCTCTGCTAGATGGCGAAACTTATGAAGATTACTATTTAGAGTTTGAGAAAGAAGAGACTTGCTCTGTTCCACGTCCTTTCCCAGAAACAGGCATGTTAGACTTCCAAGATAGAAGTCCATGGTTGGATGGGCAAAAAGAATTAGACATTAGCTATGATTTGTTTAGCACAGATGCAGTGACTTTGGATGAGTTGCAATCCAGAACAATTGCCCTTCGTTCTCGTAAGCATGAGAAGGGATTAAAAGTACACTTCCAAGAGTTCTCAAATCTTGTCATTTGGTCAACTTTGAATAAGGGACCATTCATTGCTTTTGAACCATGGTCTGGCTTGTCAACATCTCTTGAAGAAGGAGATCATTTAGAAGATAAGAAAAACGTTTGTCTCTTGGAACCCGGTCAAGTAGACCAAATTGGCTTTGATATTGAAATATTTTAGATAAAAAACCACAAAAACAAACATTTACTGTTGACTTTTTATAAAAATAGGAGTATATTATGTTTGTAAGCAACAAATGATGTTTGCAACAAACAAATAATCACTTGTTATATTCTCTTTCGAGGAGAAAGTTTGTTTCTAGGAACTTGATTTCCTGGACTTGGATAAGGTGATATTCATCTCATTCAATCAAATTTGTCAATAAACTGCTAGAAAATCTTTTGTAGGTAAACTGCTAACTATAAAAGTCTTTACTAGCCTAGAAAAATAAAAAGGAGTATACAATATGTCTATTGTTATCGGTGCAGATGCTGCAGGTTTGAGATTGAAAGAAGTTGTGAAAGACTTCTTGGAAAAAGAAAACTTCCACGTTGTGGATGTTACAGCTGAAGGTCAAGACTTTGTTGATGTGACTCTTGCTGTTGCTGCAGAAGTAAACAAAGAAGAACAAAATCTTGGTATCGTGATTGATGCTTATGGAGCTGGTCCATTCATGGTTGCAACTAAAATCAAAGGAATGGTTGCTGCAGAAGTATCTGACGAACGTTCAGCTTATATGACTCGTGGCCACAACAACTCACGTATGATCACTATGGGTGCACAACTTGTTGGTGATGAATTGGCTAAAAATATTGCTAAAGGATTTGTTAACGGTAAATACGACGGTGGCCGTCACCAAATTCGTGTTGATATGTTGAACAAAATGTGCTAATTAGATTACAGTAAGAAAGGTAAGTTAAAAATGAGAATTGCAATTGGATGTGACCACATCGTAACAGATGAAAAAATGGCGGTTTCAGAATTTTTGAAATCAAAAGGATATGAAGTCATCGACTTTGGTACCTATGACCACACACGTACTCACTACCCAATCTTTGGTAAAAAAGTTGGTGAAGCCGTTACAAGTGGTCAAGCTGATCTTGGGGTATGTATCTGTGGTACTGGTGTTGGTATCAACAACGCTGTTAACAAAGTTCCAGGTGTACGCTCTGCCTTGGTTCGTGATATGACAACAGCTCTTTATGCAAAAGAACAATTGAACGCCAACGTTATTGGTTTTGGTGGTAAAATCACTGGTGAATTGCTCATGTGCGACATCATTGAAGCTTTCATCAATGCTGAATACAAACCATCAGAAGAAAACAAAAAATTGATCGCTAAAATTGAGCACGTTGAAACTCACAATGCTCATCAAGCAGATGCAAACTTCTTTACAGAATTCCTTGAAAAATGGGATCGCGGTGAATACCACGACTAAGAGGTGACGCATGATTTTAACAGTCACAATGAATCCATCCATCGATATTTCCTATCCTTTGGATGAATTAAAAATTGACACTGTCAACCGCGTGGTGGACGTGACCAAGACAGCTGGTGGTAAAGGTCTCAATGTTACACGAGTTCTTTCAGAATTTGGTGATTCTGTTGTTGCTACTGGTTTGGTCGGTGGTAAACTTGGTGAGTTTTTGGTAGAGCATATCGATGATAAAGTAACGAAACGTTTCTTCTCCATTCAAGGAGAGACTCGTAACTGTATCGCTATTCTGCACGGTGACAACCAAACAGAAATCCTTGAAAAAGGTCCCGAAGTTCTGGAACAAGAAGGGCAAGATTTCTTGGCTCATTTCGAAAATCTCCTTGACACTGTGGAAGTAGTTGCTATCTCTGGTAGCCTGCCAGCAGGTCTTCCAGTTGACTACTATGCAAGCTTAGTAGAACTTGCTAATCGCAAAGGAAAACCAGTTGTTCTAGATTGCTCAGGTGCAGCACTTCAGGCAGTTCTTGAATCACCACACAAACCAACAGTAATCAAACCAAATAACGAAGAATTGTCTCAGCTTCTTGGGAAAGAAGTTTCTGAGGATTTGGATGAATTAAAAGAAGTTCTTCAAGAGCCTTTATTTGCAGGGATTGAGTGGATAATTGTTTCACTTGGTGCAAATGGTGCTTTTGCAAAGCATGGGGATACTTTCTACAAGGTTGATATTCCAAGAATTCAGGTAGTGAACCCTGTTGGATCTGGAGATTCTACTGTGGCAGGGATTTCCTCAGGTCTTCTTCATAAGGAATCTGATCAAGAACTCCTCATCAAGGCCAATGTCCTTGGTATGCTCAATGCCCAAGAAAAGATGACAGGTCATGTCAATATGGCCAACTATCAAGCTTTATATGATCAATTAATAGTAAAAGAGGTATAAAATGGCTTTAACAGAACAAAAACGTGCACGCTTAGAAAAACTTTCAGATGAAAATGGCATTATCTCCGCTCTTGCCTTTGACCAACGTGGTGCTTTGAAACGCCTTATGGCTCAATACCAAACAGAAGAGCCGACAGTGGCTCAAATGGAAGAACTCAAAGTCTTAGTTGCAGATGAATTGACAAAATACGCATCCTCTATGCTTCTTGACCCAGAGTATGGTCTTCCAGCTACAAAAGCGCTTGATCCAAATGCTGGTCTTCTCCTTGCTTATGAGAAAACTGGCTACGATACAACTAGCACTAAACGCTTGCCTGACTGCTTGGATGTTTGGTCTGCAAAACGCATCAAAGAACAAGGTGCAGACGCTGTTAAGTTCTTGCTTTACTATGACGTAGACAGCGCTGACGAACTCAACCAAGAAAAACAAGCCTACATTGAACGCATCGGTTCAGAGTGTGTGGCAGAAGATATTCCATTCTTCCTTGAAATCTTGGCTTACGATGAAAAAATTGCTGATGCAGGTTCAGCAGAATACGCAAAAGTGAAACCACACAAGGTTATTGGTGCTATGAAAGTCTTCTCAGACCCACGCTTTAACATCGATGTCTTGAAAGTAGAAGTTCCAGTCAACGTCAAATACGTTGAAGGCTTTGGCGATGGTGAAATCGTGCATACTCGTGAAGAAGCGGCAGCTTTCTTCAAAGCGCAAGACGAAGCAACAAATCTTCCATACATCTACTTGAGTGCGGGTGTATCAGCTAAACTCTTCCAAGAAACGCTTGTCTTTGCCCACGAATCAGGTGCAAACTTCAACGGAGTTCTTTGTGGCCGTGCAACTTGGGCTGGATCAGTTGAAGCCTACATCAAAGACGGTGAAGCAGCAGCTCGTGAGTGGTTGCGTACAACTGGATTTGAGAACATTGACGAACTCAACAAGGTTCTTCAAACAACAGCGACTTCATGGAAAGAACGTGTATAAGTTTCCCCCCTAATCTTAGGAACATTGATCTAAATAAAAATTTTAAAAAAAGTTGAATGTAAAGGTTTACAAAAAAACTGACTTGTGCTATACTTAAATCACAAGTTAATACAAGGTGAGTGTTACTAAGTAATATTAGGCATGATCACAGGTGAATTAGAAATCAAAGGATTTTCTAGTTCATTTGTGGTCATTTTTTGTACTCATATACCTTTAAGATATAAAAGGAGGTTGACATGTATCGAATTCTAAATCCAATGAATCACAATGTTTCACTTGTCAGAAATGACAAAGGAGAAGAGGTGATTGTAATTGGTAAGGGGATTGCATTCGGAAAGAAGAAGGGGGATTTGATTGCTGAAAATCAGGTTGAGAAAATCTTTCGGATGAAGACCGAAGAGTCCAGAGAAAATTTTATGGCTCTGCTCAAAGATGTTCCGCTGGATTTTATCACAGTGACTTATGAGATTATTGATAAGCTTTCTAAGAAATATCATTATCCGATTCAAGAGTATCTATACGTAACCTTGACAGATCATATTTACTGTTCTTACCAAGCTCTAACACAAGGAAGGTACAAGGATAGTAATCTGCCAGATATTTCTGCCAAGTATCCTGTCGCTTTTCAAATCGCAAAGGAAGCCTTTGAAATCTATCGTCAGAAGTTGACAGATCATTTCCCTGAGGATGAAATTATTCGGATTGCTTATCATTTCATCAATGCCGAAGGGGAGAATGAAGTTCAAGTGGTTGAGTCGATTGATAAGAGGAAAGAAATTCTCAGGAATGTCGAAGAAGTGCTAAAGGGTTATGCAATTCAACGAACCAAAGAGAATAATCATTTCTATGATCGTTTTATGATTCATTTGAATTATTTCTTGGATTATTTAGACAGATCTAGAGATGATAACCAATCACTTCTGGATATGGAAGATCATATTAAACAATCCTATCCAAAAGCGTTCGAGATTGGTTCCAAGATCTATGATGTGATTACGCAACATACGGGTCTTGATTTGTATAAAAGTGAACGAGTTTATCTAGTTCTACATATCCAACGTTTATTGTCATAAAAATTTAATTAAAAATACATAAGGAGAATTCTATCATGAATAGAGAAGAAGTAACATTGTTAGGTTTTGAAATTGTTGCCTATGCTGGCGATGCTCGTTCAAAACTATTGGAAGCCTTGAAGGCTGCTGAAGCTGGCGATTTTGCGAAAGCTGATACTCTCGTAGAGGAAGCTGGTGGTTGCATCGCTGAGGCTCATCACGCGCAAACAAGTCTATTAACTAAGGAAGCTTCAGGTGAGGACTTAGCCTATAGTGTAACCATGATGCACGGTCAGGATCACTTGATGACAACTATCTTGTTAAAAGATTTGATGCACCATTTAATCGAACTCTACAAGAGAGGAGTTAAGTAATGAATAAATTAATTGCTTTTATCGAGAAAGGAAAGCCTTTCTTTGAAAAACTGTCTCGTAATATCTACCTTCGTGCCATTCGAGATGGTTTCATTGCTGGAATGCCAGTTATTCTCTTCTCAAGTATCTTTATCTTGATTGCTTTTGTACCAAACTCATGGGGCTTTAAATGGTCTGACGATGTTGTCAATCTCCTCATGAAACCTTATAGCTATTCAATGGGGATTCTAGCTCTCTTGGTAGCTGGTACAACAGCTAAGTCATTGACCGACTCAGTAAACCGTAGCATGGAGAAAACCAACCAAATCAACTATATGTCGACACTTTTGGCTGCGATTGTTGGTTTGTTAATGTTAGCAGCTGATCCTATCGAAAATGGACTAGCTACTGGATTCTTGGGGACAAAAGGTTTGCTTTCGGCCTTCCTTGCTGCCTTTGTTACTGTAGCCATCTATAAGGTTTGTGTTAAGAACAACGTCACTATTCGTATGCCTGACGAAGTTCCACCAAATATCTCACAAGTCTTTAAAGATGTGATTCCATTCACTCTATCAGTGGTTTCTCTTTATGCTCTTGATTTACTAGCTCGTCATTTTGTTGGTGCAAGCGTAGCTGAATCAATCGGTAAATTCTTTGCACCATTATTCTCAGCTGCTGATGGCTATCTAGGTATTACCATTATCTTTGGTGCCTTTGCCTTCTTCTGGTTTGTTGGTATCCATGGTCCATCTATCGTTGAACCTGCTATCGCAGCGATTACCTATGCAAATGCCGAAGTCAACTTGAACCTTCTCCAACAAGGTATGCACGCTGACAAGATTCTTACTTCTGGTACACAAATGTTTATCGTTACCATGGGTGGTACTGGTGCGACACTGGTTGTTCCATTCATGTTCATGTGGTTAACCAAATCGAAACGTAACCGTGCAATCGGACGTGCTTCAGTAGTTCCAACTTTCTTTGGTGTAAATGAACCAATCTTGTTTGGTGCACCGCTTGTCTTGAACCCAATCTTCTTTATTCCATTCATCTTTGCGCCAATTGCCAACGTATGGATTTTTAAATTCTTCATTGAGACGCTTGGCATGAACTCATTTACTGCCAACCTTCCTTGGACAACACCAGGTCCGCTCGGTATTGTTCTCGGTACAAACTTCCAATTCTTGTCATTTGTACTTGCTGCTTTGTTAATCCTTGTTGACGTAGCCATCTACTATCCATTCCTCAAGGTTTATGATGAACAAATCCTTGAAGAAGAACGTTCTGGTAAAGCCAATGATGAATTGAAAGAAAAAGTAGCTGCAAACTTCAATACTGCCAAAGCAGATGCTATTCTTGAAAAAGCTGGTGTAGAAGCAGCGCAAAACACAATCACAGAAGAAACAAATGTTCTCGTTCTCTGTGCAGGAGGAGGTACAAGTGGTCTCCTTGCAAATGCTCTAAACAAGGCAGCTGCAGAGTACAAAGTTCCTGTTAAAGCAGCAGCTGGTGGCTATGGTGCTCACCGTGAAATGTTGCCTGAGTTTGATCTGGTTATCCTTGCTCCTCAAGTTGCTTCAAACTTTGAAGACATGAAGGCCGAAACCGACAAACTTGGTATCAAACTTGCCAAGACAGAAGGTGGCCAATACATTAAACTGACTCGTGATGGAAAAGGCGCTCTTGCCTTTGTTCAAGCGCAGTTCGAAGAGTAAAATGTAAATAGCGAAGAAGTGAGATGGAGGAACTCCTCCCAACTATACCCCCATCTCATTTATATTTCTTGAAAGGTGAAATACATGTCAAAAACATTACCAAAAGACTTTATTTTCGGTGGCGCAACAGCTGCCTATCAAGCAGAAGGTGCTACACATACTGATGGTAAAGGACCAGTAGCGTGGGATAAATATCTTGAAGATAACTACTGGTACACTGCTGAACCAGCCAGTGATTTCTATCACAAATACCCAGTTGACCTCAAACTTGCAGAAGAGTATGGTGTTAATGGTATCCGTATTTCAATCGCTTGGTCACGTATCTTTCCAACTGGTTATGGGAAGGTTAATGACAAGGGGGTTGAGTTCTATCATAATCTATTTGCAGAATGTCACAAACGGCATGTTGAGCCCTTTGTAACTCTTCATCACTTTGATACGCCAGAAGCTCTACATTCAAATGGAGACTTCTTAAACCGTGAAAACATTGAACACTTTGTAGACTACGCGGCTTTCTGTTTTGAAGAATTCCCAGAAGTAAACTATTGGACAACCTTTAATGAAATTGGGCCAATTGGTGATGGTCAATACTTGGTTGGGAAATTCCCTCCTGGTATTCAGTACGACCTTGCCAAAGTCTTCCAATCTCATCACAATATGATGGTGTCGCATGCGCGTGCAGTCAAGCTATATAAAGGTAAAGGTTATAAAGGTGAAATTGGTGTGGTGCATGCCCTGCCTACTAAGTATCCTCTGGATCCAGATAATCCTGCAGATGTCCGTGCAGCTGAGTTAGAAGATATTATCCATAACAAGTTTATCCTAGACGCGACTTATCTAGGACGATATTCCGAAGAAACCATGGAAGGTGTCAACCATATCTTAGCAGTCAATGGTGGAAGTTTAGATCTGCGTGAAGAAGACTTCGCTGTGCTAGAAGCTGCAAAAGACTTGAACGACTTCCTTGGAATTAACTACTACATGAGTGATTGGATGCAAGCCTTGGATGGCGAAACAGAAATCATTCATAACGGTAAGGGTGAAAAAGGAAGCTCTAAGTACCAAATCAAAGGTGTTGGTCGTCGTGTAGCTCCTGATTATGTCCCACGTACGGACTGGGACTGGATTATCTATCCTCAAGGTTTGTATGATCAAATCATGCGCGTGAAGAAAGATTATCCTAACTACAAGAAAATCTACATCACAGAGAATGGTCTCGGATACAAAGACGAGTTTGTTGATAACACTGTTTACGATGATGGTCGTATTGATTACGTGAAGCAACACTTGGAAGTTTTGTCTGATGCGATTGCAGATGGAGCTAATGTCAAAGGCTATTTTATCTGGTCGCTAATGGATGTCTTTTCTTGGTCAAATGGCTATGAAAAGCGTTACGGTCTCTTCTATGTTGATTTTGAAACCCAGGAGCGTTATCCAAAGAAATCAGCTCACTGGTACAAGAAACTAGCTGAGACCCAACTTATTGATTAAAATTGAACAAAAATTCCCCGCTACAAAGGCAGGGGAATTTTTATGGTTTTGATAAAAGAATGGTTGTTTGTTTTGACAGGTCTTCAAATGTTTCCTGACTCAGTTTGGAATCTGAAACGATGGTATCAATCTCTGAGATATTGTAGAAAGTGTAAAAATCAAACTTATTAAACTTGCTGTGGTCTGCTAGTAAGTATTTTTTATTGGCATTGTTCAAGGCGATTCGTTGTACCTCACCCTCTTCTTCACTGAAAGTAGCAATTGCCTTATCCTTAATACCATTACAACTTACAAAAGCTTTAGAAAACTGAAGGTTGGTCAAATCCTGTAAGGTAAGTGTCCCTACAAAAGCACCAGTGATGGAGCGATAATTTCCGCCAATCAAGATCAAATCTGTTAGTTTTCGTTCGTTTAGGATTAGAAAAACTGGAAGACTGTTTGTTACAACACGAATATTATCGATAGGGAGCTCACGAGCAAAACATTCTAAGGTTGTTCCTGGCCCGATAAAAATAGTTTCACCTTCGTCAATCAAATGGCCGGCAAAACGGCTGATTTCTTGTTTTTCAGCAATCTGCAAGCCTTGTTTTTCAACGTTTGAGCGTTCGTTGTTTAAGAGAGAACCTGTACGAAGTTTTTCAGCGCCACCGTGCACACGAACCAGCAAATCCTTATCTGCTAGTTCTTGTAAATAGCGGCGAGCTGTCATATCTGACACATCAAGACTCTCCATAATCTCTTTTACAGTAATAGTGCCTTTTGTGTTTACTGCTTCTAGAATACTATCTAGTTTTTCTTGCTTTAGCATCCTTATCACCTCGATTTCTACTATTATTATCTTACCATAAAACCCTCAATCAATCAAATAAAAAAACAAAATAAAACAAAAACAAAAATATCATGGTTGTTTTAAACAAACCATGATATTTTGAATGATTGGTCAAATTAGTCTAAACCGTAGTTGTAATCCTCGTCTTGCATGGCTTCAACTTCACCAAGGAGGTAACCATTTCCGACTTGAGAGAAGAAGTCGTGGTTAGAAGTTCCTGTTGAGATTCCGTTCATGACGATAGGATTGACATCATCTGCAGAATCTGGGAAGAGTGGATCTTGTCCTAGGTTCATAAGGGCCTTATTGGCATTGTAACGAAGGAAGGTTTTGACTTCCTCAGTCCAACCAACACCGTCATAGAGACTTTCTGTATAACCTTCTTCGTTCTCATAGAGGGTATAGAGCAGGTCGTACATCCATTCTTTGAGCTTTTCTTGCTCTTCTTCAGGCAATTCATTGAAACCAAGTTGGAATTTGTAACCAATATAAGTTCCGTGAACAGACTCATCACGGATAATCAGTTTGATGATTTCCGCAACGTTGGCCAGTTTGTTGTTACCGAGATAGTAGAGTGGGGTAAAGAAACCTGAGTAGAAGAGGAAGGTTTCAAGGAAGACACTGGCTACTTTCTTTTCTAGTGGGCTACCATTGAGATAGATTTCATTGATGATTTCCGCTTTTCTTTGTAGGTAGGGGTTAGTGTTGGTCCATTCAAAGATTTCTTCGATTTCAGCCTTGGTATTCAAGGTCGAAAAGATAGAAGAGTAAGATTTTGCATGGACAGATTCCATAAATTGGATGTTGTTAAAAACAGCTTCCTCATGCGGTGTACGGATGTCGGAACGAAGAGCCTGAACCCCTGTTTCAGATTGCATGGTATCAAGAAGGGTCAAACCACCAAAGACTTTTCCAACCAGGTCTTTTTCTTTGTTTGATAGTTTTCTCCAGTCGTCTAGATCATTTGACAAGGGGATACGCGTATCGAGCCAGAATTGCTCTGTCAGCTTTTCCCAAGTTGATTTGTCGATGACATCTTCGATGGCATTCCAGTTAATGGCTTTGTAGTAAGTTTCCATTTGAAATCTCTTTCTGTATGTAATAATGCGATTGTCAAATCATCTCTATTTTATCATAGTCTGAGAAGAGTATCGCACAAAAAGTCGGAAGCCCGACTTTTTAGTTTTTCATAGTATTTAAGATACTTATCAAGTTTTTTCTGGTGGGTAACTTAATCAGTAGTCTGAGAAAATGTGGTTGCCTCAGATAAAAATTAAATCACACAGCTTTCACATTGGTTAGCACCAACTTCTCCACCGTCGTCTGTAAAGGTACGGACGTAGTAGATAGACTTGATTCCCTTGTTAAAGGCATAGTTACGAAGGATAGACAAATCACGTGTCGTTTGTTTGTTTTCCTTCTTCCATTCGTAAAGACCTTTTGGAATGTCGCTACGCATGAAGAGAGTGAGCGAAAGCCCTTGATCTACGTGCTCAGTTGCAGCCGCGTAAACATCAATCACCTTACGCATATCCATGTCATAAGCAGAAGTGTAGTAAGGGATAGTGTCTGTTGACAAGCCTGCGGCAGGGTAGTAGATCTTACCAATTTTCTTCTCTTGGCGTTCTTCGATACGTTGTGTAATAGGATGGATAGAAGCAGAAACGTCGTTGATGTAGCTGATAGAACCATTTGGAGCAACAGCTAGACGGTTTTGATGGTAAAGTCCATCTGCTTGAACCTTTTCTCGAAGTTCAGCCCAGTCAGTAGCGCTTGGAATAAAGACATCTTTAAAGAGCTCTTTGACACGGTCTGATTTTGGAACAAATTCGCCTGTCACATACTTGTCGAAGTAGCTTCCGTTAGCATAGTCTGATTTTTCAAAGTTGTGGAAGGTGATACCACGTTCACGCGCGATGTTATTAGATTCTACCAAGGTCCAGTAGTTCATAAGCATAAAGTAGATGCTTGTAAATTCAACTGACTCAGCTGATCCATATTCGATCAGTTGTTGGGCAAGGTAACTGTGAAGTCCCATTGCACCAAGCCCAAAGGTGTGGGCCAAGCTATTTCCGTGGTCGATAGTAGGAACAGCTACGATGTGTGAACTATCTGTAACGAAAGTAAGGGCACGAACCATAGCGCGGATAGAACGACCAAAGTCAGGTGACGTCATCATGTTGACCACGTTGGTTGAACCAAGGTTACATGAAACGTCCGTTCCCATTTGAAGGAATTCTTGAGCATCGTTGATCAAGCTTGGTTCTTGAACTTGAAGAATCTCGGAACACAAGTTACTCATGATAATCTTTCCATCGACAGGATTTGCACGGTTAGCCGTATCAATGTTGACGACATAAGGGTAACCAGATTCTTGTTGCAATTTAGAGATTTCAGTTTCCAAATCACGCGCCTTGATTTTTGTCTTGCGGATGTTTGGATTTGCGACCAATTCATCGTATTTTTCAGTGATGTCGATGTAGTTGAACGGTACACCGTACTCAAGCTCTACAGAGTAAGGGCTAAAGAGATACATTTCTTCATTTTTACGAGCTAATTCGTAGAATTTATCGGGCACCACAACACCGAGTGAAAGGGTCTTTACACGAACTTTTTCATCAGCATTTTCTTTCTTAGTGGAAAGGAAGGCGATGATATCTGGGTGAAAGACATTGAGGTAGACAACCCCAGCACCTTGACGCTGACCCAATTGGTTAGAGTAGGAGAAACTGTCTTCGAAGAGTTTCATAACTGGTACGACACCAGAAGCAGCACCTTCATAACCTTTGATAGGTGCGCCAGCTTCACGAAGGTTGCTGAGGGAAATTCCCACACCACCACCGATACGTGAAAGTTGGAGAGCTGAGTTGATAGAACGGCCGATAGAGTTCATATCATCAGTTACTTGGATTAAGAAGCAAGATACCAACTCCCCACGACGAGCACGACCAGCATTCAAGAAGGAAGGAGTAGCAGGTTGGTAGCGTTGGTGGATGATTTCATTGGCAATATCAGTCGCAATCGCTTCATCCCCGTCAGCAAAATAAAGTGCATTAAAGAAGACACGGTCTTCCATACTTTCAAGGTAGTATTCACCGTCATTAGTCTTCAAGGCATACTGGTTGTAAAACTTATAGGCAGCCATGAATGATTTGAATTGGAAGTTTTGGTCTTTGATAAATTGATGCAATTCTTCCAAAAACTCTGGACGGTATTTCTTGAGAAATGCAGTTTCGATGTAGTTGTGTTCAATGAGGTAGTTGATTTTATCAGTAATTGAATCAAAAACCATGGTATTTGGAACCACATTTTCTTTAAAGAAGGCATCCAAGGCTTCCTTATCTTTATGAAGCATGATTTGTCCATTGACAGGACGGTTGATTTCGTTATTGAGACGGAAGTAGGTCACGTCCTCAAGATGTTTTAATCCCATAAAATTTCCTTTATCTAATTACAAAAGAAAGGCCTCTAAGTTAGCCCTAGAAGCAATCTCTTCTGGATGATGTACTAAGATTATGCTAATTGTTTCAGTTTTCCTGGTTGGAAGCCTGAAAAGACTTCAGTTGGTGTTTGGATAACAGGAGCTGCACTGAAACCGAGCTCTTTAACTTGATCGATGTACTCTGGTTGCTCGTCGAGATTGATCTCACGATAAGCGACATTGTTGCTGTCCAAGAAACGCTTGGTCATCTTACATTGGACACAGTTGTTTTTAGAATAAACGGTTACCATTTTCGTAACTCCTCTTTCAAAATAGATTACTTTCTTAGTATATCAGAAAAAAAAACTTTGTCAAACTTTTTAAACTAAATCTTGTGCTAAAAAGTTACAGTTTTAAAAACAAAGCACAAGATATAGTGTTTTGTAAGAGTGTAAAATTGGGTTTTCATTGAACTATCAAAGTTTATCAAAACAAAAAAACTATATACTGTATATTGGTAAGATAAATAGAAGATTTTCAGCAAGTTATCAGAAAGGAAATAGAAGAAAGTCCATAAAACACTTGAAAAATAATCTAGAAGGTGATATAATACAGTCTTGTAAGGGTTATCACATATAATCCAAAAAAGAAATAACTAAAGGAGAGTCAAACTATGGCTTCTAAAGATTTCCACGTAGTGGCAGAAACAGGTATTCACGCACGTCCAGCAACATTGTTGGTTCAAACAGCTAGCAAATTTGCTTCAGATATCACTCTTGAATACAAAGGTAAATCAGTAAACCTTAAATCTATCATGGGTGTTATGAGTCTTGGTGTTGGCCAAGGTGCTGACGTTACAATTTCAGCTGAAGGTGCAGATGCTGACGACGCAATCGCTGCTATCACTGAAACTATGGAAAAAGAAGGATTGGCATAAGGAAAATGACAGAAATGCTTAAAGGAATCGCAGCATCTGACGGTGTTGCAGTTGCAAAAGCATATCTACTCGTTCAACCGGATTTGTCATTTGAGACTATTACAGTCGAAGATACAAACGCAGAAGAAGCTCGCCTTGATGCCGCTCTACAGGCATCACAAGACGAGCTTTCTGTTATTCGCGAGAAAGCAGTAGGTACGCTCGGTGAAGAAGCTGCTCAAGTTTTTGACGCTCACTTAATGGTTCTTGCTGACCCAGAAATGATCAGCCAAATCAAGGAAACAATCCGTGCGAAGAAAGTGAATGCAGAAGCAGGTCTGAAAGAAGTAACAGACATGTTTATCACTATCTTTGAAGGCATGGAAGACAACCCATACATGCAAGAACGCGCAGCGGATATCCGCGACGTGACAAAACGTGTATTGGCAAACCTACTTGGTAAAAAATTACCAAACCCAGCTTCTATCAATGAAGAAGTAATCGTGATTGCGCATGACTTGACTCCTTCAGATACAGCTCAATTGGACAAAAACTTTGTAAAAGCTTTTGTAACCAACATTGGTGGACGTACAAGCCACTCTGCTATCATGGCACGTACGCTTGAAATTGCAGCAGTATTGGGTACAAACAATATCACTGAAATCGTTAAAGATGGTGACATTCTTGCCGTTAACGGTATCACAGGTGAAGTTATTATCAACCCAACTGATGAGCAAGCGGCTGAATTCAAGGCTGCTGGTGAAGCTTATGCGAAACAAAAAGCTGAATGGGCTCTCTTGAAAGATGCTAAAACAGTAACTGCTGATGGCAAACACTTTGAATTGGCTGCCAACATCGGTACTCCAAAAGACGTTGAAGGTGTCAATGACAACGGTGCAGAAGCTGTTGGTCTATACCGTACAGAGTTCTTGTACATGGATTCTCAAGACTTCCCAACAGAAGACGAGCAATACGAAGCTTACAAGGCTGTACTTGAAGGAATGAACGGTAAACCTGTTGTCGTTCGTACAATGGATATCGGTGGAGATAAGGAGCTTCCTTACTTCGATATGCCTCACGAAATGAACCCATTCCTTGGATTCCGTGCTCTTCGTATCTCTATCTCTGAGACTGGAGATGCTATGTTCCGCACACAAATCCGTGCTCTTCTTCGTGCGTCTGTTCACGGTCAATTACGTATCATGTTCCCAATGGTTGCGCTCTTGAAAGAATTCCGTGCAGCGAAAGCAGTCTTTGACGAAGAAAAAGCAAACCTTCTTGCTGAAGGTGTTGCAGTTGCGGATAATATCCAAGTTGGTATCATGATCGAAATTCCTGCAGCAGCAATGCTTGCAGACCAATTTGCTAAAGAAGTTGACTTCTTCTCAATTGGTACAAACGACTTGATCCAATACACAATGGCAGCAGACCGTATGAACGAGCAAGTTTCATACCTTTACCAACCATACAACCCATCAATCCTACGCTTGATCAACAACGTTATCAAAGCAGCTCACGCTGAAGGAAAATGGGCTGGTATGTGTGGTGAGATGGCTGGTGACCAACAAGCTGTTCCACTTCTTGTCGGAATGGGCTTGGATGAGTTCTCTATGTCAGCAACATCTGTACTTCGTACACGCAGCTTGATGAAGAAATTGGATACAGCTAAGATGGAAGAGTACGCAAATCGTGCCCTTACAGAATGCTCAACAATGGAAGAAGTTCTTGAACTTCAAAAAGAATACGTTAATTTTGATTAATCGAAAAGTCCTTGCAACGCAGTTGCAGGGATTTTTTGATATTTTTAAAAGAATTTTCAAGAAAATCTTTCTTATAGAAAGTCCAACCTTGAAAAAGTAGTGGTCAGAATAAAAAAATACTTAACCGGTTCATAAAATCCTTGACAAGTTGGAGATTTAGGGGTAAACTATTAACCAGTTAAGTAAAAGAAAGGAGTTTCTGCAATTTAGGAATGAATTGCAACTAGAAATATCGAAAAGAAAGTGAGTTTCAATGAAAATTAATAAAAAATACCTTGCTGGTTCTGCGGCAGCTTTAATTTTAAGTGTTTGTTCTTACGAGTTGGGACTTTATCAAGCTAGAACGGTTAAGGAAAATAATCGTGTTTCCTATATAGATGGAAAACAGGCTGCGCAAAAAACAGAGAATCTGACTCCTGATGAGGTTAGCAAGAAAGAAGGCATCAATGCGGAGCAAATCGTCATCAAGATAACAGACCAGGGCTATGTCACTTCACATGGTGACCACTATCATTATTACAATGGCAAGGTTCCTTATGACGCTATCATCAGTGAAGAGTTGCTCATGAAGGATCCAAACTACCAGCTCAAGGACGAGGATATTATCAGTGAAATCAAGGGTGGTTATGTTATCAAGGTAGATGGAAAATACTATGTCTACCTTAAGGACGCAGCCCATGCGGATAATGTTCGTACGAAAGAAGAAATTAATCGACAAAAACAAGAGCATAGTCAGTATCGTGAAGGAGGAACTTCAGCAAACGATGGTGCGGTAGCCTTGGCACGTTCACAAGGACGCTATACCACAGATGATGGCTACATCTTTAATGCTTCTGATATCATTGAAGATACTGGTGATGCTTATATCGTTCCTCACGGCGACCATTACCATTATATTCCTAAGAGTGAGTTATCAGCCAGCGAATTGGCTGCCGCAGAAGCCTTCCTATCTGGTAGAAGTGGTCAATCAAATACGCCTACATATCGCCGTACCAATAACAACAGTGCTAGCAGTGATATAGATAGATGGACCCCATCCTATAATAATCAAGGTAGTGGCTATACGAACACAAACACGGCTAACAACAGTAGCGACGATAACCAAGCAAGTCAGAGTGATGAGGATATTGATAGCCTTCTGAAACAACTTTACGCCTTGCCGCTCAGCCAACGACACGTAGAATCTGATGGTCTTGTCTTCGACCCAGCACAGATTACAAGTCGAACAGCTAGAGGAGTTGCTGTGCCTCATGGGAACCATTACCATTTCATCCCTTATTCACAGATGTCTGAATTGGAAGAACGAATCGCTCGTATTATTCCTCTACAGTACAGTTCGAACCATAGGGTGCCGGATTCAAGACCAGAACAACCAAGTCCACAACCGACTCCGGAACCTAGTCCAAGCCCGCAACCTGCACCAACTCCTCAACCAACTCCAAGCAATCCAATTGACGAAAAATTAGTTAAACAGGCTATTCGAAAAGTAGCTGACGGCTATGTCTTTGAGGAGAATGGAACCTCACGTTATATTCCTGCCAAGAAGCTTTCAGCAGAAACAGCAGCAGCCATTGATAGTAAACTAGCCAAGCAAGAAAGTTTGTCTCATAAACTCGGAGCTAAGAAAACCAATCTCCCATCTGATGATCGAGGATTTTACAATAAGGCTTATGATTTACTAGCAAGAATTCATCAGGACTTACTTGATAATAAAGGGCGCCAAGCTGATTTTGACGCTTTGGATAAACTGTTGGAACGTTTAAATGATGAAAGCAGTGATAAAGTCAAGTTGGTGGATGATATCTTGGCCTTTCTAGCACCGATTCGTCATCCAGAACGTTTAGGAAAACCAAATGCGCAAATTGCCTACACTGATGATGAGATTCAGGTAGCCAAGTTGGCAGGCAAGTATACAACAGAAGATGGCTATATCTTTGATCCTCGTGATATCACCAGTGATGAGGGGGATGCCTATGTAGCTCCACATATGACCCATAGTCATTGGATTAAGAAAGATAGTTTGTCTGAAGCCGAAAGAGCGGCAGCCCAGGCTTATGCTAAAGAGAAAGGTTTGACTCCTCCTTCAACAGACCATCAGAATCCAGGAAATACGGAGGCTAAAGGAGCAGAAGCTATCTACAACCGCGTGAAAGCAGCTAAGAAGGTGCCGCTTGATCGTATGCCTTACAATCTCCAACATACCGTGGAAGTTAAAAACGGTAGTTTAATCATTCCTCATTATGATCATTACCATAACATAAAATTTGAGTGGTTTGACGAAGGACTTTATGAGGCACCTAAGGGGTATACTCTTGAGGATCTCTTTGCGACTGTCAAGTACTATGTCGAACATCCAAACGAACGTCCGCATTCAGATAGTGGTTGGGGGAATGCAAGTGACCATGTTCAAAGAAACCAAAATGGTCAAGCTGATACCAATCAAACGGAAAAACCATCAGAGGAGAAACCTCGTACAGAAAAACCTGAGGAAGAAAAACCTCGCGAAGAGAAACCTCAGAGTGAGAAACCAGAATCTCCAAAACCAACTGAGGAGCCAGAAGAAGAATCACCAGAGGAACCAGAAGAACCTCAGGTTGAAACTGAAAAGGTTGAAGAAAAACTGAGAGAGGCTGAAGAGCTACTTGCAAAGATCCAAGACCCCATTATCAAGTCCAATGCCAAAGAAACTCTCACTGGCTTAAAAAATAACCTGCTATTTGGCTCCCAGGACAACAATACTATTATGGCAGAAGCTGAAAAATTATTGGCTTTGTTAAGGGAGAGTAAGTAGTTGTAACAACATTTTCTAACTCCTAAAAACAGGATAGGAGAACTAGAAAAGTTAAAATCGAAAATGAGAACAGAATGTAAGTTCTAGTTCTCATTTTTTTCATGAAAATATGTAAAATATCTTGACATATAGTGTAAATAAAGATAAACTATTTACTAGTTAATTAAATGGTTAAATACTAGTTAAGGAGTAACGATGAAAAAAAGAACATTTCTATTATTAGTGGTAGGTCTCTTGGTTCTTGTCTTAGGAGCATGTAGCCAAAAAGAAAAACAAGAAGCAAAAGGGATGAAGATTGTAACAAGTTTTTACCCAATCTATGCCATGGTCAAAGAGGTATCAGGTGACTTGAATGACGTACGGATGATTCAGTCAAGTAGTGGGATTCACTCCTTTGAACCGTCAGCAAATGACATTGCTGCTATCTATGATGCAGATGTCTTTGTCTACCATTCTCATACGCTCGAATCTTGGGCTGGAAGCCTAGATCCTAACTTGAAAAACTCAAAAGTTAAAGTTTTAGAAGCTTCTGAAGGAATGACCTTGGAGCGTGTACCAGGTTTGGAAGATGTAGAAGTAGGGGATGGAGTTGATGAAAAGACACTCTATGACCCTCACACTTGGTTAGATCCAGAAAAAGCAGGTGAAGAAGCTCAGATTATCGCTGACAAACTTTCGGAGATTGATAGTGCTAATAAGGAAACGTATCAAAAGAATGCTAAAAACTTTATCGCTAAAGCCCAAGAATTGACTAAGAAGTACCAGCCTATTTTTGAAAAAGCGAGTCAAAAGACCTTTGTTACACAACACACAGCCTTTTCTTATCTCGCTAAACGCTTTGGTTTGAAACAACTTGGTATAGCAGGGATTTCCCCTGAACAAGAACCAAGTCCGAGACAACTAACAGAAATTCAGGAATTCGTTAAGACCTATAAGGTTAAAACCATCTTTACTGAGAGCAATGCTTCTTCTAAAGTCGCTGAGACCTTGGTCAAATCAACAGGAGTTAGCCTAAAGACACTCAATCCTTTAGAAGCAGATCCTGAAAATGACAAAACTTACTTAGAAAATCTAGAAGAAAACATGAATGTTCTTGCAGAAGAATTAAAATGAGGAGATGATGAAAATGAAGAAGAAATACCTTGCAGCAGGATCGGCTCTTGTCCTTTCCCTAAGCCTTTGCATCTATGCATTGAACCAACACCAGGTAGAAGGAAACAAAGATAATAACCGTGTGTCTTATGTCGATGGGAAGCAAGATTCTCAAAAAACAGAGACCCAGACACCAGATCAAGTTAGCAAAAAAGAAGATATTCAGGCTGAACAAATTGTCGTGAAAATCACCGATCAAGGTTATGTGACTTCACATGGTGATCATTTCCATTATTACAATGGTAAAGTTCCTTTTGACGCGATTTTCAGCGAAGAACTGTTGATGAAAGATGCCAATTATCAACTGAAAGACGCTGATATTGTCAACGAAATCAAAGGTGGCTACATTATCAAGGTTGATGGTAAGTATTATGTCTACCTTAAAGATGCGGCTCATGCTGATAATATTCGTACGAAGGAGGAAATTGAGCGCCAAAAACAAGACCATACTCACGACGCACCAACTTCTAATAGTGCAGTGGCGCTTGCTCAATCTCAAGGTCGCTATACAACTGATGATGGCTACATCTTTAATCCTTCTGATATTATAGAGGATACTGGAGATGCTTATATCGTACCTCACGGTGGACATTACCACTACATTCCAAAGAGTTCCTTGTCTGCTAGCGAATTAGCTGCTGCCCAAGCCTACCTCTCTGGAACTAGAACTCAGCAGAGTGTGACTAACTATCGTCCTAGTCCAAACGAAACTGGTCAAACTACCAACCAAAGTCAACAGGCTGAAACACCAAGTAATCAAGCTGAGAGTCTTCAGAGTCTATTGCAACAGCTCTATGCTCTTCCAAGTAGTCAACGTTATGCTGAATCAGATGGCTTGATTTTTGACCCTGCTAAGATTTCAAGTAGAACGCCGAGTGGTGTGGCGATTCCTCACGGAAATCACTATCATTTCATCCCATATACAAAACTTTCTGCCTTGGAAGAAAAGATTGCGCGTATGATTCCTTTATCTAGCGACGGTGGGAAGCCAACACCTTTGGAAAATCCAAGCAAACCAACAGAACATCCAGCTCAACCAGATCATCATCATGACCAAGACGGTAACCATGGAAGTCAGGATACCAACCACGAAGATCATGACCATGATGGAGAGGAGCATGACCATCACCACGGTGAAGAACATGATCATGGTTTTGCAGCTGACCGTGTTATTAGTGAAGATGAGCAAGGGTTTGTAGTTTCTCATGGAGATCACGCTCATTATTTCTTTAAGAAGGACTTGACTGCAGCCCAAATCAAAGCTGCCCAAGATCACTTGAAAGAAAATCATCAGTCTCAGCACGTTCAACCACTTGCAAAGACTGTGGAAAGTTTCTCAAGAGATGCTAGCGATGAAGAAAAAATCAAGTATATCTCACAGACCTACGGAGTACCGCTTGAAGCGATTCGCATTTCAAATGGATTCTTTGTCTTTGGAAATCCGGATCAAGCCTATGATCCAACCCATATCCATCCCTATGCTGTTCGAAAAGAACATGTTCGTATTCCTCTCCAAACTGGGAACCCAGAACTGGATTTCCTAAATGAACTGTATACAACTGCCCTACGTGATGGGGTATCTCCTTATAGTTTACAGGTAGAAAGTGGTAGTTTTGTGATTCCTCACGGAGACCACAATCACTACATCAAGGTTCAAACTAAGGGCTATGAAGTAGCTTTGAAAAATAAGATTCCGGCCCTACAATCGACCTATCAACCTGGAGCATTTGATGAACAAACAGTTCTATCTAAGGTGGATCAACTGTTAGCAGATAGCAGAAGTCTCTACAAAGACCAGCCAATCATGCAGAGACGGGTTGAACTTGCTTTGGGGCAATTCACCGAAAATATGAAAAAACTGGCAACAAACTCAACTGCTGGATACCTAGCAGCCTTGGATCTCTTTGATAAACAGTATATCCATGTGGATCAAAGTATGGCACCGGTTGAAACTTCACCTTTAGATAAGAAGTATCAAGCCCTTGTAGATAAGATCAATACACTGGATACAGATACTTATGGCTTGCCTAAGAAAGATCTTTTGGTACATTTGCAGGAAGCAAAACTAGCACAGGATGAGACAGAGTTGACTGCGATTGAAGCGAAACTGCAGGCCTTGCAAGATTTCCGAGATCGGACAGGGGTTACAACAGTAGAGTACATCAAGTACTTCTACGAACATGTGTCTGATGGTCGTTTGAGAGAAGAACTTCGGAACCGTGTTGCCAAGTTGACATGGGAACTTTACCAGTCACAATCTTTCCTCAAAGCAACCGACTTGAACAAGTTATTCCCAACTATTTACCAAACTAAGTTAGAAGTAGAAGAAGCTCTCAAAGAAGAACCCGTTTCTACAAAAGTTGGTAAGACTATTCTAGATACGGAAAAAGTAGATAGTCAAACTGCTAAGACCGCCATCTATGAATTCCTAAAAGAACTCTACGGTGATTTTATGCCAGAAGAGCGGGTTAGTCATGTTAAGAAGGAAGAAGTGGATGCTCTCCTAACTAAAGCTGCTCAACTCCTAGCACGTGTCAAAGAAGATGGTGTCAAACAATCCCTAGCTGAAGAAGCAGCTAATATCAAAGCGGCTACTGAAAAGGAAAATGCAGACCTTGACGAAGCTAAAACACAACTTGAGGATCTCTTGAATCGTATTGCAGCGACTATCCAACGAGAGAAAAAAGAAGCAGAACAAGATCCACAAACGGTGATTATCTACCAAAAACTCTATAATATCTTGCTCTCTCTTCACAAGTACTTAGAGGATAACAAAGGATCTGATGCTGACTTTGAACGTGTCGATGCCCTTTTTGATCAACTCGCAGCTAAAAGTAGTGATAAAGAAGGTCTCCTCACTCTAGCTAAAGATATCATTAGCTTGAACCAAGAACTTCGTTCAAAAGCAAGTGAAACTGACAGTCAATCTAAGTCTGAGAAAGGCAGTGAAACAACTGCTTCTCAATCAAGCGAAAAGCAAGAGAAAAGTGAGACTGAGCCAAGTGCTCAACCAAACGAATAAAAAGAAAGACGAAGTAGCTGAGCTACCTCGTCTTTTTTAGTCTTTATAAGCTACAATACCAATGATGGTATCCACCGCACGCTCCATGGTCTGAAGACTCACGTATTCAAAACGTCCATGCATGTTTTCACCACCAGCAAAGATATTAGGAGTTGGGATCCCCATAAAGGAAATCTTAGACCCATCTGTTCCACCACGAATTGGTTCGATAATTGGCGTGATTCCCAGATCCTCCATTACGGCTTTGGCAATGGTTACAGGAGTCATGTCTTTCTCAATGACTTCCTTCATATTGTAGTACTGGTCTGTCAGAGTTAAGGTCACGCGATTATTCCCAAGCTCTTGATTCATCTTGTCAGCGATGGCTTGCATAGCTGCTTTACGAGCTTCAAAGGAATCCTTTTCAAAATCTCGAATGATGTAGCTTGCACGCGCCTCCTCAACACTACCTGACACATCCATAAGATGATAGAAACCTTGATAACCATCTGTCAATTCAGGTCGGTCATTCTCTGGAAGTTGATTATGAAAATCAATCGCTAGCTGAAGGGCATTGACCATCTGTCCTTTAGCAGTACCAGGGTGAACATTGCGCCCTTGGAAATGAAGCTCAGCAGCAGCTGCTGAGAAAGTTTCATACTGAAGCTCACCTAGCGGACCACCATCAACAGTATAGGCAAAGTCAACGTTAAAGTCTTCAGCATCAAATTTGTTAGCTCCAACACCGATTTCTTCATCTGGTCCAAAACCAACTCGAATCTCACAGTGTTTGATTTCGGGATGAGCAGTCAGATATTCAATAGCAGTCATAATTTCAGCAATCCCTGACTTGTCATCAGCACCCAGCAAGGTCGTGCCATCAGTTGTGATAAGCGTTTGGCCTGGATATTTCTCAAGGCTCTTGAAATCAGCAGGATCGAGTTTAAATCCAGAATCACCCAAGTCGATAACTCCACCATCGTAATTTTCAATGACTTGCGGATTAACTCCCTCAGCATTAAAATCAGCAGTATCCATGTGGGAGATGAAGCCAATCTTGCGTGTAAGGCTGGGATCATTAGCTGGTAAGGTACCAATAGCAAAACCATTTGGAAGGTAGTAGACGTTTTGCAGACCGACACGTTTCATTTCAGGAATAAGAACATTGGTCGCAAAATCTACCTGGCTTTGCGTACTTGGAGTAGTAGTAGAGTGTTCATCAGAACGCGTATTGACCTTAACGTAGGTCAAGAAACGATCTAAAAGGTTCGGATAAGTCATAAAAACTCCTTTAACAATCATAAAATAGAATGCAAACTTCGGAAAAAACCTTATTCTGAAAATTTCATGAATTTTGAAAAAATATAATAATTCAAATTCAATAGACTTTTAAATGAAATTTTGGATATTCTAGAATAAAATATATGCATTGATATTTTATGAGATTTTTTTATTCTTTTTTCATTTTACCATAGAATAGTTTGAAAGACAAAGAAGAATCATACTCTTTTATTAATTAACATAATATAAAATTAATCATATTAATTGACACTGCGTGAACTTTATTGTACAATTATCTTGTAAATGTCCTAGATTGATATAGTAACAATATTAGTACATTCTAGTTAAGGAGAATAAAATGAACATTCGCTTCGATTTTAAGAAAGTTCAAATTATTGCACGCCGTTTAGTTACACTGTTAGCTATTCTCTTTTTGTGTGCTCCGATAAGTCTGTTAAATGCAGATTCTACTACAGAACCTCAGACAACTCTTCACAAGACAATTACTCCGATATCAGGACAGGATGACAAGTATGAGTTGTCATTGGATATCACGTCCAAACTGGGAACGGAGACCCAAACGGATCCCTTGGATGTTGTTTTAGTAGCAGACCTCTCAGGAAGTATGCAGAATCAGGATGTCCAATCTTTTGATGGACGGACGATCAGTAGGATTGACGCATTGAAAAATACTCTAAGAGGAACAAATGGTCGTAAGGGCTTAATTGATACCATTCTATCCAATTCCAATAACCGCTTATCTATGGTAGGATTTGGTGGGAAAATTGACAATAAAAAGGTTGATCAGTATTGGGATGGAAATAAATGGAGACTATTTAGACCATACTGGCCCTATGAACGGATGACAAAATACTATGATGGTGTTTCACCATGGGATGATGCTAACACGATTTTAGGATGGAGTAACAATGCTCGTGCTGCTAAAACAGCGGTATACAACATGAGTATTGCAGGAGGTAATTCCATTGGTACTGAGTCAGGGATTGGTACTGGGACCAATATTGGGGCTGGATTAACCTTGGCCAACCAGTTAATGGGAAGTGCAAGATCTAATGCTAAGAAAGTCGTTATTTTGCTTTCAGATGGCTTTGCGAATATGGTCTACGATGCCAATGGTTACACTATATATAACTACAATAACGAAGATCCTAATATCGAAACAGCTCCCCAGTGGTTTTGGGATAGATTAAATAATAATCTAAATAGTCTATCATATAGCTTGGCTCCAACACTTGATGGTTTCTATTCGATTAAATTTCGTTATTCAAACAATGTCGACAGTATTACCAGTCTGCAATATTATATGAGGCAACATAATGCCTCCATTCCAAATGAAATATTCTCTGCAAATGATGAAGACCAGTTACGGGACAGTTTTAAAGATATCACTGATAAGATTCTGCCACTGGGAATCCACCATGTGTCCATCAAGGATGTTCTTTCTAAGTATGTCCAGCTATTACCGAACGGATCGTCAGAGTTTCGTGTAGTGAAAGAAAAGGATGGTAGCAGTGAAATATTAACTGAAAATCAAGTAACTTTTGATACCAAAACAACCTCAGAAGGATTAGTGGAAGTTACGGCAAAATTTTCTCCGAATTATTCCTTAGAAGATGGAGCTAGATATGTCCTAAAATTCACTGTTACATCTAGTCAAGAAGCCCTGGATGCCATTGCTGGTGATAAAAAACTAGAGGCTGGTGATGCTGAGGGTTCTGATGTCAATAAACTCTACTCCAATAAAGGTGCTAGTGTCACCTATTCCTATGGAATAGGCAACTCTCAAACCAAGACCAAAGAATACTCTGACAACCCAACATTTAAGCCTTCAGATCCATTAACGGTACCAGTGGAAGTTGAATGGCAAGGTGTGACGGGTGCGAGAACTGTTATTACAGCTGATCAACCGAGTAATGTTGAACTGAAACTGGTTCAAAAGAACAAGAACGGAGGTTCTGATAATCAAGACTATCGAAAGACAAATGTGAATGTTAGTAAAAACGTATCTAATGAAACGAGGAACTTTGAAAAAGTTGCCAAAGGATATCAATACGATTTAATTGCACCCGATGTCCCAGCCTTTACCAAAGAAATAAAAAATGTTGGTACAGAATCTAACCCATCCTTTAAGGTAATCTATAAACAATTGCCAAGTCTGACGATTAAGAAAGTGTTGGAAGCTGAAAATAACTTGAACAAGGAGTTTAGGATTAAGGTAAAACTAACCTCTCCTGATTCTAAGCCATTGAATGGAACTTTCGGAGAGATAACTGTTGTGAATGGTGAAGCGGAGATCCGTGTCGAAAAACGAAAGCGTTGGAGAGGCATTCTAAGCTATCTTCCTCGAGGAACCCATTACAAGGTTGAAGAAGAAGCGGCATCAACGAATGGTTACCACGTTACATATGAGAATCAAGAGGGTGATCTGAATAAAGACGAAACAAGCACTGTCACGAATCACAAGCTTCCAAGTTTATCCGTTACAAAAAAGGTTACGGGTGTATTTGCCAACCTATTAAAATCCTTCAAGATTACCATTAACATCAGGGATGCTCAGAATAGTCCATTGAATGGAACCTATACTGCAACGGTGAATAATAAAAGAACCCCTCTGCAATTTACGAATGGTCGAGCGTCTATTGATCTAAACAAAGATCAAACCATAAAAATTGATGGACTTCCACTTGATAGTCACTATACCGTAGAAGAGGAAACAAACTCTTCTCGTGGATATCAGGTATCTTATGAAAATCAAGAAGGCAAACTGGATGGGGATAAGTCCGCGACAGTCACGAATAATAAGAACAGTGTACCTGAAACCGGAGTTGACTTCCTCAGCAGTACACTCATGTTAGGAATAATCCTTCCTCTAGGAGGAATCTTCTTTACAATCCTACTCGGCTATCTAGTGGTACATAGGAGAAAATAATGCTACTTAAAAAGAAACATAAGAAAACAGTAACACAAGTCAATCGGGATAAGTCTCCGCCGAGTGTATGGGGAGATATCCTCTACTTAGTCAGTAAGCTTCTGATGGTTGGGTTTGTACTAGCCACCCTTTACTTTTTTGTCTTTGGACTATTGAGATACAATGACGATGGCATGAAGCCAGCCTTAAAAGATGGCGACTTGGTTGTCTACTATAGGTTGGATAAACGTTATTCGATTGGTGATCTGCTCGTCTATAGTTATAAGGGCAAGGAAAGAGTGGCGCGTGTCATTGCAACCGAAGGAAGTACGATCGATATAAACGAAAATGGTCTCATCATCAACGGTTCTCCTCAACAAGAGCAGGATATCTACAAAGAAACGCTGCTCTATAAGGAAGGGGCTACCTTCCCAATGAAAGTCCCAGCAGGACAACTCTTTGTCCTCGGAGACAATCGAACAACGGCTGTAGATAGTCGTGCTTTTGGAACCATTCCTATACAGGATACCCATGGCAAGGTGGTAACAGTCCTAAGGCGACGGGGCTTTTGATGACAATTTATGAAAAAAGAAATTAAAAAATAAAAGGAATAATCATGAAAAAAACATTTTTGAAAAAATTAGTTACTGCAAGTATTGCAGCTGTAACCGCCTTGTCGGTCTTTAGAGGAGTGCCAACATTTGCGGATGATAATGATGTGGCGACTGCCAAAGCAACTGGTGAAACAAGTGCAAAAGTTTCTATTAATAAGGTGTTGAACATTGCTGAAGGAATTACAACACCTGAAGCAACTTTTACATTTACTTTCACCCCTAAAACTGGTACATCATCAAATGGTGCACCCTATGAAACAATTGATTCTTCTAATGGTCAAATTACAGATAAAAATGTATCTTATTCTGGAACAGACGTTTTAGCAACTGGCCAAACTAACATTAAGAAAGATACCGGCGATATTTTTAGAGAAGTGAACTATACACATGCTGGTGAATATGTCTATACTGTTGCTGAAAAACAAAATGTTGGTTGGAAAGTTATTCAAAAAAATGGTTCACCTATTGATTTTATGACATATGATAATCGCAACTATGAAATGCACGTTATTGTTAAGAACAAAACTACAGGAGGAACATATATTTCTTCTGTGTATTTTAAACAAGTATCCCCAAGTGTGAATGGTAAAGTAAAACCATCTGAAAGTGGAACTACTTACAAATATGATCTTTTCACTAACATTTATCGTAAAAATGCTGGTAAAATTACAGATCCAAATGAACCAAACCCTAATAAACCAAATGTTTCAAAAGTTGACCCAAATGCTAAATCTTTAGTAATTAAAAAAGTTGTATCAGGTGCTACTGCAGATAAATCAAAAGATTTCACTTTCAAGCTTACTTTCACAAAAGCATCTACAGAAACTTCACAATCAATCACTGGTAAAATCGGTGAAACCTCAAAAACATTTGTCTATGGTCAAGAAACGACTATAACACTACGTCACGATCAATCTTTAGTGTTTGACACAATTCCTGCTGGTACTCGTTATAAATTGGTTGAAACTGGATCTCAAGGTTACACAGCTTCAGCTGCATATAAGGAGAACGGAGCATCAAAAAATCAAGCTGGTACAGTTTCTACAAATTTCACTCAAGATAGTATCCTTATTGGTGAAAAACCAAACGATAACACTATCACAAATAGCTTACCAGACGTTACCCCTACTGGTCTCTTGATTGACAACCTTCCTTTCATCTTGATGATTGGTCTTGGTTTGGCTGGATTTGTTGTTTTGTCTAAAAAACGCAGACAAGCTTAGGCAACTGGTTTGACCGATGAAAATCAAGCGTGAGAAACCAAAAAGGAGTTTGTCTAGGCGTCTGGTCCTTGCTGTAGATGCATTGATGAATCATATCTTGCTCCTCTTGACAGCCTTAGTCTTTCTCTTTGGTTTCTACGCCCTTTGGGATGCCAATCAGGTTTATTCTCAGGCTTCATCAAGTGAGTATGAGGCCTATAGACCAGTGAGTACCACTGAGAAGGATGAGCTTGCTAGTTTTTCTGGCTTTCACAAGCTACAGCAAGTCAATCCAGAGGTTATCGGTTGGATCAATGTCTATGGCACCAATATCGACTATCCCTTAGTCCAAGCCAAAGACAATGAAAAATACCTGAACAAGGATTCCAAGGGAGAATTTGCAGCTACAGGAGCTATTTTCCTTGAGGCTCGAAATGAATCCAAGTTCGAAGACTTTAATACCATCATCTACGGGCACCATGTAGAAAATGGGGTTATGTTTGGAGATGTAGCAAAGTTTTCTGATAAGGAATTCTTTGACCAGCATCGCTACGGTAGTATTTACTATAATGGCGTTGAAAAAGGTCTTGAGATCTTTGAAATGCTCGAGGTAGACGCCTATGACTTTAACATCTATGATCCAGGTATTAATGGAGATGATCGGCGCCAAGAATATATCGATCACTTACTCTCGGTTGCCATTCACAAACGAGACATTACACTGGGGCCAAATGACCATATCATCCTTCTCAGTACCTGTTTCCTAGACGTAACAAATGGGAGACATATCGTAGTTGCCAAGATTACGGATACGGTTCCAAAGAACACCTTCCATACGAAAAAATCAAAACCATTTCCTTACAGCGTCTTTGATGATTCGTCGCTCGGACGATTTCTCTCATCGATTCCTTTGTGGATATGGTATATCATCTTATTTATCTTGCTCTTGCTATTGATC
This sequence comes from Streptococcus oralis ATCC 35037, assembly GCF_900637025.1. Classification (NCBI taxonomy): domain Bacteria; kingdom Bacillati; phylum Bacillota; class Bacilli; order Lactobacillales; family Streptococcaceae; genus Streptococcus; species Streptococcus oralis. The sequence goes on from NZ_LR134336.1 coordinate 858,434, forward strand.
TTCTTGCTCATCATCCTCTACTTGATCTTGCGTCGTAGAAGAGAAGCAAAGGAAGAAGGGGCAGATACCATTACTGACTAAACTACCAATAAAAGAGAAAGGGACAGCCTCTCTTGCTCTTTTATTTTCAAGGCTAGAAAGGAGAAAGAAGGAAATATGAAAACAAGTACAAGTCGCGAAGCCATAAAGGCCATTCTATCCCTCTTTCTAGCTTTTTTCTGTCTTTTTACAGCTGATAGAGCTCTTGCGAGCGACTACGATCATTATAATCCCATTGAAAAGGATGCCAGCAGTACGGGCTTTGAAACCTTGCAACACCTCAACAAGGATGTTTGTGGTTGGATTAGCCTCGATGGGACCAAGGTAGACTATCCTCTCTTACAGAGTCAGGACAATGTCAAATACCTTGACCGCAATGCCTTTGGCGATTATACTGTGTCAGGTTCTATATTCCTAGACTATCGTTTTAACCCAAATTTTACGGACTTTAACACCATCATTTATGGTCACTCCATGGCTTCTGGTGCTATGTTTGGGGAGATTCAAAAATTTGCGGATCAAGATTTTTTTGAAAAGCATCGTTATGGCTCTATCTATTATAACGGCCGTGAACGAGGGCTTGAGATATTTGGAATTTTAGAAGTAGATGCCTATGACACGGAGATTTACCGAATTTTGAGTTCCAACGATGAGGAACACCAGGCCTACTATCAATATTTGCTAAGTAAAGCCAAGTACAAGCGAGATGTTTCCTTGACCTCAACGGACAAGATTGTTTTATTAAGCACCTGTTTCCTTAATATTACCAACGGACGGCATATCCTCTTAGCTAAAATAACGGATGCACCAGTAAAAGCAGCCCAGGATAAAAGTGGGGAAGCAGTAGGGACGCGGTATTTCGATCAAGGCCTACCAACGCATTGGATTTATATCCTTGCCTTTCTTCTCCTGATTATCGTTATTTTACTCCTTGTCGTTATCATCCTAATCATAAGGCGAGATAGAAAGACAAAAGAACAAAAGAAATAGTAGACGTCGGAAGCGTTTACTATTTTTTTCTTTCATGATAGAATAGATAGTGAAAATAATATCATAAGGATGATAACATGAAAAAAGCTATATTAATGATGACCTTTGGATCTCCAGAGGAGATTAGTTTTGAAGGAGTAGCAGAATTTTTTACAAATATTCGTCGTGGTGTTAGACCCCAAGACCACGAGATTCAGACTCTCTATGACAACTATGTCCTTATCGGTGGGACGCCCTTGCAGCGGATTACACGTGAGGAGGTTGATTTAGTCAAGGAACGTTTAGGCGAGGAGTACGGTATCTACTTTGCCAATAAGTTTTCTCGGCCCTTTATCCCTGATGTGATCAAGCAGATGGAGTCTGATGGTATTGAAGAATGTATTTGTTTGATTTTGGAACCTCATTATTCCTTTTACTCAGTCATGGGGTATGAAAAGTTTTTGGAAAGCCAGCAGATCCGATTTTTAGTCATTAAGGACTGGTATCAACAACAGCCTTTGCTGGACTTCTGGACAGATGAGATTGAAAAAATTTTACGAAACCATGTGGGAGAAGAATCTTTCAAGGTAATCTTTTCAGCTCACAGTGTTCCCATTTTTGCCTTGGATTATGGAGATCCTTATATCGATCAGATTTTCGATAATAGCAAGCTCATTGCTGAACAACTCGGCCTAACAGCCGACCAGTATACCAATACTTGGCAGAGCGAAAGCGATATTGGAATCCCTTGGATCAAGCCAGATGTCTTAGAATATTTACGAGAACAAAAGCAACATCCAGAGCATTATATTTTTGTCCCGATTAGCTTTATCAGTGAGCACATCGAAGTCTTGTTTGATAACGATGTGGAATGTTATGAGTTGTGTCAAGAATTAGGTGTCACCTACCATCGTCCACCTATGCCCAATACAGATAGCCGTTTAATTGACGCTTTAGTTGCTACTGTACGAGCCAATGAAGACAAAGAATTTAAAGCTTTTCTCCCAGAAGAAGAAACCTTCGATGAGTTAGCGCCTTCGGCAACTACAAAGGACATCATGGAGGAGACAGACGACCTTCAGATGCCAGAATTTGTCAAAAAGCTCATTGAGAAAAAAGGCCGTGAAAATGTGAAGATGCCTTACTTGATTAAGAAAATGCTCGAAAAAGCTGGGAAGTTACCAAAAGAGTAAAGAAAAAAGGATTTAGCTTTAAGCTAAATCCTTTATCTGTTTTATTTTTTCTCAAGAAGAGCTTTGATTTCTTGAAGAACTTCAAGTTCAGTTGGAGCAGCAGGTGCTTCCTCAACTACTTCCTCTTTCTTACGAAGGTTTTGCGCTTTTTCCATAGCTTTAATAACGAAGAAAAGCACAGTACCTACAACGAGAAAGTTGATAATAGCACTCAAGAATTTACCATATGTAACACCATTCCATGCAAGCTCAGCGATGTTTTGTACTTTCGCAGCTTCCAAAGCTGGGTTCAATAGAAGTGGAGTGATGATATCGTTAACAAATGAAGTAACGATAGCACCAAATGCAGAGGCAATGATCACACCGACAGCGAGGTCAACGACATTACCACGAAGCAAGAATTCTTTAAGATCCTTTAACATTTTCATAAATTCCTTTCCTAATTTTCTAATTTATTATATCCTAAATTGTGACAAAAAGCAACTTGAACGCTCAAAGTGGTCAGTTGTTTCCTTTAAAAATATAGATTTTGCTGAAAATATAGTTTAAAATGATGATCAAGATTTGTGCTAGAATAGTTTCAATCGTATTAACCCTATCTATATTAAATTCGACAAACTGGCCAATAATATCAGGGAAAGTTGTAACAAAGATATAAGTTAAAAGAACGTCAAGACCAAGAGTAGAAAGACGAGCTAAGAAAAACTTAGCCAGGCGGGTTGGCCAATTCCTTCTCTCTTGTTTAAAGACGATTGTATCATTTGTGAGAAAGGCAAAGAGAATCCCGATAATATTTGCGAGGGCAGTTGCGAGGATTTCCTGGTGGCTGATATGGTAAATAACCAAACGTGATACAATAGAAACCAGAGTAGTAGCGCCACCAAAAAAAAGATAGGCAAGGATTTCATTATCAAAGAAAGCTTTTATTTGATTTTTCATGATTTTAGTATAGCATAAAGTCATATATTGTGCTATACTGGTAAGGTTGATAACCTCAACCCTTGGTGCTTAGCTTCTTTCACCAAGCATATTTTACGCGGGAAACCGCTAAAGGAGAAAACATGAAAAAATTAACTGTTCGTGACATGGCAGACATCGCTATCGTTGCTGCGATCTATGTAGTTTTGACTATTACGCCACCAATCAATGTTCTTAGTTTTGGGGCGTATCAGTTCCGTATTTCAGAAATGTTGAATTTCTTGGCCTTTTACAACCCTAAATATATCATCGGTGTGACAATTGGATGTATGATTGCTAATTTATTTAGTAGTTTTGGCCTAATAGATGTCTTTGTCGGTGGAGGTTCTACCCTAGTTTTCCTTAGTCTAGGGGTATTGCTCTTTGCAAAATACAGCAAAGATTACCTCTTTAACGGATTGATTCGAAAAGATCATTTCTTCTTTTCAATCCTCTTCTCCATTTCAATGATTACCATTGCAGCTGAACTCCATATCTTGACAGAAGCTCCCTTCTTCTTCACATGGTTCTCTACTGGAATTGGTGAGTTTGCATCACTTATAGTGGGAGCGATTTTGATTGGTAAATTGGGACAGCGAATCGATCTAACAAAATAAGAAGTTTATAAGCTAGATTCTTGCTAAATCTAGCTTTTTTCATTCCATAAAATTAAAAGAGAGCGCTTGACAAGAACATAGAACTATAGTATACTTTTTAGGTAAGCTGATTTAGCTCAGTTGGCAGAGCGCATCCATGGTAAGGATGAGGTCGCCGGTTCAATCCCGGCAATTAGCATTAAATAGATACAAAAACTCTTATTTACAAGGGTTTTTGTTATGTCTGCCCCAAATTTTTCAAAGATATTTCTTATGCACCTGTATAAATGAAGCAAAGAGTTTTGGCTGTTGACAAAAGTGACTCTATCTAGTAGAATAGTAGATGCGATGAGTCGATAGGCAGTCTTCGGACTGCTATTGAGCATAAGGAGGTCACAACGCAGGAGCGGACCTTGATGAGTTGTGTGAACCTGCTCATCACATGAAGATGCCTCTTAGTCCCTGGTCAATGACTAGGGATTTTTAGTTTTCAGAAAATATAGTCTAAAAATGCTTTTCAATTTCTGGAAAAAGTAGTATAATACATCTATTATAGAAATTTTTAGAAAATTCCGAAAGAGGTTATTTATGGGATATACAGTTGCTGTAGTCGGCGCGACAGGTGCTGTCGGAGCTCAGATGATAAAAATGTTGGAAGAATCAACACTTCCAATCGATAAAATTCGTTACCTTGCTTCTGCACGTTCAGCAGGCAAAACTTTGAAATTTAAAGACCAAGATATTACGATTGAAGAAACAACTGAGACAGCCTTTGAGGGTGTTGATATTGCACTCTTCTCAGCAGGTGGTTCGACATCAGCTAAGTATGCACCATACGCAGTTCAAGCTGGGGCAGTAGTAGTAGATAACACATCTTATTTCCGTCAAAATCCAGATGTTCCTTTGGTTGTTCCAGAGGTCAATGCTCATGCACTTGATGCCCACAACGGAATCATTGCCTGCCCTAACTGTTCAACAATCCAAATGATGGTGGCTCTTGAGCCTGTTCGTCAAACATGGGGCTTGGATCGTATCATCGTTTCAACTTACCAAGCAGTCTCTGGTGCAGGTATGGGAGCTATTCTTGAAACACAACGTGAACTTCGTGAAGTCTTGAATGATGGTGTGAATCCACGTGATTTGCATGCGGAAATCTTGCCTTCAGGTGGTGACAAGAAACACTATCCTATCGCCTTTAACGCTCTTCCGCAAATCGATGTCTTCACAGACAATGATTACACTTACGAAGAGATGAAGATGACCAAGGAAACGAAGAAAATCATGGAAGATGACAGCATCGCAGTGTCTGCAACATGTGTTCGTATTCCAGTCTTATCAGCTCACTCTGAGTCAGTTTATATCGAAACAAAAGAAGTGGCCCCAATCGAAGAAGTGAAAGCAGCTATCGCAGCCTTCCCAGGTGCAGTTCTTGAAGATGATGTAGCTCATCAAATCTATCCACAAGCCATCAATGCAGTTGGTTCACGTGATACCTTTGTTGGTCGTATCCGTAAAGACTTGGATGCAGAAAAAGGAATCCACATGTGGGTTGTTTCAGATAACCTTCTCAAAGGTGCTGCCTGGAACTCAGTTCAGATTGCAGAAACGCTTCATGAACGTGGATTGGTTCGTCCAACAGCTGAGTTGAAATTTGAATTAAAATAGTCATATCGTTTAGGAGTTCAGATGAACTCCTTCTTTGAAATAGAGAGGTGTTTCTCATGTCTTATCAAGATTTAAAAGAGTGTAAAATCATCACAGCCTTTATTACCCCTTTCCATGAGGATGGTTCCATCAACTTTGATGCCATTCCAGCCTTGATTGAGCATTTATTGGCCCATCACACAGACGGCATTCTCCTAGCTGGAACAACTGCTGAGAGTCCAACTTTGACTCACGATGAAGAGTTGGAACTCTTTGCAGCTGTACAAAAGATTGTTAATGGACGTGTTCCTTTGATTGCGGGTGTAGGTACCAATGATACCCGAGACTCAATTGAGTTTGTCAAAGAAGTCGCAGACTTTGGCGGTTTCGCTGCTGGGCTTGCAATCGTACCTTACTACAACAAACCTTCACAAGAAGGCATGTATCAGCACTTTAAAGCGATTGCAGATGCTTCTGACCTACCGATTATCATCTATAACATTCCAGGGCGTGTGGTTGTCGAATTGACTCCAGAAACCATGCTTCGTTTGGCTGACCACCCAAATATCATCGGTGTTAAGGAATGTACTAGCTTGGCTAATATGGCTTACTTGATTGAACACAAGCCAGAAGAATTTTTGATTTATACTGGTGAGGATGGAGACGCTTTCCATGCTATGAATCTTGGTGCGGATGGGGTTATTTCTGTTGCCTCCCATACAAATGGAGATGAGATGCACGAGATGCTCACTGCCATTGCAGAAAGCGATATGAAGAAAGCAGCAGCTATTCAACGTAAATTCATTCCTAAGGTCAACGCCCTCTTCTCTTATCCAAGTCCTGCTCCAGTTAAGGCTGTTTTGAACTATATGGGATTTGAAGCTGGACCAACTCGATTACCTCTAGTTCCAGCACCAGAAGAAGATGCTAAACGCATTATCAAAGTTGTCGTAGATGGCGACTACGAAGCGACCAAGGCAACTGTAACAGGTGTTTTAAGACCAGATTACTAATAAAGACAATAAAATCCATGACCGCAAGAAGGATCATGGATTTTTCTTATTTTCCTAAACAGAATTGGCTAAAGAGTTGGGTGATGAGTTCATCAGGTGCGGCATCTCCAGTGATTTCTCCGAGAATTTCCCAAGTACGAGTCAAATCTACTTGAAGAAGATCAACTGGCATACCCAGTTCCAGCCCTTCATTAACAGCTTGTAGGCTTTCAACTGCTTTTTCAATCAAGGAAATATGACGGGCATTTGACAAGTAAGTAGCATCTTGCTCGACCAAACCAGCATTTTCAAAGAAGAGGTTGTTAATGCGTTCTTCAATCTTATCGATGTTTCGATTTTTAAGGACTGAAATGCGGATGATATCTTCTGGAAGTTCCTCTGTTTCAATAGCTTCTTGCAGGTCAGTTTTGTTGAGGAGAATGATTCGATTAGTATCTTGACTAATTTCAAGAAGTTGTCGGTCTTGGGCAGTTAGAGGTTCGCTAGCATTTAAGACAAGCAGGACCAAGTCAGCTTCCTTGAGGGCTTTTCTAGAACGTTCGACACCGATTTGTTCCACGATGTCATCTGTTTCACGGATACCAGCTGTATCAATCAATTTTAGAGGAACCCCATTGATGTTGACGTATTCTTCGATGACATCACGGGTGGTACCAGCGATGTCCGTTACAATAGCCTTGTCTTCACGAAGGAGATTGTTGAGGAGACTGGATTTCCCAACATTGGGACGGCCGATAATGGCAGTGGAAATTCCCTCACGAAGGATTTTACCACGACGAGCTGTTCTAAGGAGATTGGTTAGCAATTGCTCAAACTCCATAGTTTTCTCACGGACGACTGCAGTAGTGGCTTCCTCAACATCGTCATACTCAGGATAGTCGATATTGACCTCAACTTGGGCAAGTGTATTGAGGATTTCTTGGCGAGTATTATTAATGAGGTCAGAAAGAGAACCGTCCAATTGTTTGACTGCGATATTCATGGCCTTGTCTGTCTTAGCACGGATGATGTCCATCACTGCCTCAGCCTGTGTCAAGTCCACGCGACCGTTTAGAAAGGCGCGTTTGGTAAATTCACCAGGTTCTGCTAACCGAGCTCCTTCACGGATAGCTAGTTGGAGAATCTCATTGGTCACCGCAATCCCACCGTGAGTGTTAATCTCGATAATATCCTCACGAGTGAAGGTCTTTGGAGACTTCATAGCTCCAACCATAACTTCGTCCATGACCTTCCCTGTCTGCGGGTCAATAATGTGACCGTAGTTGAGGGTATGGCTTGCAACCTTGCTCAAGTCTTTTCCTTTAAAAATCTTTTGCGCAATGGCAAAACTATCTGTTCCGCTCAGGCGGACAATACCAATGGCTCCTTCACCTAGTGGAGTAGAGATAGCAGCGATGGTATCAAATTCACGTGTAATCATACTATTTCCTTTTGTATTTCTTTTCTTAGGATAGGTATCCAAGCATCTCTTCAAATTGTAACAAAATTAGACTATTTCTTCAATGGATGCTACTTGGAGATTGAAAAAGCCTAAGCAATTCTGCTTAAGCTGGTTTATTTGGTGCGCATTTCCCCTTGAGGAAAGTAAGTTCCTTCTGGCATGTCGTTGATGATGACATGAACAGCTGATTGAGGTGCTCCAGTGTTGCGGACAACAGCTTCCGTTACTTCCTTAGCAAGAGCTTTCTTTTGATCGAGCGTGCGACCTTCAAATAAATCGATGCGTACAAATGGCATAATAGCTTCCTCCACTAGTTTTTGATTTCTTCTATTTTACCACATTTTGCCGTTTAAAGCTTCAGAAAATTATGATATACTAGAATGTAGCAAAAATTTAGAAATGGACGTGAAATAATAGCATGGCACAGTTGTATTATCGTTATGGGACCATGAACTCTGGTAAGACGATTGAGATTCTCAAGGTGGCCTATAACTACGAGGAGCAAGGAAAGGGAGTTGTGATTATGACTTCGGCTCTGGATACGCGTGACGGTGTTGGCTATGTGTCGAGCCGAATCGGCATGAAACGCCCAGCCATTGCGATTGAGGAAACGACGGATATCTTCGGCTATATCCGAGACTTACCTGAGAAACCTTACTGTGTGTTGGTCGATGAGGCCCAGTTTCTCAAGCGTCACCATGTTTACGACCTAGCTCGTGTTGTCGATGAGTTAGACATACCTGTCATGGCTTTTGGTTTGAAGAATGACTTTCGCAATGAATTGTTCGAAGGTTCCAAATATCTCTTGCTCTTAGCAGACAAGATTGACGAAATCAAGACCATTTGTCAGTACTGTAAGAAAAAGGCGACTATGGTGTTGCGTACGCAGGATGGTGTGCCAGTCTATGATGGCGAACAAATTCAGATCGGTGGAAATGAAACCTATATCTCAGTCTGCCGAAAACATTATTTTGCGCCTGAAATCAATAAGGAGAATGAAGAAAAATGAACATCTATGATCAACTACAAGCTGTAGAAGACCGTTATGAAGAATTAGGAGAATTGCTCAGTGACCCTGATGTCGTTTCAGACACCAAGCGATTCATGGAGCTTTCAAAAGAAGAGGCTTCAACTCGTGATACGGTAACAGCCTACCGTGAGTACAAACAAGTTCTTCAAAACATCGTTGATGCCGAAGAGATGATTAAGGAATCAGGCGGAGATGTGGACTTGGAAGAAATGGCCAAGCAAGAATTGAAAGATGCCAAGGCTGAAAAAGAAGAGTATGAAGAAAAATTGAAAATCTTGCTCCTTCCAAAGGATCCAAACGATGACAAGAACATCATCCTTGAAATCCGTGGAGCAGCTGGTGGAGATGAAGCAGCGCTCTTCGCTGGAGACCTTCTAACCATGTACCAAAAGTATGCAGAAGCCCAAGGCTGGCGCTTTGAAGTCATGGAAGCTTCTATGAATGGTGTCGGTGGTTTCAAGGAAGTGGTTGCTATGGTTTCTGGTCAATCTGTATATTCTAAGCTTAAGTACGAATCTGGGGCCCACCGTGTGCAACGTGTCCCTGTGACAGAGAGCCAAGGCCGTGTCCACACCTCAACAGCGACAGTTCTAATCATGCCTGAAGTGGAAGAAGTAGAGTACGATATTGATCCAAAAGACCTTCGTGTTGACATCTACCACGCATCTGGTGCTGGTGGTCAGAACGTCAACAAGGTTGCGACTGCCGTTCGTATTGTTCACTTGCCGACCAATATCAAGGTTGAGATGCAGGAAGAACGTACCCAGCAGAAAAACCGTGAGAAGGCTATGAAGATTATTCGTGCGCGTGTGGCTGACCATTTTGCTCAGATTGCCCAAGATGAACAAGACGCTGAGCGTAAGTCGACAATCGGTACTGGTGACCGTTCAGAACGTATCCGTACTTACAATTTCCCACAAAACCGTGTCACAGACCACCGTATTGGATTGACCCTCCAAAAACTAGATACCATCTTGTCTGGTAAATTGGATGAAGTTGTGGATGCCTTGGTTCTTTATGACCAAACACAAAAATTAGAAGAATTAAACAAATAATGAAATTAGCTCAATTATTTTCAGATTTTGAAGAAGAGTTGATGAGACAAGGAGAGGAAGCAGAAAGCCTCTCTTTTGTCTACCGTAGCCTAAAAAATCTCTCTTTTACGGACTTTGTCTTTGCTCTTCAGCAGGAAGTGACAAAAGAGGAAGAAAATTTTGTAGAAGAAATTTACCAGCAGTTAGTGGCTCACAAACCGGCGCAGTACATCATTGGTCACGCAGAATTTTTTGGAATGCAGTTAAAAGTAGATGAGCGGGTTTTGATTCCTCGTCCAGAGACAGAAGAGTTGGTGGAACTCATCCTCACAGAAAATCCTGAGGAAAATCTTAAGGTCCTAGATATTGGAACTGGAAGTGGTGCCATAGCCCTCGCACTAGCAAAAAACAGACCAGATTGGTCAGTGACAGCAGCAGATATTTCACAAGAGGCTTTGCAGCTTGCATCTGAGAATGCCAAAAATCAAAATCTTAATATATTTTTTAAAAAATCTGATTGTTTTGCAGAAATTTCTGAAAAATATGATATAATTGTATCCAATCCACCCTATATCTCTCGTGAAGATGAGTCAGAGGTTGGTTTGAATGTTTTGCATTCAGAACCTCATCTAGCTCTCTTTGCAGATGAGGATGGCCTAGCTATTTATCGCAGAATTGCGGAAGATGCAAAAGACTATCTCACAGATGGTGGTAAGATTTACCTTGAAATTGGATACAAGCAAGGTCAAAGTGTTCCTGCGCTTTTTAGGAAATATCTTCCTGAAAAACGAGTACGAACACTCAAAGACCAATTTGGTCAAGATAGGATGGTTGTAGTTGATGATGGACAGGATTAGACAAGAGTTGGAAAAGGGCGGAGCTGTTGTTTTGCCTACAGAGACAGTTTATGGTCTCTTTGCTAAGGCCTTAGACGAAAAAGCTGTCGACCATGTTTACAAACTCAAACGTCGTCCTAGAGATAAGGCACTCAATCTTAATGTCGCTTTTCTAGAGGACATCTTGCACTTTTCAAAGAATCAGCCAACTTATCTACAAAAGCTTGTAGAGGCCTTTTTACCGGGTCCCTTGACCATTATCCTCGAAGCCAATGACCGAGTTCCCTATTGGGTCAACTCTGGTCTTGCAACTGTCGGATTTCGGATGCCGAGTCACCCCATTACACTTGATTTGATTCGAGAGACAGGTCCTTTGATTGGGCCGTCTGCCAATATCTCGGGTCAGGCGAGTGGCGTGACCTTTGCTCAAATTCTAGAGGATTTTGACCAAGAGGTTTTGGGACTGGAGGACGACGCTTTTCTAACTGGACAGGATTCGACGATTTTGGATTTGTCTGGAGACAAGGTGAAAATCTTACGCCAGGGGGCGATTAAGCGAGAAGATATTCTTGCACAGTTGCCAGAGATTTCTTTTGAGGAGGAATGAGATGCTAAGAAATTTGCAAGAAACAGATGTGAATGCTATATGTGAGATTAACCAAGAGGCTTTGGGCTATTCTTTTAGTTCAGAGGACACAGCTAGTCAACTAGCTAGACTGTCTCAGGATTCTCATCATTTCCTACTTGGCTATGAGGATGAGGTCAGCCATGTCCTACTTGGATATGTCCATGCTGAAGTTTATGAATCCCTCTATTCCAAAGCAGGATTTAATATTTTAGGCTTAGCAGTTTCGCCTCAAGCACAAGGACGAGGTATCGGTAAAAGCTTACTGCAAGGGTTGGATCAAGAAGCAAAAAGACGGGGTTATGGGTTTATCCGCTTAAACTCTGCTGATCATCGTCTGGGAGCTCATGCATTTTATGAAAAAGTTGGTTATACTTGTGATAAAGTGCAGAAACGGTTTATTCGCATCTTTTAGTATAATTTCTTAAACTAAAGGACCAGTCACACTATAAAGGAGAAGACCTATGATTTTTGATAAAGACGATTTTAAAGCATACGATGCTGATCTCTGGAATGCTATTGCCAAAGAAGAAGAACGCCAACAAAACAATATCGAGTTGATTGCTTCGGAAAACGTGGTTTCCAAGGCTGTTATGGCAGCTCAAGGGTCTATCTTGACAAACAAATATGCCGAGGGTTACCCAGGACGCCGTTATTATGGTGGAACTGATGTAGTAGACGTGGTAGAAACTCTAGCTATTGAACGTGCAAAAGAAATTTTCGGTGCTAAATTCGCCAATGTCCAACCTCACTCAGGAAGCCAAGCCAACTGTGCAGCATATATGGCTTTGATTGAGCCTGGTGACACTGTAATGGGAATGGATTTGGCAGCAGGTGGACACTTGACCCACGGAGCTCCAGTTAGCTTCTCTGGTCAAACCTACAACTTTGTTTCTTACAGTGTTGATCCTGAAACGGAACTCTTGGACTTTGATGCTATCTTGAAACAAGCCCAAGAAGTAAAACCAAAACTAATCGTAGCAGGTGCTTCAGCCTATTCTCAAATTATTGATTTTTCAAAATTCCGTGAAATCGCAGATGCTGTTGGGGCGAAGCTCATGGTCGATATGGCCCATATCGCTGGTTTGGTTGCGACCGGTCTTCACCCAAGCCCAGTGCCATATGCTCATATCACTACAACAACGACCCACAAAACCCTTCGTGGACCACGTGGTGGCTTGATTTTGACAAATGATGAAGATCTAGCTAAGAAAATCAACTCAGCTATTTTCCCAGGTATTCAAGGTGGTCCTTTGGAGCATGTTGTCGCTGCTAAGGCTGTTTCCTTCAAAGAAGTTTTGGACCCAGCCTTCAAGGAATATGCTGCTAATGTCATCAAAAACAGCAAGGCTATGGTTGAAGTCTTCTTGCAAGACCCTGATTTCCGTATCATTTCTGGTGGTACTGAAAATCACCTCTTCCTAGTGGATGTAACCAAGGTTGTAGAAAACGGAAAAGTTGCTCAAAACTTGCTGGATGAAGTCAATATTACCCTAAATAAAAACTCAATTCCATACGAAACCTTGTCACCATTCAAGACAAGTGGAATTCGTATCGGAGCAGCAGCCATCACTGCACGTGGATTTGGTGAAGAAGAAAGCCGTAAAGTGGCTGAACTCATCATTAAAACCCTTAAGAATGCAGAAAATGAAGCTGTCTTAGAAGAAGTGAGAAGTGAAGTCAAAGCGTTGACAGATGCCTTCCCACTATACGAGGACTAATACTTTTATGGACATTTATATTAAGAAAGCTATTATCCATCAGTTCAGCCCAGATGATACTGAGCTGTTTCTAGCGGATAAATTTCTCAATATCACTCCAAAAATCGAAGAATACCTGCGCAAAAAAATTGAACGCGTGTATTCAGATGAAGCCAAGACTGGGATTTTCGAAGAAGAAAATCCCTTCTTCAATCACATCACAGATGATTTGTTGGAGACATCAGTAACACTGGCTAATCTCTGGAAAGAGGAGTTTAGCATTTCTGAAAATCTCAAGACCAATGACTTGGTTTTTGTTCAGTTTTCTAAAGAAGGCGTTGAACATTTCGCTTTCTTGCGAATTGCTCTACGTGAGACCTTGACCCACCTTGGTGGAGAAGTTGATAACCCAATCAAGCTAACTCAGAATAACCTTCCTGGATTTGGAACAGGGGCTGATGAGGCTTTGGTGGTCAATCTTCAAAGTCGCAAGTACCATCTCATCGAAAAACGAATCAAGTACAATGGGACTTTCTTGAATTATTTTTCAGACAATCTCCTAGCTGTTGCACCTAAGATTTCGCCAAAAAAATCCATCAAGGAACTGGAAAAAACGGCCCAGAGAATTGCTGAAACTTTTAACACAGATGATTTTCAATTTCAATCTAAGGTCAAATCAGCGATTTTTAACAATCTGGAAGAAAACAATGAACTGTCACCTGAAAAATTGGCTAATGACCTTTTTGACAACAATCTGACAGCTCGTTTGAGCTTTATCGACCTAGTCAAGGAAGCCGTACCAGAACCAGTCCAGTTCGATGAAATTGATGCTAGTCGCCAATTAAAGAAATTTGAAAATCAAAAACTTTCCTTGTCAAATGGAATTGAACTCATCGTTCCAAATAATGTTTACCAAGACGCAGAATCGGTCGAGTTTATCCAAAATGACAATGGCACCTATTCTATCTTAATCAAAAATATCGAGGATATTCAAAGTAAATAATGTTTAAATTTATAAGAAGAGTGCTTGTGCTAGCAGTCTTCCTTTTAGCAGGATACAAAGCTTATCATATCCATCAGGATGTTAAACAAGTCATGACCTACCAACCCATGGTTCGAGAAATCTTGAGCGAAAGAGATACTCCAGCCAATGAAGAGTTGGTGCTCGCCATGATTTATACCGAAACGAAGGGAAAAGAGCGGGATGTCATGCAGTCTAGTGAGTCTGCTAGTGGCGCTACCAATACCATCAATGACGATGCCTCTAGTATTCGCCAAGGGATACAAACACTAACAGATAACCTCTATTTGGCACAGAGCAAAGGAGTAGATGTCTGGACCGCCGTTCAAGCCTATAATTTTGGACCTGCCTATATCGACTTTATCGCTCAAAATGGCAAGGAAAATACTCTGGCATTAGCCAAGCGTTACTCCCGAGAAACGGTCGCTCCAATCCTTGGTAATACTACAGGGAAGACCTACACCTATATTAACCCTATTTCTATCTTTCACGGTGCCGAACTCTATGAAAATGGTGGAAATTATTACTACTCGAGACAGGTTCGCTTTAATCTCTATATCATGAAATTCTTTAATTTCTTCTAAACATCTGGTTTGACCAGGTGTTTTTCACTATAAGTTTTCTTTAAGATTGTTTTATTACCCTAGAAAGGTAAAGGAGGGAATACCCCATGAGAAAGAAATTCTTTCTAACAAGTGCTGCAATATTGTGGGCTGCAACAGCTATGACGAGTGTCCACGCAGCAACAGATGTTCAAAAAGTAATCGATGAAACCTATGTACAACCCGAATATGTCCTAGGTTCTTCTCTATCTGAAGACCAGAAAAATCAAACTCTTAGCAAACTTGGCTATGACGCATCAAAAGACACCAAAGATATCAAAACTATGACACCTGATATCTATTCGAAAATTATGAATGTGGCTAATGATGCTAGTCTACAGCTCTATTCTTCAGCTAAGATTCAAAAGCTAGGAGATAAGTCGCCTCTAGAGGTCAAGATTGAAACGCCTGAAAATATCACCAAGGTGACGCAGGATATGTACCGTAACGCAGCAGTGACGCTGGGAGTGGAGCATGCCAAAATCACAGTTGCAGCTCCTATTCCAGTTACAGGTGAGAGCGCCCTTGCAGGGATTTACTACTCGTTAGAGGCCAATGGTGCTAAAGTACCGCAAGCCAATAAAGACTTGGCCCAAGAGGAGCTAAAAGCCTTATCAGATATCAATGCTGAAAACAAGGACAAGTCAGGCTACGATGCCAATAAACTCAATGTCGCTTTGGCAGATATCAAGGCAGGAATCGCAAAGGCAAAAGAAGCCAAAGGCAATCTGACAGAAGAAGATGTTCGCAAAATTGTAGAAGACACACTAAAAAACTACAAACTCGATCAGGTTATAACAGGAAACCAGGTCAATATCATCATCAATTTTGCACTCAACCTTTCAAAGAGTGACATTTTGAACAATGCTGATTTCACTAAAACCCTAAATGACCTCAAGGAAAGTATTGTTTCCCAAGCTGGAGATAGTTTTAAAAATATCAATCTCAACTTTGATGCCAATAAAGCGCTGGAAGACGGGGGCAACTTCTTTAGCTCCCTTTGGCAAGCCATTGTCAACTTCTTCAAGAGTTTTGGTGCTTAGGTCATTTCATGATATAATAGATGGTAACAGAAATGTTGCCGTCTTTTTTTAGACCGATAGAAAGTGAAGAATATGTTAAAGAAAAATGATATTGTAGAAGTTGAAATTGTTGATTTGACCCATGAAGGGGCAGGAGTTGCCAAGGTAGAAGGCTTGGTCTTTTTTGTAGAGAATGCTCTTCCGACTGAGAAAATTCTTATGCGTGTCCTTAAAGTCAATAAAAAAATTGGCTTTGGGAAAGTTGAAGAATACCTTGTTCAATCACCTCATCGTAACCAAGATTTAGATTTGGCTTACCTGCGTTCAGGAATTGCTGACTTGGGGCATCTTGCCTACCCAGAACAGCTCAAGTTTAAAACCAAGCAAGTCAAAGACAGTCTCTACAAAATTGCTGGCATTAGAGATGTAGAGGTCGCTGAAACGCTGGGTATGGAACATCCAGTCAAGTACCGAAATAAGGCACAGGTGCCCGTTCGTCGAGTGAATGGTGTCTTGGAAACAGGTTTTTTCCGTAAAAATTCGCATGATCTCATGCCACTGGAAGATTTCTTTATCCAAGATCCTATGATTGATGAGGTAGTAGTGGCCCTACGCGACTTGCTCCGTCGTTATGATTTGAAACCTTATGATGAAAAGGAACAGTCTGGCTTGATTCGAAACCTCGTTGTGCGTCGTGGGCACTATTCAGGACAAATCATGGTCATTTTGGTAACCACTCGTCCGAAAGTTTTCCGTGTTGACCAATTGATCGAACAACTAATCAAGCAATTTCCAGAGATTGTCTCTGTCGTGCAAAATATCAACGACCAGAATACCAATGCTATTTTCGGTAAGGACTGGCGAACACTTTATGGTCAAGACTACATTACCGACCAAATGTTGGGAAATGACTTCCAAATATCTGGACCAGCCTTCTATCAGGTCAATACAGAAATGGCTGAGAAACTCTATCAAACAGCCATTGACTTTGCAGAGTTAAAAGGAGATGATGTGGTGATTGATGCTTACTCAGGAATTGGAACGATTGGATTGTCTGTTGCGAAACATGTAAAGGAAGTCTACGGTGTTGAAGTGATTCCAGAAGCCGTGGAGAATAGCCAGAAAAATGCTAGTATAAATGGCATCACTAATGCCCACTATGTATGTGATACAGCTGAAAATGCTATGAAGAATTGGCTCAAGGAAGGTATCCAACCAACCGCTATCCTAGTCGACCCACCAAGAAAAGGCCTCACAGAAAGCTTTATCAAGGCAGGTAGTCAAACAGGAGCAGACCGCATTGCCTATATCTCCTGCAATGTTGCAACCATGGCGCGTGATATCAAACTCTACCAAGAGTTGGGCTATGAATTGAAGAAAATCCAGCCGGTGGATCTATTTCCTCAAACGCACCACGTGGAGTGTGTAGCTTTGCTTGTAAAAGCCTAGAAAGCTTGGTATGAATCAATAATGAAAAGCCTTGATTGTAAGGCTTTTTTTGTGTTTTTGTGATAGAATATAGGTAGTTATAATCGAGAGCAACTAAGAAGCAGTAACAAATATTACATTTAAAATAATCAAAATAAGGAAGATAAAATGACAGAAATTGATAAAAGGAATTTAAAAAATTATCTTTATATTACATTTGGAATTACTTATATAGCTTGGGGGCTTCTTGCCATCTTTACTCAATCTCATATTTTTGGATTAGAAACATTTATAGGGAGAATGTTACATATAGTAGGTGCACTTGGTCCAGCTATTGCAAGTGGCTTTTATTTGAAAAGGAATAATATAAAATTTAAACATTTTATATTTAATAAAAGAAAAAATAGTAGTATTTATTTCATTATTCATTTGTTAGCAATTTTGATACTATTTTCTGTATCTTCCTTAGAATTAAATGGAGTATCAATTTATCTGATGCCATTATTCTTTATACAACTAATTTTTTTTGGTGGTGGACATGAAGAATTAGGATGGAGAGGAATACTACAGCCATTACTTGATAAAAAATATACTTATTGGCAATCTAATTTGATTGTAGGTTCAATCTGGGGAATTTGGCATCTGCCTTTATGGTTTATAGTTGGAGAAAGTCATCAAGGATTTCCTTTTATTTTATTTTTTATACATACGTTATTTTTAAGTTTTGTTTTAGGACTTCTTTACCGTCAAACGAAATCTGTCGGTTACTGTTTATTATTTCATGCGTTCGCAAATTTGTTAAATCTCTATTTTGTGTTAAAAATTAATGCTATTTTTATTATAATTTTTATTGGTTATTTAATTTATACAATATTGGCAAGTAATAGAATTAGTAAAGAAAAGGATTTTAAATTTTAGAAAAGGAAGTATTATCATGGGAATATTCGATGATTTTGAGTACAAAGAAAACTACCAAAATGAAGAAAAAGTAATTGAAGTACTTAAAAAGATTTTAAGAGCAATTCATCTAAATAATTATAGAGATATTATGGATTGTGTTGATGGTTCGGAAGTTGATGATGTAAAAGAGTTACTTGAATATATTGACGAGTCATTACAATTAAATGATTTTGATAAAATTGATGAATATGGTGTAGAATGTAATTTCCATCCGAATTATGAGTATTCTCAACTACAAGTTTATGAATTTAATGATCAAACTGGTTTTGCTGTTGAATATCAGATGACCTCCGATTCTGAATTAGTAGATTTAACCCTACAGTTAGAATTTTTATATAATGAGGATGGTTACAAAATAACTTCTATAGATGTAGATCCTGGATAAACCAAACTTAATTATCTTTGTTATATGATAAATGCGTATATTAAGGATAAATAATTTGATTGTAAATTGCTTAAAATATTGGTTAGTTTTTCAAATATTGGGAGAATGAAAGATGTATCTATTGGAATTGTACCAAAATGATTATTCTAAAGATTTAGTCGTGTTTGATTTTTTAGAAGATGGAAAAGACTTTGTATCTAAAATAACTGGATATACTCTAGAAAATGAAAATGATTTTGTTCAAGGTAATAAAGTAGAAATAATGAACATTTAGATGAAAGGTTTAGAGTAAACATGAGTCTCTTATTTGAAGAATTTAAAACCATTTGTTTCCATTTAAATCGAGTCGGAATTACACCGACACTGATGGGTTCTTTGGGATTGGAGTATAGAACGAAAGAAAATTGGGTGCCGTCTGACATTGACATTCATGTGCCTGGTGACCCTAGAGGTTGGGAAGCACCGGATCATCTAAGAATTTATGACTGGGACAAGATAATGAAAGTGATGAAAGACTTAGGCTACGTCTTAATAGATATTCATGAGCATGAATTCCAAAAGGATAGAGTGAGTGTTGAATTTGGAAGTATCGATTCCTTACTTGATTTTGCAGGAGTTTCGGAATCGGATATAGAGCTTATTCACATTGAAGGCATCACTTTTCGTCTTCCAAGTCTGGAGCAGTATCTAAGTATTTACAAAGCTTCTTCTCAAGACTCCTATCGAAATGATCACAATAACAATAAGGATTTTAAAAAGATCGAGTGGCTGGAAAGACATTTGTAAATTATCATATAAAAAGTAGTAAGTTGTAAGACTGGCTGCTATGTTATTTTTATCATCATTTTTATTGGTCATTTAATTTATTCTATATTGGCGAGTAATAGAATTAGTAAAGAAAAGAATTTTAAATTTTAGATCAGCTTATCCATTATTGAAAGTAACGAATTTTAATTAGATGATTAATGTTAGAGAATTATCAATTGTAATTTTAAGTGGAGTTATGGATGCCGTTTCTTTTGGGAGTGATGATAATCTTTCCGTTCCACAGTATCATTTTAAAATGATTTTCATTGCCTTTTGTTTATTAGTATAAAAGCAGAATATTACCACATATCGAGGTTGTAGGACTGCTGGAGAGAAAGGGATAAAGCCCACCGTTTCAGGGTTTACAAAAGACTTGATATTCGGTTTTTTTTGAATTTTTGAGTGAAGTATAAATCTAACAGTCTAAAGTGATGTAGTAGGATTGGTAGTGGTAAAGTATGAAATTTATTCCCACATACGCAGAGGGGGTGCAAAATGTTCCAGCAGGTAGGGTGTCTGTGGGAATTGTTTTGCACCCCCTTTTTTTGATATCACCAAGATGGTCGATGGAAGTAGGAGTTCAGTAATTGATACAATAGTCTACAATGAAATGCTTTATAACCTAGTATTTCTATATTGAAAGATGTGACATGCTTGATTGCATACATCAAATAGTGGGAAGTATTCAATCGATTTATAAAGTTGAATCAAAATTCTAAAAAACACTTGCAATTTGACGAGTTTGTGATACAATATTGACTATAAGGTTATCGGGAAGATGACCAAGTCAAAAAAGGAGAATAATGATATGCCAGCAATTTCGTTGACCCCAGAACAGTTAAAGTCTGAAGCACAAACTTATACCAATGCTTCTGAACAATTGAAAGATGCCATTAACAAAGTTTCAGGCGCAAATGGTCGTCTTCAAGGACAATGGCAGGGTGCGGCTTTCCAATCTTACTTGGAACAATTCCAACAATTATCAGTAAGCGTAACTCAAATGGAACAACTTCTTGAAAGTATCCATGCACAATTGAATCAATACGCAGATACTGTTGCTGATCGTGACCGTCAGGATGCAACTTCATTTGGTTTGAATTAATCATCGGTGAACGGTGCTTCGAAAGGGGCGTCGTTTTTTGCTAGTTATAAGTGGAAAAGGGAATAATGAATAGTCCTCATAAAGAAAAACGATACTTAAAAATTTTAACTGCAGTAGCATGCGTATCCCTGTTATCAGGTTCTCTTGTTTATTTTGCATTAAAGGATCAGAGCCTTCACTATTCAAGTGAGATCAAGCAAACTGCTAAGGTTCAATATGCGCTTGTGAATGAAGATAAAGGTGCAAGGTTTGAAAATACTGATTATAATTTAGGCTCGGATTTTGTCACTTTAATTAATCAGGATACAGAGAATAACTGGGAGACAACTAATCGTAGCGTGGCTGAAGCAGGATTGAAGTCTGGTCAGTTTGATGCAGTTATTACTCTTCCGTCAGACTTTTCTGAGAAATTGTTGAGCTTAGAGAGTGTTTCTCCAGAAAAAGCCACTGTTTCTTACCAGATTCGCGAAGGGCAAAACGAACAAGCTAATCAGGCTGTCCACAGTCAAGTTAATACAGTCTTACAAGGATTTAACCAACGGGTGGTTCGGATGTATTTTTCGAGCATCATTCGGAATCTTTCAGATGCACAGACGAATGTGAATCAGATGGCATCTACAGAGTTGTCTCAAAATACGTTCATCATTTCAAATATTCAAGCTCCATTTTCGACCCTACCAGATTCATTTAGAAGTACTCAATCCATTGCAAATAGTCTGAAGACGGATAATGAACTCTTTAAGACCCAACAAGAAGCTTTTGTTAAATCAGTCGCAAGCAGCATGGAAGCGAACAACAACTCTTTAGATGTTTCTGGGAAAGCCCTTGAGTCTACAACAAACTCTGTGAATGAGTTTTCAAAAGAAGCTAATACTCGTCTTGAAAAGTCAACCGACCAATATAAGGAGCAATCTGAAAAAGATAAGGCTACCTTGGAAAAACAATGGACAGATGATCAGAAACATTATTTTGACTTGTATAATGCCCTTTACACTGTCGGGAATGCTAAATTAAAAGAATTGCAGTCTTCCGATACGGCAACCGGTTCCTTTATGGCAGATTTCAAGGCTAAGGCGGGGGAGTATAAAACTGCACAAAGTAAGGTCAAGGGGAACTTAGAGGCACAAATCACTTCTTTAGAAAAAGAAGTAGCGGAGCTTAGAGCACTCAGGGAGACCATTGCAGAGACTTATTATGGCTCTAAGGATTTAAGTGATCAGACAGCTACTGATAAAGATATTCGCTCGGCTATTTTGAACTTAATGACGAAGCCAGAAAATCGAAGCAAACTCCCTAAGCAGTATATTGAGGCAATTGCTAGTCACTTACCGATGATTTCATCTGGAGATTTGAGTGCTCTCATTGCTAAATTAGAGCAAGATAAATTGATCTCATCAGATGAGGCTACAACTTATCGTAATGCACTGAAAATTGTGTCTAACTACAGTAGCGAGTTGGGTGGCTCTTTAGGACAAAATACAACCTTTAAGTATCTGTCCTCAGCGGCTACTGTTACTAGTCCAGTGACCTATCCCATTCACCAAACTCTAGAATTTGATCCGTCAACTGGTAGTCAGACAGTCCAATTGAACATCGATGATGCAAAGATGGGGAATCTTGAACTGGAAGGTGTGACGAAAGATTCAATTGAAGCCTCTATCCGTCAACAGTTAAAAGATACAGGCTATCATGTGACAGCTGCAGTATCAGGAAATACAATTCAAGTCACATTTGTCAATGAAAGAACGGCGTCAACTACTCCTGTCGCCTCTTCGGGCTCAGGGGGATCAAGTACTTCAAATGCGGGTGCAAGTGATGCAGCAACATCTACAAATTCCACTTCTACAAGTGAAAGAACGGCAGCAACGCCAACTACTTCATCAGAAGTCAGTCAACCAAGCTATGCGACACTTCCTAAAAAGGTGAGTGTCACGATTAGTGGTCAGATAAAGTGGAATTTATCTGATGATGTGAAAAAGAATTCCTATAACCAAGTAGGTTATAGTTGGACAGATGGAAGTTCAGTTCAAGCTAGTGCTCAATTATCTGTCTTTAATGGTAAGTATGACACTTTGGCTGAGGATTTACCTGCGATTCTGAAAAACTTCCAAAACCTAGACCTTACTGCCCAACAAATCGTTACTTTATTTGCATCACCAGGGGCAAGTTTAGATATCAATCAATTTGCAGGCACGCTATCAAGTGGTACTCTCGTACAAAAGGCTAGTCCAGATTCTGTATATAGTCTCTACAATAATCTAACTGACGATGAACGGGCTTCAGAAATATCGGATGTTTTAGTTACGAAGTATCGACTTGCAGGAGATAATTTATACAAACAGGTAGATCAGCAATTAAAGGATGTGACAGATATTCTAGGTGAAAAAGAGAATCCTAAAGAAGGCACCCTTCATCAAGTGTATCAGTCTCTCCCAGACTCAGATTTGCTTGTTAAGCAAGCTTCTGCCTTAAATACCTGGTATGGGGAAATGCAGAAGGTCTTAGATGAGGCTCATAATCAGTGGAAAGATTCTGAGAAACTTGCTTATGAATCAGTTGTCAATGATCAAAATCCACAACCAGAGAAGATGAATACCTCTAAGCTGGAAGAAGATGTGAAGTCACTTTTGTCTCAATACGATAGCTTACGAGATAGTTCTAAAAAAGCTGCACAAGCTACAGCTGATGGAGCTGCTCAGGTACGAGATATCTCACCACAAATCCAACAGTTAAACGAGACAACAGAGTCGGTTCAAAAGTCTGCAGATGGTGTTCTTTCCAGTCTGAATCAGAGTGTGAAGGAAACAAGTGGTACAGTTGAGAAAAATACCTCTTATGCAGAACAGTTTGGAAAGGTGCTTGCCAATGCGAAAAGTGGAGGTGCTGATAACAAGCAAGTGTTTAATTTCTTATCCGATCCAATTACTACAAAAGTTACAGAAGGTAAGACACAGGCAGCTAGTCACATTTCCATCATCCCCTATTATATGACCTTGTTGTTATCGGTTATTTCTTTTGTGATAGCTATGACGATCGGACGCTTTGTTAAAGATAGACAGGAAAGGGAAGAAACTGATCTTTTGACAACGAAAAAGTGGGACTTGAAACTTCAAAGTTTCTTACCGACAATCATAACAGTTGCTGTTGGTTCGATTTTGTTTTCAGGAGTTACAATAGGAGTAGCAACAGCAGCCAATGGATTCTTATGGTTCATTTATAGCTTTATGTTAATGGCAAGTTTGATTTTGATGCTATCTTACGGCTTGAAGAAAGCTCCGTATCCGACTTATATTGTATCCGCATCCCTCTTAGGTTTTTATCTCCTACTAACTCCTATTTTGGGAGTAGCAACTCAATCAGGAAGTTTCCTTAATTTCTTATATCGAATGTCTCCGTTACAAAATATTGAAAATGGCTTTAGTTATCTCTTGGTTGGTGGTAGCTTAAGCATTGTAACGATTCTTCTACTCTTATTATTTGTAGGAATCGGAGTTAGTCTTAATCTCTTTACAAGAAAGAAATAATCAAGGTAAGGATCCGTAAGGATCCTTTTTGTCTTCTTGTGAGATGGTGTGATTTGTAGTATAATAAAGCTATCTTTACCAAGTGGGGGAGGAGATTTATGAAGAAGGTTCAAGTCATTTTTAGTCTATTATTGTTGTGTCTTTTTCTTAACTCAGGTGATGTCCGAGCAGATGATGGAAGTTTTGAAATTAATAATCAAACCATCTATGATCAAGGGAACAGTCCTCAGACTACTAAGTCTAAGAATATTCCTGAATTATTTTTAGAAGATAGTGTGAAGAAAGAAAAACAGCTACAAAAAGCACAGCAAGAGAATATTCATCAAGCGCAGTCCTCTCTTTTTACCGGGACTAAAGATACGAATAGTTTTCAGAGTCAGGATAAGGTGACGCGTGGCTTGTTTCAAGCAGATTATAGAGCAGATGAAACAATTTTGACTGGAGAGAGCACCTCTAACACTTCGCTACCTACTTGGCTATCTATTTTGGGATTTGGGATAGGTCTACTTGGAGTGACCTATCTAGGTGTTTGGCTAGGTAGGAAGTACTCAAAAGTGCTTCGTTTTAAGAAGGAGAGTGTGTGATGAAGATAATTACGGTTGGTATAAAATGGAGAGAGCAAATATATGATTTGAAACTTCCAACACAGGTTTCATTCAAGAGAGTAAAAGAGCTGATATGTGAGTCATTTTCAATGATGAACCAAGAGCTACCAAGTCACTTTGATCTTCAAGTGACTAATAAATCAATTGTCTTTTATGATGATGACCAGATAGCGGACTTTCCTTTAGGAAACGGAGATCAATTAGAAATTGTAGGGAGA
This sequence comes from Streptococcus oralis ATCC 35037, assembly GCF_900637025.1. Lineage (NCBI taxonomy): Bacteria > Bacillati > Bacillota > Bacilli > Lactobacillales > Streptococcaceae > Streptococcus > Streptococcus oralis. The sequence goes on from NZ_LR134336.1 coordinate 883,185, forward strand.
AAGAAATGAAAGTACAAGAGACAAGTATCCAATCCAAGTGGTCGAAAGAGGCTGGTGAATTAGAGATTAAGTTATCCGCTAATCAATTTCAACTGAATCGGATGAAGCAGTATCGATTCTTTTTAGAAAGCACGGCACATTTAGCTCAAGGAGCAGTGAAAGAAGAGGCAGAAGAGGTCGTCCGTCTTTCTTACCAAATTCCAGCAGGTTATCAGTCGATTCGAGAAGCTGTTGAAAATAAAGAAATCTTAGAGCGCCTTCATCTTTTTCAAAAGTTACAATTCTTAAAAGAAGCTGTCGATCAGCCTATGAAACCCTTTATTCACCCAGATAATCTGTTTGTAAGCGGGGAAAGTGTCCTTTTAGGACATAGAGGGATGACAGATAGTGTTGTTCCTTTTTCACTCATGAAAGAGGACTTGTTAAAGCAATATAAGGCTTTAGCTGTGTTCATTTTACAACCTAAGCTCAACTTTGAAGAGTTAATTGATAGTCTTACGACGGTAAAAAATGCTTTTGCGGAAACTCTTTTTAAAGCGGAGACTTTTGATGAAGTAGACCATCTCATTAGTGAGCAGGTTCGTATTCAAGAAGAGAAGCGTCAAAAGGAAAAACTGTTTGTCTCGAAAAGGAACTATCAATTGTTTAAATGGGGTTCTTTAGGACTCGCAATTGTAACAGTTGCGATGGGGATTGCAACAGGTATTTATACTTTTTATGTGGTGCCTAAGCAGGATAAAATCATTCAGGCTGAGACGAGTTACATTGCTAAGGATTATACGGCAGTGGTAGAAGGTCTTAAGTCAGAAGCTCCAAATAGTCTTCCAAAGGGAGTCCAGTATACACTTGCGGCTAGCTCGTTAGAGTTAGACAATCTGACTCAAGAACAAAAGGAAGCTGTATCTAGAAACTTGTCACAGAAATCTAGTGAGAATACTCTTTCTTATTGGATCTATATCGGCCGTGGGGAACTTGAAAAAGCACTTGATATTGCTCAAAATATTGGGGACATTCAGTATATCCTTCATGCTTATACGAAGCTCTATGATCAGGTCAATACAGACAGTACGATGAGCGGAGCGAAAAAGCGAGAACTCCTTGAAAAGTATCAAAAAGAAATTGATAAGTTACAGGAACAATTAAACGGAAGTTCAAAGGCAAATATTACATCAAAGGAGACTAAAAATGGCAACTAAGGGCAAACAAGCGACTTGGAGTCAAAAGCTGTCAGATGAAGAGGTTCTTTGGCATGTGTTTTCGTTTAAAGAATGCTTTGAGTACAAAGAGTTGACCGAAAGGGCCTCCTCAATCAATATTGGAGAAAGTCATATCTCAATTACTGAAAGTGGTCTTGAAAAGGACGGAATCCCTTGGGCTGGTCAGGAGGAGGAAAGTCTGGTAGCCATTCCACATGAACAGATTCAGATCCATTCCTTTACCTATCCTAAGCTGGACTTACTCTTTTCTAAGGAGAAGAAAGCAGATGTTTGCCTTGAAAGTCAAGCTCTCCTTTACCTGAAGGTTAAGGAGAATACCTATCATCTCTCTGGATCATCTAATGGAGCTAAGGTTTATCTAAATGGACAAATTCTAGAGGAAGTTGATGCCTCTATTCAGGTAGGGGATGTTTTGGTGGTGGACTGCTTTCTTTTCTCATTTCGAGAACATCAGATCCATTTCCTGCCCTTGAGCGGACAGTACACTATCCAATCTGATCATTTGTTTGAAGAACCTTATCAAGCTGAGTTCCCACATGAGTTTCCTAATTATCGTAGAAGTCCACGCATTTATCTAAAAGAGCCTGAGGACAAGGTGGAAATCAATTCACCAGCGCCAGAAGAAAAACTTAGACGTGGTGAGCTATGGCGTGCGATCGTACCGCCTGTTGGAATGGTGGTGATTAGCGGAGCCTCTAGTGTCTTTATGCAGGGAAATGCCTTGCTTATGATGGGAATGGCCAGTGCCAGTCTCTTGACAGCTGGATTTTCAGTATCGAGCTATTTTACCAACAAAAAGGAAGTCAAAGAGAAGAATCAGAAAAGAAACGATGATTATCAAGAGTATCTCTTAGAGACAGGAAGCCAATTGAGTCGTCTAAAGGCGGAACAAAAGAAAGCCTTGACATATAATTTTCCATCGGTTGATGAATTAGTGGATTTAGTAGAAAGTTACAACCCACGGATTTATGAGAAGATGGTGACAAATGATGACTTTCTAAAGGTTCATTTAGGAACTGGAGCGATTGATTCTAGTTATTCCTTACGTTTTCAACCAACCAATCGCAAGGAAGACTGGAGCCGCTTTGTCGAGAAAAAACTGGTACAACCGCATATAAAATTAGAGGATGCGCCTATTGTTCTCTCTCTACGTGATCAGGCTTTGGGATTAGCGGGAGCAGCTCCTGTCTTACGAGTAGCAGTTCAAACACTATTGTTTCAGATTGCGGCGCTCCATTCCTACCATGATGTAGAGTTTGTGACCTTGGTCTCCCAAGAGGAATACGAGAATCACTGGCGAGAATGGCGCTGGTTGCCTCATGCGCAAATGCGGAGTCTCAATCTACGGGGACTTATTCACGATGACCAGACCAGGGACATGGTCTTGACCTCTTTTTACCAGATGTTAGTCAAGCGTCGTCAGGTTGTTCGGGAACAAAAGCAGGAGCAAATCTTCTCGCCGCACTATGTCTTGACGATTTTGGATGAGTCATGGCTGTCAGGACATGGGCTCAATGAATTTCTGGCAGAGGATATGACCCAGTATGGGGTGACGGTTATCTGGGGTAAGGAAAGTCTCAATATGTTGCCTGAGACGGTGACGGCAGTGGTTGATTACCAAAATGGAGAGACAGCCAAGCTCGTCAATAATCATCATATCTATGTCAACCAAGACTTTAAGCCTAATCGTCTGCCTCAAAATGGAAAACTTGAAGAAGCGATTTACCGTTTGGCCAATCTCAATCATATCGAAGTGGAGAAAAACTCGATTCCAGATACGATTTCCTTTATGGAACTCTACGGTGTTAAGCAGGTCGAGGAATTGGATGTGGAGAAACGCTGGCAGGCGGCGGATGCATCTAAGTCTCTCGCTGTACCGCTAGGTGTTCGAGGGAAGGATGATATTGTGCTGCTCAACCTTCATGAGCGTGCCCATGGTCCACACGGACTAGTTGCAGGGACTACCGGCTCTGGTAAGTCTGAGATTGTGCAGAGCTATATTCTGTCTCTAGCTGTTAACTTTGCGCCAGAAGATGTTGGATTTCTTCCGATTGACTTCAAAGGGGGAGGAATGGCCAATCTCTTTGCCAAGCTGCCTCACTTGATGGGTGCTATTACTAACTTGGATGGAGCTGGGACGGCTCGTGCGCTGAAGAGTATTCGTGCGGAACTTCAAAAGCGTCAGCGTCTCTTTGGGAAATTCGGTGTCAACCATATCAATGGCTATACCAAGCTCTATAAAAAAGGGAAGGCACTTAGCGATCCAGAGGAGAAAAAGACCTATCCGACAGAGCCTTTACCTCATCTTTTCCTGATCTCAGATGAGTTTGCGGAGTTGAAGCAAAATGAACCAGAGTTTATGGCAGAACTCGTCTCCACGGCACGTATCGGACGTTCCCTAGGGGTTCACCTGATCCTTGCGACTCAAAAGCCATCTGGAGTGGTAGATGAGCAGATCTGGTCTAATTCTCGCTTTAAGCTGGCGCTCAAGGTTGCCGATCCTTCAGACTCAAATGAGATTATCAAAACCCCAGATGCGGCTAGTATCACTCAGCCTGGTCGTGCTTATCTTCAGGTCGGAAACAATGAAATCTATGAACTCTTCCAGTCAGCATGGAGTGGAGCGGATTATCAGCCTTATAGTGATGAAGGTAATCAAGTAGATGAACGGATTTGGTTAGTGAATCAACTAGGGCAGAGCGAACTCTTGATTGACGGAAATGACGGGGATTACTCGGTTGAAGAGACACAAGAGCAGGAGACAGAGCTTGAAGCTGTGATTGATTATATCAATAAGGAAACGGAGCGTCTGCAAATCATCCTCCCTGAAAAGCCATGGTTACCACCTCTTGGAGAGGAGCTAGTAGGAGCGGCAATTGACCGCCAAGCAGAGTGGACAACCCCACGTCAACTCTCCATTCCACTAGGCATGCTGGATCTGCCAAGTGCTCAAAAGCAAGAGGTCTACCACTTTGATATTGAGGAGTTAGGCAATACCGTCTTATATGGGTCCCCAGGCTTTGGAAAATCAACAGCTCTTCAAACTATCCTCATGAATCTGGCTCGTAGAAATACGCCTGAGCAAGTTCAGTTTAACCTTTTTGATTTTGGGACGAATGGTCTCTTACCAATTAGAGAGTTGCCACATGTGGCGGATCTGGTTCGACTAGATGAGGAAGAAAAGCTCCTCAAGTATCTGAAACGTCTGGATAGTCTTATGAAAGAGCGGAAAGCCCTCTTTACAGAGGCTGGCGTGTCTAGTCTGTCACAGTATGAGCAAAAGACGGGTCAAGCACTCCCTGTTCTTCTCAACTTCTTTGATGGCTATGACTCAGTACGGGAAAGCCCATTAGAGGAGATCATCGAGTCAGCTGTCAACCAGCTCCTACGTGAAGGAGCTAGTCTGGGTATTTATACTCTGATAACCGTACTCAGCGCTAGTAGCTTGCGTTTACGGATGAGCTCGACGATTCCCAATGCTTTGAGCTTTTACTTAGTAGAAGAAGGAGCGCTTCGGACGGTTATGGGACGTGATGCCCTGCCAGGCCAGGAAATTGTCGGCCGTGCTCAGGTGACACAGGAAGAAGTTCTAGAGTTACAAGTCTATCTGCCGATAGAAGGAAAAGACGATATCGACCGTCTTTCTCACTTAACAGCAGAAATCCAATCGATGAATCAGGACTGGCAAGGCTTACGTCCAGAAGCAGTACCTATGTTGCCAAGTAATATTTCTACGAGTTTCTTTGAAGATCACGAGGAAGTTCAGGATATGTGGCAAAGAGGCGAGTTGCCAATTGGTTTTGACAAAGAAAGCACACACCCGGTTGGCTTTGTGCCAAAACGAGACGGCTACTTTGAGCTTCTCTATGATACCATGCAACAGCTAGAATATGGCGAAGCAGCGCTTCTGACAGGCTTAGAAAAAGTGCCTAGTCACATTAAAAAGTTCTTGGTGGATCCAACAGGAAACTACCATCAGTCGGAAGGGCTGTTCGACGAAGTATTTGTGGGCGAGGAGATCCCTGGTTTCTTTATGGATATGCAGTCTGAAGTGGATGCGCGCACGCCAGCTGATTTGGATTATCCTATCTACATCTTGATTCCAGAAGCACAAGCCCTCAGCAAGCTTATGAATCTTAAGATGACAGAAGATGCCTTTAAGGCTCTCCTGCACAAAGGAGGGACAGTTGGGCTCCACTTCATCTTTATGGGTGAGCTTCGTCAGATCGTTAACGGCTATATGGAAGTGGATAAGATTCTGAAGGTCAATGTGCCTGCAGGCTGTATCGGTATTCGTTTCCAAGACCAGAATGTTGTATCTATCAAGAGTAGCTTCACAGAATCGGTTGTCGGAGTGGATGAGTACAACTACTTCACCAGCCGAGAAGGCTATCGTATTAAGCTTATCAGTGAATAAAAGCGAGTCATTTGACTTGCTTTTATTTTTAGGGTTCTTTCCCAATCCTTATGGTAAAACATTGGAATTTTTGATATAATTAGAAAAAAAGTGGAGAAGTTTATGTATGGGACGATACGATAGTGCTATTGCGAATTGTCATGCACAAATCCGTTGGATTCGTTTGGATATACGTACTTATGAGAATAAGATAAGACGGTTGGAATCTGCGAATGATTGTATCCAGAGTCAGATGGATGTTGTTAGTAAAAACAAGACTTCTGCGAGTGATTTGAATAAGCACTCTACAACTGATTTTCAAGGGACTCGTCGGGAAGATTTTAATAAAACGTTAGCAGGAATTTCTGATGCGATTACAACTTGGTTGACAGATACAGAAATGAATCGTAAGAGTATTCGCTTTAAAATATCAGAATATAATGGGAATATTGAAGATTGCCAGACCAAAATTAATAGTCTGAATAGCCAGATTGAATACTATCATCGCTTGAATAGGGAGGAGGACTAGTATGTCAGGTCAAGCAGAAATATATGTCCAAACAGAAGAATGGGCTGGACAGGTCGGACATTATCATTCGGGTGTTGCCTCTGTTCGTCCACTATCTACTCTTCCTTTTTCCTATACAGATTTATCTCCTTTTAAGAACTTTAATCAAGCCATTCAGAATTTAAATACATCTGTCATAAAATATCGAACTTATGTGAATTCTCAATCCTCTAATATGCTTAGGGTTTCTGAGAATAAGTTGTTGGATGATCGTTCAGGAGCAGATGGATTTCAAGATGGGATTCGATTAAAATGAAGACAGCAGAACAAATTTGGAAAGAGTATTGTGACGGTAATACGGCATTTCCCACTACAGATTTTTTACATCAGATAGCTTTTATTTTAAAAAATCGTCCAGAGGTATTGGGCGCAATCGTAAAAGCTTTTTTGGATAAAAAACCAAACTATATTTATCATCCGCGGATTGGCGCTGATATTGAAGTGACTTTTTTACCGAAAGAAGTGTATATTTGTCGGAACGAGACAGAGATTACGTTATCTAAAAGTGAGTTTGTCCATTTTTTAGATGGGGTTGATAAGGTTTATAGCGATATTCTTCCCTTGGGCACATTGGTTGAGATTGATAAGGAGCAGTTATCTCAAGAGTTAGTAGTGTCACTTTTAGGCGATGAGCCACTTTATGTCATGATTATGGGGCGAAAAGTCGTTTTCGACGGAGCTTATGTGGATTATTTAGCACAGTTCTGGCCTCTTGGTCTTCAAGCAGAGCTTCCACCGATGGCTATTCATAAGACCATGATCAAACGAATCATCGCTCAGGGTTATGCGGAATCAGAAAAAGAAAGTTCCTATGTGGGTCAATTACGGGAAATATTAATGAAAACAGCTATTCCTTCCCACTTTTATCTACGATTACAGGAGGAGTTAGACGATGAAAATCAAGCGTAGTGAGTTGGAAAGTTTAAAGGATTTTCTCTATAAGCAGACCCAAGCTTTCGAGTCTGATTTGGCTGAGGCACAGTCGACTGCGCAGAGTCTTGCCTCGAGTCAAGCGCTGCGTGGTGATGTCAAGACTGCGATTAACCATGAGTTGAACTATTATAACCTCCCTCTCCTTCAGGGTTATGTGGATTATTCTAATCTGCTTTATACTGAGTTTGACAATCTGATTTCTGACTTTGAATCAACAGTCGGTGAGAAAAGCGCAACAGCTGTCATCAACAGTGAGGCCTTAACTAGCTTGAAGCAGAGTGTGGATGGTCTCCATTCCTCCATTGTCCGGGATATGGATGCGACGAATAAATATTATACGGAAATTTCTGACTTGATCTCACTGAAAGCTCCCAGTAAGGATAAGTTGAGTCGGGCTATTGAGGCGTCGAAACAGTCGCTTTCAGAGACGGAGAAGCGCCTGACTGCCTTCAATGACAAGCAGGCCACAAGTGAGTTAGATGCGATTTTAAACAATCAAAATAAGGGCTTAACGAAGGTGAGTGGGACGGTTACCATGGCCAGCCCTTATCGTAATCCTGAAGCGCTAGCTATCTATCGTAATCCTCATTTCAAGAAGGCGGTAAACCGTTATCACCAGAAAGTGGATAGTCTAGCAAGGGCTTACTTCCAGAAGAATCATCCAGGCGTTGCATTTGACAAGGATAAGGCAGGGATTGAGGAATTGCAGGCTCTGGCGAGGGAGGTGACTAAGAAGGCGGAGTATGGAGATTCATCTTCAGTTAAGACGTTAGGAGACTATGGTAATGACTTAGCGGAAACTTCAGTCTATACAAGTCTTGAAGAAGGTATCAAGCACCTTATTGAGAAAATGAAAGTATCAGTACCGGATGCAGCTAATTATTGGAGCGTAGGAATGACTGGTAATTCATATTATCAAAATATGAATTTCTCCTTTAATGCTCAACAATTTGCGAAAGACTCCACGACGAATGCTCTAAAAGGTCTTTTTAAGAATATTACTGTGTCAGAAGTTGGTATTCCGATTCCAGGTACGAATGTTTCCATGGGGATATCAGGTATTAGCTCGGTCTTTATGGGATTAGACCTTGTCAAAAATCTTCAAGAAGAAAATGCCGGACGTGCCTTTACACATACTGCAGTAACGACGGCAGTGACAGCAGTAGGGGTTGATATGCTTACTACAGGAATAATATATGCTAGTGTTGGGACAGGCTATGTTGCTAGTGGAGCTACCATTTTAGCAACTGCTATGGCAAGCAATCCAGTTGGTTGGTCAATTGCGGCTGGTGTTGCAGTAGCTTTTGTAGTTGACCAAGCTTATAAAAATAACTTTTTGGGCATTAAAACCATAGCAAATGAGATGGGCGACAATCTTGAAAAAAGTGTTAAGGAAATAGGAAGCAATATTGATTCAGGTATCAAAGAAGTTGGAAACAAAATTGATGCAGGTATCAAGGAAGTCGGAAATAGTATTGATACCGGTATTAAATCAATTCAGAAAGTGTTTGGGTGGTAGGAGTAAAAGATGGAGATAAATTTTAGAAATTCTAACATTGGTTGCTATCAAATAGTCGAAATAGATGGGCATTCTCAGAAATATATTATGGATACTAGCACTCTGAAACCTAAGAGATACTGTTGGGGGTTATTACCCCAAAATATCACTGTTGATATGACGGAATTGGATAAGAAAAATGTTAGTTTTGAAACAAAATCAAAAACACTATTGGGAACTAGCACTATAGCTATAATGGTCCAACCGATTGTAAAAATTGGATACGATATGTTAAAAAATTTATTTGTAAATTATGAGATAAGTCAACAAATATTCTTAAAGATAGTTTTATATTTTATTTCTATGTTGATTTCTTATCTTGTTATTTGGAATTCTCTGAGAAAAGCTCATAAAATTGCGGCTGAGCGGTTACCTAAGGAAGGTAAGAAATTTAGATTAACATTTCAAACGACTAAAAGAAGAGAGTTAACAGGCTATATATTTCTTTTCCTAAACATAGCATGCTTACTTTTCTTTTTAATGTTAAACAATGGTGAAGAGGGAGCAATTTTAGTAATTAATGGTATAATTTCATTAGCCTTATACTTGAGCGTTTGGACGATGCCCCCAATAAGCTTTGCTTATAGAAATAAATTTTTGACAGTTGAAAGAATTGAAGAATTGTGATAATGATAAAGCGACCTTTATGCTGAGGTTTCGATGGATTTGATAGTGGTTTACAAAATTATTGAATTACCGGCTTTGTATTTGGAGGAAAATTTTGGAAATTAACTATAGAGAAACGAAGTATTTTTGTCATCAACTTGTAGAACTAAATGGGAAAAAATACATATTAGATGCAAGTTCAATGACTCCTAAGTTCTACTATTGGGGTGTTCCAACGGAGGAATTAACGGTTGAGATGGCGGAACTAAATAGAGAGGATATCAATTTTAGTACCCCGATTAATAAGTTTAAAGCTTCATATGTGGCAATCATGGTTCAACCGCTTGTATGGATTGTTTATTCTTTATTGAAAACTTTTTTTAAAGAGTACAATATTAGCCAACAGATAATTTTAAAATTAGTAGTATTTTGCGCATCTATACTATTCTCTTACTTGATTTTTTATTTGAAAAGAGAGCAAGAACGTAAAAATGTTAAAGCTTTACTGCCTTCTTCTAGTAGAAGATATGAGATGATTTTTAAACCAATATCTGCAAGAAAGCAAGTTTTTGACGCCTATATTTTTACTGTTCCTATAATAGCTTGTTTGGCACTTTATTTGTCTATTAATGATGGAGGAGAAGGTATTGTTCTCGTTATTAATAGCATTATCTCATTTTTTCTTCTATCATTTTTATTTGGAAAGGTTCCCATTCTTTCCGCTTATAAGATTAGAAACGTCACATTTGAAGGAATTAGAGAAATTAAATGAGGTCTTTGATTCAGGCATTAAATCAATTCAGAAAGTGTTTTGGTGGTAAATGTGGAAATTAATTTTAGAGGATTAGATGTTGCTTATTTTGATGTGTTAGAGATGGGAGAGAAAAAGTACGTTCTTGATTCCAACTCCACAACACCAAAGAGTTATTATTGGGGACTTTCCCCTGAAACTCTTGAAGTTGATTTGATAGAACTCGATAGTCAGAATAAAAATTTTGATAAAAAAATTAAGATGGGTCCTTCAGGAATGCGTATGGTATCTATTGGTTTTGGTCTTCTTTCGTATAGAGTAGTAACATCAATTTTTAGATATTATGATATTAGTCATAATCTATATTTAAAAGTATCTTTATTTCCTATATCTATTTTGGTAGCTTATATTGTCTATCAAAGTATTTTAATCAAATCAAGGAAGGAAATTTCAAGTCGTTTATCGCAGGAGAAGAAGAGGTTTAAAATAGTCTTTCAGAATAATAAGAAAAAAAGACAATTCCATGCCTATCTATTTCTCATTTTACATACAATTGCTTTCTCTATTTATATGGGAGAAGATGATGGAACAGAAGCTGCAATTCTAGTGTTGAATGGTTTGTTGGCCTATCTATTTATTTGGATTGAATCTGGCGTTATTCCATTGACTTATGCTTATCAAAAGAAATACCTAGAATTTAAAGAAGTGAAAAAGGTATAATATAACTTATAATAAAATTCAGAAAGTGTTTGGGTTGTAGTAGTAAAAGATGGAGATAAATTTTAGAAATTCTAACATTGGTTGCTATCAAATAGTTGAAATAGATGGGCATTCTCAGAAATATATTATGGATACTAGCACTCTGAAACCTAAGAGATACTGTTAGGGGTTATTCCAATTGATGTATTTTATAATAATCAACAACTTTTTTTCGACCGAATTTGAGGAATTAAACTAGCTTACGAAGGAGTGTATATGTCAAAAATTTTACCTATAGGAAGTATTGTGTATCTCAATAAAGGAAATCAGAAATTGATGATTTTGAATCGGGGAGTTACTATTCATCAAAATAAGCAAGATGTTTTATTTGATTACTCAGCAGCTATCTACCCGATGGGTTTAAATCCTGATCAATTATTTTATTTCAATCATGAAGATGTGGATCGAATTGTATTTAAAGGATACTCTGACGAGGAAGAAGATCGATTTGTGGAGCTTTATCTACAATGGCTAGAAGAAAACAAGGAAAAGGTAGTGAAAGGAAGAACAAAATAGTATCATTTTTATACTTTTTTTACCAGAGTAGCTTCACAGAATCGGTTGTCGGAGTGGATGAGTACAACTACTTCACCAGCCGAGAAGGCTATCGTATTAAGCTTATCAGTGAATAAAAGCGAGTCATTTGACTTGCTTTTATTTTTAGGGTTCTTTCCCAATCCTTATGGTAAAACATTGGAATTTTTGATATAATTAGAAAAAAAGTGGAGAAGTTTATGTATGGGACGATACGATAGTGCTATTGCGAATTGTCATGCACAAATCCGTTGGATTCGTTTGGATATACGTACTTATGAGAATAAGATAAGACGGTTGGAATCTGCGAATGATTGTATCCAGAGTCAGATGGATGTTGTTAGTAAAAACAAGACTTCTGCGAGTGATTTGAATAAGCACTCTACAACTGATTTTCAAGGGACTTGTCGGGAAGATTTTAATAAAACGTTAGCAGGAATTTCCGATGCGATTACAACTTGGTTGACAGATACAGAAATGAATCGTAGAGGCCTTAACTAGCTTGAAGCAGAGTGTGGATGGTCTCCATTCCTCCATTGTCAGGGATATGGATGCGACGAATAAATATTATACGAAAATTTCTGACTTGATCTCACTGAAAGCTCCCAGTAAGGATAAGTTGAGTCGGGCTATTGAGGCGTCGAAACAGTCGCTTTCAGAGACGGAGAAGCGCCTGGCTGCCTTCAATGGCAAGCAGGCCACAAGTGAGTTAGATGCGATTTTAAACAATCAAAATAAGGGCTTAACGAAGGTGAGTGGGACGGTTACCATGGCCAGCCCTTATCGTAATCCTGAAGCGCTAGCTATCTATCGTAATCCTCATTTCAAGAAGGTGGCAAACCGCTATCACCAGAAAGTGGATAGTCTAGCAAGGGCTTACTTCCAGAAGAATCATCCAGGCGTTGCATTTGACAAGGACAAGGCAGGGATTGAGGAATTGCAGGCTCTTGCGAGGGAGGTGACTAAGAAGGCGGAGTATGGAGGGGAAGGAAAAAATCAAACTTACACGTTAGAGGAAGCCGTGAAAGATTTCGCTGAAGGCTTGACGCCAAGCGAATTTTCTAAAGAAACTATAGGAGCTTTTTTGGATCATGTTAAAGGGAAAGTTATTGAGGAATCTAAAAATATAGGTCGTTCACTGGCGGCGACTTTGCAACCGCGTGATGCTGCAGGAAGATTTATAAAAGATAGTTCAAAAATGAGAAATTGGCTAACTAGCACGCTGAAAAAAAATACCGAATTCTACCAGTAAAGTTCTTGGAAATGATGCTAAATGGGGTGGAAGAGGACTTGTTGGTCTAGGAATGTGGTCAGAAGGAAGTGAGCATTATAAAGAATACCATAATGTTGGTAGAGCAGTTAGTTATGGCTTAACGGCTGGAACAGCTGGCTGGGTAGCCGGTCTTGCTGTGGATTCAGCTTTGGCTGGAGCAGCTACAGGTTTACTTCCAATTGTAGTTGGTGTAGGAGCAGCTGTTGTAGTTGGTTCTGCTGTTTCTGTAGGTGTAAAAGCTCTGTATAAAAATGTGAAACCATTTAGAGCTGTAGTTGATGGTGCAGGAGATCTTTTAAACGGAATAGGAAAAGGAATATCTAATATCGGAAAATCATTTAGCAATCCACTTAAAGCAATTAAAGGAGTTTTTGGATAATGGAAAAAAAAGATAAATATGTAGCCCGTGTAGTAGGTAGACTAGACAATCGTTATTATTTAATAGAAGTCCATAACCGTCTTTATGTAATAGATTATTTTAATCCAAATGACATCCGAAATTATTTGTGGGGATTTTTTCCAAAACATTTTTCAAGTTATAATATTTATGATGTTACAGATAGATCAGATAGATATAAAATTAAGCCTAATCCAAAATGGTTATCTGTTTTTAAAAGTATCAATGCTAGTAGTTTTATCAGTTTAGTGGTAGCATTGTGGTTATTGTTCTTTCCACCTACTTTTGCTCATAATGATAAAATCCCTCAGTTTTGGCTTCCGATTTTAGTTGTATTTGTTGTAGGTCTGCTACTGATTATTACTTTTTTAAATTTAGGCTTGGATAAAAGCATTGACCTTGAACAATTAGACCATAAAATAATAAGCCCTACTACAGTAATTAAATCTGAGAAAACATATTTACCTGAAAAATTAGCAAAATTTATTTTCTTTGTTTTAGGATTATCTGCTTGCTTTATAGTCGGAATACTCACATCAAATTATTTTACATTATTCTTCTTCACTTTTGTTGGGGGATATGCTTTGATATTGTACCCTTATTTTATAGAAATAATACTAAACAAATATAAGTTTCAAATTAAAAATACACAGGAGGCATAAAATGTTATTACCATTAGGAAGTATTGTTTACCTAGCAGATGGTAACCAGAAAGTTGTGATTATTGGTCGTGGAATGATTGTTAATCAGGAGGGAACAGATGTTGTTTTTGACTATACAGGCTCTGTTTTTCCAGACGGTCTCAATCCAGAAGAGATTTATTATTTTAACGAAGAAGATATTGACGAAGTCATATTTGAAGGTTACCGTAATGATGAGGAAGAACGCTATGCAAAGCTTTATCTACAGTGGTTGGAGGAAAACAAGGAGAAAGTGGTAAAAGGAAGAACGAAATAGTATCATTTTTATACTATTATTTTTACCAGAGTAGCTTTACAGAGTCCGTTGTCGGAGTGGATGAGTACAACTACTTCACCAGCCGAGAAGGCTATCGTATTAAGCTTATCAGCGAATAAAAGCGAGTCATTTGACTTGCTTTTATTTTTCATTCCTTATGGTAAAACATCAAAATTTTTGATATAATTCTATTAACTGTAAGATTTAGTCAAAAGAGGTATAAAGATGAGTGATTTTGAAGAAAAGCGGCTTGCTAGTAATGCTTATAATCGAGCGCAAGCGAGTCGCTATGAAAGTTTGGCGAATCAGTACCAGAAAGCATACGATAAGAAAAAAGCAGAGATTGAGAAGTTAGAATCTGCTAGAAAAGAACTTTCTAAGCAAATTCAATCCTATAGTGAGTTCCGCAATACAGTTTCTCAATACTCTACAACTATTTCTACAGATACCTTTAAAGGGACAAGACGTGATACATTTGATAAGACTTTATCGAAAATTGCGACGACGATGAATACGCATCAAAATGATCATGAAATGAATTTGGCGAAGTTGGATGCAGAGATCGCAAAGCGAAAATTGGAGCTAGGCGATTTAGGTGGTGCTATTGGAAGTGCTTGGAATGCGGTTGAAAGCTTCTTGGCAGCTATTTTTTAGGGAGTAGGATAGATGGATAAAATAGGAATCAGTTCGGCTTCTTGGCAACGTGTTGTTACCTCAGCACGGACTAAGGTCGCATCTGTATCAGACATTCAAGTGACAAAGATTGGAAAAACTACCTTGAATCGGATGAAATCTTTTGAGACCCTTCAAGAACAAGCGAAAAAAATTCTGAGTGATTATAAGGATTTTGAAATGGAGCGTACTTCTCAAATGATTACGGTTGGTGAGAAGATTGTGGCTGATGATAAAGCTATGGCCGGTCAGTTTGATAAGAATACAGCCAATGTGAGGTTTAAGTAATGGTTCAATACGATAAGAATAAGATTTTTACAAGTATTATTACTAGCCGTACGAGAGAGACATTCGAAGTAGATGATACTTTGATTCAACTTGGTCAACAATTAGGAATGCGTCCGCAGATTTTGAAGGGACTCTATAAGGCTCTGAGAAAACTGGAGGATATCTATGAGTATGTGCCAAGTTTCGGTGCAACTTTTACTTGTCATTTTGATTATGAGAACCAGGAAGCTCAGATCCATTATAATCAACTAGATCAACTATTTTCCATCACGGATTTACAGGATTTTATGGGGATTGTGGACAGTGTCTACAGTCCTATTTATCCTTTAGGTTCTGTTGTTGAGCTAGATTTGGAGCTCTTACCAGAGGAACTCCAGAAGAGCTTAGCGGAGGGGCCAGGACCACTCGTTACGATTTCAGGCCGTAAGATGCCTCTTCAAGAAGGATTTGATGACTATGTGGTAGACTACTTGGCTCGCATCTGGCCCTTGGGTGAGATGCCTGGAATGGATGCTTTTTTCGTTAGTAACATGATGATTGAGCGGCTTCGTTTTGAAGGTTACAGTGACGATTGGGAAAGTCAGTTCACAGAGGATGTTTTACGTGCGACTCAGCTCTCCCATCAACAAGTCTCGACTGCCTTTATGCGCAGTGAGGATTTTGTTCGGTATTATGAGCCGTATTTAAACACGGAGGAAGGCTAATGGGATTTTATGTAGATATTGCGGAGCTTCAGAAAGCCCAAGAGGCCTATATGAAGATGGTCGCAACTGCTCAGAGTCAGTTGGATACCGCTAAAAATGGGATGAATGCCATCATCACCAGTAATTCCATGCATGGAGAAGTTGGGAAAGCGATTACGAATGAAATCAATAATGTTCATAACCCCGTGATTGTTGGCTTAAAGAATGGCTTAGAATTTCTAGGTTCTGAGTTTTCCAAGACGATCACGGATTTTCAGAATCTTGTTGGCGAAACCTCTGCAACGGCAGTTTTAGCAGAAGAAACTTTGGATGATGCGGTCAAGAAGCTAAATGAAGCCGATGAAAAGCATAAGGTGATGGATACCAATTTCAAGAGTATCTATGATGGTATTTCGAGTCTCTATCGTCTGAGTGCTCCCTTAAGCAGCACCTTCTATACCAATACCCAGACAGCCCGGAAGTATGTTCAAGATACGAAGAATAAGGTCAATGCCTTTGATAAGATGACGACAACCAGCAGTGCGGAGCAACTTTTTAGTGCTTTAAGTAGCCAGATGGCAGCTGCTGGAAGAGTGAAGAGTCTGAGTTATAGTGATCCTATTTTGACCGACTTTGTGGCGCATGAAGATCTCGGTAAAGCGATTTATGAGATGGATCAGCAGTATGCGAAAGCCAAGGCAGAAGCGATTGAGGCTGCTAAACGCAAGGCAGAACAAGAAGCCGCTGAGCGAGAAGCTTCTTATCGCCGTCATCACCCCGTCCAAGCCTGGCTGAAGGATCGCTCGAATGGGATTGGTTCCTGGTGGGGCGATGTTGTTGAGGGAACACGAAATCTGCCTATTCCACAGGACTTGAAAGATACACTCCTGTTTGCGGAAGGTTTTATTGGTTCAGCTGGAAGTATGGTTTCAGATACTGCCATCGGAGCTGTAGATTTGACTCAGATCATTGGCATTGCTAGTATTGATGGCGTCAATCGCTTAACAGGAGGTCGAACTCCAGAGTGGATGAAGCGGGACTTGCAAGGAACGGCAGATAACCTGTCTAGCCTTGCGGAGTTAGGAGTAGGAACTTACACTGCTCTGACGGATCCAGGAGCGGCTCAGCGTGGTCAGGATCCCAATGCTAGTTATGCGGATAAGGCAGCTTATCGTGCTCAGGAGACAGGGAAAGCCCTCTGGGATAAAGTTACCCATATGGATGCCTATGATGCAGGAGGCTTGACCTTTGAGATTGCCAGTCTTTTTGTCGGTCCAGCAGCTGTAGGTAAGATGGCTAAGGGCACGAAACTCGGAGCTAAGGCAGCTGAGATGATTCAGTTAGCCAAGAACAGTACCAAGGCAAGAATTCTCGCAAATGTCGAAAAATGGGGATCAAAGGTTGACAATATCCTAGCGAAGAGCAATAATGTCATTGGAAAATTTGGCGAGAAATTATTAGACACCCGAATCCCAGTCGGCATTCGTAAAAAGGCATTTGCCTTTGCGGGAGGTATGGGCTCAATGCCTACCTTCAGCGTTGAGAGTAAGACTCTGCGTGAGGTTAGACAGTTCTTTAGTAAACATGCGGATGATGTAGTGAGAGTGGCAGAGAAGCCCTTTGATAAAGAGCGGATTCTTGAAAATATTAGGCAAAGTCGACTTGCACGGGAAAGTTCGAAGTTTGGGGAGTATTTAAGAAAAGAAAATCAAATTAAATACCCTACAGGTATTGATGGTAGTGTAAAAATAATAGAGAAGGCTGACCTTCCATCATGGATTGTGGATTCATTTCAGGATGGACAATATCGGACGGTAGTGACAACAGAAGAAGTAACTGTTTATCGTACATTTGGAGGACACTCTGATGCTGGAGGAGGTTTTGTAACTTCCAGCCCTTCAAAAAATAGAATTCAAGCGAAGATTGATACTGCATTACTTCCCGAATGGAAAAATACTCGAATGTATGAAGTAGAGATTCGAATTCCTAAAGGAGAAACACTGAGTATTGGAAAAGTTGCGCCGCAGAAGATTTCTTTATCAGGGACTGTGCTGAAAGGTGGTGCTGACCAAATATTATTACCGCAAGACTGGCCATTAGAATGGATTTCGGATTTTAGAATAGTTCCTAATTGATGGATTATCAATAATTGAGGGAGAAAAGAGATATGACAAGTAGTTTAAAGCGAATTGCTGAAAAAATTGTTTTTATTATTGAAGAAGAGTACCCCAAACAAAAAAGTGTTACAGGCTCAATTCAAAGTATTTATCAATTAGCAAATGAAATTATAGAAAGTGGAGAAGTAGCAAAAAACATAAATCTTAAAAGTCTAGTTAGAATGTTTGCAGATGAGACAACGCATTATCAAAGTGAGATCATTTACTTACTTCAAGATTTAGATAAGGAATTGAAAAAGAATGAACATAAAAGATAGTTTACAACATTTTTCATCGAATCGAACAGAAGAGAATAGGTCGAAACTTCTTTCAGATATGGAGAAATGGACGCTGTTCGTCCCTATAAGATGGGTAGATAAGCAGACGTTCCGCATTCTCCATATTCAGGATAGAACAGAAAATTTTTATCTGCCGATTTTAACGAGTAAAGAAGAGCAACTGCCGCCTATAAGTGATAATAATTCAATTCGTTTGGAATCTGTTTGCCTATCTGATTGTATACAGTTACTTCAGTCTAATCATCAAATAGCTGGAATTGTTCTAAACCCTATGTCTGATAATGTAGTCCTTCCATCGGCTTTATTCCACGGACAGAATACGACGAAAAAACAAGTATCATTTGGAGTTCCAAGTAAAGATTATTCTTGGCTGACAACTCCTTTAAGTTCATTCTTACAACAGAATACGGGTGTTCGGACGGTCTACCTATTGATGGTTGTTAGAGAGGATCAACCAGTAGCAACGCTCGTTGTAGATGGTGAAGAAAAAGATTGTCTTGCTATTGTTGATTATTTAAATCATCAGCAGTATTCTGAAGCTATTGATATTCTTCCCCTACAGACAGCTTTTTCAAAAGAAATCATTAAAGATGTTTCTCCTTTTTATACTAATCTATAGTACCATCTCTTCAAGAAGGATTTGATGACTATGTGGTAGACTACTTGGCTCGCATCTGGCCCTTGGGTGAGATGCCTGGAATGGATGCTTTTTTCGTAAGTAACATGATGATTGAGCGACTTCGTTTTGAAGGTTACAGTGACGACTGGGAAAGTCAGTTTACAGAGGATGTTTTACGTGCGACTCAGCTCTCCCAGCAACAAGTATCGACTGCCTTTATGCGCAGTGAGGATTTTGTTCGGTATTATGAGCCGTATTTAAACACGGAGGAAGACTAATGGGATTTTATGTCGATATTGCGGAGCTTCAGAAAGCCCAAGAGGCCTATATGAAGATGGTCGCAACTGCTCAGAGTCAGTTGGATACCGCTAAAAATGGGATGAATGCCATCATCACCAGTAATTCCATGCATGGAGAAGTTGGGAAAGCGATTACGAATGAAATCAATAATGTTCATAACCCCGTGATTGTTGGCTTAAAGAATGGCTTAGAATTTCTAGGTTCTGAGTTCTCCAAGACGATCACGGATTTTCAGAATCTTGTTGGCGAAACCTCTGCAACAGCAGTTTTAGCAGAAGAAACTTTGGATGATGCGGTCAAGAAGCTAAATGAAGCCGATGAAAAGCATAAGGTGATGGATACCAATTTCAAGAGTATCTATGATGGTATTTCGAGTCTCTATCGTCTGAGTGCTCCCTTAAGCAGCACCTTCTATACTAATACCCAGACAGCTCGGAAGTATGTTCAGGATACGAAGAATAAGGTCAATGCCTTTGATAAGATGACGACAACCAGCAGTGCAGAGCAACTTTTTAGTGCTTTAAGTAGCCAGATGGTGGCTGCTGGAAGAGTGAAGAGTCTGAGTTATAGTGATCCTATTTTAACCAACTTTGTGGCGCATGAAGATCTCGGTAAAGCGATTTATGAGATGGATCAGCAGTATGCGAAAGCCAAGGCAGAAGCGATTGAGGCTGCTAAACGCAAGGCAGAACAAGAAGCCGCTGAGCGAGAAGCTTCTTATCGCCGTCATCACCCCATCCAAGCCTGGCTGAAGGATCGCTCGAATGGGATTGGTTCCTGGTGGGGCGATGTTGTTGAGGGAACACGAAATCTGCCTATTCCACAGGACTTGAAAGATACACTCCTGTTTGCGGAAGGTTTTATTGGTTCAGCTGGAAGTATGGTTTCAGATACTGCCATCGGAGCTGTAGATTTGACTCAGATCATTGGCATTGCTAGTATTGATGGCGTCAATCGCTTAACAGGAGGTCGAACTCCAGAGTGGATGAAGCGGGACTTGCAAGGAACGGCAGATAACCTGTCTAGCCTTGCGGAGTTAGGAGTAGGAACTTACACTGCTCTGACGGATCCAGGAGCGGCTCAGCGTGGCCAGGATCCCAATGCTAGTTATGCGGATAAGGCAGCTTATCGTGCTCAGGAGACAGGGAAAGCCCTCTGGGATAAAGTTACCCATATGGATGCCTATGATGCAGGAGGCTTGACCTTTGAGATTGCCAGTCTTTTTGTCGGTCCAGCAGCTGTAGGTAAGATGGCTAAGGGGACCAAGCTAGGAGCTAAGGCAGCTGAGATGATTCAGTTAGCCAAGAACAGCACCAAGGCAAGAATTCTCGCAAATGTTGAAAAATGGGGTTCAAAGGTTGACAAGATTCTTGCGAAGAGCAATAATGTCATTGGAAAATTTGGCGAGAAATTATTAGATACCCGAATCCCAGTCGGCATTCGTAAAAAGGCATTTGCCTTTGCGGGAGGTATGGGCTCAATGCCTACCTTCAGCGTCGAGAGTAAGACTCTGCGTGATGTGATGCACTTCTCAAGCAAACATGCGGATGATGTAGTACGAGGAGTAGGTGGTTCTGGAGAAGTAAGGCAACTCGTTCCGCGTAAGCTATCTGATTCAGAGAAAAAACTTTACAAGCGTCCATCAGGTTATAGGAAGAATACAAAGGAAACTGTCTGGGATAAAGCTAAGGATGAACAAGGTGTTGTCAAAGATCCTATTACTAAAAAGGTAATGGATATTGAGGAGCCTTGGGATATGGGGCATAAACCGGGACATGAATTTAGAAAACACCAACAAAGTGCGGCTGATAGAAAAATAACTCGTAAACAATTTTTAGATGAATATAATAATCCCAATAGCTATAGACCAGAGTTACCAGAATCTAATAGAAGTCACATTGGTGAAGATAAGACGGATTTTTATTTTGGTCCATGATTTTGAAGAAAGGACTTACTATGGAATATGATAAAAAAGAGATAGCTAGAAAGCTTTTAGATGATGTTGGCGGTACTCCAAGAGTATATGCATTTAAAGATGAATCTGGAAAAGAAATTGACATATTTTGTGGTGATGATTCTCCAATTGAACACGTATCTTCTTACTCCACTGTTGGGTTATCAGACTACACTTTGAACAAAAAGATAGATGATAAATCTTTAAGAGCAGAAATTATTGGTTCAACAGATAGTAGGAATGATTTGTTTCCAAATATAATAAGTGACTGTGCTTTTAAAGTGATGAATGGATCATCTCCTTGTATGCCAGGGACTGTATTTCTAAATGCAATAGATAATTATTATCTAGATTCTAATATGAAGCACATGTTATTGACTATCCCATTTTTATGGGAGTTGCACGATTTGGAATTTGATCATGAATATGTAACTTGGTTGTTTGCAGTTCCGATTTCTGAGTCGGAGTACCATTTTTTTGTTGAGAATGGGTATCAAAAATTAGAAATGTTATTTGAAAAAAACCAAATAGATATTTATGATTTAAATCGTAGTCCTGTGGTTTAGATGATATTTTACGTTGATGAAGGATTCTCTCCTGTTTGCGGAAGGTTTTATTGGTTCAGCTGGAAGTATGGTTTCAGATACTGCCATCGGAGCTGTAGATTTGACTCAGATCATTGGCATTGCTAGTATTGATGGCGTCAATCGCTTAACAGGAGGTCGAACTCCAGAGTGGATGAAGCGGGACTTGCAAGGAACGGCAGATAACCTGTCTAGCCTTGCGGAGTTAGGAGTAGGAACTTACACTGCTCTGACGGATCCAGGAGCGGCTCAGCGTGGTCAGGATCCCAATGCTAGTTATGCGGATAAGGCAGCTTATCGTGCTCAGGAGACAGGGAAAGCCCTCTGGGATAAAGTTACCCATATGGATGCCTATGATGCAGGAGGCTTGACCTTTGAGATTGCCAGTCTTTTTGTCGGTCCAGCAGCTGTAGGTAAGATGGCTAAGGGCACGAAACTCGGAGCTAAGGCAGCTGAGATGATTCAGTTAGCCAAGAACAGTACCAAGGCAAGAATTCTCGCAAATGTCGAAAAATGGGGATCAAAGGTTGACAATATCCTAGCGAAGAGCAATAATGTCATTGGAAAATTTGGCGAGAAATTATTAGACACCCGAATCCCAGTCGGCATTCGTAAAAAGGCATTTGCCTTTGCGGGAGGTATGGGAACCATGCCTACCTTCAGCGTTGAGAGTAAGACTCTGCGTGATGTGATGCACTTCTCAAGCAAACATGCGGATGATGTAGTACGAGGAGTAGGTGGTTCTTGGAAAGAAGAGCGCTTCTATGATGATATAAAAAATATAACAGCTAAGGATATTCCAACAGTTAAAAGTGGAGATTTTGAAAAATTTTTCAATTCTCTAACGGTAGAAGAGTTAGACTTTATTTGGAAGAAAAAGGAACTACGTAAGAAAATTGAACGTCAATTAAGATATCCTGGTGGAATGCATGAGTGGCATTTAGTTTCAAGGACTCCGCAATTCAAGTATTGGGATATAACTGCCGAAAAAATTAGAGAGTTACGTACTGCAATTTCAGATGTAAAGTTTATTAACCCTGAAGGAGTCCATGGTGGTTTAGGTTCTACAAAAGCACATAATGAATTGCTGGAAATTATTGATTCGTCGAAAGATTATGATATGTTTGTGAGAAGATTAAATATCTGGGCTAATTATCGTCTTGAGGGAGGAGTTCAGGTATTACCTAAGGGGCTAAGAATCCCATAGCTAATAGAAAGGATTTAATAAAATGGAAACAGACAATACGGTATCTATTTGGATAGGTAATTTCAAAAATTTAACTGAGTTAGAAAATTATATTAATCTAACTTATGATGATGAGGGAGAAATCGTTGTTTCTGATTTTTTCAACGATTTTAAGATAGACATTAATGATATAGATGAAGATTTAATTGAAAAAGCAGTTTTGTCAAATGAAACAAACGATATATCTATTATTTTGCGAACTGCTTCCTATGAGGAACAGTTGTTGTGTGAATTGAACGTATTAGAGAGTCTGACTATAAATAAAGGCAATGCAGTTGTACTAATCTATAACTATGCTTATGATGGCTCTGTAAAATCCTCAGATTATTTAAATTTCATTACAAGTGTAGATTATAGATAAAGCAATAACTTAGGAGTCTTATCGCCGTCATCACCCCGTCCAAGCCTGGCTGAAGGATC
This sequence comes from Streptococcus oralis ATCC 35037, assembly GCF_900637025.1. Classification (NCBI taxonomy): domain Bacteria; kingdom Bacillati; phylum Bacillota; class Bacilli; order Lactobacillales; family Streptococcaceae; genus Streptococcus; species Streptococcus oralis. The sequence continues at coordinate 906,355 of NZ_LR134336.1, forward strand.
GCTCGAATGGGATTGGTTCCTGGTGGGGCGATGTTGTTGAGGGAACACGAAATCTGCCTATTCCACAGGACTTGAAAGATACACTCCTGTTTGCGGAAGGTTTTATTGGTTCAGCTGGAAGTATGGTTTCAGATACTGCCATCGGAGCTGTAGATTTGACTCAGATCATTGGCATTGCTAGTATTGATGGCGTCAATCGCTTAACAGGAGGTCGAACTCCAGAGTGGATGAAGCGGGACTTGCAAGGAACGGCAGATAACCTGTCTAGCCTTGCGGAGTTAGGAGTAGGAACTTACACTGCTCTGACGGATCCAGGAGCGGCTCAGCGTGGCCAGGATCCCAATGCTAGTTATGCGGATAAGGCAGCTTATCGTGCTCAGGAGACAGGGAAAGCCCTCTGGGATAAAGTTACCCATATGGATGCCTATGATGCAGGAGGCTTGACCTTTGAGATTGCCAGTCTTTTTGTCGGTCCAGCAGCTGTAGGTAAGATGGCTAAGGGGACCAAGCTAGGAGCTAAGGCAGCTGAGATGATTCAGTTAGCCAAGAACAGCACCAAGGCAAGAATTCTCGCAAATGTTGAAAAATGGGGTTCAAAGGTTGACAAGATTCTTGCGAAGAGCAATAATGTCATTGGAAAATTTGGCGAGAAATTATTAGATACCCGAATCCCAGTCGGCATTCGTAAAAAGGCATTTGCCTTTGCGGGAGGTATGGGCTCAATGCCTACCTTCAGCGTTGAGAGTAAGACTCTGCGTGAGGTAATGCGCTTCTCTAGCAAACATGCGGATGATGTAGCTAAAGAAAAAACGTTCCTTCAAGACATGGCTGGTATGTCTAGTACTACAACACCTTTATCTAATGCACCTTATATTAAAAATGGGAAACCTAATGGTAGACCAGGACCGACAGGAAAGAAGAAGCTTGAATTTGAAAAAGCGGTTTATGATGCTCAGGTTGATCCAGATGGTGTATTACGAGATTTAAATACCGGTGAAATTATTGAGTGGAAACCAGGACAACCTAGAAAAGGGGCTGTAGATTTTGGACATGAAAAAGGTAAAAGCTATAAAGAGATGTTTGAAAAATATAAAAACAGAGAGATAACATTAGATGAGCTTAAAGAATTTCAGTCTAATCCAGATAATTTTAGACTAGAAACACCTTCAGCAAATAGAAGTCATAAGTATGAGTAAGGAGATGGGTGATATGGAATCAAAAGCAATATTTGAAGCTGCACAGGTAGGCGATTTTAAATTACTGAAAGATTTATATAGCGGTAGTATAAATCAGGTAAATAAGGAACAATTGAATCTTTTATCGGTTGTCCTCACTAATAGTGATAAAATTGATGACCGAATTAAGATAATTAACTTCTTGCTCGATAGAGGTATAGATATAAACTATCAGGATAGAGATGGTAGAACAGCACTACATAATTTTTTTCAATTTAAAGCAAATTGGAGACCGAATGTAGATTACGCAGTAAATGTAATAGCTAGTTTAATTGAAGCGGGTATAAATATTAATGCAATTGATAAATATGGATCAGTAGCATTAATTTATTCTTTAACTGTTTTAAAATTAACAACGCAAGATGCATATCCTATTTATGAATTATTGCTAAAACATAATGCAGATTATACTCTAAAAAATGATGCGGGTAAATCTGCGTTAGACTACGCTAAAGAGTTATCTTGGAGAAATGATTTTTTAAATATTTTGGAGAAGTATAAAAATGAAAGTAAGTGATAATTATGGGGGATTTGTTCTATCAAGGAATGTAAAAAATGGATTACCTATTGCGTATACTTACAGAGAAAAATCTCGACTGTTACAATTAAATGGATGGACCATTTATTCTAGTTCCGATGATGAGGAATACGTAAATAATCCCCAAAATTTTGAAATTGTATCAGCAAAAACCATGTTTTCTATTGCACCCGTGATGGAAGAAATTTTTGAAGCGAAGTATGGGACGAATTTAGCGTGGCTATACGAGGAGGGGGTTCATGTTGGTTTCTATGATTTAAATGAGGAAAAGGAGGTAAAAATATCTGAAATTTTAGATTAGTTATATATACTAGTATTATCATGAAAGAGTCCTACTTAAGCCAAGGCAGAAGCGATTGAGGCTGCTAAACGCAAGGCAGAACAAGAGGCAACTGAGCGAGAAGCTTCTTATCGCCGTCATCACCCCATCCAAGCCTGGCTGAAGGATTGCTCGAATGAGATTGGTTCCTGGTGGGGAGATGTCGTTGAGGGCACACGGAATCTACCGCTTCCTCAAGGGATAAAAGGTACACTCCTGTTTGCGGAAGGTTTTATTGGTGCAGCTGGAAGTATAGTTTCAGAGACTGCCATCGGAGCTGTAGATTTGACTCAGATCATTGGTATTGCCAGTATTGATGGCATCAATCGATTAACAGGAGGTCAAACTCCAGAGTGGATGAAGCGGAATTTGCAAGGGACGGCAGATAACCTGTCTAGCCTTGCGGAGTTAGGAGTAGGAACTTACACTGCTCTGACGGATCCAGGTGCGGCTCAGCGTGGTCAGGATCCCAATGCTAGCTATGCGGATAAGGTTGCTTATCGTGCTCAAGAGACAGGAAAAGCCCTCTGGGATAAAGTTACCCATATGGATGCCTATGATGCAGGAGGCTTGACCTTTGAGATTGCCAGTCTTTTTGTCGGCCCAGCAGCTGTAGGGAAGATGGCTAAGGGCACGAAACTAGGAGCTAAGGCAGCTGAGATGATTCAGTTAGCCAAGAACAGTACCAAGGCAAGAGTTCTCGCAAATGTCGAAAAATGGGGTTCAAAGGTTGACAATATCCTAGCGAAGAGCAATAATGTCATTGGGAAACTTGGGGAGAAATTATTAGATACCCGAATCCCAGTTGGCATTCGTAAAGAGGCAGTTGCCTTTGCGGGAGGTATGGGCTCAATGCCTACCTTCAGCGTCGAGAGTAAGACTCTGCGTGATGTGATGCACTTCTCAAGCAAACATGCGGATGATGTTGTGAGAGTGGCAGAGAAGCCCTTTGACAAAGAGCGGATTCTTGAAAATATTAGGCAAAGTCGACTGGCGAGAGAATCATCAAACTTTAAAGAGTATGTAGCTAAAGAAAAGGACTTCTTTGAAGGCATTGCTAAAAATAAGAGATTTGAAGCATTTGGAAAAGGAGAATTATCCTTTGATGATGTCTTATCAGACTATGCTAAAGAGTATGCTGAATTAGTAAATAATAATGAAAAATGGACCTGGTCTAAAAATTTTGTTAATAGCAATAAAATTACTAAAGGACAAAAGCAATTAATTAAAAATCTTGCTATACAGGAAGGTTATATACCTAAAGTAAAAGTAACACCGGCTGAAGGAATGAGGTATGGATTTGCAGATTTTGAGGGAGCAAATCTAGTACAAGAAACTGTTCAGCTCCCCAAAGAACTTTGGTTAAAGACTGATAGAGAGCAATTTAAGTGGTTAAATGAAAAGATCGGTGGATTTAGAGAAGGGATGACTTGGCATCACACAGAAGTATCAGGAAAAATGGAGCTAGTTCCCTATGGCATACATAATATAACATTGCATAATGGTGGCCGATCAGCGGGTCTTTGGGCATATGCACCAAGATGATTCTGATATTGATTTTTTATGAGGTGTATGTAATTCTTGTATAGCGCTGCTAATATATATTGAATGTGGTATTCATTCTAAATATAAAAAGAAAGGAAAAAATTAGAAAGTGGAAGATATTAGAACGGTAATCCTCCCTTTGCCTAGTATTGAATTGGTTAAGGAAAAGGAGGAAGAATGGTGCATTGAGTTACCGAGTTCCTTTAAGGAATTCATAATCAGATATAATGGGATAATTCCTAAAAAGAATCTTTTTAAAATCAGTGATGATAAAGAGTATGTTATAGAAAGATTCCTTTGTATTTTAGATGATTTTGAAGAGAATTCCCTAGGAATGTACGATATTGATGTTATATGGAGTCCAATACTAGAAATTTTAAGTGTGGATCCAGATTCTGTTGGTGTAGAACTATTACCAGTAGCAACACTGTTCGGTGGTGATTTTATATGTTTAGATTATAGAGAAGGGACCCAGAACCCCAAGGTATGTTATTGGAAGCGTGAGGATTCATACGAATGGCATCCTAGTGTAGAGTTTGTTTCAGATACATTTGAAGAGTTTTTAGGAATGCTATATTCTGAAGATGATATTGCAAATAGCTAGTATTTGGTTACGGAATCATGCTTTTTGGTATATGTTAAGAGTAATGCACAAAATATAATGTAGGAGTTCTATTTATGAGTGATAAATTCCTTGAGTCATTTATTGAAAAAACTTTTTATAATGAGCTATTTAGTAAGTTGAAATCTTACATCTCTCTTCATAGGGATGAAATAATGGTTAAATCCTATACTCTATCTTCGATATCCTATAAAGCGCTAAATGATTTTAGCGTCAAGAGTGTTTTAACATGAAATATGGTTGGTGGTGTGTTAGAATCTTATTTGCTTGTAGTAGCGATATTAGAAATAAAAGGACACTCTAAATATGGATATGAAGTAGATAATGCTGAAATATGGCTAGATGTAACGGTTTCTTACCAATTGAATAATGGACTTCATCATTTCTCCGTAGGGAATATCACAGAGTATGATGCTACTAATAAAGAGATGAAACAAACTCCAGATTTTACTCTGGAGTTTGTTCCCTATATCTATACTAGGGATATGGAACAAGTTGCGGAAGGAATAGTGAGAAGATACTATCCAGAGGCGTTACAGACTCCGATGCCTCTACCTATTGATGAGTATCTTTCAAATATCGGTCTGACAAAAGTTGAAGGGAAATTGACTCCAGATAGTTCCGTTTTTGGAGAGATGATTTTTAAAGATACAACTGTCACGTTGTATGGTGAAGATACTCCTAAAAAATTGGCTGTTTCAAAAGGAACTATTCTGGTCGATCCAGAGGTAATCTGTTTACGAACAATGGGAAGCAGGCCACAAGTGAGTTAGATCCACTTTTAAACAATCAAAATAAGGGCTTAACGAAGGTGAGTGGGATGGTTACCATGGCCAGCCCTTATCGTAATCCTGAAGCGCTAGCTATCTATCGTAATCCTCATTTCAAGAAGGCGACTAATCGCTATCATCAGAAAGTGGATAGCCTGGCACGGGCTTATTTCCAGAAGAATCATCCAGGCATTGCATTTGACAAGGACAAGGCAGGGATTGAGGACTTGCAGGCTCTGGCTTCGTAAAGAGGCAGTTGTCTTTTCGGGTGGTATGGGAACCATGCCTGCCTTCAGCGTCGAGAGTAAGACACTACGTGATGTGATGCACTTCTCAAGTAAACATACGGATGATGTAGCAAGAGGTGTAGGTGGTTCTGGGAAGGCGGAGAGAGTCACACAAGCTGTCAATAATATGTCGGAGTTTTTTGAGACAGACTTTGGAAAAAAGATTGTGGGAAGCCTTAGAAAGACTAAGAAGAAGTATGACGGGCAGAGTGTTTATGAAGTGATGAAGAAGATTGATAGAAATTTGCGCAAAGGAGATTACCTGTATTTGGATGGTTTACATATGGACCATTTTGAAGTTTTTGATAAACGTGGTAATTTGAAATCTGTACTTAATCTTGATGGTACTTTAAACACAGATAAGTTATTAAAAGCTAAAGGAAGGAAATTACATTGAAGGAAGAAATCTATAAACTTTATGAGGTGTGTAAACGATTCAATTCGAGGCTAGGATACTCGTTAGAAGAAAATAAAAAATTAAAAGATTTTAAAGAATTGATAGATGATAATCTATCTGATGACTTTCAAGAGCTTATGTCAGGTATTTCAGCATTCAAGGAAGAAATAATTGATCAAAGTATAGCTGATGAGCAATACAGTCAATTCTATTACGAGTTATTGTCTTCGATGGCTAACTTTTCTTCTTACTTTGCAGATTTGCATGAAATAATTTTTGATCTAAACAAAAGACGCAGATTTAAAATGGGAGAAATTACCAAAGAGGAATTAGTCAGTTCAGATGAAATAATTTTAGACGATGAGGACGATGAATCTGGAAATTAAAGAATAGATATTTATTGTTTTTCTAAACGCATTAAAGATTTTGTCCGGCGGAGGATGTAGTACGAGGAGTAGGTGGTTCTGGTAGGGCGGAGCGAGCCACACAAGCTGTCAATAATATGTCGGAGTTTTTTGAGACAGACTTTGGAAAAAAGATTAGGGACAATCTTAGAAAGACGAAGAAACAATATGACGGGCAAAGTGTTTATGAGGTGACTAAAGATATAGATGATATTTTGAAAAAAGGAGATAAATTGTACTTAGATGGTCTGCATAAAGATCATTTTGAGGTATTCAATAAAAGAGGTAAAGTAAAGGATGTTCTTAATCTTGATGGAACTTCTAATAGTAAAAAATTTAATTTAGCTTCTGGGAGGAGATTAAAATGATTAGTTCAGAGTTAAAAGATGTAATGAAACGATTGACTATTCTTAATGAGAATAATAAAGGTGTGCTACTTAGAGAAGAAAGTATCAGAGATATAGACAATACGATAAATATCTTTCTAAAAAAATATGAAGATCGTTTTTATGAAGGATTAAGATTGTTTAACAAGATAGACATTACTACAATTTCCTCTTCAGAGAATTCAGATTATACTATTGCTTTCTATAATCTATTAACTGGAATTAGGGGGATAATCGATTGTTTTGATGACTTTGATGATATTTTAGTTGAAATGAATAAAAACTTCATGTATCAAAGTGGCGAAATAGCAAAAGAAGAATGGGAAAGTTCAGAGGAAGTTGTCTTGGATGACGAAGAAAATGAATTTGGAGATTGAAGAATAGATATTGATTCCTCTTAAATGAATGGGCAAGTCGAAGAATGAAAAATGGAATTTTAGATTTACCAGAAGGATTGGGAAGGTATTAAAAATGAAACAAAAAGTATCGTTATGGCTTGGTAATTTTGCCAGTCAAGAAGAATTTCAAGAATACTTCAAAATTTCATATAAAGAGGATGGGGATAGCGTTTCTTCAGAATTTGAGACAGACTTTCATTTGTCGTACTACGATAGAGATTTAGTTGAAAAAGATTGGGTTGATGTTTCTGAAAATAATATTGATGTTTTGCTTGAAGGTTTCTCATACGATGAAGAGATTATTATGCAGTTTCCTAAAATATCATCAACCTATAATACAATTGTTTTGATTTATGATTTTGATTATTCTAAAGAAGAATTAAAAGTAAGTAACAATGGTTCTGGGACATTAGAGTTTATTGGTATCGCAGAATACGATTACCAAGCGTAGCATATAAGGAATTCTGGCACATCATCACCCCATCCAAGCTTGGCTGAAGGACCGCTCGAATGAGATTGGTTCCTGGTGGGGCGATGTCGTTGAGGGCACACGGAATCTGCCTATTCCACAGGAGGCTTGACCTTTGAGATTGCCAGTCTTTTTGTCGGTCCAGCAGCTGTAGGTAAGATGGCTAAGGGTACGAAGCTCGGAGCTAAGGCAGCTGAGATGATTCAGTTAGCCAAGAACAGTACCAAGGCAAAAATCCTCGCAAATGTTGAAAAATGGAGTTCAAAGGTTGACAATATCCTAGCGAAGAGCAATAATGTCATTGGAAAATTTGGGGAGAAATTATTAGACACTCGAATCCCAGTCGGCATTCGTAAAGAGGCAGTTGCCTTTGCGGGAGGTATGGGAACCATGCCTGCCTTCAGCGTTGAGAGTAAGACTCTGCGTGATGTGATGCACTTCTCCACCAAACATGCGGATGATGTGGCGAAAGTAGCAGAGAAGCCCTTTGATAAAGAACGATTACTTCAGAATCTTAAAGAGAGCCAACTGGCGAGAGAATCGTCAAACTTTAAAGAGTATGTGGCTAAAGAAAAGGACTTCTTTGAAGGCATTGCTAAAAATAAGAGATTTGAAGCATTTGGAAAAGGAGAATTATCCTTTGATGATGTCTTATCAGACTATGTATCTGAATATACAAAGTTAGTAGACGGTAATACAACATGGAATTGGAATAAAGATATTAGAGAGAGGGCTAATCTTACAGGTGCTCAAAGACGCTTGATAAAGAATGAGTCAATTAGACATGGTCTGCTACCGAAAGTCGCAGTTCGACAAGTTGAAGGGCTTAGATATGGCTACGCAGATTTTAAAGGTGCAGGTTTGGTTCAAGAGACAGTACAATTACCAAAAGAATTATGGAAGAAGACTGATAGAGATCAATTTAAGTGGTTAAATGAAAAGATCGGTGGATTTAGAGAAGGGATGACTTGGCATCACACAGAAGTTCCAGGTAAAATGGAGTTAGTTCCATTTGGTATCCATAATATAGTTCCACACAATGGAGGACGTACTATAGGTCATTGGGCCGACGCTATAAGATAAATAGGAAGGATTTAATGTTTAATAATGGAATATAAAAATACGATAATAACACCATTACCTGACGAACAGTTACTGAATGAAGAAGAAAAGATATGGAGGGTTTCACTCCCAGCATCTGCTAAGGAATTTTTTAAACAATATAGTGGGTTGATTCCTAAGAAGAATATCTTTAGCGGAAAGTTACCTCAAGATCAGGAACGTATAATAGAACGTTTTTTATGTATTTTACATGATACTCAAAATCATACTTTGGGTATGTATGATATAGATGTAATTCTAACGCAATTAGATGAACGCTTACTGTATTCTGAAGATATTTTAGGAGTAGAATTACTACCTGTAGCGGCTTTATTTGGCGGAGACTTTGTTTGCTTAGATTATAGTCAGAGAAGGGAGAATCCTAGTGTGTGCATATGGCATCATGAATCTTCTTATGAACTTAATCCATCCACAACTTTTATCACGGATACATTTGAAGAGTTTTTAGGAATGCTATATTCTGAAGATGATATTGCAAATAGCTAGTATTTGGTTACGGAATCATGCTTTTGAGTATATGTTAAGAGTAATGCACAAAATATAACGCAGGAGTCCTATTTATGGGTGATAAATTCCTTGAGTTATTTATTGAAAAAACTTTTTATAATGAGCTATTTAATAAATTGAAATCTTACATCTACCTTCATAGAGATGAAATAAAAGTTAGATCCTACACTTTATCTTCGATATCCTATAAAGCGCTAAATGATTTTAGCGTCAAGAGTGTTTTAAAAGGACTTGGATTCTTACTACGACGAAGTCGTCAACCAGAAAGTCTTGAAAGATTGGTGTAGCATTTATGACAGCAAGTACTCGCCAAGCAACTATGGCGATATCAAAATTGAACCCCAGCGGGAGAATTGGTAGTAAGTTGTATAAGAAACTATGAAATAACTTTCAAACAGTTTTACTCATTTTTATTAGGGTATTTGGAATAAGACAGTATACTTTTCGTTCAAAAGTGTTATTTAAATGTTGATTCATTCACTTTCATTCTACAGTATAGAAGTTTGCTAGCACCACATGTTGAGGCGGTATCACTGCTTGTACGAGCTGAGGCATCAGCGAAGTAGAAGTAGATGTTCCGCCCATGGGATAGGACTCGTAGAATGAGGAGGGAAACCGACGAAATGATACGGTAAGTCCGAACCGCTGAGTGTGTAAGTTTGTTAGAGAAACGTGGATAAAACCTCAAAATATAGAGAGTAAAACTTCAGTTTTTAGAGATGAAAACCTAAACTGTTTTTAAGGAGGTAAAATATTGATAGAGAGTAGACCTGAGTTTGATAAAATCGCATCCTTTGATGAGTTTAATAAATATTACTGGTACCGTGATGAACTTTCAAAGATATGCAAGTCATTAGGACTTGAATATAGAGGTACAAAACAGGAACTTAATGATATAATTGAGCAGTACTTTAAGGGGAATTTGATTAAAAAATCATCAATAAAAAGGAATAAGAAACGAGTAGAAGTCCTCACCTTAAATACTCCCTTACTTGAATGTGGATTCTCTTTTAATGCATACTTTAGAGAATATTTCTCAACTTTAACAGAAGTTTCACCGTTTAAATTTACTGCTGATATGGCTACTGCTTGGAGAAAAGTAAAAAGCGACAATGATTTGAGTTTCACAATACAGGATATGCTAAAAGTTTATTATGGAAATTCAGATTATACCAAGTATGATCATTCAATTTGTCAATGGAACCAATTTCTAAAGGATTTCTGTGCAGACGAAAATAGTCACAATTACTCGAATAAACTAAAAGTAGCTTCTATTCTTTGGAAAGAAGTTAGAAATTCAAGTAATGAAAAAATATATTCAAAAAATCTTTTGACTGAATATGCTGATAAAATAAACGAGTATGGCAAGTAGAAATGTCAGTCTAAACTAATAGTTTGTAAGGAGGAATACCATGCTAGGAGCAATAGTTGGAGATATTGTAGGTTCAGTTTATGAATGGAACAATATCAAAACGAAAGACTTTCCATTATTTCGTGAGAATTGTTTTTTCACTGATGATACGGTCATGACCTGCGCTGTTGCTGAGGCTGTTATGATTGGTGGTCGGAAAGATGACTTTATTGATGCCATGAAAAAGTACGGCAGAATGTACCCCGATGCGGGCTATGGTACTCGGTTTAGTAGTTGGATCGATAGTGACAATCGTGAACCTTACTATAGCTTTGGAAATGGTTCTGCTATGCGTGTTTCTCCCTGTGCTTGGCTTATGGACTGTGGCTTTTGTGCAAGAACGGGTATGACACCATCAACTAGAAAGCTTGCACGACTTTCAGCAGAAGTCACCCATAATCATCTAGAAGGTATCAAAGGAGCCATGGCGACAACTGATGCTATCTTTCTGTGTCGTTATTACTTTGGAGGTTATTGCGGAGATTATGAGCAACCAATCAATGACAATCCTACAGAGTGCAAAAGACAGATCAAGGATTATATTGAGCAGGAATACGGCTACAATCTATCTCAAACTCTAGATGAAATCCGTCCTAACTATCGTTTCAATGAAACCTGCCAGGATACTGTACCCCAGGCCATTATTGCATTTCTAGAAAGCAGAGACTTCGAAGATGCTATAAGGAATGCCATCTCCCTAGGTGGCGATAGTGATACTCTTGCTGCAATTACTGGGAGCATAGCTGAGGCGGCATATGGTATTCCGGACTGGATCAAGGAACAGGCCTATTCCTATCTAGACGAGCCTTTAAAGAATGTCATTGAACGATGGGAGCTTTACATAGCAGGAAAATGATGGTTTAGTTAAGTAGAAAGGTGGCACCGATGGAATTACTTGATAAGCATAAAAAAGAAAAAGTGATAGACGTTATCACAAATATTTTAACCGCTATTCACCTGAAAAAATACGAAGACATTATGAATTATGTCGACGAATCAGAGATTGACGATTTAAATGAATTTTTTGGTTATGTTGAAAAGACATTAGAATTAAATGATTTTGATACGATTGATGAGTATGGTGTGGAATGTCATTTCAATCCGCCTTATGAGTATTCTCAATTGGAGATTTATGATTATGATGACCAGACTGGGTTTGCTGTTGATTATGATTTGACTTCAAATTCTGAATTAGTAGATATGGTGTTGCAAGCAGAGTTTCTATATACCGATAATGGCTATACAGTAAGATTTCTTAATGTCGATCCTGGTTAGGAAAAGTTTAATAAGCAATATCCTTGATACACTATTTATACAGACATTTAAGATTTTCTTGAATGTCTTTTTTGTATAAGAGTAAGATCAAAGCTTTTAAACTATAAAGTTTTCCTATCAATAGGTCAATTGTCTTTAAATGCATTTTATAAATGAATTTAAATGGTTATAGAAAGTTATTTCTAGTATGTTCGTGCTATAATAGTTTTAGACTTTTTATTTTTGGAGATATAAATGAAAAAATATAAGCATTTATTATGGCTTTCTGGCCTGGTCATCGTTTTGATTTCGCTATCTTCATTGAATGCTTGTAGTTTGGGTGTTGAAACTATTCCCCAAAATAGAACAAAGGAACAGTACGAGTTTGAGAAAACGTTTGATCTCATGTTTAAATTTTTGGAACAAGAGCAGAAGGATTTTAATGGGCTGGAAGCTTATAAAAGTAGCGTCTATATAAAAAATGGTGACGAAGTCAAAAGATATGAAATTGACCTAGATATTACCAAGGCAGATGGTAAGGGTGACTATAGAATACAAATCGGAGAAAACAAAAAAACGGTTCCCGTTAGTTATTCTAATGGCAAATTGCATTACGATTCGGAGATAGACCCTTTATTTGATGAAGAGATTCTTAATTTAGTTGTCAAAAGAGATGTTTTTGAGTCCTTGAATATAAAAAGAACGTTAAGAACTGGAACAACAGAGCTTAGTGAAATTATCTACCAGCCAGAAAATAACTCTGACCTCTTTCAGAAACTGAAAAGCAAATATGATCTACCAGAGGAAACAACGTGCCAAATTAGAATAGATCACTCAGATAAAACAAATTATGGGATTACAATACAGTTAACATCGAAAGAGATGTCTGTCAAAATTGGTTTAACTATTATTAAAAAACGGGGCTAACGATTTAGGAATGTTATTGAAAAGAGTTTTTTAACTCTGAGAAGGATTTAAAGGTGACTATGAAAGTAAAATTTAAAGAAACGAATAAAGTATTTTTCAAAATAGTAGAAGTAGAGGGAGAAAAGTATATTCTAGATTTGACGACTGTTAGACCAAAATCCTATTTCTGGGGTTCTCTTCCCGATGAAATTACTGCAAAAATGCAAAAGTTAGATAAAAGAGATATGCGTTTTGAGAGTGTAGCTCCAACTATGAGTAAATCAATTGGGGTTGCAATTGGAACAGCAATAGGGGGTTCTGGCTATCGGCTTGTGACAAATTTTTTTAGAAACAATGGGATTAGTCACAACCTTCCTTTAAAGATAGGATTATATGGCTTGTTCATCTTCCTAGCTTATCTTGCTTTCTGGTTCATTGCCATAAGAGCTCGTCATAGCGTCCAAAAAAGACTTGAGAATAAAGCTTCAAATTATCAAATAACCTTTAAACCAGTTGGAAATAAACGTCAATTAAAACATTACAAACTTCTTCCTTTTATCCTTGTTCCGACTCTTGGATGTTTTGCATTCTATCTATATACTATTAACGGAACAGAGGGAGCCTTACTTGTTATTAATAGTATTCTATTATTGGGATTTTTTACAGTGATTTTAGGCATGTCACCACTCCGAGAAAGTGTCGAAAAGCAAGAACTTGTTTTTGAAAAGATCGAGAAGTTATAAATTAAGATGAAAGATGTTTTATGATCTTCTTATGCAGGTCACATTGGGCTATTTTATCAGAAAATTAGGGAACTGATTAGAGAGAATTCTGTTAGTCAATGACTCATTTAAGGTTCAGAACTGCTCTCGTAATGCCGCATTATAATTTAGAAAAGGAGTAAAATGAATTATCTAGAAATACGCAAGAAATATGGATTTTATAGAAAAGTTGCGATTGTTTTGGCTGTTCTTCTCAGCCTTTTTGTAGCTTGGATGGTGAAAGATAGGACTATTCAAACCCTTTGTATTTTTTTCATAAATGCACTCTTATTTCTTTTTATTGCACTAATCAGAAGAGGGTATGTAAGGAGTAGCACTAAGTTACTACATATGGACTTAGATTTACCATCTTGGAAGCAATACATTGAATTGAAGAAAGTTGCAAAAAGAGCTATTATAAAAATGGATGTGACGCTAACATCTGTTGTCTATTCCTATATGATTGGTGATTTTGATGCTGCCATTAAGGAGGCTTTTGAAGCAATGACTAATCAAAAACTGAAGCCGAAATACAGGGATTTCTTTGAGAGTTACCTCATTCGCTCGAGTATTCTTGCGCATCCTGAGCTAACTAGGGACTAACTTGAACTTATGTTAAACAAAATGTCCATATCAGATCCAACTCTAGCTGAGAAAACAAAATGCGTGAGCAGTGCGCTCTACGATTTAACAATTACTCATCAAGCCAATGATTACTTTGAAGACTTGGAAAACGAATTTAAATATCAACAATTGGAAATCACTTACTATCAAGCTTTGAACTCTAAATTAAAAGGAGAGGTGAGCAGGGCGAATGAGTTGTTTAGAAAACTTGCTCAAGAAGATGAACAGCTCTATATCGTTCAGAAGTCTAAAGAATTTTTAAATAGTGAATCTATTAATTAGCGATGAATAAGTACAGAAAAGGATAAAAAGGACTAAGTGTGAAATCAAATAAATTATTGCTAATAAACGGAGTTATTTCTTTTATAGGAGCTTTAACAATTGCTTACCTTTCTTCTAAAATGTGGACATTTGAAATCATTTACTGGGTGATACCTAAGCTTGTTAGACTTTCTAGTTGGGATGGAATCTACTTTTCAACTTGTTTAATATTGCTGTTTTTTGGTTTTGTAGCATTCCTTCTTCATGATGAGAAATCAAAAGTCAATAAGAAGACTTATCAGTTTCTTTTGATTGCATCTATTATTGGTTTTATTCCGATATTAGCTGGATTTTCCAGTGTGTTCGCATTAGTTTCAGCTATTTTATACTTAATGGATTATATAAAATTGTCAAAAAAGTAAAGTAGTGGATTGCTAACAATAAGTATTTATTCTTGTTTAAGTTGAGGTTAGTGCTTGATACATTAACGTCTCTATTCTAGTTAGTGGATTCGATTTTTCAAGCATTTGGATGGCGTTTACATAACTCAAGTGATATAATTAGTTACTAGAATTTTTGTAACCATTAAAGGAGTATTATCAATGAAAAAAGCAATGTTAATTATCAACCCTACCTCTGGTGGGGAAAAGGCTTTGGATTATAAGGTTAAGCTGGAGAATAAGGCCAAAGATTATTTTGAGCACGTGGAAACCAAAATTACCGAAAAAGCGCTGGATGCAACACACTTTGCTGAGGAAGCGTCTCGTGAACAGTACGATGCAGTGCTTGTTTTCGGTGGGGATGGGACTGTCAATGAAGTTATTTCGGGTATTGCTGAGAGAGACTACACTCCGAAGTTAGGGATTATCCCTGGCGGTACGGGCAACCTCATTACGAAACTGTTGGAAATCAATCAAGACATCGATGGCGCGATTGATGAACTTGATTTTAACTTAACCAATAAGATTGATATTGGTAAAGCAAATGACAACTATTTTGGTTATATCTTTAGTATTGGTTCTCTGCCTGAGGCGATTCACAATGTGGAAATCGAGGACAAGACAAAATTCGGTATTTTAGCCTATGCTGTAAATACCATGAAGTCTGTCATGACGGATCAGGTCTTTAACATTAAGGTTGAGACAGAAAATGGAAATTATGATGGTGAAGCGAGTCATGTTTTGGTTCTCTTGACAAATTACTTCGCTGATAAGAAAATCTTTGAAGAAAACAAGGATGGCTACGCCAATATTTTGATTCTAAAAGATGCTTCTCTATTCTCTAAATTATCTGTCATTCCTGATTTACTAAAAGGGGATGTTGTTGGCAATGATAATATTGAGTATATCAGAGCGCGCAATATTAAGATCTCTTCAGATAGTGAATTGGAGTCAGATGTTGACGGCGATAAGTCGGATAATCTACCTGTAGAGATTAAGGTACTGGGCCAGCATATTGAAGTCTTTTCACAACCGAAAGAGTAGAAGGTAGAAACAAGTTTGTCTTTCACTGCTAAAACTGAATTCATATCAACGATTGGAGGAGAAATGAATTCTCTATTTGATGAATTTCGAACAATTTGTTCACATTTAAACCAAGTCGGAATCACTCCGACGCTCATGGGGTCTTTGGGGTTTGAATACCGTTCAAATGAAGAATGGCAGCCGTCTGACATTGACATTCATGTGCCTGGTGACCCTAGAGGTTGGGAAGCGCCTGATCATCTCAGGATTTATGAGTGGGAAAAGATAATGAAAGTGATGAACCGCTTAGGCTACACCTTAATAGATATTCATGAGCACGAATTCCAAAAAGATGGCGTGAGCGTTGAATTTGGGAGTATCGATTCCTTACCTGATTTTGCAGGAGTATCTGAATCAGATATAGAGTTGATTCATCTCGAGGACATCACGTTTCGTGTTCCAAGTTTGGAACAGTTTTTAAGTATTTATAAGGCTTCTTCCCAAGATTCCTATCGAAATGAGAACAATAGCAATAAGGATTTTAAAAAGATAGAGTGGCTGGAAAGACATTTGTAAATCATTAATCAGAAAGTAGTAGGTATTTAATACTTACTGCTTTTTATTTTGTAAAACAATCCACTCAAAACTATGGACAAGGCTTGAAAATAAAATTTTAAAGTAGTATACTAGAATTACAATCATGAAAACGTTTGCGCAGCAAGGTGAATAAAAGTAAACTAGGAGACAGAATAATGGAATTAACAGCCATTTACCACAGACCAGAGTCGGAGTATGCTTATCTCTATAAGGATAAGACAATGCACATTCGTATCCGGACTAAGAAAGATGATATTGAAAACATCAACTTGCATTATGGAGACACTTTTATCTTTTTAGAGGACCACTATGAAGCAAACAAGGCGATGGTCAAAGTGACTTCTGATGCCTTATTTGATTACTGGCAAGCAGAAGTTTCAGTGGGCTATGCTCGACTACAGTATCTTTTTGAACTCAAAGATAAGCAAGGTCAGAGTATTATTTATGGCGATAAGGGATGTGTTGAAAACACGCTAGAAAATCTTCATTATGAAGGAAATGGTTTTAAAATCCCGTATATCCATGAGATTGATGCTTGCCATGTTCCTGACTGGGTAGCAAAGACGGTATGGTACCAGATTTTCCCAGAACGCTTTGCTAATGGAAACCCTGAGATTTCACCTGAAGGTGCGCTAGCTTGGGATTCCTCTATCAAACCAAAGACGAGCGATTTCTTTGGTGGTGATTTACAAGGTATTATTAACCATCTGGATTACTTGCAAGATTTGGGCATTACAGGACTTTATCTCTGTCCGATTTTTGAATCCCCAAGCAATCACAAGTACAATACGACGGATTATTTCGAAATCGACCGTCATTTTGGAGATAAGGAGACCTTCCGTCGACTGGTGGACCAAGCCCATCAGAGAGGCATGAAAATCATGCTGGACGCTGTTTTTAACCATATCGGGGATCAGTCGCCACAATGGCAGGATGTTCTCAAACATGGTGAAGATTCCGTTTACAAAGACTGGTTCCATGTTCAAGAGTTCCCTGTGACAAAGGATAAGCTGGGAAACCCAAGAAAACTCCCTTACCATACCTTTGCCTTTGCCAGCTATATGCCCAAGCTAAATACGGCCAATCATCAAGTGAGGGACTATTTGCTAAGCGTTGCGACCTACTGGATTGAAGAGTTTGATATTGATGCTTGGCGCCTGGATGTGGCCAATGAAGTTGACCACCAATTTTGGAGAGATTTCCGTAAGGCTGTTTTGGCTAAAAAGCCTGACCTTTATATTCTTGGAGAGGTCTGGCACACTTCCCAGCCCTGGCTAAATGGCGATGAATTCCACGCAGTCATGAACTATCCTCTCTCCGACAGCATTAAGGATTATTTCTTGCGAGGGGTTAAGAAGTCACCTCAATTCATCAATGAGATCAATGGCCAGTCTATGTACTATAGACAGCAGATTTCGGAAGTGATGTTCAATCTTTTGGATTCGCATGATACGGAGCGCATTTTGACTACTGCCAAGGGAGATATCCAGCTTGTTAAGTCTGCCCTTGCCTGCCTCTTTTTGCAAAGGGGAACACCGTGTTTCTACTATGGAACTGAGTTGGAGTTAGGTGGAGGGCCAGACCCAGATTGTCGTCGTGTCATGCCTTGGGAACGTGTTTCCGATAGCAATGAGATGTTCAATTTTATGAAGAAATTGATTCAGGTTCGCAAGGATGCTTCAGGCATTATCCAACATGGCACCTATAGCCTAAAAGAAATCAAGCCGGACGTGCTATCTCTCGAATGGAATTATGATGGACAAAAGGTCCAAGCTATTTTTAACCAATCAACTGAAAATTATCTTGTAGATAGTGATGCTGTAGCTCTAGCAAGTCATTGCCAAGTATTGGACCAGCAACTGGTGATATTGCCTAAAGGTTTTGTGATTTTTTACTAGGGAGAAATTAAAAGTGAAAAGAAAATTCTAGTATAGAAAGCATTTTACAAACAGACTATTTGGTGTCTTGCTACAACTGATATATAATTTAACTTAGAGAGAATAGGAGGATTAATCAGATGGAATTAAAAGATTTTACAGAAAAAGAACAGGAAATGATTAAGAAAGGGCTGACTACGTCTAAGATTAGTAACAAGGAAACTGCTGAGAAAATTCTTGCGCTTGTCCCACAAGACTTGATTAAGCGCATCCCTTTTTTTGTCAGAAAACATGCTACAACACGTACTATTAAACGCATTTCAATTGAACACCCTGAACTCTACGCTGCAGCCCAAACAAGTGGTGAAATCCCAGAAAAAGAACGTGAAGAATTGCGTCAGATTATCACGACTATCTTTGAACAAAAGATGAATAAGCATAGTATTAATTAGAGAATGAAAATATATTTTATTGGCGGTTTGGGAAGTAATGTCTGTCATAGCAAGGATTTTCTTCAAGAGCTAGACTCGATTGCTTGTTTTATAAATCCATATGAAAAGTATTTTAGAGATGAAATAGAGTTGAAATCATGGTTTAAAAAGGAGATAGTTGGGGAAGAATCTATCTGTCTGATAGGCCATTCTCTCGGAGGAGATTTGGCTCGTTATTTCGCATCGGAATTTCAAGAAGTGAAAAAACTGATTCTTTTGGATGGTGGCTATTTAGATTTAGATAAGATTTTACTTTTAGATACAGAGTTAGAGGAAACCAAAAACTATATCAAGTCTCAAAACCTTTCTGACATAGATATTCTTATTTCTAAAGAAAAATCTGAAGCAAAGCATTGGTCAAAAAATATGGAAGAAGCTGTAAGACATTCCTATCATTGGAATGTGCAGTATAATAGATATGAGTTAGCTATAAATTATGAAAATATAGAAACGTTACTACAGCTACGGAGAAAAATACAAGCGTTTAAGAGAAAAGTGGGAAATACCTTGTTTATTAGTCCTCGATATCCTAATGAAGTAGCATGGATAGAAGAGGCTCTAAAAGAATTGCCAGACTATTTTGATACTATTTTTCTAGATAACTTTGATCATGAGCTTTATACTCAAGCACCTAAAGAAATTGCTTCTTTGATTAATGAGTGGCTCTCTTATTCTTAGCGAACGATTGATTGAACTATGATAATTAATATAAGATTACAGTCTACTCAGATTCAATAAAAATCGTACACCTGATGATTTGTCTGGTGAAGGAAATATTCCACAGTACAGTCGGACGGGATAGATAGAAATTGGTTATAGAATTTGTAAGAATAATAAATTTTAAACGTTAAGATGGAGGATTAAAGAGATGGGAAAAATTGAATGGAACCAGATAAAGACGCGTTTAGATGCCTTGCTGGTCATTGATGAGTATCGAACAGATCCAAACGAGACCTGGCTTCGATTGATCGTTAAGACTGAGGAAAGCTATGGACTCCGTTACCTTATCGACAACGGTTCTGGTGATTCTCTAGATGTGATCTTTACTGATAAAATCATCCTTATAAAGGGCTTTGATCATGAAAGCAGTTTGAGTCAATTTGCTGCGGATGAGTGGAATCAAGACATCATAGACGGATTTTATAGAGGACTGGATGAAAAGTATCAAAACCTATACTCAGAAGAGCAAAAAGATGAAACAACCTTCTTTATCTGGTATGACGGTCAAGAACATCAAAATACCTATCAAGATCAGGACGGTGGCGAATGGTTATTATCCTATTTCTTTGACAGTTTTGAGAAATTTCATGAGTTTGTGACGGATTACTATTCAATTACCGTAGATGAGGACTTACTTAGAAAACTTTACAATCAAGGACAGCTTTCAGAAGTAGAATTGGAGCAGTTGATTCATACTTCCTAGCTGGAAATATTTATGAAATCTGATGAAAAGAATTGATTTTCAATATCAAGTTATACTTTAAGAATTATTGAAGTAGTTAATGTCTGTAGTTCCTTTTTTCTTATGCAGATAACGACTTAAAACGATTTCTTTTTATTGTTGAAAGATATTTCGCGAACAAAAAACAAAATTCTTTAAAAAAGTTTCACAAAATCCTTTACAAGTTCTTATAAACATGATATAGTTATTAGGCTTAGAAAATGAGATGATGTTTTCTAGCAAATATAAACCCGAGTAAAAAATGCCTACGGACAGGCAGGGTTGAATGCCGAAGCGTGGTTGAAAAGCCACATTATTGATAGGGTTAAAAGCCTACTTTTATAAGTTGATGTTAGGATATTTGTCCTAATTCATAAATTTTAGTGTGGTGAAAGCACACGTCATCTTGTGAAACGATCAATAAAGTACGTAATATTTGCTACTAGAGAGTTAGGAAACATCAGGAACAGACATACTCAACAGAAACCAAAATACACACGTCAGAAGATTGCAGAGCAGGTGAAAACCTGCTCTTTTTTCATAAGTCAACCTTTAGTCGCCTTTATCTTCTTGAGGTGCTAAAAATACGGTAAAGGAGTATGTCTTGAAGAAGTTAGATCAAAACCAAGCCCCAATTTACGAGGCCTTGGTCAAGCTACGCAAGAAAAGGATTGTCCCCTTTGATGTGCCAGGTCACAAGCGTGGACGAGGAAATCCAGAACTTGTCGAACTGTTAGGGGAAAAATGTGTTGGCATTGATGTCAATTCGATGAAACCCTTGGATAATCTTGGTCATCCCATTTCGATTATTCGTGATGCGGAGGAATTGGCTGCAGATGCTTTTGGTGCAGCCCATGCCTTTCTCATGATTGGTGGAACAACTTCATCGGTGCAGACTATGATTCTTTCCACCTGTAAGGCAGGAGATAAGATTATTCTACCGAGAAATGTCCATAAATCTGCCATCAATGCGCTGGTTCTATGTGGTGCCATTCCAATCTATATCGAGATGAGTGTAGATCCTAAAATCGGCATCGCTTTAGGTCTTGAAAATGACCGTGTTGCACAGGCAATTAAGGAGCATCCAGATGCCAAGGCTATTTTGATTAACAATCCTACTTACTATGGAATTTGTTCAGACCTCAAGGGTTTAACGGAAATGGCTCACGAAGCTGGCATGATGGTTTTAGTAGATGAAGCCCATGGAGCGCATTTGCATTTTACAGATAAATTGCCACTATCTGCTATGGATGCTGGAGCTGATATGGCGGCGGTCTCTATGCATAAGTCTGGTGGGAGTTTGACCCAGAGCTCCATCCTGCTTATCGGGGAGCAGATGAATCCTGAGTACGTTCGTCAGATTATCAACCTGACCCAGTCAACATCAGCATCTTACTTGTTGATGGCTAGTCTGGATATTTCACGTCGTAACTTAGCCCTTCGTGGCAAAGAGTCTTTTGAGAAAGTCATTGAGCTATCCGAATACGCTCGTCGTGAAATCAATGCTATCGGTGGTTACTATGCCTACTCAAAAGAGCTCATAGACGGTGTTTCGGTCTGTGATTTTGACGTGACCAAGCTGTCAGTTTACACTCAGGGGATTGGCTTAACAGGTATCGAAGTTTATGACCTCCTGCGAGACGAATACGATATTCAGATCGAATTTGGTGATATTGGGAATATCTTAGCTTATATTTCGATTGGTGACCGCATCCAAGACATCGAACGTTTGGTCGGTGCTTTGGCGGATATCAAGAGACTCTACTCAAGAGATGGAAAAGATTTGATTGCTGGAGAATATATCCAGCCCGAGTTAGTGCTGTCTCCACAAGAAGCCTTTTATTCAGAGAGAAAAAGTTTGACCTTGGCTGATTCTGTTGGACATGTCTGTGGGGAATTTGTCATGTGCTATCCTCCAGGCATCCCAATCCTAGCACCAGGTGAACGGATTACACGAGAGATTGTGGATTATATCCAATTTGCCAAAGAACGTGGTTGCTCCCTCCAAGGAACGGAAGATCCAGATGTCAATCACATCAACGTCATTAAGAGAAAGGAGAACTAGATGGATTTATGGTTTTCTGAAGTTCATACTCCAGATGTGAAATTGTCCCTGAGAACAGCCAAGCAACTCTACGCTGGTAAGAGTGAATGGCAGGATATCGAAGTATTAGATACGCCAGCTTTTGGGAAAATACTGATTTTAAATGGGCACGTCTTGTTTTCAGATGCGGATGATTTTGTCTACAACGAAATGACGGTCCACGTTCCCATGGCTGTCCACCCAAATCCAAAGAAAGTCTTGGTTATTGGGGGTGGTGACGGCGGTGTTGCCCAAGTATTAACCCTCTATCCAGAATTGGAACAAATCGATATTGTAGAACCAGATGAGATGTTGGTTGAGGTTTGTCGTGAGTATTTCCCAGACTTTGCTGCAGGGCTAGATGATCCTCGTGTTACCATTTACTACCAAAATGGTTTACGCTTTTTACGAAACTGTGAGGATGATTACGATATCATTATCAACGATGCGACAGATCCATTTGGACATACGGAAGGGCTCTTTACCAAGGAATTTTACGGTAACAGTTACAGAGCTCTGAAGGAAGACGGGATCATGATTTACCAGCATGGGAGTCCTTTCTTTGACGAAGATGAGTCAGCTTGCCGAAGTATGCACCGCAAGGTCAATCAAGCCTTTCCAATTAGCCGTGTTTATCAGGCACACATCCCAACCAGTCCAGCTGGCTATTGGCTGTTTGGATTTGCATCGAAAAAATACCACCCTGTCAAAGATTTTGACAAGGAAGGCTGGAGAAAACGCCAGCTTTTCACAGAATACTACACTGCAAACTTACATGTGGGGGCCTTTATGTTGCCCAAGTATGTAGAAGACATTTTAGAAGAAGAGGAAGGAAAAAAATGAGTCGTTTATTAGTTATTGGATGTGGGGGCGTTGCCCAAGTTGCTATTTCAAAGATTTGCCAAGATAGCGAAACCTTTAAAGAAATTATGATTGCTAGCCGTACCAAGTCAAAATGTGATGACTTGAAAGCTAAACTAGAAGGCAAAACAAGTACTAAGATTGAGACAGCTGCTCTTGATGCAGACAAGGTAGAAGAAGTGGTTGCCTTGATTGAAAGCTACAAGCCAGAAGCCGTTTTGAACGTAGCTTTACCATACCAAGACTTGACCATTATGGATGCTTGTTTAGCGACTGGAGTTCACTATATCGACACAGCTAACTACGAGGCAGAGGATACAGAAGATCCTGAGTGGCGTGCCATCTACGAAAAACGCTGCAAGGAACTTGGTTTTACAGCCTACTTTGACTACTCATGGCAGTGGGCTTATCAGGAAAAATTCAAAGAAGCAGGCTTGACTGCTCTGCTTGGATCTGGCTTTGACCCAGGTGTAACCAGCGTTTTTTCAGCTTACGCCCTTAAACATTATTTTGATGAAATCCACTATATCGATATTTTAGACTGTAATGGTGGTGACCACGGTTATCCATTTGCAACTAACTTTAACCCAGAAATCAATCTACGCGAGGTTTCTGCACCAGGTTCTTACTGGGAAGATGGAAAATGGGTCGAAGTTGAAGCAATGTCTATCAAACGTGAGTATGATTTCCCTCAAGTTGGACAAAAAGACATGTATCTCCTTCATCACGAAGAAATTGAATCACTGGCTAAAAACATCCCAGGAGTTAAACGTATTCGTTTCTTCATGACTTTTGGTCAATCTTATCTAACGCATATGAAATGCTTGGAAAACGTTGGTCTCCTTCGTACGGATGCTATTAACTTTAATGGACAAGACATTGTGCCGATTCAATTCTTAAAAGCCTTGCTTCCTGATCCTGCCAGCCTTGGCCCACGCACTGTTGGAAAAACCAATATCGGCTGTATCTTTACAGGTGTCAAAGACGGTGTTGAAAAGACCATCTATATCTACAATGTTTGCGACCATCAGGAATGTTACGCAGAAGTTGGTTCACAAGCCATTTCTTACACGACTGGTGTTCCAGCCATGATTGGGACAAAATTAGTGATGAATGGTACTTGGAAACAACCTGGGGTTTATAATCTTGAAGAATTGGATCCAGATCCATTTATGGAAGCTTTGAATGAGTATGGCTTGCCTTGGGTTGTGGTTGAAAATCCGCAAATGGTGGACTAATGAAGTTAGAACAAGTACCAACACCAGCCTACGTCATTGACTTAGCCAAACTAGAGGAAAATTGCCGGATTTTACAGCAAGTTCAGGAAGAAGCGGGCTGCAAGGTTTTACTTGCTCAGAAGGCTTATTCCCTCTATAAAACCTATCCTTTGATTAGCCAGTATCTTTCTGGTACAACTGCAAGTGGTCTCTATGAGGCCAAGTTAGCTAGAGAAGAGTTCCCGGGAGAAGTCCATGTCTTTGCGCCAGCTTTCAAGGATGTGGACATGGAGGAATTGCTTGAGATAACGGACCATATCGTTTTTAACTCGGAGAGACAGTTGCGTAAACATGGTCCTCGTTGTCGAGATGCTGGTATCAGTGTAGGCTTGCGCCTCAACCCTCAGTGTTCAACCCAAGGTGATCACGCGCTCTATGATCCTTGTGCACCTGGCTCTCGCTTTGGCGTGACACTTGATAAAATTCCTAGTGATTTGTTGGATTTAGTGGACGGACTTCATTTTCACACCCTTTGTGAGCAGGGGGCAGATGATTTACAGACAACTTTGAAAGCTGTAGAAACGCAGTTTGGTCCCTACTTACATAAGGTCAAATGGCTCAATATGGGGGGCGGACACCACATCACAATAGAAGGTTACGATGTGGATTTGCTGATTTCTGAAATCAAGCGTATCCGAGAAACTTACCATCTTGAGGTCTATATCGAGCCCGGGGAAGCCATTGCGCTCAATGCGGGTTATCTAGCAACTGAAGTATTGGATATTGTCGAAAATGGTATGGAGATCTTAGTTTTAGATGCCTCCGCGACCTGCCATATGCCAGATGTACTTGAAATGCCCTATCGTCCACCTTTGAGAAACGGATTTGATGCGCGTGAAAAAGCCCATACTTATAGGCTTTCTTCTAATACCTGTCTGACGGGCGACGTGATTGGAGATTATAGCTTTGAAAATCCAGTCCAAATAGGTGATAAGCTTTATTTCGAAGACATGGCAATCTACTCCTTTGTTAAAAATAATACCTTTAATGGTATTGGCTTGCCAAGTCTCTATCTCATGGACGAGCGAGGTGACTGTAGTCTAGTCAAAGCCTTCGGCTACCAAGACTTTAAAGGGAGATTATCATGATAGAAACTCCGAAAAAAGCAGGCTATCGTATGCCAGCAGAGTACGAACCACACCATGGTACCCTCATGATATGGCCGACTCGACCAGGTTCATGGCCCTTCCAAGGAAAGGCTGCCAAAAGAGCATTTAGCCAGATTATCAAGACCATAGCAGAAGGGGAAAGAGTCTATCTTTTGGTGGAGCAGGATTATCTATCTGAAGCCCAATCCTATCTAGGAGACAAGGTTGTTTATTTAGATATTCCTACTAATGATGCCTGGGCGCGTGATACTGGGCCGACCATTCTCATCAATGATAAAAAAGAAAAGTTGGCAGTCGACTGGTCTTTTAATGCATGGGGTGGCGCTGTAGATGGTCTTTATCAAGATTATGAAGAGGATAACCAGGTAGCCAGTCGTTTTGCTGAGGCCTTGGAAATGCCTGTCTATGATGCTAAACCTTTTGTACTGGAAGGCGGAGCAATCCATAGCGATGGTCAAGGAACCATTCTTGTGACTGAAAGTTGCCTACTAAGCGCTGGTCGCAATCCTCATCTCAGTAAAGAGGAAATCGAGAGAAGATTATTGAACTATCTTGGCGCTGAAAAAGTTGTCTGGCTTCCTTATGGTATTTATCAGGACGAAACCAATGAACACGTTGATAATGTTGCAGCCTTTGTCGGTCCTGCAGAGCTTGTCTTGGCTTGGACAGATGATCAAAATGATCCTCAGTATGCCATGTCAGCAGCTGATTTAGAGCTTTTAGAGAAGGAAACGGATGCAAAAGGTCGTCCCTTCACTATTCATAAGCTTCCTATCCCAACTATTCGTCAGGTTGTCACTAAGGAGGATTTACCAGGTTATACCTATGAAGATGGGGAAGAGGAGCGTTATGAGGGCGAGCGTCTTGCAGCTTCCTATGTCAATTTCTATATTGCCAACAAGTCTGTCTTAGTTCCACAATTTGAGGATGTAAACGACCAGGTTGCCCTAGATATCCTCAGCAAGTGTTTCCCAGACCGAAAAGTTGTCGGAATACCAGCCAGGGATATTCTCTTAGGTGGTGGCAATATCCACTGTATCACCCAACAAATCCCAGAATAGGAGAAAAAGATGAGAAATGTTAGAGTTGCAGCGATCCAGATGCAATGTGCCAAGGATGTGGCAACAAATATCCAAACAGCAGAGCGTTTAGTACGTCAAGCTGCAGAACAAGGCGCACAAATTATTCTCTTGCCTGAATTATTTGAACTCCCTTATTTCTGTCAGGAACGCCAGTATGACTACTACCAGTATGCCCAGTCGGTGATAGAAAATACAGCCATTCAGCATTTTAAAGTGATTGCTAAGGAACTACAGGTTGTTCTGCCGATTAGTTTCTACGAAAAAGATGGCAATGTCTTGTATAACTCAATCGCCGTCATTGATGCAGATGGAGAGGTGCTGGGCGTTTATCGGAAGACCCACATACCAGATGACCATTATTATCAAGAAAAATTTTACTTTACGCCTGGTAACACAGGTTTCAAGGTCTGGGACACTCGTTATGCTAAGATTGGAATTGGTATCTGTTGGGATCAATGGTTCCCTGAAACAGCCCGTTGTCTTGCATTGAATGGGGCAGAATTGCTTTTTTACCCAACAGCTATTGGTTCAGAGCCAATTTTGGATACAGATAGTTGTGGTCACTGGCAACGTACTATGCAAGGTCACGCAGCAGCTAATATTGTCCCAGTCATTGCAGCCAATCGTTACGGTTTGGAAGAAGTCACTCCTAGTGAGGAAAATGGTGGACAAAATTCCAGTCTTGACTTCTACGGTTCGTCCTTTATGACGGATGAAACAGGAGCTATTCTAGAACGAGCTGAAAGACAAGAAGAAGCTGTTCTGTTAGCTACTTATGACCTAGACAAGGGAGCAAGCGAGCGCCTAAATTGGGGACTGTTTCGAGATAGAAGACCAGAAATGTATCAACGGATTATGGACTAGAAGATACATTTCATAATCATTTTTTGATATTCACGCCTATCTTACAAAAATGTAAGATAGGCTTTTTAAATGTAAGATGGGTGTACGATTATACGTGGAAATGTATGCTATACTCTATGTAGATCAAAAAGAAAGAGGTTTATTATGAAAAAATGGAATGCGACGCAGTTGAAGTATCTGATGGCGGCAGTAATGGTTCTAGATCATATTCCGCATATTACCGGGATCGTTTCTCCTCTGTGGGAAGGTATCTTTCACGCCTTGACCCGTTGTGTGGGAGTTTGGTTTGCATATATGGCTATGGAAGGATTCATCCATACTCGAAATTTGAAAAACTACCTCATCCGCCTTTGGAGTTGGGCGCTGATCATGTTTGCTGGAAATAGCCTCCTCAATGCCCTATTTGCATCCAAAGGAGTAATGGTCAATAATAACATTTTCCTGACTTTGGCCATCGGTGTCACCATGCTTTGGATTGGTTTTCCCAGAAAAGAGCTGGATAAAAAAGAGAAGTTGTGGCGTCGGATTGGGCTTGCTGGGCTCTTGATTTTCGGTTGTCTTTTTACCGAGGGTGGTATCACCATGCTACCATTTCTCTTGATTAGTTACTCTTGCCGAAATCGTAAGGGCTTGCGAAATCTCCTCTATGCCTTTCTGTGGGCCTTCTTGTTAGTGACTTCCATCCAAATCTACGACACATGGTACCAAACACTGGAAATGATGCTTTTCAATTCTGACTGGCTCTTTATCACCGTATTTCCTTTTATTGCCTTGTATAATGGACAGCGAGGAAAAGAAACTAGTTGGAGTAAATATTTCTTTTATATTTTCTACCCAGCTCATCTATGGATTATAGCCTTGATTGCCTATTTGGTTAAGTAGATTCAATATCCATTAGCTCCTTCTTGCTTAAAATGTGAGAGGAGCTTTTCTGTATCTGGATTTCCTAATAAAACATGTTATAATAGTTTTAGAAAGGACGAGGTTTATGGCGAACATACTTGTAGTTGAAGATAATAATGAAATCCAGGAAATTTTAAGAACCCTTCTTACAGAGGAACACGAGGTGATTCAAGCATTTTCTGGGACAGAAGGTATCATGCAATTTGACAAAGGTGGCATCGATCTCGTCTTGCTAGATATCATGCTACCTGGGAAAAATGGTGACCAAGTCTTGCAAGCTATTCGACAAACGAGTCAGACTCCGGTCATCATGCTCACTGCTTTGGGTGATAAAAAGCTCATCAGCCAATATCTCCTAGATGGTGCCAATGATTATGTAGTAAAACCTTTTGATTTGGACGAAGTCTTTGCCAGAGTCACTGTGCAATTACGCCAAAGTGGTGAACATCAGTCAGAAGATCGAAGAGAAATTGATAACCTCGTACAAAGCTTTAAAAATATCCAGTTTGATGCGGATAGTTTTGAAATAAGTAACGCAACTGAAACCATTCGCCTTGCAAAGAAAGAGTGTCAGATTCTCCAAATGTTGCTCCAGCATCCTAAAAAGATCTTCACCAAAGAAGAACTCTATGAATTGATTTGGGAAGAAAGTTACCTGCCTGGAGACAATACGCTCAACACCCATCTAAGCAATCTCCGTAAAAAACTGCATCAACTGGATCCAAATCACGAGTACATCGAAACCATTTGGGGAGTTGGTGTTCGATTAAAAGGAGATAAGTAATGATTTACATTTTGATATCTATATTGCTCCTTACTAATATTATTTTGGCGATTTTTTTGATTCGCTATCATATAGCAATTAGAGATTTAAGCAGACAAATTGAAGAAAAGATTCGCTCTGGTAGCATGAAGAGGATCGGTGTAAATTTCTTTTCAAAGACCATTTTGCGTCTACATAACCAAATTGAGAATCTATTTCAAGAAGTGGAGCAAAACCAACTAATCATGAAGCGTGAAAAACGCACCCTAGATATGGCAATCAGTAACATTGCTCATGATATTCGGACACCTTTAACAATCGCTTCAGGATATACTCAACAACTAATAAAACATCCCGATAATAGTCAGGAAACTTTAAGCAAAATAGCCCATCATCAGGAACTGGTTTCCAAACGTTTGGAGGCCCTCCTAGAATACCGTCATTTGATGGAAGGAGCAGTCAAACCGAAACTGGAAGAACTTGATTTATCAACTTTTATAACGAAAAAGACTTTAGCTTATTACGACGTTTTTCAATCTTTACAGATTATTCTTGATTTTAATGTTGAACCAGGATTGAAAACGGCGACTGATGAGGACTTGCTTGATCGAATTATACAAAACCTCCTTGGAAATGTTCTCAAGCACGGTAAGGAGAAGGCACGACTTTCTTTGAAAAAGGAAGAAAATAGGCTTGTTTTGGAAATTGCTAATCTAGTCAAAAAAACTATCAAGAATATAGACAATCTCAGCAATCGTTTTTATTCTGAAAATATGTCGGATACTGAAGAATCCTCTGGTTTAGGTCTCTATATTACTGAGGAATTAGTTCATCTTCTTGGAGCGGATATGAAGCTAGCCACTGATGGAGAATGGTTTTCGGTCTTTATTTATCTTTAACAGAAGAAACCTCCTCTATATCCTAGAGGAGGTCCTTTTTATAAGCTCTTCTTCTTGAAAACGGTAAGGCCACTAAGAGAGAAGAAAAGTATGATAGCGATGCAAACCGTGATGGTATAGAGAATAGCTTGACTATCAGCAGTCATGGCATAGGCAAAATTTAAGCTCAGATATCGTAAAATTTCGATATTTGGAAAGATAAGCATTGGCATAGAAAGGATGATAGAGGTAACTAGATAGCCGATAAATACGGCAAGATAGGAGTGAGTCACATAGAGAATAAAGGAAATAATCGAAAGCCAGGCGAGGAGGCAGAGAAATTGAAGGAAAATCATTAAGAGGAGATTAGCAATAAAACCATCAGGTATCGTACCAAGTCCGTTTAATAGAGTCGCGGGAACAAAAGCAATCACAAGGCTGGCGATGAGTTGTAAGAGAGCGATACTTGCTAGAACAAAGAATTTAGCAAGGAAAAATTCTGTGCGAGAAACACCGACTGTCAAACTATTTTTATAAAGCTTGCCGATTAAATCCACTCCGAGAACTAAACATGTTAGTATAATGCAGAGAAAAACGAGGTTTGAATCATTGCTAGACGCATTGATTAGAGCTTCTATCCCATTCCAACCATGGGTAGGAGTCTCTGGTGGTGTTGTATTTACTGACATTAAATGTCCTGTAGCCCCGATAGTGGCACCCATTAGCAAGAGGACAAAGAGAATGAATTCTGTAATCCAAAATCCTTTGGAGCGGAAAAGACGGTAAAAATCTGCTTGAATGGTATGTATCATGATTTTTCTCCTATTCTACCAATTGTGTGAAGTATTCTTCTAGGTTTTGACGGGCAAAGTATATCTCATCAATAGCAACATCGGACAAAGTTAGTTGCTTAAGAATCTGTTTGACATCTTGTTCATTACCAAAGATATGGATTTCATTGTCAGGATTGACAACCTTACACTGGAGCTGGATTTGTTCTTTCAATACCTGACAAGCTCTTTCTTTATCGCTTGTTTTAAGCACAATATAATCCTCACTCAGTGTTTCAAATTCAGCTTTACTGATTTCACGGATAATCTTACCTTGATCCAGAATACCAAAGCGATTAGCTAAGAGATAGAGTTCTGACAAGATATGGCTAGAGATGAGGATAGTTATTCCTTTTTCTTGATTGAGTCGCTGGATCATGAGACGAAATTCTTTGATTCCAATCGGATCGAGACCATTAATAGGTTCATCAAGAATCAGGAAGTCGGGTTTGGATAGGAGGGCAATGGCGATGCCAAGCCTTTGTTTCATTCCTAGTGAGAAATCACGAAAGACTTTTTTCCCTGTATCTGACAAGCCAACATAGTCCAAGGTTTCATGAATCACCTTATCAGCATTTGGAATATGACGTATCATACAATAATATTTAAGGTTTTGATAAGCTGTCAAGTGATTGTGAGCTACAGGTGATTCGATAACAGAACCAACTCGAGATAAAGCCTTGGTCCACTCATTTTCTTCTTGGCTAGAAAAGAGGGAAACTGTACCTTTGTCAGCAAACAATAATTGTGTAATGATTTTAATAAGAGTAGTTTTACCTGCTCCATTTTTTCCAATTAGACCATAAATATCTCCCTCTTTTATGGTTAGACTAAGATCTTGAAGAATAGCTTGTTGGCCGAATTGTTTGGTCAGTCCATGAATTTCGAGTACTGTTTTCATGATTTTCTCCTTTTGATTTATTTTTCTAACTTTAGTATAAGCTATAGAAATCAAAGAAACATCAAGTAATTCTAAAGAGTTTCTAAAGTTTTGTAATTCTTAAAAGAAACAAAACCCAGTTGACATGAACTGGGCTTCTCAATTATAAAATATACTTCTCAATGGCACGCGCAACGCCGTCTTCTTCGTTGCTGGTTGTAACGTCATTGGCTAAGGATTTGACATGGTCGCTGGCATTTCCCATAGCAATGCCAAGTCCTGCAAACTGAAGCATTTCGATATCGTTATTGGCATCGCCCATGGCCATAATTTCTGAGGGCTCGATCTTCAAAATCGCTGCTAGTCGAGAAAGAGCAGTAGCCTTTGTTGTTCCAAGTGGCATAGCTTCATAAATGACAGGCTGCGAACGAACACCGCTGAACCGTTGGCATAGTTCTGTCGCAAAACGCTGCTCAAAATCGTCTGTTTGCTCTTTTGTTCCTAAAAACATGCCTTGGAACATCCGATACTTGCCACTAGTCGCGTCCTCAAGGGAGATTTCAGTCAGGTCTGAAAAGACGAGCTTGGCATCATTTTGAACGATTTGATTAGGCTTGCCACCGAGAACAAAATAATGTTCCTCATCAAAAAGAGTTAACTGGACGTCGCTTTTTTCTGCTAAGTCATATAGGTATTCAATGTCAGCTGGACTGAGTTCTTGCCAGTCAACTAGACCCCAGTCACTGGTCTGGTGAGTTGAACAACCATTATTGACAATGACGTACTCATTCTGGAGGTCCAGTCCTAGTTTTTTATAGTAGGGAAGGACACCGAAAAGCGGGCGACCTGTACAGAGAACCAGTTTGACACCTTTTTCAATAGCTTGGTGAATGGCAGTGATGTGGGCTTGCGGGATTTCCTTGGCTTCGTTAAGGAGGGTTCCGTCCATATCCAAGGCAAGTAGTTTAATCATAAGACTTCCTTTTCTAGGTGTTTTGCTTTTATTATAGCATATAGACTATAAAATGTCTGACAGAATTGTAACATTTGACTTTCCTTTTCTTGAAAAACAAAGTAAATTCTTATATAATATGTATACTTAATATTTAAGGAGAAATAATGACAAAGTATCACTTTAATTCAATTTACAAAAATGATGAAACAGAGTCTACAGGTCTTCTTTTCATCAAAGTCTACAACAAATGGGAAAGCAACTTAAAAAGAGTTTTGAAATCAGTTGACCTCACTTTGCCTCAGTTTATCGTTTTGACTTCGCTCTTGTTTCTGAGCAATAGAGAGGAATATGTAACGCAAGTTGATATCGCACGGTTCACTGGTATGGATGTTATGACGGTTTCCCAGATTGTTAGGCTACTGGAGAAGAAAGACTACATTAAACGTGATCAACATCCAAAGGATAGTCGGGCAAAACTGGTCTCAGTGACGAAGTCTGGCGCGGAGAAGGTCAATCAAGCTTTACCTTTAGTAGAAGGTGTTGATGAAGAATTTTTTGAAAAACTATCTAACGATAGAGAAGTTTTTAATCGCTTTTTAGTAGAGTTGGAGGATAAAAATGCCTAGATATTGGGTAGGAGTTGTTTCGCAGAACCATGTTTTAAGAGGAGTTGAAGGAAATTTTTGTCAGGTCTGTCATGGAAAGAGCGGACCCTTAAATCGTATGAAAAAAGGAGACTACCTTTTATACTATAGCCCAAAATACGATATGAATGGTCAAGATAAGTTACAGGCTTTTGTGGCCGTAGGTAAAATTATAGACGATAAGGCCTATCAAGTAGAGCAATTCGAAGGATTCTTTCCCTTTAGACGAAATGTTGAGTATTATCAGCCAGTCAAAGATTGTTCCATAGAAGTAGCCAGACAACATCCTGAATGGAAAGACTATACTTCTCGACTTCGTTATGGGCATTTTGAAGTTTCCAAAGACTTTTTTCTCTATATCTTTCAGCATATGAAAGTGGATGATGAAGGATGATTGATTTGCTAATTAAATGATTGTCAACTAGAATTTTGGATTTGGACTGTGAAGCGAACTTTGCTATAATAGAGTAAGAAACTTTGATAAAGCAAACGAGGCTGAGATGAAATTACTTTATACTGATATTCGGACTTCTTTGACTGAAATTTTAACGAGAGAGGCAGAAGAGCTAGTTGCTGCAGGCAAGCGGGTTTTCTACATCGCCCCCAACTCTCTTTCATTTGAAAAGGAACGTGCCGTGCTGGAATGCTTGTCCCAGCAGGCTTCTTTTGCGATTACCGTTACGCGTTTCGCTCAAATGGCTCGTTACCTGGTCTTGAATGACTTGCCAGCTAAGACGAGTCTTGATGACATCGGGCTTGGGATGACTTTTTATAAATGCCTTGCCGAACTCGATCCCAAGGACTTGCGTGTTTATGGTGCGATTAAGCAGGATCCTCAATTTATCCAGCAGTTGATGGAACTTTATCATGAGATGACGACTGCTCAGATGAGCTTTTTGGACTTGGAAAGTTTGACTGATGAGGATAAACGAGCAGATTTACTCTTGATTTTTGAGAAAGTAACAGCCTATCTTAATCAAGGTCAGTTGGCTCAGGGAAGTCAGCTGTCCCATTTGATTGAGGCTATTGAGAATGACAAGGTAAGCAGTGATTTCAGTCAGATTGCCTTGGTTATTGATGGATTTACCCGTTTTTCTGCCGAGGAAGAGCGTGTAGTGGATCTGCTTCATCGAAAAGGTGTCGAGATTGTCATTGGTGCTTATGCAAGCAAGAAAGCCTATATCAGTCCGTTCACTGAAGGTAATCTCTATCAAGCCAGTGTGGAATTTCTTCATCATTTGGGGGCAAAATACCAAACACCTGCTCAGGATCGTTCTCAGACTCATGAGAAAATGGATAGTTTTGACAAGGCTTCTCGTTTGCTAGAGTCTTCTTATGACTTTTCAGAACTCGCTTTAGATGTTGATGAGAAGGATCGTGAAAATCTGCAAATCTGGTCCTGCTTGACGCAAAAAGAGGAGTTGGAGTTAGTAGCGCGTAGCATTCGTCAGAAATTACATGACCATCCAGAACTGAGTTACAAGAATTTCCGTATTTTGCTGGGGGATGTGGCATCTTACCGGCTATCACTGAAAACTATTTTTGACCAGTACCAGATTCCTTTCTATCTTGGTAGAAGTGAATCCATGTCCCATCATCCCTTAACCCAGTATGCCGAATCTATTTTGCGTTTGAAACGCTACCGTTTTCGTCAGGAGGATTTGATTAATCTCCTCAGAACTGGTCTGTATACTGACCTTAGCCAAGCGGATATTGATGCTTTTGAGCAATATCTCCGCTATCTTGGTATCAATGGCTTGCCATCTTATCAGCAGACCTTTACCAAATCCCACCATGGAAAATTTGATTTAGAGCGTTTAAATTCTCTTCGTCTGCGCGTTTTGGCGCCACTTGAAACCTTATTTGCCAGTCGAAAACAAAAGGCTGAAAATCTCTTGCAAAAGTGGAATGCTTTTCTAAAAAATGCTGCTTTAAGCAAGCAGATGCAAGAATTGACAGCTACTATGGAAACTCTAGAACAGGAAAGACAAGCCGAAGTTTGGAAAGCCTTCTGCCATGTTTTAGAACAATTTGCGACCGTTTTTGCCGGTTCACAAGTTAGTCTAGAGGACTTCCTGTCCTTGCTTCATTCTGGGATGAGTTTGTCCCAGTATCGCACCATTCCAGCAACTGTTGATACTGTTCTGGTGCAGAGTTATGATTTGATTGCACCTATGACCGCTGACTTTGTCTACGCCATCGGGCTGACTCAGGATCATTTACCAAAAATTGCGCAAAACACCAGCCTGTTAACAGACGAAGAAAGACAAAGCCTAAACCAAGCGACTGAAGAGGGAGCACAATTACTGATTGCAAGTAGTGAAAACCTCAAGAAAAATCGCTACACCATGCTTTCCTTAGTCAATGCTGCCCGTAAACAATTGATTTTGTCAGCTCCAAGTCTTCTTAATGAAAATGAGAGCAAGGAATCAGCCTATCTTCAGGAACTGGTGGGTTTTGGATTTAGCCGGTTAGAGAAGAAGATTCATCAAAAAAGTCTGTCTAAGGATGATATGGGTTCATATCACAGTCTCTTGTCTAGTCTCGTTTCCTATCATCAGCAGGCGGGTTCTAGTGAAAATGAAGAAGATTTGACCTTTGTCAAGGTTCTGGCGCGTGTGATGGGGAAAAAACTTGACCAAAAAGGTCTTACAAATCCTGCACTCCCAACTAGCCCAAGCAGCAAGCCATTAGAGAAAGAGACCTTGCAGGCTCTCTATCCAGCTGACAAAGAGTTTTACCTGTCTACGTCTGGTTTGACAGAGTTTTACCGCAATGAATACAGTTATTTCCTCCGTTATGTCTTAGGTTTGCAGGAAGAATTGCGCCTGCGTCCAGATGCTCGCAGTCATGGGAATTTCTTGCACCGTATTTTGGAACGTGCCTTGAAACTACCTGCTGAAAATTCCTTTGATCAGCGTTTGGAACAAGCCATTAAGGAAACCAGCCAAGAACGCGAATTTGAAGCTATTTATCAAGAAAGTTTGGAAGCCCAATTTACCAAGGAAGTTCTTCTTGATGTTGCTCGGACAACTGGGCATATCCTCCGCCATAATCCAGCCATTGAAACCATCCAAGAGGAAGCAACATTTGGTGGTAAAGATCAGGCCTTTATTCAATTGGATAATGGTCGGAGTGTCCATGTGCGAGGCAAGGTTGACCGTATTGACCGCCTGAAAGCTGATGGAGCACTGGGAGTGGTGGACTACAAGTCTAGTCTGACTCAGTTCCAGTTTCCTCATTTCTTTAATGGGCTTAATTCCCAACTGCCTACCTATCTTGCTGCCCTAAAAAGAGAAGGGGAGCAGGACTTTTTCGGAGCCATGTACTTGGAAATGGCTGAACCTGTCCAATCTCTGTTGACCGTTAAGAGTCTGGCAGGAGCAGTAGTAGAAGTCAGCAAATCAATGAAATACCAAGGACTCTTTTTAGAAAAAGAAAGCAGTCACTTGGGCGAATTTTACAACAAAAACAAGGCCAACCAGCTGACAGACGAGGAATTCCAGCTCTTATTGGACTACAATGCCCATCTTTACAAGAAGGCAGCTGAGAAGATTTTACAAGGCCAGTTCGCCATCAATCCCTATACCGAAAATGGCAGAAGCATTGCCCCATACGTTCAGCAACACCAAGCCATTACTGGATTTGAAGCAAATTACCACTTGGGACAAGCCCGTTTCCTTGAGAAATTAGACTTATCTGATGGCAAGCGTCTGGTAGGAGAAAAACTTAAGCAAGCTTGGTTTGAAAAAATGAGAGAGGAGTTGAATCGATGAAGCCCATTTCCTTTTTAACTGAGGAAGAAATTCAAAAACTGCAAGAAGCAGAAGCGAGTTCGAACAAGGAACAAAAGAAAACAGCTGAGCAAATCGAAGCCATTTATACCGCAGGGCAAAATATCCTTGTTTCAGCGTCTGCTGGTTCAGGGAAGACCTTTGTCATGGCCGAACGCATTCTGGATCAGTTAGCGCGTGGTGTAGAAATCAGCCAACTCTTTATCTCGACCTTTACCGTCAAGGCTGCTACAGAACTCAAAGAACGCTTGGAGAAAAAAATCAGCCAACAAATCCAAGAAGGTAACGATGTCGATCTCAAACAACACTTGGGACGCCAGTTGGCAGACCTGCCAAACGCTGCCATCGGAACCATGGACTCCTTCACACAAAAATTCCTTGGCAAGCATGGTTATCTGATTGATATCGCACCGAACTTCCGTATTTTGCAAAATGAAAGTGAACAGTTAATCCTCAAAAATGAAGTTTTTCATCAGGTGTTTGAAGACCATTACCAAGGTGAGAATAAAGAGAAATTTAGCCGTTTGGTGAAGAACTTTGCTGGGCGTGGCAAGGATGAACGTGGTCTGCGCCAGCAAGTCTACAAAATCTATGATTTCCTTCAATCCACCAGCAGTCCCCAAAAATGGCTGAACGGGTCTTTCCTCAAAGGGTTTGAAAAAGCTGACTTTGCAAATGAAAAAGACAAACAAACTGAGCAAATCAAGCAGGCGCTTTGGGACATGGAAAGTTTCTTCCGTTATCATCTGGATAACGATGCCAAGGAGTTTCCAAAAGCTGCCTATTTAGAAGCTGTTCAACAGGTTCTGGATGAAATTAGCTCCTTAAATCAAGAGTCCGATAGCCAGGCTTATCAAGCAGTGCTTTCTCGTGTTGTCGCCATCTCGAAGGAGAAAAATGGTCGAGCTCTGGCTAACTCCAGTCGTAAGGCCGATTTAAAACCACTGGCTGATGCCTATAACGATGAGAGAAAGACCCAGTTTGCTAAACTAGGACAACTGTTAGATCAGATAACCATTCTCGACTATCAAGGGCGTTATCATAAAGATACCTGGGATCTAGCTAAAACCTTCCAAACCTTTATGAGTGATTTTGTGGAGGCTTATCGTGAACGTAAACGCCAAGAAAATGCCTTTGAATTTGCTGATATTAGTCATTACACCATTGAGATTTTAGAGAATTTCCCACAAGTCCGCGAGGCTTATCAGGAACGATTCCACGAAGTCATGGTCGATGAGTATCAGGATACTAACCACATTCAAGAACGGATGCTGGAATTGCTGTCGAATGGTCACAATCGCTTTATGGTGGGAGATATCAAGCAGTCTATCTACCGTTTCCGTCAGGCAGATCCCCAAATTTTCAATGAAAAATTTCAACGCTATGCGCAAAATCCTAAAGAGGGTAAGTTGATACTCCTCAAGGAAAATTTCCGTAGCAGTTCAGAAGTGCTATCAGCAACCAATGATGTTTTTGGACGTCTTATGGACCAAGAGGTCGGCGAAATCAACTATGATAGCATGCACCAGCTTGTTTTTGCTAATACCAAGCTGGCTCCTAATCCAGACAACAAGGCAGAATTTCTCCTCTACGATAAGGACGATAGTGGGCAAGAGGAGGAAGAGAGCCAAACAGAATCGAAACTAACTGGGGAAATGCGTCTGGTCATCAAGGAAATCTTGAAGCTCCATCAAGAGAAAGGTGTAGCCTTTAAGGAAATTGCCCTTTTGACTTCCAGTCGCAGTCGAAATGACCAGATTCTACTTGCCCTGTCTGAGTACGGAATTCCAGTTAAAACCGACGGTGAGCAAAACAACTACCTCCAATCCCTAGAAGTACAAGTCATGCTGGACACCCTGCGCGTCATTCACAATCCCCTGCAAGACTATGCCTTGGTAGCTCTGATGAAGTCTCCTATGTTTAGTTTCGATGAGGACGAGTTGGCACGCTTGTCCCTTCAGAAAATAGAAGATAAGGCCCAAGAAAATCTCTATGAGAAACTGGTCAATGCTCAAAAACTGGCAACAAGTCAGAAAAACTTGATTTATACAGCTCTAGCTGAAAAACTCAATCAATTCATGGATATTTTGGATTCTTGGCGCTTGTATGCCAAAACCCACTCTCTCTATGACTTGATTTGGAAGATTTACAACGACCGTTTTTACTATGACTATGTTGGAGCCCTGCCAAACGGTCCAGCTAGACAGGCCAATCTCTATGCCCTAGCTCTACGAGCTGACCAGTTTGAAAAGAGTAATTTCAAGGGCTTGTCTCGTTTTATCCGTATGATTGACCAAGTCCTAGAAGTCCAGCACGATCTCGCAAGTGTAGCCGTCGCACCGCCTAAAGATGCTGTGGAACTCTTGACCATTCACAAGAGCAAAGGACTGGAGTTTCCTTATGTCTTTATCCTCAACATGGATCAGGACTTCAACAAGCAAGACTCGATGTCAGACGTCATTCTCAGCCGTCAAAATGGGCTTGGTGTCAAATACATTGCCAAGGTGGAAACAGGAGCAGTGGAAGCACACTATCCTAAAACCATCAAACTCTCCATTCCTAGCCTGACCTATACGCAGAATGAGAAAGAACTGCAACTGGCTAGCTATTCAGAGCAGATGCGTCTGCTGTATGTTGCCATGACAAGGGCTGAGAAAAAGCTCTATCTTGTTGGCAAGGGCTCTCGCGAAAAGCTAGAAGCCAAGGAATACCCAGCAGCAAACAATGGAAAATTAGATAGCAATACCAGACTGCAAGCAAGAAATTTCCAAGATTGGGTCTGGGCTATCAGTAAAGTATTTACCAAGGACAATCTCAACTTTAGCTATCGTTTTGTTGGTGAAGACCTGTTGACTAGAGAAGCTATTGGTCAATTGGAAAACAAGAGCCCTCTCCAAGATAGCTCTCAAGCAGACAATCGCCAGTCAGAAACTATCAAAGAAGCTTTGGAAATGCTGAAAGAGGTGGAAGTTTATAATACTCTTCACCGCGCAGCCATTGAACTACCAAGTGTTCAAACCCCAAGCCAAATCAAGAAATTCTACGAACCGGTTATGGATATGGAAGGGGTAGAAATTACTAACCAAACTCAATCATCGGAAAAGAAAATCAGCTTTGATTTACCAGATTTTTCAACTAAAGAAAAGGTAACTGGAGCTGAGATTGGTAGTGCAACCCACGAACTCATGCAAAGAATTGACCTCATTCAGCAACCAACACTTGCTAGCCTGACAGAAACTCTCAAACAAGTTCAGACTAGTCCAGCTGTTAGAGACAAGATCAATCTTTCTAAAATTCTTGCCTTCTTTGATACAGCACTTGGTCAGGAAATTCTCGCTAATACCAGCCATCTTTACCGCGAGCAACCTTTCTCCATGCTCAAAAAAGATCAAAAGAGTAAGGAAGATTTCGTTGTCCGTGGAATCTTGGATGGCTATCTGCTTTATGAGGATCGCATCGTTCTTTTCGACTACAAAACAGACCGTTACGATGAACCAAGTCAACTCATAGACCGCTATCGTGGTCAGTTAGCCTTATACGGAGAGGCTTTATCTAGAGCCTATTCGATTGAAAACATAGAAAAATACTTGATTTTGCTCGGCAAAGACGAGGTTCAAGTTGTAAAAGTATAACCTAGAAAGGAGACCTCATG
This sequence comes from Streptococcus oralis ATCC 35037, assembly GCF_900637025.1. Lineage (NCBI taxonomy): Bacteria > Bacillati > Bacillota > Bacilli > Lactobacillales > Streptococcaceae > Streptococcus > Streptococcus oralis. The sequence continues at coordinate 947,015 of NZ_LR134336.1, forward strand.
ACACTTCCAGTTAGAAAATCCCTGCACGATGCGGTTTTACAGGCTTCAAAAGCCGATACTTGGGATCAAGCTACCAAGGAATGGAATGAAGTTTCCTTGATTTTTAATGGCATTGGCCGTAGTAATTGTGTTTGCGGGAATGCCATAAAATACGCCTACGAACTCTTTAATGGTGTCACAGGCCAACGCCTCTTTCCAATCGGTAGTGACTGCGTCCGTCATTTTCATCGTATTATCCTCGATCAGCAACTGGAAGAGGAAGACAAGCTTCTCAGAAAACTTGAAAACCTAACCAGAAAGGCTCAGAAAAAGGAAAAAATCAAGGTCAATAAAAGCGACTTTGACGAACGACTTTTAAAATGGTTTTGGGAAAAAGGTGTTTTCAAAGCCAATCGTGGCAATCATTTTGCGCCTGAGAGAGACTATCAGCTCTTCCTAGAGGTCTTTCAAGGCGGAAGTTGGACCAAGGCAGAGCCAAAGAAGAAGGCTCGTATGGAAGAAGTGCTGGAAAAGTGTATCAAACCTTTTCTACTTGGTAAGACCGATGAACAACTCTACCTTGTCAAACTAGGCAAGGAGAAAATCGACTACGAGCAGCATCTACGGATTCAAGCAGAGAAAGAACGCAAGAAAAGAGATAAAATCGCCAAGCAATACGCTGACAACCTCATTCTTGCCATGGGACCTGCAGAACGAGCCTATCAAGATTACTTTGGCTTTACAGAAACCTTGACCCAAGAAGAACGAAAATGGGAAAAAATCCTCTTTGGAAAAAATAGAGACGAACGGGCTATCAAGGCTAAGCAAAACCAAAAGGAGCTGGAAAAGGATCAGCGGATTGCAGGTCAGGATCCGATTGAACGAAAGCAGAAGCAGACTTGGCTTCTTAATTCTTATTTTCGGGATTTGCCTGATGAAAAAGCTAGATTTTCTCGGCTTCTATTAGAATATCGAAAAAGTGGAGAAGTACTCTTTTCAGATGAATACTTATCTGAGCATCTCATCGATTTTTTCTACAAGATGAAAGCCTTTGAGTTTGAAATTGCACCAGAACAAGTCCGCGATTTTCTAAAAGAATGCCTTCAAGCAGAGCATCTATCATCAGCACAAGAAAGCTGGATTAGAGGGATTCTCCTCAATTGTCTTCATCCGTTCTTAAATAGGTTACTCATATAGAAAAAATCCTACCTTGTCTATGCATGGTAGGATTTAAGTATCTCCAAATATGTACTGGTAAAGTTGGACGACTTTCTGAAAACACTGCGTGTCCATTCTTGTTATTTTTTGAGCATTACGCATCCGAAAATCAAAGGTATACAGTTGAAATGGATTGACAGCGCCATCTACCTTGTCCGAAGAGACAGGAACGAGCAAGCCTTTTTCTGCCAAACGACGTTGGCCGTGAGTGATAGGACAGACAGCCACAAAACCAGTTTGCAAGGCATATTCTCTCCTAGAAACGACCAAGGCAGGTCGCCGTTTCTGGATTTCTCGACCGACTGATGGATCAAAGTCCAGCCAAATGATATCCTGCTTTTCAGGAATATAGTCAGATTTCGCTATCAAGTGACCTTACCCCTTCAAAATCATTTGTCATTCTCAAATCAGTAATCCCATCAAAAGGATCTTTCAGTTTTGGAGCTAAGACAATGACTCCGTCAATCCCTTTGTAGACAACCATTTCTTGACCTTCTGTCATCCCCAAATTTTTAGGAATAGTCACAGTGAGAGAATTCCCTACCTTCCGAGTCTTTACTGTATTCATCGCTCTACCTCCACGAATTAGTATACACTAAGTATATACCTGTTAGCAAAAAAAGTCAAGTAAATCGTGACTGGCATCAAGGATGTTTCGTACCTATACTATTTGTCATTTATTGTGGTCAAAGCCTGTGCAAAAGTTCCTCATTTATGATAGAATAGGTAGTAAGAAAGAAAACGTTTTTACTACGTTTTTTTTAGTCGGAAGGGGAAAAATATTATGGCTACTATTCAATGGTTTCCGGGTCACATGTCTAAGGCTCGGCGGCAAGTTCAGGAGAATCTTAAGTTTGTTGATTTTGTGACGATTTTGGTGGATGCTCGGCTACCTTTATCTAGTCAAAATCCTATGTTAACCAAGATTGTGGGTGATAAACCTAAACTCTTGATCTTGAACAAGGCTGACCTAGCAGACCCAGCAATGACCAAAGAATGGCGTCAGTATTTTGAATCACAGGGAATCCAAACTCTGGCTATCAACTCCAAAGAGCAAGTAACTGTAAAAGTTGTGACAGATGCTGCTAAAAAGCTCATGGCTGATAAGATTGCACGCCAGAAAGAACGAGGTATCAAGATCGAAACCTTGCGGACCATGATTATCGGAATTCCAAATGCCGGTAAGTCAACTCTCATGAACCGTTTGGCTGGGAAAAAGATTGCAGTTGTCGGCAATAAACCAGGTGTTACCAAGGGGCAACAGTGGCTCAAAACCAACAAAGACCTTGAAATTTTAGACACACCAGGGATTCTCTGGCCTAAATTTGAAGACGAAACCGTTGCTTTGAAACTAGCCTTGACTGGAGCAATTAAAGATCAACTACTCCCAATGGATGAAGTGACCATTTTTGGTCTCAATTATTTCAAAAAACATTATCCAGAAAAGCTAGCTGAACGCTTCAAACAAATGAAGATAGAAGAAGAAGCACCTGTTATCATCATGGATATGACCCGTGCTCTCGGTTTCCGAGATGATTACGACCGCTTTTACAGCCTCTTCGTCAAGGAAGTCCGTGATGGAAAGCTCGGTAACTACACCTTAGATACATTGGACGACATCGATGACGACGATTAAAGAAATCAAAGAACTTCTTGCCACTGTCAAAGAATTAGACAATCCCCTTTTTCTTGAACTGGAAAAGGATCCTCGTTCTGGGGTTCAAAAGGAAATCAGCAAACGTAAAAAAGCCATTCAGGCTGAACTGGATGAAGACCTTCGCCTGGAAACTATGCTTTCTTATGAAAAAGAACTTTATAAGCAAGGATTGACTCTAATTGCAGGTGTTGACGAGGTTGGCCGTGGTCCTCTTGCTGGACCTGTAGTCGCTGCAGCCGTTATCTTGCCGAAAAATTGTAAGATTAGAGGCCTCAACGATAGCAAGAAGATCCCCAAAAAGAAACATTTGGAAATTTATCATGCTGTTCAAGATCAAGCCTTGGCAATCGGTATTGGTATCATGGATAATCAGGTCATCGACCAAGTCAATATCTATGAAGCAACCAAGCTGGCCATGAAGGAAGCAATTTCCCAGGTCAGTCCGAAACCTGAGCACCTCTTGATAGACGCCATGAAACTGGAGTTGTCGATTCCCCAAACAGCAATCATCAAAGGAGATGCCAACTCTCTCTCAATCGCAGCTGCATCTATAGTAGCCAAGGTGACACGGGATGAATTGATGAAGGAATATGATCAGCAATATCCTGGATATGATTTTACAGCTAATGCAGGTTATGGAACAGCTAAACACCTAGAAGGACTGGAAAAACTAGGTGTCACCCCAATTCACCGAACCAGTTTTGAACCAGTCAAAACACTGGTTTCAATTAAGAAAGACAAGTAAGAGGAAATGATTATGGAGGAACAGTCAGAAACACTCAGTTCCAAGAAAGAATTTGCCTTTGCCTCAAGTACCATATTATCCCAAGTTGGACGAGGAATCATTGTTGGTCTCGTCGTCGGTCTAATCGTCGGATCCTTTCGTTTCTTAATCGAAAAGGGCTTCCACCTGCTACAAGGACTCTATCAAGATCAAGCGCACCTAGTGCGCAATCTTTTTATCATTGGCCTATTTTATGTATTCGTTTGCTGGCTTAGTGCGAAACTAACTCGGTCAGAAAAAGATATCAAGGGTTCAGGAATTCCTCAAGTCGAAGCCGAACTAAAGGGACTGATGACTCTTAACTGGTGGAGTGTCCTCTGGAAGAAATATGTATTAGGTATTCTTGCTATTGCCAGTGGCCTTATGCTAGGTCGAGAAGGGCCAAGTATTCAACTTGGAGCGGTCGGTGGTAAAGGCATTGCCAATTGGCTCAAATCCAGCCCAGTAGAGGAACGTTCCCTGATCGCCAGTGGAGCTGCTGCAGGTTTAGCCGCTGCCTTTAATGCACCGATTGCAGGTCTCCTCTTTGTTGTGGAGGAAGTCTATCACCATTTTTCACGATTTTTCTGGGTCTCAACTCTAGCAGCCAGTCTCGTAGCAAACTTTGTTTCTCTGCTCATATTTGGCTTAACACCCGTACTGGATATGCCAGACAACATTCCTCTCATGAACCTAGACCAGTATTGGATTTACCTCCTTATGGGAGTTTTTCTCGGACTTTCTGGTTTTTTCTATGAGAAAGCTGTACTCAATGTTGGTCGAGTTTATGAGTGGATTGGTCAAAAAATCCATTTGGATAAAGCTTATTATCCAATCCTAGCCTTTATCCTTATCATACCAGTCGGGATTTTCTTGCCACAAATCCTTGGTGGTGGAAATCAGCTTGTTCTTTCCCTAACTGAGCAAAATTTTAGTTTTCAAGTTCTATTAGCTTACTTTTTGATTCGCTTTGTTTGGAGCATGATTAGCTATGGAAGTGGCCTCCCAGGAGGAATCTTCCTACCAATTTTGGCGCTTGGTTCCTTACTTGGTGCCCTAGTTGGTGTCATTTGTGTCAATCTTGGACTTGTCAGTCAGGAGCAATTCCCTATATTTGTCATTCTGGGAATGAGTGGCTACTTTGGAGCAATATCTAAAGCTCCCTTAACCGCTATGATTCTGGTAACCGAAATGGTAGGTGACATTCGCAATCTCATGCCACTTGGATTGGTAACCCTAGTTGCCTATATCATCATGGATTTACTTAAAGGTGCGCCAGTCTATGAGGCCATGCTAGAAAAAATGCTACCAGAAGAAGCAACAGACGAGGGAGAAGTCACCCTCATAGAAATCCCTGTGTCTGACAAAATCGCTGGAAAACAGGTTCACGAGCTCAACTTGCCACATAACGTACTCATTACCACCCAAGTCCATAATGGCAAGAGCCAAACAGTTAACGGCTCAACTAGAATGTATCTGGGTGATATGATTCACCTGGTGATTCCAAAAAGTGAAATTGGAAAAGTCAAAGATTTGTTGTTATAAGTTCTGTTTACATAATTTATTTTACGTAAAATATCATTGAAAGGATTCTCTATGAAAAGAAATAAGGCAATTGCAGTATATTTGCTGGGCACTTTTAGCCAAATAATATCAGCTTGTCTCCTTTTCTTTCTCTTGAATCATTTTTCTGTTCATTCCAATCTATTAACTATTTTAGGAATCATTGTTGGTGGGATTTCCTCAGCTCTTTGGGGAATAATTGTTGCAAATCACTATTTTCATATTCCTTATAAGAAGATCGTTAACGATTTTTTTAACATTCATACCAGTTACAAACATTATTTATTATCTTTTTTCCTTATTGTCCTTGATTTTTCTTTTCTAATGTTTGGTGGGCAAATAGTAGAATTTAGCTGGTATCTCCCATTTTTGATGTTCTTCAAATTTATTGTCTTTGGCGGTATAGAAGAGATTGGATGGCGATATGTTTTTCAACCAATCTTACAAGAGAAGCTACCATATTTTTACTCAACAATCCTAACCTTTTTCAGCTGGGCAATTTGGCATCTGTTGTTCTTTTACATAGATGGTTCCCTAGCAACTCTGCAAATTCTACCGTTTTTATTTGGATTGCTGACGAATTCTTTCATACTCTCAGCTCTTTATATCAAAACAAAGAATCTCTGGATTTGCGTTATGACACATTCGATCATTAATGTCTTGTCTCAGCTAACCATAGATACTAATCGATACGAAACCTACCTAATCAAAATTTTCGTCATATTGGTATCCTGCTATATGGTAATACATAAAAAAGATGAGTATAATCGGTATAAATAAAATTAATATAAATCTTCAAAACCAAATCAAAAAAGATTTGGTTTTTTAAGAATTAGAAATCTATTTTTCAGTATATAGTATGATTTTTACCCCCTACTTTGTAAAGAATGATTAGAATATTGTATAATAAGAAAAAGGAGAAAAGCATAAATGAATAATTCTGGAATTAAAAAAAGTCATACAAGAATACTAATCATTTTGTTACTCGCAACCACCACAGCAGGAGCTATTTTTATGTTTAGGTTGTTTGGGAAATCTCAAGAAGAACGTCGAAATAGAGAATATGAAGTCAGTTTGGTAAACGCCTTAAAGAATTCCTATGAAGGGATAGAAGAAATCAAAATTTCCAATCCAACATATACGAACCCTCCTGGTGACTGGTCTTGTAAGGTTGATATTTTGTTTGAAGATGGGGAAAAAATATTCTATGGAATTCCACATAACCTAGATGAGATAGAAAATTACAATGGTCGTATGACTTATGGACAGCGAGATTTTCTTAACCGAAGAAAAGGAATAACAACTAATACAGTTACGGTTACATACTCTAACAAAGAAAGAGGGGAACAGTAATGGTATTTAATTATACAGAAAAACAACTTAATGAATTAAATCAAGGGAAAAATGTATACAGTGTCAATGATGAATATGCTGAGATAAAGAGGAAATGATAATGAGTAAAGACAGATTAAGAAAAAGCTATAAACCATTATTCATAGTTTTTCTACTCGCAACTGTCACAACAGGTGGTGTTTTTATGTTTAGTATGTTAGGAAAATCTCAAGAAGAGCGTCGAAATAGAGAGTATGAAGTTAGTTTGGTAAATGCCTTAAAGAATTCATATGAAGGGATTGAGGAGGTACATATAACAGACCCTTCATATGCATCAATTCCGTCTGATGCTTGGGGCGCAAAAGTTAAAATATTTTTCTCTGACAGCAAACAACTAAGTTATATAATCGCATTTAATAAACAAAATAACGAAATAAGAAGTAGAGATTTTCAAAATAGTTCTCGAAAAGATGATAATCAATATTTAACAAGCCATCATGGAATTACAGAAAACAATGTAAAAGTGATTTATTCAAATGGTGAAACAGGAGAACAGTAATGGTATTTAATTATACTGATAAACAACTTAATGAATTAAACCAAGGGAAGAATGTATACAGTGTCAATGCCGAATACGCTGAGAAAAATAAAAAGCCTTTGGTTACAGAAGCTCCTAATCCGAATCCTTCTTCATCTGATTTCGAAGAGACTAACACCATAACCACCTCCGATGGTCAAGAGTTTCGTGTTATTGCGACTAAGTCACGCCGAGGAACAGGTTTTGATGGTTTGGCAGTAGTTCCTATAGTCAACGGTGAACCCGATTATAAAAGTATAGCTGTGATCGCTGCTGGGACAGATCCTGATAGTCCTACTAAGATTGACAGATGTAAAACAACTTTTTCTTATTATAGTGTAATATAGACTAATCTTATAGTGTAATAAGAAAAAGGAGAACAACTTAAATGAATAATTCTGGCATCAAAAGGAGTTATAAAAGGTTACTAATTGTTTTGTCACTCGCAATTATTACAGCAGGAGGTATTTTTATGTTTAGCATGTTAGGGAAATCTCAAGAAGAACGTCGGAATAGAGAGTATGAAGTTAGTCTTGTCAATGCCTTAAAGAATTCCTATGAAGGGATTGAAGAGATAACAATTACGAATCCCTCGTACAGCTCAATTCCTTCAGATGCTTGGGGAGCTGATGTTAAACTAAAATTTTTTGATGGAACATCTAAGGAACATGTTTTAGCTTTTGATATAAAATCGAATAAAATTAGAATTGGTGTATATAATAACGATGATGAAGAATTTCAGCATTTTTTAAATTCTAGACGAGGTTCTACTAAGTCAAAAGTTAAAGTTAATTATTCGAATGGTTCAGAAGGGGAGCTATGATGAATAAATACATGTATACAGATAAACAACTTAATGAATTGAATCAAGGTCCGAATGTTTACAGTGTTAATACTGAGTTCGCACAGCGTAAAGAAAATCGAACAAATATTGTTACTGCTAAATCAGATAACGAGTTAAAAAAAGGTGAAACCAACACAATAACCACCTCCGATGGTCAAGAATTCCGTTCTTATAGTATAATAAGAAAAAGGAGAACAACTTAAATGAATAATTCTGACATTAATAAAAGTTATAAAAGACTACTAATCGTTTTGTCACTTGCAATCATCTCAGCAGGAGGTGTTTTTATGTTTACTATGTTAGGGAAATCTCAAGAAGAACGTCGAAATAGAGAGTATGAAGTTAGTCTTGTCAATGCCTTAAAGAATTCCTATGAAGGGATTGAAGAGATTAAGATTACGGAACCTTATTATAGTGAGAAGCCAGGATCATGGTCTTGTGATATTGAAATAAAGTTCAGTGATAATCAAATGATAACTTATGGAATTAATCACAGATTAACTTATAAAGAAAACCACGATGGCCTTATGAAAGGAAATACTGATGAAGAAATTAATCAACAGTGGTTGAAACTAAAAAAACACATTGGTAAAACAGAATCTACTGTATTAGTGCAATATTCAAATGGTGAAACAGGAGAACAGTAATGGTATTTAATTATACTGATAAACAATTGAATAATCTAAATCAAGATTTTGCTGTTTATAGTGTTAATAAAGAGTTTTCAGATAGAAATAAAAAGAAATTTGTGACAGATATTCCAAAAAATGAAAATGAAACCAACACTAGATGGTCAAGAATTCCGTGTTGTCGCGACTAAGTCACGCCGAGGAACAGGTTTTGATGGTTTGGCAGTAGTTCCTATAGTCAACGGTGAACCCGATTATAAAAGTATAGCTGTGATTGCTGCTGGCACGGACCCTGGGAATCCTACTAAGACTGACAGATGTAAAGCAACTTTTTCTTATTATAGTGTAATATAGACTAATCTTATAGTATAATAAGAAAAAGGAGGAAATCTTAAATGAATAATTCTGGCATCAAAAAGAGTCATAAAAGATTACTAATCGTTTTGTCACTCGCAATTATCACAGCAGGAGGTATGTTTATGTTTAGCATGTTAGGGAAATCCCAAGAAGAACGTCGAAATAGAGAGTATGAAGTTAGTCTGGTCAATGCCTTAAAAAATTCTTACCAAGGGATAGAAGAGATTAAAATTACAAATCCTGATTATACAAACCCACCGGGATCATGGTCTTGTGATGTCGAAATCAAATTTAATGATGAAAGAAAAACTAAGTATAGGATAGGCCATGGACTACATGATAAAAAGAATTATCAAGGATCATTGACCAATGAAAAAAGGCAATTCCTTAACAATTACAAAGGAGTGACCAACTTTAAAGTAATTGTTACATATTCAGATAATAGCACAGGAGAACAATGATGACATTTTCCTATACAGATGAGCAGTTAAACAATTTGAATAGAGATTATGCTGTATATAGTGTAAATCTTGAATTCGCTAAACGTAAAGGTAGAACTTATGTTAATTCAAATCTAATTGAAAATATATCTCCTGGCGATTTAGAAAAAACCAACACAATAACCACCTCAGATGGTCAAGAATTCCGTGTTGTTGCGACTAAGTCTGACCCAGGAACAGGTTTTGATGGACTAGCCGTTGCACCAATTGTCAATGGTGAACCCGATTATAAAAACGTAGCTGTGATTGCTGCAGGAACGGATCCTGATAGTCCTACTAAGATTGATGTCGCAACTGCGGTTGCAGAAAGAGAAACATCCTTATCTCCCCAATATTTTCTAGCAGACCGATTTGTAAAAGAAATTATGGAAGACCCTAGATATGAAGTCAGTCAACTATCTGGATATTCACAAGGGGCTTATATGCTAAAGGTAGGAGCTAAATACCGCATACCTACGACAACTTTCAACGCCTGGTTTTTTTATCCTTCACTTTCTAACGAGGAAAAAGCATTTATTGATAAAAATCCAGCTATGTTTATTGATTACCGTAAAAAACATGATGACGTAGTCCGTTGGAATGATTTCAATCACCCTGAATTATTTAATAAATCCTTTTTAAAAATGCCTGATACAATATACTGGCTTGATGGATCTAGCCATAAAATTGAGGACTGGGAGTTTGATCCTGTAACTGGTCAAGTTGTTGATGGTAAAGGTGGAAAACCCTTAATTAGTGGCGTTTATAGAGCTTATGCCAACAGTCTCCGAGGAATGGCTCACTACAAGGACTTGAAATCAAAATGGTCAAAGAATGGAATTAGTAGTTCTGAGGAAATATACTTAGATGCAGCTCAAGGTTCGATCTTATCATCATCAATGGCTACAGCAGCCAGAACTGGAGCTGATGAAGTGAGCGCCTTAGCAAAAAAAGCCAATCAAGAATTACAAGAAATTTGGTCCAAGATCGACTTTACAAGCTACACAGCTTTGGCTCCCTATGAGGTTGAGGCCATTTTTGCTAGCCAAGGTATCACTCAAGCACAGTTTATCGATACTTTTCAGGCAGAGACAACACAAACAGTCACTAAGATGAATGCTTCCGCTCAAGCATTTGAACAGTTAGACAAACAATTACAGGATGTCATTGAAAAAACAGTAGCAACAGACACACAATTTGCCAAGGAGTTCAGACAATGGAAAGAAAAGATGTGAAATGGGAGGAAATTAGAGAGAAAGAGAGAGAACTGTTTAATCTAGAAGAACAATATTATCAACAAAAGAAAGAACTCGATGATAAAGCCCTTGATCTAGACGAACGAAATGCAAATTTAGAAAAACTGATGTCTGATGAAGTTGATAAAATGTATCAAGTCTTGAGAAAATTTTCATCAACTGCTGATGATGTTAGAGACTACTTTACAGAAATAGAAAATCTGAGACACTTTTCGGAACAAGTATACCGAGAACATAGAATTAAACTCGAAAATGAGAGAGAAAAAAACGATAACGAGTTTCGCAAAAAAAGAAATGAATTAGAGGAAGAATTTCACAAACTAAGGAGAGATTATGCAAGCACCAATGAATGAATACTACACAGATGAAGAATATCAATATGCACTGAAACAAATGTATCGAATGATGGAAAGAAACCGAATCATTGCGGAAGCAAAGATAGCAATAACAGCAAAAAATAAATTAAAAGAAAACTTTAGTAAGACAGCTAAGAAAATTGCTACAGAAACCAAATCAACTATCACAAGCATAAACAGCCAAATGGACACTGCAATACGAGGAAAAGTTCGCAAGAGTCTTGAAGAAAAGATTCCTAATATGTTACTCAAGTATGATGAAATTTAATAAAATGGTTCAGAGTGAATGGGATAAAGTTAGATATTTTAAAAGTTTCTTATATCATCTTTCCGAAAAACTATAATTTTCTTGAAAAATATATGAGTCTATGCTATACTACTAGTAGACTTAATTATGGAGAAAATACATGAAACGTGAGATTTTACTGGAACGAATCGACAAACTAAAACAAATCATGCCCTGGTATGTTCTGGAATACTACCAATCCAAGCTTGCTGTGCCCTACAGTTTTACAACCTTGTACGAATATCTCAAGGAATACGATCGATTTTTCAGCTGGGTTTTAGAGTCTGGAATTTCAAATGCTGATAAAATGTCTGATATTCCTTTATCTGTCTTGGAAAATATGTCTAAGAAAGATATGGAAGCTTTTATCCTATATCTACGTGAACGTCCATTGCTGAATGCTAATACAACCAAGCAAGGTGTATCTCAGACGACCATCAATCGGACCTTATCAGCACTTTCTAGTCTTTACAAGTATCTAACAGAGGAGGTTGAAAACGACCTGGGAGAACCCTATTTCTATCGTAATGTAATGAAGAAAGTTTCAACCAAGAAAAAGAAAGAAACACTTGCTGCTAGAGCTGAAAACATCAAGCAAAAACTCTTTCTAGGTGATGAAACAGAAGGTTTTCTAACTTATATCGATCAGGAGTACCCACAACAGCTCTCAAATCGCGCTCTCTCATCATTTAATAAGAACAAAGAACGTGATTTAGCCATTATTGCCCTTCTCTTGGCGTCTGGTGTCCGCTTATCTGAAGCTGTTAATTTGGATCTAAGGGACCTTAATCTCAAAATGATGGTGATCGATGTCACTCGAAAAGGGGGGAAACGTGATTCTGTCAATGTCGCTGCTTTTGCTAAGCCTTACCTAGAGAATTATCTAGCCATTCGAAATCAACGCTATAAGACGGAAAAGACAGATACAGCTCTCTTTTTGACCTTATATCGAGGCGTTCCCAATCGTATTGATGCTTCTAGTGTTGAAAAGATGGTTGCTAAGTACTCTGAGGACTTCAAAGTCCGTGTAACTCCACACAAACTACGCCATACCCTGGCGACTAGGCTCTATGATGCTACTAAATCGCAAGTTTTGGTCAGCCATCAGCTAGGACATGCCAGTACACAAGTCACTGACCTCTATACCCATATCGTCAATGATGAACAAAAGAATGCTTTAGATAGTTTATGATTGTTACATATTATAAATTATGTAAAGCAACTATTGCTAAAAAACGAAAGACCAATTCCTTTATCTTTCGTTTTTTATTTATTTAAACTCAATCCAGTAGTTACGGTGAGGCTCTATAATTACTGGTTTACCCCAAAAGGCTTGCAGATAGGCTAGATTTGCTGGGCTTACTGGTTTTTTTGAATCATTGTACTGTTCAGCACTCTCTTTAGTTAGAAAACATTTTACTGCTTCATAAGAAGTACCATCAGCTGATTCTCTTTCGATTCCCATATACGAAATTTCGTCACCATTTTTAAGATCGTCAGTTAACAGTTTACCAATAAAGAATACTGTCTTATCTTTCATAAATTCATAAGCCTTACTATGTTCTAGTCGGTTATTCGCTGCAGCATACATAATACAAAAACTATCAACAATATCTTTCAAAGGCATTAAGTCTTCTTTGTTTACTTTGATTTCATCGGGCAGAAGACCGCCAATTATGAGATTTTGGAAATATGCTTGCTGGATTACATTATCTAAAGCCATTCCTAAAGGTATTTGAACAGCCTGGTATCCTAAAGGCTGAAGCTCTTTGTATTTCTTATCATAATGTTCTTGTGTGATGCTTATATTTAAACTTTCAGTTTGAGAAATTTCCTCATTTCTATAAAAAGCAGCAACATTGCGGTCTAACTGTTCAAATAGATTAAGACTTTCTACTGGAATTTCTAACATAATGAATAACTCCTTTTCATTTTTCATCACTATTATAATCTAATCAGCATGATTATTAAGTTTAACCCTAATAAAAGAATCCATCATAAATGGATTCTTTTTCCTTACCCCACTACTGCTTCAGCTATTTCTTCACGGCTTATACCAGCAAAGTAGCGTGTGATGTCAATAGTTTCTAGTGCTTTGAGGACATCTTCGCGTTCGTATTTCACACCACGAAGGACATCTTCTACAGCTGCAACGTCTTCGATACCAAAGAAGTCACCGTAAATCTTGATATCTTGGATTTTTGATTCAATGACGTTGGCAAAAACTTCAACCTTACCACTAGTGAATTTTGTTCCACGACGGACGTTAAATTCAGGTGATTTACCGTAGTTCCAGTCCCAAGTACCGAACTTGTTATCCTTGATACGATTGATTTCGGCCAATTCTTGCTCAGAAAAAACGTATTCAGTCATCTCTGGATACTCTTTTTTCATGTATTCCAATAGCAAATCGCGGAATTCTTCAACTGTGATTTTTTCTGGTAATTCATTGACAATATTTGTGACACGAGCACGGACGGATTTCACACCTTTTGATTCAAATTTATCTTTTGAAACCTTGAGGGCATTAGCAAGGACTGACAAATCAACGTCAAAGAGCAAGCAACCATGGTGCATGATACGCCCATTGATATAGGCTTGGGCATTGCCACAGAATTTTTTGCCATCAATCTCAAGGTCATTACGGCCTGTGAACTCAGCTTTAACGCCTAGTTGAGCCAAGGTATTGATAACTGGAGTTGAGAAGCTCTTGAAGTCAAAGGCCTTGTTTTCATCTTCTTTTGAAATGATGGTGTAGTTGAGATTGTTCAGATCGTGATAAACAGCTCCACCACCACTGATACGGCGGACTACCTCAATGCCATTTTCTCGAACATAATCACGGTTGATTTCTTCGATGGTGTTCTGATGACGACCAACAATGATAGAAGGTTTGTTAATCCAAAGAAGGAAGATTTGATCCTCACCTAGTAAGTGTTTAAACGCATATTCTTCCAAGGCGATATTAAATGCAGTGTCGTTTGAATGATTGATAATATATTTCATAGTATTTCCAAAAATTTAGTTTTTAAATTCTGTTCATAGCAATCCAATTTTCTAAAGTGGTAAAAAGAAATGTAACGTGTTATCGTTACATTTCTCGGAAAAATTGAGACAAGAGGCTCAACTTTTAGGCATGGAACTCTAATAGAGGTCGCTGCCGTCCCGTACTACTTTAAGAAAATTTAGTTGAAAATCTTATTTATTTTTCTTTGGTGAATGGATAGCCATTCCTAGAACATCCGCAAATGCTTCGTACATAACTTCAGAGTAGGTTGGGTGTCCGTGGATGGTCTTCAGCATTTCCTCAACAGTGATTTCCATTTCGATAATGCTTGATGCCTCGTTAATCAATTCTGCGGCTGCAGGACCAATGATGTGCACACCAAGGATTTCCCCGTATTTCTTATCAGCGATAACTTTTACGAAACCTTGAGCAGCATCAGATGCAATGGCACGACCGTTGGCTGCAAAGTTGAATTTACCGATGGCTACATCGTATTTCTCACGCGCTTGTTCTTCAGTCAAACCTACTGCTGCTACTTCAGGAAGAGTATAGATGGCTGCAGGAGTCAAGTTCAATTTGGCAACAGCATGATTTCCTTTGAGGGCATTTTCAGCAGCAACTTCACCCATGCGGAAGGCTGCGTGCGCCAACATCTTAGTACCGTTGATGTCACCTGGTGCGTAAATACCTGGAACAGAAGTTTCCATGTATTCGTTGACCTTGATACGTCCACGATCCAACTCAAACTCAACATCGCCAATTCCTTCGAGGTCTGGCACACGACCGATTGAAAGAAGAGCTTTGCTAGCGATGATGTCGTCTTTTCCTTCAATCTTGATACGAAGTTGACCATTTTCTTCGATGATTTCTTGCAATTTTGTACCTGTTAAGATAGTCATACCTTTGCGTTCCAAAATCAAGCGAAGATTCTTAGACACTTCCGCATCCATAGCTGGCACGATACGGTCCATCATTTCGATAACAGTTACTTTTGAACCAAATGTCATGAATGCTTGGCCGAGTTCGATACCGACAACCCCACCACCGATGATTACGAGGCTTTCTGGAACTTCGTTCATTTCAAGAATATCATCGCTGGTCATCACAAGTGGAGATTCCATACCAGGGACGTTAATCTTGCTGACTTTTGAACCACCAGCAAGGATAATTTTCTTGGTTTCAAGCAATTCAGAACCATCTACCAAGACATTCTTGTCTTTAGTGATTGTACCAACACCCTTATGAACAGTAACTCCGTAGCTACGAAGAAGACCCGCAACACCACCTACCAAGGTATTGACAACTTTAGATTTAGTTTCTAAAAGTTTATCCATATCTACAGTGAAGTTTGGATTTTCAATGACAATACCACGGTTTGCTGCATGACCGATGTTTTCGATGATTTCAGCGTTGTGAAGGTAGGTCTTAGTTGGGATACATCCACGGTTCAAGCAGGTTCCACCGAGTTCAGATTTCTCAACAAGGGCAACCTTACCACCGAGTTGAGCAGCTTTAATGGCTGCTACATATCCAGCAGGACCTCCACCAATCACAACGATATCAAAGGCATCATCGCTCTTGCCGTCGTCGTTTGAAGCACTAGCTGCAGGTACAGGTTTTGATTCTGGCGCAGCAGCTCCAGCTGTTGGGATATTTTCCCCTTCTTCACCAAGGTAACCGATAACTTCAGTCACTGGGACAGTTTCACCATCTCCTTTGAGGATGGCAATCAAGTACCCATCTTCTTCTGCTTCCAATTCCATGCTGACTTTGTCAGTCATGATTTCCAAAAGGATTTCTCCTTCTTTTACAAATTCACCGACTTTCTTATTCCATTGGACGATTTGTCCTTCTGTCATATCCACGCCGGCTTTTGGCATAATTACTTCTAAGGCCATGTCTTACTTCCTTTATCTAAAACTCTAAAATAACAATAGCTAACTTAAACCAACATTGAGATTGGGTTCTCAATTAAGGCTTTCAAGTCTTTCATAAACTTAGCACCAGCCATACCATCTACAACACGGTGGTCAATAGTTAAACCAAGGCTCATGATAGGACGAATAACAATTTCACCATTGACAACTACAGGTTTTTCAACTGTTGAGCTAACTCCGAGGATAGCTGAGTTTGGTTGGTTAATAATCGGACCAAAGGACTGAACGCCAAACATTCCCAAGTTACTAATTGTGAAGGTTGAATTTTGCAGTTCGCTTGGAGCCAATTTACCATCCAAGGTACGACCAATTACATCCTTAAAGGCAACAACCAACTCTGACAAGCTCATTTTTTCAGCATTATAGACAACAGGCGTCATCAATCCGTTATCCATCCCAACCGCCATCGCAAGGTTGACATAGTTATGAGTGATAATGGTCTTGCCGTCTTCTGTCAATGAAGCGTTGATGTATGGGTGTTTCATCAATGTTTTCACAACAGCGAGTGAAAGAAGGTCTGTTACAGTAGTCTTCTTACTAGTCGCTTCCATAATTGGCTCAAGAACCTTCTTACGAAGAGCCAACATTTCTGACATATCGACATCATAGTTGAGTGTGAAAGTTGGCGCAGTTAGGTAAGATTCAACCATACGTTGTGCGATAACCTTACGCATTGGTGTCATTGGAATACGCTCAATCTCACCATAAGGAGTGATAGTGTCTGGAACTTCTTCCACTTTTTCGATTTGAGCAGGAGACTTGATGGTGTCGTTTTCGATATTTTCAGGAAGTAAGGCCAAAACGTCCTTCTTCATGATTTTACCACGATGACCTGTTCCTTGGATTTCCTGCCAAGCAATGTTATGTTCGAGGGCAATTCGTTTTGCAAGTGGCGAAATGCGAACCACATTTGTGTCTTTATAAGTTTCCACGTCTTCTTTGTGGACACGACCGTTTGCACCTGAGCCAGAAACGTCGTAGAGGTTGATCCCTAGATCATCCGCTAACTTTCTAGCCGCAGGAGTCGCTCTTAGCTTGTCATCAGCCATGACCTCTCCAATTCTATACTAAGATATTAAGGACGAAGAGGGCAATGAAAAAATAGGAGATTGACGATGTGTTCGATGAACACAAGGAAATCTATATTTTTTTCACAGACCTCCGTCCGAATTCAATTACATGATGCAAAGGGCGTTTAAAAGCGACCGAAAAATAGGAAATCGACGCTGGCTTCGATGAAGCCAAGGAGATTTATCTTTTTTCCGAGCTTTTAGCCCGTGTTCAACTCTACAAGTAACTTGGACACGAAACGCGTCTCAAGTTACTACGGTTGCCGCTATTAGGCGGTCAACCTAGTAGACTTACTAAGTTTTTTGTCGAATATGATTGATTCGTCAAAAAACTGTCGCAACTTTATATACAACTTGGATACAAAACATAACTCAAGTTACTAAAGTTAAAAAAATTAAAATTTTACATAATTTAATTTATGTGATATCATTCTTTGTTATAAGTCTTACGGATTGCATCTTTGATGCTTTCAACTGTTGGAATCATTGCATTTTCAAGGTTTTGCGCGTAAGGCATTGGCACATCTTCTCCTGCACAACGGCGGATTGGTGCATCTAGATAGTCAAATGCTTCTGATTCTGAAATAATAGCTGAAATCTCTCCGATATAGCCACTTGTTTTGTGGGCGTCGTTGACCAGAACGACCTTACCAGTCTTCTTCACTGAGTTAATGATGATATCCTTATCAAGTGGAACGAGGGTACGTGGGTCCACAATTTCAACTGAAATTCCCTCTTCTGCTAATTCTTCAGCAGCTTGAACCACACGGCGAAGCATTTTACCATAAGTAACGACTGTTACATCTGTACCTTCACGTTTGATTTCACCAACTCCAAGTGGGATTGTGTAGTCTGGATCAACTGGCACTTCCCCTTTTTGGTTAAATTCTGACTTGTATTCAAGGATGATAACTGGGTTGTTATCACGGATAGAAGACTTGAGCAGTCCTTTCATGTCCGCAGGCGTACCTGGAGCTACAACCTTGAGACCAGGGATGTGTGTAAACCAAGACTCTAGAGATTGCGAGTGCTGGGCCGCAGAACCAACTCCGTTACCAGCTGCACAACGGACAGTCATTGGAACCTGACCTTTACCACCAAACATATAACGTGTTTTAGCAGCTTGGTTGACGATATTATCCATGGCAATAACCGAGAAGTCCATGAAGGTCATATCGACAATTGGACGAAGTCCTGTCATGGCTGCTCCTGCTGCTGCTCCCGAGATGGCAGCTTCAGAAATCGGACAGTCACGGACACGTTCTGGACCAAATTCTTCGAGCATTCCAACAGAAGTTCCGAAGTCTCCTCCGAAGACACCGACGTCTTCTCCCATCAAGAATACATTTTCATCGCGACGCATTTCCTCAGACATAGCAAGGATAATGGTGTCACGGAACGACATTGTTTTTGTTTCCATTTTTATCTCTTTCTCCTTAGTCTGCGTAAATATCTTCAAATGCTGATTCTAGTGGTGGGAATGGGCTTTCTTCTGCAAATTTAACAGAAGCTTCTACTGCTTCCTTGACTTGTGCTTGAATTTCTTCCAATTCTTCTGCACTTGCAATATTGTTTTCAATGAGGTATTTGCGAAGGTTTTCGATTGGGTCTTTTTGTTTCCACAATTCCACTTCTTCACGGGTACGATATTTACCAGGGTCAGATGATGAGTGACCAAGCCAGCGATAGGTTACACTTTCGATCAAGACTGGGCCATTGCCACCACGAACATGATCTACTGCTTTCTTAAATCCTTCATAGACATCGATGACATTGTTTCCATCTTCGATAAACATTCCAGGAATTCCGTAAGCAGCACTACGTTGATGGATGTGCTCTACATTGGTCATTTTCTTGATATCCGCAGAAATTCCATAACCGTTGTTAATGCAGTAGAAAATAACAGGAAGTTTCCAAATAGAAGCCATGTTCACTGCTTCGTGGAAAACACCTTCGTTGGTCGCGCCATCTCCAAAGAAGCAGACAACGATTTTACCAGTATGTTGCATTTGCTGACTGAGGGCTGCACCGACAGCGATTCCCATACCACCACCTACGATACCATTTGCACCGAGGTTCCCAGCATCTAGGTCGGCGATGTGCATAGAACCACCTTTTCCTTTACAGGTTCCAGTGTATTTTCCAAGGATTTCAGCCATCATTCCGTTAAGGTCAATCCCCTTAGCAATAGCTTGCCCGTGTCCACGGTGATTTGAGGTAATCAGATCATCTGGATTAAGAGCCAGCATTGCTCCGACGTTAGCAGCTTCCTCTCCGACAGAAAAGTGAGTCATACCGGGAACTTTCCCCTTTTTCACTAACTGAGCAATTTTTAAGTCCATGCGACGGATTTCTTCCATCTTACGGAACATCTCTAGCAAAAGATTCTTATCTAAAGTTGACATAATCTTGCCTTTCTAACTTTGTTCTTACCTTACTATTTTACCTTTTTTAGTATACACTGTCAAAGTATATGGCTAATAAAATTTCACAATATAAAAAAATAAATCCCTGTTAAAACAGGGATTCTCTCTAGTTAGAGCATTTTTTCACAAAGTTGTTTTTTCAGGATAATTTCTTAAAATTAGCTCAATCTTTTCATTACGGTTTTCAAACGCCATTGATACAAACAACCAGAAACAATCAAGCTGGCAATTAACCCAATCCAGTAAGCAAATGCCCCTAAGTCAATTACCTGATCTAGTAGGTATCCTAGAGGTATCGCTACTCCCCAATACCCGATTAGACCAAGATAGAAAGGAACGATAGTGTCCTTATACCCTCTTAAAATTCCTTGGAGCGGAGCCGCAAAGGTATCAGCTAGCTGGAAAAAGAGACTGTAGGTTAGAAATACAGCAGTTGTTTCAATGAACTGAGGGTCATTTCCATATAAACTTGCTACACGATCTCTAAAAATGTAGAGAAAAGACAGGGTAAGACCTGCAAAAATAAGGGCGGTTACTCTCCCTATACGAGCATAGATTTTTGCATCCTCAAAACGTTTAGCCCCCACCTCGTAAGACACAACAATCGCCATAGCAGAGGAAATACTCATGGGGAAAGCGTACATGAGGCTCGAAAAGTTCATAGCTGACTGGTGGCTAGCGATGATGAGTGATGAAAACTTAGCCATGATTAGTCCCACCACGGAGAAAATAGCCACTTCCGCAAATACGGTTCCTCCGATTGGTAGACCTAACCGAACACCTTCCTTGATTTTATCTATATTGAATGGAATCCGTTTTTCAAGATGTAACGTTTTTAATCTTTCCTGTTTGAACAAAACAAGCAGGGAAATACCCAATAAAACCCAATAGGCTAGTGAAGTTCCTAGCCCTGCTCCTGCGCCACCAAGCTCAGGGAAACCGAAAGCTCCATATATCAAAAGATAGTTAAAACCACTATTGAGCGGAAGTAATAGGAGCATGAGGTACATAGATAGCTTGGTCAATCCAAGAGAATCCAACAAAGAGCGAATGACACTGAACAGCAACAAGGGAATAATTCCAATAGACAGGTACCAAAGATAGGAAACTGCAACTGCCGCCACTTGAACTTCTAGTCCGATGTTGTTTAAGACAGGGGGGGCTAAAAATACTACCATTCCAAGCAAGACCAAAGACAGTCCGAAAGCTAAATAGATGAATTGGTAAAAGTCAGATGCCACTTCCTCCTTTTTGCCCCGTCCCAGATGATGGCCTATAATGGGAACCATGGCCGAAACAATCCCTGTTAAAAAAGTAAAGAAAGGGTTCCATAGACTCGTTGCAGTTGATACTCCTGCCAAGTCCATGGTATTGTACTGCCCAGTCATGGTTGTATCAACAAAAGAGGCAGAATAATTGGCAAATTGATAGATCAGAATAGGGAAAAATATCTTAAGAAATAAGACAAACTTGTCTTTAAATTGATGGGTTGGATACATATACGCTCTCTATTCTTATAGTTTCTAGAGCAGAATCCCATCTAGTTTTGGTAGACAATTTGTCCCTTGCAGATGGTATATTTAACCTGCCCTTTTAAAGTTTCACCGATAAATGGGGAATTAGCTGCTTTTGACGCAAAATGGGAGTCCACAAGGCGGTCAGCCTTAGCGTCAAAGATAGTGATATCCGCTGGACCATTCTCAGCCAAGTAACCTGCTTCAAAGTTGTAAAGCTTGGCTGGATTGACAGTCATTTTTTCTAGCAATTCCATCAAGCTCAACTCACCAGCTTCCACCAAATAAGTCAAACCAAGAGAAAGAGAGGTTTCCAAACCTGTCATACCAGATGGTGCTTTGGTGATATCTTCAACATTTTTCTCATCTGCATGGTGAGGCGCGTGGTCCGTTGCGATAACTGTGATAACACCTGACTTGAGACCTTCGATAACGGCACGACGGTCTGACTCCAAACGAAGTGGAGGATTCATTTTGGCATTGCTTCCTTGAGTTAAAAGAAGAGCTTCTGTCTTAGAGAAATGCTGTGGCGCTACTTCTGCTGTGACCTGCGCACCTAGTCCTTGAGCAAACTCCACCACCTTGACACTTTCTTCCTTAGACAAATGCTGAATGTGAACATGGGCCTTGGTTGCATAGGCAATCATAACATCGCGCGCAATCATAGCGTACTCAGCCACTCCTGTCGCTCCACAGATATGGAAATGTTCTTTAGCGATGTTTTCGTTAAAGCCAAGAATTCCATTCAAACCTGGATCTTCCTCATGAAGGCAGATAAAGGTATTGAGTTTTTTGGCTTCTACCATTGCTTCCTTAACCACTTTACTACTTTCAAGCGGAATTCCATCATCTGAAAAACCAACGGCTCCAGCTTCTAAAAGAGCCTTAAAGTCTGTCAAGTCTTGGCCATTAAAGTTCTTGGTAATAGTCGCAACTGTCTTGACGTTAATCTTTTCCTTGGCAGCAGACTGGAGAACTTCTTTCAAAGTCTCTACGTCCGAAATGGTTGGACTAGTATTAGCCATCATGACAACGGTTGTAAAGCCACCTGCAGCGGCTGCTAGGGCCCCAGTATGAATGTCTTCTTTATGAGTTTGACCAGGTTCACGGAAATGAACATGGATATCGACTAGTCCAGGCGCAACAACAAGGCCCGTAGCATCAATTAGCTCTGCTCCTTCTTCCTTGATTTCGGCAGCTATTTTGACAATTTTCCCATCTTGCACTAAAACATCACACACTTGATCCAAACCAGACTTGGGATCCATTACACGACCATTTTTGATTAGTAGCATCTGCTTTCTCCTTTATTCATAGAAATCAACTTGGGTATCCAACAATTTATCCCCATCATAAACAAACTTTGCTGAAAAGAAAGGTTTATCTTCTAAAAGCCACTCAACAAAGGTGTGATCACCCTCCCAAGTTGGCTTGCTTAAGACTTCATCATAGGGAACCCATTCTAAGGTCCCCTCATTGCAGTCAATCAAGTCACCCTCGAACTCTGTCACCTTAAAAACATAGGTGTACCAGTCTAAATCTGGCGTAAATTCAGGAAAAGTGATAACACCTTTAAGTACTGGCTTGGCTTTGAGCCCTGTTTCTTCGAGGATTTCACGCGCTGCACATTCCTGTGGAGTCTCACCTCGCTCTAGCTTTCCACCCACACCAATCCATTTGCCTTCATGGACATCGTTGGGCTTCTTATTGCGATGGAGCATGAGCAGTTCTTTTCCGTTATCAATGTAGCAAATCGTCGCTAACTGAGGCATATTCTCTCCTTATCTAAACCAATCGATTGGCACTTGTCCTGTCTCTTTTAAGAATGCATTGGCCTTGGAAAAAGGCTTGGAACCCCAAAATCCTCTATAAACCGATAAAGGACTAGGATGGGCTGATTCGATAACCAAGTGGTGAGGATTGGTAACCAAGGCCTTCTTCTTGCGTGCATAAGCACCCCAGAGTACAAAGACTACAGGTCTGTCTAGATTATTGACAACCCGAATCACAGCATCTGTAAATGGCTCCCAT
Organism: Streptococcus oralis ATCC 35037; assembly: GCF_900637025.1. Classification (NCBI taxonomy): domain Bacteria; kingdom Bacillati; phylum Bacillota; class Bacilli; order Lactobacillales; family Streptococcaceae; genus Streptococcus; species Streptococcus oralis. The sequence goes on from NZ_LR134336.1 coordinate 970,296, forward strand.
ATCTGCCCAGCATGACCATTGGCCTGCCCAGCAGGAACCGTCAAGCAAGCATTGAGAAGCAAGACTCCCTGCTCAGCCCAAGACGTCAAATCATGAGATTTCTTAACGCCGATATCATCTGACAATTCTTTTAAAATGTTTTGCAAGGACGGCGGAGCTGGGATTGAGTCAGGTACAGAAAAACTCAAACCCTGCGCTTGACCTGGCCCGTGATAGGGGTCTTGCCCTAGAATCACCACCTTCACTTCTTCAAGCGGTGTAGTCAAGAGAGCCTGAAAAACTTTTTCCTTAGGTGGATAAACAGTTCCCTGAGCATAGACCTGTTCCATAAATTGATTGATTTTCCCAAAATAACCTTCAGGTAATTGCTCCTTAATCAAAGCATGCCATGATGAGTGTTGCATCGCCAACTCCTTCATTTTTACTGCCTCTATTATAGCAAAAAGTGGCTATCTAAACCACTTTTTACAGTTTATCTAAACAATCCAGCAAGTCTTGGTAAGAATGGACTTCATAAGTTGGCTGGACTTGTGTGTGATTTTCAAGGCGATGAGGGTTGTACCAGATAGTATCAATTCCAGCATTATTGCCACCTTGAATGTCGGCGGTTAGAGAATCTCCAATCATCAGGGCCTTTTCTTTATAAAATCCAGTAATCTGTTGACCAATTTTTTCATAGAATAGTGCATCAGGTTTTTGCGTTTGCAACTGCTCAGAGATAAAGACTTGGTTGAAATAGGGAGCCAGACCTGATTGAGCCAGACGACCCGTCTGGATGGCAGTAATCCCATTTGTCGCAGCATACAAATCATAATCACGTTCGATGAGGCTGTCCAAGAGTTCATGAGCACCCGAAAGAGTTTGTCCCTGTTGGGCTAAGTAAAATTGGTAACGCTGAGCAAGTAACCTACCGTCTTTTTCCTGTCCAAAATGCGCAAATAGACGAGAAAAGCGCGTGTTAACCAGCTCTTGTTTACTGATTTTCTTTTGCTCCAACTCCTTCCAGAGAGCCTTGTTCATAGGAACATAATAGTCTTTATAGGCTTGAATGTCCGCAACTCCTTCTTCCTTTAGAAGTTGCGTCAAAGCCACATCCTCAGCAGCATCAAAATCAAGCAAGGTGTGGTCAAGGTCGAAGAGTAGAAATTTGTAGGGCAATTTGAAGTTTTCCTTTCTAAGGAGATAAAATAGTCTCATGAACCTTCAAAACAGGAAAAGAGACAAAGTCCAAGTAATTATTTTATTTTCTTCTTTCACACAGATAATTTATTTAACAAGTCTCATTAAATTTATTTTTTATCTAGCTGATTTTCCTTTGCAACGACAAATTCCTTAACCAATCGATAGATAACAGCAAATATCGGTGTAAAGAATATCATCCCAAGTAAGCCAAAGAGATTGCCTCCGATACTAGCTGCTGCAAGTGTGAAAAGAGCTGGCAAACCAATAGACTGACCTACAACTCTAGGATAAATAAGGTTTCCTTCAATCAGCTGTATAACTTGATATAGAAGAATGGAAAGTAAGGCTTGAGTAGGACTCACTGTGAAGATAAAAATCGCTCCCACAACACAAGCAATCATAGGCCCTACATAAGGAATGAACGATAGCACTCCTGCAAAGATACCTGTCATTACCCCATAAGGTAGGCCAAATAGGCTATAGCCAACCGCTACCATAACTCCTATTATAACCGCTTCAATCAGCTGACTCATCAAAAATTGGTCATAAGTCTCTAGTGCTACTTGTCCAACGTAAGTCAACTTTATCACCACCTTCTCTGGAAGTAAAACTTTTAGAAGTCGACTCGTCATCTCAGCCAAATGTTCCTTACTAGATAAAAATGAAAATGTGAAGACTATAATCAGGAAAGCATTCATCAAACTTGAAAAAATATTGCCGATATTACTAGTCAGACCTGATAAAAAACCTATCAAAGCTTGGCTAATAGAACTAGATTCTCCCTGTATGCCTGATACGATAGTTGACAACATGTCTTTGGTTACAAATTCCGAGCTGTCTAGCAATTTCCCAAGTTTAGTGAGGACAGTTGAAAGGACTGTTCCCAGCTGACTAATAGTCTGAGATAGGGTTGGCAGTATCAAAACCAAAAGACCAATCACGATCAAGATAAGAGCTAGGAAAACAAGAACCATGGCAATAGGACGACACAACTCTGCCTTTACCTTCATTTTAACTAGGAACTGTTCAATTTTTTTCATAGGAACATTAAGCACAAAAGCAATAACAGCACCATAAATCAAGGTTGATGTTACATCAAAGAGAGAGATTGCTCCTGATATAAAGCTCGATGCATTCAGAATTACAAGAGCAACCAGCCCTATAAAAAGGATTAACGGGGTATATTTTTTAACTAAGTTCATAAATTCTCCTTAATAAACATGTTTAGATACGACTATACTATTTGGTTTTTCAAACTCTCGATCAAGGTAGGCTTGGTAAGTTCCTGGAGCGATAAATCCTTTGGGTGAGAGGATATCGGTGCCAGCCTGACCGACTATGGTATCAGCCAAGAGCACACAGTTTGTAGATAAGACAAAGTAGGATTTAAACTTAGATTTGATAAATTTATAAAGTTCCCCATCTGTCTCATGTCTGATTTTATAAGCGTAGGTGTAGTCTTCCTTACCATCACCTGTCATGATTTTATCTGCACTTGGCTCCCATGGAATCGTCAGTTGTTTCAATTCAGCCAACTTTTTCTGAACTGCTTTTTCCATTTCAGGCGTCAAATCTATCCCATAACCAAAAAGCGTTTTTTGACTCTCACGTTTACATAGGTCAATGTACTTGTCACGATCACAGAAATATAAGACACCATCTCCTACCATGCCAAATAAGATCTCAGAAGACGGATCATAGTTGCCATAAGAAATAACACGGCCTTGATAGCATATATCCACATGACCAATTGCCGAAAACAGAGAGGTCTCAGCTGTATGAACAAAAATTTCAAGCTCCGCTGTCTTACCAGACTTCACCATTCCAAGATGGATATCCTCTCTCTCATCAGCATTTTCCTGCATGAATTTATTGATTTTTGCTAAAGTACTTGCAGGGATGAGAGCGGCTAGGACAATAGGTAAGCTCATTCTTACACGACGTTTGAGATGGTTTTTCCCAATTTCCTCCTCAAACAAGAAACCGTCACGGATATTGGACACACCATAAAGGAAAAAATAAGCCCCTAATACAAAGAGTTGAAAGACAGAATTTCCTGTAGAGGACAAAAGACTAGTCCCACCAAGAAAAACTAGTACGAGTCCATCTAGTAAGAGACGAAAACGAGGTCGAATTTTGTTTTTGCGGTAGAGAACATAGGTGACAAGGTTGATAGTAGCATGAAAAATCTGATAAACTCCAATCACAAGAGCCAAAATATAAATCGGCACATCCGTCGCAAGATTCGAGCCTAGCAAATATCCCAGCACTAACAATTTAACCAGTGCAACTCCCAAGGTGTCCGTTGACTGACTTTTTTTGAAAATACGTAATACTAAATCTAAGACCGTTGCTATCCAAGCTAAAAACAGAACCAGTCGAATAACCGTTACTGGCAACCAAGTCCCCGTAACCATCAAGATAAGACCTAGCAGAACAAATAAGAAACCCTGAGCAAGTAATTTCCTACCTGTCAGACCTAAAGATAGAATTTTTTCCATAAAAGACCTTTCAAAAATAATAATTAAGCCATTTGAGAAAACTAACGATTATGTCAATCGTGGTAAAAACCAATCAATGCCATCAACTCATCATGACTAGCAAATCTGGTGAAGATCCTGACTTTCATCACAAAAATCAAATCAGTATTTTTAATGGTTGACTAGAGGTGAGTAATAACATAGAAAAGTAATTTTTCATTCATTTTTGCACATTCTCTATAACTATTTGATTTATTCCATTAAGTAATTTCGAAGAGTAGAAATTTATTGAACATTGAGCTTCCTTTCTGAGTTTCATTAAGAATATTATAGCATAAATGAATCTTTGATTTATTGAGTTTCAAATACTTTTTACACTCACATTTTGACCGTGCTCAAGTGAAAAGCTAAAACTAGTCAGCAAAACTTCTATTAAATCTTTTCCGGAACTCGTTATGAAATAATGCGATAAATTTGTTATATGCTCTGCGATATTATTTCCCCAAGGAGGAGTGAGTGACAAATCTTCAAAATCCCATATAACATCCTGAGGGAGAAATTTTTTCAACTCCTCTTGGATAGATAACAACTCCTCTATTCCTCTTTCAACAGATTCAAAAGGAACATCTCCCCAGTAAAGCTTATTCATTATTACTGGGTATCTACTTCCCCACTCATTATTTTCTAAGCGAACATAAATAGTCGAAAAGAATGAATTAAAAAGACTCCCTTCTCCTATAGTCCACCAATTATAACCAACCATTAACCCTACAGACATAGATATTCTCCTACTCATTTTTAATATTATTTAACGTCAACTAAAGTTTTATATTGATAGTATCTAAAACATACATTCATTCTCCCTTACCCCAACTCCTTGGCTATTCTACTCTTTTCAAGTTTTCCCTTAGTAATTCGTTTCCATAAAACAAGCGGGTTCAAACTATAAGATAGGCGTACAATGTAGTAATTAAGCCATTCGATAAGGGCAAAAAACTCTATCAACGTGGCTAAGACAGCCACTTGGACACTTTGCGTGTTCCAGACAATAAAAGTAAAGCCTGAAATAAGTAAAACAAGGTCTAGTATTCTGAAACCACTATATAGTTTGGGGACACTAGCGCTTCCGAACTGAGGTTTCGAGAGTCTTCTAATCAAAATCGCCCAATAGATTGAACCTTGAAGCAAAATAAATGTCAGTAAAGACAGAGGATAGAGAATGGTTACTAGACTATTCACATCACCAAGCCTATTTTTCAAAAGAAAAAAACAAAACCAAATAGATAGGACGGCTGTGAACTCTCCCAAACAGAGGGACACCAACTCTTTTTTAACTTTCTCTTTTTGTATGCTCATCATTTCCCCCATCTATCTATCATCCTATATCAGAAAAAAGCTATTCGAATCATTTTCTAGTTAACATTTCTCAGAATCAAGCTATTCTAAGCATCGAACAGTTCAATCCCTTTAATATCAATGTAATTCTAAGTTTAGAATTACATTAAAATAAATGTTTTAGACCTATTCTAAGTCTATGATAACCCTAAATTTTAATTTTAGAAGGATTCTAAAGCTAGAATAGCTCTAAAATTACGAGCACCAAGCTATTCGAAACTTAGAAAAACCTTTTCTAAACTTCATGAGCACTTCAATTAACGTTTCTTACAATTTTTCTGATGAGCTTTGAGTTTTTTCAGAGCCCAGTCATAGTGACTGGAGGTACTACTGACAAAGTAGGAACCTAGACTTGTCCCTCCCGTCCACTTATAGAAACCTTTGGTAAAGAGTTGGTCATTGCTGAAGCCTTCCATCAACTCTAAAACCTCTTCATGCGATTGCTCTAGTAGTTTAGTCGCTTCTTCTAAAGATGTTTTCTGGTGCTTCTTCCAAATAGCGACATTCATTTCTCCATAAGTTTTCCAATTATAAGGCTCAGGAAGAAAAGATCGTTCATGTCCCTTTTGATTAGAATAAACCCAGCTCAAAAGTAACTGATGCCATTCATAGAGATGGATCAGAACGTCCCGTAAATTTTTATCTCTTTTCCAGTGAGCTTCTTTTTTCTTTTGGTCTTTTGAAAAATCAAAAGGAGTCTGTAGCTCTTCTTCACTTAACTGAGAAATTAGGAGATTAAGTTTTTCATAGTTTTCCTTAGAGGCTAACACTAGCTCCTCTTTTGTTTTTGGTCTAGGCATAGGTTTTCTCCCTTCGTTTTCTAGTAGGTTAAGGTATTTTCTTACTTCATTATACCATAATCAAAAAGCAGTTCTTCGTTTTACGAAAAACCGCTTTTACGAACTATTTTTTTATGCTTATAGTCACTACTTTACATATAAATCTTTAAAGAGACCATCTACTTCTGCTATCTGATAGAGCAAGTTGGATAGTTCTTGGTAATCTTCTTTTAAACATGAAAGGTGGGCTTGGCCAAATAGAGTAGCCAATTCTTCTTTGAATCTTGCCCCTTTCGGATCATGATCTTTTAAGAACTTACTGAGATAGAGATTTCGAACAGCAGCAAGTTTGAAACTGAAATACTGATGCAATTGTTTTTGCTCGGTATTTAAGCCGTTTTCAGCAACTGCTTTTGCATAGCATTTCAAAACACCGTTTTGACCATTCAGATATCGGGACTTTATAATCTTTGCTGTTTCCTGATAGATTTCAGTCTGACTAGGACTCTTGATCTTCTTAAAATTTCCCCACATGGAGTAGACTCCGCGCTTATAGTCAATACCCTCTGCCTTCCAGGCTTCTAAGATGTCATTAAAAGCAACCTTCATGCAGGCAAAACCAGCTGGATCATGCAAATAGAGGTGCTGATGATCAATGCCATACACGGTTACGAAGTGATCCACACCATAAAGAATTGTGTGATTGGGATTGTAGATCAGATGGCCCATATCAAGAGGTCCCAGTACAACAGGACCATTGGACAGAAAGGTTTCTAACTTTCCTTTAACCTCTTCTAAATCTACTTTCACTCCATCTTTTAGATAGAAGTCCTCATAGTCAAACCCAAGTATTTTTAAAGAATGAGAGATTGAAAGATCTGGCATTCCATTGTCAAAGAATATTAGAGGGTGTCGTTCATCTTCCTTTACAATACTAGCGCCATTGCCCATCACCATAATTGCCTCTAAAAACTCTGCTTTAAAGTCATAACCATAGGCATCCAGTGCCATAGCCAATGAATAGCTATAGCAAAGCGACACATCTCCAAAATACATCTGCATATTCCTCTGCCTCCTTATCTTCTATGGGACTATTATACCGAGAAAACTATTCTCATACCCCATAAAATCCAAACAAAAATTATGGTATGTTTGTTTACAGACATGAATGTCAACAATTAAAAACTCTGTAGAGATTCTTTCTACAGAGTTCGGTTCGCATCTTTATAAAAAATCAGAAAATGATCTAGTCCCTGATGACTGGTATCCAGAGTTCCATTTGGTAGTCTGGGGACGACATATCTCCTTTGAAATAAACTTCAAAGTCTGGGGCTCCTGAATGGCGATAACCAGTTTCCGGGAAAAAGACTTCTAAGACGTATTTCCAAGCATGGTGGATGCTAGCTGGTATAGCCCCCTTGACTGGTACGATGGCATATTCAGCTTCTGGAATTTCTTTGATGGACAGACCTAGTTCTTCTGCTTTAGTTTTATCCGTCACATCATAAGCAGCCATATAGTTAATGATTTCGCCTTCTTTGACATCCGAGCAGACGCCAAAGGATTGGCCACTGCCTAAACTTTCTAGGCTTTCCAAGCTGTGATGGGCATAGAGATGCTCCCAAGCAGACGGGCATTTGCTATTGTCAATAGCTTCCAATAGGACGCCTGCCACGGTAAATGCAGGTTTCTTTTGAATCTTGATATCCATGTTCTTTCCTCCTGTAATTTTTAAGGATAATTGAAGTCTAGGAAAGACCCGATAAGGTTTTCCATTTCGAACTTCTGAGGGGGTTGCACCATGGAATTTCTTGAAGGCTGTGCTGAAGGCGTCAGCAGACTCATAGCCGTATTTCATTGCTATGTCAATGACTTTCTCAGAGCCTTCCCGCAAGTCTGTCACAGCTTCTGATAGCCTGCGATTGCGCAAATATTCTGCCAAGGTCATATCAGCCATGATGGAAAAGATTCTGCTAAAAAGAGGATAAGAATAGCCCGATAACTGCTGAAATCTTTTCATATCCACTTCTCCAGTCAGTTGCTGCTCCAAATAATCCATGGTTTGATTGAATTGATGCATCATATTCTTCTTTTCTTACCTCCACAAGATACAAAGGTCGTTAAAAGCAAAGTGAAAATTGGAAAATTAACGCTGGTTCTTCTGATTCTAGGTAATTTTTTCTTTTTCGCATAGCTTTTAGGCCGTGTTCAATTCTATCTATATTCTAACAAATACAAGATACTTCCACCCTAGAATCTTTGTACAAGATTTAAAGGTGTAAATTCTATAACTTATCTTTTAATTTCTCAACAAAGAGATAGGCTGCAGGGCAGGTCAAGGTATTCTTAATCGTCAAATGGTTGATTTGGTGGATCTTTTTACGGTCTGTATGGGGGAATTCACGACAGGCCTTGGGACGAACGTCATAGATGGAGCAGAGATTATCTCCTCCTAGAAAGGGGCAAGGCATGGATTTGAAAACCTTGTCCCCATCTTCATCCACCTGTAAAAACTCTGCTTCAAAGGCTGGTAATTTCATCTTAAAGTACTTAGCGATACGGGTGATGTCTGCCTCTTTAAAGTCTGGTCCCAAAGTCTTGCAACAGTTGGCACAGGCAGTACAATCAATCTCTGCAAAGACTTCTTGGTGAATCTGCTGCGCAATCTTATCTAATTTTTTAGGAGGTTTTTTCTTTAGATTAGCTAACACTTTGCGGTGCTCCTTCTGCTTTTGCAGTGCTAGTTGGTGGTAATACTCAATATCAATCTCTTTAGACATAATTTCTTCCTAATACAAGTGTTTTTGTCTATTATACCATAAACACTGCCCCCTTTTTGCCCCCTGAACAGAAAAAAAGCCCTTCGGAAAAAATCCGAGAGGCTTCAAACCTTGTTCACTGAACTAGATTATTTTTTAAGGTTGTAGAATGATTTCAATCCACGGTATTCAGCTACTTCACCAAGTTGGTCTTCGATACGAAGCAATTGGTTGTATTTAGCGATACGGTCTGTACGTGAAAGTGAACCAGTCTTGATTTGTCCTGCGTTAGTTGCAACTGCGATGTCAGCGATTGTTGAATCTTCAGTTTCACCTGAACGGTGTGATACAACGGCAGTGTAACCAGCTTCTTTCGCCATTTCGATAGCATCAAATGTTTCAGTAAGAGTACCGATTTGGTTAACTTTGATAAGGATTGAGTTAGCAGCACCTTCTGCAATACCTTTTTCAAGGTAAGAAGTGTTTGTTACGAAGAAGTCGTCACCAACCAATTGAACTTTACCACCAAGACGTTCAGTAAGAGCTTTCCAACCGTCCCAGTCGTTTTCGTCCATACCATCTTCGATAGTGATGATTGGGTATTTGTTTACCAATTCTTCAAGGTAGTCGATTTGTTCTGCAGCAGTACGTACAGCAGCTCCTTCACCTTCGAATTTAGTGTAGTCGTAAACTTTACGTTCTTTATCGTAGAATTCTGATGAAGCACAGTCAAATCCGATAAATACGTCTTTACCAGGAACATAACCAGCAGCTTCGATCGCAGCAAGGATAGTTTCAACACCGTCTTCAGTTCCTTCGAAACGAGGAGCGAATCCACCTTCGTCACCTACGGCTGTTTCAAGACCACGAGATTTAAGAATTTTCTTAAGAGCGTGGAAGATTTCAGCACCCCAACGAAGAGCTTCTTTGAATGATGGTGCACCAGCAGGTACGATCATGAATTCTTGGAAAGCGATTGGAGCGTCAGAGTGAGAACCACCGTTGATGATGTTCATCATTGGAGTTGGAAGAACTTTAGTGTTGAATCCACCAAGGTAGCTGTAAAGTGGGATTTCAAGGTAGTCAGCAGCAGCACGAGCTACAGCGATAGACACACCAAGAATTGCGTTTGCACCCAATTTACCTTTGTTAGGAGTACCGTCAAGTGCGATCATAGCACGGTCGATAGCTTGTTGGTCACGTACATCGTAGCCGATGATTGCTTCAGCGATGATGTTGTTTACGTTGTCAACAGCTTTTTGTGTACCAAGACCACCGTAACGAGATTTGTCACCGTCGCGAAGTTCAACTGCTTCGTGTTCACCAGTAGAAGCTCCTGAAGGAACCATACCACGTCCGAAAGCACCTGATTCAGTATAAACTTCTACTTCAAGTGTTGGGTTACCGCGTGAGTCTAGGACTTCGCGAGCGTAAACATCAGTAATAATTGACATTTTTTACTCTCCTTTGAGTTAAATTTTTTACACCTCTATGATACCTTAAAAATAAACGTTTTTCAAGAAAAAACGTTATCTTTGTGCAAATTTTCCTTAACTTTATAAAGTAATCGCTTTCTTTTGTCTGTTTTCTTGCGATTTTTGTGATATACTGTTTTTATGACAGATTTATCAAAACAACTACTAGAAAAAGCTCATGGTGGGCCCAAATTAAACCCTGACGAACAACGCCGCTATCTCGGCACTTTCGAGGAAAGAGTTCTTGGCTACGCGGATATCAGTACTGCCAATAGTCCTGAATTAGAACATGGATTTTTCTCTATTTTAGAGGGTTTTCAAGAAAAGGTAGAGGAACTTTTTGTGAAAATCTCACCAAATATCGAGTTTGACAAACAGGTCTTTTACTTAAAACAAGCAAAGGAAAGCAACTGTCAGGCGACTATTGTTTCAGACGATCACATCACCTCTCCTTTCGGTCTTGTCATTCATACAAATGAACCTGTTCAAGTAGACGAAAAGGACCTTAGACTTGCATTCTCAAGCCTCTGGGAAGAGAAAAAGGCAGAGCCACCTAAAAAATCCATCTGGAAAAAATGGTTTGGTTAATCCTTCCTCAAATTTAATAAACGACCAATATTAGTAGATGTGTGCTCCAAATAGAGTCTTGCATTTTTCAGACTGTCTTCCAAAGGTTCACTTTTTTCTAAAATAGAAAAGGCTGCTTGGATATTTTCGAATGGTAGGGAAGGTAAACCCTCGGAAAGACTACCACAAATAGCGATAACTGGAACTCCTTCAGGAGTTCTTTTTGCTACACCGATAGGAGCTTTTCCAACAAAGCTTTGACTGTCCAGTCTACCTTCTCCAACGATAACCAAGTAGGCCCCTGCAACCTTCTTGTCAAAGTCAATCAAATCTAAGCAAGTGTCAATCCCAGATACGATAGTGGCCTCAGCAAAGGCACAGAGCCCAGCCGCAATCCCACCGCCGGCTCCTGCTCCTTTAAGAGAGAGGGTTGATGGTGAAAATTTTTCATAGAACCGCTGTATAGCCAAATCTACTGTCTCAAACAAAGCAGGATCCAAGCCCTTTTGTTTTCCAAATGTATAGGTCGCTCCTTGAAGACCACATAGAGGGCTCACGACATCTGCTAAAATGCGGATTTTCACATCTTCAGGTATCCTATACAACTCGCTGTCTGAAACTAACTCGAATTCAAGCAAAGTCTGACCGCAAGCTGGCAATTCTTTTCCATTCTTATCATAAAAACGATAACCTAAACCAGCAGCAATGCCTATCCCACCGTCATTACTAGCCGTACCACCAACGCCGACATAGATATCTTTCATCCCTTGATCAACGAGATGACGAATCAACTCTCCGATACCTTTGGTTTGGATGTGAAGGGGATTTCGTTTCTCCCGCGGAATCTTCCCAAGACCAACCAAGTCAGCAACTTCGAAGAGCGCTATTTGATCTTTGTGAAAGTAGCGCATGGATTCTTTTAGCCCAAAAGGCCCTGTCACCTCTTGCCATTTTTCTTCGAGTTCAAGAGAATGTCGGATAGCGTCTACAGTTCCTTCCCCACCATCACCTACAGGGCAAAGCAGACATTCTACATCTGCTATCGATTTTTGGAATCCTCTTTTTATAGCTTGAGCAACCTCTTCTGCCGTCAAACTTTCTTTAAAAGAATCGGGTGCAATTACAATTTTCATAGTTCCCTCTCATTCTAAGAAATCAATCAAAGGTAGAACTTCTAAAAGCTCCCTCGTATCTACATGACAAGCTATCTCGGATTTTACGACTTCTTTGGCACAAAATGCAATACTACATCCTGCTGACTTTAACATCAAGAGGTCATTGGCACCATCACCGATGGCAATCGTTCTTTCTTTGGGAAGTTTCAGTTCTTTTTTCCATTTCTCAAGAGTAACTTGTTTTACTTGACCTGTCACAATTTCACCAACTAATTTTCCTGTTAAAAAACCGTCTTTGACTTCCAACTGGTTGGCGGAGAAATAGGAAATACCAAGGGATTTTGCTAATCTTTCAACTATTGGTGTAAAGCCACCAGACACTAGACCGACTAGAATGCCCTTCTTTTGAAGTATGGAGATAAATTCTTGAGCATTCTTGGACAGATGAATGGATTTGAAGACAGTATCAAAGACCGAAACCGGAAGGCCTTTTAACAAAGCTACCCTCGCTCGTAAACTTGTTTCAAAGTCCAGTTCACCTCGCATTGCCTGGCTTGTAATCTGCGATATTTCTTCTTCGCAACCTGCTTCTTTTCCTAAAAGATCAATCACTTCTTCTGCTATCAGGGTGCCGTCAACGTCCATGACACACAAGCCTTTTACTTGAGACATAAACTTTCCTTTCTAAACAGCCCAAAAATCGTATGAAAGAATCATACGATTTTATCTATTAGTTGACTAAACTATGGTACAAGTCAAGATAAGACTTACAAGCTGTATCCCATGAGAAATCGCATTCCATAGCTTGTTTTTGTAGATTTCTCCAAACTTCCGGCTGGTACTTATAAACATCCAAGGCTGTTTGGAAACTCCAGTTAAGCCAGTATGGTGTTAAATTATCAAAGCTAAATCCAGTTCCAGTTCCTTCGATTGGATTGAAGGATTGAACCGTATCACGCAAGCCACCCACTTCATGAACCAATGGTAGAGTTCCATAGCGCATCGCCATCATTTGAGACAAGCCACATGGTTCAAAACGACTTGGCATGAGGAAGAGATCACAAGCTGCGTAGATTTCTTGAGCGAGCTTGACGTCAAAAGTGATATTTGCTGATAGTTTGTCTGGATAGACTTGCGCAAACCAGGAGAAGGAATGTTCAAAAGCTGGGTCACCTGTTCCTAAAAGGACTATTTGAACGTCCTCCTGTAAGAAACGATGCAAGCTTTCTACAACAACATCAAAACCTTTTTGGCGCGTCAATCGAGAGACAATCCCAACTAGCGGAACATCTGCTCGCACAGGCAACCCAACTCTCTCTTGTAATTTTGCTTTGTTTTGAGCTTTTCCAGACAAATCTTCTTTATTAAAATGATAATCTAAAAGTGGGTCTGTTTGAGGATTATAAAGATCTGCGTCAATACCATTAACTATACCTGAAACCTTACCTGACTCCATCCGAAGAATCTGGTCCAAACCGCAACCAAACTGACTGGTCATAATCTCGTGCGCATAGCTAGGGGAAACGGTTGAGACACGATCCGCGTAGAGAATGCCTGCTTTCATCCAGTTGAGACAATCATTCCAGCGAAGGGTGCCATCAGCATAACGTTCAAAGCCAACACCGAACAAATCCCATAACATTCCTTCAGAAAATTGACCTTGAAATTCCAAATTGTGAATGGTTAAAACTGTTCTGATTCCTTGATATGCCTGAATCCAATGGTACTTTTCTTTTAACAAGAAGGGAATCATGGCTGTGTGGTAATCATGAACATGGAGAAGGTCAGGGATAAAGCCGATGCGTTCCATGGCTTCAAGAGCAGCCAGTTGGAAGAAGGCAAAGCGTTCACCATCGTCAAAATCACCGTACACATGACCACGGAAGAAATAATACTGATTATCAATGAAGTAGAAGGTTACCCCATTCAAGACCGTTTTCTTAATACCACAGTACTGTCTACGCCATCCTACACTAACTTCAAAGTGGAGAACATCCTCAATCTGGTCTCCAAACTTTGCTTCTACCATATCATAATAAGGTAAGAAAACTGCAACTTCGTGCCCCGCTTTTACAAGTGATTTGGGAAGTGCACCAATGACATCGCCCAAACCACCTGTTTTTGAAAAGGGTGCTCCTTCTGCCGCTACAAATAAAATTTTCATGAATAAATGTCCTCTGTTACTGTTTCACCCTTCTTCACTACAACTGGATGTTCTGCTGTGCCTCGAATGACAACACCGTCCGCAACCTCAACGCCCTTATCCAAGATAGCATATTCAACTTGGGCACCTTGTCCAATCACAACACGAGGGAACAGAACGCTGTTCTTCACAACACTATCTTTGTGAACATAAATATTACGAGATAGGACTGACTGAACTACTTCACCCTCAATGATACTACCAGAAGCAAACTGAGAAGTACTTACTTTTGAAGTATTCGCATAATAGGTTGGCTCTTCGTTCTTAACCTTGGTATAAATCTTTTGATTTGGTGAGAAGAGAGAATAGAACTTTTTAGATTCAAGCATATCAATATTTGCTTGATAATAGGACTGAACAGAGTGAATATTAGCTAAGTAGCCTGTGTATTCGTAAGCAAAAGCTCCTTCTTTTGCAGCTAAATCGCGGAGGACATAGCGCAACTTTTCAGGATATTCTTTCTGAGCCTCTTCTTCAAGTCGTTCAATCAACCAAGGAGTATCCACAACAAAGATATCTGTAGACATATTGAAGAGTTCATCTGTAGATTTATTATCAAAGAGTTTGTGCGAACGAACATGGTCAGTTTCATCGATTTCCAAAATAGCATTCACATCTGAAATGTCTTTCTTTGGAAGTTTCTTATATACAACTGTAATCGGACCTTTTGTTGTATTGTGTAGGTGGAAGACTTGATTCAAGTCAATATTCACCAGCACATCGCAGTTAATCGAAACGGTTTGGTTTGAACCTGAACGTCTCAAGTAGGTAAGAAGCTGTTGGTAATACTCTTTTCCAACTGTACTGCTTTCAACACGAGTATTGTAAATTCCTAGATAGTAGTGACTTAGAAGAGTTGACAAGCCCCACTCACGACCTGAACGGATATGGTCGAATACTGAGCTGATATTGTCTTGTTGGAAAATACCAAAGATACTACGAACACCTGCATTTGCAAGGCTGGAAAGAGGGAAGTCAATCAAACGGTATTTCCCACCGAAAGGCAAGCTAGCTACCGGACGGTGTTCTGTTAATGTTGACATGTCATGAAAACCAACTGTGTTTCCTAAAATGGCTGAATATTTATCAATCTTCATCTGTTGCTACCCCCACTACTTCATTGTATCCTACTACTTGTACTTCGTCCGTTCCGTCAATCTCTACGCCGTCTGCAATAATGGCACCCTCACCAATAATAGCACGAGTAATCTTTGCGCCATGGCCAATAATAGCTCCACTCATGATGACAGAATCAACGACCTCAGCACCTTCACGTACTTGTGCTTCTGTTGAAAGAATCGAACGTTTAACAGTTCCATCTACAAAACAGCCATCCACGACCAATGAATCTTCAACGTGTGCATGCGCACCAAAGTAGTTTGGTGGTGAAATCAAGTTTCTAGAGTAAATTTTCCACTGACGATTGCGACTATCCAAGGCGTTTTCTGGTGAAATGTACTCCATATTAGCTTCCCAAAGTGACTCAATCGTACCAACGTCTTTCCAGTAGCCATTAAATTCATAAGCATAGACACTTTCACCAGACTCGAGATAGTTAGGGATAACGTTCTTACCAAAGTCTGACATATCCACATTGCTCTTTTCAGCAGCAACAAGCATATTGCGAAGCCGTTTCCAGTCAAAAATATAAATTCCCATAGAAGCCTTTGTAGACTTAGGTTGAGCAGGTTTTTCCTCAAATTCAACGATACGGTTATTGGCATCTGTATTCATGATACCGAAACGGCTAGCTTCTTTGAGAGGTACGTCTAGGACAGCTACTGTCAAACTGGCATTGTTATCCTTATGGGACTGAAGCATATCATCGTAGTCCATCTTGTAGATGTGGTCACCAGAAAGAATCAAAACATACTCAGGATTAACACTGTCGATATAGTCAATGTTTTGGTAGATAGCGTGACTAGTCCCTTCAAACCAACGGTTTCCTTCGCTGGCTGAATAAGGTTGTAAAATAGAGACACCTGAATTGATACCATCCAATCCCCAGCTCGAACCATTTCCAATATGGTTGTTCAAAGCAAGAGGTTGGTACTGCGTAATCACACCAACATTATGGATTCCAGAGTTTGCACAGTTGGAAAGAGCAAAGTCAATGATACGGTAGCGCCCACCGAATTGCACTGCCGGTTTGGCAATGCTTTGAGTGAGTTTTCCGAGACGTGTTCCTTGCCCACCCGCAAGGATCAAAGCTAGCATTTCATTCTTCATTTTCTACTCCTTTATAAAGACATGTGAACGTTAAAATCGAAAGAAGGTCGGAAGTCAAACTTTTTATAAAAATAATAGGAAATCCATTTCTCTTGTGTTTCAAGTCCAATACAAGTACATCCGTTTTTAAAAACTAAAAAATATCATCAACAGCCCATTATTCTTTTTTCTTAGCTTGTTTCAAACGACGCTTGATCTTCCAGATGCTTGCTCCCATGGCAGGCAAGGTAAAGGTCAAAGTCTGCTCATAATCTTTCCATAAGCCTTCTTGAGTCTGAACTGTTTGATTGTGCTCTTTCCACACACCTCCCCATTCTTCTAATTCTGTATTCCAAACTTCTTCGTAAATACCTGCAACAGGTAAACCAATCGTAAAGTCCTTACGTTCAACTGGTGCCATGTTAAAGACACAGACTAACATTTCGTCCTTCTTGCCCTTACGAATAAAGGAAAGGACACTCTGATCTCTATTATCAGCATCGATAATCTCGATACCATCATAACTAGTATCAATTTCCCACAGACAACGATGCTCTTTATAGAATTGATTCAGTTGTGAAGTAAAATGCTTCATCTTGGCATTCATCGGATCTTCTAGATTAGACCACTCCAACTGCTCCTCGGACTTCCACTCGAGGAATTGTCCGTACTCACTACCCATGAACAAGAGTTTCTTACCTGGATGACAAATTTGATAGGTGTAGAGGTTGCGCAGACCAGCGAACTGATTGTAGCGATCTCCCCACATCTTATGCATCATACTCTTCTTACCATGAACTACTTCATCATGTGAGAAAGGCAGGAGATAGTTTTCATTGAAAACATACATAAAGCTGAAAGTCACAAGATTAAAGTCATACTTGCGATAAATCGGATCTTCCTCGTAGAAACGGAGAATGTCGTTCATCCAGCCCATATTCCATTTATAGTCAAACCCAAGGCCGCCCATTTCTTTCATGCCAGTAATCTTTGTTGCTGATGAACTTTCTTCTGCAATCATCATGATATCTGGATGAGCTAACTTAATCACTGTGTTCAACCGTTGAAGGAAATAATAACCCTCGTAGTTAAGATTTCCGCCGTCCTTATTTGGAGTCCAAGGAGCATTATCATAATCTAGATACAGCATATTGCTCACTGCATCGACCCGAATACCATCTAAGTGGTAAAAATCAATCCAAAATTTAATACTTGAAATCAGGAAAGATTGGACCTCATTTTTCCCGAGGTCAAAATTCAGAGCACCCCAACCATAGTTATGAGCCTTGTTGTGATCTTGGTATTCAAAAGTTGGTGTACCGTCATAATATGCCAAGGCATCATCATTAATAGTGAAATGACCTGGAACCCAGTCGACGATAACACCGATATTATTTATATGACACTCTTCAACGAAATCTTGAAACTCGTCAGGTGTACCATAGGAATGTTCAAAAGCAAAGTAACCCATAAGTTGATAGCCCCAGCTCAATCCAAGTGGGTGAGCCATTAAAGGCATGAACTCAATATGTGTATAGTTCATCTCAACTAAGTATGGAATCAACTCGTCTTTCAGTTGCGAAAAAGTATAGGGACTACCATCTGGATTTCTCTTCCAAGATCCTGCATGGGCTTCATATATATTAACTGGTCTCTCGAAAAATCCCAGACGTTTGCGACGTGCTAACCAAAGGCCATCTTTCCATTTCTTTTCACGGATATTGGTCAAAACAGCTCCTGTACCCGGTCTAGCTTCAAAATAAACTGCCAATGGATCGATCTTCATAATCTGGTGACCATTTGCACGCGTGATATGATATTTATAAATCTGACCATCCTGAGCTTGACTCGTAAAGACTTCCCAAACACCTGCTTCATTACGAACCATGGGAATCTGATTCTCAACCCAATCGGTAAAATCACCAACTAAATGAACTGCTTGTGCATTTGGGGCCCAAACCCTAAAGGTATAGCCTATTTCTCCGTTTTTCTCCTCTCTATGCGCTCCTAAATAATGCTGGAGGTGAAAGTTCTCACCTGTAGTAAAGGTTCTTAATGCTTCTTGATTATTCATTCAATCCCCTTTCTTTTGTAAGCGTTTTCTATAATTCTATTATACACTCTTTTAAGGTAACTTTCAAGTAATTTACGAAGGAAATCATATTTTTTTATGAAAGCCTTCAAAAAATTACCTAGCATTTTAAAAAAGATATCCAGAAAATAGAACACGAAACAATTTCCATATATTTTTTTATTATAATACCAGAATATTCGTTTTTTATCAATTTTAAACTGCATTTTTTTGAAAAAAATAAAATCAGGAAGTCGTTTTCCTGATTTTATAAATTATTTCACATCAAAAACAATGGATTTAACATTTGTCATCGCTTCGATACTATATTTAATTCCTTGTACTCCTGCACCAGAACCTTTTACACCAAGGAATGGGAAATTATCTGGTCCACGTTGTGTTTTATTATTAATATGAACGGTACCAACTTCAAGTTTTTCAGCAATTTCAAACGCCTTCTTAAAGTCATTTGTAAAGACTGAAGATTGAAGACCGAATTCTGATTCATTAGCAATTTCAAGTGCTTCATTGGCATCTGCAACTCGAATAATTGGGAGAACAGGTCCAAATGGTTCTTCCCAGGCTAATTTCATATCTCTTGTGACATAATCAAAAAGTCCTGGCCAAATGAGATTATTCTCACGTTTGATTGGGCTGAGCGCTTTGGCTCCTTTTTCCTGAGCATCTTCAATCAATCCCCAGATGAAATCA
The DNA here is from genome assembly GCF_900637025.1 of Streptococcus oralis ATCC 35037. Lineage (NCBI taxonomy): Bacteria > Bacillati > Bacillota > Bacilli > Lactobacillales > Streptococcaceae > Streptococcus > Streptococcus oralis. The sequence continues at coordinate 989,241 of NZ_LR134336.1, forward strand.
GCTGAAGCATTATCAATAACTGGCGTGATATCTGTATTGTCAAATGGATCACCGACTGTTAGCTTAGCAACTTCAGCTTGGAGCAATTCTGCCAATCTGTCTGCTACGCTTTCCACAACCAAAACACGTTTGATAGCGGTACAACGCTGACCAGAGTAGCTAAAGGCACCACCTACGATTTGCTTAGCTGCATTTTCTAAATCTGCATCTTCTAAGACAATTGCTGCATCTTTCCCACCAAGTTCAAGCATAATCGGGCGCATACCAGCTAAACGACCAATACGCTCACCAATCGGTGTTGAACCTGTAAAGTTAATGAAGTTCACTTCCTTGTGTTCGATGATGTAGTCTCCGATTTCAGAACCACGTCCAGTGATGGTGTTAAAGACACCTGCTGGGATTCCTGCTTCGTCAAATGCTTTAGCTAGCAAGAGGCCAGAAATAGATCCTTGTGTTGGGGGTTTGAACATAACGACATTTCCTGCAATCAAAGCCGGAGCAATCTTAGATCCAGAAAGGTTGACTGGATAGTTAAATGGTGCAATAGCTAAAACGACACCAACTGGTTCACGACGGACAACGGCTAGTTTATTTTTACTTGCAGCTTCAAAACCGCCACCTTCCATTGCTTGTCCAGTGATACGGAGACCTTCCTCGGCAGCAAAACGAATCAATTCTGCTGTACGTACTACTTCTCCAATGGCTGCTTTAATCCCTTTTGCAACCTCTTTAGCAAGAATGGTACCAATTTTTTCTTTGTCACGTTCCAAAATGTCTGCTGTCTTATGCAAATAGGCTGCACGCTCAACGGGTGCTAAATCACGCCATGCTGGGAGAGCTGCACGCGCAGCTTTCATCGCCTCATCTACTTCAGCCTGACTCATAGCAGGTACTGTACCCAACTTTTCTTGATTGATGGGAGAATAGATGGCAATTTCATTCTCTGATGATTTCCATTTTCCATTCACTAAATTCTGATAATGTGTCAAATTCTCTTCCTCCTGAAAATGATTAAAACTTATTTTATCAAATTTTCAGAAAATTACAACCCCTTTTTGGAAAATATTGATATTTTTTTCACAAACTTGATTCTTCAAATTATTTGAAATTTATTCCTATTAGATATTGGTTTTTCAATAAAAATAAAAAAGGTCTAGAGTTAACTAAACCTTTTTGTAGTATTTACTATGAAAGTACCTTCAAGACTGCAACGCTGATATCATCAATCACATTAGACTCTTGAGAACGACTGTTGGACACAAGCATTTCAAGATTTCCTGCATTTTCAAAGTAGAAGGAGGTTCCCTTGGCATTAAATACCACCAATAAATGCTCTGCAGCACCGTGAATTTCGTAAACAATCCACCCACTATTTTCAGCAGCTGTATGGACGAAGACATGACGATAAACTTCTTCATATGTAGGATAAGAGAAAGCACGCGTTTGTGTTTTTAGACGAATAATCTGACGGATAAATTCAATGCTCTCTTGTCTCTCATTGATTAAATCCCAGTTGACCTGGTTGACACTATCTGGAGCATTATAACTATTCATGGCGCGTTCTCTATCTGCCGGAGTCAGCTCACCATTTTCTCCAGTAGCAAGGAGTTTGGTGCGGCCAAATTCTTGACCCAACTCTATAAAGGACATCCCTTGCATAAGAACGCTCATCGCTGTTGCTGTCTCAACCTGACGCATAATCTTATCTGAACTGTAATCTGGATGAAGGGTTACTAACAAATCATGCAAGTTGTAATTATCATGGGCTTCCACATAGTTAAGAACTTGGTTTGGACTAAGATATGAGCCCAACTCTCGGCTACCAAGAATAGCTTTGGCTACAATCGGTTCTGTAGCTGCACCACTAACAAATCCTGCCTTGATTGAACCATAAACTTCTCCTCCTTTGATGGCATCACGCTGATCATCATTGAAGAATCCAATATTTGGCATCTGGTAGGCATTGTCCTTCTTGGCCTTATCATAAGGCGCAAGACCGATCCCCATATCCCAACCTTCTCCATAGGTGATAATACGTGGATCAACTTCATCAAGTGCCCAACGAATTGCCTGCATGGTTTTGACATCGTGAATTCCCATCAAGTCAAAACGGAAACCGTCAATATTGTATTCTTTCACCCAATAAAGGAGTGAGTCAATCATGTACTTACGGTACATTTCGTGTTCGCTTGCGGTTTCATTTCCAACACCTGTTCCGTTTTGAAAGGTTCCATCTGGATTCATACGATAGTAATAATCAGGAACAGTTGTTTGGAAAGGTGCATCGACCGTTGAGAAGGTATGGTTATAAACGACATCCATAATGACACCGATTCCTGCATCGTGATATGCCTGAATCATGGTCTTGAGGTCTCGAATAACCTGTCCAGGATCATCTGGGTTACTAGAGAAACTTGGTTCTGGGGCATTGTAGTTTTGAGGATCATAACCCCAGTTATAGGTTACATTTCCGTCCTCGTCGTATTCCTTATGGCGATCAAAGATTGGTTGGAGCTGAACATAATTACAGCCGAGTTCTTTGATATAGTCAAAGGCGGTTGCTTGGTCGAATTGGTTGGTCGTTCCTGTCTGGGCAGCACCAAGGAAGGTCCCTCGAAGATTTTCTGGAACTCCAGATGTTGGCGATTTTGTAAAATCACGAATGTGCATCTCACAGATAACCGCTTTACATGGGTTTTCCAAACGCCAAGGAGCGTCTGTCCCATGCTTGACTTTAAATCCTTCTACCTGTCTATCTTGCTGAGAGAGAATGACGGAACGTTTCCCGTCAGGGCTTGTAGCAATAGTGTAAGGATCTCGTGTCAAAGTCTGATGGTGTGGAAACTCAATCTGATACTGATAAGCTTTACCTGCAAGATTTTCGTCTAAATCTACACTCCAAACACCAATGGTATTGTACTTATGACTGTATGAATAGCTATTCCCACGCTCAAGATTAAAGGTTTTCCAAATCGGCGCGTCGTTACTTGTATTTTCATAAACGACCACTTGGACTGCTGTAGCGGTTGGAGCCCAGAGTTTAAAGCTTGTCTGGTAGTCAGAGATACTATACCCCAACTCTCCTTGGTATCCCCAATGGTGATCAAAACTTTCACTGTGAAAGGCTTTATCAAAAGCAAACGGGTTTCGATCTTTATAGCAAGAACTTGCAATGGCTGGATTTTCAGAATAATAAACCGTCTCATCACCATCCAAAATCCAAACCTCAGTCAACAGTGGATAATAGTTAAACCGTAGGAGATAATCTTTTGTCTTTCCATCTATTTCGACAGAAAAGGTCAGAGTATCGAGCCTTTCTGCACTTGTAACTGTAAAGGAGAATTTTGCTCCAAAATAGTCATTTTCATAATACAAATTTTCTTTAACATCTGCCTGTTTTCTACTGAATGAACAAGCATCATAATCCCCATTTTTTCGGTGAAAATGGATGACTACTGGGTATCTATACATTTCTTTTCCTAATTCCTAATTTCAATTTTTTTATGTAGTGCTGAAGAATTTAGCGGGAATTTCAGCACAATAGAGAATAGCATTAATAGATATAAAAACACATCAGGAGAGATAGTTTCAGACTATCTAACATCTAGTTTTCAACTATTCTTTACAAACTTTCTAGCCAAGCTTCATCTCGAACTTCGATACCAAGTTCTTGTGCTTTTTGGAGCTTGCTTCCTGCATCTGCTCCTGCTACGACAAGATTCGTTTTCTTAGATACACTGCCTGTAACTTTAGCACCAAGGATTTCGAGTTTATTTTTGGCTTCAGAACGTGTGAGACGTTCCAATTTTCCTGTTAATACAACTGTCAAACCTGACAAGGCTGCATCTGCTACTACTGTCTGCCCTTTGTAGTCCAGATTAACTCCAGCTTCTTTCAACTCGTCTAAAAGAATCTTCGATCCTTCTGTAGCAAAATAAGTCTGAAGGCTTTGGGCAATCACACTACCCAAGCTCTCGATACTTGCTACTTCCTCAGGATCTGCTTGGGCTAGATTTTCAATAGAGTGGAAATGTTGGAGCAAGAGTTGGCTAGCCTTACTTCCGACATGGCGAATTCCCAGACCAAACAAGAGTTTTTCAGCAGAGTTTTCCTTGGATGCTTGAATGGCCTGATATAGTTTAGAAGCAGACTTTTCCTTGACGCCTTCTAAAAGAAGGAAATCGTTTTCTTTCAAACGGTAAATATCTGCCACATCCTTAACCAGATTAGCAGCAAAAAGCTTTTCGACGATAGATGGACCAAGACCCGTAATATTCATAGCATCTCGAGAGGCAAAGTGAATCAAACCTTCCATGATTTGGGCAGGACAGCGTGGATTGATACAACGAAGAGCCACTTCATCTTCAAAATGAAGCAACTGACTGTCACAGCTCGGACAGTTAGTCGGAATATCTAGTTTTTCTTCAGAAACACGTTTAGACTCTACCACACGCAGAACAGCAGGGATGATATCTCCAGCCTTATAAACGATAACCGTATCATCTTTGCGGATATCCTTTTCAGCAATATAATCTACGTTGTGAAGAGTTGCACGGCTAACAGTTGTGCCAGCAAGCTGAACAGGTGTTAGATTGGCAGTCGGGGTCACAACACCCGTACGACCTACTGTCCAGTCAACTGAAAGGAGTTGAGCTTCTTTTTCCTCAGCAGGAAATTTATAAGCTACTGCCCACTTAGGTGCTTTAACGGTAAAACCGAGTTCTTCTTGACCTGCTAGGTCGTTAACCTTGATGACCACCCCATCGATATCGTAAGGCAGTTTCTCCCGTTCTTGTCCTACTTCTTGGATAAAATCCCATACCTCATCTATACTTTGAGCCAATATTCGTTTAGGATTAACTACAAAACCAAGCTGTTCAAGATGCTCCAAGACCTTTTCTTGACTATCACGAGTTGAAGGGCTGGCTTCTTGATAGAGGAAAGTAGCAAGATTACGCTTGGCCACTACTGCTGTATCCAACTGACGCAAGGTGCCTGCAGCTGCGTTACGAGGATTAGCAAATTCAGGCTCCCCATTTTCTTGGCGGGCTTGGTTGACCTGATCAAAGGAAGCGCGTGGCATGTAACACTCTCCACGAACGGTGATATCTAGTTCTTCTGGCAAGGTCAAAGGAATATCCTTGACGCGTTTGAGGTTTTCAGTGATATTCTCACCAATAGAACCATCACCACGAGTCGCCCCAGCGACCAAAATCCCATTTTCATAAGTAAGGGAAATAGATAAACCATCGATTTTCAATTCACAGATATAGGTGGGATGGGGAATCTCCTTGCGAACACGTGCGTCAAAAGCTTCTAACTCTTCACGTGAAAAAGCATCCTGCAAACTATAAAGAGGATACTGATGACTGAATTTTTCAAAACCATCTAAAACCTTACCACCAACACGATGGGTCGGACTGTCCGCTAAAACTTGATCTGGATAGGCAGCTTCCAATTCGACCAATTCTCGGTAGAGGCAATCATACTCACTATCTGAAACCGAGGGATTGTCACTCGTATAGTACTCGGTCGCATAGCGGTTAAGTAAGGCAACTAACTCATTCATTCTTTCATTCATAATCCCATTTTACCACAAAGCAAGCCCTCCTCACAATAGAGAAGGGCTGAAAAATGGTTTGTAGTGTAATATTTTCTTAAAAAGAGAAATTATAACTCTTTATCAAAATGACCTCGCACATAAACGAGGGAGAAACAAGACAGGACAATAACCCCGCTTCCAATTATCAGAAAAGAAGAGAGATGGACACTTAGTAGCACCGTCATAAAGCCTTTTGCAATCGGCATAAATAGGATGGCTAAGGTAAAAATGGTGCTTAGTACTCTTCCCAAGTATTCCCCCTCAACCTTGGTTTGCACCTGAGTAAAAAAGTGAATATTAAATATCGTCATAAACAGTTCACAAACTAAATTTCCAGAAAAGGAAAGAAAAGTTGGCAATGGTAACCCCATCATAAAAACTCCAACTCCAGTCAAGGCCAATAGAATCAAAAGATTATAAACACCTGCCTTTATTTTGTTAGCTAGAAGAGCTCCGATAATCGAACCAATAGCGCCCATAGTCAAAATAGTTGCATAAGCTCCTTCTACCCCGTAAAGTCTATTTGAAAAAGGGAGGAGAAATTCAAAAGCTGCAAAAAAGAAATTAACACTCGAAGCTACTACCAAAAGGAAAAAGATCTCTTTCTGGCGCCAAATATAGCGAATTCCTTCTTTCATATCAGCAAAAATATTTTTCCAGCTGAAAGTCTTTTTCTCTTGTTCCTGAGTCTCTTTTTGGGGGAGAAAAGCTACTAAAGTAAATGCAATGAAAAAGCTAATGGCATCTAAAACAAGCGTCATATGGAGACTGGCAAATTGTAAAACGAGGAAAGAAAGTATAGGGGAGCTAACACCTACAACCTGCAAAACTAACTCCAAGCGAGAGTTATAGGTCACTATCTCGTTTTTCTCTACAACCTCAGTTATAATGGCTTTGTTAGCTGTACGAGAAAATGCAAAGGCAATCGCCTGAACAATATTGGCAAAAATCAAGGCAGCAATCATCAAGCTATCATTTCTGATGAAAGAAATAGCTAAGCAAAGAAGGCCACAAATCAAGTCTGTCGTCATCAAAATTTTGCGACGCGAAAAGCGGTCTGAAATCACTCCGCCAAAGGGATTGACCAGAATCGATGTGACGAGTTCAGAAATTTGATAAATCCCAAGAACAGTCTGCCCTATCGTTCCCATTGATGCCAACCAAACACTGTTTCCATAATCATAGAGCATATTTCCTATTTTATTAATAGCACCACGACTAATCAACTGGATTACATGTCGATTCATATAAAAAGCTCCTCTCAAATTTTTAAACTATTGTATCAAAGCTGAAAGGAGTCTCTTTATTTTTCCCTTATTTGGGAAATTTAAGCATTTACAAATTTTTCATAATGTTCCTGATAGTAAGCCACTTGCTCTGGAAGTCCAAGCACATCAAAAATATGCATAGCCTCCTGCATCTGACTACAACCCTCTTCTTTCAAGTCTCTCTGGTAGAGGGCGAAACCTTTGAGATAATGGAAGATATTGCGCTCATAAAGCTTGATACCATTTCCAATCAACTTCTCTACATAGCCCTCAAAATAGTCCGCATCCGCAAAGGATCGATTTTCCAAACAATGCTGGTAACAGTTAAGAGCTAAGATCAAAACAAGTTTTCGATGACGACCAATTTCTTTGTAGTAGTCTTCCCTCTCCATCACTTCTCTGCCAATCCGAGCCACATAGTCCACATTGTAGAAAGTATAGAGATTACCGAAAAGAATCAACTCATACATGGTCCATTCTTCTGTTTGGAAAAGATAATCCGCCACCTTATCCAAATCACTCTGACTCATCGTGTAACGAGCATCTCTTTGACAAATCAGTCCTTGTAGCAGAATCCAATTCAGCTCAAAATAGAGGGGATTGGTCGAACTCTTTGCTTTCTCAAGCTATTCCATTTGAAGCTTTTGAAAACCAGCAATATCATTTGAGTAGTAAAGCGGAATAATCTGTGCCATCAAGGCAACATGTTCATGATTTTGAAAATCCCTAGCCTTGTCCATGAAATTTTCAATAGTCACATGAATATTATCCAGAATCTCAAAGAAACGGGAAACTGCTAAATCAGACTCACCAAGCTCAAAGCGAGATAACTGAGAGGTCGAGCAAGAATCGCCCGCTGCTTCCTTTAAAGAGTAGTTCCCACTGGTTCGAAATTCACGAAATACCTTTCCAAGATGTTCCATTTTTTACACCTGCTCCGATAATTCTTCCCACTCAAACATAGCTTCTTCCTGACGATGGCTGATTTTTTCCAGTTCAGCCTGCATCTCCATGAGTTTTTCAGCGTCATTGGTTTCCAACATTTGTTCAGAGATGGCTTGGCTTTTACTTTCTAGTTCTTCGATTTCAGATTCTAAACTTTCGATTTGTCGCATGAGTTTGCGGGCTTCTTTCTGACTTTCTTTCTGAGCCTGATAATCATTAACTGGACTTTCTTCTTTTTCTTGATTGCTAGTTGAAGCTTCCGCTGTCTGAATCGCTTCTACTTCTGCTTTCTTTTCAACATAGTAGTCGTAATCCCCAAGGTAGAGGGTTGAACCATTTTCGGACAATTCCAAAATATGAGTGGCTACACGATTGATAAAGTAACGGTCGTGACTGACGAAAAGAAGGGTCCCATCAAAGTCAATCAAGGCATTTTCTAGCACTTCCTTGCTATCAATATCCAAGTGGTTGGTCGGCTCGTCAAGAATTAAAAAGTTGTTGTTTTCCATAGAAAGTTTGGCAAGTAACAAACGAGCTTTCTCGCCACCTGACAGCATGCCAACTGATTTTTTAACATCATCTCCTGAGAAAAGGAAGGCACCTAGGCGGTTGCGGATTTCAACTTCTGGTGTCAGTTTAAAATCATTCCAAAGTTCATCCAGAACAGTATTACTTGGTGTCAACTTGCTTTGAGTCTGGTCATAGTAGCCAACCTCAACATTGGCACCAAAACGCTTCTCTCCCTTGATAAAAGGGATCTGGTCCACAATAGACTTGATAAAGGTTGACTTCCCAATGCCATTTGGTCCGACAATCGCAACAGCATTCATCTTACGAAGGTCTAGGTTGATAGGTTCTGACAATATTTCCCCATCATAGCCAATGGCCGCATTTTCAACGGTTAAAACGATATTACCTGATGTTTTTTCAGACTGGAAGGTCATATTGGCTGCTTTCTTACCAGCTTCCGGCTTGTCCAAACGCTCCATTTTTTCCAGTTGTTTACGGCGAGATTGGGCACGTTTGGTCGTTGAAGCACGGACTAGATTGCGATTGACAAAGTCTTCTAGAGCCGCGATTTCCTTCTGTTGCTTTTCATAGTTTTTTGCCTCAGTAGCTAACTTTTGCTCCTTTAACTCAACAAAACGAGAGTAATTGCCTACATAACGATCCAAGGAATGCTTAGTTAAATCGAGTGTAACCGTCGCAACCTTGTCCAAAAAGTAACGGTCGTGACTGACAATAATGAGGGCGCCGCTATAATTTACTAGGTAATTTTCCAACCAGGCAATGGTTTCGATATCCAAGTGGTTGGTTGGCTCGTCCAAGACCAAGAGATTTGGTTTTTCAAGGAGCATTTTGGCCAGAGCCAGACGAGTATTTTGACCACCTGAAAGCTCAGCAATTTTCATCTGCCACATAGACTCGTCAAACTTGAAACCATTCAAGATAGCGCGGATATCAGCTTCGTAGGTAAAGCCACCAGCCTGACGGAAATTCTCTGATAAACGATCATAATCCGCCATCAGTTTATCTAGATCTTCACCATACTTTTCACCCATCTCCAACTCCATCTGACGCAGTTGTGTCTCTGTCCGACGCAAGTCATCAAAGACATAGAGCATTTCATCATAAATGGTATTTTCAGACTCAAAACGGCTATCTTGGGCTAGGTAAGACAGAGAAATATCTTTTTTCTTATTGATTTCTCCACTAGTTGGCTCCTCTTCTCCAACCAAAATCTTTAAAAGAGTAGACTTACCTGCACCATTTTTCCCAATAAGAGCAATTCGGTCTCGTTCATCTACTTGCAGGTTGATATGTTCAAAGAGAACCTCACCAGCAAAAGATCGTTCAATTTTATTAGCTTGTAAAATAATCATATCTCTATTTTACTATCTTTTTCTCTTTTGCACAATTGCAAGGAAAAAAGTTCGAGTCATAAACCCGAACCTTTTATATTAGTATCCAATGCCTCCACGGAATGTGCGAGCCATATCTTTTAAGTCATAGTTTTTAGAAGAGGTATCGATGGTCCATTTTCCATCTTTCTTGGTCATTTTAATTTCATAACCCTCTTTCTTCATATTATCACTAGTGTCTAGTGGAGTTGAATCAAATTGACTTGGTGCATTTTCTAAAATGTACTTCTCACCAGCTTTCATAGCTTCTGAGTAGTTGCTATATTTACCTTTGTTTTCTTCGTAGAATTTACGACTCAATTCATGAACATTCAAGTTATCCAAGTCGATTGTTTCTGGTCTAACATAAACAACAGCATAATCAGGTAAGTATGTCTTCACCTTGTAATCAACTTTTGCTCTCTTAGCATTTGCTTTGATGTAGGCATCTGCGAATGTTCTAAGTTCTGAATCAGATGGTTTGTAGTTATAGAAGCCTTTTCCGAACGATTCTGTAAATTTCTTGATAAACTCTTCTTTATCAGCTTTCGCATCGTTTGTGAATTCAGCACTATTATCAGAAGATTTTTTATCATCAGCAAGCGCAACAACTTGCGACTTATTATCAGTAGCACTTAGGTTCGTTCCACCACCAGAACTTTCCCCATTGAGGTAAACAGCATCGACATATTTTTTCATTACATCTTTCGCTTCATCAATATGATCTTCGTACTGACTTGGATCCACCTTGATTGCTACATCGTTATTCTTTTTAGAATTTTCTTTGATGTCATCGTAAAAGCTAGGTGCGAAGTGGAGTTCATACTTAGCGTTCTTGTCGACTTCATATACTACATAACCAGCAACGCTCTTTCCTTTAGAAAGACTATCACCATATGACATAAATTTAGTTTTACTGTCGCTTTCGTAGATTTGAATTGGTTGTAATTTTTCATCTTTTTCATTATAAAGCGTAATATCTTGGCTAGTAAAACTAAACTGTTTATCACGATTGTTCTTGATTTCGACTTGAAGCGCAAGGTAGCTTGAAGATGAATCTTCATCTTTAGGCAATACAAACATACCGTCTTTTACTGAAACTTCAAAGTTTGAGTTCGAGGCAGTACCATTGTCGCTTGCTTTTTTTTGAGCTCCACAAGCAACAAGTGCTAAAGCTGATAAAAGCAAAGCAGAATGCTTAAGAATTTTTTTCATAATGGATTCTCCTTTAATGATTTACTATATTTTACCATACGCCCTATAAAATTCAAAACAGAAACCAGATATTTTCAAAATATCTTAAATTTATAGAGTTTTAACTTAAATTTTTCTATCTGTTCATTTGATACATTAAAGGATTCTTTATAAAAAGAATAGAATACAATATTGACGATTTACTTTATTTAATCATTCCACAAAAATACTATAAACTTTTAATATTTTAAAAAATTAGATAATTGATTTTCATCGCTAACTTAGTATAAGTAAGCACAGTACTCACCATTTAACCACAAAAAAGAAAAAGTAAATTTCCTACATTTTAAGTTATGCTAACGTTTTACTAAAATGTCAAATCGTGATATAATGAAAGCGATTAAAGCAAATAAACAAAGGAGACACTCTATGACTTACCAAGAAAATTATCAAAAATGGGTCGATTTTGCTAACCTTCCAGACTACCTTCGTCAAGATTTAGAAAATATGGACGAAAAAACTAAGGAAGATGCCTTTTATACCAATCTTGAATTTGGTACTGCTGGTATGCGTGGTTTGATCGGTGCTGGTACAAACCGCATCAACATCTACGTTGTTCGTCAAGCCACCGAAGGTTTGGCTCGTTTGATTGAGTCAAAAGGCGGAAATGAAAAAGAACGTGGTGTAGCAATTGCCTACGATAGCCGTCACTTCTCACCTGAGTTTGCCTTTGAATCTGCTGCAGTTCTTGCAAAACATGGTATCAAATCTTACGTATTTGAAAGCCTCCGTCCAACTCCAGAACTGTCATTTGCAGTTCGTTACCTCAACTGTTTCGCAGGTATCATGATTACTGCCAGTCACAACCCTGCTCCATTTAACGGTTACAAGGTTTATGGTGAAGACGGTGGACAAATGCCTCCACATGATGCAGATGCTTTGACAACTTACATTCGTGCAATCGAAAATCCATTCGCTGTGGAAGTTGCTGATGTCGAAGCTGAAAAAGCTTCTGGCTTGATTGAAGTTATCGGCGAAGCTGTTGATGTAGAATACCTTAAAGAAGTTAAAGACGTAAACATCAATCCAACCTTGATTGAAGAATTCGGTAAAGACATGAAGATTGTCTACACACCACTTCATGGTACGGGTGAAATGTTGGCTCGTCGTGCTCTTGCTCAAGCAGGATTTGACTCTGTTCAAGTTGTTGAAGCACAAGCAACTGCTGATCCTGACTTCTCAACTGTAAAATCTCCAAACCCAGAAAGCCAAGCAGCCTTCGCACTTGCTGAAGAACTTGGTCGTCAAGTTGGTGCAGATGTGCTTGTTGCAACTGACCCTGACGCTGACCGTGTTGGTGTTGAAGTTCTTCAAAAAGATGGAAGCTACCTCAACCTTTCAGGTAACCAAATCGGCGCTATCATGGCTAAATACATCTTGGAAGCCCACAAAAATGCTGGAACTCTTCCTGAAAATGCAGCCCTATGTAAATCTATCGTATCAACTGACTTGGTAACGAAGATTACTGAAAGCTACGGCGCAACTATGTTCAACGTTTTGACAGGTTTCAAATTTATCGCTGAAAAAATCCAAGAATTCGAAGAAAAACACAATCACACTTACATGATGGGATTTGAAGAAAGCTTCGGTTACTTGATCAAACCATTCGTACGTGATAAAGACGCCATCCAAGCCGTTCTTGTCGTTGCTGAGCTTGCTGCCTACTACCGTTCACGTGGTTTGACACTTGCTGACGGTATCGAAGAAATCTACAAAGAATACGGCTACTACGCTGAAAAGACCATCTCTGTTACCCTTTCTGGTGTTGATGGTGCTGAACAAATCAAATCGATTATGGCTAAGTTCCGTAACAATGCTCCAAAAGAATGGAACGCAACAGCTATCACTGTCGTAGAAGACTTCAAGGCTCAAACTGCTACTGCTGCTGACGGTACTGTTACAAACTTGACAACTCCTCCAAGTGATGTTTTGAAATACACTCTTGCGGATGGTTCTTGGATTGCAGTTCGCCCTTCAGGTACAGAACCAAAAATCAAGTTCTACATTGCCGTTGTGGGTGAAAGCAACGAAGATTCACAAGCTAAGATTGCCAACATCGAAGCAGAAATCAATGCGTTTGTTAAATAAGAAATTATAAAAGATGAGACCAACCAATCTCATCTTTTTTTCGTATCAAATCTAAGCATTTTTAGAAACTTTATGGCATACTAGACTTATCAATGAAAGCGAGGTAATCTCATGGAACAATTTTTAGAAAACATTAAAGACCTTGAAGTCACTACAGTTGCGCGTGCACAAGAAGCACTCGATAATAAAGAAACAGCAACCTTCTTTATTGGCCGTAAAACTTGCCCTTACTGCCGTAAATTTGCTGGCACATTGGCAGGTGTCGTAGCTGAAACTAAAGCCCACATCTACTTCATCAACAGTGAAGAACCAAGCCAACTCAATGAATTGCAAGAATTCCGCTCACGTTATGGAATCCCAACCGTACCAGGATTTGTTCACATTGCAGATGGCCAAATCAATGTCCGTTGCGACTCTTCCATGTCCGCACAAGAAATCAAGGACTTTGCTGGATTGTAAAAATATATAAAAAAGAAGGCACTCGCCTTCTTTTTTACTTATATTCAAAATATTTATCTACCAATTCTTGGATTTTCCCTTCTTTAGCTGCAGGGATTGTATCTTCTAGAACAAAGTTCTTTCTACTGATCCCTTGGGAGAGATTTCCAAAGATAAAGTTAGTGGAAATATTATAGATTATTTCTGAAGGTGCAAATCCATAAACTTGATTTTCTAGGATATGTTTTAAGCGTTCTTCAGGACTTGGAAATGCTTCTCGTAAACCATTGCTGTTATATAGCCGCTTAACAAGCTCTGCAATATAAAGGCCTGACTTCATGTACAAATCAATGAATGTCTTAGATGGATCATCAAAGATTCCTGGATTTTCTTTTTCAAGGTCATTCACCATTCTCTTCACCACACGTTTAGGAGTAAAAATCTGATTGGTTTTCTGTGGTGGAATATAGTCGAAAATATCTTCTTTCTGATCTCTAAAATAATCTGCCAACTCCTCTTTCTTGCGAAGAAATTCCTGGATGGCTTCATCAAATGTTGCTCGATCAAAGAGATGTCCTGCAAAATCCTGCCCACCATCTCTCAAATAACGAAATTGGTCAATCGTAATACCAGTCACTTCAAAGAAGACATGCTCAGGAACAAAGGTGTCAAAATTATCAAGTGTTAGAGATTGATCGCCGTAGGCCATGATGAAACTTGGAATTGTTCGTGCAAATCCTCGAAGATGGTCCCGAATCTCATCTTGAGCAGATTGTTTCAACTGTTCAACACGTTTGACCTCAACCTGCTCGATAAACTTCTCAGGCATTTTTTCCACTTCTTTTTTGAGTGTTTGTTCTAGTTTTTCTTTATGAATGAGATTATTTTCTTCTAAACGTTTTTCAAGAACTTCTTGAATCTTATCTTTTTGCTCTTTATCATTTTCTTCCTTGAGCTGTTGTTGCAACTCTTCCTTGATATGAGCTTCAGAAATTTTACGTTCTATCTCATTTTTTCGAACTTCGTTCTCAAATGTTGCTACAATTTGTTTCTTGATCTGGTCTGTTTCCCGAGTTTTCAGATCATATCCAGCCTTCAATTCTTCTACAATTACTGAAGAAACGGTCTTACTCAAGTCATTGACCAGCTGTTTTTGAGTTCTTTCTTCATCTTTTGTGACTAACTCAGCAACAGACTCACCAAGCCCATAAACTTTTTCACCAAAAAGTCGTGCTTGTTGATTGACCACGATTTCATGGTCAACCACTGCATTGCCCTCATCATCCACTTTAACACCTGAAAAGTCTAGTAAATCAGAAGGTGTTTGTAACTTGCCTTCCTTTTCAACTGGTAGTTCATTTAAGATGTCTAGAACGGTTTGACTGGCTTGGAAAATACCGCTGATATTATCAAATAGGAGGTTAGACATAAAGCCACGTTTGAGGACTTCCCTAGCTTTTATTTGACGCGGTATAGTCAGAACTGCCTTAGCATCAATTTCAACCATCTTACCTGCACGGTCTTCTGCTATGACAGGGAAGAAATTTAAGAGTTCTCTGATGTTCTCTTCACGAGTTGCGGAAGTTCCACCACCTCCTGCAGTCGCAAGTGATAAGTTGTTTGCAAACTCATCAAAGAGAATCAGGGTTCTTTCTGGCGCAAAGTCAAATACATAGGCTCTTTCTTTGCGGAAGTGATTTCCTTTGTTATCGGTCCATGAGTAAGGGTTTTGTGCACGGAAGGCAGCTTGCATATAAATGGCAGGTGATTTCAAGTTTGATAACATCAATACGCCTGTCCATTCAGGGATCGTCACACCTGTCGTCAATTGACCGACGGATAGGGTAATGGTTTTGTCATTCTCTGCTATCGCTTTTCTAACCAAGTCTAGGGATTTGAGTTTAACCTTATCATCTTCCTCAGACATACGCCCGTCACCAGCAGCTAACACAATCTCATAGTTTTCATAGATGGGATGTTCCTCTAGCAGTGCTTTTAAGGCTTTTGCTGAGGCTACACGTTCTAAGAGCCAAAAAGTATGCTTGAGTTCGTTCCGAAGTTCTTTGGTTGAAAATGGATATTTCTCATTGCTTGATAGAGTATCTAACCAATTTCTGACATCTTGCTCATAGATAAATTTCCCTTTATCATCTGTAGCGAAAAATTCACTCAAGTCAAAAGCATAGTCGATATTTTCGCCGTCTAGTTGAGCACCTTTTTCTAACTCCTCACCAATCATCTGAGACATTTGATAGGTAAAGAGATTTAACTGAGGCAAGCTCCCATATGGATTCTCCTCTTCTTGCTCAGGCGACCAAGTAGTTTTAGCTGCCTGCTCATCCGCATAAGACCAGTTGTAGATCTGCTCCTCGGTAAATTCTCCCTTGGCTAATGCCTTAAATGGAGTTCCTGATAGATGCAAGGTAAAGTTTCGACGAATCTTATTAAAGGCTTGGTCTGTCTTGAAGGTAGCAACTCCTTCGTGCGCTTCATCGATAACCAACAAATCCCAATGTAGATCAGTGACCCATTTGAGTTTATTGTGCTCTCCACCAAGATAAGCAGAGCCTTTCAAGTCTTGGAGACTGATAAAAGCTAGCTGTCTTACATCGTCATCTAAAATACCAACAAATTCTTTTCGTGACAAGGTTGGCCGATTTTTAAGACTGTCTGTTTCTGAAACAAACTTGTAAGTCGTTTGGCCTGCTATGAACTTTTCAAAATCATCGTACCATGAGTTGGCAATGGCAGGTCTGTTTGTTACAATCAGGACATTGACAGCATCCATCCGACGAGCTAAGTCATAGGTAGATAAGGTTTTACCAAAACGTGGCTTGGCATTCCAAAGGAACTTACCTCCTGGATGATTTTTGAAATAATCTAAGGTCTTAGCAACTGCTTCTTCTTGCTCTTGTCGCAAAGTATAGTCCTGTCCTTGGCCAGGCTGATAACCAGACAAATCATGTTGAACAAACTTATCGAAGAGATTTTTAGATTTCTCAGGTGTCCCATTAAAGTAAAACCATTCCGTCTTAGGACGACGCTCCACATCATGGAAAGAAAGGAAATGGTGGAAATCATGGTCCTTAAATGTCTTTCCCTTATCAGGTTCTTCCGTATAGGCTGCATCCCCAGTCCATAAGACATCTGTATCTATATGAGCAGTATGCGTTTGTTCTTTAATCCGTTGTGTAACATCACGCTCTGTATAACCAATCTTAATCCAGCCCTCATTGCTTGTTACCGTAGGGGTGGTGTAAGCATAGATTTTAGGATGAATCTCTTTAGAAGTTTTAATTTCTACCATCAATCCATCTCCCTTACATGCGTCTCAATAAAGGCAATTTCCTCAGGAGAAAGGTCATATTTTTGATAGAGCTGACGGTCAACATCAGCCACTGATTGTGTCCAATCAATGTCCGAATTGACCGTAAAATCTTGGAGTGGGACGTAATACCAAGTTTTTCGTGAGTTATGCTGAGTAACTTTCAAAACACCTAATAATACTCTAGCAAATTTAGTTTTAATAAATTTAATACAAGCATCGGCTTCAAATTTTGTTTTAAAATTACCAATAGATAAAAAAGTATCCGTATGCCCGATTAGGGGTTCCCCGATTAGGGGTGTTGATAAGACCTCACCTAAGGCACCGCTTCCATTAGCTTCTGGTACAAAAACATTGTAATTTTCAAATGTTTCCGGTAAATCTAAATATTTTTTATTAATATATCGATAGACACGTTCAGACCCGATTCTTCCAAGTAAAGCCACATGGTCTTTTTCTTCTACGTTTTTAAAAACGAAATCTAACTGAGTCAATGATTTCGAAACAATTTTATTTTTTGTCCCTTTTCCTTGCAACTTTTCAGCATTTGGATAATCAGAAAAAAGTTCATCTGAAAATCTATAAATACCTTGAGGATAAACTAGATCAGAAAATGTTTCAAAGTCTGGATGTTTTTCAATTTTTTTTACAATACTATTCAAGGCTTCAAAAATAGTAAATACTCCGATTGGTCCCAAAACTTTATCAGCATCACGATAAGTTATTGCTACTCCACCCTTGATATCCGTTCCTGTAAACACTTTACCGCTTTTAAGTTCATAGAATTGAACTTTTAAATGCTTGTCTTCAAGCATCTTTTCCATCCAATTTTTAGGAGTTTGACCAGCTTTAAATAAAAACCTTGCTGGGGTGATTAATATAGATTTATCTGCGATTTTAATAGCTTCATCAATAAAAAAGTGATAAATTGGTTCATCTCTAGCTTCTCCTGTTTCCTGATACGGCGGATTGCCTATCACGACATCAAATTTCATTTCACTTTCCTCACTAGATAGGCGCTCAAAACCTATCATCTTATTCTTTTTCCAATCTTTGATTTGAGTTTTAGATTCTTCTGCTTCTTGAACTTCTAGCTCATCTGAAAACAAGCTTAGCTGTTGAGATGGACTTTGTTTAGCTGAGTAAGGACTAGTTTTTTTCAGTCCATCCATCTGAAAGACATTGTAGGATATAATAGTCGCAATTTCTTTCTTTTGCTCTAAGGTCGGTTGATTGCCAGTCTTTGCAAGATAGTAGTCCTCAAATGTTGCTAAAAGATTTTCACGCGCCAAAAGCAGCGAATCTCCTTGATACTCATATCCATAAGAAGATCGATAAGCTTTTTTTACAAGCTTATAGAAGGTGGCTTCATCTGAGACCTCACGACTAATGCGTTGCAATTTTCTATCAAGAAAACCAACTCGCTCAGATAATGGAATTTCCTCACCAGTCACTGCATCATAGCGAGCAACCATATAAGGTGCTTCACCACAGGTTATTTCTAGCCAGCGCACTTGGATATAATCTTCAAGATCCAGAGATTCAAGTTCAGCTTCAACGTAGCCATTTTGTTTTTCAACTAAACAAGTTGGCGTAAAGACTTCGGCTCTAATCTTGGTTCGGTCTTTTTGCTCATACTTGGACTTTTCTGATCGGGGTTGAATCAAGTTTGCATAGGTTCCCGTCACCTTACTTGGAGTAATGCGGTCACTTGGAGCAAATCCCTTTCCCAACAATTCATAAGAATGCGTCGCCCAAACAATATTTTTCTTGGTCGTTCGATCTTTTAAAAGAATTTTTAATAAGTCAGCAGACTCCATAGCCAACTTTTCTTCACTAATATCTATCGTCATAAGGCAACCTTTCTCGTACTATAAACCTTATTATATCATATTTTAGATGGTGTTTGGAGTAGAAAATAATAGCTAAGCATAAGAAAAGAAGGCACTCGCCTTCTTTTTTATATATCTGTTAATGGTGTTGCAGTATCTGGTGAGGTATCATAAACTTTAAAGTCTACTCCGACTCCCAGATCCGCTTGGGCTAGCTGGTTGACCATAGTCATATGAGCCAGCTCCTTGATATTGTTCTCTTTGGATAAATGCCCAAGATAGATTTTCTTAGTCCGATTTCCCATTGTACGAATCATGGCCTCAGCACCGTCTTCGTTAGAAAGATGACCGAGATCCGATAGAATTCGCTGTTTGAGACGCCAAGCGTAAGATCCTGCTCGCAAAATCTCTACATCGTGGTTGGACTCGATGAGGTAACCGTCAGCATTTTCGACTATTCCAGCCATACGGTCACTTACATAACCTGTATCGGTCAACATGACAAAACTCTTGTCATCCTTCATAAAGCGGTAAAACTGTGGTGCTGCCGCATCATGGCTAACCCCAAAACTCTCAATGTCGATATCGCCAAAGGTTTTGGTTTTGCCCATTTCAAAGATATGCTTCTGCGAAGAGTCCACCTTACCGAGGTACTTGCTATTTTCCATAGCCTGCCAAGTCTTTTCATTGGCGTAAAGGTCCATGCCATATTTGCGAGCCAAGACACCGACTCCATGAATATGGTCTGAATGCTCATGCGTAATCAAAATCGCATCCAAATCTTCAGGTTTACGATTGATTTCACTCAAAAGACTTGTAATTTTCTTACCAGACAGGCCTGCATCTACTAGGATTTTCTTTTTTGGGGTTTCCAGATAAAAGGAATTTCCACTGGAACCTGATGCTAAAATACTGTATTTAAAGCCTTTTTCACTCATTCTAGTCTTCTATTTCGTCCTCCCATATTTCTTCTTTTACGGCATCCTTATCATAAGGGAGCACTATGGTAAAGGTTGAGCCCTTACCGTATTCACTTTTGGCCCATATAAAGCCATTGTGTTGTTTGATGATTTCTTTTGCGATCGCCAGACCTAGACCAGTTCCACCTTGAGCCCGGCTTCTTGCACGATCCACACGGTAGAAGCGGTCAAAAATCTTAGGCAAATCTTGCTTTGGAATACCTAGACCTTGGTCTTTGATGGATAAAATCATCTGGTCATCAGTAGTTTTCATGCTGACAGTGATTTTCCCACCATCTGGTGAGTACTTAATGGCATTGTTAAGAATATTATCAATCACCTGAGTCATCTTATCGGTATCAATCTCGATCCAAACTGAATTAATAGGGTAATCTCTGACAAGCTCATATTTTTTCTCGTCATCCTGACTTCTCATCTTATCAAAGCGGTTGAGAATAAAGGTGATGAATGCTGTAAAATTAATCAATTCCACATCTAGCTGACTTGTCGTATTATCAATACGAGAGAGATGCAAGAGATCTGTCACCATCCGCATCATACGGTTGGTTTCATCGAGTGAAACCTTGATAAAATCAGGAGCAACAGGATCATACAGGGCTCCCTCGTCCAAGGCTTCAAGATAAGATTTAACACTGGTCAAAGGAGTTCGCAACTCGTGACTCACGTTAGAAACAAAGAGTCTTCGCTCACGCTCTTCCTTCTCCTGTTCGGTCGTATCATGTAAAACGGCAACCAAACCAGAGATAAAACCTGACTCACGGCGAACCAGAGCAAAACGTACACGAAGGCTTAGATATTCACCATTCACATCCTGGGAGTCAATCGTCAACTCAGGAATCTGTGTAATCAGGTCACGCAACTCATACTCATCTTCTATCTTAAGCAATTCGAGGATGCTTTTATTCAGAACATCTTCTTTCTGCACACCGAGCTGTTTCTTGGCCATATCGTTGATCATAGTAATCTGGCCACGGCGATTGGTCGCAAGAACGCCATCTGTCATGTAAGAAAGAATACTGTTCAATCGTTTACTCTCTTGTTCCAGATTTTCTTGGGTCAAACGAATAACTTCTGACAAATCGTTCAGATTATTGGTGATATTGGTGATTTCTGTACTTCCTTGCAAGTCCAAAACTTGAGAATAATCACCTGCAATCAAGTCCTTAACCTTTTGATTTATCTCCTTTAGACGGATATTATCCCGACGATTTTCCAGTAACAGCAAGGTCACCACCAGGATAAAGCCAAGTAAAATCAAGATAAAGATAAAATCACTGGTCAGAATAGTTTGTCTAATATCTTCAATCATTATTTCTCATATAGTATCCAACACCACGACGTGTGAGAATGTACTCTGGACGACTTGGAGTGTCTTCTATTTTCTCACGCAAGCGTCTAATGGTCACGTCCACAGTACGAACATCACCAAAATAGTCATAACCCCATACAGTCTCAAGCAAATGTTCACGCGTAATCACTTGACCAATATGAGACGCCAAGTGATACAAGAGTTCAAACTCACGGTGGGTCAAATCTAATTCCTCACCATATTTCTTCGCCACGTAAGCATCTGGAACAATTTCCAAATCACCAATTTGTAAAGGTTGCGTCTTCTTCTCATCAGACTCTTGGCTATCCACAGAAACCAGGTCTGTACGACGAAGCAGGGCCTTGACACGAGCCTGCAATTCACGGTTTGAGAAAGGTTTTGTAACATAATCGTCTGCACCTAACTCTAAACCAATAACCTTGTCAAACTCGCTATCCTTAGCTGATAGCATGATAATCGGCACGCTACTAGTCTTACGAATAGCTTTAGCAACTTCTAAACCATCAATTTCAGGTAGCATCAAGTCGAGGATAATAATATCTGGTTGCTCTGCTTCAAATAGCTCGATTGCCTCACGACCATTGAAGGCTGTAACGACTTCATAACCTTCCTTGGCCATATTAAACTTAATAATATCTGAGATTGGTTTCTCATCATCTACAATTAATATTTTTTTCATTTTATCACCTTTTCTCTATCTATTATAACAAAAAAATGCAAAGAAGGCACAAATGGCTACTGTAGGCCTTTATCTCCAAAAGTTGTTTTATAAGCCTTCCAAATTTTTTGTTGAGGTTTCGCAAGTGGATAGTCAGAAAACTCCTGAGGAGAAACCCAACGAATTTCTCTGTCTGAAAACTGTTTTGTTTCTGTCACCTGACCAGCTAGGATTTGAATGTGCCATTTCCGATGACTAAATACATGCTTGACCTGGTCAAATACTTGCTGGGACCAATTCACTTCTAAATCATAATCCTGCTCAAAGTTTTCTTGAGGACTTGGTCCAAATGCTCTGCTTTCCTCTTTGACTTGAGAAAAGAGATCTATCTGATCGTCATCACTTGAGAAATCATCAACTTCAATCAATGGAAAATGCCAAAAACCGGCTAGTAGTTTCTCGCTTTCATTTTTCTCAAGTAGATATTGACCACGGTCATTGCGTACAACCAAAGCCTTGAGATAAATTGGGAGAGGCTTTTTCTTGGGTTCTTTAATCGGATATACATCCATGGTCCCATTCTGATAGGCTGCGCTAAATTCCTTAACAGGGCTTTCTTCTGGTCGAGGGTTAACTGGTGCCTCTATGTCAGAACCTAAATCCATCAGAGCTTGGTTAAAATCACCTGGTCGTTTCGGGTCAATCAAGATTTCCATCATAGCTTGGAAAATCTTTCGATTGCTGGGAACTCCGATATCATGATTAACCTCAAACAAACGTGCCAAAACTCGCATGACATTGCCATCGACCGCTGGCTCAGGCAAATTAAAAGCGATACTGGAAATAGCTCCCGCAGTATAAGGGCCAATCCCTTTTAAACTAGAAATTCCTTCATAGGTGTTTGGAAATTGACCACCAAAGTCAGCCATAATCTGCTGAGCTGCAGCCTGCATATTGCGTACTCGAGAATAATAGCCCAATCCCTCCCAAGCCTTCAACAAACGATCTTCAGGGGCATTGGCCAGACTTTCTACTGTTGGAAACCAGTCCAAGAATCGTTCGTAGTAGGGAATAACTGTATCCACCCTGGTCTGCTGGAGCATGATTTCAGATACCCAGATGCGATAAGGATTTTTACTTCTCCGCCAAGGCAAATCTCGCTTGTTTTCATCATACCAGTTGAGGAGTTTTTCACGAAAAGAAATGATCTTCTCCTCTGGCCACATGACGATATCGTATTCTTTCAAATCTAACATATATCTAGTATAACATAGAAGCTTCTAACTGTCCTTTTCTCAGTACTAAAAAGCCTCTTCCCATGGGAAAGAGGACTAAATCTTATTGATGAACTGCTTGAGCTGCTGTGATAAGGGTCAACTTGTACACATCATCTGCATTACATCCACGAGAAAGGTCGTTAACAGGTTTGTTCAAACCTTGTAAAACAGGTCCGACAGCCGCAAAACCACCAAGGCGCTCAGCCATCTTGTAACCGATATTTCCGGCTTCGATACCTGGGAAGATAAAGACATTTGCTTGACCAGCTACGTTACTTCCTGGAGCTTTAAGAGCTGCAGTTTCAGGAACAAAGGCAGCGTCAAATTGCAATTCACCATCAATCTCAAGGTCAGGGCGCAAGTCGTGAGCAATTTTTGTAGCTTCCACTACCTTATCAACACTTTCACCAAATCCTGAACCTTTAGTAGAATAGCTTAGCATAGCAATTTTAGGTTCAATACCAAACATCTTAGCTGTAATTGCTGAGTTGATCGCAATTTCAGCCAGGGCTTCTGCATCTGGATTGATGTTAATGGCACAGTCTCCAAATAGGTAACGTTCCGTACCACGTACCATGAGGAAGGCACCTGAAGTACGCGTTACATTTGGGCGAGTTTTGATAATTTGAAGGGCTGGGCGAACTGTTGAGGCAGTTGAGTGAATCGCACCAGATACCATACCGTCAACCAAGCCCAAGTAGACTAGCATCACACCAAAGTAGTTGACATCTTCAACCAAAACTTTGTGCGCTTCTTCTTCAGTCATTTTGCCCTTACGACGATCTACCAAGGCAGCAACCATTTCTTCAAATTGAGGATAATGTTGAGGGTCAATGACTTCATAACCATCCATGATCCCTTCGATTTCGAGATAAATTTTAATTTTTTCAGGGTTTCCAAGCAAAACAGGAATCACTTCTGTTTCTTTTACCAAGCGTTTTGTTGCTTGAAGAATACGAGGCTCTTCCCCTTCAGGGAGAACGATACGAGCATTTTTGCCAACCAGGTTGGCTTTGAGACTTTCAAAAACTTCCATGAGTTTTCTCCTTTAAGAAAATAAATTATACTCCAAATAGTTTTTAAAGAGTATTAGTTGATAACTGAGTAATAAGATTGCTGAAATCATCCGGTAAGGGGCTTTCTAGTTGCAAATCTTGCTCTAGAAAAGGATGATAAAAAGATAAATAATGGCAATGCAGAGCCTGACGTTGGATACCGTCATCCAGACTACCACCATACAAATCGTCTCCCAACAAAGGAAAGCCAATATGAGAAAAATGCACTCGAATCTGATGAGTTCGCCCAGTATGAAGACGAATATCGACTAGGTGAATATTTCCATAAGACGCGACAACTTTGTAAGATGTATGGGCGTATTTCCCACCTTTGGCAACCCGTCTTGTGATAATGGAGTCCACATCACGCGCAATCGGGGCGATAATCTCCCCTTCAGGCTCCAAGACACCAGCTCCTTTAACTAAAGCAAAGTAACGTTTTTCGATAGACTTTCGTTGCAGTTGCTTGTCTAAACGTGCATGAGCGTAGCCGTGCTTGGCAAAAAGCATCAAACCAGATGTATCTCTATCAAGCCTAGTCACGATGTGAACTTGCTGGTTTTCATATTCTTGTTTGACATAGTAGCCCTTAATAAAATTAGCAATGGTATTGGAATGATTAACACTGGGGATGGAAGCTACTCCATAAGGCTTATTCAAAACCAGAAAATGGTCATCCTCATATAAAATATCGAGTGGTCGATTAATAGCTTCAAGGCTCTCAAACCCTTCCTCTGCAGGAATGTCAATAGTTACTCTATCTCCAATATCTAAGAGATAAGTCGCATTTTGAGCTTGGCCATTAACCAGAATAGCCCCGCCTCGAAACTTAATCTTAGCCAAAAGTCCCTTGGAAACCTCATGTTTCTTGAGGAAAGTTTTGACTTTGACGTGCTCATCTGCGGTAAATTCGAACCTCATTCATCCACCTCGCCGATGAAGGCATCTTTGACACGATTCCAGAAACTAGTGTGGCTTGGAGTCGCTACGAAGTGAATCTTGTGATGGTCGATTTGATACTCTATCCGTTCGATATTACGGAATGAATAGACGCTGTTATCGACTGATATCGTATGGTAATCATTGCGTGTCGGCAAAAGTTCAATCTTATCTTTTTTGGGAATAATGATCGATGATCCCAAAGTACGATAAACTCGGTTGTTAAGACTCGCTATCTCCGTCAACTGCAAGGCTTCAATGGTAGGATGCAAGACAGCTCCACCCAAGGACTTGTTGTAGGCAGTACTTCCCGTCGGCGTTGAAACAGTCACTCCATCTCCACGAAATCTTTCGAACGGAACATGGTTAATGATGATATCCGCAACCATGGTGCGATCTGATCGACGGATGCTGGCTTCATTTAAGGCTCGGAAGATTTTCACTTCTCCATTTTCAAGCGTTACCTTGACATTCAAGACTGGATAGGAAACTTTGGCACCAGTATCTAGTAAAAGATTGGTCACCAACTGATCCAGCTCAAAATCACGATAATCTGTGTAAAATCCCAAATGCCCTGTATGAACACCTACAAATCGAACCTTGTCTAACTGATTCTCATACTTGTGAAAGGCAGACAAAAGCATTCCATCGCCACCAATGGAAATGACGATGTCGGGATTGGTATCGTTCAGTATAAAATGCTGTTTCTTTAGTTTTTCCCTCAGTTCATGCAAGACCTTCTGACTTTGTGGCTTTCTATTTGCTATGAGGTCAACTCGTTTACCTGTATTCTTCATCTGTATCGTCACTATTTCCTACACCATCGTTTAGTTTTCTGCTCAATGGATCAAAGAGAGCCTGCGCTTCCTGGATATCATCACGAATCTTACCCATTTCTTCATCCAGTTGATAGGCTATTTTCGCTGTGATTTCCAATCTTTTCCTGATTTCTTCTGGAAAATCGCCCTGATATTTATAATTGAGTGAGTGTTCAATCGTAGCCCAGAAATTCATTGCTAAAGTCCGTATTTGAATCTCGGCGAGAATGGTCTTAGCCCCATTTATCGTATCTACAGTATATTCGACAACAACGTGATAAGAACGATAGCCCGAAGCCTTACGATGAGTGATATAGTCTCGTTCCTGAACGACTCTCATATCTTGGCGTTTACGTAGAATCTCAACTACCTCTTTAACGTCATCAACAAACTGAACCATGACACGTAAACCAGCAATGTCTTGCAAGTCATTTTCTAAAGTTGCATAAGTAATTCCTCGACGAGCCATCTTTTCTTTGATACTTTCAATCGGTTTTACCCGACCCGTTACAAACTCAATCGGAGAATGCTTGTTTTGCTTACGATACTGTTTGCGAATTCCCCGAAGTTTAATCTTCAATTCACCAACAGCCTGAATGTAAGGATCTAAAAATTCTTCCCATTCTATGGTCATACTTTCTCCCTTGTAATGTTTGATTGCTCTGTCGAAAATCTTTGATTTTTTCAGTACATTCGTATACAATAAATACATTGTCCATTATACCATAAATCGCTTTCAAAGATATAGAAAAGGTTGAAAAAATGAAACATTTAGAAATAGAATTGAAAACACTTCTGAAAAAAGAGGAATATGATCATCTAAAAAAACAGTTTTCCCATATCCAACCCGTTCTTCAGAAGAACTACTACATTGACACACCAGATTTCCAATTGCGTGAAAAGAAGGTTGCCATGCGCATTCGCACTTTTGCAGATTGGGCGGAATTGACCTTAAAAGTGCCTCAAACTGTAGGAAATATGGAATACAACCAGAAACTAACTCTTCCAGAAGCTGAATCGTACCTAGAAAAACCAAAACTACCTCAGGGTCTCGTTCTAGAGAAGCTCTCTAAGATTGGCATCGAAAGCCATGACTGGCTTGTTCTAGGTTGCCTTTCCACCCTTCGTTATGAAATGAAAACTGAGATTGGCTTAATGGCCTTAGATGAAAGTCACTACTTTGACCAGACGGACTATGAACTCGAACTTGAAGTCACCGACCATGAAAAAGGGAAAGAAGATTTTCAGAGATTTTTAGATGAAAATCAGATAACCTATCAGAAAGCTCCTTCAAAATTAATTCGTTTTATTAAAAGCATGAAAAAAAGCTGAAATAATCTCCTTTTTTTGGTAAAATAGAAAAGATAAAAATAAAAGAATCTGGCTTTGAAAAACAAAACTTTCTCAAAGAAGATTCACAAAGTTTACAGAGGACGGTCTATAATGTCAGATAGAAACAACATGAAACTTTTCACCCTAAACTCTAACCATGAAATCGCTCAAAAGATTGCGGATACAGTTGGTGTACCTCTCGGGAAATTATCCTCTCGACAATTTTCTGACGGCGAAATCCAGGTCAACATTGAAGAAAGTGTCCGTGGTTACGACGTCTACATCATCCAGTCAACCAGCTACCCTGTTAGCAACCACTTGATGGAGTTGTTAATCATGGTTGATGCTTGTGTACGTGCAAGTGCTCATAGTATCAACGTTGTCCTTCCTTACTTTGGTTATGCGCGTCAGGATCGTATCGCTTCTTCTCGCGAACCCCTCACTGCGAAACTGGTTGCCAATATGCTTGTCAAAGCTGGTGTAAGCCGTGTTCTAACGCTTGACCTCCACGCTGTTCAGGTCCAAGGTTTCTTTGACATTCCTGTAGACAATCTTTATACTGTTCCTCTATTTGCTAAGCACTACTGTGATAAAGGGCTTCTTGGTTCTGATGTTGTTGTTGTCAGTCCAAAGAACTCTGGTGTTAAACGTGCACGTAGTTTGGCTGAATATCTTGATGCTCCTATCGCTATCATTGACTACGCCCAAGACGATTCTGATCGTAACGAAGGCTATATCATTGGGGATGTTGAAGGCAAAAAGGCTATCTTGATTGACGATATCCTAAATACTGGTCGTACTTTCTCTGAAGCAGCCAAAATCGTTGAACGTGAAGGCGCAACTGAGATTTATGCAGTATCTAGTCACGGTTTATTTGTTGAAGGGGCAGCAGACCTTCTTGACGCTACAAACATCAAAGAAATCCTTGTGACAGACTCAGTAGCGACCAAAGAAAGGACTCCAGAAAATGTATGTTACATTACTGCTAGCGAATTAATCGGAGATGCTATCGTCCGCATCCATGAAAGAAAACCAGTCAGCCCACTCTTTGCTTACAACAAAAAGAAATAAGGTGATTCTTTGATTTATTTGGACAATGCTGCTACAACTCCTATGTCAGCAGTAGCTATTTCTGAAATGACCAAGGTCATGCAAGAAACTCATGGTAATCCTTCTAGTATTCATAGTCATGGTCGGCAGGCTGGCAAACTCTTGCGAGAAGCTCGTCAAGACTTAGCCCACTTACTAGGAACCAAACCTCAACATATCTTTTTTACATCTGGCGGTACAGAAAGTAACAATACAGCCATTATCGGCTATTGTCTCCGTCATCAAGAACGTGGAAAACATATCATTACTACAGCTATTGAACACCATTCTGTGCTTGAGACTATCGATTATCTGGTTCAACATTTTGGTTTTGAAGCAACTATCATCCAACCAGTAAATCAAGAAATAACTGCCCAGCAAATTCAAGAAGCCTTACGTGACGATACCATCCTCGTTTCCACCATGTATGCTAATAATGAAACAGGTAGCCTCTTACCTATCGCTGAGATTGGACTTATTTTAAAAGATCATCCTGCTGCTTATCATGTAGATGCTGTTCAAGCTATCGGAAAAATTCCTATCCATCCCGAGGAATTAGGAATTGATTTCCTCAGCGCTTCTGCCCACAAATTCCATGGACCAAAAGGAGTGGGCTTTCTTTACGCATCTACTGGAGACTTTGATTCCTATCTTCACGGTGGGGACCAAGAACAAAAAAAACGGGCTGGAACAGAAAATCTCGCTGCCATTGTAGGCATGGTCGCTGCTCTCAAAGAGGATTTAAATGACCAAGTTGAGCATTACCAAAAACTAAGCGCACTTAAATCTACTTTTTTAGAAGAAATTGCAGGTCTCGACTACTATCTCAATGAAAGCAATCACCAACTACCTTATGTTGTCAACATTGGCTTTCCTGGTCAAAAAAATGATTTGCTCTTGCTACGGTTAGACCTTGAAGGAATTTCAATTTCTACCGGTTCAGCTTGTACTGCTGGTATTGTGCAAACCAGTCATGTGCTTGAAGCATTTTATGGACCAAATTCACATCGTTTGAAAGAATCTGTCCGTATCAGTCTCTCTCCTCTTAACACTGAGGTTGAACTGAAACAACTCGCACAAACCTTAAAAAATATTATTGGAGATTAATCTAATGGCATTCGAAAAAACCATTAAACTACAAAACTGCCGCTACGACTACACACTTAGCCCAACTGTCAAAAAATTTACATTAAAAGACAATACTTTCTTTGAAACAAAGGTAGGAAACTACGAACTAACTCGTCTACTTGAAAAAGTACCTAACAGTGGTGAAGGTTTCAAACTAAAAATCATCATCAATAAAGACCTTACAGGTGCTAAACTCAACATCACTGACAAGTCTGGCCTTCGTTTGGTCAATATCTTTAAATCAGAAGACCACCACATTCATCAGGAAAAATTCTACTTCCTCATGGACAGCCTTGTAGAACGCGGTATCTTCACTAAAGAAGAAAGATAATTGACTATGTATCGACTTACCTATCAAGATAACTATCACGTAGAACGTACACTTGAATATAAGGATTACGAAGAGCTCATGTTATCTCTATCTGGCTGTGTGACCCTACCTGATACTCTCCTAATCAGCTCCTTAACGCTGAATGATAAGGTGATTTATCAAGGATTGGTTGGCGATCTCTACCGTTTTCTATCGCAAGCTCATTTTTCAGATAAAAACTAAGAAATTTCTTAGTTTTTTCTTGTTTTTGTTGATTTTTTCACAATGTTTCTATAAAATAGAAGAATAGAAAGGTTGTGATTTTGTGAAAGATAAACAGTCTGCTATTCCAAAAGCAACAGCAAAAAGACTCTCTCTCTACTATCGAATTTTTAAGAGATTTCATGCAGAAAAAATCGAACGTGCCAACTCCAAGCAAATTGCAGAGGCTATCGGTATCGATTCTGCGACCGTTCGTCGGGATTTTTCCTATTTTGGTGAACTAGGTCGTCGTGGTTTTGGTTACGATGTCAAAAAATTGATGAATTTTTTTGCTGATCTCCTAAATGATAACTCCATTACTAATGTTATGTTGGTTGGGATTGGAAATATGGGCCATGCCCTTCTCCACTACCGCTTCCACGAGCGTAACAAGATGAAAATTATCATGGCCTTTGACCTAGATGACCATCCAGAAGTTGGAAGCCAAACACCTGATGGAATTCCAATCTATGGTATCTCACAGATTAAAGAAAAAATCAAAGAAGCAGATGTCAAAACTGCTATCCTAACAGTTCCAAGTGTTAAATCACAAGAAGTTGCCAATCTTTTGGTTGATGCAGGTATAAAAGGTATTCTCAGTTTTTCCCCTGTTCACCTTCACCTTCCAAAA
The DNA here is from genome assembly GCF_900637025.1 of Streptococcus oralis ATCC 35037. Taxonomy (NCBI): domain Bacteria; kingdom Bacillati; phylum Bacillota; class Bacilli; order Lactobacillales; family Streptococcaceae; genus Streptococcus; species Streptococcus oralis. Next base: position 1,019,702 of record NZ_LR134336.1, read on the forward strand.
GATGTGGTTGTTCAGTATGTTGATTTGACAAGCGAACTCCAAACCCTCCTCTATTTTATGCGTAAAGAGGATTAGAAAGCGAAAGCATGTATGAAAAAACCAGTTATTGGGATTACAGGAAATGAAAAAGCTCATCCAGATGATGACATCATGATGAGCTATGCAGCAAAAGGCTTTGTTGAAGGAGTCAAGGACGCTGGCGGAATTCCAATCATCCTACCGATTGGTGATCAAGAAATGGCTGCCTATTACATCAGTATCATTGATAAGCTCATCCTAACGGGGGGGCAAAATGTTGATCCAAAATACTATGGTGAACCAAAAGCTATTGATAGTGATGACTACCATCTTCAAAGAGATATTTTTGAACTAGCACTTATCAAAGAAGCGATTAAGCAAAAGAAACCAATTTTCTCTGTTTGTAGGGGTACTCAACTTTTCAATGTCGCTATGGGAGGCACGCTACACCAAGATATCGAGGATCATTGGCAGGACTGTTCAGCCGAATACACGACCCAACGCCTCGTAACGGAACCTGATACCATTCTACGAGAAATCTATGGAGAAATCTCTCACATCAACTCCTTCCATCACCAGAGTATTAAAGATCTAGCTTCAAATCTTAAGGTTGTAGCACATGATCCTAAAGATGGAATCATTGAGGCTGTGACAACTACGGACGGCTTTCCTTATCTTGGTGTTCAATGGCATCCTGAATTTCTCTTTGAAAACCGCCCCAAAGATAAAACGCTATTTGACTATGTTGTTAATGAACTCTAAATCAGGTCCGTCTTTTCACGGTAACTAAAGTAATCCGAGTGCGAGACAATCAGATGGTCCAAGAAAACAATTCCCATCAGTTCGCAGGCTTCCTTGACTAGTTTAGTGACATGGTCGTCGTTTCGACTTGGAGATACAGCACCGGATGGATGATTGTGAACGAGAATCACTGAGGTAGCCATATGCTTCAATGCATAGTGAAGAATTTCCCGTGGTTCAGCGATGCTGCGTGTCGCAGATCCGATAAAAATAGTTTGCTGATGAATGATTTGATTTTGAGTATTGAGATAGAGCGCCACTAGGTGCTCTTGTTTTTTGTCGCCAAGTTCCTGTTGCATTTTCTTGGCTAGCTTTTGACTGCTGAGAATACTTTCCATCTCAAGGGTTTCATGTTTGTGAATACGATGTCCCAGTTCAATCACCGCTTGTAATTCAATGGCCTTAATCCGTCCAATACCAGACAAACTCTGCAATTCCTGCAGGGTCATTTTTTTCAGATCAGTTAGACTGGTCAAACTATTCAAGACTTTCTGAGCGATTTCAAAAACATTGGCCTGACGCGTTCCCGTTCTGAGCAGAATAGCTAGTAATTCTTGATTGCTCAGCGCCTCTACTCCTTCTTTAACTAGTCTTTCTCTAGGCAAGAGTGAATCTTCTTGGAATGAAATGCTGTACATAAAAATCCTCCTCACTTTATTATTCGTGAGAAGGATGGAAAATTAGATTTTTTTCTCAATTGGAGCTACACTGGCTAAGAGTTTTTTCAGCCCCACTTCTGGGAAATTGATTTTCAACTCCTGAGTATCACCGCTACCAGAGACTTCCAGAACAGTTCCCTCTCCCCACTTCTTGTGGAGAGCAATATCCCCAATAGACCAGTTGGTATCGCTTGAATCTTTTTTATTTCCGGCTGCTAACTGTCCAAACGGAAGACCACTTGACTGGATAGAGCTTGGTGCAGCATTCCGTTTCCGTTCTTGAAGGGCCTGAGCTAGGCTCATACCTTGACCAAAGGCCACTCCACCACTGCTATAAGATGCCTTAAAGCTAGTATTCGCCGGACGAGCCAAGCCTTGATATTCAATCAAGTCCGAACTAATTTCATTGATAAAACGAGTTGGACGATTGTAGTTGGTACGCCCAAAAAGCAAGCGAGAGTTAGCATTGGTCAGATAAAGGATCTTTTCTGCGCGTGTAATACCGACATAGGCCAAACGGCGTTCTTCTTCCAGTTCATCAGGATCCTCAGCTGCACGGCTAAGTGGAAAGACATTTTCCTCCATCCCAATGATAAAGACAACTGGGAACTCAAGTCCCTTAGCTGCGTGCAAGGTCATCAAGGTCACTTCCGATGTTTCCTGACTACCAGAGTCCGTATCCGCAATCAGGGCAAGGTCATTCAAGAAACGACTGAGTTTGTCCAAACCTGTTTCCTCTTCTTGACTATCAGGATTGTCGTCAAAATTCTTGGTAACAGATAGAAATTCCTCGATATTTTCAACCCGAGCCTTGCTTTCTAAGGTCGCTTGGGCATTGAGAATATCGATATAACCTGTTTTTTCTAGAACAGCCTCAACCAGCTCGGTGATAGTTAATTGATCCAGTTTTTCTCGCAAATCCAAAATCATATTGGCAAAGTCCCAAATTGACTGTGCTGCCTTCCCCTTGATTCCTGATAACATGATATTGGCTGAAGCATCCAGCATAGACATGTCTTGCATATTAGCAAAGCCGCGAATTTTCTCAACGGTTCCTGGGCCAATTCCGCGTTTAGGCTCGTTGATAATGCGCTCAAAACTGATATTATCACTCAAATTGGCAATGAGGTTAAGATAAGCGATAATATCACGGATTTCCTTACGGCTGTAGAACTTGGTTCCTCCAACCATAGTATAAGGAATATTGGACTTGAGCAAGGCTTCCTCAATGGTACGGGATTGTGCATTAGTCCGATAAAGAACTGCAAAATCCTTATGAAGGAAGTTTTGACTGCGACCAAGTTCATCAATGGTTTTGGCTACAAAAACAGCCTCATCTTGTTCGTCATTTGCACGATAGTAAATAATCTGTTCCCCATCAGGATTCTGGGTCCAGAGATTCTTAGGACGACGATTTTTATTGTTTTTGATGACGTCATTGGCGGCTTGGAGAATGGTTTTGGTTGAACGGTAATTTTCTTCTAACAAAACAACCTTGGCGTTAGGATAATCTTTCTCAAAATCCAAGATATTCTGCATATCAGCCCCACGCCAACCGTAGATAGACTGGTCCGCATCACCGACCACGCAGATGTTTTTAAAGCGTGAAGCCAAGAGTTTGACCAATTGGTACTGGGCATGGTTGGTATCTTGGTACTCATCAACGTGAATGTACTGGAACTTCTGCTGATAGTAGGTCAAGACGTCAGGATTTTGATCAAAGAGACGCAGGGTCAGCATAATCAAATCATCAAAGTCAACGGACTCAGACTGACGAAGCTCCTTTTGATAGGCCGTATAACACTGAGCAACGATTTGCGTATACATATCACCAGCCTGGGTAGCATAAGCCACATCATCAATCAAGTCATTCTTAGCATTGGAAATAGTCCCTAAAATGCTCCGTTCATTCCATTTTTTAGGATCCAAGTTCAACTGCTTGAGAATGCGTTTCATGAGAGTTCGTTGCTCACCTGGATCTACAATAGTGAAATTTCGATTATAGCCAATATGATCCGCATCACGACGTAGAATACGAACACACATGGAGTGAAAGGTCGCAATCAGACAGTCCTGAGTAGCTGGATTGAGGCCATAGGCACGCTCCTTCATCTCACGCGCCGCCTTATTGGTAAAGGTAATGGCCAAGATATTCCAAGGATTGACCATCTTTTCATCAATCAAATAAGCAATACGGTGGGTCAAAACTCGGGTCTTCCCAGAACCAGCACCAGCCATGATCAATAATGGACCTTCTGTTGTTTGCACCGCCTCGGCTTGACGGTCATTCATTCCATTCAATAATGCGTTCATTTTCTCTTCCTTACTCTTGAAGTCAATATTTCTATTATATCAGAAATCAGGGAAAATATCTTTACCTAGACTGATTGCTTGTAGAAGACACCTCTCTCATCAGCTAAAGACAACTCCCATATCTAGACAAGAAAATGAGCTTGGAAAGCTTTTCCAAACTCATTTTAATTCAATTACAATATACTAGAACAAACCTAGAACAGTTCCGTCGCTTTCAACATCCATGTTGAGAGCTGCTGGTCGTTTTGGAAGACCTGGCATGGTCATGACATCACCTGTTAAGGCAACGATGAAGCCCGCACCTAATTTTGGTACCAATTCACGAATGGTAATTTCAAAGTTTTCTGGAGCTCCAAGTGCACTTGGGTTGTCAGAGAAACTGTACTGAGTTTTCGCCATACAGATTGGCAATTTGTCCCAACCATTCTGAACGATTTGAGCAATTTGCGTTTGAGCTTTCTTCTCAAAGTTCACTTTGCTACCACGATAGATCTCTGTAACAATCTTTTCAATCTTTTCTTGGACAGAAAGGTCATTGTCATAAAGACGTGTGTAGTTGGCTGGATTTTCAGAGATTGTCTTGACAAGCGTTTCAGCAAGTGCTACACCACCTTCTGCCCCATCAGCCCAGACACTTGCTAGTTCAACTGGCACATCAATAGAAGCACAAAGTTCTTTCAAGGCTGCAATTTCAGCTTCTGTATCAGTGACAAATTCATTAATCGCAACAACTGCTGGAATACCAAACTTACGAATATTTTCAACGTGGCGTTTCAAGTTAGCAAAGCCTGCACGAACTGCTTCTACATTTTCCTCTGTCAAAGCATCTTTAGCTACACCACCATTCATCTTAAGGGCACGAAGGGTTGCAACGATGACAACAGCATCTGGAGATGTTGGCAAGTTTGGTGTCTTGATATCAAGGAATTTCTCAGCACCAAGGTCTGCACCAAAACCAGCTTCAGTAACAGTATAATCCGCCAAGCGAAGGGCTGTGCTTGTTGCCAAAACAGAGTTACATCCGTGAGCGATATTGGCAAATGGACCACCATGTACAAAGGCAGGTGTACCGTAAATTGTCTGAACCAAGTTCGGTTTGATAGCATCTTTCAAAATCAATGCTAAAGCTCCCTCAACCTGTAAATCACCAACAGTAACTGGTGTACGGTCATAGCGATAGCCAATAACGATGCTAGCCAAGCGCTTTTTCAAATCTTCAATATCCGTAGCCAAGCAAAGAATGGCCATGATTTCTGAAGCAACTGTAATATCAAAGCCATCCTCACGAGGAATACCATTTAGAGGCCCACCAAGCCCAACAGTCACATGACGAAGGGCACGGTCATTCAAGTCCACAACACGTTTCCAAAGAATACGACGTTGGTCGATTCCCAGCTCATTTCCTTGGTGTAAGTGGTTGTCAATCAAGGCAGAAAGAGCGTTGTTAGCAGTTGTAATGGCATGCATATCCCCGGTAAAGTGAAGGTTGATGTCCTCCATTGGCAACACTTGGGCATAACCACCACCGGCTGCACCACCCTTAATCCCCATTACTGGGCCAAGAGACGGTTCGCGAATAGCAATCATGGTTTTCTTGCCAATCTTGTTCAAGGCGTCTGCCAGACCAATGGTAATAGTTGATTTTCCTTCACCTGCAGGTGTTGGATTGATGGCAGTAACCAAGATCAATTTACCAACTGGATTGCTCTCAACTGCACGAATTTTGTCAAAGCTGAGCTTAGCCTTGTACTTTCCATACAATTCCAAATCATCGTAAGAAATGCCCAATTTCTCAACAACATCAACGATTGGCTTCAACTCAATACTCTGTGCGATTTCAATATCTGTTTTCATTCAAAACTCCTCTAACCTCTAATGTGATAATTCATTATAACACAAAACAAGATTTTTAACATCCATAAACTCTCTAAACGTTCGTAAATATCCTGAATTTCAAGATTTTTAGGGCTCTTTTAAAAATTTTATATGGCTTTATAGTTATAAACTATAGTGTAGCTTTGTTTTAGCAAAATTTTATCGCTTTCATTTTACTTACTGTTTATTTTTGTGTACAATAGTGCTATGAAAATTTTAGTCACATCGGGCGGTACCAGTGAAGCTATTGATAGTGTCCGCTCTATTACTAACCATTCTACAGGTCGTTTAGGGAAAATCATCACAGAAACCTTGCTTGCTGCGGGGCATGAAGTTTGTTTGATAACGACAAAACGAGCTCTGAAGCCAGAAGCTCATCCCAACCTAAGCATTCGAGAAATTGATAATACCAACGACCTTCTAGTTGGGATGCAAGAACTTGTTAAGGAATATCAGGTCTTAATCCACTCAATGGCTGTGTCCGACTATACTCCTGTTTATATGACGGGGCTTGAGGAGGTACAGGCTAGCCCTAATTTAGAAGAATTTTTAAGCAAGCAGAATCATCAAGCTAAGATTTCTTCAACTGATGAAGTTCAGGTTTTGTTCCTTAAAAAGACTCCAAAAATCATCTCTCTGGTCAAAGAATGGAATCCTGCCATTCATCTGATTGGCTTTAAACTGCTGGTTGATGTCTCTGAGGATTATCTCATTGAGATCGCACGAAAGAGTCTTATCAAGAACCAAGCGGACTTAATCATCGCTAATGACCTGACTCAAATCTCAGCAAATCAGCATCGCGCAATCTTTGTTGAGAATGATCATCTTCAAACCGTTCAAACCAAAGAGGAAATAGCAAACCTCCTTCTTGAAAAAATTCAAGCTTACGACTCATAGAAAGGAAAGCCATGGCAAATATTCTCATCGCAGTGACAGGTTCCATAGCCTCCTATAAAACAGCTGATTTAGTCAGTTCTTTGAAAAAACAAGGCCATGATGTCACTGTCATAATGACTGAGGCAGCGAGAGAGTTTATCCAACCGTTGACACTACAGGTCCTCTCTCAAAATCCTGTCCACCTTGATGTCATGAAGGAACCTTATCCTGATCAAGTCAATCATATCGAACTAGGCAAAAGGACCGACCTTTTTATTGTAGCCCCAGCTACTGCTAATACCATCGCAAAGTTAGCCCATGGATTTGCTGATAACATGGTGACAAGTACAGCACTTGCCCTACCAATTCACATCCCTAAACTCTTAGCTCCAGCAATGAACACAAAAATGTATGACCATCCGGCAACTCAGGCTAATCTAAAAACATTAGAGACCTATGGTTATCAGATTATCTCTCCAAAAGAATCTCTACTAGCCTGTGGCGATCACGGCAAAGGCGCCCTAGCTGACCTGAATACTATTTTAGAAAGAATAAAGGAAACCCTCAATGAACAAACGCTCTAACATTGCTCCAATTGCTATCTTTTTTGCAGTTATGCTCGTTATCCACTTTTTGAGTTCTCTCCTCTTTAATCTCTTCCCATTTCCAATCAAACCAACTATCGTTCATATTCCAGTCATTATTGCTAGTATCATCTATGGACCTCGGGTTGGGGTTACACTTGGTTTTCTTATGGGACTATTGAGCTTAACGGTAAACACGATTACCATCCTTCCAACCAGCTACCTCTTCTCACCATTCGTACCGAACGGAAATATCTATTCTGCTATTATCGCTATTGTCCCTCGCGTTTTGATTGGGCTGACACCTTACTTGGTTTATAAATTATTAAAAAACAGAACGGGTCTCATCTTTGCTGGTGCTCTCGGTTCCCTTACCAACACCGTCTTTGTCCTTGGAGGAATCTTCTTCCTTTTTGGAAATGTCTTCGATGGCAATATCCAAAAACTCCTTGCAACTGTTATTTCAACCAACTCAATTGCTGAGCTTGTCATCTCTGCAGTTCTCGCAGTAGCAATTGTCCCACGTTTACAAACCTTGAAAAAATAAAACAACTCCACTTTCATCCTGAAGGTGGAGTTTAGCATTTAAAACATGAGAAACATTAATAGAATGTGAAAGCCAAAGCGCAGGAGATGATACGAAAGAGGGGTAGGTTGCTGACTTTTCTGGCTATCCAAGTATAGGGTTAGAGATAGTAAAACCAAACCAAATGCAATCACCAATCTGACGAAATAAGCAATTTCGAGTATTGCTGCCATCAAAAGAAAACCTAATAAAGGAAGGCTAAAAAGTGAAACAGCCAGGCCACTTGCTAATAGAGAGAGTAGCGACAGGACCAATAAACTGTAAACTAGGAAACGAGTCCAACCTGAGACTATTTTCCCTTCACTTTTCTGTTTTGACATCATCACGATTACCACGATTAGGTAAACAAAAAGTATCATCACATTTTCTCCTCAGTTCCTATTATTCTTTACCACATTTTAACCAAATTTTCCTGAAAAATCAATAATGCTTCTTGACTTGATTGGTGATTTATTGTACTATACTTGTGTATATACAGATAAATGGAGGTTCTTATGGATATACGGAAAAAAACGCAGTTTATGACTATGACTGCCCTACTCACTGCAATAGCGATTTTGATTCCAATCATTATGCCTTTTAAAATCGTTATCCCACCGGCTTCTTACACCTTGGGAAGTCATATCCCCATCTTTATCGCCATGTTTCTTTCGCCTTTGATGGCTGCTTTTGTGATTATTGCTTCTAGTCTTGGTTTCCTGATGGCAGGTTATCCGCCTGTTATTGTACTTCGTGCCTTCTCTCACATTGTTTTTGCTACTTTGGGGGCTTTGTACTTAAAGAAATTTCCTGAAACCTTGGATAAACCAAAGACATCTTGGATTTTTAACTTTGTTTTGGGTGTTGTTCATGCTATCGCTGAAGTAATAGCTTGTATCATCTTTTATGCTACTTCAGGGACAAATGTTGAAAATATGTTTTATGTTCTCTTTGTCCTAGTTGGTTTTGGCACAATCGTCCATAGTATGGTAGACTATACATTAGCACTAGCTGTCTATAAAGTGCTTCGAAAACGTCGCTAAAAGGAAAAACTATGACAAAGGATCGCAAACAAGCTCTTCTCAAACTATTAAAAGAAGCGCCAAAAGCTCTCAATGGTCAAACCTTGGCTGAACACTTTCATGTTACGCGTCAGGTCATTGTACAGGACATCGCTATTCTCCGAGCAGATGGAGCTCCTATCCTATCCACCAATCGTGGCTATATCTACAAGGAAAATGATGCCAGCCCCTACGTCCACAAACTCTTTAAAGTGAAACATGAACTGGAAGAAATCGGGCAGGAACTTCTAGCTATTGTAGATAATGGCGGACGCGTTCAAAATATCTTAATCGATCATCCCGTTTATGGCGAAATTGAAACCCTACTTAAACTCACTTGCCGCCGAGATGTCCAGCACTTTCTGGAACAAGTCGAGAATTCAGACTTTAGACCCCTTTCTGAATTGACAGACGGCATTCATTACCACCTTGTTGAAGCCGAGACACAACAAGACCTCCACTATATCGAGGAGGCCTTGGATCAGTTGGGTTATTTGGTAAAAGACTAGAAAATTTCTTTCTCCCAGCCGTCCTCTGTACGGTGGCGATAGAAGAACTCTGACTTGTCAGGTGCTTCCATCATTTCCATCAAAGGCAACATATCATAGGCCAGTTCCAAGTTTGGAATCTGGTCTTTTTGCACCCAACATACTTCTCCTTCTTCTGAAGATTGGAGATTTCCAGTAAACTCTGTCGCTTTATAGCAAACGACGATGTAGCGCCCACCTGTATCTAAGGGCCAGTTTTTAATGCCGACCAGTTGGGGATTTTGAATGGTCAAGCCAGTTTCTTCGTATATTTCACGAATGACAGACTCGGCAAAGGCCTCGCCATTCTCAACATGTCCTCCTGGAAAGGCATAGCCAGACCAGCGATTGTTTTCGGGTGAACGATACTGCATCACCACGCGCTGGGTTTCGAGGTCTTCAATCAGACAGATGTTGGTTAAAATAGTTGCTTGGGCACGGGACATAGATTTACTCGCTTTCTAAGTTATTAAAATGTATCTTCGTTGTATTTTACTTCTGCCTTCATGATAAAGGGATTGATCAATTCATGATGTTCATAAGTAGTACGGGCCAAAAAACCTCTAGCAATGATGATTTCCTTATCTTGTATGTGATAGTCTATATTGATGGGAATGGCTGGATCCGACATAATGGACAAAGCAAAAAATGCTGCAAACCAAAGATAAAGTGCCACTAATCCACTAAATAATTGAAAAATAAGGTGATACCATTGAAAATCTCTTGTTCTATAAAAGATTCTCCAAGGATGGATTAGGAAGGTCAAACAAAGAATAAAAAACCAACTATTCCACAAAATCGGAGTAAAAGATAGGCCAAAAACCAACAAGATTAAATGAAGGATCACAAAAGCTAGCAAAGCCAAATAGAGTGTTTTAAATGAAAATAACTTAGTTAGATTTTCTTTTGTCATGATTATTCCTCTTTTTGTCCTTATATTTCAAAATGACCATTAATATCGCTGGAATGATGAAAAAGATTAGATAGGTAGTAATTGGAAGCCAGATGTAGCGATAATCGATAGATAATAGGGAAGGAATTTTTTTAACATTTCTCCCTTTCACCCCAACAAGTAGTGGAGGAGAAAAATAGGTCCGTTTATGAATAGAAAAGTTTTTAAAAATCCTTGTACTGAAGCCTTATTGCTAAAACCATCTCTAAAAATACCTTGATAGAGTGTGTGCACCAAAAAGACAAAATTCATAATAATTGGCAAGAGATAGGACATTTCTTGATATGGTTTCGGGATAAGTGACGTCCCGAACAATACATACATGATACCAAAAATAGATAATAATATTATACCACCATCCATAAAAGAAGCAATCTTTGAATGTCTTTCCTGCCACAATTGGACGTGAGCTACCAAAGAATACTTTTTCTGGATTTTTCTCATTTGTCTGTTCTGTTGTTTGATCTTCTTTTGTCTCTTAGTCTTTCGTTCCATTTACGCCTCCTTCTTCTCTTTTCTATCTGTATAATCAAAAGCAGAATTCCCAGCCCCAAGAAAAAGAAAAAGAGATAACTTACAATAGGAACCCAGACATAGGCTGGATCCATAGAAATTATGGGAGGGAAATTCGTTGACTTACGACGTCCTAGCCAATTCAGACCTACCAAGAGATGAAAGGGAAAAAGAAGACCATTGAACCCAATAAATCCCCATGAAAAGTAACGCCATTTCTGAAGTTTATCACTACTAAAACGAAAGACAAGGAAATAGGTTGATAAGATCAGAAGGATAAGATTGAAGCTTAAGGGGGAAAGATAGTTTATGTTCGGTAATAGATAACTAATGTAAGAGGCGGCAAGAAATGATACAAACATAGATCCAAATAATACACTCGTATCCAAAAGTTGACCAATCCTTCTGTGCCTTTCCATCCAAAGAAAAATCCTCTTAGTCCAAGAAGGCTTTTCTTTTGTCTTGTACTTCATTTGCCTACTCATCTTCATTTTCATCTACTCCTTTTTTTGAGCCTTTAGAGAGAAAGAAGATTGCCAAAGTTAACATCAAGACTAGAAGGTAGATGACAATAGGAAACCAGATATAGGATGACTCCAGTGAAAACAAAGGTGACAGAACGACTCTTCCTCTTTTTCTCACACCAATCAGTTGAAAAATGAAGCTAAGGATATTGATATAAATAAAGGGTTCACAAAATCTTTTAAGGGTCCTTTCTTTTTTAGTTTTCACTGACAAAAAGAGAGCATAGAACCTATTACCCAAGATAAAAAGATTCAATTGCAAGGGAAATAAAAGCTCTCTGTACCGAAAATCAGCTGGAAGGCTTTTGTTCTGTGATGTTGTAAATTCTATAACTAGGAACAAGATGATATAAAAGATAATATCAAGCATAAATTTGACAAATCGATGCCCTTGTAACCAAAAACGAACAGAATCTAAGCTCGATGACTTCTTATAATTCTTCTCTTTCAATTTCATAATAACTTCCCTCTATTTAAAATATAATCTAAAACATGATTGTTGATTCATTGCGTAATCTGAAAACAAAATCGCAATTCTATCAGTATTTAACTCTCAGATTTTGAGGATTTCTTACGTACCATTCTAATTTCAGTGATAGGTTTTCCAAGGTCAAGTATTTTTTCTTGCCCATCAAAAGTAAAACCCATTTTTTGATAGAAAGCAATGGCTCGCTTATTCTCATTTAATACCCATAAAAATATTTCAGAGAACTGTTCAAGAGTAGACAGAGCTTCCTTCATTAACTTCTGAGCAATACCTTTTCCATAATAGTCTTTTAAAACATATAAGGCAATAATTTCACCAGCTTGAAGAGTCTCATCACGATAGTTTCCATAACTGATAAAACCAACTACCTTCATGCCATCCATCGCAATCAATGTATTTTCTGGATATATTTGACTAAAGAATCGACATCTTTCTAATGTCATCGTCTCCTGAAATTTCGCAGGTAAAAGGTCATCATAAGCCTCTCTCCACGTTTGCCAATGAACGAAGGATTTACCTTCTATCTCTTCAGGAGTTTCCATTTGTTTGATAGTTAGGTTCATTTATTTTTCTCCTTCACTACCCCAACGCCTTCACTTCCAGCATCATATCACGAATCTGAGCTGCAAGTTCAAAGTCAAGTACTTCGACGGCTTCTTGCATTTGTTTTTCGAGTTTTTTGACGAGTTCTTTGCGCTCTTGTTTGTTGAGGCTATTGATATCGACTTCCTTGTCCTCTTCCTTAGCAACTGCCTTGGTTACGGCGATTAGATCACGGATTTCTTTCTTAATGGTTTGAGGTACGATACCATGCTCTTCATTATAAGCCATCTGTATTTTCCGACGGCGGGCCGTTTCATCGATGGCACGTTGCATAGATTGAGTCATCGTGTCCGCATACATGATGACATGGCCTTCGCTATTACGGGCAGCACGGCCAATAGTCTGGATGAGGCCACGTTCGTTACGAAGGAAACCTTCCTTGTCAGCATCTAGAATAGCAACCAAGCTTACTTCAGGTACGTCAATCCCTTCACGGAGCAAATTGATTCCGACCAAGACATCAAAGACACCCAAACGTAGGTCACGGATAATCTCCGTTCGTTCCAAGGTCTTAATATCTGAGTGCATGTACTTGACCTTGATGCCCATTTCTTTGAAGTAGTCGGTCAAGTCTTCTGCCATCTTCTTGGTCAAGGTTGTGATAAAAGTTCGTTCGTTCTTTTCAACACGGGCATTGATTTCACCTAGGAGGTCATCAATCTGTCCCATAGTTGGACGCACTTCTACCTCAGGGTCCAAGAGACCTGTCGGTCGAATGATTTGCTCAATCACTGTCTCCGTCTGTTCATTTTCATAGTCGCCTGGTGTCGCTGAAACGTAAACAATCTGATGCACATGACTCTCAAACTCCTCCCGACGGAGAGGACGATTATCTAAGGCAGACGGCAAACGGAAACCATAATTGACCAACATTTCCTTACGAGAACGGTCTCCATTGTACATGCCCTTTATTTGCCCCATAGTCATGTGACTTTCATCAATCATAATCAAGAAATCATCTGGGAAGAAGTCAAGAAGCGTATAAGGAGGCTCTCCTTCGCTACGACCATCCATGTGGCGTGAGTAGTTTTCAACACCATTGGTATAGCCCATCTCACGTAACATCTCAATATCATACTCTGTTCGCTGTTTCAAACGCTGGGCTTCTAGCAGTTTGCCTTCCTTCTCAAAGACAGCTAACTGCTCTTCTAATTCTGCTTGAATTTTCGCAATCGCAACTTCCATGTGGTCATCATTGGTCACAAAGTGAGTGGCAGGGAAAATCGCCAAATGATCCACTTCTCCCAATACCTGACCTGTCAAAGCCTCAACTTCACGGATACGATCAATTTCATCACCGAAAAACTCTACTCGAAAAGCGTGCTCATCTCGGGAAGCTGGGAAAATCTCCACCACATCCCCACGAACACGAAATCTTCCCCGTTGGAAATCAATATCATTGCGTTCAAACTGAATATCGACCAAGTCATTCAAAAGTTTATCACGAGAAATCTCAAGACCTGGACGCAGACTAACCACGCTATCAGCGTATTCCTTGGGCGAACCCAAACCATAGATACAAGAGACTGAAGCCACAACGATGACATCATTGCGCTCCAGAAGGGCTGAAGTCGCTGAGTGACGGAGCTTATCAATCTCGTCATTGACCGAGCTATCCTTCTCTATATAGGTATCGCTTGAAGGGACATAGGCCTCGGGTTGGTAATAATCATAGTAAGATACGAAGTACTCAACAGCATTATCAGGGAAAAATTCCTTAAACTCCCCATAGAGCTGACCAGCAAGCGTCTTGTTATGAGCAATGACCAAAGTTGGTTTATTGACTTTGGAAATGACCTGACTCATGGTATAGGTCTTCCCTGTACCCGTCGCCCCCATCAAAATTTGGGCCTTCTCTCCACCCTCGATATTGTCAACCAACTGCTCAATCGCTTGTGGTTGATCTCCTGAAGGTTGGTATTTTGATACTAGTTTAAATTTATTATCTGTAATTCGATTTATCATGATTGCCTCATCTGCTTTTTTCTATCCTTCTATTTTACCATAAATTTACTTTTCAGACTCTGCTCTAGGTTGATAAGAGTGAGTATTTCATGTTACATTTCCTTACATAAAATCCATAAAATTTGCCTTTTCATTCATTTTCTGATATAATGGGAAAATATTCGGAAAAGGAGACTAAAAATGAAGAAAAAAATACTAGCATGTTTGCTCATTTTATTTCCCATTTTCTCACTAGGTATGGCAAAAGCTGATACTGTTAAGATTGTATCTGATACAGCTTACGCACCTTTTGAGTTTAAAGATTCAGATCAAACCTATAAAGGGATTGATGTTGATATTATCAATAAAGTCGCAGAGATCAAAGGATGGAACATCCAAATGTCTTATCCTGGCTTTGATGCAGCTGTAAATGCGGTGCAGTCAGGTCAAGCAGATGCTATTATGGCAGGTATGACAAAAACAAAAGAACGCGAAAATGTCTTTACCATGTCTGATACCTATTATGATACAAAAGTTGTCATTGCTACCACAAAGGCAAATAAAATCACCAAATATGAGGAACTTAGCGGCAAAACAGTTGGAGTTAAGAACGGAACTGCCGCTCAACGTTTCCTCGAAAGTATCAAAGATAAATACGGTTTCTCTATTAAAACCTTTGATACAGGTGATTTGATGAATAACAGTCTAAGTGCTGGTGCTGTAAATGCCATCATGGATGACAAACCTGTTATTGAGTATGCGATTAACCAAGGACAAGATCTCAGCATCAATATGGATGGCGAGGCTGTTGGAAGCTTTGCTTTTGGTGTCAAAAAAGGGAGCAAGTATGAACACTTGGTTACCGAGTTTAACGAAGCCCTAGCCCAAATGAAGAAGGATGGTAGCTTGGAGCAAATCATCCAAAAATGGACAGCTTCTACAACTACGGCAAGCCCAACGACAACTACTGCTGCTGGACAAAAAGCTACTCCAGTGAAAAGCAAGTACATTATTGCCAGTGACTCTTCTTTTGCCCCATTCGTCTTTCAAAATTCAAGCAATCAATACACCGGTATTGATATGGACCTCATCAAGGCCATTGCCAAAGACCAAGGTTTTGAAATTGAAATTACCAACCCAGGATTTGACGCAGCCATCAGTGCTGTTCAAGCAGGACAAGCAGATGGTATCATTGCTGGTATGTCTGTAACAGATGCTCGTAAGGAAACCTTCGACTTCTCAGAATCATACTACACAGCAAATACGATTCTCGGTGTGAAAGAATCAAGCACCATTGCTTCTTATGAAGACCTCAAGGATAAAACTGTTGGTGTTAAAAACGGGACTGCTTCTCAAACATTCCTTACTGAAAACCAAAGCAAATACGGCTATAAGATTAAAACCTTTGCAGATGGCGCATCAATGTATGACAGTCTGAACACTGGCTCTATTGATGCCGTGATGGATGATGAGCCTGTTCTCAAATATTCTATCAGTCAAGGGCAAAAATTGAAAACACCAATCGCTGGAACTCCAATCGGTGAAACTGCCTTTGCGGTTAAAAAAGGAACAAACCCTGAATTGATCCAGATGTTCAATAACGGACTTGCCAACCTCAAAGCTAACGGAGAGTTTCAAAAGATTCTTGACAAGTATCTCGCTAGCGAATCTTCATCTGACTCTACAAGTACCGTTGACGAAACTACTATCTGGGGCTTGCTTCAAAACAACTACAAACAACTCCTTAGCGGTCTTGGTATCACTCTTGCTCTAGCTCTTATCTCATTTGCTATTGCTATTGTTATCGGGATTATCTTCGGTATGTTTAGCGTTAGCCCATACAAATCTCTTCGTCTGATTTCTGAGATTTTTGTTGACGTTATCCGTGGTATCCCATTGATGATTCTTGCAGCCTTCATTTTCTGGGGTATTCCAAACTTCATCGAGTCCATTACTGGCCAACAAAGTCCAATCAATGACTTTGTAGCTGGTACTATTGCCCTCTCACTCAATGCGGCAGCTTATATCGCTGAAATCGTTCGTGGTGGGATTCAAGCTGTTCCAGTTGGGCAAATGGAAGCCAGCCGCAGTCTTGGTATCTCTTATGGAAAAACCATGCGTAAGATTATCTTGCCACAAGCGACTAAATTAATGTTGCCAAACTTCGTCAACCAATTCGTTATCGCTCTTAAAGATACAACCATCGTATCTGCTATCGGTCTGGTTGAACTTTTCCAAACTGGTAAGATTATCATCGCCCGTAACTATCAAAGTTTCAAGATGTATGCAATCCTTGCTATCTTCTATCTTGTAATTATCACGCTTTTGACTAGACTAGCGAAACGCTTAGAAAAGAGGATTCGTTAATGGCAAAACTAAAAATTGATGTAAATGATTTGCATAAGTATTATGGAAAAAACGAAGTTTTAAAAGGAATTACAACTAAATTCTACGAAGGAGATGTTGTCTGTATCATCGGACCTTCTGGTTCTGGTAAATCGACCTTCCTCCGTAGTCTTAACCTTCTCGAGGAGGTAACGAGTGGCCACATCACAGTGAATGGTTATGACTTGACTGAAAAATCGACCAATGTCGACCATGTTCGCGAAAACGTCGGAATGGTTTTCCAGCACTTCAACCTCTTCCCTCACATGTCCGTCCTAGAAAATATCACTTTTGCACCTATTGAACACAAACGGATGACAAAAGAAGAAGCTGAAAAATTGGGGATGGAGTTGCTGGAGAAAGTCGGTCTTGCAGACAAAGCTAATGCTAATCCAGATAGCCTTTCAGGTGGTCAGAAACAGCGTGTAGCTATCGCTCGTGGACTTGCCATGAATCCTGATATCATGCTCTTTGATGAGCCAACTTCCGCTCTTGACCCTGAAATGGTTGGAGATGTACTGAATGTTATGAAGGAATTGGCAGAACAAGGCATGACCATGATTATCGTAACCCATGAGATGGGATTTGCTCGTCAGGTGGCTAACCGTGTTATCTTTACGGCTGATGGTGAATTCCTGGAAGATGGAACTCCAGATCAAATCTTCGATAACCCGCAACACCCTCGTCTAAAAGAATTCTTGGACAAGGTCTTAAATGTATAAAACAAAACTGTAAGGTTCTCCTTACAGTTTTTTAATTGCGTATTGGATTTTTTGTTTTTTTTGAAAATTATGATAAAATAAAAACTATGATAATGAGGAAATCTCATCCCTAGTTCAACTAGGAAAAAATATAGAAATTAGGTAGCTAGATGTCATCAAAGGTTATTGTTACAATTTTCGGTGCGAGTGGAGATTTAGCTAAACGCAAACTCTACCCTTCCCTTTTCAGACTCTATAAATCAGGCAATCTCTCTGAGCATTTTGCTGTTATCGGAACAGCTCGTAGACCTTGGAGTAAGGAATATTTTGAATCTGTAGTTGTTGAGTCCATCCTTGATTTGGCAGATAGTACCGAGCAAGCCCAGGAATTTGCTAGCCACTTCTACTATCAAAGCCATGATGTGAATGATACGGAACATTACATTGCTTTGCGTCAATTACAAACTGAGCTGAATGAAAAATACCAAGCTGAACACAATAAGCTCTTCTTCTTGTCTATGGCACCTCAGTTCTTTGGAACCATTGCCAAGCACCTCAAATCTGAAAACATTGTCGATGGTAAAGGTTTTGAGCGCTTGATCGTTGAGAAACCATTTGGTACAGACTACGAAACAGCTAGCAAACTCAATGAAGATCTCCTTGCGGCCTTTGATGAAGAGCAAATCTACCGTATCGACCATTACCTAGGTAAAGAGATGATTCAGAGTATCTTTGCTGTTCGTTTTGCCAACATGATCTTTGAGAATGTTTGGAATCGCGAACACATCGATAATGTTCAGATTACCTTTGCGGAACGTTTGGGTGTTGAAGAACGCGGTGGCTACTACGATCAATCTGGTGCCCTTCGTGATATGGTGCAAAACCATACTCTTCAACTCCTCTCTCTTCTAGCCATGGACAAACCAGCTAGCTTTACAAAGGATGAGATTCGTGCTGAAAAGATAAAGGTCTTTAAAAACCTCTATCATCCAACTGAGGAAGAACTGAAAGAACAGTTTATCCGTGGTCAATATCGCTCTGGTAAAATCGATGGCATGAAATACATTTCCTATCGAAGCGAGCCAAATGTCGATCCTGAATCTACAACAGAAACCTTTGCGTCTGGTGCCTTCTTTGTAGACAGCGATCGCTTCCGTGGCGTTCCTTTCTTCTTCCGTACTGGTAAACGCCTGACAGAAAAAGGGACTCATGTCAACATCGTCTTTAAGCAAATGGACTCTATCTTTGGAGAACCATTAGCACCGAATATCTGGACCATCTATATCCAACCAACTGAAGGATTCTCTCTCAGCCTAAATGGGAAGCAAGTCGGTGAAGAATTTAACCTAGCACCAAGCTCTTTAGATTATCGTACAGATGCTACCGCTACTGGGGCTTCACCAGATCCATACGAAAAGCTAATCTACGATGTCTTGAACAACAATTCTACCAACTTTAGCCACTGGGATGAGGTGAGCGCTTCTTGGAAATTGATTGACCGTATCGAAGAGCTCTGGGCTCAAAATGGAGTTCCGCTCCACGACTACAAGTCTGGAAGCATGGGACCACAAGCAAGCTTTGACTTACTTGAAAAGTATGGAGCCAAATGGACCTGGCAACCTGATATCGCCTATCGAGAAGATGGCCGTTTAGAATAGCAAAAATATCCTGCAAGTCAATCTTGCAGGATATTTATTTTGTATTAAATCAAGCCTTCTAAGAGACCCTTCATAAAGTTTTCTGAGTTGAATTCCCCAATATCATCAATTTTTTCACCGAAACCAATCAATTTTACAGGGATATTGAGTTCTTCGCGGATAGCCAGAACAACACCACCTCGGGCAGTTCCGTCAATTTTTGTCAAAACAATACCTGTCAATGGTGTTATCTTCGAAAATTCCTTAGCTTGTACCAAGGCGTTCTGTCCAGTTGAAGCATCGAGTGCCAGGAAAGTTTCATGAGGTGCTTCAGGAACGACACGTTTGATAATGCGACCAATCTTTTCCAACTCAGCCATAAGGTTGTCCTTGTTTTGCAGACGACCTGCTGTATCAATCATGAGAATATCAATCCCTTCGGCTACGGCGCGTTCCATCCCATCAAAGACCACACTTGCTGGATCAGCCTTTTCAGGCCCCGTCACAACAGGAACATCCACACGTCGACCCCATTCAGCTAGCTGGGCCACAGCACCCGCACGGAAGGTATCTGCCGCAACCAGCATGACTTTCTTGCCAGCTTGTTTATAGCGATGAGCCAATTTCCCAATAGAAGTTGTTTTCCCAACACCATTAACACCAACAAAGAGCATGACTGTCAAACCATCTTGGAAATGGATTTGTTCATCGTAGTTGCCATCCTTCTCATAGAGTTCAACCAATTTCTCGATAATGACACGACGAAGTGCGTCAGGCTTCTTAGCGTTTTCGAGTTTAGCTTCATAGCGTAGTTCTTCTGTTAGGTTTGAAGCGACCTGCACACCGACGTCACTCATGATGAGCAGTTCTTCCAATTCCTCGAAGAATTCTTCATCGACAGAACGGAAGTTGGCAAAGAAGGCATTCAAACGAGCACCGAATCCTGTACGGGTTTTCTTGAGACTGCGGTCATATTTTTCCTGTACGGTTTCTTCAACCTGAGGAAGTTCTTCTTCTACTACTTCAGAAGCTAGTTCTTCTTCAGTTTCTTGGTTCTCTTCTTCTAGAAATTTTTCCGACTCTTGGAATTGTTCCAATTCATCAGATTCTAGCCCAAGCTCTTCCTGAGCAGTTTCCTCGACTGCTTCTGGTTCAATCACTTCTTCTGTTGAGACTTGAGGAAGTTCTTCTTGAGCAGGTGTTTTTTCCACTTTGTCTCTTGCTGTCTCTTCCTGAGCAGTTTCTTCGACTGCCGTTTGGTTTTCTTCAACCTCTTCTGACAAATCAAGATTTTCCAAAGCTTCTTTAACAATATCTTCGATTTTCGGCTCTTCTTTTTTCCCGAATAAACGGTCAAACAATCCCATATTCTAATTCTCCTTTAGCACGTATTCTTCGATAACCCAGGCAACGGCTTCCTCATCGTTGGTCATTGGGGTAATCACATTGGCGACTTCCTTAACTGCTGGAACTGCATTTTGCATGGCAACTCCCAGACCTGCCCACTCAATCATGGAAAGGTCATTGGCCTCGTCCCCACAAGCCATAACTTGACTTTGATCAATTCCTAAATGTTTAATTAATTTCGCTAAACCTGTCGTCTTGTGGACATTTTTCGGCGACCATTCCAATAAGAGTTCACGCGATTTAAAGATTTCATATTGGTCAAATAATTCTGGAGAAATCTGTTGAATCGCTGCATCCAAAGGTTCTTGGGCAAAGGCAGTCACACATTTATTATACGTCATCTGACTAGATAGATCCTCAAAAGCGACAGGTACGAAAGTCAAGGCTGGGTTGAACTTGGCATAGAGACTTTCTTGGTCAGACTGGATTTGATAGACGGTTCCTTCTGAAATGGCATCTAACGGCAACCCTAGTTTTTCAGTTTCCTCGTACAAGCGTGCCACATCGTCGATTGAAAAGACGGTTTTATCGAGAATCTCCCCTGTATTTTTCTGTACTAGACCACCATTAAAGGTGATGGTGTACTCATCCTCCTGACCATCAGTCCCTAGCTCATGGAGAAAGAAATCCATAGCCTTCAGAGGACGTCCCGTTGTCAGAACGACCTTGATGTCACGGTCACGCGCAGCTTTGAGGACCGCCTTGGTACGATCTGTCAGCTTTTTATCCGTTGTCAGCAAAGTACCGTCCAAATCCAGTGCAATCAATTTAATATCTGCCATTACAAACCCTCCATATAAGCCATCACTGATTGGTCCTTATGGTGGCCAATCACTGCTTCTGCTAATTCTAAAATTTCTGGTCGCGCATTTTCAGGAGCGATGGGGTGCCCCACTACCTGCATCATGTGAAGGTCATTGAGATTATCGCCAAAAGCCATAACCTGATCCATGGTCAGACCCAGTTTTTTTGCCAGCTCAACAATAGCTACACCCTTATCAACATAGTCCAAGACAATATCAATGGATTCAAAACCAGTTGTCATGGCTTTCACACCAGGAACATTTTCGTTGACCCAGGCCTCACCAACTTCTATCGTTTCTTCTGTGAAGTTGGTGGTGAATTTAAAAATCTCATCCGTGATATCTTCTAAACTCGCTACTTTTTGAATGTTTTCATTGTAGTGACGACTAAACATCAGATAGATCTCATCCACTGTATCCAATACATAACAAGCTTTTTTCCCAGTCAAGAGCATTTTTCTTTCATCAAAATAGGGCGATTTCTTTAAAGCTTCAAAAGTGCTCAAGTAAAAATCCCGAGACATAGTAGCCTCATACATATCCTCGCCATGAAACTCAACATAGCTCCCATTTTCAGCTATAAAAATCACTTCATCACGCACATCCGCAAACAACTTTTTCAGGGACAAGATACCGCGACCTGAAGCCACAGCAAAATAAATCCCCTTTTCCTTGTAGGAAACAAGTACGTTTTTGAGGCGTTTCATATCAAACCGACCCTCTCCATCTAGAAAGGTTCCATCCATATCGGTTGCTACAAGTTTAATCATAAAATCCTTCATTCTCCAATTGATAAATCTATCTTCTATTATACCATAGATAAGTTTAAAAAGGTCCAGTACAGTAGGATAGCACTACTTTTTCGGAGAAACTTCAAAGGGCCTAAAAATTAGAATCGTAGAACTTTTTTCAGATAGTTTAAAAAGTTTGTATTCCCCTACTCTTTTCTCTATAATGGAGAGAAAGGAGATGACTATGACTGAAATAAAACATGAAATTGATGCAAACTTTGCAGGCCGACTCAATATCCTACGCGCGGGTGTTCTTGGTGCCAATGATGGGATTATTTCCATCGCTGGAGTCGTTATCGGTGTTGCCAGTGCGACAAGCAATATCTGGATTATCTTTTTATCAGGTTTGGCTGCTATCCTCGCTGGTGCTTTTTCTATGGCAGGTGGCGAATATGTCTCTGTATCCACTCAGAAAGACACGGAAGAAGCCGCTGTCGCTAGAGAACAATTGCTCTTGGACAAAGACATCGAATCTGCTAAACAATCCCTCTATGCTGCTTACCTTCAAAACGGTGAGTGTGAAACGTCTGCCCAACTCTTGACCAACAAGGCCTTTTTAAAAAATCCACTTAAAGCCTTGGTCGAAGAAAAGTATGGAATCGAGTACGAAGAGTTTACCAATCCTTGGCATGCTGCTATCTCTAGCTTTATCGCCTTTGTATTAGGAAGTCTTCCTCCCATGCTGTCGATCATCGTCTTTCCAAGTGACTTTCGGATTCCAGCTACTGTTATTATCGTAGCCCTCTCCCTTCTTATTACGGGCTATACTAGTGCTAAATTAGGCAAGGCTCCTACGAAAACAGCTATGATCCGCAACCTCTGTATCGGACTTCTGACCATGGGCGTAACCTTCCTCTTGGGACAACTCTTTAGCATTTAAGATAAAAGAAATACCTCGATAAACATCGAGGTATCTTTTTTACATTTGCACAATCTTACGATAGCTTCTTGAGGTAATCATAAAGATTAAGACATAGACAATGAGGAATATAGCACAGATGGACAGAGTGACTGTCAACATCATGGTCGCATCTAGCACACCAATGACTTTTAGGATGAGGCTAAGCATATGATAGGCAAATGCAAGGTGTAGGAAGGCAAATAGCAAAGGAAGGAAGAATACAGTTAGCACCTGTTTGTTGATAGTTTGCTTGATTTGCTTTTGATCGAGACCGACTTTTTGCAAAATGATAAAGCGTTCACGATCTTCATAGCCTTCAGAGATTTGTTTGTAGTAGATAACAAGAACTGTTCCCACCATAAAGATGATAGAGAGAAAGATACCGATGAAGAAAACTCCACCAAAGAGAGCACTCATCTGCGCACTACTATCAGCCAGATTGCTTCCGTAAACATAGCTTCCTTCTTTGTTTATTTCTCTATTAAAGTTGTTAACGAATTTTGAATAGTTATCTGCAATTTTAAGTTGCTCGTCCTCATTAGCTGTTACATTCATTCCCCCATAGTATTGATTAAAGATGGAAGAGTTAGGATGCTGTTCAAGAAAGGCTTGTAAGTCAGGAACAACCAAATAGTTATAGTCCGAAGTTAGAATATTGTACTGATTTGGGACATGTTCAAGAATAAAATCTTTTTTGATTTCTTCTTTGATCGTGTAGGTCTGGTTATTCAGAGTCAGTTCTTTCTGCCCTTGAAGTTCCTTGTTTTGAGCAAACAATCCAACTTCCTTACCTGAAAGTCCAAGTTTCTGTCCTGTCATATTCTCATAGTCTTTTTGGTCAAAGACCATAAAAATAGTTTTCGGTTGAACACGATTTTGACCTTTCTCAAAGATTGTCAATTTCGTACCTTCTTGATTTGCCACACCAAAGTTACTGTATGTAAGAACTTCTTTCTTTGTGACAGTCAATCCTTTATCACTAGCATACTTGTTCAAGAGTTTTTCGATGTCTTCTTTTTCAACATTCTGTCCTGTAATCCCAAAATCATGTGGATTCATGACCTTCTTGAAGTTTTCTGAAGCCTTAAAAATGCTTGTTGCAGCAGACATAGTCACCAAGACCATGGTTGAAAGAATGGCAATCGTAGCCAAACCAACCGCATTTTTCTTCATACGGAAAATGAGATTAGATACGGAAATCATGTTGTTGGGTTGGTAATAGTAAGTCTTGTTTTTCTTTAAGATTTGTAAGAAAACTGTAATCCCTGCATTGAAGAGAAGATAAGTTCCCAAAATTACCAACAAGACTGCTACGAAGAAAATCAGAACAGCAGAAAGTGGGTTTTCGACTGTTACTGCTAGATAATAACCCGCTCCCAAACTAATCAGACCTAGAATGGTTTGAAGGCCTAAGAAACGTCCTTTTTTCTCACCACTGGCTTTTTCACGAGAGAGTTGAAGGGCATTCATGCGTGCGATGCGAAAGGCATTGATAAAAATTAGACCTAGGAAGATAGCTCCAAAGACGATAAGAACTAGGATAAAGACAATTGGTTGGAAAGTCGAAACGAGCTCCACCTTCATCTTCATCAGCTTCAGAAGAAGGGCAAAGATTAGCTTATCAAAGAGAGCTCCTAGGCCGAGACCAGCTGTCAAGGTTAAGGAACCAAAAATAAGAAGCTCCTTAAAAACCATACTGATCAAATGGCGCTTTTCAAGCCCCAGCATACCATATACACCCAGCTCCTTGGAGCGGTTCTTCATGACAAAACTATTGGCATAAAGGACAATAATTCCAGAAGCGATGGTAACAACTACCATACCGAGGGCAAGCGTCATAGAGATAGTTTCTCCTCCTCGAATCTTGCCAATGTTAGGATTAAGTGACAATGAGTAAAAAAGATAGGTGATGGTCACTGCTAAGAGAACAGCAAGGGCAAAGGGATAGTAGAGTTTGCGGTTTTTAATCAAGTTAGATACCGCTAACTTATTGGTTAATCGGAACATACTAATTCACCTCGCTTGCCATAACAGTCAAAGTATCAGAGATTTCTTGGAACATCTGACGCTCTGTCTTGTCTCCGCGGTAGATTTGGTTGTAAAGAATGCCATCCTTGATAAAGAGTACACGCTTGGCCCTACTGGCTGCAGCTGTTGAGTGGGTTACCATGAGAATGGTTTGGCCTCGCTCATTGATTTCATCAAAAACATCTAGAAGAGCTGCAGATGACTTGGAGTCAAGGGCTCCTGTTGGCTCATCAGCAAGGAGAATTTCAGGTTCTGTGATGATGGCGCGTGCTACTGCTACCCGCTGTTTTTGACCCCCTGAGATCTCGTAAGGATACTTCTCTTGCAATTGGTTGATGCCCAAATTTTCAGCTGTCACTACCAATTTCTTCATCATCTCCGTAATGGGTTTTCGAGATAAAACTAGAGGAAGTAAGATATTGTCCTTAACAGACAGGGTATCTAGCAGATTAAAGTCTTGGAAAACAAATCCCAACTTCTCACGACGGAAACTCGAAGCCTGTGAATTTTTAATAGTGGCTGTGTCGGTTCCGTTTAAGTAAACCTGCCCGCGAGTTGGTTTATCCAGCATAGCTAGAATGTTGAGCAGGGTTGACTTTCCTGAACCAGATTCACCCATGATGGCAACGTAGTCACCCTTTTCCACGGTAAAGTGAATATCTTTGAGTGCCTCTACCTGATTGCCTTGGAAACGTGTTTTGTAGATTTTTTGAACGTGTTTTACATCTAAAAGTGTCATAATTTTCTCCTTCTTAATATCCCATCATTTGAAACTGTGCTTGCATCATAGCGCATCCCAGTTGAACACGCTCTATGTCTTTTTGACTTGGTTTTCTTCTTTTCTTTTGTAAGATTCTTTTCATGTTTTTGCTCCTTTGTTCTTTATGAGTCTAGTTTATCGCAAAAAAAGACGGCTTGCCATAACCTAACCTTACAAAAGAGACTTTAATCTTACATTTTTGTAAGATAGAAGAATATCAAGTAATTTCGCTATCAATATTTTACCACAAATGAAATACAAGAAGAAAACCCTTGCGGATGCAAGGGTTAAAATCAACTATTCAGTCTGCATCAATCAGTAAGAAATGTAGCTACAATTTGATAAGACATTCTTTCAATTAATTATACTTCTATGTTACCAGAACTGTTTTATTCAAAAAGAAAAATCGTCTTTTATCAACAAAGTTAAATCTTTTGAGGTCAAATTTTCACTTTGATCAATTCGAACTGCTTGATTCATTATTAAGTCTTCATAAAGATTTCGAACGAAACGACCGTTAGAAAAATTGGTGAGATTACTTTCTAACTTATCATTAAAATAATTTAATAATATTTCTTTTAGCTTGTCTTCAATCTGGTAGTCGTCTTTTCTTGCTAAAGTTTCTAGAATATCTAACAATTCTGTAGAAGAGTAATTTTCAAAATTAATAAAATAATTAAAGCGAGACTTTAGACCAGGATTCGATTCAAAAAAATGATTCATTGGATCAGTATATCCTGCAACAATAACAATTAGATCATCTCTTGAATCCTCTAGAGCCTTTGTTAATTCTGTTAAACATTCTCGTCCATATGAATCAGTATTGTCATTTTCTGTAATACTATAAGCTTCATCTATGAATAAAACGCCACCTTTTGCTTTTTCGATAACATTTTTTACTTTCAAAGCGGTTTGACCTTGGTAACCAGCAATTAAATCCGTTCTAGAGACTTCAGTAAAATGCCCCTTTGAAAGAAGGCCTAACTGATAATACATTCGACCTACAATTCTAGCTACTGTCGTCTTTCCAGTACCAGGATTCCCCATAAACGCCATATGTAAAGTTCTCTTTGGTACTTTTAGCCCAGACTCTTTTCTTTTGGACTGAACCTTTTGATATATAACTAACCTTGAAACTTCCTCTTTAACTTTTTGTAAACCAACTAATTGATTTAATTCCTTCATCAATTCATCCAAAGAAGAGTTGTTACGTTTTCCTAACTCCTTCCCTAGTATTTCAAAAAGATAAGAGTAACCTAAATAACAAGCTAAATTATCAGACAATTCTTTTAGCGTTTGACTTATCTTGCTTATTTTATTCTCTTTTTGAAATAAATACATAGATTTATATAAATCTGCTACTTTATTTGTGTCTGAATAATCAATTATAATCTCATTCACTTTTGTGAGAAAAGTCGACTCATTACCCAGTTGTCGATCCAATTTTTTGGCGCTCTCAATTAGCTTGTCACGAGATACAGTCATAATTTACCTCAAAAACATAAAAAGTAAAGTTATTAACAACATTCCAATAGATACTCCTGATACAATAAAGAGTGTAAGAAGACGATTTGAAATAAATTGAATTTGTTGTTTACTTTCTTTCAACTCTTTTCTGAGTTCTTCAATCTCAGCAGTGTGAGAGACTGTTTCCAAAGGAAGCTGACTAACAGTGCCCTCTAAGTTGACAATTCTATCATCTAGTGCAGAAAGTCGTTCCTCATTTTCGACGATAGAATTTTTACTTTTTTCTTCGTTAAATTTCTCTTTAAACTGCTTAAGAGCTTCTAAAGTTAATTTTTGTTTCTCTATGGTTTTATCAATACGAGCTTGTTCTTTCAGAATTTTTTTGTTGGTATGTTCAATGGCAGCTACAGAAGAAAGAATAGCTTGAATATAATCTTTATCCAGCGCTTCTAAAGCTTTATAAACTTGACCAAATTCTTCAATAAATGTTTGTTGATTATCATAAAATTTTGAAATGTAATTTTGAATTTGTTCAACTAACGTATTAAACTCGTTTCCTGTCACTCCATGTTCAGCAAACTCAAAACCGAAGAAATCATCGTGAGTTCTAACTTTATCAAAATACAGTTCATCTTGACTTTGTTCAGCAAACTCTTTCAGATGCTCTTTTGCTTCATCGAAATCATGTTTGCTAATGTTTATTTCAATTGTTTCTTGTTCTTGCTCAACTACTTCTTGTTCCATATTTATCTCCCTAATCTAATAATTCTTGTAATAAACTATCAATCTCATCAAAGTCACTTTTATCGTCTCTTGTAGATTCTTCAAAAATATCTGATAGCTTTTCTTTCATCATGGACGCAGCCATATCATGTCTTTCCTTAATAGTATTGATAACAGAATCTTTTTCTACTTGAAGCTTTATACTCTTTACATCTAGTAATTGATCTTTGATTACTAACATTTCATTATTTTGATCAATTTTCTTAGAACTTAATTCAGTAATCTGTTTATTGACAATTTGCTGATCAATCATTCTTAATACAAAAGCGCCAATTATTCCAGATAAAGTTGCTCCCATAAAAGTTCCAATCAGGCCACCGATAGTTCCCAAAAGTGGTATTGAAATAGCTAGGACTGGAAAACTAGCTGTGAGAGAAGCTCCTAAAGTTTCTCCTAGTACAATTGCTCCAGTAGCCGATAAACCCGCAACAACAATTTTTCCAACTTCTAAAATCATAATCTGAACACTTTTTTCTTTATTGTCCGGATTATTTAGATAATCAATAGCTTCTTTTAACGATTTCCAACCTTGGTGTATAAATGTCCAAGCTTTAAGAAAAGTGTTAATTACAGGTCCAACTATCGCAGAAGCAATCATCGTAATTACAGATTTACCAATGTTTAATAAGTGATTGGATAAGTTGTTTACAAATGAAATGATAGCCTCTTTTATCTTTTCAATAAAAGTCGATAAGTTTCTCTCTGTATCTTTAAGCCAAGAAATAAATTTTTTAATTAACTCTCGCAAAAATTCTGAAAGCAACTGTAAAAGTGCTGCTTTTAAAGCTTTTCCGGAAACTTTTAACGCCTCATCACGTCGTGATTTTTTACCAGATTGAATAGCTCGCTTTTCAGCTTCATCTTTTTTCTTGTCCAAATCATCCTTAGCCAGTTTATATTTTTCCCTCATTTGCTTTTCTTCTAATTCAGTCAAGTTTTGATTATCTTTTGGATACTGACCTTTAGAATTTGGATAATCGAGGTATTCCGGCACTGATTTAGACCCTTTTGCTCGATTTACACTGGCTCTCATCTCATTTAAATTTATATCGCTATTAGCAAAAGCATATTGTTGATCTTCTTCCATAAAAGCATTAACTTTACTGTCACGAATGATTTCACCAGCAGAAATAGTATGATCCATATCAGTCCCTTTTTCTTTTGAACCTTTTGGCCTATTTTTATCTAAAAACTCTCTGGCATCTTTTTTTATTGTATTTACTGTTTTCCCTGATCGAGTTGTATGAGTTCGAATATTTCCAAATTCATCTCTTTCAAATTTTTCTTGCCAATCTTTATATCTGTCCTCATATATACTTCTATCTGCGTTATGAGTAATAAATTTCCCTTTTTCAAAATTTTCAGCAGTTTGGATGTGTGCTTCTTTTCGTAAATCTAGAGTTTGGTCATGGTTGTCTATAATAAACTCTTCACCAATTTGAGCAGCTACTTGAAGCTGTACTTGTTCCCAAACTATATTCTCAATAGATTCTTGAAGATATTCGTTATTTTGTAATTTTTCTCTATCTATATCAAGTTGATCAATATGCTCAATAACATCCTTAAGATTACTCTCTAAAGAACTTTCTAATTGAAGTAATTCTTCATAATCAAAATCAAGGTCATTTACTTGCAATTCTAACAAATCGTTTTCGTTGGCCATTATAAAATCCTAACTATTCATTTTTAATATATTATAACATTTTATCTATTGATTTTACAATCACAAAAAAAGCTAATTCGCTATAGAATTAGCTTTTTATATACTCATGTTACCAAAACCAGCCATCATTGTCTTCAATGGCTTGGGCTTCCTTACGTTTGCGTGGTCCTGTTCCGTACATTTCGGCTTCGATTTCTTCCTTAGTTGGCAGGATAGAGGCAAGGATGATGTAGATTATCACACCAATTCCAAAATTTGCTACGGTAAAAATGGCGAAGAGAAAGCGGACTAGGGTTACATCAAAATTCCACTTGTCTGATAGCCCAGCTAAAACTCCTGACACCATACGATTTCGTCTCATTTTATAAAATTTTGTATTCATGATTGTTTCCTCTTTCGGTATTCTTACAAGTAGTATAGCATGAAACAGGTTCACAAACATCAGTCCTTAGGCCGATTTAAGATGACGAGTTTGCCACGGCAGACGCCACAGCGATAGCGTTTTGTATCAACCTTCCTCTTGCGTTGATAGCGTTGCTGGCAGTATTGGCACTGATAGACCAGGAAATTACTTTGGTCTTTCAAATGGGGAACAAAGCGCAGTCCATCCACTTCTTTCAAAAGTTCTTTAAAATCTCGGTCCTTATGTCGATAACCCTTTTTCTGAAAATAAAGGTGATAGTGACAGAGTTCATGGCGCACGATTTTGCGAAAGACTTCCAAACCTAGTTCATTATAAACCTTGGGATTAAAGTCCAAATGCCCATCCTTGGGGAAAAATCGTCCACCTGTCGTTCGCAGACGAGAATTCCACTGGGCTTGGTGGGTAAAAGGTCTACCAAAGTCTTCGAGGGAAACAGACTGAACGTACTCAGTCAGTTTCATCTGGAGCTAAGAGCGACAGATTGACTTTTTCACGTTCGGTATCGATTTTCTTGACCCAAACCGTTACCAAATCTCCGACTGATACCACTTGGCTGGGATGTTTGATAAATTTACGACTCATATGGGAAATATGAATCAAGCCGTCCTCGTGAATCCCGATATCAACGAAGGCACCGAAGTCAACGACATTCCGCACCACACCTTCCAGTTTCTGGCCGACTTTTAAGTCCTTGATATCCAGTACATCTTGACGGAGAACAGGTGCATCAAAAGAATCACGGAAATCTCGACCTGGTTTGAGAAGGTCAGCAATGATATCTTTAAGGGTTTCTGGACCAAGTTCTAGTTCTTGCGCCATTTCTTTGACTGAAAGGGACTTGAGTTTACTTTGAGCTTCTTCATTCAAGTCCTTGATATCCAAGCGTTTGAAGAGCTCCTTAACCGCAGCATAGTTTTCTGGGTGAACTCCTGTATTATCAAGGATATTGCTACTTTCCGGGATACGGAGGAAACCAGCGGCTTGCTCAAAGGCTTTGGCACCCAGACGAGGAACCTTCTTAATCTGATCGCGTGAAGTGATTTTTCCTTCTTCCTCACGGTATTTGACGATATTTTCAGAAATGGTTTTATTGAGTCCAGCTACATGGGAGAGAAGTGCTGGGCTGGCTGTATTGACATTGACACCGACCTGGTTAACCACCGTATCAACGACAAAGTCCAGACTTTCAGACAGTTTCTTCTGACTGACATCGTGCTGGTATTGCCCGACACCGATTGACTTGGGATCGATTTTTACCAATTCAGCAAGGGGATCTTGCAAACGACGGGCGATAGAGATAGCAGAGCGTTTTTCAACAGTTAATTCTGGAAACTCCTGACGAGCAAGTTCACTAGCAGAGTAGACAGAAGCGCCACTTTCATTGACAATAACATAGCTGACTTCTGGAAAATCTTTCAGAACTTCCGCCACAAAGGCTTCACTTTCACGACTGGCAGTTCCATTTCCGATAGCAATAATTTCTACACTGTATTGACCAATCAAGTCCGACAAATCTTTCTTGGCTTCTTCAATTTGACGAGCTGATGCTGGTTTTACTGGATAAATGACTTGAGTCGTCAGCATTTTCCCTGTTGCATCAACAACAGCCAGCTTGGCACCTGTACGAAAGGCAGGGTCAAATCCTAGAACCACGCGCCCTTTCAGCGGAGCAACCAATAGGAGATTACGCAGGTTGTCAGAAAAGAGTTGGATAGCCCCTTCTTCCGCCTTCTCAGTCAACTCTGTTCGAATGCGTCGTTCGATAGCAGGCAAGACCTTTTTCTTAACTGACTGTTGAACAACTTCATCTATATAGGCATTTTTCACCTTGAAACGGGCAGCAAAGAAAGATAAGATACGGTCCGTCGCATGTTCAAAGCCGACCTTCAAAATCCCTAGTTTCTCCCCACGATTGAGTGCCAAGGTACGATAACCTTGCATGTTGCCAACTGTCTCTGAAAAATCATAATAAATCTGAAAAACTTGTTTTTCATCAAGACTTTCATCTTTAACTTGCGAAGTGATTTTAGAGTGTCTCAGCACTTCCTGATAGGTCAGTGAACGCAAGGTCACATCTTCAGATAAGGCTTCGACCAAAATATCAACCGCACCAGCCAAGGCTTCTTGACCAGTCGCAAATCCTTCACAGACAAACTTCTCAGCTTCTTTCTCTAAACCATTTACATTCTGCAAGATCAAGCGAGCAAGAGGAAAGAGTCCAGCTTCACGAGCAATGGTTGCCTTGGTCCGACGTTTTTCCTTATAAGGAAGATAGAGTTCTTCTACGTCTGCTAATTTTTCAGCTGCCAAAATAGCTTCTTCCAATTCCTTTGTTAGCTTGCCTTGTTCTTGAATCTTAGCTAAGACAGCTTGCTTGCGGTCATTGAGATTAGTCAGACTTTTATCCAGGTCAATAATAGCCTTAATCGCCACCTCATCCAGACTACCAGTCATGTCCTTCCGATAACGCGCGATGAAGGGAATTGTCGCTCCTTCAGTGGTCAAACTTAGAACGGTATCGATTTGCTTTAAGGTTACACCCAAATCTTGGGAGATTTTTTCATATTTTTTATCCATATACCTATTATACCATAAGGAACAGCCCTTGTTTCGCCCTACCCTTTTTTACCTCTTTGATTATCAAAATAATCCCTTTTCAAGAAAATAATAGTATAATAGAGGTAGAATGTAGAAAAGAGGTAGGCCCATGGCTGTTAGATTTACAAAAACGGATGACTTGGACAAGATGTTTGAAGAATTCGCAAAACTTCCTGACTTAACACAAGTCACTTTTCCAGATGACAAAGATAAAAAAGAAAAAGTTGAGAAGAAAAAATAGATGACGATTTTCCAATCTCTTCCTCCTAGTGTATTACAAGCAGGGGCTATTTTTCTCTCCATCATGATTGAAGCCCTTCCTTTTGTCTTGATTGGGAGTCTCATTTCGGGATTGATTGAGGTCTATATCACACCTGATAAAGTTTATGAGTTTCTCCCTCGCAATCGTTGGGGGAGGATCTTTTTTGGTACCTTCATTGGCTTTCTCTTTCCTTCTTGCGAATGTGGTATCGTTCCGATTATCAATCGTTTTCTAGAAAAAAAGGTGCCCAGCTACACAGCGGTTCCTTTTCTGGTGACTGCTCCCATCATCAATCCTATCGTTCTTTTCGCTACATATTCTGCCTTTGGCAATTCAATAAAACTTGCCTTCTTGCGAGCTCTGGGAGCTATTGTGATTGCTTTGATTCTGGGGATTTTCCTAGGATTTTTCTGGAAGGAACCCATTCAAAAAGAGAATCCTATCACTTGTCATGAACATGACTTTTCACACTTGAGTCCCTCTAGAAAAGTGTTTCAGATCTTTATACAAGCTATTGATGAGTTTTTCGATATGGGGCGTTACTTGGTCTTTGGCTGTCTCTTTGCGGCTATCGTGCAGGTCTATGTCCCGACTCGGATCTTGACCTCTATCAGTGCAAGTCCAGTCCTTGCGATTCTCTTGCTCATGTTTCTAGCCTTTCTCCTCTCTCTTTGTAGCGAGGCGGACGCCTTTATCGGAGCTTCTCTCCTCTCGAGCTTCGGCCTAGCGCCAGTCCTTGCCTTTCTGATCATAGGCCCCATGCTTGATATCAAAAATCTCCTCATGATGAAACACTATCTCAAAGTGCGCTTCATCTGGCAATTTATGGGTATTGTGACAGTGCTTGTCTTGCTTTATTCTTACATGTTTGGAGTGTTGCTATGATGCGATTTTTCATTTTACTGGGTTATTTTGCCCTAACTCTGTATCTGCAGCTTTCTGGCAAGCTCAGTCACTACATTAACCTCCACTATTCCTATCTAGTCTATATCTCTATGGTCCTTTCTCTTCTGTTGGCTCTGGTCCAATTCTATATCTGGATCAAGAAAATCAACTCTCACAGCCATTTAGAAAGTCGTCGAGCTAGACGAATCAGCCTCCTTTTACTGTCACTACCTCTCTTGATTGGAGTTGCCTTTCCGACAGTAAGTTTGGACTCGAGAACTGTATCTGCCAAAGGTTATCATTTCCCACTTGCTGAGGGAATCGATACTGCTATTCAGGCAAGCGAAGGAACATCCAGTCAATACCTCAAACCCGATACCAGTACCTATTTTTCCAAATCTGCTTATGAAAAGGAAATGAGGTCTACAGCTGACAAATACCTCACCCAACCAACCATTCAAATCACTGATGAAAACTATATGGAGGTCATGGAAGTTCTCTATGACTACCCTCAAGAGTTTGAAGGAAAGCAAATCGAGTTTACAGGCTTTGTCTATAACGATCCTAGCCATCCAGATAGCCAGTTCCTCTTTCGCTTTGGAATCATCCACTGTATCGCCGATTCTGGTGTATATGGACTCTTGACAAAGGGGAACTCACGCCAGTATCCTGACAATACTTGGATCACCGCTAGCGGAACCCTGACTCTCCACTACCATAAAGAACTCAAACAAAAACTCCCAACACTAGAGGTTGAGAGTTTCACAAAAGTAGACAAACCAGAAAATCCTTATGTCTATCGCGTGTTTTAGAAAGAGATTGTTACTTTTTGAAAACATACCAATGTTATTATTTGATATAAAAAAACGAACAAGTTCTCTTCTGCATCACAGAAAAAGAGGCTGTTCGTTTTTTATTACATAGTATATAGTAAGACGTAGGGTTTAATGTTTTAAAAACTTCTTACGTTGTATAGAAATCTATCGACAAATCGCTATCAGACTCATATTTTTTCCAAGCTAAACTGAAGCCATAATAATCTTCAAATTCAGGGTGCCAGTCATAATAAAGAGGGACACGACTATACTTTCTTGCTACAACTTCGTCTTCAAATTCTGGAGACTCCCCTGCAGTAATACCAAATTGAAGACCATTTAGTTCCCAAGTATTTCCCCAAACGTTTTCATCAGAGAGAACATCGATCCATCTAGAAGCATCAATATCAAAATCTGCACATAATTCCAGTTCATAGAATTTTCTACAGTTAATCTCTGAAGGTTTTATATAAAGGGCGCTATCAACTTGGTATTTTTTATCTTTGACTTGAATCTGTGTGATTTTCATTGGAATCGGAACTCCATTTAATTCTAACCAGAAATATCCTAAAGGAGTTTTGATACTATAATATGTTTGCTGAGAGTTGGGGTTAGCATTTTTAGAGCAAACATCTAGAATTCTTCCTAACTTTTTTAAATTTCTAAAAACGTTTTTCGAAGTGATTGGGTCGAAATGTGAATACCTACGAATGACACGTTTTAACTTTTCAACAGGAAAAGTGATATCCTTTGGTAGGGCATGATACTTCTGTACAACTAAAGCAGTTTTTTCAGTATTTTCCTTCCCCACTGGGACAACAACAGCGTGTCCTATATGGATATTTGGGTCATCACAGATATAAGTATAACCATTCCCTCCCTCCTGAAATTCAACCACAACAAGATTTAACTCTTGATCTGGATCAAAGAGAGGCTCTACCTTTTCTACTTCTTGGCGCTCATAAAAAGTAAAGTGATCTCCATCCCCGTCTTCGCCAAAAACCATGAAACTGCCACACTCAGGGCACTTCCACATATAAAATGACGCTTCAGAAATATCATCGTAAGAAATTTTATTATGGTCGTCAGCTTTATTTATGATTTCTTCAAACAACTCATCCGAATAAACTGAATAAGCATTTGGATCGGGCGCTCGGTGGTCATTCATTGCTTGCCCACATTTACATGTCCATTTACCCATAAAAAACCTCAGTCGTGGCCTAATTCTTCAAGGAAAAATTGATTTAGAGCTCTCCAGTCTTTCTTTTCCTCACTAACACTTTGAACGTATGCATCTAGCTCTTGGATGTTAGCTAAAATATAATCTTGAATTGGCATTATCGGATCAATTTCCATACCTTCAGGTCCCTTTACCTTGATATCAAGCAATCTTGATACATGCTCTTTCATCTCATCAGGAAGCAATTCTTTGACCAAATCGTCAAATAAAATTGGAGGAACAGAATGGTATTTTTCAATCCAACGACAGGCCAAAATGGGACGCAGCGCATAGAAATACTTTTTAGGCTTGACCTTGCCTCCTGAAAGATACTTATTCATTTGAGTTCTAGCAGTATTCAAGTAATGATACAGCATTTTTTTCTCAGAAAAATACTGGTTAGCAAGAGGACGCATGCGCTCGATAAAATCCGTTTGTTGATAAACAATTGGTGACTGTAACCATTCAAACAGTGTAGGATTTGACTTATAAAGGAGTTTTAAAGTCTTGTCTAAATCCCAGCCACTCACATCCCAAGTATCATCAATTGGTAGCTCGATAACATCGCGCTGTTCATTCAAACGGAGATAAAAATCCTGCTTGTGTTTATAGATAAATCGCACATCAAAGTCACTATCAGGAGACTCAAATCCCCAAGCACGACTACCAGACTCAATAGCCCACAAAACTTTTACATCGAAATCACGCTCGATTTCTGCTAATTTTTCCGGTACCAAAACATTCATTTCTTCTTGCGTTTGCATAATAAAGCCTCGTCTATATTCTGAGCATAAGTAGATGCTAAAATAGGGAATTATAGGAACTAAAAAGAATTATATCACTCTTTCAAAACTACAATCAAATAAACTAAACCTTCTATAAGCTTATTCAGACGTTTTCTATACCTCAGCCCCTTGAATGACAGAATCTCCATCCTTCCAGTTTCGAGCTATCTCTTCGTCTTTCTGGAGTTGGTCTACCAGTTCCTCTACGGAGTCAAATTTGACCATATCTCGGACACGGTCCAGCCAGTAGACCATAACTGTCTCACCGTAAATATCGTCTGAAAAGTCGAAAATATTAACTTCAAAACGTGGTTCTTCTCCATCAAAGGTAACATTTTTTCCAACACTTGCCATTCCACGATATCTCTGACGTTGCACTTCGATATCGACTACGTAAACACCGTCTGCCGGCATATAGGTTCGATCTCTTAGGACCAGATTGGCTGTTGGATAACCAATAGTACGCCCACGAGCATTTCCATGAACGACCATTCCACGAGATGGGAGCGGAGTGCCGAGCAGATGATTGACTTCCTTGACATCTCCATCAAGAATTGCCTGACGAATCCGTGTAGAACTAATCTTTCCCTTTTCGTCTTCGACCGGAGGAACAATGATGATCTCTCCATCAAAATAATCCTTCAGGTCATCCGCAGTTTTCTTATCAGAGCCAAAAGTATAGTCAAATCCTGCTACAATAATAGCTGGTTTTAAAGCTCGAACATAGGTATCAAAGAATTCTTGACCCGTTAAACTAGCAAATTTGCTACTAAAGTCAAGTAAGAAAAGAGCCTCTACCCCATGCCATTTCATCTTGTGCTCTCGTTCCTCGTGATTGACGATATGGAGCATAAGCTCAGGTTGGTAAGGTTGCAAGGCAAGTTTTGGCGACTCTGTAAAGGTCATTACGACAACCGGCAGATAATCCTTCATAGAAGCCTTACTGGCCACTTCAAAAAGTTTCTGATGTCCCTTGTGGATGCCATCAAAATAACCTAGTACAAGGACTGTTTTCCCTGGTACTGCAATATCTTTTTCGTTCTTAATAGGTACTGTTGTAATCATGAAACTATTATATCATAGAGAAAGTCTTTTCGCTAAGAGGAAATCCCAAATGTCGTTTTTTGCGCCTGAACTGACCGTAAGAGAAAATTTAGGGCTTTAGTTTTAAAAAATAGCACCTCCTAAGAGATGCTATCGTTTGGTAACTAGTTTACTGTTTCTTCCAAGTCTTTTAACTTAACCGAAACAATCTTGGACACACCTGATTCTTGCATGGTAACTCCATAGATAGAGTCTGCTGCCGCCATCGTTCCCTTACGGTGGGTCACGACGATAAACTGACTATCCTTATCAAAGCGGTTGAGATAATCCCCAAAACGTTTGACATTGGCTTCGTCTAGTGCCGCCTCTACCTCATCCAAGATAACAAAAGGAATGGTCTTAACTCGGATAATGGAGAAGAGCAGAGCCAGAGCAGATAGGGCTTTTTCACCACCACTCATGAGGTTGAGAGACTGGATTTTCTTACCTGGTGGTTGAACAGAAATCTCCACACCAGCTGTTAAAAGATCGCCCTCAGTTAATATCAAGTCTGCCTGACCTCCACCAAACATCTGTCTAAAGGTCACTTTAAAGGACTCACGAATCGCCTCAAAAGTTGATTTAAAGCGTTCCTTAACCTCATCATTCATCTCTGTGATGGTCTCAAGGAGCAGGTTTTTCGCAGACAAAATATCATCTCGTTGGCTATTTAGGAAATCCAAACGATTGTGGACTTCTTCGTACTGTTCAATAGCATCCAAATTGACTGGACCGAGTGAGCGAATAGCCTTCTCAAGATCTTTAACCTCTTGCTCCGCCAGAGTGAGATTTTCCAGTTCATGAGCCTTTTCTAGAGCCTCTGTGTAGCTGATCTGGTACTGGTCAGTTAATTGAGCTTGTAGATAGCGCAAGCGTTCGCTGACCTTTTCCTTCTTAGCTTCAGCACGCGTTTGCTTGCGAATCCACTCTTCGTTCTGCTGGCGAGCCTGATCCAAATGGCTGGCAATATCATCCAGCTGGCCTTCGATATCATCCAACTCAAACTGCTTGCGTATCAAACCTTGTTGGAGGTTTGTTTTCTGAGTTTTGGCCTCTTCCACCTGCTGACTGAGCAAATCCGTATCCACTTTCTCAAGATTATCAACCTTTTCTTGGAGAAGGCGCTGGATTTCCTCTTGTTCGAGATTGAGGTTATCCAATTCCTTACCTAGGCGTTCAATATCAGTCACTTCATACCGCTTTTGTCCTTGCAGTTCTGACTTAAGCAAGCGTGCTTGCGCTACTTGTTCCTGCAAGTTTTGATAACGTTCTTGAATAGCGTTTTTATTAGACTTAATCTCTTCAATCTCAGCTTCCAGATTTTGCTTTTCACTGGCGATAGTAGCGAGGCGCTCTTGGCATTTTTCCTTGTCCGCTTGCCAATCTCCTTCAGATAGGCGATTTAATTCCTCTTCTTGAAGTTTCAAAAGTGTTTCTAACTCTTCGACCTGCTGATTGGTTTGTTGATAAGCTAGGTACAAGCCTTGCTCCTGAATACGAGCTTGCTCACCCTGAGATTTGATAGCTTCTAATCTTTCTGTTAATACCGCCATCTCATCTTGCAAGGTCTTCAAACTGGCTTCTTCTGACCGCAAGTCAGCTTCTTCTTCAGCAATTTCTTTTTGTAATTGCTCTAGTTCTGGCTTGATGAAGATACTGTTATTTTGACGATTAGCACCACCCGCGTAGGAACCACCTGTACGCAACTCTGTCCCATCTAGTGTCACCATGCGAACCTGATAACGAACTTGGCGAGCTGCCGTACGCGCGTGTTCTACTGTGTCAAAGATAGCCGTCGTAGCTAACAAATTCTTAAAAATGGCTTCTAGTCTCTTGTCAAACGACACCAACTCATCTGCCATTCCCAGAAATCCTGGACTTGCTGCGATAGCATCTTGATTCTGACTAGAAATCGTACGAGCCTTGATCGTCGTCAATGGA
Source organism: Streptococcus oralis ATCC 35037 (assembly GCF_900637025.1). Classification (NCBI taxonomy): domain Bacteria; kingdom Bacillati; phylum Bacillota; class Bacilli; order Lactobacillales; family Streptococcaceae; genus Streptococcus; species Streptococcus oralis. Next base: position 1,059,342 of record NZ_LR134336.1, read on the forward strand.
AGAAAGGTTGCACGACCAGCTCTGTTACGTTTTAGGAAATCAATCGCCTTTGTTGCCGCGTTTTCATCTTCTACAATGATATGCTGACTGCTAGCTCCAAGTGCAATCTCCAAAGCAGTTTGATAATGCACATCAAAGGTCAAATGTTCACTGACTGCACCAATGATCCCACCAAGACGGGCTTTTTCTTGAAGAACACTCTTAACACCCGCATAAAAATTACTATGATTTCTTAGGATGTTTTCCAAACTCTGGGCTCGAGCCTGCTTGTTTTTGAGACTATCCAGACGGTCAAAGAGTTGACTCTGCTGGGCTTGGTAAGAAACTTTCTGCTTCTCTTGTTCCTTGGCACTAGCTTGGTAGTCTGCCAATAATTTTTGAACTTTCTCCTTGGCGGTTTCAAGCTCAGCCTGCTGTTGACTAGCCTTCTCTTTAGCTGTAGCCAGTTGTTCTTTCAATTTCTCAAGTTGATCTGCTTGTTTTTGAGATAATTGACGGCTGTTTTCCAACTCATTCTCGATACGGGTCAACTGGTTTGAGACATCCGCTTCTTCTTGTAAAAGCGCCACAAAACGTTCACGCAAGAGCTCGATCATTTGGTCAGGATCATCTGAAAAAGCTAGCAATTCTGCTTCTAGGCGATTGAGTTCCTTGTTATTTTCAGCTAGATTTTCCTCTAACTGTGCCAAGTTCTCTTCTTTTTCAGATTTCTCTTTACTTAGAGTCTTTCTCTTGTCTTCCAAAGCAGTCAAACGGGCTTGTGCTTCTTGTTGATTAAGGGCTACTTGCTCAGATTCCAGTTTTGATAAGGCTAATTTTCGCTCTAAATCACTGATCAGATTCGTCAGATCCATCAAGCTTCCTTGGTCTTTAGCCATTTCAGCTTGGAGATCTTGGCGTTTCTTTTTAAGAGTTTGATTTTCTTCCTCTAACTCTTCACGTTTTTGGTAATAACTGGTCAAGAGTTCCTGAACCTGCGTTAGTTCTTCTTCTGTCAGCTCTAGTTCAGCCTTGTTTTCCTTGATTTGGGCAACCAGTACATCCAAATAAATCGTCTTGCGTTGACCATCCAAGTCGAGAAACTTACGAGCATTCTCGGCTTGTTTTGCAAGGGGCTTGATTTGATTGTTCAACTCATAGATAATGTCCTCTAAGCGGTCGAGATTGTCTTGAGTTTGTTGCAGTTTGCTTTCTGTTTCTTTTCGACGAGTCTTGTATTTTAAAACTCCCGCAGCTTCTTCAAAAATAGCACGGCGTTCCTCTGGCTTGGAATTAAAAATCTCCTCAACCTTCCCTTGGGAAATGATGGAGAAGGAATCCCTTCCCAAACCTGTATCCAAGAAAAGGTCGTGCACATCACGCAAGCGAACTTTCTTGCCATCAATTCGATACTCGCTATCACCACTACGATAGATATGACGTTCTACCTTAATGATTTGCCCCGCATCCTTGATAAAACCATCTTCATTGTCCAAGGTCACGACAACAGAGGCATAATTGAGCGGTTTGCGACTTTCAGTCCCAGCAAAAATGACATCAGGCATCTTACCCCCACGCAGACTCTTGACACTGGACTCTCCCAAGGCCCATCGCAGACTTTCCGTGATATTTGACTTCCCAGAACCATTGGGCCCAACGACAGCTGTCACACCTTGGTCAAAGACGACCTTGGTCTTGTCAGCAAAGGACTTGAATCCCTGAATCTCAATCTCCTTTAAATACATGAATCCAGCCCTTTCTCAACTGCATTTTTGGCGGCCTCTTGTTCTGCCAATTTTTTAGAACGACCTTGACCTTTTCCGATACTCTTGCCCTCAACCAGAACTTCTACATCAAAAACCTTGTCATGGGCAGGTCCCGTTTCAGAGGTCACCTGGTAACGAATATCTACATCTCCATTGACCTGGAGCAACTCTTGCAGGTGTGTCTTGTAATCCTTAATCATTTCAAAGTCACCTGCTTCAACCTTGGGGATCATGACCTGATAGATAAACTCTTTTACTCTAGCAACATCCTTGTCTAAAAGCAAAGCACCCAGAAAGGCTTCAAAGGCATCACCAAGAATGGTGTCACGATTGCGACCACCAGACTTTTCTTCTCCTTTTCCTAGCTTGATAAACTGATCAAACTGGCAATCACGCGCAAAACCAGCCAAACTTTCCTCACGGACAATCATGGCACGGAGCTTGGACAAATCTCCCTCTGGTTTCTTAGGATATTTTTTATACAGATATTCTGAAATCAATAATTGCAGAACAGCGTCTCCTAAAAATTCCAAGCGTTCATTGTGTGAAATTTTTAAGAGGCGGTGCTCATTGGCATAACTCGTATGAGTAAAGGCCGTTTCCAGTAAGTTTTTGTCTGCAAATTCGATTGCAAAACGCTTCTTTAGTACAGTTTGTAATTCTTTCATACCAACCTCTTTCTAACTGATAACAGTCTCTTTTATTATATCAAAAAAAGCCCCCTTAGTCACTTTAAAACGGGAGTGAAGGGGATTTGAACATTTTTTAGAACAAACTTTTCATTTTTAGGGGAAAACTTGGGGCGAGATAAAGAAAAAAGCCTTATTTAAGGCTTTCATAGGCTTTTCACATCCACCCTGAGGGAATCGAACCCCCATCTCAAGAACCGGAATCTTACGTGATATCCATTACACTAAGGGTGGAAACTTGTCTTATTATAACAGAAATTTGCTCTAATAACAAGTTTTTTATGGCTAGACTAAGCGTCCATTAGTGGGAAGCATCCCCGTTCCAGATAGAGTTTTTCACGATAACATAATCAACGTGTTTGAGGTCAGCAACCTTGCGTCCACCTGCATAGGAAATAGCACTTTGCAAGTCCTGCTCCATCTCAGTAAGGGTGTCTTGCAAGTGTCCTTTGGCAGGAAGTAAGATGCGCTTACCTTCCACATTTTTATAGGCTCCTTTTTGATATTGAGAAGCTGAACCATAGTATTCTTTGAGCTGTTCGCCATCAACTTCAATCGTTTTCCCTGGGCTTTCGATATGTCCTGCAAAAAGGGAACCAATCATAACCATGCTGGCACCGAAACGGATAGACTTAGCAATATCGCCATGAGTACGAATCCCACCATCAGCGATGATCGGTTTACGCGCAGCTTTTGCACACCAGCGTAGGGCAGCCAACTGCCAGCCACCTGTACCAAAACCTGTCTTGACCTTGGTGATACAAACCTTACCAGGACCGATTCCAACCTTAGTAGCATCCGCACCGGCATTTTCCAATTCACGAACAGCTTCTGGTGTTCCTACGTTGCCAGCAATGACAAAAGTATTTGGTAATTCTTTCTTGATGTGTTGAATCATAGAAATCACGCTATCCGCATGACCATGAGCAATGTCAATCGTGATATACTCAGGAGCATCAGCCTTGAGTTGGCTAACAAAATCATACTCGTAATCCTTAACACCAACAGAAATGGAAGCAATGAGCCCTTGATCGTGCATACGTTTGATAAAAGGAATGCGCCCCGCTTCATCAAAGCGGTGCATAATGTAAAAGTAACCGCCTTTAGCCAGTTGCTCTGCTACGTTCTCATCCAAAATCGTCTGCATATTTGCAGGTACAACAGGTAGTTTAAAAGAGTGATTTCCAAGTGTGACACTCGTGTCTGCTTCTGCACGGCTTTTAATGACACATTTATTTGGGATCAACTGAATATCTTCGTAATCAAAAATTGGAAATTCATTTAACATATCGATGTCTCGTTTCTTTTGTAATGACCTACCTATGCTTGCGCATCTCTACGCCTTTTTCCGACGTTTCCTTGATTAATTATAAACCAAAGTACAGTTTTTGTCAAATATTTTTAATAATCAAATTATATTGTTCGGGAATTGCTTATATAAATATCAAAAAAGTGAAGGGATTATTTTCTCCCCACTTCTTCATCAATAATCGCTTTAAAAATTTCTGCGGAGTTTTCCATCATTTTACAAAATGCACTATAGGATGAGGCATTCTGAGGGATTTGGATAGACCACTTCTTCAATTGAGATCCATAGCCAGCTAGTTTCCCTATTTCACTATTTACTGACTGCTCCATACTAGGAAAAATCAGTCCAGCTTTCTCAGATTTTAAGATATAAGAATAGGAAATCAATTGGAACAAGTCCTCACGGTTAATCCCTTTTTCAGTGAACTCCAGTTTCTTATATTTTGCATCTAGAACAATCTTTCGTTCTCTGTCATAAAAATCTGGATATACCTTTCGTTTCCCAACAGAAAATACTGAAATTCCGTCCGTCTTATCTTTATTTCGTGGATGGATGAAACCTTTTGGCAACAAGCTGTGAACATACTCTTCCCAAAGCCAGGCAACATCAAAGAGAATACCATGTACCCTTTGAGATTGAGGGCCAAGACCATGCTTTTCTCTACTCAGAATCATCAAGCAGAGTTCCTGTAATTTTCTATACTCTCTGAAATAGGCGTGTCGAATGGGTTTTATTTTATTCATTCTGATAATCTTAGGACGATCAGCTAGTTTATAAGATGAGGTTACACGAGTAATTTCTGTCATATTTTCACGATTACTATCGAGCAGAACTCCGAAACCTTTCTGATTCTTTATGTACTCAATCGTATGCCGAATCAACTGCATGAGTGGATTATCATAGGTAAACTCCCTAGTAGTATAGGCAATATTTCCCATAAAAGGGAGATTTTTTTTCAGATGATTTCCAACATCTAGTACACCCTTTACATGACTATCGTTATGGAAAAATCGCTGGTATTCCTTATACAGACCTTTTCTGAGAGCAGCTTGCAGATACTTTGGAAAGAGGTAAACCAAGAGTTGATAAAGCTTATCTTCAGGAGATAGACCGACATCTAAACTAGTCAGATTGATATTGAGAACCTTTTGTAAAAGATAATGCAAAAAATGGTCATTACTTTCATCAGAAAAACGAGAGGAAATCGTTAATCTTTCCTGACCACAGCCCAGAAAACCAATCACATTTCCTGTCTTGATTTTCGGATTAACTGTTTCCAAAATCTTTTGGTCCTTGTCTAAATCAGGAGAATTCATCAAATCATTTGGGAAAATAAAAATATTGTCCTCTCGAGATAGGTTATCTAGTGTTCTATCAAGGAGCGCTTGACTTAGGTTGGGATATTGTGCGACAAAGTCCTCTTTAGCAATTCTATGCTGATTATCAGTGATCCGCATTATCATCACCAGTATTTTGCCGATCTGTTCGCTCGTTATTTGTCAGATCAAATGCTTTTTTCAATGTATCCAGAGTTTCAGCCTCCTCATAAGAGCCTCTTAAGTAATCTTCTAAAAGTGGTTTGAGGTAATCAGACCAGAGTAATTCAAAATCATAATCCAATTCTTTTAAATTATGGAAATAACTTGGTCCGATATGATAATGACTGTTTAACTCCTGAACGTTTTCGATAGCAGCGTTCAAGTTTCTTAAACGTTTTTTCGCTTCTTCCTCATGTCCATCTAGTTTCTTATCTAGAATGTATAACTGGCTTTCAGCAGTAACTTCAACAAAACGGAAACGACGACGCATAGCAAAATCAAAGGTATCTACTGAACGGTCAATATCATTCATAGTTCCGATGATATAGACATTTTCAGGGATATAAAATTTCTCATCAGTCTCATGTAAATTAGCATATTGGGTAGAAACACTTCCCTTTTCACCACGATAACCAGGGTCAATAGAGAAAAAGAGTTCACCAAAAATCTTTGAAATCTCTCCACGATTGATTTCATCGATGATGAAAACGAATTTCTTGTCTGTGTCAATTTCTGTTGGAGAAATATAATCTTTCAGACCAAATCTTTTCTTTAAAGTTTCTAGGACTTTTTTTCCTTGATTACGATAATAAGGCTGTTTCAGATATTTTTCATCTTTATAGAGTTCATAAACATAAGATTTTGTTAAGCAAGTTCCTTGGGCTTTAGTTTCATAATTGATATTAAAATTATTTCTACTATTTACTGTGAGATAGGAAAATTCTGTCAAATATTCTTTTTCATCTCTGCTATTTACATATTCAAGATAAAGATCCCACGCTTCCTCAAAATTATCTTGGCCTCCAGTTTTCTGAGCTTCTTTAGCCTTCTGGCAAAACTTCTTAAAAATACCATCTTCTAGCTTAAACTCGATAGCTCCATCACCATTTGATACAGGTCTCAACCCCTCTACAAAATCAGTATAATCATAGGATGGATGAAATTGTACAAATCCGATTTGGTCTTCGTTGCCACCCGTTAATTCTTTAGCAATTTCTTTAGCAAGATAAGTTTTTCCTGTGCCAGGTGCACCACGGAGGATGAGGTTTTTGGATTTTTTTAATATACCACTATAATTAAATAAAAAATCATTCCTTAACATAGTTTCACTTTCTAATTTTTTATACTTTTTCCAATTAGGATGATTCAAAAAATAGTCATAGTCTTGAATTATGATTTCATCACTTGCTGCAAATTTTATTAACTGGTTAGTCTCTTTAGTTCGATACTTAATATCTGATGGAAACCATATTGTTTCTTGCCCCGTAAAGAAAAACCACTCCCTCTCTATATACTCTTTTTTCCAAGCAACAATAATGGTATGCCCATCATCTAAAACCTCTTTAACAGTCGCCATTCCACGAATTTTCATCACAGAAACCTTTAAATCATCTTTCTTTACAAAAGGTAAATTCTTCTTTTTGACATATGTAGATTTAGCAAATAAAACGTCACCTGGTTTAATTTTATTAAACAACTTTAACATTCTTTGATACTGTTTATTTTCCTCGTTATTATGCCATCCTAATTCCCACTTTCCTTCTTTCATAAAATATTCAAGATAATCATCATCACCAAATTTTGTACCAACAAAAAAATAGTTATTTTGCTCACTGTTCATTTGAATACTCCTTTAATTTACTTTCACAAGTAAGTTCTATTAATATATAGTTCATCTATAGCATATCATATCCTATAGAAAAAGAAAAGAACTTCTAAAAAAAGCCCAGCGTTAGGAGCTTCAATGACTCTTAACACTAGACTTCTTTTTTTATCTTAGTAATACTCTCCCTGACGGTAGTCCCATGAGTTAAAGGTGTCTGACAGGTGCATCATGATTTTATCAATGTCAAGCCCTTTGCGGATAACGACTGGTGCTGGTGAGGTTGAACGTGCTCCACCTTGTTCTGGGATGAGTTTTCCGTCCTTATCGACCATAGACACCATCACACCTTGCTCGTAGCGAGTTTCGATTGTTTTGTCCGGTTGGATGGATGCCACATAGTCGTCTGCCTCGATGACAAGGTCCACTGCTCCTTCTATACGTTCTCCGATACCTTCCACCTTACCGCGGTTTCCTTTTCCAGATGGGTTAGCTGATGAGGCGTAGACCATTTTACCTTCTTCCCAAAGTTTGGCAGCCAGTTGTTCACCAGCTTTACCAAACTTGATGACAAAACAGCTAGTACCACGCACGTCAGTCATAAGTTCTTCACGGCCATCACCGTATGCTTTGAGTTTCTCAAAGGCTTCTGGTTTCCAAGGAAGGATACAACCTAGAAGAATGTCTTCGTCCCAATGTTTTTGGTAGAAGGCTTCAATTTCTGAGTTGAGTTGTGCTAAAGCGCGTAGCTCGTCCATGCTACCACAAAGTACAACACCTGGTTTGTTACGGTTACGCTCTTTAGCTTCAAATTTGCGTTCAAGACCTGCCTTATCGCTCGTCATGATAATGTAACCAACTTTTGTGGGGCAAACGATACATCCGCCCTCACCTTTTAAGATTTCATAGCCTTCTTGTGAAAGTGTTCCGTTCCATTGAATGTGTTTTGTCATAATTCTATTTCCTTTTCTATTTTTCTAATCCTGCCAGTAGGCTGGTCGTTGTTTTTCATAGGCAGCAATCAAGTCTTCATACTGCAAAGTAATGCCGATATCATCCAAACCATTTAAAAGCTTGTGTTTCCATTCACTATCAATTTCGAAAGTGAATTCTCCAACTGGTGAGATGATTTTTTGTTGTTCCAAGTCTACAGTTACCTGGTCGGTCGGTTTGAGTTGGGCTAGCTTTTCTCTAACCTCCCTAGGCTGAACAATAGGCAACATGCCATTATTGAGTTCATTATTGTAATGAATGTCCCCAAAAGATCCTGCAATCACGACTTTGAAACCATAGTCAGCTAGAGCCCAAGCTGCGTGTTCCCTCGAAGACCCTGCCCCAAAGTTATCCCCTGAGATGAGGATAGTGGATTTGCGGTATTCTGGTCGGTTAAAAACAAAGTCTGGATCCTCAGTGTAGTTATCGTCCAGATAACGCCAAGCATACATGAGGTACTTGCCAAAGCCTTTCTTATCAATCAACTTGAGAAACTGCTTGGGTAGGATTTGGTCGGTGTCGATGTTATCATTCATGAGAGGAACGGTCGTTCCCGTATAAACTGTAAATTTCTCCATATCCTCTCCTTACTGGGCTTCTGGCATCTGTCGAACATCTACGAAACGCCCTGCGATAGCTGCTGCTGCTGCCATGGCTGGACTGCAGAGATGAGTCTTAGCGCCAAATCCCTGTCTATCTTCAAAGTTGCGGTTACTGGTTGAGGCACAGTGGACCCCATCAGGGACCTTGTCAGGATTCATCCCTAGGCACATTGAGCAACCAGGGTCTCGCCACTCAAAGCCAGCGTCTAAGAATACTTTATCCAAGCCCAATTTCTCCGCAGCTCGTTTGACAGGACGAGAGCCTGGAACCACGATAGCAGTTAAGTTAGGAGCTATTTTCTTCCCTTTGACAAATCGCGCGGCCAGTTGTAAATCGCTGAGACGAGCATTGGTACAAGACCCGATAAAGATATAACCTAGTTCAATATCCGCTGGCTTTTGACCAGGCTCCAAGTCCATGTAATGATAAGCTCGCTCATCATTCATATCCTTAATTTCTGGAAAACTACTGTCAAAGTCGACGCCCATAGCAGGATTGGTTCCCCAAGTCACCATAGGAGCCAAGTCTGAGACATCCATCCGGATAACCTTATCATAAACAGCATCATCATCGCTGACAAGCGTCTTCCAGTCAGCAACCGCCTCCTCAAAAGCTTCAGGAACGCATTCCCGTCCCTTGAGATAGTCATAGGTAGTCTGATCTGGATTCATAATTCCCATCTTAGAACCAAACTCGATGGACATATTGCAGATGGTCATTCTCTCTTCCATGGTCAGTGCATCAATTGCTTGTCCACGATATTCCACCACATAGCCAACACCACAGGCAACGCCGTACTTGGCAATTAAGGCGAGAATGTAATCCTTAGAATAAACTCCTTTTTGAGGAACACCAGTGAATTCTACCAGCATTTTCTTGGGTTTGACCTGCCAGAGGGTCTGGGTAGCAAAGACATGCTCGACCTCACTGGTTCCAATCCCAAAAGCGATAGCTCCGAAAGCTCCGTGAGTAGCTGTGTGGCTATCTCCACAGACGATGAATTTTCCTGGTTGCGTCCGTCCTGTTTCTGGACCTACCATGTGAACGATTCCCTGCTTTTCAGAACCGTGGGCAGCATGTTCAATTCCAAACTCCTCAACATTTTCAGCAAGCTTATCAATTTGTGCTTTAGAAATGACATCTCGAATATCGTAGATATTGACAGTTGGTACATTGTGGTCAAAGGTTCCAAATGTCAAGTCTGGCCGTCTCAATCTGCGCCCCGCATCTCGTAATCCTTGAAAAGCTTGGGGACTGGTCACTTCATGAATATAGTGCTGATCCACATACATGAGTTGGGGTTGTCCTTCTTCTCCTGTGATGACATGGCGGTCCCATAATTTATCAAAAATCGATTTTCCTGCCATCCATTACCTCCAAATAAAATATAAGGCTACTAGTGTGGTCACCATCCCGAGAAACCAAACCGTTTTAAAATACCATTTTCTAGTCTTGTGGTGAAAGGTGATTCCTGCCAACCAGGCACCAAAACCACCACAAGTAAGGGCTAAAATGAGTAAGATTTTCTCTGGGACGCGCCAAGCACCTCTTCTTGCCTTGGATTTGTCAATGCCATAAATCAAGAAAATCAGCAAATTCCAAATCAAGAGGGCAAGCATGATTCCTTCATTTATCTTCATAATCTTTCAATGATGGCTTCTGTCATTTCCCTGGTCGAAGCCTGTCCTCCAATATCTCTTGTTAAAATGCCAGCCGCTAAACTAGCTTCAACAGCACGCTCGATACGCTCCGCATCCTCATAACGTCCAAAGCTGTCTCTCAGCATCATGGCAACTGACAAAATCATAGAGATAGGATTGGCAATTCCTTGACCTGCAATATCAGGTGCCGAACCATGAATAGGTTCATAAAGACTTGGACCTTTTTCAGAATGACTAGCTGATGGCATGACACCAAGTGTGCCTGATAGAACGCTTGATTCATCAGATAAGATATCTCCGAAAAGATTTTCCGTCACGATGACATCAAACTTGGCAGGATTGGTAATCATAATCATGGCAGCTGAGTCCACCAACTGGTGTTCCAAGGTCACATCTGGGAAATCCTGCGCGACTTCCTCAGCTACTCTGCGCCAGAGTTTTGATGTTGCTAGAACATTTTGCTTATCGATACTAGTAACGATTTTTCTGCGACTTCTTGCAATTTCAAATGCCTTGCGAATGATCCGCTCTACTTCCTCATAGCTGTAGTCGTTGATATCACGCGCTTTGCGCTCTTCAAGGATATGATCCCCAAAGTAAATCCCACCTGTCAACTCACGTACCACGACAAAGTCTACACCAGTAATTCGTTCTGGTTTAAGTGGTGACAAATGCTTAAGACTATCAAAGATTTTTACAGGGCGAATATTGGCATAAAGATTGAGTTCCTTACGAAGAGCCAGCAAGCCTTGTTCAGGTCGAATCGCTGCCCCATCATACTGAGGACTACCGATAGCCGCAAGGAGAATAGCATCTGCTTCTCTACATGCCTTGAGGGTTTCATCAGGTAAGGGATGCCCCACAGCATCAATACCCGCACCTCCAAAGGGGCGTCTGTCTATCTCATAGTCAAATCCTGTTTTTGAAGCTAGAGCTTCCAGAACCGCTAAACCAGCTTCCATGATTTCTGGACCGATTCCATCCCCTGCTAGAGCTACTATTTTCTTTGTCATAGCCTTCTCCTTTACACACTAGGCATGTCTCGGTAGGAAACGCTATGCCCCATCTCACCTGCATTCTCTTTTTGAACAAAAGTATTGGCATTGATATAGGCAATAGCGGAAGCCTTCAATACATCGAAATCAAGACCTGCTGCGTTAAAGATGGTTTCGGTATCTCTGTTTTCAACAGTGACCAAAACCCGAGCTTGGGCATCGATTCCATCTGTTACAGCATCAATGGTATAGGACACCAAGCGGACAGATTGGTTAAAGAACTTATCGATAGCGTTAAAGATTGCTTCAACGGAACCTTGCCCTGTCGCATTGAATTCGACTTTCTCACCATCCATATTGGCTAGGCTAACGAGCGCTTCAATCTCATTATCTGCATGGGTTTGAAGTTGCAAATCATCAAAGTGGAATCCTTCTGGATTTTCAACCATGGTTCCAGCTACCAGAGCTCGAATATCTGCATCTGTGATTTCTTGTTTCTTGTCCGCCAGTGACTTGAACTTAGCGAAGAGTGGTTTGATATCCTCTTCTGTAAAATCTAGGGCTAATTCTCTTAGTTTTTCAACAAAGGCATGGCGACCAGACAATTTTCCAAGCGGAAGACTATTACTCTTAACACCGACCAATTCAGGTGTGATGATCTCATAAGTGAGAGGATTTTTAAGGACTCCATCTTGGTGAATACCCGATTCATGAGAGAAGGCATTGCCACCAACGACAGCCTTATTTTTAGGAACTGGAATACCCGAGAAGCGAGAAACCATTTCTGACGTATTCATTGTTTCATCCAAAACAATATCACTAGTTGCTTGGAAGAAATCCTCACGAATCTTCAAAGCAACAGCTACTTCTTCAAGAGCAACATTACCTGCGCGTTCACCGATACCATTAATAGTTCCCTGGACGCGTCCAGCACCGTGTTTAATTGCTGTCAAAGTATTTGCAGTTGCCATACCGAGATCATCGTGACAGTGGACACCAAAGACAACTTTATGATCTGATTTAATATTTTCAATCAAGTGATCAAAGATACGTGCAAACTCTTCTGGAGTCGTAAAGCCAACTGTGTCAGGGATATTGATATAAGATGCACCTGCATCGACCGCTGTTTGAACGACTTGTAAGAGGAAATCCAACTCTGTTCTAGTCGCATCTTCAGGAGAGAATTCGACGATTTCAAACTTAGAACGAGCATAAGAAACATGTTCCTTGATAGCTTCTAAAATCTCTTCCTTGCTTTTATTGAGCTTATACTTGCGGTGAATCGGACTGGTAGCAATAAAGACATGAATTTGAGGATACTTGGCATCCTTAAGAGCCTCATAACAAGCATCGATATCAGATTTTACAGAACGAGCTAATCCTGTCACTGCTGTTTTTTTCATGGCTTTAGCAATTTTTTGAACGGCTATAAATGAATCCGGACTAGCAGCCGGAAAACCAGCTTCAATTACAGAAATTCCCCATTTCTCCAGCTGTCTTGCAATGGAAACTTTTTCCTTTATTGAGAAGTTAACACCAGGTGTTTGTTCCCCATCACGAAGGCTTGTATCAAAAAATTCAACTTTACGCATAAGATTTCCCCTTTTCCAAATGTGGTTTTAAAAAAACATCTCGCTCAGAAACCCAAGCGAGATGTTGATTTACTCCCGCTTGGTAAGCCAAACAGGACTAATGCTTTTGCACTAGCCCGAGTACCTCAACAACAAAGCAAATTGATTAAACTTAGCTGTTTTCATGTTTGACTTTCTCCTTCGTTTGATATCTTGTTTAGTATTTTAGCATAGCGAAAAACACTTGTCAAGAAAAAATCCATTATTTTCTGAAAATTTCTTCAGTAAAGAATATTTTGCTAATTGAAAGTATTTGAAAACTCAACTAACTTTCCTTATTTTTTCACAGTCAAATTCCAACTTCTTTCGATGAGTTCTATCACTTCTTCATCTTGCAAACTATCATCAAGCGCCAGACTAAGCCAGTAGCGTTTGTTCATATGAAAGGCTGGATAAATGCCTTTTTTTGAAAGCAAATTAGATACTTGGTCGTGTTTGAGGTTGACTGCTTCGACTAGTCCTTCTCTGCCCTTTTCCAGCTTATCCCATGGGATTCTCATCACAACAGCATACCACTTTTGATTGTCTTCATGGCGCAATACAGCTGTATCAGGAGACTTTTCCCACAGATACTCCAACTGATTACCATATTTCTCCTGAACTTGAGCCATGATACGCTTAGTCTGAGGACAGATAAAATCCTGCACATCAAAGCAAGCCTTCCGAATCTGGTAGAGAATCTCCAAACAAGCCTCACGGACACTTGCAACAAAGCTTCCTGTCATACTTTCCATATGTACTTGAGGATAGAGGTCACCCGTTTCCTGATCAAAAACCTGAAAACTCACATTATCAGGAGTGATAGAGACTGTCATGGAAAAGTCACCTTGCAAAATCTGGCAACTATAGGTCCAAACTTCCCCCATTTCTACAAAACCATAGGCATGAGCTTTTTCTTTATTAAACTGGTAGGATTTAAAAATTTCAAACATAAGTGAAAACTGCTACCAAAAGCTAGCAGTTCCTTTCTATTTTTTAAAAGACAACCTTAGTTCCATGCAATTGAGTCACACCAAGTTGGTCGATAAAGGTTTGACGGTTGTCCAAGTCAATTCCTCCACCTGGTAAGATTTCAATTTTACCTTTTGCATGTTCCAAAATTCTGTGATAGTGAGCAAAACGTTTGTCTAGCGAGTCCTCAGAAACTCCAGCACGAGTTAAGATACGAGTGACTCCGGCTTGGCTGAGCCAGTCAATGGCTTCCAACTGGTCTTCATCACTTAATTCATCAAAGGCCATGTGAAAGACAATTTCCATTCCTTTAGATGCGGTAATCAGCTTCTCAAGATTAGGCTTATCCAACTTCTTATCAGCAGTTAATGCCCCAAATACAACCCCTTGACTTCCAGCCTGAGTAGTCAAACGAATGTCTTCTAGCATGATCGCTATTTCAAGATCAGTATAGACAAAGTCGCCACCACGGGGACGAATCATAGTCATGATGGTGGTGTCGTAGTTAGCTGCCAGTTCAACCGCTGCCTTGGTCACTCCATAGCTAGGTGTTGTTCCTCCCACTGCTAGATTGTCACAAAGTTCGATTCGACGAGCTCCAGCCTGCATGGCTTTTTCTAGCAAGGTCACATTTTCAGCACAAAATTCGTAAATCATTTGATTCTCCTTGATGTTTTCTTTAAATTTATTATATCATATTATTTTAAATATGCTTTCATTTTTATCAAGGCAAATAACTACTATTTTTATCTATTCTTTGTCAGGAATGACTTTAAAGAGATAATAGGTGATAAAGATAGTCAAGGCTCCCAGACCGATTTTGACTGGCAAAAGAGGAGCAAAATAAATAGAAATTCCCATCAAGATATAGATAGATACGATGATTTTTTTCTTTCGTTCTCGCGCTATTGACTTGGTTTCCCGAAAGTCCGCTACATAAGTCTGATAAAGCTTTGTATGATAAAGCCAGTCTTCAAAACGCTTAGAAGATTTAGAAAAACAAGCAATAGCTAACAAAAGAAAGGGGGTTGTTGGTAAAAGTGGTAAGACAACTCCAACAAGAGCCAAGGCTAAAGAAATAAAACCAATACTGAGGTAAATGATACGCATGATTTCTCCTAGATAAATTACTCTTCCTCTAGTTTCGCACACAAGGGGGAAATTTGTCAAGTTTCAAGTAAAAAGAGCCTGAAATTCATTTTCAGGACTCTGCATTTTATTTAATTTTCTCTTCTTCGTAGTCGCCATTACTACATACAACCTGCTTACCACCACCACGGACTTTTTTCTCCACAAGGAAGTGTCCGCATTTTGGACAATCACGGCCAATTGGTTTGTCCCAGGAAGTAAATTCACATTCTGGGTAACGATTGCAACCATAGAAGATACGATTACGCTTGGTTTTGCGTTCAATGATTTGTCCTTGATGACAGCTTGGACACTCGACTCCAATCTCTTTGACAATTGCCTGAGTATGACGGCAGTCTGGGAAATTACTACAAGCATAGAATTTACCAAAACGACCGAGCTTAATCACCATCGGACTGCCACAAACTTCACAGTCAAATCCAGCTGGCTCATCCTTGATCTGGATTTTTTCCATTTCGGATTCAGCCTTGGCTACCTCTTTAGAGAATGGTTTATAAAATTCATCAATGACACGTTGCCACTGCTCTTTACCAACTTCGACATCATCCAGTTTTCCTTCCATCTCAGCTGTGAAGGTCACGTTTACGATATCTGGGAAGTATTCAACGATGAGTTTATTGACAATTTCTCCCAGTTCTGTCGGTTCAAAACGTTTTGCTGCCAGACGAACGTAGTAGCGTTTTTGGATGGTTTCAATTGTCGGAGCGTAGGTTGACGGACGTCCAACCCCATTTTCCTCCAAGGTCTTGATAAGAGTCGCTTCCGAATAGCGAGCTGGCGGTTGAGTGAAATGTTGTTCTGGCTTGCTATTGACCTGCTTGACCACATCTCCAACAGCCATATCTGGCAACATCTTGTTCTTGTCAGAGTCATTGTAGATAGCAAGATAACCATCAAACTTAACTTGACTACCATTTGCCGCAAACTGAACCCCATTTTGAGAGAGCTTAACAGCCATGGTATCAAAAATAGCTCCCGTCATCTGGCTAGCTACAAAACGGTTCCAGATAAGGGTATAGAGCTTGAGCTGGTCTTTGTCCAAGTACTTAGCGATGCTTTCTGGTGTATTAAAGACACTAGATGGACGAATGGCTTCGTGGGCATCCTGAGCACCTGAGGCATTCTTGACCTTGCTACCATGCTTGGAATACTTGCTACCAAAACGGTTGTTAATGTAGCTTGCCGCTTCGTTCTGAGCCACAGGGCTGATACGAGTCGAGTCTGTACGCATATAGGTAATCAAACCTTGCACGCCTGATCCGATATTGATTCCTTCATAAAGCTGCTGGGCCACCATCATGGTCTTTCGAGTACGGAAATTGATTTTGTTAGCCGCATCCATCTGCATGGTTGAAGTCGTATAGGGTAGGGGCGCATTGCGTTTGCGCTCTTTCTTATCTACCTGGTCTACTGTGAAATCTTTGCTAGTCAAATGGGACAAGACTTCTTTGACTTCTTCGTTGGTGGTCAATTTCATCTTTTTGCCATTCATACCATAGAAAGAAGCTTGAAATTGTTTGGTTCCCTTCTTAAAGACACCATCAATTGTCCAGTATTCTTCTGGTTGGAAGGCATTGATTTCATTTTCACGGTCAATGATGAGCTTAAGGGCAACAGACTGCACCCGCCCTGCTGATAAGCCCTTCTTGACCTTTTTCCACAAAATAGGCGAAATCGAATACCCTACCAAGCGGTCCAAGACACGACGAGCTTGTTGGGCGTCGACCAAGTCCATATCAATCTTGCGAGGTTCTTTAAAGGCATTTTTTACTGCGTCTTTGGTGATTTCATTAAAGACCACACGGTTGGCATCATTCTCATCCAAGTTGAGAATGTGGGCCAAATGCCAGGAAATTGCTTCTCCTTCGCGGTCCGGGTCACTCGCAAGAAAGACTTTATTGGCCTTTTTAGCTTCCTTTTTCAAATCATTGATGAGGGGACCCTTGCCTCGGATATTGATATACTGCGGTTCATAGTTATTTTCAATGTCGACTGACATACTGGATTTCTTCAAATCACGGATATGCCCGACACTGGCTAAAACCTTGTAATTTCTGCCTAGATATTTCTCAATCGTTTTCGCCTTAGCAGGCGACTCCACGATGACTAGATTTTTTTTAACTGTTGATTTTTTCTTCTTTGTTGCCGTAGCCACACTATCACACCTTTTCAAAGTAATAAACTTTATAAAGTGTAAACCATTTTTCTATAGCTGTCAAGACCTAAGTCCTATATATAGAAGAAAAGTTTATCTGAGTGAAGAAATTTCTCCTTAAAATTCAAACTCAGCCAACACATCTTGGCCACTGCTAATCAGCTTTGCTCCCTCTTGGATCAGGTGGTGACAGCCATCTGAATGGCCATCTAAAATGTTTCCTGGAATGGCAAAAACATCACGCCCTTCCTCCATAGCTCGCTCACAGGTGATAAGACTACCAGAACGCATCCTTGCCTCTGCTACAATAACGCCACGGCAAAGGCCAGCAATGATGCGATTACGAGCTGGAAAGTGAAATTTCAAGGGTTCTTCACCAGGTCCGTACTCGCTAAGTACCAAATGGTGATTGCCAATGTGTTCCTGCAAACGTTTATTGGCTCGGGGATAAAAAACATCCAATCCTGTTCCAATGACGGCAATCGTTCTTCCTCCATTCTGGAGTGCAGCCATATGGGCAGCTGTATCAATCCCTTTGGCTAAACCACTGACAACGATTAACTCGTTTTCCAAACCTTGAATGACTTTCTGAACCGATTTTGCTCCCTGACTAGAACATGAACGACTCCCTACAACAGCAACCTTTGGAAATTTCAACAGGTCTAGATTTCCTTTATAAAACAAGAGCACTGGAGCATCATAAATCTCACTCAGATCCCAAGGATAACAGTCATCAAGAATAGAAAAGGATGGAAATTTCTGAAACTCCTTCTCCAACTGTGCATCATCTATCTGGAAATAGCGTTCCATAAAGACAGCAGGATTACGACACCCAGATATTTCTGCAATATCACCTAGCAAGAGCTCCTGATCTACAGTCTCATCGTATTCAAGAACTGTTAAAATTTGTTGATTGCTCAGCCCAGCTTTTCTCAATTTGTAAATTTCATAGTTTGTGATCTTCATATACAACTCCATTTCTTTTTCTACTCATCTATCTATTCGTAAAAAAAATAAAAAGAAGACCAAGGATCTTCTTTTTTCATTTATTCAGATTTAGTAGTTGACCAGCTACTTTCAATCATCGGTAAGATTGTTTTTAAAGTTTCCCCATCCCCTTCAAGTGAAACATAGCGGATTTTACCATCATTTGATCGGAAAACCCAGGTAACGAGGTATTTCCCTGACTTAGCAATTGCATTGACAACATAGGCTTCATAGCCTCCAATGGTCGATTTGGAGCCCCAAACCTTACTGAAATCAGAGCTTTGTTCTTTGGAAGTTAAAATACTAGATGAGACAGTCACAACATCCAGTTTAGCATATTCTTCTTCGCTGATATTGAACTGCTCAGCCTTAAAGGTATTCAGCGTAACAATGTTGATATCTGTTCCATCACAATACTGTATATCATTTCCACCTTCTACTTCATGGAATCGAACCCATGATTTGGGTACCTTGACAAATCCATATTCATTCGAACCGATGATTTGCGTCTCTTCCTTTTTCGCTTCAGAAACAGCAGAACTAGTGCTATTCGTTTCCTGACTTCTTGAAGAACTAACAACCGCAGTCGAACTTTCTTCGGTTGCTGTTTGCGATTTATTGGAGCATGAAGCTAAAAAAGCACTAACAGTAACTACAGTACCTAAAATTAATAATTTTTTCATCCTACCACCTTTCCATCTGCATTATAAGAAAAATAAGGACTTCTGTCAAATTCTAACCTAATCGATTCTGTTAGCTTCCGATTTTATCACTCTCATTTAAAGCAAAAACTCTTGAAAAATCTTCAAGAGTTTTTTTATTTCTATTCTTCATCCATGCTCAAGACGCTAAGGAAGGCTTCTTGTGGGACTTCTACTGATCCGATAGCTTTCATGCGTTTCTTACCAGCTTTTTGTTTTTCAAGGAGTTTGCGTTTACGAGAAACGTCACCACCGTAACACTTGGCAAGTACGTTCTTACGAAGGGCCTTGATATCAGTACGAGCCACGATTTTGTGCCCAATAGCTGCTTGAATCGGCACCTCAAATTGTTGACGAGGGATGATTTTCTTGAGCTTATCCACGATGAGTTTCCCACGTTCGTAGGCAAAATCCTTGTGAACGATAAAGCTGAGGGCATCCACCTTGTCTCCATTGAGAAGAATATCCATTTTGACCAGTTTAGATGGGCGATACTCTGACAATTCGTAGTCAAAGCTTGCATAACCACGTGTCGAAGACTTGAGCTTATCAAAAAAGTCAAAGACGATTTCAGCAAGTGGAATTTGATAGATAACATTGACACGATTATCATCAATATAGTCCATGGTCACAAAATCCCCACGCTTGCGCTGAGCCAGTTCCATAACTGCTCCGACAAACTCCTGCGGTACCATGATTTGCGCCTTGACATACGGTTCTTCAATAGTCGCAATCTTGGTTGGATCTGGAAATTCAGAGGGGTTAGACACATCCATAGATTCACCGTCAGTTTGGTTAACCTTGTAAATAACAGACGGAGCTGTCATGATGAGGTCAATATTGAACTCACGTTCTAAACGCTCTTGAATAACATCCATATGGAGAAGTCCAAGGAATCCACAACGGAAACCAAATCCAAGCGCCTGAGATGTTTCTGGTTCAAACTGCAAGCTAGCATCGTTGAGCTGCAATTTTTCAAGGGCTTCACGAAGGTCATTGTACTTGTTTGATTCGATTGGATAAAGACCCGCAAAGACCATAGGATTCATCTGCTTGTATCCATCTAGCGGTTCTGCTGCTGGATTGCTTGCTAGAGTAACTGTATCACCCACACGGGTATCTTGAACCGTTTTGATAGAAGCCGCAATATAACCAACGTCACCAGTCGCAAGAAAATCGCGTCCTACTGCTTTCGGCGTGAAAATACCAACTTCCGTCACATCAAAGGTCTTGCCATTGCTCATGAGCTGAATCTTATCGCCAGGTTTAACCACTCCGTCCATAACACGCACTTGGAGGATAACCCCACGATAGGCATCATAAACTGAGTCGAAAATCAAGGCTTTTAATGGAGCTGCAACATCACCCGTTGGTGCTGGCACTTTTTCAACGATCTGCTCAAGAATTTCTTCAATACCAATACCAGCTTTGGCTGAAGCTAAGACTGCTTCGCTGGCATCCAGTCCGATGACATCCTCAATCTCTGTACGAACACGCTCTGGATCAGCTGCTGGAAGGTCAATCTTGTTAATGACTGGCAGAATTTCCAAATCATTGTCCAAGGCTAGATAAACGTTAGCAAGAGTTTGAGCTTCAATCCCTTGAGCCGCATCAACCACCAAAATCGCTCCTTCACAGGCAGCTAGCGAACGCGACACTTCATAGGTAAAGTCCACGTGTCCTGGTGTATCAATCAAGTGGAAAATATAGGTTTCGCCATCTTTTGCAGTGTAATTGAGCTCAATGGCATTGAGTTTAATGGTAATCCCACGTTCACGCTCAAGATCCATACTATCTAGAAGTTGGGCTTGCATTTCACGACTAGAAACGGTCTCCGTCTTTTCCAAAATGCGGTCTGCTAGGGTTGATTTCCCATGGTCAATATGGGCGATAATAGAGAAGTTCCGAATCTTCTCCTGTCGTTTCTTCAATTCTTCTAAGTTCATGATGCTCTTCCTTTCAGGGTATCTATTTATTATAAATTGTTTTTAACATTTTGACAAGACCATACCCTGCTAGGAGTACTAATCTTCGGCAATAAAACCATCATTTTCGATAAAGTGGTGTTCGGTCATTCCTTGGTCAGTAAAGACGATCCCATGAAGGACACCACCATAAACAGCTCCTCCATCCATGCCAATCTTGCCATCTTCTGTCATCCAAAGCTCAGCAGTACCTCGGTCTTGCTTTAGCAAACCATAAACTGGTGTATGCCCAAAGACAATGATTTTCCCAGTATGATTTTCGGCTTCGTGGAATGGCTTTCTGAGCCAGACTTTCTTGTAATCAGTCGTTTCATGCCAATCATCCAAGGTCAAATCAATACCTGCGTGAACAAAGATATATTTGTCTGTCTCTACCACAAATGGCATTTGACGAATAAATTCGACCAAGTCTGCCGCTTCAGTCGCAACACGCTTGGCATCTTCTACGCCATCAACTGGTGCATCCAAGGGACGACCTAAAATTGAATTAATGGTTGTATCACCACCATTGCGACGATAATGGTCATAGCTTTCTTCTGGGTCATCAAGCCAAGTCAGAAACATATACTCATGGTTACCTGATAAACAAATAGCTCCTTGATTGTCGACCAAGTCTTTGACCATCTCTAGAACACGGCGACTGTCTTCACCTCGGTCAATCAAATCCCCTAGAAAGAGCAACTGAGTTTGACCATCCCAGGTCTTGAGCAGATCTTCTAGCATACCTGCCTTTCCGTGAACATCTCCAATTACATAATAGTCTGTCATTTATTTCATCCTCGTTTGCAATAATTCTCTGGCTTGGGTAAGGGCAGCTTCGGTTACATTTTCCCCAGCCAACATCTTAGCTACTTCCTCTACTCGCTCTTCTAAAGTCAAAAGGCGAACCGTCGACACCGTTGAGTGCTCATCGCTAATCTTCTCAATAAAGAATTGATAATCCGCGATGGCAATCACTTGAGGTAAGTGAGAGATTGCTAAGACTTGGCCATGCTGGCCAATCTTATGAATCTTTTGAGCAATGGCTTGGGCCACACGACCTGAAACTCCCGTATCCACCTCATCAAAGACAATACTAGTCTTACCTTCTTTGCGAGAAAAGGCGGATTTAATAGCTAGCATGAGGCGGGATAATTCCCCACCAGATGCAACTTTGACCAAAGGCTTAAAGTCCTCACCTGGGTTGGTGGAAATGTAAAATTCGACTGCTTCATTTCCTTCACGGCTGAACTTACTCTTACTAAAGCGAACCTGAAATTGAGCCTTCTCCATATAGAGATCTTGCAGTTCTTGTTTAATCTCTGCCTCAAGCTGCTGGGCCAAATCATGGCGAGCAGATGCAAGCTGACCTGCCAAATCAACAAGATTAACTTCCAATTTCTTGAGTTCTGCTTCCATATCTTCGGAAGAAAGATTATTTCCAGTCAAGAGATTGTACTCTTCCGTAATCTTGGCAAAATAAAGCAAAACATCGTCCACAGTTCCACCGTACTTGCGTGTAATAGTATTTATAAGGTCTAAGCGATTTTCAACCTGCATGAGACGATTGCCATCAAAATCCAAGTCCTCAATAATATCTTCCAAACGCTTTGTAATATCTTCTAAAACATAGTAGGTCTCAGACAGAGAACTTGAAATTTCACGGTATTCAGGGTCGTATTCTTCGACACTTTCCATGTCATTCATTGCTGAACGGACATTAGCAAGACTGGAGAATTCCTCATTGTCCAACATAGTGTAGGCATTAGTTAGCGTATCCGCAATATTTTTATGATTGAGGAGTTTATCTCGTTCTTGGTTGAGAGCCAAGTCTTCACCAGCCTGCAAGTTTGCAGCCTCAATCTCTGCCATTTGAAATTCCAACATCTCAATACGAGCCTTGTGTTCCTGCTGGTTTTTCTTGACTTCCAAAACCTGCTTACGCATTTTGCGATAGGCATCAAAGCTCGTCTGATAGGTCTCCTTCAAGTCCAAGAAAGCAGCATCACCAAACTCATCCAACATCTGAATGTGCAGTTGAGGACGCATTAACTCTTCTTGGTCATGCTGACCATGGATATCCACAAGGTGTTGCCCAATAGCACGCAAGACAGAAAGATTGACCATCTGGCCATTCACGCGACTAACACTACGACCATTTTGCAGAATTTCACGCCGGATGATAATTTCATCACCCATTTCCAAACCTTGCTCATCAAAAAGTTCCTGTAAAAGGCGACTATTTTCAACTGAGAAAAGCCCCTCAATCTCTGCTTTTGGCGCACCGTGACGAATAACATCTGTCGTTGCACGAGCCCCCAACATGAGATTCATAGCGTCGATAATGATAGACTTTCCAGCACCCGTTTCCCCGGTCAAAACAGTCATACCCTTTTCAAAATTGAGGGAAATCGCCTCAATAATGGCAAAGTTTTTTATCGAAATTTCAAGTAACATACTGACCTACCATTTTTTGACTTGTTCAACAATTTCCTCAGCTGCCTCTGCTGTTCTAGCTACAATTAAGATAGAATCATCATCAGCTAGACAGCTAAAAATCTGTTCAGAGAATGCCTCAACCAACTGACTCTTCACAAAAATAGTATTTCCAGGAATGACAGCAAGGTTGATCATATTTCCCATTAACTCAGAACTCACAATATTGTCCTCAGCTAACTGCAAACTTTTGACGATTGATTTTGGCAACTCATAGATATAGGTGTTGTTCTTCAAAGGAATTTTAACAATCCCAAGCTCCTTGATGTCCCTTGAGACAGTGGCTTGCGTAGCAGAAATACCTGCTTCCTTCAAATGCTCAACAATTTCTTCCTGAGTCCCGATTTGATAATCCGTAACAAATCTTCTAATTTTTTCAAGTCTCTCTTTTTTATTCATCTTTAAATTCTCTATGCGCTCTCTCTACAACTTTTTCTATTTCAGGGGCAACTTGGTTACTTGCTCCCTCTTCCTTTTTCAAATATGCTAAAAATTCGATGTTTCCATGTCCACCTTGGATGGGAGAAAAGTCCAAACCAAGCACTGAAAAACCTTGTTCAACTGCCATAGCAGTGACAGATTCAAGGACAGTTTGATGAACCTTAGCATCTCGAATGATTCCATTTTTCCCAATCTGCTCACGACCTGCTTCAAACTGGGGTTTGACAAGTGCCACCACCTGACCTTGATCAGCCAAGACACGGTGCAAGGCAGGCAAAATCAGACTGAGGGAAATGAAACTCACATCAATACTGGCAAAGCTTGGTTCCTGCTCAAAATCAGTCTTTTCAGCATAACGAAAATTAAACTGCTCCATGCTGATAACCCGCGAGTCTTGGCGTAATTTCCAAGCCAACTGATTGGTGCCAACATCAACTGCAAAGACCAACTCAGCACCATTTTGCAACATGACGTCAGTAAATCCTCCAGTGGAAGCACCGATATCAATCGTGGTCGCTCCATCAACTGACAACCCAAAGACCTGCAAGGCTTTTTCTAATTTCAAACCACCACGGCTAACATACTTGAGTTTCTCACCTTTAAGTTTTAGCTCAGTGTCATCTGGGATTTTCTCTCCTGGCTTGTCAAAACGCTCCCCATTGAGGACTGCTACAACTAGACCAGCCATGACACCGCGTTTAGCCTGTTCTCGCGTTTCAAACAACCCCTGTTTATAAGCTAGTACGTCCACTCTTTCCTTAGCCATTGATTCTCAAACTTTCTACTACTTTCACAATCGGCTCTGTTTCAAAGCTGACTTGCTGGGCAATTTCTTCTAATTTAGCCTCGGCTTGATCCAAAGTTTGGTTACAAAAGGCAATGGCCTCCTCCAAGCCCAACAAGGCTGGATAGGTCGACTTTTCTGCCTGTAAATCCTTTTGCGGAGTCTTGCCGATTTCCTCAAAACTAGCTGTTACATCCAGCACATCATCTCTGACTTGAAAGGCCAGCCCAATCAATTCACCCACAGTTTTCAATTTTGCTTGGATTTCTGGTTCCAATTCCGCAATGATAGCAGCTGCTTGGAAAGGATAAGCTAGTAATTTTCCAGTCTTATTGGCATGAATGGTCTGAAGTTCTTCCAAGGATAAATGCTGGTGTTCGCCTTCCATATCTAAAACCTGCCCTGCCACCATACCTAGACTCCCTGAAGCAAGGGATAAGTTGGCAATCAAATCCACCTTGATCTGACTTGATAAATCTGCCTGCGCTATCAAGGCATAGGGATCTAGGAACAAGGCGTCTCCTGCCAATATTGCCATCGCTTCGCCAAATTCCTTATGATTGGTTAAACGCCCTCGACGGTAATCGTCATCATCCATAGCAGGAAGGTCATCGTGAATCAAGCTCCCTGTATGAATCATTTCCAAGGCCGCGGCTACCTGCGCATGAGCTGGTTGGATAACCACTTTCAGGGATTCCAAAACTTCTAGCAAAAGAAAAGGGCGAATACGCTTGCCACCAGCATGAATGGAATAGAGAACGGACTCTCGTAGACTAGAAGCAAACTGCTGGTCTCCATAAAAATCTTCCAAAGCCGACTCAACAAGAGCTAATTTTTCTTGCTTCTTCATTCAAAATCACTTTCTGTCCCGTCTTCTTGCATGACCTTAACCAAGGTCTTTTCAGCCTTGTCCAGCGTCGCTTGGAGCTCTTTTGACAAGACCATTCCCTTTTGAAAGGCAGCAATCGCATCTTCTAAAGCAATTTCACCATTTTCTAAACTTTGGACAATGATCTCCAGTTCTGCTAGATTTTCCTCAAATTTCTTTTGTTTTGACATCTTTAACCTCTAATTCTACTTGACCATCTCGCATCAAAAGCGTCACTTGATCTTTTTTCTTCAACATCTCAACAGAATCGACTACGGACTCTTCTTTTTTGACAATTGCATAACCACGAGCCACGATTCGACTGGTATCCAACATCAGCAGAGCTTCTGAAAGTCGCTTGACTTCAGCAACCTTGGCATCATAAACCAGCGCCATTTGGCTGCGTAGGAGCTTGTCCAACTGACCTAGGCGGTCTTGATAGCGTTGAATTTTGGTAACAGGTGATAACTGGACTAGTCGATGCGTCCTTGCTTGGACTAGCTGTTTATTATCAGAAATCCGTGTTCGCAAACTTTGTTTTAATCGCAGTTGCAGTTGATCTAACCGTTGTAAATAACCATCATACAAACGCTCTGGCTGTCTAAAGATGACTGACTGACTGCATTTTTTCAGAGCTTCTTTTTTTCTTGACAGGACATTCTGAACTGCTGTTGCCATCCGCTTTTCTTGATTTTGCAAATGAGCTAATACATCCAACTTGGTCACAGGCGTTGCCAGTTCAGCAGCAGCTGTTGGCGTCGCAGCCCGTCTATCTGCCACAAAATCCACCAAGGTCACATCCGTCTCATGACCAACACTAGAGATGATGGGCAAACGAGATTCGAAAATAGCCCGTACCACGATCTCTTCGTTAAAAGCCCAGAGATCCTCGATGGAACCCCCACCACGACCAATGATGAGAACATCTAGGTCCTCACGTTGATTGGCACGCGCAATATTTCGAGCAATTTCCTCCGCTGCTCCATCACCTTGTACCTTGGTCGGATAGAGAAGGATATCAACACCAGGAAAACGTCTGCTGACGGTCGTGATGATATCTCGAATAACAGCTCCACTGCGACTGGTTACCACACCGATTCGCTTAGCAAACTGGGGAAGAGGTTGCTTGAATCTCTCTTGAAATAGACCTTCTTCCGTTAGTTTTTTCTTGAGTTGTTCAAACTGAATCGCAAGCGCCCCAACCCCATCAGGCTCAGCTTTTTCAATGATGATAGAGTAGCTACCGCTTGGTTCATAGACCTGCACACGCCCAATTACATTGATCTTCATTCCTTCTTCCAGGTCGAAACCTAATTTCTGATAGATCCCTGACCAGATGGTCGCTTGAATAACTGCATGGTCATCCTTTAGGGAGAAATATTGGTGAGTAGGTCGTTTACGAAAGTTGGAAACTTGACCAGTTAAATAGACCCGTTCCAAGTAAGGGTCTTTATCGAATTTCATTTTCAGATACTTGGTCAAAGTTGTTACCGATAAATACTTTTCCATCTCCACCTACTATTCATTTTCTTGCTTTTCCATGGGTATTATTATACCAAAAACATGCTTAAAAATCACCTTTTTCCTACTGAAACTAAAGGAAAAATAGAAAAAGGAGGCATGGCCTCCTCATCTGATTATTTACTGTTTCGCGCTTCTTCCAAAATCTTAGAAATTTTGGTGGTCAAAAGGTCAATAGCAACGGTATTGCTGACTCCTTCAGGAATGACGATATCAGCATATCGTTTGGTCGGCTCAATAAACTGGTGGTACATAGGTTTTACCACACCTAGGTATTGGTCAATCACGCTATCCAGACTACGGCCACGCTCCTCCATATCTCGCTTGATTCGACGAATAATACGCACATCATCATCTGTATCCACAAAAATCTTGATATCCATCAAATCGCGCAGACGCTTGTCCTCCAAGACCAGAATCCCCTCAACGATAAAGACATCCTGAGGCTCCTGACGATAGGTCTTGCTACTCCGTGTATGCGCTGTATAGTCATAAGTTGGAATGTCCACTGGGCGCCCTGCCAACAATTCCTTAATCTGCTCGATCATCAAGTCTGTATCAAAGGCAAATGGATGGTCGTAGTTGGTTTTGACACGCTCTTCAAAGGTCAAATGAGACTGATCCTTGTAGTATGAATCATGCTCAATCATGGAAATCTTTTCATCAGGAAAATGCGATAAAATGGCTCTTGAAACACTGGTTTTACCACCACCAGAACCACCTGTCACTCCGATAATGATTGGTCTATTTTGCATGCTATCCTCCGTTTTTTTATCCGTCGTCTATTCTATCACATTTTTTGTAAAATTTATAGTCTGATTTGGATAGTCTAGGGGGAAACGATTCCATCCCCACACTCTAGTTAAACTAGCTAAAAACCTTCCTTGGCTTGTAGAGATTGCCCCTTTTTTCTAGAATGGCTAGCAATGTATCTCCTTCAAAGGCAGCCAATTCTTTGTCCGTTTGGTCTAGCTCGATAAAACGACCAAAGCGCACTTCTGTAGCTTCTTCTGGAGTTAGGAAAACTTTGACAAGATCTCCTGTACCAATCTCAAGAGGATGGAGAAAGTCCAGCTGACCAGCCTCCACTTTTGCAGCAATTTCATTCAAAGTCAAGGCATCTTCTAACTGTAAACCTGCTGCACTCGTCCGAGTCAAATGGGACATATGGGCCGCATAACCCAGCTTCTCTCCCAAATCAACTGACAAAGTACGGATATAAGTCCCCTTACTACATTTCACACGAAATGTAAAACGTGCAAGGTGATCCTCATAAGAAATCGGACTTGTTCGTTCAAATTGATAAATGGTCACCTGACGTTCTGGACGTTCCACTTCCTGACCAGCACGCGCATACTCATAGAGCTTACGACCATTGACCTTGACAGCCGAATACATAGGAGGAATCTGGGTAATAGGCCCAGTCAAACTAGCGATTGCTTCATCGACAAGCTTTTCATCCAAGGGCGATAAAACAGGGGTCTCTGCGACCACTTCTCCACTGGCATCCTCAGTCGTCGTGGAATAGCCGAGAGTGATTTCCCCCTCATAGACCTTGCCCTCGTCCTGCATAAACTCGACCATGCGGGTCGCCTTGCCAACCGCAATCGGCAAAACACCCACCACATCCGGATCTAAGGTTCCACCATGACCAATTTTCTTGGTTCCCAAAATCTTACGCAGCTTAAAAACAGCGTCATGCGAGGTCATCCCCGCTTCTTTTTTTAAATTGATAATACCGTTCATGTGTTTTTTTCTCACTCCCCCTTCAGCGCTTCAAATTTCGCTTTCATAGTTGGATTTTTTCGGGTCAATTTTTTTACTGAAACATCTTCCAACTTGTTATTAGCGAGGCGGAGTTGGTTTTCGGATGTGGTCAGGAACTTTTTGACTTCCTCCATCCGTTTGATGGCCTTGTCAATTTCATCGATTGCTTTACCAAAGTTAGTTGAAGCTGAATTGTAGTTCTTGGCAAAGGCTAGTTTAAAGGCATCCAAATCTTCCTCAAAATGTGTAATATCGATATTTTGCTCTCGAACCAGGGCCAATTCTTGTTTGTATTTTAGGGAATTAAGCGCCGCATTTCGCAAGAGACCAATCAACTGGATAAAGAACTGGGGACGAACCACATACATCTTTTCATACTCGTGGCTGACATCAACAATCCCTGTGTTAAAGTAGTCGTTATCTGCTTCTAACATGGTCACCAAAACTGCATACTCACAGTTCTTCTCCCGACGATCCTTGTCCAATTCCTTGTAAAAATCCGAGTTCCTGTGCTTCTTCTCCGTCCCATCCGCTTCGTTTTTCATCTCAAACATGATGGAAATGAATTCTAGACCATTTTCATCAAAATCACGGAAGATAAAGTCCCCCTTAGATCCACGCGCAGAGAGCTGGTTATCCTTCTCAAAGTAGGCATTTGGAAAGGCAAAACTACGAACCTTGTTAAACTCACTCTCTGCATACTGTTCCAGGCTTTCACCGATAGCTTTTGTGGATTGTTGAGCTTTAAAATTCTTGTAAAACTCGACCTGTTCACTGGCTGCCTTGAGCTGAGCTTCGTAATTTTGCTTAACAGAAGCCAAAGATAACTCATTTTCCTTTTCCTGCAAGAGGAGCTGGTTTTTAACCTGATCACGCTCTCTTTCTAAATCAGAGAGAGTCTTTTGCAGTTGATTTTCATGCTCCAAACGCAAGGTAGCCAATTGGTTTTCCAAGGCCTGTACTTCCTTGTCCTTTGCTAATAAGGCCTGGTGACTTGTCTGCTCAACTTCTTTCTTAGCTAACTCTTTCTCTGTATCAAAGTTTTGGATTTGACTCTGCAATTGCGCAATTTCTTGGTCCTTCTGAGCCAGTTTAGACTGTTGCTCATTCATGGCCTTTTGCTCAGCCAAGGCCAGCTCCTGCTTCATGCGATCGTGCAATTCCTTATCAAACTCAACAGTTCTCACTTGGGATAAAAGTTCGGCATACTGGCTCTCATTTACTGTAAAGACTTCCCCACAGTTGGGACATTTGATTTCGTTCATAACTTTCCTCTTTCTAGACTTCTGTAACCATTATATCATGCCTTAGGGAAAATCAAAAACAGCGAGTCGAAACCCACTGTTTATATCTGTTACTTTAAATTTTTTCCAAGGCCAAGCGCAAATCTTCAATCAAATCCTCTACATTTTCAAGACCGATAGACAAGCGGATTTGGTTTGGTGTTACACCTGCTGCTTCTAGATCTTTTTCTGACAACTGACCGTGAGTGGTTGTCGCAGGATGGACAACAAGAGATTTGGCATCTGCCACGTTTGCAAGATCAGAGAAGATTTCCAAATTATCAATTACCTTGCGAGCTTCTGCCTCTCCGCCTTTAACATGGAAGGTAAAGATTGAACCAACACCTTTTGGCAAATATTTCTCAGCTAAGGCATGATAAGGACTGTCAGCTAGTTTTGGATAGTTGACTTTTTCTACCTTAGGATGGTTGACAAGGAAATCAACAATTTTCTCTGCATTTTGCACATGGCGTTCGACACGAAGAGAGAGAGTTTCAAGCCCTTGAAGCAAGAGAAAGGCATTAAATGGTGACAAGGCAGCACCAGTATCACGGAGCAATTGAACACGAACAGCGATAATAAAGGCTGCTGCGCCCACATCCCGAGTATAGCTCAAGTTATGGTAGCTCGGATCTTCCTCAACAAATTGAGGGAATTTCCCTGAAGCTGCCCAGTCAAAAAGACCGCTATCCACAATCACTCCTCCAATAGTCGTACCGTGCCCACCGATAAACTTGGTTGCTGAGTGAATGGAAATATCTACACCGTGAGAGAAGACGTTAATCAAATATGGTGTGGCAAAAGTATTGTCAGAAACGAGAGGAATCTGGTGTTTATGAGCAATCTCGGCCAATTTCTCCAAGTCAGGAATGTTAATTAAGGGATTCCCCAAGGTTTCAATCAAGACAAGCTTGGTATTGTCATTGATAGCTGCTTCCACTTCCTCCAAATTATCCACATCCACAAAGGTAGTTGTGATCCCATAACGAGGAAGGGTTTCCTTCAAGAGGTTGAAGGTCCCACCATAAATAGTTGACGCCGCTACCACATGGTCACCTGCGTGAGCAAGCGCCAAAATAGTGTAGGTTACAGCAGCCATACCTGATGCTGTCGCTAGTGCTCCAACACCACCTTCAAGAGCAGCGATTCTTTCTTCAAATGCCGCTGTTGTAGGGTTGGTAATACGAGTATAAATGTTCCCTGGTTTTCTCAAGGCAAACAAATCAGCACCTTCCTGCGTGTCATCAAAAACAAAGGATGTTGTTTGATAAATCGGTACTGCACGAGATTTAGTAGCTGGATCAACTACTTGTCCAGCATGTAATTGTAGGGTTTCAAATTTAAAATCACGAGTCATAAGACGACCTCCAAATAGCTTCATTAGGGATATTGTATCATCTTGGGCTAGTCTTTTCCAATACCGTTTTTCTATATTTTGATATAAGGAACAACTATGACTAGTCTTACATATCAAACAAAAAAGCACGATTAACTCGTGCTCATTTCTTTAATCGACATAAGTATCTTCATTTTTATTGAGAAAGGCGTATGGCAAGCCCATCAAGAGACCACCTCCGATAAAGTTCCCGACAAAGGTTACACCCCAGTGACGAAGAATATTAGGTATGTCAAAGTTAGCAATTGAATCAGCAGCAACACTGAACTTAACAATCGCAAAAGAAGCAAAGTTCGCAGCAATGTGTTCGTTTGTTAAGAATACAAACATGTAAATTGCTGATAAGACAAGCCAAAGTTTGGCGCCTCCGTCTTTCACCAAAACAAATGAAAGAATGGCAATGTTTACAAAGATATTGGCTAAAATACCTTCAAGTAAGACTAACTCATTTGAACGACCTAACTTCATCTCTACAACCCCTGAAATGAAGCTATCATGTGTTAGATTTGCATAGGCTGCTGAGTGGGCAAAGCCCCAACCTGCTATCAAAGCTCCGATAAGGTTGAACAAGGTACAGTAAAGCAAAATCTCAGCTGTTTTTCTCCATGAGATTTTTTTCAAGAAACTACCAGCTGTCAAAAACATCATATTCGAAGTTACCAGCTCAGCATTCAAGAAAACAATGTAGGCCAATCCCCAAGCAAAAACAAATGGGAAGAGAAAACGTCCACTACCTGGAGCGATCTTATTAATCAAGTCAGCCCCAACTGCACCTGCAGCCGTACTAAATGTTAAAAAAGCACCTGCAAACATGGAACGAATCGCATACTTAAACTTACTTTGACTATAAAGACTTTCTTTCTTCTTACAAGCAAATTCAATCTTTGAAATAAATTCTGAAGAGACCATAAAAAACTCCTAAACTTTTATTTGTGATAATTATAACATAATTCTTGCTTTCTAGAAAGCGTTTTCCGTAAATTTCTAAAATATTTATCTTAAAAATCTTTATCCTAAGCCTTCTTGTCCTTTTTCATACGAACTATTTCGATTCTATTTTGTTGACATAAAAAACCAGTGAAATAGCACTTCACTGGTTCATTCATTCTTAATATCGTTGTCTATACGGTTGATTAAAGGCCTTCAAAATATCCTCAGAAGTCTCAGAATAAGCTTTTGATTCTTTAAAGATTCCTTTGACGATTATACGCTCAGTCGCATTATAATCAACACAGGTAACCAAAGTAATCTCTTTTACGCCATCACGATCTTCGATTTCATCTACACGGTCTGGTGTAACACGTTTAACTTCTGTAATCTCATAAGTATAAACTTTATCCTTATCCGTCAGGTAAATTTTCATACCTGCTTTGGCATTGACCAAAGGTGAGAAGAGCATTTGACTGGCATTTTCAGCAGTAAAGATATGGTGACTGGCTAGAGAATAGTTTCCTTCCCCCATTTTTTGGTCTGGTTTCATGGTCCCTGCTCCGTAGAACAGGTTTACATTATCCAACCCTTTGAAAATAGGGAGGTTAATCTCCACCTCAGGAATAGCGATACCTCCAATAACAGGAAGTTTCTGAGCATCCCATTGTGAAGCCAATACAGCTTCAGATGAAATAGACTTAACAGAGTCAAAATCAAAATTTCCCTCGGATTTTAGGTTTTCATCTATATTTTCCTTAGTGACTTGATTGACTTGGTATTTATTGGTATTCCATACCAAAAAGATATCGCGAATCTTTGAATTAAAAATCAAGGCTAAGGAAAGAAGAATTAAGAAACCCGCTAAAATATTGATAAATAGATTTCTGCGCTTATTTTTCTTACTCTTTTTATTTTTCGTTTTTTTATGAGACATTATGCTTCACCTTCTGTTTCAATTTCAGTCCCAACTTCTTCTTTTTCTGCCGCAGCAACCGTAGTAAAGGTCACAATCTTAGCATCCTGATCTAGACGCATCACCTTAACTCCCATAGTTGAGCGTCCAGTTTGTGAAATATTGGCAACATTTGTACGGATCATGACACCTGTATCTGTGATAATCATCAGGTCTTCATCGCCTTTAACAGTAAGGAGACCAGCCAGAGGACCATTCTTCTCAGCAACATTGGCTGTCTTCATCCCTTTACCACCACGGCCTTTAGTAGGATATTCAGTAGCAAGTGTACGTTTACCATATCCTTTTTCAGTGATGATAAGAACTTCGTCTTGGTTTGTAATCACGCTAGCGCCAACTACTGTGTCACCCTCACGAAGATTGACTCCTCGAACACCAGTCGCGATACGGCTCATGCCACGAACAGCTGATTGATTAAAGCGAACAGCATAACCAAACTTGGTACCAATGATGATATCGGTATCTTCTTCTGTCAGCAAGACATTGATCAACTCATCCTCATCCTTGAGATTCAGGGCCTTAAGTCCATTTTGACGAATATTTGCAAATTCTTTGACACTGGTTCTCTTCACGACACCGTAACGAGTTGTGAAGAAGAGATAAGCATCATCACTACGTTCAGACTCAACGTTGATGATGGTCTGAATACTCTCACCTTCGTCCAACTTCAAAAGATTGACAACTGGCAAGCCCTTAGCAGTACGACCGTATTCAGGGATTTCATAACCTTTTAGTCGGTATACGCGTCCTTTATTGGTAAAGAAGAGCAAATGATCGTGGGTGCTGGTTGAAACCAACTCACGCACAAAGTCATCATCCTTAACTCCCGTACCTTGAACTCCACGGCCACCACGTTTTTGTGCGGTGAACTCACCTTGGTCCAAACGTTTGATATAACCCTTGTTAGATAGGGTAATCAAGACATCCGTTTCTTCAATCAAATCTTCATCTTCAAGAGTTAAGACTTCTCCGATCATCAACTCCGTACGACGCTTGTCTCCAAACTTGCGTTTGACTTCGTCCAATTCCTCTTTGATAATTTGCGCCACGCGCTCAGGTTTAGCAAGAATATCAGCCAAATCTGCAATCAAGGCAATCAATTCATCATATTCAGACTGAATCTTATCACGTTCCAATCCTGTCAAACGACGAAGACGCATATCAAGGATAGCTTGACTTTGACGTTCAGAAAGCTTGAACTTGCTCATCAACTCAGCTTGCGCTTCCGCATCTGTTTCACTGGCACGAATGATACGAATCACTTCGTCGATATGGTCAAGTGCAATTAAAAGACCTTCTAAGATGTGCGCACGCGCTTCTGCTTTTTCCTTGTCAAAACGAGTACGGCGAACAACCACTTCTTTTTGGTGCTCGATATAAGCATCCAAAATTTGACGAAGGGACAAGATTTTTGGCACGCCATTTTGAATCGCCAACATGTTGAAACCAAAGTTGGTTTGCATCTGGGTCATCTTGAAGAGGTTGTTAAGGATAACGTTGGCAGACGCGTCGCGTTTAACCTCGATTACAAAGCGAACGCCTTCACGATTGGACTCATCACGTACGGCTGTAATGCCCTCAATTCGTTTTTCCTGAACCAAGCGAACAATATGCTCATGCACCTTGGTTTTATTAACCATATAAGGGAATTCCGTTACAACGATACGCTCACGACCCGTCTTAGTGGTTTCAATCTCTGTACGAGAACGAAGGACAATGGAACCTTTACCAGTCTCATAAGCCTTATGAATACCTGATTTCCCCATAACAAGAGCACCAGTCGGAAAATCTGGACCAGGCAAGACTTCCATCAAGTCCTTAGTCGTCACTTCAGGATTATCCATAACCAACTTCACTGCATCAATGGTTTCACCCAAGTTGTGAGGTGGAATATTGGTTGCCATCCCAACAGCGATACCCGTTGCTCCATTGACCAAAAGGTTTGGAAAACGAGCAGGCAAAACCAAGGGTTCACGTTCGTTAGCATCGTAGTTATCTACGAAATCAACTGTGTTTTTATTGATATCACGAAGCATTTCAAGAGCAATCTTGCTCATACGTGCCTCAGTGTACCGCTGCGCGGCAGCACCGTCTCCATCCATAGAACCAAAGTTTCCATGCCCATCAACAAGCATGTAACGGTAGCTCCACCATTGAGCCATACGAACCATGGCTTCGTAAATAGAGGAATCACCATGTGGGTGGTATTTACCCATAACATCCCCTGTAATACGGGCTGATTTTTTATGAGGTTTGTCTGGTGTAACACCTAGTTCATTCATTCCGTAAAGAATACGACGGTGAACAGGTTTTAAGCCATCTCGAACATCAGGAAGGGCCCGCGCGACGATAACGCTCATGGCGTAGTCGATAAAGCTGGTCTTCATCTCCTTTGTCAGATTGACATTCACTAAATTTCTATCCTGCATTCATAAATGCCTCATTTCACTATTAGTAATTAGATATATTATACCATAATTTGTCCTTCATTTCAGTCTTTGAAAACCACTAAAACGTTTACATCGATAACCGAATAGAATATTCGTGACAAAGCTTTTCAAAAGTGATAGAATGAAATTGTCTGGGGATTCCCCTAAAAAAAATGAAGGAGATGTTTAGATAATGACTTCAACTAAACAACACAAAAAAGTGATCCTTGTTGGTGACGGTGCCGTAGGTTCATCTTACGCTTTCGCACTTGTTAACCAAGGAATTGCACAAGAGCTTGGAATTATCGAAATTCCTCAATTACACGAAAAAGCTGTAGGTGATGCGCTTGATCTTAGCCACGCCCTTGCCTTCACTTCACCTAAAAAAATCTACGCTGCTCAATACGCTGACTGTGCAGACGCTGACCTTGTTGTTATCACTGCAGGTGCTCCTCAAAAACCAGGTGAAACTCGTCTTGACCTTGTAGGTAAAAACTTGGCTATCAACAAATCAATCGTAACACAAGTTGTTGAATCAGGTTTTGATGGTATCTTCCTTGTTGCAGCTAACCCAGTTGACGTTTTGACTTACTCAACTTGGAAATTCTCTGGATTCCCTAAAGAACGTGTTATCGGTTCAGGTACTTCACTTGACTCAGCACGTTTCCGTCAAGCACTTGCTGAAAAATTGGATGTTGATGCTCGTTCAGTTCACGCCTACATCATGGGTGAACACGGAGATTCTGAATTTGCGGTTTGGTCACACGCTAACATCGCTGGTGTAAACCTTGAAGAATTCCTTAAAGATACTCAAAACGTTCAAGAATCTGAATTGATTGAATTGTTCGAAGGAGTTCGTGACGCTGCCTACACAATCATCAACAAAAAAGGAGCTACCTACTACGGTATCGCTGTAGCACTTGCTCGTATCACAAAAGCAATCCTTGATGACGAAAATGCAGTACTTCCACTTTCAGTCTTCCAAGAAGGTCAATACGGTGTTAAAAACGTCTTTATCGGTCAACCAGCTGTTGTTGGTGCGCACGGTATCGTTCGTCCAGTAAACATCCCATTGAATGATGCCGAAACTCAAAAAATGCAAGCATCAGCTAAAGAATTGCAAGCTATCATTGATGAAGCATGGAAAAACCCTGAATTCCAAGCAGCTTCTAAAAACTAATGAAAAGAAGGTTCTCATACGTGAGAACCTTTTTCTTTTTTCTTTTTGCCCCAAAAATACCCCAAAGCAACAAAAAAAGCCTATCGACCAAGCAATGAAGCTTGATATGACAGGCTTTTTGAAAATTCATTATTTAACAGCGTCTTTAAGAGCTTTACCAGCTTTGAATGCTGGAACTTTAGAAGCTGCGATTTTGATTTCTTTACCAGTTTGTGGGTTGCGACCTTTACGTGCTGCACGCTCACGAACTTCAAAGTTACCGAAACCGATCAATTGAACTTTTTCACCAGCTGCAAGGTATTCAGTTACTGCTGCAAATACAGCGTCAACTGCTGCTGCTGAATCTTTCTTAGTCAATTCTGTAGCTTCTGCTACTTTAGCGATCAAATCTTGTTTGTTTGCCATGTTAACAAATCCTCCAAATAATTTCTAATTAACAAATATAATCATATCCTAAAATCGGCTATAGGTCAAGTCAAAAACACTATTTTGACCATTTTTTCTCTATTTTTTTAGGAATTGTAGCGAATTAGAATCGCCCAAGCATTCTCTCCAGTATGAGTTTGAATAATAGAGCCAGTTTCCAATACAGAGATTGGCTTCTCAACATAAGGTTGCAATAATGCCTTCATCTCATTCGCCCATTCGTTCGTTCCAGCATAGGAAATTCCAATTTCTGCAACTGATTTTTGGGAAAGAGTATTGGTTAATTCCTCAAGCCACTTTTTGAAAGTTTTCGCTCCACGTCCTTTGGCGATTGGTTGGAGTTCGTGGTTTTTCATCTGCATTACTACACGAATATTCAAGAGTGAGCTTAGTAATCCTGTCACACGTCCAATACGACCACCCTTAACTAAGTTTTCTAGCGTCGAAACACCGATATAGAGTTCTGTATGATTTTTGACGTCCTCTACATGAGCTAAGATCGTTTCTAAATCTTTACCTTCTTTAGCAAGTTTTGCGGCTTCAACAACTTGGAACTTCATCGCTTGATCTGTAAAGGAACTATCAATAACTGTTACATCAGCAGTTGAGAGACTTGCCCCTTGGCGAGCAGCTTCCACAGTTCCAGACAAGGCATGGGACATGTGAATGGCGATAATTTGACTGCCATCTTTACCTAGTTCTTCAAAGACCTCAGCAAACACTCCTACAGGTGGCTGGCTTGTTTTAGGCAGATTCTTACTTTGTTGCATAAGATGAAGGAATTCTCCCTCTTTCAAATCTGCATCCGAATAAAGCACACTATCAATCATAACTGATAGAGGGACAACAGTGATATTTAATTCTTTAACTACTTCTGGTTCGATAGTAACAGAAGAGTCCGTTACAATTTTTACTTGTGTCATAATTCAATCTTTCTATTCTTCTCGATAGGATTGGGATTTTCTCCTTTATTATATCAAAAAAATGATAAAAAATCATAAGTGATCCGATGAAAAGAACTGAATTTTTGGTATAATCTATCTATAGAAAAGTGAGGAACAGCCATGATTCGAAAACTTCAACCGATTATCACCATTATTCTTGGAGCCGCTATCTATGCCTTCGGCCTTACCTACTTTGTTGTTCCTTATCATTTATTTGAGGGAGGGGCGACAGGTATTACCTTGATTACCTACTATCTCTTTAAGATTCCTGTCTCATTGATGAACCTCTTGATTAATATCCCTTTATTTATCCTGGCTT
Source organism: Streptococcus oralis ATCC 35037 (assembly GCF_900637025.1). Taxonomy (NCBI): domain Bacteria; kingdom Bacillati; phylum Bacillota; class Bacilli; order Lactobacillales; family Streptococcaceae; genus Streptococcus; species Streptococcus oralis. The sequence continues at coordinate 1,097,773 of NZ_LR134336.1, forward strand.
GGAAGATATTTGGACCTAAGACCCTCTACTCCAGCCTTCTAGGATCTATTTCACTTTCCGTCTGGCTAGCAATTTTTGAGCGCATTCCTTTGCACATCGACTTGCAAGGGGATCTCATCATTGTCGCTTTAGTCTCAGGAGTCTTACTGGGGGTTGGTTTAGGAATTATCTTTAATGCTGGTGGAACCACTGGTGGCTCTGATATCGTTGCCCGTATCCTCAACAAATACACCAATATTTCGATTGGTAAATTGCTCTTTGGGATTGACTTTTTCATCCTAATGTTGATTTTGATTATCTTCCAGGATCTTCGTCTAGTTACCTATACCCTCTTATTTGACTTTATCATCGCTCGTGTTATCGACTTGATCGGCGAAGGAGGTTATGCTGGTAAAGGATTTATGATTATTACCCAATATCCTGATCAATTGGCCAAAGAGATTAACGATGAACTCGGACGTGGCGTTACCTTTATATCTGGTCAAGGCTACTACAGCAAAAAGGATTTAAAAATTATCTACTGTATCGTCGGTCGAAACGAAATCGTTAAAATAAAAGATATGATTCACAAAATCGATCCTCAAGCCTTTATCACCATCACTGAGGCTCATGAAATTCTGGGTGAAGGATTCACTTATGTGAAAGATTAAAAAAGCTGGGAATTCCCAGCTTTTATTCTTCTTCTGCGAGGGTTGAATGGCGGAACCCGTAAGTAAAGTAAATGACTAGACCAACTACAAGAGCGATGCTAAAGGCAATCCAGGTATCTAGACTATATTGAAGCATAAAGGAAACACAGATAAGAATGGAAAGAATTGGCAAAAGTGGCACCAAGGGTGTTTTAAACTCTCCCTCTTTTGGCATACCCTTATCCTTTCTGAGTTTTATTATTCCGTAGGCTAGCAAAATGAGATAAGCTAGCGTACAGATATTTAAGAAGGCTGCAATACTAGCTAGAGGAAAGACTCCTGCAGCAATGGCTGAAGCAACTCCTGTTAAAAGGGTCGCATTTTTAGGAACGCAACTAGTCTTGCTTAATTGTTTGAAACTTTGAGGTAAAAGTCCATCACGAGCTAAGCTATAAATCATCCGAGACAAAGCATAAGTCATAGAGATACATACGGTTATCAGGGTTAGAATGGCTACAAGCGAAACATAATTTGCCGCCCAGCCGATACCAATACTCCGTAATGAAAATGCTACTGCATCGTCCACATTGAGCTTACTGTAGTGAACAATCCCTGTCAATACTAAGGTTACCAAAGCATAGAGAATGGTGACGATTGTCAGAGAAAGGACAATTCCGCGAGGAATATTTTTTTGCGGGCTTTGAATTTCATCAACTGCCATGGAAATAGACTCAAATCCGAGAAATCCAAAGAACATCAAAGATGCACCCGCCATAATCCCAGTACTTCCACCATATAGTTGACCAAAACCAAAGGGAGCAAAATTCGTCCAATTTTCTGGCCTGATGTACCAAATACCAACTAGGATAAATAAGGCGAGAGCTGAGAATTTCAAGACCACTAAAAGCGAATTAAATCTCAAAGCTGCCTTAGAATTTAATAAAACCAATCCCGTTACCAATGTCAGTACTAAAATAGGCAGAAGATCGATATAGGTACCTTGTTCAGGGTTAAAGGTTCCATTCAAAGCTATGGGCATGGAGATACCATAATTACTGAGCAATCCCTTAAAGTAAGCTGCCCAGCCAGACGCCACACCTGAAACAGCCGTCATGAATTCCATAATGGTCAACCAGCCAGCAATTCAGGCTGGCAATTCTCCTAAAATCGCATAGAGGTAACTATAAGCGCCACCAGTTGCAGGAACACGAGAGGCAAATTCTGCAAAAAAGAGGGCTGATAGAGAAACACACAGGGCAGAAATCACAATGGAAACCACTAGTGATGGACCAGCTAGGGTAGCCGCTGCTGTTCCTGTAATGGTGAAAATTCCTGTCCCCACCATGGCACCAATCCCTAGAAGAATCAAATCCCACAATTTCAAATGGCGACGCATTTCCGTTCGTCCTAGACTAACATCCTTGGTTCTAAAAATATTCATACTTCATCTCCACTAAATGTAATTGTTTTATTTTACCACATAAAAGCATTTTTGTGAATATTTATTAGGTCCTTTTTTGAAAAAAATTCTGAACAGGAAGACTTCCTGTTCAGAATTTGCATTTTTACCCAGTGATTCTTTCAATTTGTTACTGATCAAGCGAGTAGGCTCAGTATACTCCATTGAAAGTTTTTGGGGATTTGGGATTTTTTAAACTTCAAAGTAAGGGAACGGACGGTCACTATCTAAAGGAAGATTTGGAACTTCTTGTTCCAAAATAGCGCGCCAACCAGATACCAATTCTTCAAAAGTCAGTTGTGCTTCTGGAGAAGCTGTTGTCAGCTTCCGACCAAACCAAGCCATGGTTGCAGTTTCAAACTGAAGCATAGCGTACTGGATTACTGGTACATTTGCCTCTTCATAATTTTCATTTACTGCACGCGCTACTTCTGCCGCTTGCGGAAGGAGTTGATTGCTGATTTTATCAATAACAGTCTCATCCATCTCTCTCCATGAAAGAAGTTGACCATTTACCTGATAAAAGAGCTCAAAGGTTTCTTGATTTTCCTTGAAATTAGCAAGAACAAAAGCGCGTTCTACCGACTCAGGACCACCAGCAGCTTTTACAGCATTTATCAAGAGGTTTTGTTCCATTTGTCGCCAATAATCATCTGCTTCTTCTACTAAATCATTTGTAAACCATGGAACAATTTCCTCGGCAGAAATTTCGCCTTTATTCGCTTTCTCGATATTACCAAATAATTTTTTTTAGAATCCCATTTGCTTCTCCTTTTTGCCCTTATCCGACTGACCCTTCCATTTCATAGCTAATCAAGCGGTTCAGCTCAACTGCATATTCCATTGGAAGTTCTTTTGTGAAGGGTTCCACAAATCCCATGACAATCATCTCGGTAGCTTCAGATTCTGACAAACCACGGCTCATGAGGTAGTAGAGTTGTTCTTCTGAAATCTTAGATACCTTGGCTTCGTGCTCTAATGCAACTTGCGAGTTGTGGATTTCATTAAATGGAATGGTATCTGAAGCTGATAAGTCATCCATGATAATGGTATCACACTCGATGTGAGAAACAGATTTCTTAGAGTTCTTGTTAAAGGTTACTTGTCCACGGTAGTCAACCTTCCCTCCGCCTTTAGCGATGGATTTAGAAACGATAGACGAGCTTGTATGCGGTGCGTTGTGGATCATCTTGGCACCAGTATCTTGGTGTTGACCAGCATTAGCAAAGGCGATAGAGAGCATAGTACCACGGGCCCCTTCTCCATCTAGGTAAACAGATGGGTATTTCATGGTTGTTTTGGCACCCAAGTTTCCATCAATCCACTCAACAGTCGCATCTTTCAAGGCTTTGGCACGTTTCGTTACCAAGTTATAAACGTTATCTGACCAGTTTTGGATAGTAGTATAACGCATATAAGCTCCGTCCAAAGCGAAAATTTCTACAATAGCAGCGTGCAGGCTATTACTTGAATATGTTGGTGCTGTACATCCTTCTACATAGTGGACACTTGCTCCCTCATCAACGATAATCAAGGTACGTTCGAACTGACCTGTATTTTCGTTATTGATACGGAAATAGGTTTGAAGTGGAATATCTACCTTGACACCTTTTGGCACGTAGATAAAGGTTCCACCCGACCATACTGCTGAGTTGAGGGCCGCCAACTTGTTATCAGTCGGTGGTACCAACTTCGCAAAGTATTGTTTAAACAAGTCTGGGTATTCCTTGAGGGCAGAATCCGTATCTGTAAAGATAATCCCCAATTTCTGGAACTCTTCCTTCATGTTGTGGTAAACCACTTCTGACTCGTACTGGGCAGAAGCACCTGCTAGATAAGCACGTTCAGCTTCTGGAATACCGATACGTTCAAAGGTTTCTTTAATCTTTTCAGGTACATCATCCCAAGAACGGGCTGGTTTATCAGATGGTTTTTGGTAATAGATCAAGTCATCAAAGTCAATCTCTGACAAGTCTGCTCCCCAGGTTTGCATAGGCATTTTTTTGAAGGTTTCATAAGACTTCAAACGGAATTCTAACATCCACTCAGGTTCTCCCTTAGCAGCTGATAATTCGCGAATGACTTCTTCGTTCAATCCTTTTCCTGTCGATAGGACAGGCTCTACATCGTCATGGAAACCAAATTTATATTCACCAAGGTCAATTGGTTTTGGTTCTACTCTTTCTTCAGCCATAATATCCTTTCTTTCATTCTTCATTTCTACTGATTCGTAAGACAAAAGAAACTTGTCTTACTGTTTTTCTTGATCTTCAATTGTTTTCTTAAGGGCATTCCAAGCCAGGGTTGCACATTTGATCCGTTGCGGAAATTTAGCAACACCTGATAAGAAAGCTGCATCGCCAAGTTGGTCTTGACGCTCATCTTTTTGCCCTTGAACCATTTCAGAAAAAATGGTTGCAAGCTCTAAAATTTCTTGTTTGGTCTTGCCTAAAACTGCATCTGTCATCATACTAGCAGAGGCAGTTGAAATCGTGCATCCTGAATTTAGAAAAGCAATATCTTCCAAACGGTCCTCTGCGTCAAACTTGACAGAGAGGTTGATAACATCCCCACAGGTTGGATTATTGAGGCTAATTTGCTCAGCATCTTCCAGCTTCCCTTGGTGATGTGGATTTTTCGAATGGTCTGCCACCACTGCCATATAAAGGCTATCTAGTTTAGAAAGTGCCATTGAAAAACTCCTTTGTCTTTTGTAGGGCATCGACTAGCTTGTCACAATCTGCCTTGGTATTGTAGATATAAAAACTTGCGCGAGCTGTTGCTGGGACTTCTAAATACTGGAGCAAGGGTTGGGCACAATGATGACCCGCACGAACGGCTACTCCTTCATAATCCAAAGCAGTCGCTAGGTCGTGAGGATGGAGATCACCTAGGTTAAAGGCAATGACACCTGACCGTTGAGCCAGGTCTTGCGAACCATAAATGGTCAAACCTTCAATGGCCTGCAATTTTGGATAGACGTATGCAATCAATTCCTGTTCATGAGCTTCAATGGCATCCATACCAATCTTTTCTAGATAATCCACTGCTGCAGCAAGTCCAATAGCACCTGCCATATTTGGCGTTCCAGCCTCAAATTTCCAAGGCAATTCCTTCCAACTAGCAGATTGTTCGTAGACAAAATCGATCATCTCACCACCAAATTCAATTGGTGACATTTGTTCCAGATACTTTTCTTTGCCATAAAGAACACCGATACCAGTCGGACCAGCCATCTTGTGACCGGAAAAAGCAAAGAAGTCCACATCCAAGTCCTGGACATCAATATTCATATGAGGCGTAGATTGAGCACCATCCACTACCATGATAGCTCCAACTTGGTGGGCCAATTTCGTGATTTCCTTGATAGGATTGACCACACCAAGGACATTAGAGGCATGAGCTAGCGAAACAAACTTGACCTTGTCCGTCAATTTAGCGCGCAAGTCATCCATATCCAGAGCTCCATCCTTGAGATAGACATAGACAAGCTCTGCCCCAGTCTTGCGACAAGCTTCCTGCCAAGGAATGATATTGGAATGGTGTTCCATGACAGAAATCAAGACCTGGTCTCCCTCAGTCAAAATCTCCTCAGCAAAGCGTGCCACCCAGTTAAGACTGGTTGTCGTTCCTCTGGTAAAGAGAACTTCCTTTGTAGAGCCTGCATTGATAAACTTACGAATGGTTTCACGAGCAGCTTCATAAGAAGCTGTTGCTCGCTCCGCCAAGGTATGAACACCACGGTGAACATTGGCATTGTCCTGCTCATAGTAGCGGTTGATTGTTTCCAGAACTGCTAGTGGTTTTTGTGTCGTCGCAGCATTGTCCAGATAGACCAGAGGTTCATCGTTGACAATCTGGTCTAAAATTGGAAAATCCTTGCGAATCGCTTCTACATCTAACATCGGCTTCCCCTTAGCGTTTTGACAATTTTTCTTCGATCGTTGCAATCATTTCGTCACGAACTTCTTTGACTGGAATCTCAACGATAACAGATCCAAGGAAACCTCGAACAACCAAGCGTTCTGCAGTTGCCTTATCCAAGCCACGGCTCATGAGGTAGTACATATCTTCTGGATCCACCTGACCGATAGAAGCCGCGTGACCTGCAGTTACGTCATTTTCATCAATCAAGAGAATTGGGTTGGCATCTGAACGCGCTTGGTCAGAAAGCATGAGAACACGGCTCTCTTGTTGGGCATCTGCTCCCTTAGCTCCTTTGATAATGTGGCCGATACCATTGAAGGTCAATGTTGCTTTTTCAAGGATAACCCCATGTTGGAGGATATTTCCGATTGAGTTGCAACCATAGTTAGTCACTCGAGTATCAATCCCTTGAACCTGACGGCCACTTGAAAGTGCTACGACCTTGAGATCTGCATGGCTACCATTACCAATCAAGTCACTATCAAAGTCCGCAACGACGTTTCCTTCGTTCATAACACCGATTGCCCAGTCAATGCTTGCATCGTTTCCTAGTTTACCACGACGGCTAATGTAGGCAGTGACATTTTCACCTAAACGGTCAATGGCCGCAAATTTCACTTGCGCACCAGAACGAGCAATCACTTCGACTGTGATATTAGCAGTTGCTTTGGCACTACCTTCCCCTCGTGACTCTAGACGTTCAAGATAACTAATCTTAGAATTTTTACCAGCGATAATCATAATATGCTTGTTAAATGGCACATCGCTATCACTGTCTTGGTAGAAAATTCCTTCGATTGGCTCTGTAATCTCAACATTATCAGGGATGTAGAGTAGAGCCCCACTATTGAAATAAGCTGTATGGTAGGCTGCCAACTTGTCGTCATCATACTTAACAGATGACATGAAGAATTCCTCGATAAGTTCTGGAATTTCTTCTAAAGCTGAGTGAAAGTCTGTAAAGACTACTCCTTGTTCAGCCAATTCAACTGGAGTTTGTTCAAAAACAGTCTGCGTTCCTACTTGCACCAACTTCAAGTGATTATCTAGAGCCGTGAAGTCAGGAACATTTGCTGAAAGTTCACTTTCTGTGATGGTTCCATCTCCCAGATTCCAACGGTGAAATTTGACACGCTCAATGACTGGTAATTCCAAACTCTCAATCTTATCAAAAGCTTTTTGACGGAGGTCAGCCAACCAGCTTGGTTCAGCGTGCATTTCTGAAAAAAGTTTAATATTCTCTTTAGTCATTTACTTCTCCTAAAAGATACGAGGGAATTACAATTCTTCCTTGTAGTCGTAGCCAAGTTCTTCAGCTAGTTTTGCGTATCCTTCACGTTCCAAACGGGCAGCCAATTCTGGACCACCAGAAAGGACCACACGACCTTCCATCATCACGTGGACCACGTCTGGTGTGATGTAGTTCAAAAGACGTTGGTAGTGTGTGATGATCATAGCACCAAAGCCTTCACCACGCATAGCATTGACACCTTTCGATACAACTTTAAGAGCGTCAATATCAAGACCTGAGTCAATCTCATCCAAAAGGGCAAAAGTTGGTTCCAACATCAAGAGTTGAAGAATTTCATTACGTTTTTTCTCACCACCAGAGAAACCTTCGTTGAGGTAACGCTCTGCCATTTCTTCTTTCATGTTGAGCAATTCCATTTTCTCGTCTAGTTTAGTGATGAACTCACGAACCGAAATCTTTTCATCATCTTCTTTACCAGCATTCATGGCTGCACGAAGAAACTCTGCATTGGTAATTCCAGGAATTTCAGATGGATATTGCATAGCCAGGAAAAGTTCCATACGCGCTCGCTCGTCTACTTCCAACTCAAGGATGTTTACACCATCAAATAAAACCTCACCTTTGGTAACTTCATAGTTAGGGTTCCCCATGATAGCTGCAGAAAGAGTCGATTTACCAGTACCATTTGGTCCCATGATAGCTGCGATTTCTCCTGTTTTCAGAGTCAGATTGACCCCTTTCAAAATTTCTTTTCCTTCAATCTCAACGTGAAGATCTTTGATCTCTAATACTGACATGATAGTTCCTTTCTTTTTCTGGCCTACTTCCTTTATCCTTAGCGAAATCACTTACATTTCTCTAAAAATACAAGAAAAGGTCCATAAATATACTCTACTAGTATAACAAAAAAAAGCCTAAAAGGCTTTGATTTTGTTTAGAAGCTAGTGACTAATCCTTGCGGTTTAGGTGCTGATCAATGGCGTCTACTATTTTACCCATTACATAACTTAACCTAAAATTTCGAAAAAGTAGAATAGCCCAAAATGCTGCCATGAAATAGCGACCAGTCATCCAAGCTTCATTGAAAAAATAAGTCTCAGCAGCAGTAAATAGTGCTATCACGATAAATTGTTGTCTAGTCATAGAATTATTGTACCATGAAATCCACTTTTAGTCTTCTTCGATCATGACTTTATCAGCCAGAAATTCAAATCCTTCTGGAATTAGGCTTTCTTCTTCCGCCTCTTGATCAGCTTGAGAAGACTTGTTTCTAGCTGAAAATGCTGCACGAACCTCTTTCCATTCCTCTAGGGAAATTGCCAGGATTTCAGGTGAAAATCCAGCCGCCTGGCTAAGAATATTGCCAAACATGGTATTGAGGTTATCCCGTTTCATGGTTTGTCCAGCATTGAAATTAGATTCAAAAGCTAAAATAGCATGGTGTTCGTTGGCTGCAACTGGTTGAGAACCAACAAGCAGAGCCTTATCAGGACCAGCTAAGCTTTCGATCACTTCCCCCCATGCATTCTGAAGGCGAATCAAGTTTTGCCGTGCCAAATCAGGATTTTCAACAGCTTCTTGTAGGATAGCCTGAACCTTATTACGGTCTACTCGATAGACTGTCTTGGAAGTGGCTGGACGGCTAGGGACTGGCGCCACTTGTTTAGGAGCTGTTCCAACATTGGCAAGTTCTTGTTTAAGACGAGCGACTTCCTGTCTCAGTGCAGAAATCTCACTTTCGACAGCTTCTGAAAGCAATGGTTCGGGCTTAATCTCAGCTAAACGAATGGTCATCATCTCAGCATAAATCTTAGGTTGCAGGCTAGCTTTCATATCCGCCAAACTCACAGTCGCTATTCGAATCATTTCAAAGAGACTTTCCTGAGAAAGAGCTAGATTGTCCATAAAAACTGGACTATGATGAGTATTTTCGCTACCTGTCTGAACAACTAGTAAATCACGCAAGTACTGTAAAAGATCCGTCACAAAACGAGTCATGCTCTTGCCATTTTCAAACAAAAGATTCAAAGAATCAAGCGCTTTTGAAACATCCTGCTGAGACAAGGCGGCTACATAGTCATCAAGTGCTGATAGACTAATGGTGCCTGTAATCTCCTCAGAGATAGCTGTGGTTAAAGCATTCCCTTGCGTCAAACTCAAAGCTTGGTCCAGAATAGACAAGGCATCCCGCATCCCACCTTCAGCTCGTCTTGCAATGATTTCCACGGCATCTGGTTCAGAACTGATATGCTCTTTTTCTAAAATATGATGAATATGTGCTGTGATATCTTGCGTTCTAATCGATTTAAACTCAAAACGTTGGACACGCGATAAAATAGTTGCTGGAATCTTGTGCAATTCGGTGGTCGCCAAGATAAAGACGACATTTTGAGTTGGTTCTTCCAAAGTCTTCAAAAGCGCATTAAAAGCTCCTGTAGACAGCATATGAACCTCGTCTATGATATAGACCTTATAACGTGCCAAACTAGGTGCATAGGTAGATTTATCACGAATTTCTCGGATTTCATCAACTCCGTTATTCGAAGCTGCATCCATTTCGATAACATCTTCTAAGCTACCTTCTGTCACAGCCTGACAGATATAGCAGTTATTACACGGTTCTCCGTCCACTTGGTTTGGACAGTTCATAGCCTTGGCAAAAATCTTGGCTACACTGGTCTTCCCAGTCCCACGAGGTCCTGAAAAAAGATAGGCATGACTAATCTTTTCCTGCTCGACCGCTTGTTTTAGGGTTTTAGCCACAACTTCTTGTCCGACCAATTGTGAAAAAGTTTGGCTTCTATATTTTCGATAAAGTGCTTGATACATTAGGCTTTCTCCTCAAACATCGTAAAGTCCCATTCTGTCTTCTCAAGCAAAATAGCGACAAATTGTTCCAAGTAATCACGGTCAATGGCATTGTAATCATCAATAAGTGAAGAATCCAAGTCTAAGACACCCAGCAATCGACCATTCTTGAGCAGGGGAACCACGATTTCACTATTGGCCATACTATCACAAGAAATGTAGTTTGGATAGGTGCTCACATCGCCAACTAAAACAGTCTCTTGAAACTCAGCAGCTTCTCCACAAACGCCTTTCCCAAGCGGAATGCGAATACAAGAAACACCACCCTGAAAAGGCCCTAAAACCAACTCGCTACCATCAAACAGATAAAACCCTGCAAATACAGTATTCGGAAAGCGAGATTTTAGGAGGGCACTAGCATTCGAAAGATTGGCAAGAACATTGCTCTCACCTTCAAGTAAATAAGAGAGTTCCTCATTTAACAATTGATATTGTGATTGTTTTTCTGAATCTAACATAGAACTATTATATCAAAAATGAGAAAGAGACAAAAGAAAAATCCCTTGTTTTAAACAAAGGATTTTGTGATTATCAATTTGATTAAAGTTCGATATCACCGAACAAGTCAGCCATTGAGAATCCTGTTTGTGTTTCTGGAAGTTCGAAATCACGTTTTTCTTGACGTTTTGGACGACGTGGACGAGCAGCACGTTTTTCTTCTTTTTGTCCTTCTTCTTGAGCTGGACGTTCTTCAAGAGCTTTGATAGAAAGTGATACACGTTCTGCGTCAGCGTTAACATCAAGTACTTTAACAGTAACTTCTTGACCAACAGTAAGAGCTTCTTTTGGATTTTCGATACGTTTGTGTGAAATTTGTGATACGTGAACAAGTCCATCGATACCTGGCAATACTTCAACAAATGCACCAAAGTCAGTCAAACGTTTAACTGTTCCTTCTACTACATCACCTTTAGCCAATTTTTGCTCAACGCCATCCCATGGTCCAGGTGTTGTTGCTTTAAGTGAAAGTGATACGCGTCCTTCTTCTTCGTTAAGATCAAGGATCTTCACTTCGATTTCTTCACCAACAGTTACAACTGATTTAGGTGATACGTTACGTTCGTGTGACAATTCAGTCAAGTGAACCAATCCATCAACACCACCAAGGTCGATGAAAGCACCGAAACTTGTGATACGAGCAACTTTACCAGTTACGACATCACCAACAGCCAATTTACCGAATACTTCAGCACGAGCTGCTGCAGTAGCTGCTTCAACAACTTCACGACGTGAAAGGATGAAGCGGTTTTCTTTAGGATCAACTTCTTTGATTTTAGCATCAAATTCTTGACCTACGAAACGCTCAGTGTTACGTACGAAACGAGTATCCAACATTGAAGCTGGGATGAATCCACGAACACCTTCAAATTCTACTGAAAGTCCACCTTTAACAGCACGAGTGCCTTTAACAGTAACAACTTCTTCTTCGCGTCCTACAAGTTTGTCCCATGCTTTGCGAGCTTCAAGGCGTTTTTTAGATACAAGGTATGTAACTGTATCAGTATCTTTACCAACTACTTGACGAAGTACAAGAACATCCAATACTTCTCCTACTTTCACAAAGTCATTGATATCTGCATCGCGATCGTTTGTCAATTCGCGAAGAGTCAAGACACCTTCAACACCAGTCCCAGAGATTGCAACGTTAGCTTGAGTCGCATCAACTGTCAATACTTCAGCACTAACAACATCACCAGGCTCAACTTGGCTAACGCTATTTAGCAAATCTTCAAATTCGTTCATCTAAAAAATCCTCCAACAATCAAGTTTTTTTCAAAAACTTGACATACTTATAATTTTTTTCCTAAGCACCCGCAAAGACATGTTCATATCGTTCACGTCTTTCAATTATAAAAATAAAATACCCTAAGATATTTTTCTTTTTATCTTGAATTTATTACCTAAGAACTGGGGTAGCTGGATTCGAACCAACGCATGAGGGAGTCAAAGTCCCTTGCCTTACCGCTTGGCTATACCCCATTGATGAATGGAGAGAGAGGGATTCGAACCCCCGAACCCGAAGGAGCGGATTTACAGTCCGCCGCGTTTAGCCTCTTCGCTATCTCTCCAATGTTTAACGAGAACTATTATATCATGAAATTTTCAATAAAACAAGTATTATTTTGTCAAATTATAGTTTTCAATCAAAATTTCCACAGCTTTTTCAAGTTTTTTATAAAAACTATCGACATTTCCATTCTTTATGATGGCAAATTGGCTATCTAATTCGGCAATTTCTCCAATAACCTTTTTCCCGATCGTCAAAACATATCCTTCATAGCTGTCTTTTCCAACAGTCACTTTTGCATCGGTTAATTGGATTTCAATTTTCTTATCTTTTTTACTCATACTGTACCTCTTTTCACTTTTTCTATTGTACAAGAAAATGCTCAAACTAGCAAGAAAAAACTCCATTTCAGTCCTTACAACTGCTATGGAGTTCTTCTTTACTTCATGTCTTTTAGTCCACTTTGACAATCCATCCTTCAGGTGCATCTACATCACCAAATTGGATACCAGTCAATTCATCATAGAGTTTACGTGTCACAGGACCTACTTCTGTTTCACTATAGAAAACATGGAAATCATCGCCATGTTGGATGCCTCCAATTGGCGAAATAACCGCTGCTGTTCCACAAGCACCTGCCTCTACAAAACGATCCAAATTATCAATTGGAACATCACCTTCAATCGGTGTCAAGCCCAAGCGGTGTTCTGCCAAGTAAAGCAAAGAATACTTGGTAATAGATGGCAAGATAGATGGACTCAATGGTGTTACAAATTCATTGTCAGCTGTAATTCCAAAGAAGTTAGCTGAACCGACTTCTTCAATCTTTGTATGTGTAGATGGGTCTAGGTAGATAACATCTGAAAATTGGCGTGACTTGGCCATTTTACCTGGGAGGAGACTTGCAGCATAGTTTCCACCTACCTTGGCCGCACCTGTACCATTCGGAGCTGCACGGTCGTATTCATCCTGAATCAAGAAATTTGTTGGGACTAAACCACCTTTAAAATAGTTACCAACTGGCATAGCAAAGATGGTGAAAATATACTCTTCTGCAGGTTTAACCCCAATAATATCCCCAACACCAATCAAAAGTGGACGAAGATAAAGGGTTCCACCTGTTCCATATGGTGGGACGTATTCTTCATTTGCACTCACAACTGCTTTACAAGCTTCTACAAACATTTCTGTCGGAACTTGTGGCATCAAAAGACGGTCGCAAGTACGTTGCAAACGCTTGGCATTTTCGTCAGGACGGAACAGTTGAACACTGCCGTCTTTGGTACGATAGGCTTTCAATCCCTCAAATGCTTGCTGTCCATAGTGGAGACTTGGAGAAGACTCTGAAATATGCAAGGTTGCATCCTCTGTCAATTCTCCTTGATCCCATTGACCATTTTTGTAGTGAGCGATATAACGGTAAGGTAATTTCATATAAGCAAATCCAAGGTTTTCCCAATCAATTGCAACTGTCATGTGTTTCTCCTTTATACTATTCAAACTATGTGTTCTATTCTACACTTTTCTAGTAAAATTTCAAGTATTATTTGTAATTTTCTGAAAATTTTTTCAACATAAAGAAATCAGCCCTCTGGACTGATTCTTTTTACGAATTTGTTTTGTCCTCTTTAAAGACTTCTTTGAGGTAAGCATCGAAAACTTCTTCATCTGAAATCGTGTCTGAAATAAAGCTTCCATTGCTAGTGCGTTCAGACAAATTCAAATCTTGCAATCGGCTTTCATAGATTGTTCCCTTGTTAGATTGGACAAGCAGCGTTTGGTCGTTTTCTTCTACTTCTGTACTAAAGAGATCACCAAAGAAACCTTGCTCTGCGACTGCTCCTGCTAAAAAGACACGGTGCGGTTTGTTTTTCAACTCACGCAAGACTTGTAGGCCTCGTTTAGCACGGCTGGTCGCTGGAATTTCCTCAATGGAAACGCGTTTCAAGCTTCCACGTTGGGTCAAGAGGTAGAAGGATGAGGTGTTACAGATAAAGGCTGCCTGAAGCGCATCATCTGCTTTCAGGTTCATAGCCTTGACACCTGTAGCCTTGGCACCAACAACTGGAACCTCTTCGATATTGAAACGAAGGGCATAACCATTTTGACTAATCAAGAGAACATCATCCAGTTTGATTGGTGCTACTGCTACAATCTGGTCTGTCTCGTCTTTGAGCTTAGCATACTTAACAGACTTCGACTTGTAGGTCCGCCATGGAGAGAATTCTTTGCGTTCTACGCGCTTAATTTGACCAAGGCGAGTCGCTACAAAATAAGTTGTCGCATCATCAAACTGATCCACTACTTCTGCATAAAGGATTTCTTCGTTAGTTTCAAAGTTTGTAATCGTTTGGCTCAAGTGCTCTCCGATGTCCTTCCAGCGAATGTCTGCCAATTCATGGATTGGTCGATAGATGACATTCCCAAGAGTTGTAAACATCAAGAGGTGCTGGGTTGTCTTGGCAGATTGAACAAAGATCAAACGATCATCATCACGCTTGCCAATTTCTTCCAGAGTGGAAGCGGCAAAGGAACGTGGGCTAGTGCGTTTGATATAGCCTGCCTTAGTCACGCTGACATAGGTATCTTCCTCGGCAATCAAACTAGCTGTATCAATCTCGATTGCTTTCGCAGTGTCTTCTAAAGTACTCAAACGTGGAGTCGCAAATTTCTTTTTGACCTCACGGAGTTCTTTCTTCATCAGATTGTACATAGTTCGTTCATCACCGATAATCGCCGCCAGCATGGCAATCTTCTCACGAAGTTCTGCTTCTTCTTCCTGCAAGACAACCACGTCTGTATTGGTCAAACGGTAAAGTTGTAAGGTCACGATAGCTTCAGCCTGCTCTTCTGTAAACTCATAGCTGACCTTGAGGTTTTCCTTGGCGTCAGCCTTATTCTCAGAAGCACGGATAAGGGCAATGACTTCGTCCAAAATCGAAATCACGCGAATCAAACCTTCAACGATATGCAGACGTTTCTCAGCCTTTTCCTTATCAAAGCGGGAACGTGCCAAAATCACTTCACGACGGTGGGCGATATAGCTAGACAAAATTGGGACAATCCCAACCTGACGAGGTGTGAAATTGTCAATCGCCACCATGTTGAAGTTGTAGTTGATTTGAAGGTCAGTGTATTTGAAGAGATAGTTGAGTACGAGCTCGGTATTAGCATCTTTCTTGAGCTCAATAGCGATACGAAGACCGTCACGGTCAGACTCATCACGAACCTCAGCAATACCTGCCACCTTGTTATTGACACGAACATCATCAATTTTCTTAACTAGATTAGCCTTATTGATTTCATAAGGAATCTCAGTGATAACGATTTGCTCCTTACCGCCTTTTAGCTTTTCAATCTCCGTCTTAGAACGAACAACCACGCGCCCTTTCCCAGTTTCATAAGCCTTCTTTATTTCGTCACGCCCTTGAATAATCCCTCCTGTCGGGAAGTCTGGCCCAGGTAAGAATTCCATGAGTTTGTCCACCTTGGCTGTTGGGTGGTCAATCATGTAAACCGTCGCATCAATAACCTCAGCTAAATTATGGGGAGGAATGTCTGTAGCATAACCAGCCGAAATCCCAGTCGAACCATTGACCAAGAGGTTTGGAAATGCTGCTGGCAAAACCGTCGGTTCTTTCTCGGTATCGTCAAAGTTCCAAGCAAAGGGAACTGTCTTCTTTTCGATATCTTGAAGAAGATAACCAGCAATCTCAGACAAACGAGCCTCGGTATAACGCATAGCCGCAGGCGGATCTCCGTCCATAGAACCGTTATTACCGTGCATTTCAACCAGAATCTCACGGTTTTTCCAGTCCTGTGACATACGAACCATGGCATCATAGATAGAAGAATCACCGTGTGGGTGGAAATTCCCCATGATGTTCCCGACTGACTTGGCAGACTTACGGTAGCTCTTGTCAAAAGTATTGCCATCTTTATTCATAGAATAAAGAATACGACGTTGAACCGGCTTCAAGCCATCACGAATATCTGGCAAAGCCCGGTCTTGAATGATGTATTTGGAGTAGCGACCAAAGCGCTCTCCCATGATGTCCTCCAGGGACATGTTTTGAATGTTACTCATATAGGATACAAAGCCCGTAAAATGCAAAGTGAAAATAGGAAATTCTAGCAGTGAGCGATGCTCACAAGAGAATTTATCTTTTTCTTACAGCATTTAGGGCATGTTCAACTCCTTTCAAAGAATGTAGAGTAGATTTTTATAGAATAAGGGATAATTTACAGAAATTAGTCCCGTGTTCAGTTACTATATATAACTAAACTATCTTTTCTGTAGTTTAATCTTTTAAATTATATACTTTATTTAGTTGGTGATCTGAAAGTCTCTCCTCAGCATACTGAATCATCTTCTCAGCTACTTCTTTATCGTAGTTAAATCCCATTTTTTGAGCAAGGGACTGAGCCTCTTGGTGGAAAAGGTTCATCGTAGCAAACAAAGATTGAGTGATTTTGTCACTACTTGAAAAATCAAGTAGATTTGAGAATTCCTTCTCTTTCTCAGCAGGTAAATAGTTAAAGAGATATTTATAGTTCTTGCCAATATCAATCGTCCCCCTATCTGCTGCAACTCGCCAAGCCAAGACCTTCAAGAGTTCTTGTTGACAAATTCCGTAGAGATGATTCGTGGCATAGATGGCTTGCTTGCGACAAATCCCTTTAACCACGTAGGCTGACACCCACCAAAATTCATTGCAGGCTTTTTCGAAATCTGTCTGACTAGCTGGATTTGTCCAGTAACGTTGAGGACTTGTAGTATAGGACTCAAACAAGCCTTTCTCATCTTTCAAAACTGTATAATCAGCTTCACTATCCACCCACTCTTGAATGTGGTCTTTGGGGCAGAGGGTCAAATCAATCCGATTTCCATCTTCAAATAGCATCAGATAAAGTCGACGGTTGCCTAGGACATTATGCTGCTCAATAATACGTTTGCCAAACTGGTCTAACCAAGAAAGGTCACTCGTCAGATTATCTAAGTCGTCCACGACATAAACAACATCATAGTCTTGAAACTCGTCTTTTGGTGCTTTTGGATTTGTCCGTGAACCAGACATGGCGACAGCTTCTACTTGTATATTTTCGGCTACCTGTAAAATCAATCTCAGCATTTGCACTTCACTTCTATATTGTCTGCACATATCTTTTATAGAATTATTTTTCATTGCCGTCTAGCTCCTCTTGTTTTTGGATGTCTCGTATTCTTTTCATCTCAAGTTCGCCTACTATCAATTGGATAGTTGAACAAATCCCCGAAACGATTAAAATAAAATAAAACAAATTCATATCGTTTTTATGATATATTTGAAAGCTTCTCCATAATACAAAAGTATTTACTAATGAAAGAAGGAAAAGTAAAATAGCATTGAATCGAAGTATTATAGCAAACTTACTCTTAAAATACCTATAATGTTTTCCAATCCGATAGAGAGTATATAGTGAAAAAACAATCATCAAAGGGGTGAAGGCAAGTGCATAAAATAAGATAAACCCTATTCCTGAGTATGGTTTACTTTCCATTGGTAGATCTAATAGACAGATACCAATAGTGAGGATGTTCAATATAAACAAAGATACTGTGCGAGCACACTCTTTTCTCCCTTTACTGGTCGTTAAATCATATATAATTCCAAAAATGGCTAGGAGAACAAGGAAAAAAGGCAACATTAATAACGTAATCAATACCGCACCTCCAATAGTTTTAGCGATTGTTTACCTACAAAAGATAATCATCACCTTTACTTGAATTTTACAACTCCCCTGTCTGGTATAGGTTATACCCTTAAAGAAACGGGTCTGAGTAAGGTCATCCGTCAGATTATTGAGGAGGAGATACTTGAGTTCCTACCAGCGTCAACTTTTAAAGTTTTAACTGTCCCTAAAATCAGTCCAAGTATTTCCTGATCAGTTCTCATATTTCAATTCTTCATCACTTAGAGCTGTTTGAAATTGTTTTTCATTATAAATCGTAAACCATTTGCCATCTCTGACATAATCTAAGTAATTAATCACTATACCCAACCAAAAAGTATTCTATGTCTTACTGATTTCGTTTGGTGTAATGGAGATAGAGAGGAGGAAGATAGGAAACTAGAATCATCAAAATCATTACCAAGAATGTCAACAGATGGATCTGAACTAAATTTACCACATACCATCCCAGAATACCTACAGATAGGGGACCTAAAATATAGGATAGGAAAATCAAAAAAGCCTTCCACCGTTTCTCCGGATAGACATAACACAATCGAATAAGTGTGTAGATTAAGGCTCCTGCTATCAAAGGAAAACCAAATAAAATCATGACAAAGGATGCCACTAAAGAACCGGATTCTGACGAATCCATATTGAATAAAAGCATCAAGATCATAAACAAGGTAAATACAATCGGTGCATATAAACCTTGGAAACTTTTTTTTCGACTGTTAATGTAGAATGCAAGAATAGCCGAGGGTAAAGAAACTAAGAAAACCAAACCCAAGTAACTACCAAAAATCGAATATCCTGAATCAACCATTATTCATGCCCCTTAAAACACAGTCGCTTCCTCAAGCGTAAACTTGACATTATCCTCAATCCACTTACGGCGTGGTTCGACCTTATCTCCCATAAGGACATTGACGCGACGTTCAGCGCGTGCTAGGTCTTCGATAGTGACACGGATGAGGGTACGCGTTTCTGGGTTCATGGTTGTTTCCCAGAGTTGGTCTGCATTCATCTCACCAAGACCTTTATAGCGTTGGAGCGTAGCGCCTTTACCGAACTGCTTGCGAAGTTCTTCTAACTCACCATCCGTCCAAGCATAGGCCACTTCTTCTTTCTTACCTTTCCCTTTGGACATCTTGTAAAGTGGAGGAAGGGCGATATAGACATGGCCTGCCTCAACTAGCGGACGCATATAACGGTAGAAGAATGTTAAAAGAAGAGTTTGGATATGGGCACCGTCGGTGTCGGCATCGGTCATGATAATAATCTTGTCATAGTTGGCATCTTCAAGTGAGAAATCTGCTCCAACACCAGCACCGATGGTATAAATCATGGTATTGATTTCTTCATTTTTGAGGATATCCGCCATCTTAGCCTTGGCTGTATTGATAACCTTGCCACGAAGAGGCAAGATAGCTTGGAATTTACGGTCACGACCTTGCTTGGCAGAACCACCGGCAGAATCTCCTTCGACTAGGTAGAGTTCATTCTTTGCAGGGTTTTTAGACTGGGCTGGAGTCAATTTACCAGAAAGCAAGCCCTTGTCTTTTTTATTTTTCTTACCATTTCGGCTCTCATCACGCGCTTTGCGAGCTGCCTCACGAGCATCACGCGCCTTGATAGCCTTGCGAATGAGATTGGAAGCCAATTCTCCATTTTCCATAAGGAAGAAGGTCAACTTATCAGCCACAATTCCATCCACAACCGGACGAGCTAGTGGACTCCCCAGTTTATCCTTGGTCTGACCCTCAAACTGGAGGTGTTCTTCAGGAACGAGAATAGAAAGAACGGCTGCTAGTCCCTCGCGGTAGTCTGACCCTTCAAGGTTTTTATCTTTTTCCTTGAGAAGTCCTGTCTTGCGCGCATAGTCATTCATAACCTTGGTAATGGCAGACTTGAGTCCTGTCTCATGTGTTCCACCATCTTTAGTACGAACGTTATTGACAAAGGATAGAATGTTATCTGAAAATCCATCATTGTACTGGAGGGCAATCTCCACTTGGAAACCATTGTCTTCGCCTTCAAAGTATAGGACTGGCGTCAAGGTTTCCTTGTCTTCATTGAGGTAAGAAACAAAGTCTTGTACCCCGTTCTCATAATGGAATTCGATTGCTTCATCTGTTCGCTTATCTGTTAAAGACAAGGTCACATTTTTTAAGAGAAAGGCTGACTCATTGAGTCGTTCTGAAATGGTATTGTATTTGAAGTCAGTCGTAGAGAAAATCGTCGCGTCAGGCATGAAAGTGACTTTGGTACCGGTCTTAGACTTGGGTGCTGTACCAATTTTCTTCAAGGTTGTGACGGGTTTCCCGCCATTTTCAAAACGTTGCTTGTAGACTGTACCGTCACGGGTAATTTCAACTTCCAACCAACTTGAGAGGGCATTAACAACCGAAGAACCGACTCCGTGAAGACCTCCAGATGTCTTATAGCCACCTTGACCGAATTTCCCTCCAGCGTGGAGAATGGTAAAGATAACTTCAACAGTTGGAATTCCCATGGCGTGCATTCCCGTTGGCATCCCACGTCCGTGGTCTTGAACCGTTAAACTCCCGTCCTTATTAATCGTCACATCGATGCGATCACCAAATCCAGACAAGGCTTCGTCAACCGCATTATCCACGATTTCCCAGACTAGATGATGGAGACCAGCACCGTCGGTCGATCCAATATACATCCCTGGACGTTTACGGACCGCATCCAACCCTTCTAGCACCTGAATGGCGTCATCATTGTAGTTATTAATATTGATTTCCTTTTTTGACACAAGGAACCTCCTATTTGTTCATCTTTTCTATTTTACAGGTTTTCTAGCGATTTTGCAAAGTTTTTCCCTTTCAGCCGTCACAATTTCACAGGATATTCTCTGACTTTCTATAGCATTTCATGGTATAATAGTTTTATGATGACATTTGTATTATTAATTTTAGCTTATCTGCTAGGTTCGATTCCGTCTGGTCTATGGATTGGACAAATCTTCTTTCAAACAAATCTGCGTGAACATGGTTCTGGAAACACCGGAACAACCAATACTTTCCGAATTTTAGGTAAGAAAGCGGGTATGGCAACCTTTGTGATTGACTTCTTTAAAGGAACCTTGGCAACTCTCCTTCCAATCCTTTTCCACCTTCAAGGTGTATCACCTCTCGTCTTTGGTCTTTTGGCCGTAATTGGACATACCTTTCCTATCTTTGCAGGATTTAAAGGTGGTAAGGCTGTCGCAACCAGTGCTGGAGTGATTTTCGGATTTGCGCCTGTTTTCTGTCTCTATCTAGCAATCGTATTCTTTGGAAGCCTCTATCTAGGTAGTATGATTTCACTATCTAGCGTTACTGCTTCTATTGCAGCCGTTATTGGAGTTCTCCTATTTCCACTATTTGGATTTATCCTGAACAGCTATGACCCTCTCTTCATTTTGATTATCCTAGCACTTGCTAGCTTGATTATCATTCGTCACAAGGATAATATCACACGTATCAAAAATAAAACTGAAAATCTTGTCCCTTGGGGATTGAACCTAACCCATCAAAATCCTAACAAATAAAACGCCAGTTTGAAACTGACGTTTTTTTGTATGCTTATTTTGACTTGATGTAGTTGATCCCATCTGCCTTAGGCGCAACTGCTTTTCCAAAGAAGGCTGCCAAGACAAGGATGGTCAAGACATAAGGCGCGATTTGAAGGTAAACCGCTGGCACTCCTTGTAGGAAAGGTAATTGAGAACCGATAACTGCCAAACTTTGTGAAAGTCCAAAGAAAAGACTAGAAAGCATAGCACCG
Source organism: Streptococcus oralis ATCC 35037 (assembly GCF_900637025.1). Taxonomy (NCBI): domain Bacteria; kingdom Bacillati; phylum Bacillota; class Bacilli; order Lactobacillales; family Streptococcaceae; genus Streptococcus; species Streptococcus oralis. Next base: position 1,119,423 of record NZ_LR134336.1, read on the forward strand.
ATTGGGTTCCATTTACCAAAGATCATTGCCGCAAGGGCGATAAATCCAGGACCGATAATAGTTGTCACTGAGAAGTTAACTGAAATGGATTGAGCATAAATTGCTCCCCCAATTCCACCTAGGAATCCTGAAATAATAACCCCAAGATATCGCATCTTGTAGACATTGATCCCCAAGGTATCCGCTGCCTGAGGGTGTTCACCAACAGAGCGAAGGCGAAGACCAAAACGTGTCTTAAAGAGAATAAACCATGCAAGGAATGAGAAGGCAATCGCGATATAACCTAGCAAACTTGTTGACTTGAAGAAGATATCTCCAATCACAGGGATATCAGCCAAAACTGGGAAATCAAAACGTCCGAAAGTCTGGCTTAAGTTATCCGTTTGCCCTTTGTTATAAAGAACTTTAACCAAGAAAACTGCTAGGGCAGGAGCCATCAAGTTCAATACTGTACCACTGACAACATGGTCTGCACGGAAATGAACTGTAGCGACGGCATGGATGAGGGAGAAAATAGCTCCCACGATACCAGCAACTAACAAGGAAATCCAAGGAGTCGCCGCTCCAAGTTGTTCTGCAAACTCAAGGTTAAAGACAACCCCAGAAAAGGCTCCCATAACCATAATTCCTTCAAGACCGACGTTAACGACACCACCACGTTCAGAGAAAACTCCTCCGATACTCGTAAAAATAAGTGGTGCTGAGTAAATCAGCATAGAAGAGACCAAGAGGGTGAGTAATGTTGTAATAGACATCCTTACTTACCTCCTTTAACTTGTTTTTTAGGTTTGACAAAGCGTTCGATAATGTAGTGAACGCTGACAAAGAAGATAATAGACGCTGTTACAATGCTGACAAGCTCAGACGGAACTTGCGCTGCGTTCATACCCGGTGCACCAACTTGTAGAACACCAAATAAGAAGGCTGCAAAGAGAATTCCAATTGGTGAATTTCCAGCAAGCAAACTAACTGCCATCCCGTTAAATCCGATAGCTAATGATGATCCCTGAACGTAAACGTTTTGGAAGGTTCCAAGACCTTCTACCGCCCCACCAAGACCAGCCAAGGCACCAGAGATAATCATTGATAGAATGATTGTACGTTTTGCTGAAATACCAGCGTACTCTGAAGCATGGGGATTAAGACCAACTGCACGAATTTCAAAACCGAGAGTCGTTTTCTTGAGCAAGAACCAAATCACAGCTACAGCAATGATTGCAAAGAAGATTCCAATATTCATACGGGAATTTCCAGTCAACTCTGATAACCATGGTGTCTGGTAAGTAGCATTGGCACTAACACGAATCGTTGAGTCTGTACTTTGCATAATATCTTTCGGAAAGGCATGAATAAAGGCATTTCCCACATACAATACAATGTAGTTCATCATGATGGTCACGATAACCTCTGACGTACCGAGATAGGCTCTGAGGATACCTGGAATCGCACCAACAATTCCACCTGCGATCAAAGCAATGATCACTGTCAATGGAATCAAAACGAGACGAGGCATATCTGGATTTGACAAGGCAAACCAACCACTGAGAATCCAGCCTGCAAGTGCTTGACCAGGAAGTCCAACGTTAAAGAAACCTGCTCGACTGGCAACTGCGAAACCAAGACCTATCAAGACAAGAGGACCCATGGCACGGAAAATTTCACCAACTCCACGAAGACTACCGAAAGCTGTATAGAACAACTCCTCATAACCCCAGATAGCATCATATCCGAAGATCCACATGACAATGGCTCCGAGCAAGATTCCTAAGAATACGGAAATCAAGGGAACCGAAATTTGTTGTAATTTTTTAGACATCACTCTTCTCCTTTCCCAAGTTTCCACCTGCCATCAAGACACCAAGTTCTTGTTTGTTAGTTGTTTCTGGCGATACAATACCTTGAATTTTACCATCGTGAATAACAGCAATTCGGTCTGAGACATTTAAAATCTCATCCAATTCAAAGCTGACAACAAGGACAGCCTTCCCGTTATCACGCTCTTCAATCAAACGTTTGTGGATATATTCAATGGCACCGACATCCAAACCACGAGTTGGCTGGCTGACGATAAGGAGATCAGGATCACGATTAATCTCACGTGCGATAATCGCTTTTTGTTGATTTCCTCCTGAAAGAGCTGCTGCTGGAACAAATTCGCTTGCCGCACGGACGTCAAATTCTTCCATCAATTTCTTAGCATGTGAAGTGATATTTGCATAGTTTAAGATACCATTCTTGCTGAGTGGTTCTTTGTAGTAGGTTTGAAGAGCGATATTTTCTGAAATCATCATCTCCAAAATCAAGCCATCACGGTGACGGTCCTCAGGAACGTGCCCCACGCTTAGTTCTGTAATTTGTCGAGGATGCATCCCTACGATTGATTTGCCTTTTAATTCAACGCTACCTGACTCAATCTTACGAAGACCTGTAATGGCTTGAATGAGTTCAGATTGACCATTGCCATCAATACCTGCAATACCGACAATCTCCCCAGCACGAACATCCAAAGAAAGATTCTTCACAGCTGGTACACCGCGGTTTTCATTGACAACCAAGTCTTTGATAGACAAGACCACTTCTTTGGGTTGTGGTGCTTGTTTTTCCGTTTTAAAGGAGACTGAGCGTCCAACCATCATTTCTGCCAAGTCCGCATTTGTTGCCCCTGCGATTTCAACTGTCTGGATTGATTTCCCACGACGGATAACCGTCACTCGATTGGATACCGCACGAATCTCATCCAGTTTATGGGTAATCAAAATGATAGACTTCCCTTCTTTGACAAGGTTTTTCATGATTGCCATCAACTCATCAATCTCTGAAGGAGTCAATACGGCTGTAGGTTCGTCAAAGATAAGGATATCAGCACCACGATAGAGTGTTTTCAAGATCTCTACACGTTGTTGGGCACCAACGGAAATATCCGCCACCTTAGCAGCTGGATCCACTGCCAAACCATAACGTTCAGAAAGAGCCTTGATTTCTTTAGTAGCACCAGCTATATCTAGAACACCATTTTTAGTGATTTCACTCCCTAAAATGATATTCTCAGCTACTGTAAAAGCTTCAACCAACATGAAATGTTGGTGAACCATCCCAATTCCAAGACCAGCGGCTTTAGATGGTGAGTCTAGTTTTACAACCTGACCATTCACCACAATTTCACCACTCGTTGGTTCAAGAAGTCCTGCCAGCATATTCATCAGAGTGGATTTACCCGCTCCATTTTCTCCTAAAAGTGCATGGATTTCACCTTTTCGCAGTTGCAAGTTGATTTTGTCGTTTGCTACAAATTCACCAAACACCTTGGTAATATCCCGCATCTCAATGACATTTTCGTGTGCCATATGCTCTTCCTTTCAGAGGTTTATTTTATTTCAATAAAACCTGCTAATCACATTAACAAGCTCTATTGAGACAAAAATTGCCTCAATTCTTAAAGAAGCGACCGATGGCCGCTTCCTAAGAAATGACTTTTATCCATTATTTTTCTGGAACTTTTACGCTTCCGTCAAGGATCTTAGCTTTTGCATCTTCAACAGCTTTTTTACCTTCTTCTGAAAGGTTTGTTACTGCTAGCTCAACCCCTTTATCTTTCAATGAGTAAACAATCACTTGTCCACCAGGGAATTCACCTTTTTCTGTTTTGTTGGCAATATCTTTTACAGTTGTACCAACTTGTTTCAATGTAGATACAAGAACGAAGTTAGATTCTTTACCATCTTTAGAAGTGTATTTACCTTCTGCTGCTTGGTCACGGTCTACACCGATAACCCAAACTTTTTCGTTTTCATTTTTGTTTTCGTTCAATGATTTTGCTTCAGCAAAGACACCAGCACCTGTACCACCAGCTGCTTGGTAGACAACGTCTGCACCGGCAGCATATTGAGCTGCTGCAATTGTTTTACCTTTGGCAGCATCACCAAATGAACCAGCGTAGTCAACTTGGACTTTGATAGATGGGTCTACTGACTCAACACCAGCTTTGAATCCAGCTGCAAAACGTGAAATAACTTCAGATTCGATACCACCTACAAAACCAACTTGTTTTGTTTTCGTAGTTTTCGCTGCTGCAACACCAGCAAGGTAAGCTGCTTCGTTATCCGCAAATCTTACGCTCGCAACATTCTTTTGACCTTCAATCACATCATCAATCAAGACATAGTTTAGGTCAGAGTGGTCTTTTGCTGCTTCCTCAACTGCATTGTGAAGGGCAAAACCAACACCGAAGATCAGGTTGTAACTTCCAGCCGCTTGTTGCAAGTTGTTAGCATAGTCTGCTTCGCTTGTTGATTGGAAGTAAGTATAACCTTTATCTTTAGAAAGATTGTGTTCTTTACCCCAGTCTTGCAAACCTTCCCAAGCTGATTGGTTAAATGATTTATCATCAACACCACCAGTATCTGTTACGATTGCTGCTTTGGTCTTCATTTCTGATGAAGATGAAGCTGCGTTACGAGAAGAGCGGTTACCACATGCAGCAAGTCCAACTGCTGCTACTGCAACTAGACCAAGGCCTAGCCATTGTTTCTTGTTCATTACTGAACCTCCTAAATAAGATGTGCAACGATGTTGCAAGTATGGATTGTTTGGTCACACAGACCACAGCCACTACAAGAGTGGCCCAGACTAATTTAAGTCTGTAAATGAGTATGGAAGTAACTCCCCGACCGTCATCTCGACCGTCGATTTATCTTTAGCGACTAAAGTCACTTTTAGATCTTGTTCAAAAAATTCAACCATGACCTGGCGGCAAGCACCACATGGCGAGATGGGTTTTTCAGTTTGTCCGTAGACAATCAATTCTGAAAACTCCCGTTGCCCCTCCGAAACTGCTTTAAAAATAGCAGTACGTTCTCCACAATTAGTCAAGGGATAGCTAGCATTCTCGATGTTCACACCCGTATAAATACTACCATCCTTGGCAACTAAAACAGCTCCGATAGGAAAGTGAGAATAGGGGACATAGGCTTGTTTGCTGGTTTCAATTGCTAGTTCAATCAACTCAGTAGTCGCCATCTGCTAATTCTCCTTTTAAGATTGTTACACCAGCAGATGTTCCGATACGGGTAGCGCCTGCTTCCACAAAAGCGACAGCATCTGCATATGAACGAGCTCCACCAGCCGCCTTAACTCCCATATCTGGCCCGACTGTTTCACGCATCAACTGAACATCCTCAATAGTGGCACCACCTGTTGAAAATCCAGTTGATGTTTTGACAAAGTCAGCGCCTGCTTTCTGGGATAATTGGCAGGCCACAACCTTTTCATCGTCTGTCAACAAGCAAGCTTCAATAATGACCTTAACCAACTTGTCACCACTTGCTTCTACGACAGCACGGATGTCCGATTCAACCAAATTCAGATTTCCTGATTTGAGGGCACCGACATTGATAACCATATCAATCTCATCTGCACCGTTTTGGACAGCTTCTTTTGTTTCAAAAGATTTCACAGATGAAGTTGTTGCTCCCAAAGGAAAACCTACTACTGTACAAACCTTTACATCTGAGCCTTCAAGCCCTGTTTTCGCATGTTTAACCCATGTAGGATTAACACAAACGCTGGCAAAGTCATACTCACGCGCTTCAGATAGCAAACGATTAATTTGTTCTTGACTTGCATCTTGCTTTAAAAGCGTATGATCGATATATTTATTTAACTTCATATTCGGATTCTCCCTGGTTTTATGAGATAATTTCTATAATTTCTCGTAAACTTTGCACTCCATCATTTATTTTAACATATTTTTGAAATTCTGTAACTAGTTCAGAAGAAATTTTTCCATTTGTATAAACTTTTGCAACAATTTCACCCTTTTGAACGGAGTCTCCAACTTTCTTTTCAAAAACAATCCCTGTTTCATAGTCCAAGTCATCAGACTTGACTGCACGACCAGCTCCTAGTCTCATGGCATAGAGTCCAAATTCCATTGCAGGAAGAGCTGAAATAACACCTGCATCTTGAGCTGGAATTTCCACCACATGGGCAACTTTGACGGGGCGATAGAGATTTTCTAAATCACCGCCTTGTGCTGCTACCATTTCTTCAAACTTAGCCAGTGCTTGGCCATTTTCCAGGTGTTGACGGATTTCCTCGATCGTTTTCTCAACATCAGCCAAGCCAAGCATAATCTGAGCCAATTCGCAGATAAAGTGACTAATATCTTCTCGGCCTTTTCCTTGAAGAATCTCGATCGCCTCAAGGATTTCGAGACGATTCCCAATGGCTCTTCCCAAGGGCTGACTCATATCGGTAATGACTGCTACCGTCTTTCGACCAACTGCCTTACCAAGATCCACCATGGTTTGAGCCAATTCGCGCGCATCATCAACCGTCTTCATGAAGGCACCTTCACCGACCGTTACGTCTAGCAAAATGGCATCCGCTCCTGCAGCAATTTTCTTGCTCATCACCGAACTAGCAATCAAAGGAATCGTGTCGACAGTTGCTGTCACATCACGGAGGGCATAGAGAAGTTTGTCTGCTTTAACCAGCTGATCGGACTGCCCAATGACAGATACACCAATATCCTGTACCTGACGAATAAAATCTTCTTGACTTCGCTCGACTTGATAGCCCTTAATGGACTCCAATTTATCAATTGTCCCACCAGTATGGCCGAGACCACGACCACTCATTTTAGCAACGGGCACACCGAAACTCGCAACAAGTGGAGCCAAGATTAAGGTCACCTTATCACCTACACCACCAGTCGAATGCTTATCAACTTTAACCCCCTCAATAGCTGACAAATCAAACTCCTGACCTGTCTTGACCATATTCATCGTCAGATCAGAAATCTCACGTGTGGTCATTCCTTTAAAATAAACAGCCATAGCAAAAGCAGACATTTGATAATCTGGAACTGTTCCAGCCACATAGCCTTCTACCAGCCACTTGATTTCAGCTGCAGTCAGTTCTTGACCATCTCGTTTCTTTTGGATTAAATCAACTGCTCTCATTCTTTCACACTTCTAAGGATATAATATCCCTTATCTTTCTTTACGATTTCACAATTTCCAAAAACGTCTTCCATCTTATTTCTAGCACTTGGAGCTCCTTGTTTTTTCTGAATGACGATGGTTAAATCTCCTCCGTCTTTCAAAAATTCTCTGCTCTTTTCGATAATCTCATGAACAACTTGTTTTCCCGCTCGAATCGGCGGATTGGAAATAACATGGTCAAACTTCCCTTCAATTTGTTCATAGATATTGGATTGGAAAATCGTTGCTTCTACTTTATTACGTTCAGCATTTTGTCGCGCTAGGTCCAAGGCACGATTATTGATATCGACCATGGTCGCCTGAACTCCATAAGCCTTGGCCAATGACAAGCCCAATGGCCCATAACCACAACCCACATCAAGGACCGTCTCTCCTTCATTTACCTCTAGACACTTGAGCAAGAGCTGACTCCCAAAGTCAACCATTTTCTTGCTAAAAACACCCGCATCCGTCAAAAAGGTCATGTTTTCTCCCAACAACTCCACTCTCAACTCATGAATGTCGTGAGTAGCATCAGGATTTTCTGCATAATACATTTTACTCATAAAACTATTTTACCATAATTTGGCTTGAATTGTAAATCATTTACAAAGTGATGATCAAATGAAAAAGACTGAAGAATCCTAGTCAAAAAGACCTTTTCTTCAATCTCTTTCAACTATTAGAAATACATTACAATCTATCGGGAACTACAAATTATCATAGTCAGGAAAAAACAGTTCGTCTGCAATCGGGCGCATTTTTATTACTATTTCTTAACCTTAAAATACTTTATTATCAACAAGATTCCCAATATGATGTTTAGATAAAAACCCAACTGATAAGTTTGTGTCAAGATTTCCAAACTTGTCCAAAGTCGTATCAAATCTTCTAGTGACATACGGAATAGATATCCTTCTGTAGCAATCCACAAAATCAAAAATAGATAACTACCGGCAGCAAGCCATTTCGTCCACTGCTTTTTTACTAGCCAGGCAATCAAGAGTGAACAGATAAAGATAACTGTTACAAGGAGATGATCCATTAAGAAGGTAAAACCGTAATAGGTTTCTACAAAGCGTCTACCATTATCCGCATTCGCTCCCCTTATAAAAGGTAGTGCAAAACTTAAAATAAAACAGAGTTCCAATATATAACGTTTTAAGATTTTCATGACACACCTCCAATAAGTTGTGAACCAAAAAGCCCACTTTCAATAACTGATAAGTCTTCAGAAACCATTCCCTATCTCATCATTAAATTATTCAACCTCCATCTACCTCTATTATACGATATTGACTTACTACCATCAAGAAACCGCTTTATTTTTTTAGCTTTTTATGGTATGATAGACAAAATATCTAGGGGAAAACAAATGACCAACGAATTTTTACATTTTGAAAAAATCAGTCGCCAGACTTGGCAATCATTGCATCGCAAAACAACCCCTCCCTTGACAGAGGAAGAGTTAGAATCCATCAAGAGTTTCAATGACCAGATTAGTCTACAGGACGTAACAGATGTCTATCTTCCCCTAGTTCATCTTATCCATATTTACAAGCGCACCAAGGATGATTTGGCATTTTCAAAAGGAATTTTTCTTCAACGCGAAAGCAAATCCCAACCATTTATCATTGGGGTTTCTGGTAGTGTTGCTGTGGGGAAATCGACTACTAGTCGCTTACTTCAGATTCTTTTGTCACGTACTCTCCCGGATGCTACTGTAGAATTGGTGACAACTGACGGTTTTCTCTATCCCAATCAAACCTTGATGGACCAAGATATCTTAAATCGCAAAGGTTTTCCTGAAAGTTATGATATGGAAACTTTGCTGAATTTTCTTGATCGTCTAAAGAATGGGCAAGATGTCGATATTCCTGTCTATTCTCATGAAGTGTATGACATCGTCCCTGGAGAGAAACAACGTGTCAAAGCTGCTGATTTTGTCATTGTCGAGGGCATCAATGTCTTTCAAAATCCTCAAAATGAGCGCCTTTACATCACTGATTTCTTTGATTTCTCCATCTATGTGGATGCTGCTGTCGAGGACATTGAAAGTTGGTATCTGGATCGTTTCTTAAAACTCCTCAGCTTTGCCCAAAATGATCCCAACAGCTACTACCACCGTTTTACACAAATGCCAATTGGAGAAGTTGAAGCATTTGCTCACCAGGTTTGGACCAGTATTAATCTCACAAATCTACAAAACTATATCGAACCGACAAGGAATCGCGCCGAGGTCATTCTCCACAAGACTAAAAACCATGAAATCGATGAAATTTACCTAAAAAAATAATTTCCCCTTGTCAAAACCTAAGTTTTCATATATAATGGTATAGTTAGTAAATATGGAGGTAAGAACATTGGCAAACATTAAATCAGCTATCAAACGCGCTGAATTGAACGTTAAACAAAACGAAAAAAACTCAGCTCAAAAATCAGCTATGCGTACTGCTATCAAAGCTTTCGAAGCAAACCCTTCTGAAGAACTTTTCCGTGCTGCTAGCTCAGCTATCGACAAAGCAGAAACTAAAGGTTTGATTCATAAAAACAAAGCAAGCCGCGACAAAGCTCGTCTTTCAGCTAAACTTGCTAAATAAGAAACAGTCCACAGAGGCTGTTTTTTTGTCCTCTAATCAGAAAAGGTAGAAAATGAAAATCGCAATCATAGGATATTCTGGAGCTGGCAAGTCAACTCTAGCTGAAAAGTTGTCAAACTACTACTCCATCCCCAAACTGCATATGGATACACTTCAATTTCAACCTGGTTGGCAAGACAGTGACCGCGAATGGATGTTGACCGAGATGAAAAACTTTCTCACAAAGCACGAAGCTTGGGTCATCGACGGCAACTACTCTTGGTGTTGCTATGAAGAAAGAATGCTGGAAGCTGACCAAATCATCTTTCTCAACTTTTCCCCATGGACTTGTCTCTTTCGAGCCTTTAAACGGTATCTCACATACCGAGGTAAAGTCAGAGAAAGTATGGCAGCAGGCTGTCCTGAACGCTTTGACTGGGATTTTATCCGATGGATTCTCTGGGATGGGCGGACAAAACATGCTAAAGAACGCTATCAACGGGTTCAAGAAACCTACCCTGAGAAAGTAATTGTCCTCCGGTCGCAAAAGGAGATGGATTACTTCTTAGAAAATCTCGCACATAACAAGAAAAACCAGCGTGCCTAAGGCACTGCAACCATAAAATGAGACACAAGAAAACACTCCTGTTGAATTCTAGTAAACTAGAAACAGGAGTGTTTTATTATGGTCAAAAAAGCATATTCAGTAGAAACTAAGCTAGCCTGTATCGAAATGAAGAAGGCGGGTAAATCAAATAAGGTTATCATGGATCCCCTCGGTATCAAAAATGTTAGTCGGGCCAAGACTTGGTGGCAATGGTATCAGAATGATGAATTGTACCGTTTCCACCAATCTGTGGGGAAACAATATACTTATGGTAAAGGGATGAACCAGTTATCTGAAGTGAAACAGTTACATTTGCAGGTAGAATTACTAAAAAAGTATCATAGCTTGGTAAGAGAATCGACAAAGTAAGTCTTATCAAGCTAGTGAAAGAGTATAAGAAAACGTGCCCTGTATCGATTATTTTAGAGTGTTTCGGAGTCAAACACTCAACATTTTATCACTGGAAACAGGAGTGTAAAAATTCTCATAAAAAAGACGAAATAGCAGATAAAATCGAGGCACTCTGTATGGAAAATCACTTTATTTACGGCTATCGAACCATCACTCACTTGCTCAGGAAAGTTTATAACCACGTCGTTAATCGCAAGAAGGTTTATCGTATCATGAAGGAAAAGGGCTACCTCTGCCGTGTCCGTCCCAAGAAGGGACCTAAATTAGGGAAGCCTTACTTATGTAACAGACAATATGCTGGATCGTGATTTTCAGGCAGACAAGCCTATGGAGAAGCTTGTCACAGACATCACCTACCTCTACTTTGGAAACTGTAGACTTTATCTATCTTCGATCATGGATCTCTATAATCGTGAAATTGTAGCTTATACTATCTCTGAATGCCAAGATACGGACTTTGTGCTCAACACACTTAATCAACTTGAGCTACCTCAAGGAGTACTTTTACATAGCGACCAAGGATCTGTCTACACCTCAAAAGTCTACTATCAAGCTTGTACAGAAAAAGGCATCACCCGCTCCATGTCCCGAAAAGGAACACCAGCAGATAATGCCTGTATTGAATGGTTTCATTCTGTCCTCAAGTCTGAAACCTTCTATCTCCATAAATGGAAAAACTTAACTAAAGATAGTATAACAGAAATTGTCAATCTTACATCATATTTTATAATGAAACTAGAATTCAACAGAAACTAAATGACCAGTCTCCCATAGATTACAGAAAACTGATCGCATCATAGGGTTTTTCTCATGTCCCATTATTGGGGGTCAGTGCCGAGTTCAATCCTGTTTTTTTCATATTATTTGTTTGTTTTAAACAAAAATGTGATTTAAAAATCCGAGAACAGTAACTATTTTTGTTCTCGGATTTCTAATTATGTGACTATTAGTCCGTCTCGCTCCGCAAGGTGCGAGACAAATAAACCACCCGCTATGCGGGTGCGCATCGAAGGTTATACCAAAAAACTCCAAACGCGATACAATAAAGGTGTTCAAGCCAATTGTAAAGCGAAAGGAGAAAAATATGGCACAAAAGGCACATAGTTTATCACACACAAAGTGGATGTGTAAATATCACATTGTGTTCACCCCTAAGTATAGACGAAAAGTAATTTATAATCAATATCGAAGCAGTTTGGGAGAAATATTCCATCGATTATGTAGTTATAAAGGTGTTGAGATTATCGAAGGTCACTTAATGCCAGACCATGTACATATGTTAGTCAGTATTCCACCGAAGATAAGTGTTTCAAGTTTTATGGGGTATTTAAAAGGTAAAAGTGCACTCATGATGTTTGACAAACACGCCAACCTCAAGTACAAGTTTGGGAATCGGCATTTCTGGGCAGAAGGTTATTATGTAAGTACAGTAGGGCTTAATGAAGCCACAATTAAGAAATATATTCAAGAACAGGAAAAGCATGATATAGCACTAGATAAATTAAGTGTAAAAGAATATGAGGATCCCTTTAGGGATAGTGGTAAGTAATACTAAAGCCTCTTTAAGAGGCAGTGACGAGTCAAGAGCAATGAGGCTTGAACAACGTGAAAGCCAGCGCCTTTAGGCGCTGGCTGATGATCTGGGCTTATAGCCCTGGTGCAAACCACCCGTTAGACGGGTGATTATGATTTTTCCTACTGTTTATAATAGTATTGTTCAGCAGAAACATTTCCGATATTCTGCCCAAAAACTAATCTCGGTCTACTACTATCAGATTGAACACCATACGGATTTCTAAAGCCAATTTTAAATAAAGCAATCATAGCACCGAATTCCCTGACCGAATGTTGAGTGTTGAAAACTTAGAATTGGAAATCGAATTTGGTGAGATACTCTCATTTCTGTTCGTTTCTCCATCTACAGTTATAATTTCCCCTATACCTTCTCCGTTTCTTCAGACTCCTGCTAAAGTCACATAATCATCTTTCGTAATGACTTCAATATTCAAATCTTATTTTTATTCTCCTATTTGAGTATGGGTGTTTTGATGCTCTTCATAGCTCCTAAATATTGAATCACATAATCTAGTTCCTGAACTAACTAGTTTCGCCATGACTTTAAGTTGTTCTTGACAAGCAACACTTTCCGTTTTGTAAGGATAATTAATAGTATGGTCCATTTCTCCCCAAACTTCTTCAAATAATGTTCTAATTTGTATTTCGCAACAAACATCATTATAGTCATTATCAGGTTTTATAACATAATGAACGCTAGTGTAGTGACTATCCTTCATCTCATGATTGATATTCATAGACTCATAAATTTTCTCCATTTCAGGATCCCATGTATAGGCTTTAGGCTCTTCTACTAATTTCCATCCATTATTTTTAATCCATTCTAAAATCCCTTCATGTATAATTTTAAACTGATTTTGAAATAAAAATAACACTCGAACACCTACAAGGTCAGTAATTTCTGTTAAATAGTTGTCTACTGTAATCTCTCGATTCGATGAGGATTTTCTTTTCAATTTATCTCGTAAATGCTCTGGATCTTTTATTCTAGAACGGATAGAATGAATAACACTATGCCCGTTTACATTGAATGCAGGATTCTTTTCAAACGACTTCTGCACATTTTCTATAATCATTTCTTGCTTAAATTTTAAAGTCTTGTCGTTAGAATAGTGTTCTACAATTTCATTGATTCTAGCATCTAAATCGTTCATCATAAAACCTCAATTCGCTCCATTAAATCTTTTGCAAAAGTCTGATAAGCAGATAAAGTTGCTTTATATTTGCTATTATTTCCTGTATTAAAAGTCTCTATATTTTGATCTTTAAGATACTCCGTATCCTTTAATGATTGAAATGTGTCTGGAACCTCCCACATTGCACATTTTAACGCCTGCGCAACAGATGGAAATGTATTATGCGAGTGTACAACAGCATTATTTGCAATAGGATTATTTATTTCTTTATAATTGATTTTATTATCAGAATTTATATACCTTTCAATTACACTGGGGATCCTTTTAGCATAACTAAAGTGTGCATCAGCTAACCCATATTCATTTTTACCATCATATTTTTTTGCATTATACAGAGTATAACCCAAGAATTGCACTGATTTATCAGGGAATTTAATACGCTTATCTTTTGAAATTAGGCTGTAAATTATACCAAATTCTCGTCCCCAAGACTCTAAAGAAGTTCCTATATTTCTTATACCATATAAACTAAACATATCAGGTTGAGCAGGAATAATGAAACCATCAACTGTAGATATGATAGTTTTATTTAAAATTCCTAAACTGGGTGACGTATCAACAATCACGTAGTCTATATCATATTTTTCAGCATATCTCTGACAGATATTCCTGATACTTGTTACTGTTCTAATACTTAAATTATCATTTTGATACAACCCACTCCATCTTTCTGATACCCTATTTTCAAATTTATGCAATGATAATCTACCTGGAACTAGATAAACATTCTCAGACAAATTAATCGCTGGTGATAATTCCTCAACATCATTCAAGCCGTCTTCAACAGGTTTTAATAAAAAATGAATAGATCTTGGATTAGACATAAGTTCTGTAATTTTTTTATCATCACGGTTAAGAGCCCCCTCATAATCATCGATAAAATCATCTTCTTCACTCCAAATTTTCTCTAATTCTGACTCCCTAATAGCATTTATTGTTAAGTTACATTGGGGATCTAAATCAACGAAAAGCACTTTCTTACTTAAAGTTCCTAATGCTTTTCCCAGATGATAGGATAAGGTAGACTTGCCAACTCCACCTTTGTTATTAAACACTGAAATAATTTTCATAAGCGACTCCTTTTTTTATAGAATATTTTCTAGATTTTTACCCAATCACACTTCCGTTTGGTACAGCTGGATCAACTGTTAGAAGGGTTAATTTGCCATCATGTTCAGCTGAGAGGATCATTCCTTGACTGACATATTTTTTCATCATCTTGCGTGGTTTGAGGTTGGCAACGATTTGGACTTTCTTGCCGACCAATTCTTGTTCGTTTGGGTAGTATTTTGCAATTCCTGAGAGGATTTGACGGTCTTGACCATCACCAGCATCTAGTCGGAATTGAAGCAACTTGTCAGAACCTTCAACTTTAGACACTTCTTTGACTTCTGCGACACGGATCTCGACCTTATCAAAGTCTTCAAACTTGATTTCATCCTTGTTGAGTTTGAGTTCAACTTCATCTGGATTCCATTCTTTTTCGACGGCTGGTTTGTTGCTTTCCATTTGTTCTTTGATATAGGCAATCTCTTCTTCCATGTCGAGACGTGGGAAGATTGGTGTTCCTTTGGCAACAACAGTCACATCTGCTGGGAAGTCAGCCAAACTCAAGTTCTCAAGGCTAGAAACTTCTGCTAGACCAAGTTGTGCCAATACAGCGCGACTAGTTCCCATCATAAATGGCTCAATCATGTGAGCTACGACACGAAGGCTGGCTGCCAAGTGGCTCATGACACTTGCCAATTGGTCACGGTGCTCTTCATCCTTAGCCAAGACCCATGGGGCTGTCTCATCGATGTATTTGTTGGTACGTGAGATAAGAGTCCATACTGCTTCAAGGGCACGTGGGTAGTCAAC
This sequence comes from Streptococcus oralis ATCC 35037, assembly GCF_900637025.1. Classification (NCBI taxonomy): domain Bacteria; kingdom Bacillati; phylum Bacillota; class Bacilli; order Lactobacillales; family Streptococcaceae; genus Streptococcus; species Streptococcus oralis. The sequence continues at coordinate 1,134,634 of NZ_LR134336.1, forward strand.
TGCTTCCATGTGTGTATGGTAATCAGCAATTGATTCAGAAGCTACTTGAGCAAGAGAATGATCAAACTCTGTCACACCTTCTACATAGGCAGGGATTTGCCCATCAAAATACTTGTTAATCATAGAAACCGTACGGTTAAGGAGGTTTCCAAGGTCATTGGCCAATTCATAGTTGATACGGCCGACATAGTCTTCTGGAGTGAAGGTTCCATCTGAACCGACTGGAAGGCTACGCATGAGGTAGTAACGAAGCGGATCCAGTCCATAACGTTCTACTAGCATTTCAGGGTAAACGACATTCCCTTTAGACTTAGACATCTTGCCGTCTTTCATGACGAACCAACCGTGGGCAATCAAGCGGTCAGGCAATTTCATATCCAACATCATGAGAAGGATTGGCCAGTAGATGGAGTGGAAACGAAGAATGTCTTTTCCGACCATGTGGAAGACTGTTCCATTCCAGAATTTATCATAGTTAGCATGGTCCTCTTGACCGTATCCAAGAGCTGTCGCATAGTTAAGAAGGGCATCAATCCAAACGTAGACAACATGTTTTGGATTGGATGGGACTGGCACACCCCAGGTAAAGGTTGTACGAGAAACCGCTAAGTCTTCCAAACCTGGCTCAATAAAGTTACGAAGCATTTCATTAAGACGACCATCTGGAGTGATGAAGTCAGGGTGCGATTTGAAAAATTCTACCAAACGGTCTTGGTATTTGCTGAGGCGCAGGAAGTAAGATTCTTCAGAAACCCATTCCACTTCGTGACCTGATGGAGCGATACCGCCTGTCACATTTCCAGCTTCATCACGGAAAACTTCCGCAAGCTGACTTTCTGTAAAGAATTCCTCATCTGAAACTGAATACCAGCCAGAGTATTCACCCAAGTAGATATCATCTTGAGCAAGCAAGCGTTCAAAGACTTGAGCCACTACTTTTTCATGGTAGTCATCCGTTGTACGAATAAATTTATCGTATGAGATATCGAGTAATTCCCAGAGTTCTTTGACTCCAACCGCCATCCCATCAACATAGGCTTGAGGTGTGATGCCAGCTTCTTCCGCTTTTTGCTGGATTTTCTGGCCATGCTCGTCAAGACCTGTCAGATAAAAGACATCGTAGCCCATAAGGCGTTTGTAACGTGCTAGGACATCACAAGCAATGGTTGTGTAGGCAGAACCGATATGAAGTTTACCAGATGGATAGTAAATCGGTGTTGTAATATAAAAATTCTTTTCAGACATAATTTTTCCTTTCCAGGCTAATGAAACCTGTTTTTCTAACACTTCATTATATCATATTTTCGGTGATTTTCGATAAAGAAATCCATACAAAAACAAGATAGACAAATGTCCATCTTGTTTTTCCTGTTCTATATCTTATTCATAACGAAGGGCTTCAATTGGATCAAGCTTAGAGGCTTTATTGGCCGGCAAGACTCCGAAAATCATCCCAACACTTGCTGACACAGCCAAGCTAAAGAGAGCGATTGGGAGGGAAACCCCAACTTCGATACCTGCAATCATGTTTTGAAGCAATACTCCAGCTAACATGGTCATTCCAGCAGCAATCCCAAGACCGATGACACCACCTAGCAAGGTCAAGATCATGGATTCAATCAAAAACTGTACCAAGATATTAGCCCGAGTAGCTCCGAGCGCTTTCCGCAAACCAATCTCACGCGTGCGTTCTGTCACCGAAACCAGCATGATATTCATAACACCAGTTCCCCCGACAAAGAGAGAGATTCCTGCGATGGCACTGATAATGGTTGTCATAAAACCAAATAGTTGTTGTACCTCTTGGAAGGCGGCGGTTGCATCCGCAACTTGGTACTCCCCTTGCTGAAGACCAGCAATCTCAGTCAGTTTTCGAGCCAACTCCGGACCCAAGGTCTGCGTTAGACTAGTATCATTGACACGAAAGACGATGTTCGAGATTTCATCAGTATTAAAATTGGCTGCGAGAGAGATGTTAGTCGTAATTGGAAGACCACCAATCCCAAAGGCTTTAGCAGTTTTAGCTTCATTGCTAGTATAAACGCCAATCACACGGTAACTAAATTCATTGACAGAGATGATTTGATTAACCGCAGCTTCGGGACTATCAAACAAACTCTTGGCTAGTTCTTCGTCCAGCAAAATCACACTGGCAAATTCCTTGTAGTCTTGCGGTCTTAGACTTCTACCCGCAACGATTTCATTTTCAACTGCGTTCATGTAGGTGCTATTTCCGCCTGTCAGATTCGCTCGTTCAACCTTCTTATCCTTATAAGATAAGGTAACGTTGGTCGAGTTGGTGACATAGTAGCTGTCTACTCCTTTAAGTTTAGCAGCCTCCTTGACCCAGGATTCTAGTGGTTTTGGTGGTTCAACATGAACATCCTCTTCTTTCCCACTGACTGTCAAAGCTGACTGACGCTGAGTAAAGGAGCCATCCTTGCTCTTGATAGGAGAGAAAAATACATGGATATCCTTCTGTGATTTGGTCATGTTTTTATTGACCTGACGAGACATGGAGTCTCCCAGAGCCATGATGACGACGACAGACGAAACTCCGATGATAATCCCAATCATGGTGAGGAAGGAACGCATCTTGTGGGCCATGATGGATGAAAAGGCAAATTTCAGATTCTGCATCTTAGTTTTCCTCCTTTTCTAGGGCACTGTCTGATGAGATGACCCCATCACGAATGACAATTTGGCGTTTGGCATAGGCAGCAATCTCAGGCTCATGCGTGACCATGATAATAGTCTTCCCTTCCTTGTTTAACTCCACCAACAGCTGCATGATTTGATTTCCTGTCTTGGTATCCAAGGCTCCTGTAGGTTCGTCCGCTAGGATGATAGAGGGATTATTTACCAAGGCACGCGCAATCGCTACACGTTGCTTTTGACCACCTGATAACTCAGACGGCAAATGATGACTGCGCTCCGTCAGCTCAACCTTTTCCAGAAATTCCTCAGCCAATTTCCGACGTTTTGAAGCCGAAACTCCAGCGTAAATCAAGGGCAATTCGACGTTTTGAAGTGCATTGAGCTTGGACAAGAGAAAGAACTGCTGAAAGACAAAGCCGATTTGCTGATTGCGGACCTTGGCCAGTTGTTTCTCTCCAAGACCTGCAACTTCTTGCCCTTCAAGGTAGTACTCTCCACTGGTTGGTGTATCCAACATTCCGATGGTATTCATCAACGTAGACTTACCAGAACCAGATGGTCCCATAATAGCAACAAAGTCACCTTCATGAACTTCTAGATTGATATTTTTAAGGACCTGCAGTTCTTGGTCACCATTTCGATAACTCCTGCAGATATTTTTGAGACTAATTAGTTTCTTCATCAGCCTTCACCTCTTTTCCTTCTTCCAAGGAAGATGTTGGATTACTGATGACCTTGGCACCGTCTGTCAAACCTGAAGTAATTTCTTGGTTGTCTGCGTCCGCATTCCCCAAAGTAACTTCTACCTTCTTCGCTTTTTTCTGGTCGTCAACGATCCAGACATAGTTTTTGTCATTTTCGGTAACAACACTTGTCAAAGGAACAAGGATGGCCTTACTCTTGTTTTTGACTTCCACACTGACTGAGAAGCCTTGTTTCAACTCACCGATATCGCTGGTCACATCAACAGTATAAGGGTACTTAGATCCAGTATTCCCTCCAAGGGCTGCATTTGCTGCTTCTCCGTTGTTTTTAGGATAATCAGAGATATAGCTAATCTTACCAGTCCAACTCTTATCTTGATACACCTTCGAAGTAAAGGTAACTTCTTGCCCAACAGAAAGGTTAGCAAGGTTGTATTCAGACAACTCCCCTTTGACCTGCAAGTTTTCATTACTTACGACATGTACTACCACTTGGCTATTACCTGTTGGCGATTTGGAAACATTACGATTAACTTCAACTACAGTCCCTTCTAGTGTACTGAGGACAGTTGCAGCATCTAGCTGTGTTTGGGCCTTGTTGAGCTGAGCCACAGCATCTGCACGGTTATCCTTGGCATCACTGATTTGAGAATCAATAGAGGATACGGAAGAAGTTGCTACTTGCGCTTGTTCTGGGAGTCCAGCTTCTGTTGGAACCTGTGGAGAAGCTGGTGTAGCTGATGCATTTTCACGAGCCTTGTTTAACTCCTCGATATGACGGTCTGCCTTTGCAACTGCACGATCAGCCGCATCATAGGCAGCTTGAGCATCTGCACTGCTGTATTTGACCAAAGCTTGCCCTTCTTCGACCTTGTCCCCGACTGAAACGAGAATTTCATCTAAATCTCCCTTACTAGCATCAAAATAAACGTATTGTTCATTTTTTGCTGTAACCGTACCTGACAAGAGAACCGATGAAGCAACAGAACCTTCCTTAGCAGTAACGATATGAGAGGTTTCCTCCTTGACTGCTGACTGGGAAGGTTGTCTAAAAATCAAAATCCCCGCAGCACCGATAACAATAGCACTGGCAACACCAATCGCTGTGTATAATTGCCATTTTTTTGCCTTCTTATTTCTTTTCATTTTTAAGCTCCTTTATTCTTTTGCCTTACAAAAACCATTATATCAGAAATACCGAGACCAAACAATGACAGTTCAGATGGAAACAATGACAATTCAGGATCATTATTTCGTTCGGTATTCGTTTATTGGATTATTGTGCTAGATATATAATACAATATCTTTTTGAATTTGGCAAGCGTTTTTATAATTTTTTTATCGTAGCAGATTTTTGCATTCAAAAAATAAAAACGATAGAATATGACTATCAAAGCTATAAGGAGTTTTCTATGAGAGAATATGATATCATCGCCATCGGTGGAGGAAGCGGCGGCATTGCCACTATGAACCGAGCTGGTGAACACGGTGCTAAAGCTGCTGTTATCGAAGAGAAAAAATTAGGTGGAACCTGCGTCAATGTCGGCTGTGTTCCTAAAAAAATCATGTGGTATGGAGCGCAAATCGCTGAAAGCTTCCACCACTACGGCCCTGACTATGGTTTTACAAGTTCAGATGTTCAATTTGATTTCGCAAAACTTCGTCAAAATCGTGAAGCCTACATCGACCGTGCTCGCTCATCTTATGATGGAAGTTTCAAGCGCAACGGTGTTGATTTGATTGAAGGTCGTGCTCATTTCGTTGATGCTCATACGATCAGCGTTAATGGTGAATTGATTCGTGCCAAGCATATCGTGATTGCGACTGGGGCTCGCCCAAGCATCCCAACTATTCCTGGATCTGAACTCGGTGGCAGCTCAGACGATGTCTTTGCCTGGGAGCAACTTCCTGACTCCGTTGCGATTCTTGGAGCTGGTTATATCGCCGTTGAATTAGCAGGTGTTCTCCACGCGCTAGGAGTAAAAACGGATTTGTTTGTCCGTCGTGATCGTCCCTTGCGTGGTTTTGACAGCTACATCGTTGAAGGACTTGTCAATGAAATGAAAAAAACAGGTCTACCTTTGCACACACACAAGGTACCCGTCAAGCTCGAAGAAACCGAGCAAGGTATTACCATTCATTTCGAAGACGGTTCTAGTCATACTGCCAGCCAAGTTATCTGGGCTACCGGTCGCCGTCCAAATGTAGACGGTCTGGAGTTAGAAAAGGCTGGCGTCACACTCAACCAACGTGGATTTATCCAAGTAGATGAGTATCAAAATACAGTTGTAGATGGCATCTATGCTCTTGGAGATGTTACTGGTGAGAAGGAACTGACCCCAGTAGCCATCAAGGCAGGACGCACCTTATCTGAACGCCTCTTCAACGGGAAAACAAACGCCAAGATGGACTACACGACTATCCCTACTGTAGTCTTCTCCCACCCAGCAATTGGAACGGTTGGTTTAACCGAGGATCAAGCTATCAAAGAATACGGCCAAGATAACATCAAAGTCTACAAATCAAGCTTTGCATCCATGTACTCAGCCGTTACAAACCATCGTCAAGAATCTCGCTTCAAACTTATCACCGCCGGTGCTGACGAAAAAGTTGTTGGACTTCACGGACTTGGTTACGGAGTGGATGAGATGATTCAAGGATTCGCTGTTGCTATTAAGATGGGAGCAACCAAGGCGGACTTTGATGCTACAGTAGCTATCCACCCAACCGCTTCAGAAGAATTTGTGACCATGCGCTAATTGCCGAAAGAGACCACATGTGGTCTCTTTTTACTTGCAAAATCGGCCGTTACAAAATTGTTACCTTGTTTTTAAAAATAGGTTGACTTTTCTTTCTGAATTAGTATAATAGTTACTATAATTTTGAAAAGAGGTTAACAGTTTTGAAAAAAGCTCATATCTATGCTATCCCTGCTATCGGTGCTGCTCTCATCGCCGTATTGGCACAAATCAGTCTCCCTATCGGTCCTGTACCTTTCACCCTGCAAAACTTTGCGATCGGTCTGATTGCTACTGTTTTTAGACCCAGAGAAGCTGTTCTATCTGTAGCTCTCTATCTCTTGCTGGGTGCCATTGGTTTACCTGTTTTTGCAGGGGGAGGAGCTGGATTTCACGTTTTAGTCGGCCCAAGTGCAGGTTATCTTTGGTTCGACCTTGTCTATGCTGGACTTACATCTTATCTCATCCATCAAAATAGTGGCTACATTCGCATTTTCCTAGCCAACCTCTTGGGTGACTCCCTCGTCTTTGTCGGAGGCATTCTCAGCCTCCACTTCCTAGCTGGTATGCCATTTGATCAGGCACTAGCTGTCGGTGTCCTTCCCTTTATCCTCCCTGATCTTGGTAAGATTATTGCCATTAGTTTCATTAGTCGTCCCCTACTCAAACGATTGAAAAGCCTTCCATATTTTTCAAGATAAAAGAATAGTCCAGAACAATTGTTCTGGACTATTTCCTTTCCAATTACTTCCTAAGAACTAACTGAAAATTAACTCTCTTTTAGAGATTATTTATTTTTACGGCTTACAAAGTACAATCCACCAGTCACTGCCATCAAAGCAAGTCCTGCAACTACTGCTGCGCTAGATGCTTTTTCACCAGTGTTAGGAAGTTGAGATTTTGGACTTGGTTTTCCTGGTTCATTTGGTTTGCCAGGTGTTGGTTTTTCTGGAGTGTGTGTATTTGTGATATTGAAGCCTTCTACTTTAGATGAATAACCTTCAACCGGCACTTCTTCTACAGAGTACTTGAATTCTGTACCTTTAGTATCTTTATAACGCTCAAGTCCTGTAAACTCATAAGTCCAACCAGTTGCTTCTGAAGCTACCGCAGTCTTACCAGTGTCTTGACCATCGGCAAGAAGTTTCACTGTGATAGATGCTGGACGGATACCGTCTTTGTTCTCTTCATCTTTCCAGATCTTCTTACCTTTTACAGATGTTTTCTCTGGTGTGTATTCATTGGTAACTGTGTACTTACCATCTTTGTCCGTAGTAACTGTTGAGGTATATTCTTTTACAGCCACTTCTTTGACAGTGTACTTGATTTCTGTACCATTTCCATACTTAGGAAGTGCTTTTGATTCGAACTTCCAACCAGTTGCTTCTGATACTTCAATTTCTTGAACAACTTTGTCGCCGTTAAGAATTTGAACTTTCACTTTATCTGCACGTTTGCCACTTTGGTTGTTGTTATCATCCCAAACCTTAGTTCCTGAAAGAACGACTGTTTCTGGATTGTGAGTGTTAGTCACTACTTGACCAGTTACAGAAGCTTCATAACCAGCTGGTACATCTACTTCATCGATAGAGTAAGTGATTTCTTTACCAGCTTCGTATTGTGGAAGATTTGTGAAGGATGCTACCCAAGTGTTATCATCAGTCTTCTCCTTAGCTGTCAAGGTCAATTTCTTACCTTCAACGGCTACTGGATCAGCATCTCCTACTTTTTTGTAAAGTTGAACCGTTACGGACTCAGGACGTTTGCCGTCTTGGTTGTTCGCATCGTTCCATACTTTTGTTACCTTGTAGTCGATTGCTTTAGGAGCATATTTGTTTGTGATGGTAAAGTCTGTAATAGTTGATTCGTATTCGGCTACGGCTTCTTCTGTTACAGTGTATTTGATTTCTTTACCAGCTTTATATTTTGCTAATTTCGTGAATTCGACAGTCCAAGTTCCATCTGCGGCTGCTTGAACTTCTTTCGAATCAACTTTCTGACCGTCTGCTAAAAGATTGATTGTAATCTTGGTTGGACGTTTGCCATCTTGGTTGTTAGCGTCATCCCAGTTCTTAGTTGCTTTTACATCAACTGTTTCTGGAGAATAGCTATTTGTGATAGTGAATCCTGATGCAGAGTCACCAGTAACATCAGAAGTGTAACCAGCAACAGTTACTTCTACTACCGTGTACTGGATAGGTGTGCCACCTTTATCAGCATCAAGGTTTGTGAAGCTTCCAGCCCAGTTGTTTGCGACGTTAAGCTCAAGTGTCTTACCAGTATCTTGACCGTCCGCAAGCAATTTAACTGTGACAGAAGTTGGACGTTTACCGTCTTGGTTGTTCGCGTCCTTCCATACTTTCTTCACAGGAACTTCAGTTTTCGCTGGAGTGTAAGTGTTTGTAAATACAAGATCGTTCGCTTCTTTTGAAGCTGTTGCTTTCAATTCAGTTGCACTTACTTTCTCAACAGTTACTTCAACTTCTTTAACTGTCTTATCGTAAGTGATTCCTGTTTCAGTTCCAGCAACTTCAGAGATGGTGTACTTGTGAGTTCCCACTTGGCTCTCATCATATGAGATTGGTGAGAAGGTCACTGTTCCATCAGCGGCGTTTGTCACTGTTTCAACAACAGTTCCGTCTGCTTTCTTCAGCTCAAAGCTGTATTTACCAGCTTCAAGATCTTTACCTTCAAGAACTTTCTTAGCTCCAAGAGTTACACTTGTAGCTCCTGCTGGAGTGTAAGTGTTCTCGAATGCTTTTTCATCATCGTAAGTAACAGTTGCTTCGAGGGCACCTTTACCATTGTCCGTTACAGTAACTGTAGCAGTGATTGTTTTCGTGTCGTACGTGATGCCTGTAGCAGTACCAGCTTTTTCAGTAATCTTGTAAGTGAAAGTTCCAACTTCATCGAATGACAAGGCTGAGAACTTAACGTTTCCATCTTTGTCATTCTTGACTGTCTCTTTCACATTACCATCTTTGTCTGTCAAAGTAAACTCAAACTCATCAGCTTTCAACTCACGACCAGTAAGTGTTTTCTTAACTGCAAGAGGAGCTGGAGTTTTTGAAGCTCCGTAGCTGTTGTTAAACTCTTTGTCCGCTGGGTAAGTTACGTTAGCAGTAAGTTTTCCTTCACCATCGTCTGTAACTTCTACTGTGACTTTCACTTCGAGACTATCGTATGTTACACCGTCAATAGTTTGTCCAGCGTTAGTTTCAACGATAGTGTATTTGTAAGTCCCAGCTGCAGTGTAGTCGATTGGAGAGAATTTAACCTTACCGTCGGCAGTGTTCTTCACTTTTTGAACTTCTGAGCCATCTGCGTCGTTCTTCAAGACAAACTCAAACTCATCAGCTTTCAAGGTACGACCGGTAAGAGCTTTTGTCACTTCAATAGGAGCTGAAGTTTTCTCAGCAGCGTATGTATTTTCAAAAGTCTTATCATCATTTTCGTAAGCGACAGCTGCAGACAATTTGCCCTCAGCATCTGCTGTTACAGTAACTGTAACGCCAACAGGGTTGGCATCGTAAGTAACACCTTTTTCAGTTGTGTTCGCTTTTTTCTCAACGATGTGGTAGTTGTATGTACCAGCTTTGTCAAATGTCAATTCAGCAAAGTTGATATTACCATCCGCATCATTTGTTACTGTTTCAACAACTTTGTTTGTCTTATCATTGAACAAGTCGAATTCAAACTCTCCAGCTTTCATAGCTCGACCAGTCAATTTTTTAATTGCTTGAATTTGAGCTTTTGTACTGTTGCGTTTGTTTGAGATTGTTTTGATAACACCTTCTTGGCCAACAGTTACTTTGATTGGAGTTGAATCCAATTGGTAACCTTTAGGAGCTTCAATCTCAGTAATGGTGAATTCACCCTTCTTAACGTCCTCATCAGTATAGATTGCAGACTGGGCAATACCACTAGCGTCTGTTGTTACTGTTTCTTCTTGCGCTGTAGTTACACCTTCTGGAGGAGTAATCTTGAATTTAGCTCCTGCAAGACGGTCAAGTGATTTTTCATCTACTTTATACAACGTGATACGGTAACCAGTTTTCAGCTGGATAGTACCACCTGATGTAACTGTTGAATTACCGATAACTTTTGTAACAGTTTCAGTACGATCGTCGCTCACTGGAAGAACTTGGTCATCAGCTGTAATTTCAGCATTGTTTTGAACTTTGGTTCCATCAGCTGGCGCTGTTGTGTTATAGACGATACGGAATGCTGCTGCTTTACCATTTGTAGCACGGATTGCTTTAGCATTGTTAAAGGTAATAGTAAACTCAGTGTAAGAATCATTCCACTTGATTTCGTAGTCTTTACCTGCTTCAAGAGTTACGTCATCAACTAAAGCATAGACTTTGTTGTAGTAACCAGCAGTAACCACGATTGATTCAGGGATGATTTGCATTGGTGAGTAGTCCTTGTCAACCCAGTCGCGAACTACAATCTTGTTGTACTCAGCTTGTTTAGGGTTTACACGAAGATTCCACTTGTGGATGTAATCTCCTGATTTTTCAAGGAGGGCTGATTCCCATTTTTCTTTATTGATAGTACCATTAACTTTACTAATGTTTGTTTTACCAATACCTTCAGAATAGTCTCGTTCTCCACCTTTTTTGAACTTCATCTTGAAGTTGACATCATCTTTTGTTTCAGTCTTATCAAGTTGAATTGATTCTTCTTCTGTTTCTTTCTTAGAGCTGAAAGCTACATAGAAGGTACCTGAAACACCACGAACTTCTGTACCACCTTTTTTCTTAAGGTACTCAGCAAGGTTTTTCAAAGTAATGGTAACTTTACCACCTTGGTTGTCACCATTAGAAACAACTGTTGCATCACCTACAGCAGTATCAGTCTCTTTATCTTTGAGTTCAAAGGTTTCAGCACGAACAGACAATGGAGCTGGAATAGTGAATGTAAAGGTATCACCATCATTCAACATACCATCGTAAGCGCTCAAATCAAAATCAGTAGCAAACTTGTAGTTTTCGTAAGATTGATTTTGAGGTGCAAGATTGTAAACTCCTTTTGCATCTGGAGTTACAAACTTCCCATTATCAGTCTCCCAAATACCAACTTTGGTGATGACATTTTTAAGTTCTTGCGCTTGAACAGTATTTGTCAAAGCTGCAGAACCAAATAGAACTAAGAGTGGCGTTAAAATATAGAGCCACAATTTTTTTAATCTCATGACTTTCCTTTCTATATGACTGAAATTAATTGAAATTGATTGAACAACGTGTCATCTCTCTCCAATAGGCAACACCCCTTTCAATCGCATAATTTGCTACATGATAAAATACCTGTAACATGTGCTTGGGGAAATGGCCACGTGGTTTGTATTATTCAAAAACAATTACTAAATTCAATCTTTAGCAGGCGCATCACTACTCTTAGGTCAGAGAGGAAATATAGCAAAATATATCCTAACCTATTATACTATATATCATTAAGTATTTTTATGAAAATCCTTTAATTTATCAAGTTATTTGTTTACACGGTGTCAATTTTTTAGATATATTATTTTTACCCCTCAAATAATACGGCATTATCATAAGAATTGTCTAAAAATACTGATGTGATAGGAATTTTCAGAAAACGCATTTTCACTGATTGAGCTATATTTTATAAATTATTTGTGATACAATAGAGTTACCTAAAAGATTCAGAAAATTTAATGTTCATTGATTGTTTATATTAACTTGAACATTCTGATTTTTCTTCATTCAAAAACAACTGTAAATAATTATAAATAGAAAGGTGAAATCATGCCAAAGAATACTCGTGACTTAATTATTAATTCACTCATCACACTTGCTAAGAAGAACCCTCTGCGCTCTTCTTTTACCATGACTGAAATCGCAGCTGAAGCTGGTATTTCACGACAAGCGATTTATCAAAAGCATTTTAACAACTTTGAAGATATTATCGAATACATTCACGAAGAGACCAATCAGCACATTTTTAACGTCTTTAATAAGTACTGCCCTAGCAATGATGGAGATCCTATCAGCTTTTTAGCAGACCATATACTTCCTCTCATATACGAAAAAAGGGAAATTGTTAACACCTTGTATACCACACAAGTCGACCCATGTTGGAAGGAATTTCTGCGTGGAACATACTCAGAGTGGGTACTAAAGAATGTCAATTACCAACTGAAATATAATTTTAATAAAGAGGACATCGCTTATATCATTACGACCATGGCAATCTCTTTCATTGAAGTCTGGATTCGTAAGGATGATCCAACACCACCTGAAGAGTATAGAGAGACTTTTATTCAATTGTCTAAAACTTCTCTGTGTGACTATATTGTGTCCTAAAAAAAGAATCTTGAGTTGCACTCAAGATTCTTTTTATTGTTGCCCTTTAAAGGCATCGACCATTACCTGAAATTCTTCATTGGAAAGCGTGATTCCTTTGCCCATTTTGGTATGGTCTGGGCTCCAAGCGCGAATGTCAAACTTTGCAGGGGCACCATTAAAGCTAACGCGATTTAGTTCTTTTGTCCATCCTTTGTCATTTTCAGACAAGGTGAGCAAGTGTTCTTCGATTTCAAATGTAAATTCTGCCATTTTAACTCCTTTATGTGATATGCTTTCTATAGTCTATTCGTAAAAATCTTGTGGTTTTTAGGAAAATTTTATATAATGTGGATATATAAGAAGGGAGGATTCTATGAGACAGACATTCAAACTAGTTCTAGATAAACTACATGGTTTTCTCAATGGGAATGATGATCATCCTCAAATCGAGGATAACTCCCTCACTGCTATGATTGAACAAGCCATCCAAAGAAAGACGGCTGTTCATGTCATACTTGCTGAGACAAGTTTTACGGGTGATATTGTTAAACACGATGCTAATCGCCAACAAATTATCGTCAAAAATTTTTCAAAAAACGTGACCCGAATCATTCGTATCAGTGATATTAAACGACTTCGTTTTGTTCCCTCAACCGTACAAAAAGCTCAGAAAAATCTATTTAAGAAAGAGTGAGATGTTCTTTGCATCCCACTCTTTTTCTTAACGAATTTGTTCAAAATGAAGATGAACAGCGATATGGTCGCCATAACCACTTCTCTCCAAATCGCGTTGCAAGCGATAAGAGATATAATGTTCTGCGATTGTAATGTAGCCAGCTCCAAGCAAGCGGTGCTCAACCATTGACTGGATCATGCTGATAGTGGCACGTTCTACTTTTGCTTCTTCCAAGTCCAAAACGACTTTTTTAGTAACTTGAGCTAAGTTTTGACGTAGGTCATCAGTCAAAACATAAACTGTTTGGGCTGCTTTTAGAACAGCTTGGTAAATTTTATCTGGATCAAATTCAGCAATTTCTCCATTACGTTTGATTACTTGCATAAGGTTCTCCTTTATTCTTTGTTTTCTTTGATTTCAGCCAGCATCTTTTCTTCTTCGGCTGTCAGTTTATAGTTTTCTAGCAGGTCAGGTCTGCGTTCGTAGGTTTTCTTTAGACTCTCATACAGCCGCCACTGGCGAATCTTTTCATGGTGCCCACTCATGAGCACATCTGGCACGACCATGCCTCTATAGTCATAAGGGCGAGTGTACTGAGGATATTCAAGAAGTCCCGAAGAGAAGCTATCATCTTGGTGGCTAGACTCCTTGCCAATCACTTCTGGTATCAAGCGCACGGTCGCATCAATCATGGTCATGGCCGCCAATTCTCCTCCAGTCAAAACATAGTCTCCTAGGGAAATTTCATCGGTTACCAAGGTCTTGATACGCTCGTCATACCCTTCATAGTGACCACAGATAAAGATTAGTTCCTCTTCCTGAGCCAAATCCTCAGCGTAAGCTTGATCGAACTGTTTTCCAGCAGGATCAAGAAGAATGACACGGGGATTTTTCTTTTCAATAGCATCAAAGGCATCGAAAATGGGTTGGGCCCGGAGTAACATCCCCTGACCGCCTCCGTAGGGCTCATCGTCAACATGACGGGCTTTTTCAGCGTATTCTCTGAAATTATGGTACTGGATATCCAAGAGCCCTTTTTCTCGAGCCTTTCCAACAATCGAGTGCTCCAGCGGAGAAAACATCTCAGGAAAGAGGGTTAAAATATCAATCTTCATCATCTAACCCTTCTAAGATTTCCACTTCGACCCGCTTGTTTGGAATATCAACATTGAGAACTACTGGCGGAATGTAAGGTAAAAGCAAATCACGCTTACCTTTTCGTTTGACCACCCAGACATCGTTGGCACCTGGTTGTAGGATTTCCTTGATAGTTCCTATCAAGTTATCTCCCTCGTAAACATCCAAACCGATAATCTCGTGATAGTAGAATTCACCATCATCTAAGTCATTTAGGTCTTCCTCAGAGACCTTGAGACTGTATCCCTTGTACTTTTCAATCGCATTGATATGGTACATATCTTTGAACTTGATAATGTCAAAGTTCTTCTGCTTACGATGACTTGCAATGGTCACTGTTTGGACAAACTGATCTTTTTCATCAAATAAAGCCAGCTCTGCCCCTTTTTTAAACCGTTCCTCAGCAAAATCAGTCACAGACAAGACTCGCATCTCACCTTGTAGACCCTGCGTATTAACGATTTTCCCAACATTAAAGTAGTTCATCTTGTCTCCTGTATCTATTTCTATCCTTTATTTTATCACGTTCCAGGGATTTTCACAAGTTGGAGAAAATCAGCTATAATCCCAAAATTGCTAGTAGTTTCCTCTTTAATGTTAATTTATATTTAAAAGAAGAAATATTTATATTCCCGTTATACATATTACTATAAAATGTATACTCCCCAATTTGACCTTGACTTGTCTTCCATTTCATTCTTAAACTAGGTATAGTCTCAGGTAAATTTGTATAAATCAATAAGCATGTATAATTTTTTAAATTTTTGACTGTATGTATTTTATCTTGAACGACTAAACAATTACTTTTTGAATCATAGATTAAAGAATAAAATTCTACAATTTCAATGTCAACTTCTTTTGGATAAAAAATCAAATGGTTATAATGTTTATCATTTTTATTATGTTTAAACTCATAAACATGATGAAATCTCGTATGTAAGGAATCAAATTCGATTGGTTTAATTGCCTGAATTTCGATATTATTAATATAGGCCTTATTCTGGAAACTTATTTTTAAAATTACACCTATAAAAGTCGAAATCTGTATAATTCGTAATAACCAATCAATATACACCGCCCAGTCTATTTTTAAAAAATAATCAGTGTTCAATATTTCTCAAATCTCCCTTCAAAAAACTCTCCAAATCTCTTTCATGTTGGTACTTAATGGCTGCTTTTTTATCTTTCTCAAAGATGGCTTTGGTTAGGTCTATGTCATTAATAGCTGCAATTGCGACGGTGTAATGAATGATATCAACCAGTTCTTTGGCAAGTTCCTCGTTTGAGTCCTGGACACCCTCTTTTCGACCAGAGCGCCCATTCAAGACCTCAGCTACTTCTCCGACTTCCTCCACTAGTTTGATAAAGAGGCCTTCCTCAGTTCGAGATTGCTGGTAATGTTCGAGTAAGTAAGCTTGTAATTGTCTAAACGTTAAATCCTTCATCTTCTCCTCCTCACAAAAAAGCGAGACATCTGTCCCGCTTTTTTATTTTTCATCGATAACGATTCTTACTTTTTTGTCTTCAGTTGGGACAGAGTAGACAATCGTTCTTATCGCTGAGATAGTGCGACCCTTACGACCGATAACACGACCGACATCGCTTTGGTCAAGATCCAAGTGATACTCCAAAAACTCTGGTGTGTCTTTAATCTTGATAGTTAAGGCATCAGGTTGTGAAATCAAAGGTTTCACAATCGCAATAATGAGATTTTCAATCGTATCCATCTGTCAACCTACTTTAAACTTATTTTGAGAATTTAGAATCGTGGAATTTTTTCAATACACCTTCTTTTGAAAGGATGTTGCGAACTGTATCTGAAGGTTGAGCTCCATCAGCCAACCATGCAAGAACGCGGTCTTCTTTCAAAGTTACTTGGTTTTCAGCAACAAGTGGGTTGTAAGTCCCAACTGTTTCGATGAAACGTCCGTCACGTGGTGAACGTGAGTCTGCTACGTTGATACGGTAGAAAGGTTTTTTCTTAGAACCCATACGAGTCAAACGGATTTTAACTGCCATTTTTTAATGTCTCTTTTCTTATTTTTTTATTTCGGTGAAATAGCTGAGCTATTTAGCACATGTTCTATTATAGCAGATTTCTGACAGGTGTCAAGAAAAAAACTTGACAGAGTTTTATTTTTTTTTACTACTAGAAATTTTTAGTAAAATCTTTTACATTTGAAATCAAGCTCCTTTTAAGGTACAATGGTAGAAATGAATTTTTGAGAGGTTAACAATGAAAAAACTAGCAACCCTTCTTTTGCTATCAACTGTAGCCCTTGCTGGATGTACTAGTATCCAACGTGGTCTCCGTGGTGATGAATATGTCGACTCTAGTATCTCTGCTGAAGAAAGCTCAAAAGCAGCTGCTCAGGCTGCCAAAGATTTAAATGACGCATTGACCAATGAAAATGCCAACTTCCCTCAACTTTCTAAGGAAGTTGCCGAAGATGAAGCCGAGGTCATTTTACATACAAATCAAGGCGATATCCGCATCAAACTCTTTCCAAAACTAGCACCACTAGCAGTTGAAAACTTCCTTACTCACGCTAAAGAAGGCTACTATAACGGCATCACCTTCCACCGTGTCATCGATGGCTTTATGGTCCAAACTGGAGATCCTAAGGGAGATGGTACAGGGGGCCAATCTATATGGCATGATAAGGATAAAACAAAGGACAAGGGAACTGGTTTTAAAAATGAAATCTCTCCTTACCTATACAATATCCGAGGAGCCCTTGCTATGGCTAACACTGGTCAACCAAACACCAACGGTAGCCAGTTCTTCATCAACCAAAACTCAACAGATATTTCAGCTAAACTTCCTACTAGCAAGTATCCAAAGAAAATCATCGAAGCCTATAAAGAAGGTGGAAATCCAAGTCTAGACGGCAAACACCCTGTCTTTGGTCAAGTCATCGATGGCATGGATGTTGTTGACAAGATTGCCAAAGCTGAAAAAGATGAGAAAGACAAACCAACATCTGCTATCACCATTGATAGTATTGAAGTGGTGAAAGACTACGACTTCAGTAAAAAATAAGCCATCAACAGATAAGGAGACGATGACATGATTTTATTTTGGGGTTCTAAAGGTTATCAGAAAGATTTGGGACATACGCAAACTGCGATCGAATGTGGTCACTGTAACAATGTCGACACTTGGGAGATCGTAGAAACTGGACGCAAATTTACCCTCTACTGGATTCCACTTTTTCCTTATGGTAAAAGTTACTTCGTTTCTTGTCCGATTTGCCACTATGGTAAAGAAATTGAGAAATCTGAAGTTGAAAACTATTTAAATTACTAGTCAAAAAAGCCAAGTCATTTCGATTTGGCTTTTTTTCTGCTTTTAAGTTAGCTTGTTAAAGTCCCAGATTTGGTCCATCCAGCCTTCATAAAAGTCTGGTTCGTGGCAAACCATAAGGATAGATCCCTTGTATTCTTTGAGAGCGCGTTTGAGTTCATCCTTGGCATCTACATCCAAGTGGTTGGTCGGCTCGTCCAGCACTAAGACGTTATTTTCACGGTTCATCAAGAGACAGAAACGCACCTTAGCTTGTTCCCCACCTGACAAGACCTGAATTTGACTTTCAATGTGCTTGGTCGTCAAACCACAACGAGCAAGGGCTGCACGGACTTCTGCTTGATTAAGGGCAGGAAAGGCATTCCAGACAGCCTCTAGTGGTGTTTGACGATTGCCACCTTCTACTTCCTGTTCAAAGTAACCAAGTTCTAGGTAATCCCCTCGTTCAACTTCTCCAGCGATGGGAGGAATAATTCCCAAGAGAGACTTCAAGAGGGTTGTTTTCCCGATACCATTGGCTCCAATAATGGCAACCTTTTGATTGCGTTCAAAGGTGAGGTTTAAAGGCTTGGTAAGGGGACGGTCATAACCAATCTGCAAGTCCTTGGCTTGGAAGATAAAGCGCCCAGGTGTACGAGCTGGCTTGAAATCAAAGGACGGTTTTGGCTTCTCACTTTGCAGTTCGATAATGTCCATCTTGTCCAGTTTCTTTTGACGGGACATGGCCATATTACGCGTTGCGACACGCGCTTTGTTTCGAGCCACGAAATCCTTGAGGTCTGCAATCTCTTTCTGTTGACGTTCATAGGCCGCTTCTAGCTGAGATTTCTTCATAGCATAGACTTCTTGGAACTGGTAGTAGTCACCAGAATAGCGAGTCAATTGTTGATTTTCCACATGGTAGACGATATTGATCACGTCGTTGAGGAAAGGAATATCATGCGAAATAAGGACAAAAGCATTCTCATAGTTTTGGAGATAGCGTTTGAGCCAGTCAATGTGTTCAGCATCCAAGTAGTTGGTTGGTTCGTCCAGTAACAAGATATCAGGCTTTTCAAGGAGGAGTTTAGCCAAGAGGACCTTGGTTCTTTGTCCACCTGACAAGGCTGTTACGTCTGTATCCATACCATAGTCCATGACACCGAGAGCACGCGCTACTTCATCAATCTTAGCATCCAAGGTATAGAAATCTCGACTCTCCAAACGGTCTTGGAGTTCGCCAACTTCTTCCATTAGCGCGTCAATATCTGCTCCGTCTTCTGCCATTTCCATATAGAGGTCATTGATACGAGCTTCTGCTTTAAATAGCTCATCAAAGGCTGTACGCAAGACATCACGCACGGTTTGACCTTCCTTTAGCACAGCGTGCTGATCCAGATAGCCAGCAGTCACATATTTGGACCACTCCACCTTCCCTTCATCTGGCAACATCTTACCTGTCACGATGCTCATAAAGGTTGATTTTCCTTCACCATTGGCACCGACTAAGCCGATATGCTCACCCTTGAGGAGACGGAAAGACACATCTTCAAAAATTGCACGGTCACCAAAACCGTGACTTAAATTTTTAACTTCTAAAATACTCATTCTAATTCCTTATCTTATTTTTATGCAGTCCTTTATAGAGGAGCCAAGCCAGATAGCCTCCCAAGGTATTGGTCCACAAATCATCAATCTCAAAGACGCGATTAAAGTCGAAGAAAAAATCTAAAACTAGTTGTGTACACTCGATTCCTAGACTCAGAAGAAAACTGAGAAGGATGATTTTTTTCGTTTGCCGCAAGTTTGGACAGAGATAGATCAGTTGAAAAACCAAAGGAAATAGCAAGAAGACATTTAAAATGTTCTGCAAAAAGATCCAAATAACTTGTCCCAAACTAGTCACTTCACCTAGATTCCAAAGGGAGTTTAAGGGAGTTAAAAGAAAAACCAGGCGTCCAAAAGTTTGAATACCTGGAGTTTCCACTCCTGTAGGAAGTTGAGGCTGGGGAGTAAAACAAAAACAGACAATGCATAGACTGTAAACAGCCACTCCCAATCTTAAGATTAATTCTCTTTTTTTAGTCATTTTATGGATTTACCGCTGCGACTGCCTTCTGGCGATCACGTTTCATTGTATTAGAGCGTAATTGTCCACAAGCTGCATCAATATCTGTACCATGCTCTTGACGGACAACACAGTTGACCCCTTTTTTCTTGAGGGTATCGTAGAAGGCCATCACGCGCTCTTTAGGACTACGGCTATATTGGTCATGCTCACTAACAGGGTTATAAGGAATCAAGTTTACATAAGACAATTTCTTGATGTTCTTGAGCAACTCCGCCAACTCCAAGGCTTGTTCTACACCATCGTTGACTTCATTGAGCATGATGTATTCAAAGGTCACACGGCGATTGGTTGTTTCAATATAGTACTCAATAGCAGCAAAGAGTTTTTCAATCGGAAAGGCACGGTTAATCTTCATGATGCTTGAACGCAATTCATTATTGGGTGCGTGAAGGGAAACAGCCAGATTAACCTGTACGCCTTCATTAGCAAAGTCACGAATTTTATGGGCCAAACCTGAAGTTGAAACTGTGATGTGACGAGCACCGATTGCCATCCCCTTGTCATCATTGATGGTACGGACAAAATTCAAAACATTGTTGTAGTTATCAAATGGTTCACCAATTCCCATGACAACGATATGACTGACACGCTCGTCCTGACCACGTTCATCAAAGTATTTCTGAACTAGCATGATCTGCGCTACGATTTCCCCGTTATTGAGGTCACGTTGCTTCTTGATCAAGCCTGATGCACAGAAGGTACAACCAATATTACAGCCAACCTGAGTGGTCACACAGACTGACAAACCGTAGTGTTGACGCATGAGTACTGTCTCAATCAACATGCCATCTGGCAACTCGAAAAGATACTTAACAGTACCGTCAGCTGACTCTTGTACAATCCGTTGTTTCAAAGGATTTACCACAAACTGGTCATTGAGCTTAGCAATCAAATCCTTGGAAAGGTTGGTCATTTCTTCAAATGACTGGACACGTTTACGGTAAAGCCATTCCCAGATTTGATCTGCTCGGAATTTCTTTTCTCCTTGTTCTAATACCCATTCTTGCATGGTTTGACGTGTTAAACTATAAATAGACGGTTTCATCTCTTCTCCTTATTCTCTATCTATTTCTGACGAATGACAAAATGGCGCTGTCCCTTGTCCTCTTTCTGAGACTTTTGGTCCTTATGACGACGTCTATTTCGCTTATCGGCATTTGGTTTTCTCTTATTTTGCGAAGGTTTCTTGCCTCTTCTAGGAAGGTTTTCCTCCTCTTTTTTACGCATTTTTTTGTCAAATGAAGCCCGTTTCGGTGCTTGATTTTCTAGAACAAAATAGGCACAACCATAACTACAGTACTCTAAAAGATAGTCCTGTAAGCGACTGATCTTTTCAATTTTTTCCTCTGTTCGATCGTCTTTGTAAAAACCACGTAGGCGGAGCTGTTCATTACTCCAGTCCCCCACGACATAATCAAATTTGGTCAACACTTCTGAGAAGCGTTGATTAAAGACTGTCACATCGAAAGCATCCTTGATATTTTCAACCAAGGTAAAAGCAATTCCTTCAGTCTCAACCTTATCCCCATTTACATGAAATTCTGGGCCAGGAAACTTGTTATAGTTGTATAATTCAGGTGCAATTTCTTTACGCATAGTCTTCCTTTTCCACGATTACTTAACACTCTATTTTACCATATTTTCTACAAGTTGGCACGAATATCCTGAAAATGAAAAAAGTCTGACGATTCTGTCAGACTTCTGCTTTATAACCTTAAAAAGAGAAGAACAATTCTTCCCTCCATATTTTATTATTTAGCTGCTGCGTAAAGTTCGTCTACCTTGTTCCAGTTAATCACTGAGAAGAAAGCTTTGATGTAGTCAGGACGCACGTTGCGGTATTTCACGTAGTAAGCATGTTCCCAAACGTCCAAGCCCAAGATTGGTTTTTTACCTTCTGAGATTGGTGTATCTTGGTTTGCTGTTGAAGTCACTTCAAGCTTCCCTTCTTTGTTAACAACCAACCAAGCCCAGCCAGAACCAAAGCGAGTTGTAGCTGCTGCTGTAAAGGCTGCTTGGAACTCTTCAAATGAACCAAATGTTGCATCGATTGCTGCTGCAAGTTCTGCTGAAGGAGCTGTTTTTTCTGGAGTCATCAATTCCCAGAAAAGAGCGTGGTTCAAGTGTCCACCACCATTGTTGATAAGCGCTTGGCGGATATCAGCTGGGATAGAATCTACATCAGCAAGCAAAGCTTCAAGGTCTTCACCAATTTCAGGGTGTTTTTCAAGAGCAGCATTCGCATTGTTAACGTAGGCTTGATGATGCTTGTCATGGTGCAAGTGCATTGTTTCTGCATCGATGTATGGTTCCAAAGCGTCGTATGCGTATGGAAGGTCTGGTAAGATAATAGCCATCTGTAATACCTCTTTTTCTTTCTATATGAAAATGATAACGCAATCATCCTCTTTTTTCAAGTTTTTTGCTCAATTTGCCTCTGTCGCAATCTGCAAGAGCGCCTTTTCAAACAAGTAACTTTTTTCATAGACACCTGTTTTAATCTGGTAGTCTGTTTCAATCAAATAAGAAATCGCTCGCTTGAGAAAGGCCAAGGAAATCCCTCTCGAATCTCTCAATGCGAACTTGATTTGATAAGGATTAGGATTGCGTCCCAAATAAGTCCCCAGACTGCTTACAATCTGCGATTCCGACTGACCAGTCTCTGATAAAATCTTCACTTGGGTAAAGGTTCGAAACTGTCCTAACATGACAGCTATGAGCTTGATCTCATCCTCCCCTTGCAAGGTCAAATCTCTAACCAAGTCACGGGCCTGGTCGATCTTTTTGCCCAAGATAAGCTGAGTCAAATCAAAAATATTGTCCTGCAAAGTCTTTGGAATAGCCTCGACAATATCCTTCTCCTCTATCATGCCATCTGACTTATAAGACTGTAAAAAGAGGAGATTTTTCTGGATTTCGCTAAACTGAAAACCAGACTTGATGAGTAGATTTTCAAAAGACTTTTCCGCAAACTGCAAACCTTGTTTTTGGCTCCATTTTTGGAAATATTGGCGGAGTTCTTGTTCCTTGGGTTCAATAGCATCAAAAACAGTCGCATCTCGTTTGAGCAATTTGACCAACCGTCTTTTACTATCCAACTTTCCTTCCGCAAAAATCAACAACTTGGTTGTTGGCGAAGGGTTATCAAGGTATGCCTCAAATGACTTGAGCTCATCATCTGTTAAAAAACGTTTCTTGGCTGTTGTGATATCGACAAAATGGTCTAATATCACGATTTTCTCATCCGCAAAGAAAGGGAGACTGACCAACTCCAACTCTAAGTCTTTATAAGCCACTTCTTTCATATCAAAGTAAGCAAAATTGAGATCAGCTGGATCATAACCAATCTGCTTCAACACTTGACTCTTCATAACTTCAAACTGACCCTGGTCTGTCCCTGTAAATAGATTCAAGCTAGATAGATTTGATAACGTCAACTTCTGACTGTCTTCAATGGCTAGCATCTTCTCTCCTTTCTTCTGATTTTTCGATTTAATTAGTCAATATAGCGCAATTTCCCACGGAAATCTTCTAGTCTCTCGTACCCTTTTTCCTCCATAATAGCTTTCAGTTCATTGGTAATGCGTTCAAAAGCACCTACGCCTTCTTTGTGAAGAGTAGTTCCTACTTGCACCATACTCGCACCGCAGAGGATGTGTTCAAAGGCATCACGACCTGTCAAGACGCCACCCGTTCCGATGATTTGGATTTGCGGATTGAGACGTTGGTAAAAGGCGTGCACATTAGCAAGAGCGGTCGGTTTGATATACTCTCCACCAATGCCACCAAAACCATTTTTAGGACGAATCACGACCGACTCGTCTTCTATATAAAGGCCGTTTCCGATAGAGTTAACACAGTTAACAAACTTGAGCGGGTATTTGTTGAAAATAGCTGCCGCTTGATCAAAGTGAACAATATCAAAATATGGTGGCAATTTGATTCCAAGAGGTTTGGTAAAGTAGGCAAATACTTCTGCCAAGATACAATCTGTTGTCTCAAAATCATAAGCAATCTGAGGTTTTCCTGGAACATTTGGACAAGAGAGATTAAGCTCTGTCAGTCCTTTGAATTCACTCTCTTGCACTTTTTTCAAGATGGTATGTGTTTCTTCTGGAGACATGCCAACTAGAGATAGGAAGAAAGTTCGGTTTGGCTCTTTTTCCTGCAAGTCCAAAAGATAGTTCAAATAGTAGTCTAAGCCATTATTTGGTAAGCCCATGGAGTTGATAGAACCAAGTGGAACATCCTGGTATCGTGGCTCAGGATTGCCCTGACGAAAGTCCAAGGTCGCAGTCTTCGTAACAAAAGTACCCGCCGCTGAGTTTTTGACTCCTTCAAGCTCTTCTATCGTCATACAAGCCACACCCGCAGCATTCATCAAGCAATTGTCAAACTCAAAGCCAGCTATTTGTGTTTTCGTTGATACCATGATTCTGATCCTCCAGATTCCTTTTATTTCTAATATTATACCATACTTTAAGATTTTCTCTTTGAGAAACTAATTTCTATATAAAACGTTCGGTTTTGTAAATTGAAAGAATTTTTAGAAAATTTCTGTTTTTTTCTTTACACTCAAAAAAAATTCTGCTATAATGGCTCATGTAATAAAATATAACAACAAAAAGGAGAACGATATGACATCTGCTAAAGACTATATCCAAAGCGTGTTTGCAACTGTGAAAGCTCGTAACGGGCATGAGGCTGAATTTCTCCAGGCGGTTGAAGAATTCTTCAGCACTTTGGAACCTGTATTTGAAAAACATCCTGAGTATATCGAAGAAAACATCTTGGCACGTATCACTGAGCCTGAGCGCGTAATTTCTTTCCGTGTTCCTTGGGTTGACCGTGAAGGCAAAGTCCAAGTCAACCGTGGTTACCGTGTTCAATTCAACTCAGCTGTTGGACCATATAAAGGCGGACTTCGTTTCCACCCAACTGTAAACCAAGGGATCTTGAAATTCCTCGGCTTCGAACAAATCTTTAAAAACGTCTTAACTGGACTTCCAATCGGTGGAGGTAAAGGGGGATCAGACTTCGATCCTAAAGGGAAGACTGATGCTGAAGTGATGCGCTTCTGCCAAAGCTTTATGACAGAATTGCAAAAATACATCGGACCATCTCTTGACGTCCCAGCTGGCGATATCGGTGTTGGAGGACGTGAAATTGGTTACCTTTACGGACAATACAAACGTCTTAACCAATTTGATGCGGGTGTCTTGACTGGTAAACCTCTTGGATTTGGTGGTAGCTTGATTCGTCCAGAAGCAACTGGTTATGGATTGGTTTACTACACTGAAGAAATGCTCAAAGCTAATGGTAACAGTTTTGCTGGTAAGAAAGTGGTTATTTCAGGTTCTGGTAACGTAGCTCAATACGCTCTTCAAAAAGCGACTGAACTTGGTGCAACTGTTATCTCTGTATCTGACTCAAACGGTTATGTCATTGACGAAAATGGTATTGACTTTGATCTTTTGGTTGATGTTAAAGAAAAACGCCGTGCTCGTTTGACTGAGTATGCAGCTGAGAAAGCAACTGCTACTTACCATGAAGGTTCTGTATGGACTTACGCTGGAAACTACGACATCGCTCTTCCATGTGCGACTCAAAACGAAATCAACGGCGACGCAGCTAAACGTTTGGTTGCTCAAGGCGTTATCTGTGTATCTGAAGGTGCTAACATGCCTAGTGACCTTGATGCGATTAAAGTCTACAAAGAAAACGGAATCCTTTACGGACCTGCCAAAGCTGCTAACGCTGGTGGTGTAGCTGTATCAGCGCTTGAAATGAGCCAAAACAGCCTTCGCCTTTCATGGACCCGTGAAGAAGTTGATGGACGCCTCAAAGACATCATGACAAACATCTTCAATACAGCTAAAACAACTGCTGAAACATACGGACTTGGTACCGACTACCTCGCAGGAGCTAACATTGCTGCCTTTGAAAATGTAGCAAACGCTATGATTGCACAAGGTATTGTTTAATTAGTCGATACATCCTATCGGAGGACAATTGATGAACTTACGGCCAATGGAAGTGAGAGATAATCCAGCTGTAGCGCAGCTCATTCGAACCAGCCTAGAAGAATTCGGGCTTGACAAACCAGGAACTGTCTACTTTGATTCTCATCTAGATCATTTGACCGACTATTATCAACAGCAAGAGAGGTCAGCTTACTTTGTTCTGGAAGATGAAGGGCAACTGGTTGGTTGTGGGGGCTTTGCACCAGTGTCCGATAAGATTGCTGAATTACAAAAACTGTATGTCACTAAAAACAGTCGTGGCAAAGGTTATTCCAGTAGGTTGATAAAGCGCATATTCCAGGAAGCCCGTCTAGCTGGTTATGAACAGCTTTATCTAGAAACCTCTACTGAGCTGGTTACGGCTGTGGCCATCTATCAACACTATGGTTTTACAGCATTGCAACAACCACTTTCTAACGCTGCCGGCCACCCAGCTATGAATATCTGGATGATAAAATCCCTCTTATCAGATGAATAGATGTTAGTATACTATGGTCGACTCGAGGACATCAGTATCAAGCTCCTCAAGACAGCTAAAACAACTTTTAAAAATGTAGCCAAGGCTATGATAGTAAAGGTATTGTTTCAGCACTATCACACTAGAAGAAATCCGACTGCTTATAAAAGCAGCCGGATTTTTATATATCTAATTTTTCAAAAAATTTGCCTGTTGACTGCTTTTCTTTTAGCTTCTCCAGCAGCTCGTTCTCCAGAAAAGGACTTAGTTCGTCAAAATCTTGGCAAACCTTAAAAATCGTCTCTCTATCCATCTGACCATAAGCTAATTCGTAATAGTCCTTATGATGATGCCAGTTCTGGTCATAGTTGACATCTGTACGTTGATAGTAAACGATGTTCTGCTTCGGTGTCAGGTAAAGCTTCTGTGTTAGAATGCTTTTCCGATCTTTGGATAACTTGCTACGACTGAAAATCTTAACACCTTGAAAAATCTTGTGCTCATGGATACCTTGATTTGTGACTTTTAATTCAACTCTTTTATAGTGCATACTGATACCTCCAGAAATCACCTACATTATATCAAGTTTTGACAGATTTTCAAGTAAAAGTGTCATTTCCAAAAGTTTTTAGTCGCCTCTAAAATTTCTTCTGTCGGTGTTACTGTGGCCTCAATAATGCTCTTGCCAGTCTTTTTCAGATAGGCTTGTATCAGATGATAGCCATAAGCATAGCCTGCAGCATAAGGCATACCAACCGGTATTTGACCTTGAATCTCAGCAATTTCATCACCGTAAAGATAAGGAGCCATTTCCGCCATACCTGTTAGCTGAAGCTGACTTGAGATGATGGGCTTAATCTCTTCTAACTGCTCTGGACTGGTTGAAGTAACCCAAGGCCCAATGAGATCCTTACCATAGAGCTCAGCCGCAAAAGACTCTGCCAATCCTTCACTGACTACCCAGTCTGCTAATGTCGTCTGCTGATTCCATTTGACAAATTGGAAACGGACATTGTGATTACACTCATGGGCCAACGCAGCCTGCACACGTGGTAAAGTATAGTCATTTGGTAGCAGACTAAGCATGAGGTAGCCTGGAATTCCGCCATCTCCGCTATAACCCTTATTGAGCTGTAGCATAGGCTTTTCTGGATTGCCTAACAAAATAGTAAAATAGTAATCCTCAACCTCTAAATCATAGCCAGCTTGCTCAAAAAGACCGATACTCCTCTTGATGGTATCTTGACAATTTTGCCAGAGTTGATCAGAGCTCAGAGCATCAATAGCCGGTCTATCCTTTTCTGACAGAGTGCTGGGTAGCTGATTCATAAAGCCAAGTAGGAAAAGAGCATCAAATCCTCTAGGATACTTGGCTTTCAGAGGAATGTGTTGCGTTTGGTATTTGGTTGCAAAAGGTGCTAATATTTTAGCTCGAAAGCAACCTTCTCTCTTTTCTAAAGGAAGCTCGAGCATCTCTTGGTAAACTTTATCTGAACGAATCATATTGATTTGCATGGTAATCTCCTTTCTTATCTATTATTAGTATAATCCCTTACCTAAGATCAGAGTCAAGAAGAAAATTGAAATTATATCAAGATTCTAGTAACTGTTAAGAAAAATGATGTACTAGGTCTTGCGTATCAGACTATAATTTCAAGTAGGTTTACCCATTTTAAATCAAACCAAATGTTTCACTAAAATACTATAAAACAGTAGAATTTACTGATTTTATCTAGCACCTTAAGAAGTAATAAATATAAATTATAATTTAAAACTCCTTTTCCAATTCTCTTTCAATCGCATTGCGCTTGCCATCTATTAGTTTATCCAAGTACCGTAACAACTTAATGTAGTCTATATCAGTTTCAAATATCTCTTTAATTCTTTCTAGGAGTTCTTTTTCTAATTCCAACACCGGAACATGACTACCAGTAAAAAAATGTGAATAGGGACTAAAATGTATTTCTTGGAATGACTTCTTGGCAAATCCTTTAGCTCTGAGAAGATTAAATAGTATTTGTTTTTGATTGCTGTTTTCTAAAAATTCTACACCTAGATTGACCAATCTAATTGCAAATTGCTCATTGTTTGTTTCCTCAAGCATTTCTAATATGATCTGACTGTCATTTTTTATAATATCTTCAAGCATATTGTTATAGTAGTAATATGGCCTATTTATTGCAAAGCGGATAAACTTTTTATAAATTTCTTTCTTATCTCTAAATCCATTTATAGTATGTAATACCATGTATCCTAAATTAGAGCTTCCCATTTTTAGCTCATCAATTTTCTTCAATACTTCTACCGCAAAATTAATATCATTTTCTCCTAATTTTTGAAAAAGCTTATAGGTGTGATCCTTACTGCTCCCTAAATTGATTAAATACTGAGACTTTAAATCGTTTTCTCCAATTAGATTTATTAATTTTGGCACCTCTTCTTCTCTTATAAAATCAGAAATAACAAAATTTGTATTCCCAGCTTTTTGTATTAACAACTCTTTTAATCTAGGATCTTTCAAAATCAATCTCTCAAAATTTAAAATTGTAAAATAATATGGTAAAGAATTAGCTTCTAGAATACTCTTTAATGTTTGTAAATCTTCATTTTTAACATTTTCAATTTGTGTTAAATAAGCAAGTTGCCATTCATATTTTTCTGATTCTTGAGAGGAAGCAATAACAGACTGCATTGAACTTTTCTCAATATTTTCTAAAAAACTAATTGGATTCCTATTTACAAAATGATAGTTTGATTTAAACATTAAATTTAAAAATTCAATTTTTTTATCATTTTCTAATAGCAAAAACATATTGAATAGTACTAGCTCAATGTTATTGTCATTCATAAATAAGCTATGCTTGAATTGATTTGCAAAATTGAAAATATTTTGCCAATTGTTTGAATATCTATATGCAATTTCTTGTAATCTTATTTTAACATCATCTTTATGAATCCAGATATGATTATGATTGGTCAAATTATTATATATATCTTGTCTCTCAGAAATCATATAATCGTCAAACACACTCGATAAGTTTTTTTTCACTTCAGCTTTATGTAAAGTATAAACTATTTGTTCTTCAATCATAGATAATTTTTTTATGTCGTAAAAAAATAATTCTCTAATGCTTTTCAAATCTCTATTAATAGTCATACGATGACTTTCTGAATAAGTCAAAATTTTTCTTCTGTAATCATACAGTATTCTCTCAATATAAAGTCTAATATCAACACTCCCAACATTATATATCTTTGCTAAAAATTTCAGTATACTTCTATGATACTCTTTCAGTTTTTCACTATCAGGAATGGTACATTTCCTAAATGTAAATGATTCCTCATAAGCTTCTGTCCTGTCGATAGTAATTTTAAGATACTGCTTCAAAATTGCCGCGCTTAATTCTTGATTATAACTTTTCATCAAATCAAGATTAGCAAGTTCAGAAATAGTATTTTCAGCTAAGGTATAATCAATATATTCTCTTTCGGTAACCAATCCGTAGTTTGCTTCAAGAATACTATAAACCTCAGAAATCTTATTAGGATTTTTATCAAAGTACTTTAACAATAATTGGAGAATTTGACTACAATATTTTGTCCGTGTAGTTACAAATACAATATTTAAAACTGAATCCTTAATAGATTCCTTTTTATCCTTCTGATTAATAAAATTAGTCTTTGTATAAGCCTGAGACTCTATATTATCAATTTTATTTTTAACGTGTGAAATTGCTTCTAGAGGAAGTAATACTCCAAATTGTATTAAAAACTTTTCTTTAAGTTCATCGCTTTCAAAATTACTTTCTTTGTAATAATATGATTTAACTGCATCAGAAACGTCTTTTAAATCACCCTCTTTCCTAATAAAATTGGAACATTGATTTAGTATTTGAACAACTCTTTGATCGTTTACTGGATATAACTCATGTAAAATTTCTAAAATTGATATTTTCTTATTAATTAAAAACTTGATAACTATATAATCATCTAATGATTGATCTGCTATCTTTACAATTTTGTCGTTATAAATATTACACAACTCTCTCTCATGAATCTTCTCCACTGCACTCTTAAAGTCAGTATTTGTTATATCAGTTATTTTTAGTAATTTTTTGAATTCCTGGTTCTCTTCTAAACTTTCCAGTCTAATCTTTTTTAAGTAAGATAAAATAAATAAAGTCTTTTGTTCTGCATAAATAATGTTATTTTTATTTAAAATTTCTTCATAGTAATCTTTTAAAATATCAATCTCGTCATTAAAATTAGTCAAATCCCGAGAGCTAGATAACTTCGCTGCAATGACTGCAATACGCGGATTGCTTTTAGATATCGTTTTTATATGTTCAATTTCTTTATTGGTAAAATCGTTTCGAGAGAATTGATTGAGTAATTCCTTAAAATTATCATCTTTTATAAGTTCTGGCTCAATATTATTGTACCCATAAACTTTAACATTATTTATTACATCTTTTTTAGCATAATCACGTACCGTAAGAATAAACCGAATATTACTAGTCGTGTTCAGTAGCCCAAGTGTAGAAATATAATTTTGTGTAGTATTAACATCATCAATAAAAACAATATTTTCTTTGTGTAAATTTAGATTGCGTTTTACATCTTGGTAAATATCCTGATTATTGCTCTTGACACAAATAATGTTATATTTATTTCGATCGAGCAAAGAGCAAATTTCAATTGCTAATCTAGTTTTCCCTGTTCCAGGCTTAGCAGATATTAAGAAGATTCTTTTTTCACTTGATTTAATGGTATTTATAATTTCACTTACATCTCCAATATAGTCATTTGATATAGGTGCATTTGTTTTACTCTCATCATGAATTCTTATGAAGTCATTGATAGACCAAACTTGCTCTGTAGATTCACTGATTGATAGATACTCTTTTGCTAAACATTGAAAATCTATCTTTGTAAGATCATTAGCAATTTCATTAATTCCAATCAATTCTAGCTGATAAGGTTCAGCCATTTTTTCTAGATCTTCTTTTTGTTTAATTGTTATATTTGAAGAAGTATGACAACAAATAAGCCTCCCAACTTTATCTTCAGAAATATTTTCATCTAAAATTTTTTTCTTAACTGAATGAATATCTTCTTTTAATTTAGATATTATAGATTTATGTGTACCATACATGATATAAACATATTTACCTTTTTCCTCAGCATAAGAATCAGGAATTCCTTTAGTAGTCTTATCCGTTCCTTCTTGTGAACCTAATGAAACAATTTTAAAATTGTATTTTCTTCTCAGGTACGCATCACCTAGTTTTTGAAATCCTCCTCCCTCTAACTCTTTAATACCTTGTTCAATTTTATTTATTAAACTCATCATAATAACCTTTCCAAAAATGTAGTTCGATATTATTATATCATACTAAACCAAACAATGAGTTATAGATCAAGGAAAAAACCAGAGACTGTACTTCACGAATGTTTAATGGAAAGCCTATTATTCAAAACTTGTTTGTCTCCTAGATAAACTATATAATTAGTTTGCCCCTTTTTTGCCCCTTTTAGAACAAAAAGAAAAACCGCTAGTCCTAAGAATAGCGGTTTTATATGTTTTTTAAGCTACTAATGTAGTTGCTCTATTATTTAAGAGTAACTGAAGCTCCAGCTTCTTCCAATTTAGCTTTGATTTCTTCAGCTTCTGCAGTTGGAACGCCTTCTTTGATGACACCTGGTGCACCATCAACAAGTTCTTTAGCTTCTTTAAGTCCAAGACCAGTGATTTCACGTACAACTTTGATAACGCCAACTTTTTTGTCACCAGCAGCTGTCAACTCAACGTCAAATGAGTCTTTAGCAGCACCAGCGTCAGCAGCACCAGCTGCAGCAACAGCTACAGGAGCAGCTGCAGTTACACCAAATTCTTCTTCGATAGCTTTTACAAGGTCGTTCAATTCAAGGATTGAAGCTTCTTTAATTTCAGCAATAATGTTTTCAATGTTCAATGCCATTGTTATTTCCTCCAAATAAGTTTTTAATTTTATAATCGTTTTTCCGTAGCTAGGCTACGCTGCGTAGCTTAAGATTAAGCTGCGTCTTCTTTGTTGTCTGCAACCGCTTTGACTGCAAGAGCAACGTTGCGCACTGGCGCTTGAAGTACAGAAAGGAGCATAGAAAGAAGTCCTTCGCGGTTTGGAAGAGTTGCAAGAGCAACGATTTCTTCTTTAGATGCGACAGCGCCTTCGATTGCACCACCTTTGATTTCAAGTGCTTCAGCGTTTTTAGCAAAGTCGTTCAAGATTTTCGCTGGTGCGATAACATCTTCGTTAGAAAATGCTACTGCAGATGGTCCAACAAAAACAGATGCAAGATCTTCAAGACCAGCTTTTTCAGCTGCACGACGTAAGATTGAGTTTTTAATGACTTTATACTCAACTTCGCTTCCACGAAGCTCACGACGAAGAACTGTATCTTGTTCAACTGTCAAACCACGAGCGTCTACAACGACGATTGATGCAGCAGCTTTCATTTTTTCAGCTACTACGTCAACTAGTTCCGCTTTTTTAGCAATAATTGCTTCACTCATTAGTGTGTTCACCTCCGTAATTATTTTGCTTGGGGAATTTTTCCAAAAGAAAAACGCGCCCAAACCTAGACACGAAAGTACAATACGCTTCTTTTTACATGATACGTTTTGTCCTCGGTAGGATCTTTATGAGTCGAGCTCCCCTACTGTCTTAGGCAGTTTTTTCAAACCGTATATAAGTATAGCATAGACAAAAAAAGAATGCAAGATTTTTGCAAACTTTTTTTAAATTTTTTTAAATCTCTACTGTCAAAACTTTGCCTTGCTTAACCACCTGTTCTCCAGCGATATAAACATCTTCAACATCACTGGATTTGACAGCATAAACCAGATGAGAGAGCATATTTTTCTGAGGTTGAAGATGGATTTTTCCTTGTGGTTGAATGACCAGAAAATCCGCTTGCTTGCCAACTTCTAGGCTTCCTATCTGCTTTTCCATTCCTAGAACCTTAGCTCCTTCGATCGTCAATGCCTTAAGGGCTGTCTCGATAGGAAATTGGCTGGCATCTCCACTTTTCATCTTTTGAAGAAGGGCTGCAGTCCGTCCTTCCTCAAACATATCTAGATTGTTATTGGAAGCAACCGAGTCTGTCGCAATTCCGACTGCTACTCCTGCTTTTTGGAGTTGGATGATTGGAGCAATCCCTGAGGGCAGTTTGAGGTTACTGATAGGATTATGGGCGATGGCCACATGAGAAGTTGCCAAGCGTTCAATTTCTCGCTCGTTTAGCTCGACCCCATGAGCAAAGACAGACGGATGATCTAAATAACCCAGTTCTTCTAGAAAGGCGAGGGGACGTTTGCCATAGCGTTTGAGGATAATTCCTGACTCCTCCTTGGTCTCCGCTACATGGATATGTATGGCAATGTCCAGCTCTTTTGCCATATCTAAGCTCGCTTCCAGCAAGTCTCTACTACAACTGTAGGGAGAATGTGGAGCTACCATAACCTTGAAATTTGGATTTTCATATCCTAAGATTTCTTCTATAATGGATCTTGTTCTGCTTATAGTCTCAGCAGTTGTTTCTGCCTCTGAAGAAAAGAGGGTCGGTGAGAAATAACAACGCATCTTAGAGGCCTTAACTGCCTGATAAATTTGCTCAATATCCACACCATTGGGATTATACATATCGTTGAAGGTTGTTGTCCCTGACTGGAGCATCTCCGTCAGAGCCTCTTTGACCGCCTTGGTAGTCATATCGGGAGTAAATCCTGCTTCTGCTGGCCAAATATAATCATTGAGCCATTCATGGAGATTGCTATCATCCCGGATCCCTCGCAAACCTGTCATAGCAGAATGGGTGTGGCAATTAACCAAACCAGGCATGATCCAGGCTCCCTGATAGTCTATAATCTGCTCAGCTTGCTCTAAAATCTCTGGCTCCTCTTGGCCGACATAAACGATTTGAGAGTCCTTAACGGCTAAGACACCATCCAAATAAACATGGAAATCTTTGTCACAAGTCACGATATTTACATGCTGATAGACTTTCATTGTTTTCTCCTTCTAAGACCCTGATTTTTCTAGCTATTGTAACAAAAAAGTCACCCGAAGGCAACTTTTTTCGTTCATAAGATTTTAAAATAGAAAGGATTATTCAGAGCTAAAAGCCGCAGCTTTTTGCATTTGGTAATACTTGCCCTTTCTAGCCATGAGATCATGATGGTTACCATGCTCCACAATGTCACCATCTACCAAGACAAGAATCAAATCCGCATCCTGAATGGTTGACAAACGGTGAGCAATAATAAAGCTTGTGCGCCCTTTCATGAGTTTGGCAAAGGCATCCTGTACTAGCACCTCTGTCCGTGTATCGATGGAGGAAGTCGCCTCGTCTAAGATAAGAATCTTTGGAATAGCTAGAAAGACTCGGGCGATGGTCAAGAGCTGGGCTTGACCGACAGAGAGAGATTCTCCTGCATTTTCCAACTTGGTATCGTATCCCTGTGGCAACTGTTGGATGAAAAAGTCTGCATTGGCTGCCTTTGCAGCAGCAATCACCTGCTCCCGGCTGGCATCAGGATTTCCAAAGGCAATATTGTCATGAATGGTCCCTTGCTTGAGCCAGGTTTCTTGGAGCACCATGCCAAACTGCTGTCTCAATGACGCTCGGGTATAGTCGTAAATGGAACGACCGTCTAGCAAGATATCTCCCGAGTTAATAGGATAAAAACGCATGAGGAGATTGATAAGAGTTGACTTACCAGCACCTGTCGGACCAACGATGGCTACCTTGCTACCAGCTGGGATATCGATGGATAAGTCCTTAATCAAGATCCTTTCAGGATTATATCCAAAAGAAACATGCTTAAAGGAAATAGCTCCCTTGACTTGGTCACTGGTCAAGACTTCCTTACCTGTTTCAGCCACCTCTGGACTTTCTAAGACAGCATAGACGCGCTCTGCGCAAGCGAGAGCACTTTGCAACTCAGCTAGCACTGAAGAAATATCGTTAAAGGGCTTGGTATACTGTTGGACGTAATTCAAAAAAGTTACTAAACGCCCAATGGTCAAGGTTGAACCCATCATGATACGATAAGCTCCTACTCCAGCTAGAAGAGCATAAATGAGTGCGTTGACAAAGCGAGTTGAAGGATTAACCGTTGATGAATAAAAGATGGCTGACTGAGAATAGCCTGCATAGTTGGCATTAGCCACATGCAGTCTTTGGGTAAACTCTGTTTGAGCATTGAAGGACTGGATAATAGTTTGCTGGCTAAGAGACTCTTCAATCAACTGAGTCTGAATTCCTCTCGTCTCCGTTTGCTTCTGGAAGAGGTGATAAGATTTCTTGGCAATAAAGCGTGAAATTACCATGGACAGGGGCGTCAACAGCAAGACCAAGAGGGTCATGAGGAGATGAATTTGGAGCATGGCTAGAATACTAACCAAAATCATCAAAACACCAATGAAAAATTGATTGAAAATCATGGTTAAGCCGGCTGCCAGCTGTTCTATGTCTGTGGTCACACGACTAACCATCTCTCCACTGCCCTGCCGATCCACAAAAGCAATCGGTAACCGATGGAGCTTATGAATGATTCGCTCCCGCAAGTCTCTGGTATAAGAGAAGATTAGACGATTATAAAGAAGAGGTTTGGCCCATTGTACCAGTGTATTTCCTATGACCACCAAGATCATCTGGATGAAAATCTGCCAAAAAACTGGTGAAGAACCAGTTACGAGGACCTGGTCAATGACCTGCCCAATCAAGATAGGTAGGTAGATCGATAAAGCAACTTGGGCAATAGTTCCTAGAAAGGCAAGGAAAAGGAGGAAAGGATGGTTTGCTAAATCTATGGCCAAACGTTTGAGCGTCTGGTTTGCGGTTTGTCGTTTCATGCTAGTCCTCCTTTCCATGTTGGGATGCATTGATTTCGCGATAGACTTGGCTAGTCTTCATTAATTCCTCGTGCTTGCCAACAGCTAGTAACTCACCTTTTTCCAAGAGGAGAATCTGGTCAGCCATCTGAAGTGTAGACGTTCGTTGAGAAATCAAGATTAAGCTCGTGTTAGGTAAATTCTCTCGGATAGCTTTCAAGAGCTTGGACTCAGTGATGGTGTCCAGGGCCGAGGTCGCATCATCTAGGATGAGAAATGGAGCTTGTCGCAAGACTGCTCGGGCAATAGATAGCCTTTGTTTTTGTCCGCCTGAGAAATTTCGCCCTCCTCCCTCAACTAGGGCATCCAAAAGTCCTTCCTTTTCACTGACAAAATCCTTAGCTTGCGCAATCTCCAAGGCCTGCCATAGTTCCTGGTCAGATACTTCTCGATTGAAACCCAATGTCAAGTTGGAACGAATGGTTCCTTTAAAGAGTTCAACTTTTTGAGGTACATAGGCAATCCAAGACCGCCACTGCTCAAGATTAAGAGGACTACGACCATTTCGATAAAGGTCAATGCTCCCCTTATCTACTGGATAAAGTCCAAGTAAGACTTGCACCAAGCTTGATTTACCTGAACCAGTTCCCCCGATGATACCAAGGAGCTGCCCTTGAGTCATATTAAAGGAAATGTCTCTCAGAGAAGCTTGAGCCGCATCGGGATAGGTAAAGGTCAATTCTTGGACTTTCAAAACCCGATCACCGGTAGCTTGCTTTTGTTCTAATTCTGAATGAATATCCTCTGGAGCTTCGGCAAAGACTTCCTCGATTCGCTTAGCTGAGATATAGGACTGATTGAGAGAATTGATCAGCATGGCTAATTTGACCAATTCCACCAAAATCTGCAAGAGGTAGTTGATAAGAGCAATCAGGGCACCTTGACTGAGTAAACCTCCTTGAATTGAAATATAGCCCTGCCAGATAATAACAAGGAGAGTTCCATTAACAATCAGATAGGTCAGAGGTGTTAACAAACTAGACCAGAAGCCTGTTTTTTCTTGCAATCTGGCATAAACTTGGTTAAGAGTTTGAAAAATCTTTAACTCTCGTTTTTCCTGACCAAAAGCACGAATAACTCGCATCCCTTGCAATTGCTGGCGCGTTTCCTGAACCAGCTGGTCCGTTTTCTTTCTAAGACTACTGTAGAGAGGATTGACCAATCGAGAGAGCCCGACAATGACAATCGTCAAAATGACAACCATGACTAAGAACCAGAAAGTCAGCTCAGCAGAAATGCGATAGGCCATAAAGATAGCCCCAAAAACAATAATGGGCGCTCGCAAAAAGAGGCGCAGGAATTGATTGATCCCAGTCTGAATCTGGTAGGTATCCGAAGTCAAGCGAGTCACCAAGCTCGAAGTTGTCAGACGGTCTCTGCTGTCCT
Source organism: Streptococcus oralis ATCC 35037 (assembly GCF_900637025.1). NCBI lineage: Bacteria > Bacillati > Bacillota > Bacilli > Lactobacillales > Streptococcaceae > Streptococcus > Streptococcus oralis. Next base: position 1,172,082 of record NZ_LR134336.1, read on the forward strand.
TAGGTAAAGAAAGAATATGACGATAGAGGTCGTCTGTCAGTTCTTTGGCAAAACCAACCGCTGCCTTGGCTGAGTAAAACTGGGCTACCAAGGCCACTAAAACACCAATTACTGCAAAGATAAGGAGCAGGCCAATCTGCATCCAAAGATGTCCTTGATCTCTCTGGGGCAAGGACTGGTCAACAATCCCTGCAATCACCATGGGAACCAGGAGCTCAAAAACAGCTTCTAGTAACTTGAACAAGGGTGCCAAAATCGATTCCTTGATGTAGGGTTTGAAGTAAGATAGTAAGTGTTTCATAAGTCCCTTCTATTCTTATTCTGGAAATGAAGAAAGTGGGAAGCCCCACCCTCTCAGTTTTATTTGTTTAAGTAAGGTAATAGATAGCCATATCCTGCTTTCTCCATCTCATCCTTGGCTACAAAGCGTAAGGAAGCAGAATTAATACAGTAACGGAGGCCACCTAACTCCTGAGGTCCATCTGTGAAAACATGACCCAAGTGAGCATTGCCTGAGCGAGAACGAACCTCGATTCGCTCCATCCCATGGCTCAAGTCCTTGTAATAATGAATCAATTCCTTGGAAATTGGACGGCTAAAACTTGGCCAACCACAACCTGAAGCAAACTTATCCTTGGCAAAAAAGAGTGGCTCGCCAGTCGTGATATCTACATAAATCCCTTCTTCGAAGGTCTGGTCATAAGCATTACTAAATGGAGCCTCTGTAGCAGCTTCTTGGGTGACACGATAGGACTCTTCAGTTAAGTTTTCCTTTAACACCTCTTGACTAGGCTTTTCATAGTTGGTTGCGTCAATCAATGGCTTCTCAGCATCGGTCACATCGATATGACAATAACCGGAAGGATTTTTCTTGAGATAGTCTTGATGGTAGTCTTCTGCTAAAATGTAGTGGCGAAGTTTCTCCACCTCTACTGCAATCTTTCGACCAAGCATGCGTTCCTGCTCCTGCACCACTGTGTAGATAGCTGGCAAGTCTGTTTCATCCTGATAATAGATTCCCGTTCGATATTGGCGACCACGGTCATTCCCTTGTTGGTTAATAGACAAGGGATCAATGACACGGAAATAATAAAGCAAAATCTCTCTAAGTGACACCGCTTTCTCATCATAAATCACTTGAACAGTCTCTGCATGGTCTGTTTCCTTGAGCAACTGGTAATTGGTCGTTTCGACTTGGCCATTAGCGTAGCCGACACTGGTTGCTAGCACTCCAGCAATTCGGGAAAAATACTCCTCTAGGCCCCAAAAACAACCACCTGCTAGATAAATTTCTGCCATCTTTATTTCTCCTTTATCAAGTTTTTAACTAATACTCTTCGAAAATCTCTTCAAACCACGTCAGCTTACATCTGCAACCTCAAAACAGTATTTTGAGCTAACTTCGTCAGTTTCATCTACAACCTCAAAACCATGTTTTGAGCAACCTGCGGCTAGCTTCCTAGTTTGCTCTTTGATTTTCATTGAGTATAAACTTCTTTTCAAAAAAAGGATAGGAAGTCCTCTGGTCGAGAATTTCCCCATCCTATCTTCTATTCTTTATTTTGCTTCGACACGGACACCTTGGGTATCAACTTTCAAATCATGCAGTTTGCCTTTGAAAGACTGCTTTTGCAATTCAGCTTTAATCTTGGGCATCTTGTCATGAGAAGCCAGAACCATAACTGTTGGCCCAGCACCAGAAAGATAGGTCGCATAGGCTCCATTCTCTTTAGCCACTTGCTTAATCTTTGCAAATTCACGGACCAGACTTTGACGATAACGCTCGTGGAAGAGGTCTCCCTCAATTGCTTGGCCAGCAGTCACCATGTCTCCTGCCAACAAGGCTGCAACAGCCACATTGGCGATAGAACTAGCCGCAACAGCTTCCTTGTAAGACAATTTCTTAGGAAGGACACCTCGACTGTCTCGAGTGCGCAATTCATAGTTGGGAATATAAGCTAGAAAATCACACTCTGGGAAGTCAGCCACAATTGCTGAAACGTGACCTTCAACGGAACTGGCAATAACGAGATTACCGTAAATTGCTGGAGCTACATTGTCAGGATGTCCTTCAATCTTAGTCGCCAACTGCAATTTGTCGTGGTTAGATAAGTTGAGCTTGCCCAGTTGATTAGCTAGTTCAATCCCAGCAACGATAACAGAGCTAGAAGAACCCAAACCACGCGCCAAGGGAACATCACTGGTCATTTTCAAGCGTCTCGGTTGCAAGTCTGGCGCAATTTGCAAGGCAATCTTGAGCAAGAGATTACGCTCGTCATGGGGAATCCATTTGCCAATCTGGTGTTCAATCAACCACTCATCCCGTTCTTCACAAACCTCAATTTGAAGATACTTGGTTACAGCTACACCGACCGAATCAAAACCTGGCCCGATATTGGCACTGGTTGCAGGTACAATAATCTTCATCCTATTCTCCTAACACCTTAAAGGTATTCAAGAGGTCAAATTCTGAAGCTTTGGCCAACTCAGCTGAAACATTCTCAAGCTGCGCTTTATTAATCTTATGAGTGATAATCACTACACGCGCCTTGTCACCCTCTTTGCCATCTTGGAGGATTTGCTTGAAGGAAATATCTTGAGCGTTGAAAATCTCAGCCAATTTCAAGACCTGACCTTTTGAGTCTGGAGCCAAGATTGAGAAGTAGTAATTAGCTTTGATATCTTCTGGATTTGCCAAGACCAATTCACGGCTATATTCGTTGAAGTCTTTACCAATGGTACCATCATTCAGGCGACGAACGATACGGACAATATCTGCTACCACACTTGTCGCAGTTGGTTTTTGACCCGCACCTGGTCCGTAGTACATCGATTCACCGATACCGATAGATTCTACAAAGACAGCATTCATCACGCCATTCACACTAGCAAGCGGGTGCGCTTTAGGTAGGAAGGTTGGAGTCACTTCTGCAGCAATACCTGAAGGAGTTTCCTCGATAGAACCAACCAATTTCACTACATAGCCAAGGTCTTGGGCTACAGCTACGTCTTCTGGTGTGATGTTGCGGATTCCCTTGTGGGCTACATCGTCAAAGGCAACCTTCATACCAAAAGCAAACTGGCTCAAAATCACCATCTTGTAGGCTGCGTCAATCCCATCCACGTCATTTGTAGGGTCACTTTCTGCAAATCCAAGTCTTTGAGCTTCGGCCAGAGCATCATCATAAGACCAGCCTTCTTCCACCATCTTGGTCATCATGAAGTTGGAAGTTCCATTAACGACACCAAGAACGCGTGTGATTTTGTCAGAAGCCAACGAATTTGCCAAAGTACGAAGAATTGGAATCCCACCAGCTACTGCCGCTTCGTAGTAAAGTGCTACATTATGCTCTTTAGCGATTTCTAACAATTCTGTACCATGGACAGCCAAAAGGTCCTTGTTAGCAGTAACAACGTGTTTCCCAGCTTCTAAGGCACGAGTGATAAAGGTCTTAGCTGGTTCGATACGCCCCATCAATTCCACTACAATGGTAACATCTTTGTCTGCTAAAATATCATCTACATTGGTCACAAAGTTAAAGTCATTCCCTGCTGCAAGCAAGCGATTCTTTTCATCTTCATCCTTGACCAATACCTTAGCTACTTCAATCTCCGAATGAGCTGACTGAACGATTTTTTCTCCATTTTCCTTTAGGAGGAAAGGCACGCCACTTGCAACGGTACCAAATCCAAGTAAAGCAATTTTAACTGTCATGTTTGTCTCCTAGAAATTTTCTGATATAGCCATTATAACAGAATTTTGTGAAAATTCCTATTATAGTAAATCACTATTTCAGTCTGGTAAAGAAAAAACGAATCCCATGATTCGTCTTTCTTGATAAATGAAAATTGATTTAAAAATTATGAACGAATCTTTTGCAGATTAAGAACTGCATCGTGATTGACCAAGATTTGCCCATACTCTTGCAAAACGGAACGACTGATGTCACTGTCATCTGCAAACTCACGCATACGAGCCAAGAGCCAGGCTGGATATGGACTTGGATGATTTTCCACATCGACTAAGATTGTCAAATAGTAGTGTCCATTCATCTTATAGAGTTCAGAGGTTTCCATCTGGTAGTTAACCGTCTTTGCAAAAGCAACTAAGTCAGCAAGGCTTGCAAAGCGCAGGATATAGTAGATATAAGGTTCTTTCTTACTCTCAGTCTCCTTGTCTGCCTGCTCTTTCTCTTCTTCCTTTGCTTCGACCTGCTCTAGAGATTGGATGGCCTCAATATCGTCCTTGGTTTTATCTGCAATACTCTTTTCCAAGGTTTTGAGAAATTCATCAGGCGACATTTGGGCTAATTCTTCCATGTCTGGTAGATCCGCCAAATCTTCAAAATCCAAATTCTGGTCAATCTTGGACTTGGTCACAAAGACGTCCACCTTATCAGGTTTTGGCGTCACGCGGAAACTCAGCATGCCACTATCCAAGAAATTGTCTGGCATCTCTAACTCATCTAAAATAGCATAGAAAAACTCTTCGGTTTTTTCCTGAGGAACGAGAAAGTCTGCAATCTCCATTCCTCGGTCCATCAAATCATCTAAAGTCATCGTGATTTTTAGTGTTGTATCACTGATTTGTTTCATCTTCATATCTAGTAACCTCATACTTTCAGTCTATCTATTATACTAGATTTTTACGATTTTATCAAAAGAATGAAGCGAGAATGTGATATAATACTAGATATGATTTTAGATTTAAGAAAGAAAGTTCAATGAAAAATATAAAAGTAAATGCCTTGGCCAGCTTGCTGGTCAATATTCTCAATATCGTTTTTCCACTGATAACCAATCCTTATCTGACGCGGATTCTCAGCAAATCCAATTACGGTTATTTCAATACAGCCAATACCTGGGCAAGTTTCGTTATTCCACTAGCTGCCTTTGGAATATACAACTACGGGATTCGAGCTATTAGTAAAGTCAAGGATGACAAGAATAAAATCAACTACGTCTTTTCTAAGTTGTTTTATATCTCGGTTTTCACCTCTCTCCTGACGACAGGTATCTACTTCCTCATTATCTTCTTTGACACCAGCATTGAGAATCTGAAAGTCCTGTACTACATCCTAGGGGCCCAAGCACTCTTCCAATTTCTCAATATCGAATGGATGAACGAGGCTTATGAAAATTATGCCTTCATCCTCTATAAGACATTGATCATCCGGATTGCCATGCTGGTCGCTATCTTCACCTTTGTTAAAACGGCAGATGATATCGTTCCTTATGCTATCGTTATGACAGCAACCACTATCTTCAACTACCTGCTCAGTTTTCTTTGGATTAAGAGAGAAGTTTCCTTTGTTAAGATCGGTCTTGTTGAATTAGTCAAAGCATCTAAACCGCTCTTGACCATGCTACTCTTAGCGAACGCTAACATGCTCTATACCTTGCTTGATAGAATGTTTATCACCAAGGGACCAGATGAAAACTACATTTCTTATTACACTATTGCTTCTAGCATCGTTATGTTGATTGCCAGTGTCTTAAGTGGAGCTATCAACGTCAGCATTCCACGACTCGGCTACTATCTCGGTAAGAAAGACTACGATTCTTATAAAAATCTTCTGAATCAAGGAGCTGCTCTCTTTTACTTCCTCATCATTCCAACTAGTATTGGGATTATAGTATTAGGAAACTACGCAGCAGTTATCTACTCTTCTGAAAAATACCTCGAAGCTGGTATTGTGACTAGTGTCTTCGCCTTCCGTACCATCATCTGGGCCATTGAGTTGATCCTTGGTAAACAAATTATCTTTATCAATGACCACGAAAATCGTTTGACTGCCTTTTACTTCCTTGGTGGTGGCGCCAATATACTATTAAATAGCATCTTGTATTTCAATAATATTTTTGCACCTGAGTACTATATCGCTACAACTATTCTTGCAGAGACTATCGTCGTTCTCCTGGAAATACGCTTTATCCAGAAACACCAACTGATTGATTTGAAAGAAATCTTTGCTACTCTGACACGTTACACTATTGTATCCCTTGGATTCATCCCGATCTATTTTGCGTTTAAATTTCTTTTCCAAATCAACTCTTATACGGTCAACTTCAATATGATTCTCATGGTTCTGTCTACCGTAGCAACTTGTGGTATCTATTACCTCTTGACCCTCTTTATCACCAAAGACAAAACACTCCACTATGCACTGAACCTTGTACTTGCTAAATTAAAACGAAATTAAAAAATCCCCTACTGATAAATTAGTTGCCAGTAGGGGATTTCTTCTTTATTCTTTTTCTTTCTTATCAAAAGCGTTGGCTTCTAGATTTGAATCTTGTTTAGGTTGTTCAACAATAGAGGAATTAGCTTCTTGTTTCTGTTCTGGCTTGACTGCATCGCTATTTACAGCAGCAACAGCCTGTTTCCAGATACCTTCTTCGTTTACTTTGTAACCATCAGGTGTTGTTGCGTTCTTCAACAAAGAACCATCAGCTTGGAAATAGTACCAATTACCATCAAGCTGTTTCCAACCCGTTTGCATTACTCCTGATTCATCAAAGTAATAATGATCACCATTTACTTTATGAAGGCCAACCAACATGATGCCATCTTCAGGATTTAGATAATACCAGACACCTTTGTCTTTTATCCAACCAGTTTTCATAGCTCCATTTGATTCAAAGTAACGGTAATGATTATCAAACCATTTCCAGCCAGTTTGCATGACTCCAGATTTGCTAAAGTAATATTGCTTACCATCTACTTGATGGGAGCCAACTAACATAACGCCTTCCTTACCTTCAAGATAATACCAGGCATCACCATCTTTCAACCAACCAGTTTGGAGTGCGCCCGACGTAGCGTAGTAATGCCAAGAATCATTTGACCACTGCCATCCAACTTGCATAGTACCTGCAGAGCTGAAGAAATAGTTCTTACCGTCAATTTCTTTAGATCCTACAGCCATGATACCTGTTTCTGGATCCAAATAATACCATGATTCTTTATCTTTCAACCAACCAGTTTTCATAGTACCTGAGTTCGTATAGAAGTACCAGCTATTGTCTTGCCACTTCCAGCCAGTCTGCATGGCACCACTAGCATTCAAATAGTAACGAATACCATTTATATCTTGTCTGCCAGTTAACATGATGCCATCTTTATCCAGATAATACCATGTTTCCCGATCCTTAACCCAGCCGGTTTTCATAGCTCCAGAACTTGCAAAATAGTTCCAGTGACCATCAACAAAGACCCAGCCAGTTTGCATGATACCTTCTTTGTCAAAGTAATAAGTTGTGCCCTTGATGTCTTTTTTACCAACAGTTAGAATACCATCCTCATCATAATAGTACCAATTTGAAGCAATTTTTTGCCAAGACGATGCTTTTCCTTCCGACTGCAGGGCACCACTACTAGCAAAGACCATCTTCTTACCATTATAAACCTGAAGACCTGTCAGCATCTTACCTTCTTTGTCAAATAGATATTTCTGACCATCAATTTCAACTAACTGACTGTAACTTCTTGCTCCACTTGATGTGATATAATACCAAGTACCATCTTGCTTAAACCAACCAGTATCTTGCATTTGTCCATTGTTGTTCAAATAATACCAGTTACCATCTGTTTTTTCACGAGAGTCGTTCAAATGAAGCCATCTACCTGCCTGCATTTGTCCTTGACCATTAAAGAAATAGTAAATACCATTTATTTTGCGCCAACCGATTGCCATCTGATCATCAGACAAGCGATACTTCCAGTTACCATCTTCTTTATACCATGTTTCACTAACAGTGGGGATATTAGGTAGAGAATCGGACACGTTTGTAAAACCATTTTTACTAATTGTAAAGACTGTTGCATCCTTGGTCTGGCTAGAAGCATGAACTACTTCAATACCATGCTTCTTAAGATATTCTCTGGTTGTGGCAAGATTGGCTTCTGCTGCGGATGTATGAACCACCATACTAGGGGATAGGGAGTCTAAGAAAGGAATCGTGTTTGAAATTTTGGCATCATAATGATGGTTCCATTTCATCATATCAACTTTTCCAATCTCAGGACCTAATTTATCCTCTGCCCCCTCAGCATTATCCAAGTCACCACCCAGATAAATCTTTTTCCCCGCCACAGTTACTACCGCCACAAGGGAATTGGAATTATCATCATAGACTCTCTTGAGTTTACCGTCACTGTCATATTCGTTTTTATAGTTATAAAGCTGAATATCCATATCACCTAGAGTGAAATGACTTTCCTTCTCAGTAATGTCTTGCACAAGAGTTACACCGCGCTCTAGAGCCGTCTTGACAGCATTGTCATAATTAAAAAGATTGTCCCACAATCGCCATTTTGATGTGATGCGCTCATCGGAGTATCTCTTCAGATAAAATCTGTCTACAGGATAACGTTTTAGAACTTCATCCGCCGATCCAATATGGTCACTATGGACATGGGTTCCTAGAATAAAATCTAACTTTTGTATCCCAAGGTGTTTCATGTGACGGAAGAGACGATCTTCTAATACATACTCATTGTTTATACTAATTCCTACACGACTTGGATAGCGAGGGTCTTCCCCATCTGGAAAATCATAGTCTTCGCCCATGTCAATCAAGGCATAATGACCATTACTTTCTAGAATAATAGCATCACTTCCTGATACTCCTTTGGTATTGATAAAATGGATTCGGTTGCTTGAAGCATCTGCCTGAACTGCTGGTGTAAATAGTCCAGAGACAAGCAACAAGACTAGGGAAGTAAATACAAGGGTTTCTTTTATCTGTTTCTTTTTCATATAAACCACTTCTTTCTTTGATAGCGGAAGCTAGGATGAGAATTCATCCTGGTAGTAACTTTTCTAGCTCCTTTCCGTCAATATAAGACAAAAAGAGGGAAAGAGAAGCCTGATTGTCACACTAGAGTAGGGACTAGAGTTAACAAGGAAGAACTTCAACATCCCCTCTTTTCTATATTACTAAAGAGATTTCCCTAAAAGGACCTTAGCCAAGCTAGCATCTCTTTGTTTGTAAATTGGATTTTCTTTCCAGTTGTAATGAGTATTAGGGATTTCAAAATCCTCCCCATACAAGTGACTGATGTATTCTCTTGTATTTTCTGGAACTTTTACTAGAATCTCTTTAAAACTACATTCAGTAAGTGCTGCGAACGGCAATTCATAGTGGTAGGCTTCATATCTTGTAGGATTTCCCAAGGCGTTTGTCATGTAGAAAATAGTGTCTGAGGAAATGCTCCCCTCTTTTTTATCATAGACAATAAAATCAACATTGAGGCCCTTGTAACTATAGGATAATTCTACAAGTTTATCATTGTAATAGAACTCTTTTGTTCTGACAAAGCCTTTCTCAAAAAGAACTTTCTCATCCTTTAAAAAGGCTTCGTAGTCTGGGATAATAATCCCAAAGTCCATATCTAAATCATGCGGAATCAGATCATTTTCTCTGTAGAAGCCAAGTAAAGTTCCAAAATCTAACCAGATATCATAGGATTTCAGATTCGATTGATAGATGGCCTTTAGAATATCTTCAAAGTTTTCTTTGAGCAAATTGCTTCTCTTTGAATCTAAGTCGATATTGGCTTTTTGATTTAAATTTTTGATAATTGGTAGGTTTTTAACCAGGTCTTTCTTATCTCCTAAGAGACTGGCTAAACTTCTTTTTAACCATTGTAACACGTTCTATCCCTCCTTTATATAAGCGAGGAAGTCATCATGTTTCACTCGTTTTTCTAGAGGAGGAATTTCCATAAAGTCATCTCCGTAGATGGCAGAAAGGATCGGCTGATAGGCCTCAGGAATTTTGTAAACTCTATCTTCAAATGGACTATCAATCGTCGTATCCAAGAAGGACTTGTCAAATTTCGTAGAAACTCTTTTGTTCTCCATGAGGTAATCAATAAAGTCTCCATCTTTTTCTCGCATAGATAGGATGTTCATCTTACGGTTCCAAGTTTTGACACGAGTCAAACGGAATACAAGTACAAGTAGATATCTGATGATATTCTTGAGTTTCGCATTCTTATTATGGATGCCATAAAGGGTATAGACTGATAAACGACGGTAAGTATCCAGTTTTACCATGTCCTTGTTAACATCAGCATAATAGTCAAATGGGAAAACGTCCACACAAATTCCTAAATCAATATCATTGTCGATATAGTTGTTATCATAGACTGTTCGCGCATCATAGACTCGATAAAATGGGTAAGGGTAGCGAGCGTCATTTTCCCAGGAAACCACTTTGTAGACAGGGTCATTATCTTGCAAAATAGCTTGATACAATTTATCGTATTCATCGCGTTTCAAAGAGATATCAATATCGTCATCCCAAGGAATGTAACCCTTGTGTCTCACGGCTCCCAGCAAGGTTCCATAAGCCAGTGAATAGTTGATATTCTCTTTTTGACAGAGATTGTGGATATAATCCATGACACCTAGTTCAACTTCTTTAATCTCCGCTTCATCTAGTTTTCTATAGCCGTCTCTTTTTTTATAGAGAACAGAGAAATAGTAACCTGAAATCACAAACAAGATACAACCCTGTAGTGAAATTCCATAGAAGGTTGAACTCAAGAACAAGTTAGAGATGAGAATAACTACAGTCATCAAGAGAATGGTAATCAATTCATGATTGCGGCGACCTTCTTGAAGGTCTTTTTTATATTTCTTGAGACTTGAAACAATGAAGGAAAGTATAAAGATGGCCATAGGGATAAAACCTGTGATACCATCATAGAATAACAACTCAAGGTAGCCGTTGTGAGTAAGGTAATGTTGTTTGATGATGTAGGCTGAAGCATCATATTCTTTACCTAACTCATACCAGTTTCCTCCTGAATATCCAAACAGAGGACGTCTAGGGATAAAGGAAGCTGTTGACTGCCAAATGGCAAAACGGTTATTGGAGATATTCTCTTCACTTGTGTCAGTTCTCTCAAGAGAAAGATTATTGTCTCCATTTTGTCCATTTTCTTGGTTCTTTTGGATTTGAGCTGAGTGAGCTTTCAAATATATATCGCTACTATATTTGATACCATTATAACAGACAAATACTAAACCTACAGTTACTAGAACAGTAAGAAGTGACTTGATTTTTTTAGTCCAGTTAGCCGTCATCAAAGCGTATAAAAGGGCAACGACAACCAAACAGATATAGGTTGTTCTGGAACCAGACAGTACAATATAAGCAAAGTTAAGTAGAATTGATGTGATAGCCAGAGTTTTAAGAACTGGTTTGTAGATTGACAAGCGCATCCACAAGTAAATAACCACCATCAGAGAAATAATAGAGAGATAGTTGGGACTGGCTAGAATCCCAAATAGACGAGACTCTACAAATCCTTGGCGGATTAATAACCCCTTGTAATCAAATACGCGGTAACCCTGTAGCATGAAGAATTGCCAAATTGATACAAGCACACCTATAGTATTTGCAACAGTGATAACAGAGAAGAAGACATCAAAGAGGGCACGTGCTTTTTTTACAGTAAAAGATTGAAAGACTGGATAGATTGCAAAGAAATAGATGAAAAAGACAACTAAATTCTTTATGTTAGTTGAAAATCCATACTTGACAACTAAGGCAGCTGTCAGGATATTCATTAGAAAAAAGAGAATCAAATACTCAATTTTTCGGACATTCAGATAGACTTTTTTGATAAAGAAATTATAAAGTCCCAACAAAACACCCATGAGGGTCATTCCAAGAGTGACAAATTTATTGGCCGAGATTGGTTGAAGTGGGACAATCAAGCCTGCCATACAGTAAAAAGATATAACTGATAAAAATAGCAAATTGATTTTAAAATAGTTTTTTTCAATAAATGAAATCATTTTTTCTCCTAACGCTTAGTTTGTGTAAGCAAGATTTTCGTATACAATTTTCGACTCAAGCACAAAGCTAAGAAACTCACTTTTCTTGCTCTTGTAAAACGACTATCCGAAAGAATATTCTTTGTATTTTTCTTTAGATAGGCAATCAAACGGTCTTCTAAAACCTTATCCTTGAAATCTGCATCAACCAAGAGCCTATCCAATACATAGAAGTAAGCCCAATTTAAACGCATGGTTGCAACATCTGTTAGATCTGGATAATTCTCTCTGATAATATTTGCGTTTTGCTCATAAGCTTCAATAACGTTTAAGAATTTCAAGGAGAATTTTTGAGTCGTGATACTATTTTCCCGGTGAACATAGTAGTATTTCTTCTCATTTGTTGCAACAACCTTGCGACATTGATGAATCAAGGCGATCATAATAAAGGCATCCTCTGCTATTTTTCCAATTTCAAATCGTAGCTGTTCAAAGAGTTCTTTTTTATAAAGTTTGTTAACAGCCGTGACGGAGAGGATTTTAGCTTCCATGACCATCTTAATGGCTTCTTGGGGGGTTAATTCCCAAGTCTGAATCGTTGCAACTTGCTTTTCTGGAATTTGGTCATAGACATCATAATGTCCACACATAGAAAGATCAGCATTGGATTCAAGCATTTGACGGTAAAGAGTCTCATACATATCTTCGTCAATGTAGTCATCACTATCGATAAAACCGATCAAATCAGAACTTGCCTCTTCAATCCCTCTATTTCGAGCATCAGACAAGCCACCGTTTTCCTTGTGAATGACACGAATCCGTTGATCTCTTTGTGCTAGTTGATCACACAGTTCCCCGCTCTTATCCGTTGAGCCATCATTGACAAGGAGAATTTCCAAGTTGGTATAGGTCTGTTTTAAAATGGATTCTACACACTTCTCCAGATAGGCTTCTACATTATAGACTGGAACGATAACGCTTATTTTTTCTCCCATCATGCCCCGTATTCTCCCTTGTACTCTGTGTAGCTCTTGTCCATGTCCGCTATAATAGCATCATGATGCGGTACTTGCTTGTCCGCTGGCGGCGGTGTCATATAATCGCCAAAAGCAGTGCTGAGATAGGCATCATAGCCGACTGGGATGGGCATCTCAGTTCCTTCAAATGGCAAGAAAAGATTGTCTTCAAAGGTTGCGATTGGGTACTTGTTTCGCATGTAGCCGGGACCTGAGCATAATTCCGTGATTCCATCGCTCTCAGCCAGACCATACTTGGTCATTTCTTTTTCAGCTTTTTTCCAAATGCGATAACGTAGAGATTTTGGAGTCAGGCCGAGTAAGATACGACTTCCCCATTTCATGACTGCACCATGCTTTTCTGGGATAGTTTGGGCGCAAAAGAGTGAATAAATCAAGGCCCAACGAACCTGTTTCTTACGCTCAGCTGGATTTTTAGGATAATAATCCAATGGTAAAACATCCAAGGCCAAACCGTGTGGCAAATCCAAATCCTTTTGATAAGGCTTAATACAAGTGGTTTCCTTGTCACGAATAGTAATAAAAAGGTTACGGTCTACAAAATCTTTGTTACTCTTTGACAAGAAATAACGCTCGTCTGCATAACGTGGCCACAGCTCTGCTAATTTTTCATAATCCTTACGTGGCATGAAAAAGTCTAAATCATCATCCCAAGGAATGAAGCCTTTGTTACGTAGGGCACCAATGGCTCCTCCACCACAGAGATAGCACAACAAATCATGTTCTTTACAAAATGCGACGAAATATTCAGCCATTTCCAGACTACGAGCCTGAATCGCTTTCAAATCACTCATGTCTCTCCTCTTCTGTCCAATAACGAGTTATATCGTTTTATTATACCATAAAAAAGCCCTAAAAATCCATCAGATACTAAGAAAAATCAAAGCCTAAACCACTTTTTCACTGGTGATTCAAACTTTGATTTTTTTATAGTATTCTATCTCATTCCCATTTGGGCGAGTTTGGTCTGGTATTTATTTTGATCAACTAGAAGTCCTTGTCCACCATAGATATCATAAGCGTCTACCCAGTCACCAAGTTCTGGGACGGTGAGTCTTTCAATGCCATTTTGAGCGCCTTCTAGGACAGATAAACCATTGGTCAACAAGAAGCTATATGGTAGATTTGTTGATGTCATGCCAAAGACTTTTCCAAGTGCCTCTGATCCCGTAAAGAGCTTGGTTGGATCTTTGATTTGCTCAAGAACAGCTGACATCACTTGTTGCTGACGTTTGGTACGGCCATAGTCTCCCTCATCATCATCACGGAAGCGGGCATAGTTCAGTAAGGTAGAACCATTCATCTGCTGTTTTCCAACTTTGATAGTTTGAGTTGGGGACTCTGTCTCTGTTGCATGAAGGTCATCTCCAACTGTCGCTTCTGTTAAAGGTTGACCATTCAATGTTGAGAATTGGGCATCAATCGTTACTCCATCAGGGAATAGGGTATCAATAGCTGTTGCAAAGGCCTGGAAGTCAACTAGGGCATAGTACTTAATATCCAAATCAAAGTTGTCTTTTAGAACCTTGCGGACCATTTCAGCCCCCTTTTGCCCTTCTTGTTCCCCAAGTTCATAAGCAACATTTAGTTTGTTATCCGTTTGTTTCTGACCATTTACAATCTTACTATACCCGTCGATATAAACTAAATTGTCACGCATAAAGCTGACTAGCTTGATCTTTTTATCCGATCCGCTGACATTTAACACCATGATCGTATCGGTACGGGTTTCTGCACTATTTTGACCGATACGGCCATCTGTCCCCATGACTAGGATATTCACACCGTCTTTGGTATCCTGACCGTTAAAGACCTCTACTTGAGCCGCCTTGGCGTCAGCTGGCTTATTTGTTGGATTGGCCGCTGACTGGAACCCTCGAAGAAACATAAAAATCATACCTGCAACTACACATGTAATCAACAGCAAGAACCAAGTCAGTATTCGTTTGAAGCGAATTCTTCTTTTTTTCTTTTTGACTTTAGGCAGAGGAGCTACCTTTTCACGTCTCTTAGATCGACTTCTACTGCCATAAGTCGGAAGATCAATATCTCTACCCCAAGTTTCTTCTTTTTCCTCTTGGTAGAAATGGTGAACTTCAGACTTGGGACCTGTCATTTTTTGTTGCAGATAATCAAACTCCCTCCGTTCACGGTCGTTGAGGTAATGAATATTTTTGAAGAGATAGTCATAACGTAACTGCTCGTGATGACTTAAAGGATTTTCTTTGCTCATTGACTCTCCTTTTCTATATCAGTTATGGTAAAAATCGGGTAGATTCCCAGTATCTTGTGCTGGATTCCAATGGCCTCTAGTTCTTGTCTTGCAAAATGAACCAGCTCTTTGTCACTATAGTCTACATCGATAATGAAAAAGTATTCTCCCAAGGCTGTTTTAAGGGGGCGACTTTCAATCTTTGTTAAGTCAATCCCTCTCCAAGCAAAAGTCGAAAGTGCCTTGTAAAGAGCACCAGGTAGGTTGTCTGGTAAGGTCAAGGCCAAACTCATTTTTTCAGCTTGTGAGTTCAAAGGAATCTTCGGTATCTCTGCCCCTAACACCCAAAAACGTGTGAAATTGGCTTCCATTTCCTGAATATCCTCTGCAATCAATTCCAAGCCATATTCTTCAGCTGAACTTTTAGGAGCAATAGCTGCATAAGGCTGATCTGGATGTTCTGAAATAAAGCGAGCTGCATAGGCGGTACTGGCGGTTACCTCGATTTGAGCCTCTGGATAGTGTTCATCGATGAATTTTTTTCCCTGAGCCAAAGCCTGAGGATGGGAAAAAATCTTCTCAATCTTAGTATGACCAGGAACTGCCATCAACTGCTGGTGAATGGGTTGAACGATTTCTGCCACTGCTTGGATGCGAGCCTGGTGAAAAAGGTAATCCAAACTTTCATGGACACTACCTTCAATGGAGTTTTCAACTGGTACCACAGAATAGTCCACCAAGCCCTGTTCATAGGCCTTGATAACATCTGTGATATTGGCAAAGGCATGCAATTCCTCTTTGGGAAAGGCTGTCTGCACAACATGATGCGAAAAAGATCCCTTGGGACCTAGATAGGCAATTTTCATCTCAGTTCCTCTATAATTTCCTCTGGGCTTAACTTGGTCACATCTAGAATCCGACTGGCTACTTCCTCATACCAAGCTTGTCTTTCATGGAAAATAGCTGCCAGTTCTTCCTTGCTTTTGTTAAGAAAAAGTGGACGCTGATTGTCCTTATCAGCTGCGATACGTTGGTAGAGGGTTTCAAAATCTGCTTTTAGGTAGATGTTATCAGGATTGGTTTTGAGCAAGTCACGATTTCTCTGAGAAATGACAACTCCTCCGCCAGTTGACACAACTCGGTCCGTTTTTAGTAAGTCAGCTAGGACTTCTGACTCTACTTGACGAAAGGCCACTTCTCCTTTTTCAGCGAAGAAATCCGCAATGGACATGCCCAAATGTTCCTCGATTAAGGCATCCATATCGATATAGTCTGGGTCCAAGCCTCTAGCGATTGTCGACTTGCCTGCCCCCATAAATCCAAGTAATACCTTAGCCATGAGTCATGCTCTCCAAATCATCAAAGAAGCTAGGATAGCTAGTGTTGATGGCTTCAGCACGGTCAAGTTCCACTTCTCCATCCGCAACCAAGAGGGCTGCAATGGCTGTCATCATTCCAATTCGATGGTCACCAAACGTATTGACTCTAGCGCCATGAAGGGCTGATTTCCCTTTGATAATCATCCCATCTGCTGTGGGGGTGATGTCCGCTCCCATGCTATTTAAGGCATCAGCCACCACCTGAATGCGGTCAGTTTCCTTGACCTTGAGTTCCTCAGCATCCTTAATGACTGTTACACCTTGCGCTTGTGTCGCTAAAAGGGCAATAATAGGTAATTCATCAATCAAGCGTGGAATCAAAGCTCCACCAATCTCTGTTCCTTTCAGGTCTGAAGATTCGACAGTCAGGGTTGCTGATTTAGCGACTGGATCGATTTCAGTTATTTCTAGTTTTCCACCCATGGCGCGAATGACATCAATAATACCAGTACGAGTTTCATTGATGCCCACATTCTGCAGCACTACACGAGAGTTTGGAACAATCAAACCTGCGACCAACCAAAAGGCTGCACTGGAAATATCTCCTGGAACAACTACCTTTTGTCCGGTCAGTCTTTGTGGTCCTTGGACTGTGATTTTCTTACCTTCCACACTTAAATGGCCACCAAATTGTTTTAGCATATCTTCGGTGTGGTTACGAGTACATTCTTTCTCGATAATAACGGACTCCCCCTGAGCCTGCAAGGCTGCAAATATCAAGGCGGACTTGACTTGAGCAGAGGCAATTGGCAACTCATAGTGAATAGGTGTTAGGTTTTTCATCCCTTTTAAGTGAAGAGGGGGCAGGTCTCGCTCTGTTTGCCCTGAAATGCTAACGCCCATTTTTTTCAGTGGAATCGTCACACGATCCATAGGACGTTTAGAAAGACTATCATCTCCAAACATCTCTACTTCAAAATCCGCACCAGCAAGGACACCTGAAATCAGGCGAATCGAGGTGCCAGAATTACCCATATCCAAGGCATTTTGCGGAGCTTTTAAGCCATCCATTCCAACACCTTTAATGGTAATAACCCCATCTTTGTCCTCAATTTCAACACCAAGGTCACGAAAAACCTGCATGGTTGAAAGTACATCCTCTCCACGCAAAATATCATAAACCTTAGTCTCGCCCTCAGCCAAACTTCCAAAAATAATCGAACGATGGCTAATAGACTTGTCACCTGGAACCCGGATACTGCCATGTAAGTGGCGAATGTTTGTTTTTAGTTTCATAGTTGACCTCATACTTGCAATACTTTTTCTTATTTTATCACAAAAAAGCCAGAAATTCCTGGAATTTCTGGCTTTTATACAGATAAAATACTATTTCAATAATTCTGAAACAGGTTCAAAGACAATTTTTTCAATGTCTGAAAGGTAAATGGACAATTGTTGCTGTTTGGCAAAGAAATCTGACAAAAGAGCGTTCTCTTGGATTTGCTTACTGAAAGACTGCATCTTTTCTTGGAAAGAGGCGTCTGGCATTTGTCCCGTTTGCGCCATGACTTGGATTTCTTGCTGGAAAGCGAGGTAGTCTGCAAAAATCTTGCTAGCTTGTTCATCAGCTTGGATAGCATCTTTGGCTGCCTTGACCGCCTTGTATTCTGGTAATTCGCGTAACCCGCGACTAAGTTCATTTGCACTATCGTAAATATTTGACATGATTTTCTCCTTATTTGATGACGACTGTGTAGTCCGTATTTTCTGTAATTAAGCGCTCAGCTCGTTCTAAATCTTGAGCATTTTTAAATGAAATTTGGAGAATCCCGTGAACATCCTCACGGTTTTCCTCGTTGATGTGGATATTAACCAAAGAAGTCCCACGAAGTAATTCCAAAATTCGCAAGATGACATCTTCTTCATCGGGAACATCGACATAGAGGTCGTAAGAGCTATCCACACCACCACGCTTATGTATTTCCATGGCCTGACGTTGCGCACGCGCTTGGTTGAAAAAGTTCCAGATTTGCTCTTCATCTCCCCTGCTGATGGCCTGACCAATCGCTTCCAAGCGTTCCTTGAAATCCGCAATTCGCTCTAGAATAGTCTCACGGTTAGACAAGAGAATAGAAGTCCACATACCTGGCTCGCTTTCCGCAATGCGAGTCATATCTCGAAATCCACCCGCCGCAAAGCGTCTTGCCATCTCATGTTCTTGAGCATAAACTGCTGTTTGTTCCATGAGACCTGATGCCAAGATATGGGGAAAATGGCTAATCTGTGAAGTTACTTGATCGTGCTCCTTGGCATCAATTTCAATGAAACGAGCATGGAGGCCTGAAAGTAGGTCCTTCATTTCTGAAAGGGTTTCTGGAGTGGTCAAGCTAGATGGAGTAAAGATATAGTAGGCATTTTCAAAGAGATTAACATCGGCAGAGGCAGCTCCTGTCTTGTGGCTACCAGCCATGGGATGAGCCCCGACAAAACGAATTGACTTGCCAGCCAAATATTCCTCCGCCACTTCCACAATGGCAGCCTTGGTTGAGCCTGCATCTGAGATAATGATGCCTTCCTTCAAGTCTAAGTTTGCCAGCTCCTTAATAAAAGCAATGGTCTGTTTGATTGGCAAGGTCAGAATGATAACATCTGCTAGAGGAGCGAAACTAGCAAAATCATCCGTCGCACGGTCTATCATCCCCCGCTCCAAGGCAATGTCTCTCGAAGCCTGACTGCGATTATAACCTAGAATTTCATAATCAGGATGATCACGCTTGATACCGAGCGCCATCGAAGCACCAATCAAACCGAGACCTACGATATAGATGGTTTTTGCCATAAGGACTCCTTAATAGTTCTTTGTATAGTCTCGGTGCTTGGCAACTGCCTCTTTTAATTCTTCAAGATTATCTGATGAGAATTTTTCAAGGATTTCTTGCGCCAGAACCGTTGCCACAACAGCTTCCATGACCACACCTGCTGCTGGAAGAGCGGTCGGATCACTTCTTTCAACAGTTGCCTTGTAAGGTTCGTGGGTTTCGATATCCACACTCATAAGTGGTTTGTAGAGAGTAGGAATAGGTTTCATGACGCCACGAACAACAATGGGTTGCCCATTGGTCATGCCACCTTCGAAACCACCTAGATTATTGGTACGGCGAGTATAGCCGTCTTCTTTAGACCAGAGAATTTCATCCATAACTTGGCTGCCTTTGCGGTAACCAGCTTCAAATCCGAGACCAAATTCCACCCCTTTAAAGGCATTGATAGAGACAACTGCTTGGGCCAATCGCGCATCTAATTTTCTGTCCCATTGGACATAAGAGCCAAGACCAACTGGAACGCCTCCGACGACTGTCTCCACAACCCCACCGATGGTATCACCGTCACGTTTGATTTGGTCAATATAGTCCTTGATTTCCTGTTCCCGCTCTTGGTTGACAATAGAAACTTCTGACTGGGCAGCTCGTTCCTTAATCTCAGCGACTGTTAGATTTTCAGGTACATCGATTTCCTTGCCACCAAAAACCACGACATGGTTAGCAATCTCCATATCTAGCTCAGCTAAGAGACGTTTGGCTACTGCCCCAACAGCAACTCGCATGGTGGTTTCACGAGCTGATGAACGTTCCAAAGAATTTCGCAAATCATCAAAACGGTATTTGATGCCCCCTACCAAATCGGCATGACCTGGGCGAGGATGGGTGATTTTCCGCTTGCTTTTCAGGCGGTCTTCAATGTCCTCAGCAGACATGATATCCAGCCATTTCTGGTGGTCTTTATTGATGACATCCATGGTAATGGGAGCCCCTGTCGTCTTCCCGTGACGAACGCCCGATGTAAAGACAACCTGATCACTCTCAATCTTCATACGACCACCACGACCGTAGCCACCCTGACGGCGTTTCAGATCCTCATTGATATCCTCAGCTGTCAAAGGAAGTCCAGCTGGAATTCCTTCAAGGATAGCCGTCAGACGGGGGCCGTGTGATTCTCCTGCAGTTAAATATCTCATACGTTCTCCTTATTTTACCAAGTAGTCTTTCATCTCTTCCAGAGAAACTGGGTGAATGCTCGCTGAACCAAGCTCTGGTACCAAGACCAATTTCAAGGTGTTGCCACGCGCTTTCTTGTCATGAGTAAGAGCCTGATAAAGCTTGTCAACATCCCAGTTTTCATAGTCAACAGGCAAGCCAAATTTCTGGCACATCTCTCTAATGGACTGGGTTATTCCTTCTGGCATAAGACCTTTTCCCTCAGCAACCTTGGAAATCTGAACCATGCCCATAGCCACAGCCTCACCATGCATGACCTTGCCGTAACCAGCTGTTGCTTCAAGGGCGTGGCCAATAGTGTGTCCAAAGTTGAGGTAAAGCCGAACACCGTTATCCAACTCATCCTCGACCACCATCTTGCGCTTCACCTGACAAGAATGTTCAATCAAAGTCTCCGCATGTTCCAGTATACTCTCAACAGAACCATCCAGGTCCGTTAAGAGAGCCCACAGTTCTGGATCCTCAATCAAGCCGTACTTGATAACCTCACCCATTCCTTCAATCAACTCTCTTTTTCCAAGCGTTTCAAGGACAAGCGGATCAATCAGAACCCCATCTGGTTGAGCAAAGGTACCCACCATATTTTTAGCAAAAGGAGTATTGACACCCGTCTTTCCACCGATAGAAGAATCAACCTGGGCAGTCAAACTAGTCGGAATCTGAACAAAGTGAATGCCCCGCATATAGGTAGAGGCTACAAAACCAGCCAGATCCCCAACAACACCTCCACCAAGAGCCACAATCCCATCGCTACGAGTCAACCCCTGCTTGACTAGAAATTCATAGACTTTCTGAACAGTTGTTAAATTTTTTCGTTCTTCGCCTTCTAAAAAGTCAAAAACAGCTACCTGAAAACCAGCATCTTCTAGGCTGAGTTTAACCTTCTCTGCATAGAGAGAAGCTACATGGTTGTCGGTTACAATAACCACTTTTTGAGGTTGCCAGAGTTCTCGCAACCATTGACCAGCCTGAGCTAGACAACCTTTTTCAATCTGAATATCATAAGGATGATGCGGAATATCGATTCTGATTTTCATAGTAGGGTCTCCTTTTCACTATTTATATTTTTCTGTTAAGGACTGCCAAATCTCGTCTGTCGGCATTTCTTTACCTGTCCACAGTTGAAAAGCTTCAGCAGCTTGATAGAGCAACATTCCCAGACCATTGACAGCTGGATTGCCCTGGCTTCTAGCCCATTTCAAAAATGGTGTCTCAAAAGGTTGGTAAATGATGTCTGCGACCAAGAGAGCCTCTGGCAAATTGATACTTTCTGGAACTGGCGACGACTGGCCATCCATCCCTACACTGGTCGCATTGACCAGTAAATCCGACTCAGCAATCCTTGATTGCAGTTCAGAAGTATCTTCTAAAGCGTACAAATTCACTTTAAAGCCCGTTCGCTCCTGCAACTTGTCTAGATAAGGTCTTGTTTTTTCCGTAGAAACTGAACGAACAAAGACCGAAATCTGACTGACGCCATCCAAAATAGCTTGCGCCAAAATTGATTTGGCCGCGCCCCCTGCTCCCAGAATGGTCATTTTCTTATCCGAGATTGTAAAAGAAGGCAAGCTCTTAAAGAATCCCTTGCCATCTGTATTATATCCAATTAAAGTGCCATTATGATTGACAACAGTATTGACCGCCCCAATCAAACGAACCTCATCACTCAACTCATCCAGATAAGGAATCACTTGCTCCTTGTAAGGCATAGACAGGTTGATCCCAAACATCTGGTAACGGCGAATATTGGCGACTGTTTCTGCCAAGTCACCCGCTTCAATCTCCCAAGCTACATAGGCACCATTAATAGCTGTCGCCTCAAAGGCCCTATTGTGAATGAAGGGTGAAATAGAGTGTTTGATGGGATTGGCAACAACTGCAGCTAAACGTGTATAGCCATCAAGCTTCATCCAAAATCTCCCTGATTTTCTTCATGTTTGATAGCGAAATCTGACCTGGGGCACTCGCTTCATCCAGACTAGCAAATGACCAACTTGAACCCGTCACATCTGAAGTGATACGGGATACCTTGCCCATTTTCCCCATGGAAATGGTCACGTACTCTTGCTCAGGATTGAGTGTCTTAAATCCTCGTGTGTAGTTCATCAGATCTAAAACATCCTGCTCCGTATGGGCCATAACTGATACCTTGACCACTTTGGGAGAGAGACTGGTTAACTCAGACAAAATTTCCATCATATTTTCAGGTGTCTCCTGGAAATTATGATAGCTCAAAACCAGATTTGGAAAATCCAACATTTCCTCAAAAACGTCCTTGTAGCTGAAATACTCAAAATCTACATAATCCGGCTGATAAAGCTGAGTAACTTCCTTGATGATTTGAACATACTCTTCTGAGGAAAGTTCGATTTCTCCTCCCTCAGCGCGAGTCCGAAGGGTAAAGACCAGTTCGCGTCCTGCAAATTTCTCAAAGATAGCGGGTGCTACCTGTAAAATAGCGTCCTTTGTAAGAAAGTCCGCACGCCACTCAATGATATCGGCATCTTCATACCTAGTAGCATCCAGTTCTTGCGCTTCTTCTAAACTTCTTGGCATCACTGAAACGATTAATTTCATCTACTAACCTTCATACTAATCACCTTGAGGTAATTACTGCTTTCATCTTTTTTATTATAGGCAAAGTCTGCTGGAAGACCATATTGGTTCAAGACCTGATACCTTCTTCCTGCAAAACCTTTATCAATTTGTTCTGTAAATTTCTGGCGGGAAACATTGGCAGCATTGGTACTGGCAATGATAATGCCTCCCGGATTTAAAATCTCTAGACTCTGGGAAATCAACTTGTGATAGTCCTTAGCTACAGAGAATGTTTGTTTTTTATTGCGGGCAAAGCTAGGCGGATCAAGAACAATCACATCATAGGATAAGCCTTTTCGCTTGGCATACTTGAAGTACTCAAAAACGTCCATGACAATAAAACGATGATTGTCCGTGCTAAGTCCATTTGCATGAAAATGGGCTTCTGACAGCTCTCTAGACCGTTTGGCCAAGTCGACAGAAGTCGTCTCACTCGCACCTCCCATAGCTGCAGCAACAGAAAAGGCAGCCGTATAGGAAAACATATTGAGCAAGGATTTGCCCATGGCTAGACCGTCAACCAGACTCCCACGAACCTCATGTTGGTCCAGGAAAATCCCTGTCATCAAACCATCATTCATAAAAACTTGATAGAGCACGCCATTCTCAAGAACAGTAAAATCATCTGGCGCTTCCTCACCATAAACATAGGCAGACTCGTAGTCTAGACCTTTAAAACGAATCTTTTCATAAGCACCCAAGACCTCAGGAAAAACTTCCTTAAAAGCCTTTACTATGAGCTCACGAATCTGGTAAACAAAGGAGTTGTACCAAGAAAAAACAGCATAATCTCCATAGAGATCAATAGTCAGACCCCCAAAACCATCCCCCTCTTGGTTAAAAAGGCGAAAAGCAGTGGTCAAGTCATCCTGATAATAAGGCTTTCTAGCTTCCTTGGCCTTACGAAACAGGATTTCAAAAAAGGCTTGATTGAAACCAACCTTTTCCTTGCTGACCAACCAGCCAATGCCCTTGTTCTGCTGAGAAAGATAGGCACTCCCTAAAAACTTCCCGTCTTGACTAAGAACTTCTACTGCCTGATCCGTCAGTTCAATATCTGTTAAATCACTTGCCTCCAAAAGAACTAGACCCTTAGCTAGCTTTTTTTCAACACGTCTGCTGACCCTAATTCTATTCATAGCTACTATTATAGCAAATTTTGTGACAATTCTCAAAAAAGAAACCGTTTAACCATTTGTACTTTAGTTTACTGAGTGTCATTTTTGTTCAAATAAGTATATGCCATTTACTTTCCCACCAAAACATCCTTTCCCTTATAATGGAAAGAGAGATTCTATTCGCTAAAAATAGACAAAAACAGAAATGAGTATAGAATCTTGCGCAAACGTTTGCCTAGTTCTAAACTTTATGGTAGAATAAAACACAACATTGATAAGCAAGAGGAAAAACAATGCAAAATCAGACACTTATGCAATACTTTGAATGGTATCTGCCTCACGACGGCCAACACTGGGCTCGACTGACAAATGACGCAGAGCACCTAGCAAACCTTGGTATCAGCCATGTCTGGATGCCACCTGCCTTCAAGGCAACCAACGAAAAAGATGTCGGCTATGGTGTTTACGATCTTTTTGACCTAGGCGAATTTCACCAAAAAGGGACTGTCCGTACCAAGTATGGGTTTAAAGAAGACTATCTTCAAGCCATTCAAACTCTAAAGGCACAGGGAATTCAACCTATGGCCGATGTGGTGCTCAATCACAAGGCTGCTGCCGATCACATGGAAGCCTTTCAGGTTATTGAAGTGGACCCTGAGGACCGTACCGTTCAACTAAGCGAGCCCTTTACTATCAATGGCTGGACTCACTTTACTTTCGATGGTCGCCAAGATACCTACAATAACTTCCACTGGCACTGGTACCACTTCACAGGTACAGACTACGATGCCAAGCGCCGTAAGTCTGGCATTTATCTGATCCAGGGAGACAATAAAGGTTGGGCCAACGAGGAATTGGTCGATAACGAAAACGGTAACTACGACTACCTCATGTATGCTGACCTAGACTTTAAGCATCCTGAAGTCATCCAAAACATCTATGACTGGGCTGACTGGTTCATGGAAACGACTGGTGTAGCTGGTTTCCGCTTGGATGCCGTTAAGCACATCGACTCCTTCTTTATGGGCAATTTCATCCGTGATATGAAGGAAAAATACGGTCAAGATTTCTATGTTTTTGGTGAATTTTGGAATCCAGACAAGGAAGCCAATCTAGACTATCTCGAGAAAACAGAAGAACGCTTTGATCTTGTCGATGTTCGTCTCCACCAGAACCTCTTTGAAGCCAGTCAAGCTGGAGCAAGTTACGACCTTCGTAACATTTTCACAGATAGCTTGGTTGAACTCAAGCCTGACAAAGCAGTCACTTTCGTTGACAACCATGATACCCAACGAGGACAAGCCCTTGAGTCTACTGTTGAAGAATGGTTCAAGCCAGCAGCCTATGCCCTCATTCTATTACGCCAAGATGGTCTTCCATGTGTCTTTTACGGAGACTATTACGGCATTTCAGGGCAATTTGCTCAACAAGATTTCAGAGAAGTTCTTGATCGTCTCCTAGCCATCCGAAAAGACAGGGCATATGGGGAGCAAACAGACTACTTTGACGATGCCAACTGTATCGGTTGGGTTCGTTCAGGTGCTGAACATCAATCTCCAATCGCTGTCCTCATCTCAAATGACCAAGAAAACAGCAAATCTATGTTTGTCGGGCAAGAATGGGCTGACCAAACCTTTGTTGACCTCCTTGAAAATCATCCAGCACAAGTTACAATCAACGCTGAAGGTTATGGAGAATTTCCAGTAGCAGCGGGTTCAGTCAGTGTTTGGGCAACAAAATAAACCTATCAGTTACAAGTCAAATCCAAGCGGATTTGGCTTTTTAAGTAGGCAAAAAGACCTACCCAAATGGATAGATCTTTATTGTCTTACAATTTACCTGCTACTGCATCCAAGAGTTCTTGAATTTTCGCTTGGTTGCTTCCTCCTGCCATAGCCATGTCTGGTTTACCACCACCACGTCCATCGACGATTGGAGCCAATTCTTTAACCAAGTTTCCTGCGTGTACATCTTTAGTCTTGCTTGCTACGAGGACATTGACCTTGTAACCAATAGCGGCAACTAGGACAAGCACATCAGAGTAGTCTTTTTGTTTCCAGTTATCCGCAAAGGTACGAAGGGCACTTGCATCTGATACAGAAACTTGGCTTGCAATGTAACGGTGTCCGTTGACTTCCTTCACATCCTTAAAGACATCACCTGCCGCTGCAGCTGCTGCTTTTTCCTTCAATTCTGCATTTTCTTTTTGCAATTGACGGAGTTGCTCTTGAAGGCCTTCAACCTTGTGAGGTACTTCCTTGAGTTGAGGTGCTTTAAGAGTTGATGCAACAGCTTTAAGAGCGTCTTCTTGTTCACGGTAGGCTTCAAAGGCTTCTTTACCAGTCACTGCCAAGATACGACGAGTTCCTGAACCAATCCCTTCTTCTTTGACAATCTTGAAGAGGCCAATTTCAGAAGTGTTGCCAACGTGGGTACCACCACAAAGCTCAATAGAGTAGTCACCGATGGTCACAACGCGGACTTCTTTACCATATTTCTCACCAAAGAGGGCCATAGCTCCCATTTCTTTAGCCGTGTCAATATCTGTCTCAACAGTTTCCACTGCGATGGCTTCCCAAATCTTCTCATTGACTTGCTGTTCAATGGCGCGCAACTCTTCAGGAGTCACAGCTTGGAAGTGAGTAAAGTCAAAGCGAAGAAATTCTACTTCGTTCAGAGATCCTGCTTGTGTCGCATGGTGGCCAAGGATATTGTGAAGAGCCGCATGGAGCAAGTGAGTCGCAGTGTGGTTTTTCATAACACGATGACGACGGTTGGTATCGATAGCCAAGGTGTATTCTTGGTTCAAAGCAAGTGGTGCAAGAACTTCAACAGTATGAAGAGCTTGTCCGTTTGGTGCTTTTTGCACATCCGTCACATTCGCTACGACATTTCCTTTAGCATCCAAGATTTGACCGTGGTCAGCTACTTGTCCACCCATTTCAGCGTAGAATGGTGTTTCCGCAAAGATGAGAGAGGCAGTTCCTTCAGAAACAGCTTCTACTTCTGCATTATCCGCTACGATAGCTACCAATTTAGAAGGCAATTGGCTGGCATTGTAGTTAAAGACACTTTCCACTGTGATGTTTTGAAGGGTCTCATTTTGCATGCCCATAGAGCCACCTTTGACAGCTGACGCACGCGCACGCTCTTGCTGTTCTTTCATGGCTGCTTCAAAACCTTCACGGTCTACCGTCATGCCAGCTTCTTCAGCGATTTCTGCTGTCAATTCAACTGGGAATCCATATGTATCGTAGAGTTTGAAGACATCTGAACCAGCGATAACGCTTTGTCCTTTCGCTTTCAAGTCAGATACAATGGTTTCTGCAAAGTGTTGACCTGAGTGAAGGGTACGAGCAAATGACTCTTCTTCGCTCTTAACGATTTTTTCGATAAAGTCCCGCTTTTCAAGCACTTCTGGGTAGTAGCTTTCCATGATTTTTCCAACAGTTGGAACGAGTTTGTAAAGGAAAGGCTCGTTGATGCCCAATTTTTGACCGTGCATAGAAGCACGACGGAGTAGACGACGAAGGACATAACCACGACCTTCATTTCCTGGAAGAGCACCATCACCGATGGCAAATGAAAGGGAACGGATGTGGTCAGCGATGACCTTGAAGCTCATGTTGTCGCCATCTTGGTCGTAGACCTTACCAGACAATTTCTCAACTTCACGAATGATTGGCATGAAGAGGTCAGTTTCAAAGTTTGTCTTAGCCCCTTGGATAACTGCCACCAAACGCTCCAAACCAGCGCCCGTATCAATATTCTTGTGTGGCAATTCCTTGTACTCACTACGAGGTACAGCAGGGTCTGCGTTAAATTGTGACAAAACGATGTTCCAGATTTCGATGTAACGGTCGTTTTCGATATCTTCTGCAAGAAGGCGAATACCTATATTTTCTGGGTCAAATGCTTCTCCACGGTCAAAGAAGATCTCAGTATCAGGTCCAGAAGGTCCCGCACCGATTTCCCAGAAGTTGTCCTCAATTGGAATCAAGTGGCTTGGATCCACTCCTACTTCAATCCAGCGGTTGTAAGAATCCTTATCTTCAGGATAGTAGGTCATATAAAGTTTTTCAGCTGGGAAATCAAACCATTCTGGGCTTGTCAAAAGCTCGTAAGCCCAAGTGATGGCTTCGTCACGGAAGTAATCCCCGATAGAGAAGTTCCCCAACATTTCAAACATAGTATGGTGGCGCGCAGTCTTCCCTACGTTTTCAATATCGTTAGTACGGATAGCTTTTTGCGCATTGGTAATACGTGGGTTTTCAGGAATGATGGTTCCGTCAAAATATTTCTTAAGGGTTGCTACCCCAGAGTTGATCCACAAAAGAGTTGGATCGTTTACTGGAACCAAGCTCACTGATGGTTCTACAGAGTGACCTTTGCTTGCCCAGAAATCTAGCCACATTTGGCGAACTTGAGCACTAGATAGTTGTTTCATAATATCTCCTTATTTACTTGTTTAATTTGATTGGCTTTCCAGCATCTCCACATAGTCAATCGCGACACAAAGGGAAATGACCAAATCTGCATACGAGTCTTCATAGACGGTTACGGTGTAGGTTGAGGTCAAATGGAAAATTTCTTTCCGAATCTCGGCAATCACTTGGTCGCGGTCATCCAGCAATTTGAAATTCAAATCCCAGATATTGCCCTCGATACGAAGCCCTAGATTGTCAAACTCATACTTATCTCGCCAGAAGGTCAACTTCTTGCGAATGACGAAATTGGAACCGTTTCGTAACTGGATAGTAAAGCGAGGAAGCAAAGTGAAAAATTCTTTACTAATCTCACTGACTTGCTCACCATAGGCGTCATAGATGGTAAAGGTCTTAGGAATTTGGAAAAATGATCCCTCCACCTGATAGTTCACTACTCCTCTATCATCCTTGATATCGAAGCGTTCGCCTCCAAGACGAAACTTTTGTTTGACAAGAAATGTCTTCATAAACACCTCCAAAAATCAAAAGACAAGTCCATATCACGAAGGGCGAAAAACCGCGGTACCACCTTCATTCAATGAACTTGTCATTCTCTTATTCTTATGCAATTGTCTGATTGAGTAGCATGATTTCCTAGCTTAGATGGCTCGCAGCACCGCCATTTCTCTGGACTAAGACAACTGAAAATCAATTCTCAACTTTCTTATTATATCGTTTTTTAAAGCTTGCGTCAACTGGAAAAGCCGACAATAAACCAAATCTCCTACTTCCGATACATTTTAAACTGTAAGAAGAGGTCGCTATATTTTCCTGTCCATTTATGGTCAAATTTCTCATAAACTTCTAGGTGTTTCATGGTATCAGCGTCTGGATAGAAGGATTTGTCCTCACGAGTCTCCTCTGGGAGCATTTCCTTGGCTGGTAGGTTTGGTGTTGAGTAGCCTACATACTCGGCATTTTTCAGAGCATTTTCGGGTTTCAACATAAAGTTGATAAAGGCATAGGCTGCATCTTGGTTTTTCACGGTTTTTGGAATGACCATGTTATCAAACCAGAGATTGCTAGCCTCAGTCGGAACGACATACTTGAGATTAGGATTTTTCTCCAACATCTGGCTGGCTTCTCCTGAGAAGGTCACACCAATAGCAGCATTGTTCTGGATCATGTAACCCTTCATCTCGTCCGCCACAATGGCCTTGATATTTGGAGTCAGTTTATAGAGCTTATCCACTGTTTCTTCCAACTGCTGAGGATCCTTAGAGTTGAGGCTGTAACCGAGTGAGTTAAGCCCGAGTCCCAGCACCTCGCGCGCCCCATCAAAGAGCATGATGGAATCCTTGTATTCTGGTTTCCAGAGGTCATCCCAATGCTCAGGCGCCTCATCTATCATGGTTTCATTGTAGACAATTCCCAAGGTTCCCCAGAAGTACGGGATGGAGAATTTATTACCCGGGTCAAAAGACTGGTTGAGGAACTCTGGACCGATATTTTCGATTCCTTCAATTTTTGAATAATCAAGCGGAACTAAGAGGTCTTCGTCCTTCATCTTGTTAATCATGTATTCACTAGGGATGGCAATATCGTAGGTCGTTCCACCCTGCTTGATCTTGGTATACATGGCTTCGTTGGAGTCAAAGGTCTCGTACTGGACTTGGATTCCAGTTTCTTCTGTGAATTTCTCCAAGAGTTCTGGATCAATGTAGTCTCCCCAGTTGTAGATAACCAATTTTTGACTATCTCGACTGTTGATTTTACTATCTAGATGCGTCGCAATTCCCCACAAGACAAGGATAATCGCTACAATTCCTACTAAAAATGAATAGAGTTTTTTCATGCTCGCTCCTCCTTCTCATGTGAGATAAAGTAATAGCCAACAACTAGGATAATACTAAAGAGAAAGACAAGGGCAGAGAGTGCATTGATCTCTAACGAAATCCCCTTCCGAGCACGAGAGTAGATCTCGACTGACAGGGTTGAAAAGCCATTTCCCGTTACAAAGAAGGTCACGGCAAAGTCATCCAGCGAGTAGGTAAAGGCCATGAAATAACCTGCAATGATAGACGGTGTCAGGTACGGAAGCATGATTTCTTTGAACATTTGAAATTGGCTGGCACCCAAGTCATAGGCCGCATGAATCATGTCATCATTCATCTCCTTGAGACGAGGCAAGACCATCAAGACCACGATAGGGATGGAAAAGGCCACGTGGCTAAATAGAACCGTCAAAAATCCAAGTGAAAACTTAAGCTGGGTAAAAAGAATCAAGAAGCTGGCACCAATCATAACGTCTGGCGCAACCATCAAAATATTATTAAAAGATAGAAAGGCTTCTTGATATTTCTTACGAGACTGATAGATATAGATGGCACCGAAAGTCCCGATAACTGTCGCAATCAAGGCTGATAGAAAGGCCAAGAAAAAGGTTTGAGTGAGGATCAACATGAGACGACCATCACCAAACATGGTTTTAAAATGGCTCAAGCTAAAACCAGTAAAGCTGTTCATATCATCGCCAGCATTAAAGGCATAGCCAATCAAGTAAAAAATCGGCAAATAAAGGATGATAAAGACAAAGGCTAGGTAGAGATTGGCAAATTTTTTCATCGTTCTCTCCTTTCCTTGGTCACCCACATGGTGAGAAACATGGTCAGGATGAGAATCACACCGATGGTTGAACCCATACCGTAGTTGTCATTTGTTAGAAAGTTCTGCTCAATGGCCGTCCCCAAGGTGATAACGCGGTTCCCACCAATCAAACGTGTCAGCATGAAGAGACTCAAACTAGGGATAAAGACAGACTGAACACCACTTCTCACACCGTTCATCGATAAAGGGAAGATGACATGGCGGAAGGTTTCCCACTTGGTCGCACCGAGGTCATAGCTGGCATTGATCAGATTATTATCCATATCATCCAAGACATTGAAAATCGGTAAAATCATAAAGGGAAGCTCGATGTAGCTTGCAACAAAGATGAAGGAGAAATCCGTAAAGAGCAACTGCTGCGAACCGATTCCGATGAATTCCAAAAATTGGTTAATAGAGCCATTTTGACCAAAAATCCCGATAAAGGCATAAGCCTTGAGGAGCAGATTGATCCATGTAGGCAGGATTATCAGCATGAGCCAGAGTTGACGGTGCTTGAGACGAGTCAAAAAGAGGGCTGTTGGATAGCTGATAAGAAGTGTCACTAGAGTTACAATCCCAGCATAGAGCACTGAATTGAAGCTCATTTTGAGATAGGTCAAATTTTGTGACGCAAAGTAGGATTTGTAGTTTTCTAAACTAAATTGTCCTTCGATGTTGAAAAAGGATTGACCGAAAATCAAGACCAAGGGTGCGAGGACAAAGAGGGCAATCCAAAGCATGTAGGGCACTACAAAGAGTTTAGAGGTTGTTTTCTTCATCTCTTTCCTCCTCAATCGCATTAATCAGACCTGCTTCTTGCTCTTCGATTTCTACGTATTCTTCGATACGAGCATCGAACTCTTCTTCGGTTTCGTTGAGACGCATAATGTGGATATCTTCTGGTTCAAAGTCCAGACCGATTTCCTCACCAACGATGGCCTTACGAGTTGAGTGGATCATCCATTCATTACCGAGTTCGTCATAGGCAATAATCTCGTAGTGAACCCCGCGGAAAAGCTGGGTATCAACTTTAACTTGGAGCTTGCCTTCTTCAGGAAGGGTAATGCGCAAATCCTCTGGACGAATAACAACCTCAACAGGCTCATTTGGCTTCATCCCACCATCGACCGCTTCAAAGCGTTTGCCATTGAACTCGACCAAGTAGTCTTCAATCATGGTTCCTGGCAAGATATTGGACTCGCCGATAAAGGTGGCAACAAAGTGGTTGATCGGCTCATCATAGATATCAACTGGTGTACCAGACTGAACGATTTCACCGTCATTCATAACAAAAATCCAGTCACTCATAGCCAGGGCTTCCTCCTGATCATGAGTGACAAAGACAAAGGTAATCCCCAATCGTTGCTGCAGTTCACGCAGTTCATACTGCATGTCTGTTCGCAATTTCAAGTCCAGCGCTGACAAGGGCTCATCCAACAAGACCACACGGGGTTGGTTGATGATGGCACGGGCAATAGCCACACGCTGGCGTTGTCCTCCAGAAAGTTTACGGATAGAACGTTTCTCATAACCTTCCAACTGAACCATCTTGAGAACTTCCGCAACTCGCTGCTCGATTTCTTTCTTGTCGACTTTACGCAAGCGGAGTGGAAAGGCAACATTTTCAAACACATTCATATGTGGAAATAAGGCATAGGATTGGAAGACCGTATGGACATCTCGCTTGTTGGTTGGGATGTCGTTAATCCGTACCCCATCCAGTAAAATATCCCCTGTCGTCGCATCCAGTAAACCTGCAATGATGTTTAGAATGGTTGATTTTCCTGAACCAGATGCGCCTAAAAGAGTGTAGAATTTCCCTTCTTCCAACTCAAAGTTAATGTCTTTGAGAACCTTGGTGTTGCTGTCTTCAAAAACTTTAGAGACGTTTTTGAATTCAATAATTGGTTTTTTCAATTGTCATAAATTCCTTCTTTTTCATAAATTAACAGATCAGGGCTCTGTCAGGCCGCTACCACCTCGTGTAGGAGATTGAACTGCCTACATACATCTTCACTCACGATAGGCTTTCACCCCCTTTACAATGGTTATAGCAGCAATTTTTCAACCCCCAACCTTATTCCTTCTCGCCCAAGATTCGGACTTCTCTTTCAAGAGTGACACCTGAGTGTTCCTTGACTTTTTCAATAACAGATTGGATCAAGTCTTCATAGTCTTTGGCCGTTCCGTCAGCAACATTGATCATAAAACCGGCATGCTTTTCAGATACTTCCACACCACCGATTCGATAGCCCTTCAGGCCAGCTTCTGAAATCAGCTGTCCTGCAAAATGCCCAACTGGACGCTTAAAGACTGACCCACATGATGGGTATTCTAGAGGTTGTTTGAGTTCACGTAGGTGCGTCAAGCGGTCCATTTCTTGCTTGATAACCTGATGATTCCCTGGAGCTAGGGCAAATTTAGCTGACAAAACAACAGCCCCAGAATCCTGAATAGCTGAATGGCGGTAACCAAAAGCCAAGTCCTTGGCAGATAAGGTCTCGATTTCCCCTTCCTTGGTCAAAATTTGACAAGACTGCAAGATATGAGCAATCTCTCCTCCATAGGCACCCGCATTCATAAAGACAGCTCCACCGATGCTTCCAGGAATCCCACAAGCAAACTCAAAACCAGTCAAACTATGACGGAGAGCAATACGTGTCGTTTCGATCAAGTTGGCTCCTGCTTCTGCTTCGATGGTATAGCCATCAACCGAAACGTTATTGAGCTTATCGCACAAGATGACAAAACCACGGATTCCACCTTCACGAACAATGATATTGCTGGCATTTCCTAGCACCATCCAAGGAATATTCTCTTGATTGGCAAATTGAACAACACGCGCCATCTCATAGCGATTGCGCGGTAAAACTAGGTAATCTGCTCGACCTCCAACCTTGGTATAGGTATAGGTCTTCAAAGGTTCCTTAAAACGAATATCGATTCCTTCTAGGATTTCAAGCATTTTTTCTTTTACTGACATGTCACTCTTCCTTTTTCAAAATTCATTCCATTATACCATTTTTAGAGACATTTGACGACCATAAAAAGAGCTTGTTTTATCATTACATAAAAAAAGAGGTCACCCCTCTTTTTATGATTTTTTCCAAAATGTAAATTTTGTCAGCCAGATAAAGGCTAGAAGTTCTGCGAGAAGAATAAACTCAACTAAAAGCGGATTTGCAATCCATCCTACCTGAGATAAGGCTGGAGCCAAGTCAAACAAGGCATGCAAACCATAGGCAGCAAGGAGGTAGATCCATTTCTTTTGACGGACACTTTGATAGACCCAGATGGAAAGACCAATTTGTAGAATCAGAGCAAGCACACGTTCAACTCCTAGTAAATAAACCTGCCATACAGAAAGAGACTGAACCGTTTCGAGCGTAGATTTTGGAAGAAGATTGGCTACATCAGTATTTGAAGACTGGATGAGTGAAAAGAGAATCAAAAGACTGATCAAGCTTCCCATTCCGAGATAGAGCATCTCCAAGCCCCCATGTCCCAAACCATAGGCCAAAGCATCTCGATCTTCTAGCTTTCTCTTTTTCTCCAACCATTTAAAAAAGATAAGACGAGCCGTCTCTTCAAAGAGGGCTGCCATAGCGATCCCATAAAGGACGTATAAGAAAGGCTGCTCCTGCATAAGCGGAATGGTTCCATCTTTTTGCGGATGGAGTATCAGAAGGTGAACCATCTTCTCTAACACTTGAGAAGAAA
This sequence comes from Streptococcus oralis ATCC 35037, assembly GCF_900637025.1. Lineage (NCBI taxonomy): Bacteria > Bacillati > Bacillota > Bacilli > Lactobacillales > Streptococcaceae > Streptococcus > Streptococcus oralis. The sequence goes on from NZ_LR134336.1 coordinate 1,207,012, forward strand.
CAAAAAATGCGATTGCCCCCAAGCCCATCACTGCAAGAGAGATTTTAAACCGTTTTTTGGCATACCAAGTCCCACTTACTAGAATGAGAACCAAAGCGATCATGGTAAGGATAATATGTACTGTCATCTTTTTCTCCTATTCTGACTTATCAATATCTTTCTTCATCTCGTCAACGTTAAATTTGGCAAATAAATACTGGCGATCTTGGACTGGAAAACGTTGGTCCAACTGGTCGACTGCCCCAACCTCAATCATTCCTTCTTTGATAACAAAGTCCATCACATGCCCACCAAAGGTCAAATCATCTGAGATAAAATGCAAATGGTAGCCTGCAACACTCACCCCATGGAAAATCTCCGGTGTCCAAAATCCAACAATGGTTCCCGATACATTTTCACGGCTATATTCAGGTTGGTGTGTCGCGACATCAGCAAACTTGGTATCAGGTGTGGATTTAGGAATCATACGTACGTGCATTTGTGAAAATTCGCCATGAATCTTGATGGAACGAAAAAGATTTTCCCCATCATAGTAGGACTCAATCCGCTTTTCTAATTCCTTATCAGTCATCTCAAAGCGCTGACGGAAAATCACTTCTGCCTGATGAGGAACCACTGCTGCATAGGGAATAAGGGCATCCGCTGCCACTTCAACGATTTCAGGCGTTTGACCAGACCCCTTGGCTTGATAAGCCTTGCCATCAAGGACGATCAATTCCCCGTCAATCGAATCCAAAGTCCCCAAACCAAGGTCACCATGTTCCAGCAATTCTCCTACTGTCATGGTTCCACCATAGAGACCTGCCATTAGGGCACCTAGAGTATTGTATTGAAATAATTTTACCGGTTCCTGCACTTTTCTATCCATTCTCTTTCTTATCTTCTTTTCAATGAATCATCATACTTTCTAAGTATACCACATTTGCTCCTAGTTGTGAAAGGGAGAAATGCTTTTCCCATTGCAAAGGAGTCAAAAAAAAGGTACAATGTAACAAAATCAACGGAGGTCTGGAATGAAGAAAGAAAGTAAATACCAAGCAGTCGTTTCCTTTCTCAAAAAAGGTATCGAATCAGGAAAATTTCCAACAGGTAGCCGGCTTCCCTCTATCCGTCAACTGAGCCAAGACTTCCACTGTAGCAAGGACACTATCCAACGAGCCCTGCTGGAATTACGCCATGAACAATACCTCTATGCCAAACCCCAAAGTGGCTATTATGTTCTAGAACAGGGGCGGCATCAGGACTTGGAAATCGAAGTCACTGACGAACATGCCAGTGCCTATGACGACTTTCGGCTCTGTGTCAATGAAACACTGATTGGAAGAGAAAACTACCTCTTCAACTACTATGACAACCAAGAAGGACTTGAGGACCTCAGACAATCTGTCCATCAACTTCTTTTCAACCAAGCCCTCTACTGCAAACCCGACCAACTGGTTCTAACATCTGGTACCCAGCAAGCTCTCTTTATCCTTTCTCAGATTAACTTTCCGAGCGAGGGAGCTGAGATTTTGGTCGAACAGCCGACCTATCACCGAATGAACCGCCTCTTGGTCGCTCAGGGATTAACCTACCAGACCATTGAACGCCGTATTGATGGCATTGACCTTGAAGAACTGGAAAAACAGTTCAAATCTGGGAAAATCAAGTTTTTCTATACCATTCCTCGCTTCCACTATCCCCTAGGTCATTCCTACTCTGATCAGGAAAAAAGAGCTATTCTGAATCTAGCAAACCAGTATGGTGTTTACATCGTAGAGGATGACTATCTAGGGGACCTAGATCCTAGAAAGGGCCAAACCTTCCACTATCTGGATACTGAGGAGCGGGTCATTTATATCAAGTCCTTCTCAACAAGTCTCTTCCCAGCCCTTCGTATTACCGCTCTCATTCTCCCAAATGCTCTAAAAGAGGCCTTTGTTTCCTACAAAAATATCCTGGACTATGACAGCAATCTTATCATGCAAAAGGCTCTTTCTCTTTACATCGATAGCCAGTTATTTGAAAAAAATCGATTGGCCAGACTGACCCTTCAAGAGAACTATCAAGCTCAGATTAAGGAAGTACTTGAAAAAAATACCTGTCCCTTGCCCCACTATCCTCTACACGATGGCCTTCTGCTTGATTTGAGACACTATCCTAAGATTGCCAGTTTGAAACACAGCTCACTCAAACTAGACTTTTTTGAGAAGGCTTATTTGGACGCCTGTCCTTATCAGTTCGCCAAAGTCACTCTTGAAAATCTAGAAGAGCTATTAGAATACATAAAAGCAGAGTTAGATTAAAGTCCAACTCTGCTTTTTCTTATTGTTCAACTTCTGTTAGTTTCGCTGCCTTTTCAAGATAAGTTTGATAGGTTCCGTCATCTTTTAGTTTTTGGATAACCTTATCTACTACTGCTTTCAAGTCTGATTGATCCTTCTTGATAGCAACGGCATTGGCTTCGCCATCTTTCATCGTCAAGTTAACAGATGCAACGACAAGGTCTGAGTTTTTACCTGCGTAACTAAGAGCCACTGGTTCATCCATATGAACAGCATCCACTTTTCCAGCCTGCAATTCATTGACTGCTTCCCCCATATTAGTCAAGGATATCAACTGGGCATTTGGCAATTGTTCCTTGACCATGGTTTCTGGAACAGTTCCCTTTTGAGCTGCAATATTGGCACTTGCGAGGCTTGAAAGATCCTTGTATTTGTCTAAATCGGCTTTTCTAACCAAGAAACTCATCTTGTTTTCATAGTAAGGGATTGAAAAGTCAAAGACTTCCTTTCTTTCATCTGTGGCACTAATTCCTGCAATAGCCAAGTCAGCCTTTCCAGTTTGAAGGCTGGTCAAGACATTGTCAAAACTCATACTTGAGATTTCAAGTTTAACCCCAAGCTCGTCCGCAATCGCTTGAGCCATATCAATATCTGCACCAACCACTTGGTTTTTACCATCTACCAAGGATTGGAATTCAAACGGCGCATAGTCTGGGCTGGTCGCAACGACTAGCTTTCCTTTTTGTTTGATAGCGTCCACAGCAGACTGGGAACTATCCGTACCTGACTGGCAAGCTACTAGAACCACACTGGCAAGCATGCTACACACAACTAATATCCATTTCTTAAATTTCATAAATAAACGACCTTTCTGTTAATTCTGAATAATTATAACTCTTTTAAAAATAGTTGTCAACCCTTTTAGAGATTTTGATTGTAAAACAATTCTTTTCATAAAAAAAAGACTGATTTATTTTAATCAGCCTTTTCTTCTGTATATTTAAACCGTTTCTTATAGTTCGACAATCTTACCTGTTTCAAAGTAAACAACCCATTCACAGATATTTTTTGCGTAGTCTCCAATACGTTCCAAGAAAGAAATGACCTGGAAGTAATCACGGCCTGTAACAATAGCTTCAGGATTTTTCTTAATTTCTTCTGTAGCCAAATCACGGATGCTATCAAAGTAATGGTTGATTTTTTCATCCATCGCCGCTACTTCGTAGGCTTGATCCACAGAACCGTTGAGATAGAGATCTAGAGCTGCTTCAACGAAGTTTTTCACGTCGCGTCCCATCTTTTTGATTTCTTCTTCAACAGAAGGGATACGTTGCTCCCCCTTCATACGAATAGTCGCTTCAGCGATAGACACTGCATGATCTCCCATGCGTTCCACGTCTGAAACTGCCTTTAGAACGGTCAAGACGGTACGAAGGTCTTGCGAAACAGGTTGTTGGAGGGCGATCATTTCAAATGATTTCTTTTCCAACTTCACTTCATATTCATTTACTTCTGCATCGTCTTCGATGACTTCTTTTGCCAAATCACGGTCATGCGTGACAAAGGCACGCACTGTACGATTGATCTGCGAGAGCACTTCTTGTCCCATGGCATAGAACTGGTTATGCAATTTCTCCAAATCTTCTTCAAATTGAGATCGTAACATCATTCAACTCCTTATCCAAATTTTCCTGTAATATAATCTTCTGTTTCCTTGTTTTGTGGCTCTAGGAACATCTTCTTCGTATCGTTAAACTCGATCAAATCCCCATCTAGGAAAAATCCTGTTTTATCAGAGATACGTGAGGCTTGTTGCATCGAACGCGTTACCAAGAGCATGGTGTATTTATCTTTCAGACCATACAAGGTTTCCTCAATCTTACCTGCAGAAATAGGATCCAAAGCTGAAGTTGGTTCATCTAAGAGGATGATTTTCGGACTGGTTGCTAAGACACGAGCAACACAAACACGTTGTTGTTGTCCACCTGAGAGACCAATGGCCGAATCATGCAAACGATCCTTTACTTCATCCCAGATAGAAGCACGTTGCAAGGCCTTTTCTACTGCTTCATCCAAAACATGTTTATCCTTAACCCCATTGATACGCAGCCCATAGACAACATTTTCGTAGATAGACATAGGGAAGGGATTGGGCTGTTGAAAGACCATACCGATTTCCTTACGCAATTCAACCGTATCGGTGCGGGGACTGTAGATATTGTGACCATTATAGACTACTGATCCTGTTGTTGTCACTTCAGGATTTAGATCGCCCATGCGGTTGATAGCTTTGAGCAGGGTAGACTTTCCTGATCCAGAAGGACCAATCAAGGCTGTTATTTCCTTAGGTTGGAAAGAAAGGGAAACACTATTCAAGGCCTTCTTTTTATTGTAATAAACGGACAGGTCTGACACCTGTAAAATCGCTTCTGACATACCGTTTCCTTTCTAACCAAAGTGTCCTGTTACATAGTCATTGGTTGACTGTAACTTAGCATTTTGGAAAATATTGGATGTCTTATCATACTCAATCAAATCACCCAAGTAGAAAAATCCTGTGTAGTCACTTGCACGCGCAGCCTGCTGCATACTGTGGGTAACGATGATGATGGTAAAGTCCTTCTTCAATTCCAACATGGTTTCTTCCAGCTGGGCTGTCGCAATCGGATCCAAGGCTGAAGCAGGCTCATCCATCAATAGGATATCTGGCTTGACAGAGATAGCGCGAGCGATACAGAGACGTTGTTGCTGACCTCCAGAAAGCATCAAGGCTGATTTGTGGAGGTCGTCTTTGACCTGATCCCATAGAGCTGCCTGTCTTAGAGAGGTTTCTACAATTTCATCAAGTACTTTCTTGTCCTTAACTCCTGCACGTTCATGAGCAAAAGTGATGTTGCGGTAAATAGACTTGGCAAATGGATTTGGACGTTGGAAGACCATTCCGATATGCTTGCGCATCTCATAGACATTGATTTCTGGACGGTTGACGTCAATCCCTCGGTAGAGGATTTGACCTGTGACCTTGGCAATATCAATGGTATCATTCATCCGATTGAGACTGCGAAGATAGGTAGATTTCCCTGATCCAGAAGGGCCAATCAAGGCTGTAATTTTATTTTTTTCAAATTGCATATCGATGCCCTTGATGGATTCATTTTTACCGTAGTAAACATGTAAATCCTTGGTAGAGAGGGCCACTTTTTCTTCAGGGAAGGTGATGATATGCTTTTCGTCCCAGTTATATTTTGACATGGCTTCTCCTTTAGGCAGCGGTTAATTTCTTGTGTAAATAGCTTCCGAGTTTGCGTGCTCCAAAGTTAAAAATTAAGATAAAGATGAGGAGCACGGCGGCAGAACCTGCTGATACGATAGTAGCATCAGGAATGGTTCCTTCACTGTTGACCTTCCAAATGTGGACTGCCAAGGTTTCTGCTTGACGGAAGATTGAGATAGGACTGGTAACACTGAGGATATTCCAGTTAGACCAGTCAAGGGCTGGAGCGGATTGTCCTGCCGTATAGATAAGAGCAGCTGCTTCACCAAAGATACGACCAGATGCCAAGACAACACCCGTTACGATACCTGGAAGGGCTTCTGGAATGACAACATGAACTACAGTCTCCCAACGAGAAATTCCAAGAGCCAAACCAGCCTCACGTTGCGTATGGTGAACGTGTTTTAAACTGTCCTCAACATTTCGAGTCATCTGAGGGAGGTTAAAGACTGTCAAGGCCAATGCACCTGAAATGATTGAAAATCCATACTCAAACTGGACTACAAAGATCAAGTAACCAAAGAGACCCACTACGACTGATGGTAGAGAAGACAAAATCTCAATACAGGTACGAATAAAATTGGTCACAGGTCCTTTTTTGGCATACTCAGCGAGGAAAACGCCAGCTCCCATAGACAGGGGAACAGAAATGATCAAGGTAATGACCAAAAGGAAGAAGGAATTGTAGAGCTGAATCCCGATACCCCCACCTGCTTGATAAGAGGAGGATTTCCCTGTCAAGAAGGACCAAGAGATATGCGGTAACCCTCTCACCAAGATATAGAGAATCAAGGATGCCAAGATGGCAACGATGATACCCGCGATGGTATAGAGGACAGCTGTTGCAAGTTTATCTAATTTCTTAGCGTGCATAGTTTTTCTTTCCTCTTTCTTTCGTAATCAATTTAATCACACTGTTAAAGGCCAAACTCATCAAGAGCAAGACTAAGGCCAGTGACCAGAGAACGTTATTATCAACCGTTCCCATGACGGTATTTCCGATACCCATAGTCAAAACAGAAGTCAAAGTCGCAGCTGGTGTTGTTAGCGAGGTTGGGATAACTGCTGAGTTTCCGACCACCATCTGAATAGCAAGGGCTTCACCGAAGGCACGCGCCATCCCAAAGACCACTGCAGTAAAAATACCTGAACGTGCTGCTTTCAAGGTCACACGCCAGATGGTTTGCCAACGAGTGGCTCCCATAGCCAAACTGGCTTCACGGTAATGACGAGGAACAGCACGCAAGCTGTCTGTTGTCATAAAGGTTACAGTTGGTAGGATCATGACAAAAAGAACGAAAATCCCTGACAATATCCCAAAACCAGTTCCACCAAAGACGCTACGAACAAAAGGCACCACAACTTGCAAACCGATAAATCCATAGACGACTGAAGGAATACCGACGAGGAGTTCAATGGCTGGTTGCAAAATCTTTGCACCCTTTGGTGAGACTTCTGTCATAAAGACTGCAGCACCAATAGCGAAAGGAGTTGCGATGAGGGCTGATAAAATCGTCACAATAAAGGAGCCCAAAATCATCGGAAGGGCACCAAATTGTTTCCCTGAAGGATTCCAAGTTTGTCCAAAGAGGAAATCAAAGATGTTCACCCCATTGACAAAGAAGGTCGACAAGCCTTTCTGCGCTACAAAAATCAAAATCATCGCCACAATGATGACAATTAAAGAAAGACAGGCGAAGGTCAAACCTTTACCAAACTTCTCAAGGCGAGAGTTCTTTGAAGGAGAGAGTAATTTTTTAGATAATTCTTCTTGATTCATTATTGACCTCCTTCTACTGCTGTAACGGTACCTGAAGCATCCTTTTGGACTTTCATTTCATTGATAGAGATATAGCCCATGCCCTTAACAATTCCATTTTGGGCTTCATCTGAGAGGACGAAATTCAGGAATTCAGCAGCTAACTCATTTGGCTGACCAAGTGTGTACATATGTTCATAAGACCACAAAGGCCAGTTGTTGGTCGTTACATTTTCAGACGTAGGTTCATACCCATTCAGTTTCATGCTTTTCACGGAGTCATCTACATAGGCAAAAGCCAAGTAAGAAATGGCTCCAGGGGTTTGGGATACAATAGACTTGACCATCCCGTTAGAATCCTGTTCTTGGCTCTGCATTGCCGCTTGGCCATTCATAACGACCGTATCAAACGTCGCTCTTGAACCAGAACTTGCTGCTCGGTTGATGATTGAAATTGCCAGGTCTTTGCCCCCAACTTCTTTCCAGTTGGTCACTTCACCTGTAAAGATTTTGCGAAGTTGCTCGGTTGTGAGATTTTCAACATCCACTTCCTTGTTTACAATCACTGCAAGACCAGCCACTGCAACCTTATGGTCTACCAGAGCTGAAGAATCGATTCCTTCTTTTTCCTCTGCAAAGACGTCAGAGTTCCCGATGTCAACTGCTCCAGACTGGACTTGGGATAGGCCTGTACCCGATCCTCCACCTTGAACATTGACTGTTTTTCCGATGTTTCTAGAACCAAATTCATCTGCTGCCGCTTCGACAAGAGGCTGAAGAGCAGTTGAACCAACGGCTGTCATGGATTCTCCACGATCAATCCAGCTAGCGCATCCTGCTAGAGAACCTGCCATCAAAAGAGCTGCAAGAGACATGACGAGCTTTTTTCTTTTTTTCACTGTTATTCTCCTTGAACATAATGATAAATGTTCTGATTTCTTCCGTTTGTCCTGATCATCTAATTATCATCAATGATTGTCCCTCTTCATTTTATCTAGTCATTCTTAGGAGCGGACAATTCCATCGTATAATATAAGTAATAATGAAAGACTATCAGAAAAAACTCATACTTCCACTATAACATAGAATAGGCTCTTTGACTAGCTTTTTCACCTGAATCTGAGTCCTTTTGGATAATAATTTTTCAAAACATTTCCCGTTACCTTGGCAAAGCCTAATCCGTTTCCTTGAACCAGAACTTGGTACCAACCATTTGGTCGAGCTTCAGACAATTGAACAGTCTCACCAGCCACATATTTTACAAAATCCTCATCATTGATTTCGACACTTTGTTTTACTTGACTTGGTTTCAAGGCTAATCCGAGAGCAAAGCTTGGTTCAAAACGTTTCTTCTTAAAAGTACCCAGATGGAGCCCATTTCGGGCAATTTTGAGTTTCCCTAGATCAGGTAGCATCTCTGGTAAGAGATAGAGTTGGTCTCCAAAAGTCTGCAAGATACCAGTTAGATTGACTCGCAAGTGTTTTTGGGCAAATTCTTGCCACAAAGCCAGTTGCTCACGACTGAGATTGCTCTTGCTAGCTTTGAATTTAGGTGCGGGATTTTGTCCCTTAAACTGCAGGTGGGCAACAAACTGACCTTCTCCCTTGAAATGATGAGGATACATCCGCGCCGTTTCAGGAAGGTCCATTCCTTCTACCATACCGTTCACATGCTCGACTGGAAGCAGTTCAAAATCATAAGTATCCAGCAACCAGTGGACGATTTCTTCATTTTCCTCTGGTGCCCAAGTACAGGTCGAGTAGACCAGACGGCCACCCTCAGCAAGCATGGTGACTGCATCTTCTAAAATCTTTCTTTGGAGACTGGCACATTGATTCGGATAGTCGATGTTCCAATAATCCATGGCATCTGGTTGTTTACGGAACATCCCTTCACCCGAGCAAGGAGCATCAAGGACAATCACATCAAAGTATCCTTTAAAGACCTTGGCTAAGCGATCCGCAGACTCATTGGTCACGACTACGTTTGTAGCTCCAAACCGTTCCATATTTTCCACTAAAATCTTAGCTCGCTTGCTTGAAATTTCGTTGGAGACAAGGACTCCTTGATTAGCCAGATAAGCTGCTAGTTGAGTGGATTTTCCACCTGGTGCTGCCGCCAAGTCCAAAACCTTCATACCGGGAAGGGGTTGAGCTACCTGGGCCACCATTTGGGCTGCAGGCTCTTGCGAATAAACGAAACCTGTCACGTGCTCTGGTGACTTCCCAGAAACCTTACCATAATACCCCCAAGGTGTATTGGGAATAGCATCAGCAAACGATAACTGACTTTCTTTTAAGGGATTGACCCGAAAAGCCGAAACCGCTTCTTGTTTAAAAGAGGCAAGAAAGTCTCTTGCCTCATCTTCTAGTATCGCTTCATATTTTTCAACAAATCCTTCTGGAAATTGCATTTAGTTTTCTTTCCTTTCGTAGATATAAGACTGAATCTCTTCTTGCATCTCGATTGGCACCATCATGACAGGCTGACGCGTTTTAAAATCAGCGGGCTCACCTGATACCGTAAGAAGACGATAACCCAGACTTTCCCCTAAGATACTGGCCGCAGCGTAATCCCATGGTTGCAGGTAGGTAATATAAGTCAGAAGACGACCACATAAAACCTTGGCAAAACTAATAGCCGCACTGCCATAGACACGGACTCCCAACGCTGCTCGACCCAAATCCGCCAAGCCCCACTCATTGCTTTCAAACATACCTGAGTTACCGGCAACTAAAAATTCTTGAAGAGGTTTCTTTTTAAAAGGCGGTAAGGGCTCATTATTGCGAAAAGGAGGAAAGGCACCACCACCATGGTAACAATCCCCTTTCATGACATCATAAATGATACCGAATTTCCCAACCCCATTCTCAAAGTAGGCCAACATCACGGCAAAATCTTCCTTCTGGGAGACAAAGTTATTGGTACCATCAATGGGATCAATCACCCAAACATTCCCCTGGCCGACTGCCGTACGCAAACAGCCCTCTTCCGCGCAAATCAAGTCTTCTGGATAAGATGCTAAAATTCTACCAACCAAGAGATCCTGAACTTCCTTATCCAAACGCGTCACCAAGTCGGTAGGTGAAGATTTTCGCTCGACCTGCAAATCTTCTTGCATGTGGGCCAAAATGTAATCTGCAGCTTCCTGCACAATCTGTTTGGCAAATTCAAATTTAGTTTCCAAGAGAAATCTTCCCTTCTCTTTTTTCTTTTGCTAATTGAACTGCATGATAGAAGGAATAACCGCTCGCTGTCTCAAATTCGCGACCTAAGCGTTTTTCTTCGCTTTTGCTCGGAACCACAGACTTAAATTTCTTGTAGGAATCTAGCAGTTTTTTAGCTTCTACCTTGTCTTCATAGGCAGCTTCAACATCATTAAAAAAAGAAAGCACTGAAGCAAGTTCTTCAGTGCTCCACGACAAATCTAGTGGGTAACTATACTGTTTGTTCATCTATCCTATACCAGCTCTCAATGTTGCTTCTTTCAATTCTTGTTTACGGTAACTACGAGGGAGAAAAGCACGAATCTCATCTTCATTAAAACCGATCTGCATGCGTTTTGTATCTATAATAATTGGGCGACGCAAAAGACTAGGATATTGCTCAATCAACTGAAGCAACTCCGATACTGAGATACTCTCTACATCAATATCCAATTTTTGAAAAATTTTTGAACGAGTTGAAATGATGTCATCAGTACCATTTTCGGTCAAGGAAAGAATATGTTGTAATTCTTTTCTTGTTAAAGGACTAGTCATAATATTATGCTCTTGAAAGGGCACTTTATGCGTCTCTAACCAAGCCTTTGCCTTACGACATGATGTACAACTCGGTGATAAAAATAGTGTAATCATGCTTTTCTCTTCTTTTATCTATACTTGCTATTTCTATTATACAAAAAAATAAAGCGCTTGACTAGGTATTTTTAGAAAAAAAGCCTATTTTTTCATAGAAAATAGACTGTTTTCTGCAAAAATCTCCTGCTTTGCAAGTTTATCTTTAGGATAACCTAACAATAAATAGGGAGTCGAGCAACTTCTCTCGTTTTTTATTAAAAATACAGAATTTTTTCCACTATTTCCTTGAAGCTTTAGCAAGAAGGAAACCAAACATTCCTTCATACAAAGCAAAGAAAAGTAAAAAGGCATGGAGAAAGAAAGTCTCTGGCAAAATCCAAATAACGGGATCCTTTGCTGGATCAAAAAGCCAGGTATCATCTCCCACAAAGAGAATCTGATGGAAAAGAGTAAAGAATTGCTCAAACCCAATCAACACTCCTACAAAGCCAATGACGAGAGGCAATAGCACTAAAGTCAAGATACTTTTACGATATAGGGGCAAAAAGCCTTTTTTCACAATCTTTCCAACAAAGAAATAGAAACTTGGAAGTGTCACTAGGGCAACTAGCTGAACTAGGTGAAAGAGATTCTTCACCACCGCAAAATGGTGTAGCCCTGCCGCTGATGAACGAAAATCCGGCATCTCTAAGACCTGACTAAAGGGATTGGTCAGGTAATTCATCAAGATGTGAAAGTTGTACTGAATGGTTTCTGGCTTTAGATAGACTCGATTCGCTAAGTTCAGCCACTGAATTTCCAAAGGATAGAAAATCCATGCCAGATAAATAGTTAAGAGAATAGACAGGGAGAGGAGAAAGAGCATACTTCCCCAAAAGGTCAGTTTAGTTTTCATCAAAATTCCACTCCGCAAGGCTAGAAACTACATGAGTTGGTGCAATTGGCAGGTCCGCCACTTCTTCTGCTTTGGTAAAACCTGTCGTCACCAAGAGCGTTGGAATGCCATTGTCAATCCCTGCTCGGATATCTGTCAGGTAGTTGTCCCCAACCATGAGCAATTCTTCTCTTTTCAAGCCTAAGTGCTCAACCGCCTTGTCCATGATGATAGCATTTGGTTTCCCGATATAAACTGGTTTTACCCGTGTTGCTACTTCAAGAAGTGTAATTAGTGAACCAGCACCAGGCAAGAGACCACGTTCCGTCGGGATATTGAGGTCAGGATTGGTTCCGATAAAGTGAGCACCTTTTTGAATGGCTAGAGTTGCTGTGGCAAATTTTTCATAGTCAACTTGCCAGTCCAGTCCAACGACCACATAGGCTGGATTTTCCTTGTCTTCGACATAACCTGCCGCCTGGATAGCACCCTTGAGCCCTGCTTCACCAATGACATAGACTGTCTTTTCCAGTCCCAAGTCGTTCATATAGTCGATGGTTGCCAGAGTTGCTGTATAGACAGTTGATAGAGGGGTATTAATGTTAAAATTCTGAGCCAACATCTCTTGAACGCTCTCAGGAGTACGGGTTGTATTATTGGTCACAAAGAGGTAGGGAATTTCTCTTTTTTGTAACTCATGGACAAAAGCCTCTCCTGCCGGGATTCTGTCTTTCCCCTTGTAAATGGTTCCGTCTAAATCAATTAAATAACCTTTATAAGCCATATCGTCCTTTCTAATTGCCTTCAATTTCTTGCCACGTAATCATAGCTTGGGCATTGATCTCGCCATCACTGATAATCTCATGCTTGCTTTCTAGTCCCTTGAGTTCATAAGCTGAGGCAATCATGCCACCTGGTCGCACTTCTTTGACATACTTGAGATTGATTTTCTTTGGAATATACTTGGTCAAAAAATCTGCTCCCATGACTTCAAAAATCCAATCCAGGTATTTGCTGTTATTAACATGACCATTCATATCCAAGTCGTAAAAACGAACATGGTAGTCTTTACTGATCGGGTCTTCTAGGTTAGCATACTTTGGCCCACGGATGAGTTTTTTATCAAACTCAGACTGATAAGGAGCAACAATCTCCGGTTCGACAGCATGAACTTTACGACTGTCCCTGTCCATGAGAACAAAGGTTGCTACCATGCGAATGATTTCTTGACCTGCTTCATCATAGAGAGTGAAACGACGGTAGCAAAAAAGACGATTGTAAGTCAATGCTTCTGTTTCAATCGTAATCTCTTCAGCAAAGCGAGGCAAGCGAACCACGTCAATCGCATAGTCTGTAATAATCCAGACCAGATTGTAACGTTCTAACATATCCTTGTCACTAACTCCCAGTTCGATCGACTGCATACCTGATACTTGCAAGGACAGCAAAATCACATCTGGAAGTTTGATATGACCGTTCATGTCCGCCATATCAAAAGGAATTTTCATTTTCATTTGATAAGTTAAGCCCATTGTTCTACTCCAAAATAAATCGTTCTGCTACAGTGTCTCCCAAGAAGAGACCCCTCTTTGTCATTCGGACACGATCACCGTCGATCTGCATAAGTCCTTGTTGAACCAAATCTCTGATGATTTCGCCATAAAGTCCATCAAAGGATCGTCCAAATTTTTCCTCAAATCGCGCCATAGAAACCCCGGATTTTTTCCGGAGGCCTAGGAACATTTCTTCTTCCATCTGCTCCTTTTGAGTCAGGTTTTCTTCTGTTATCCGTGCATCTCCTGCCTCTACTGCATTGAGATAGTGGCGGATAGGACCGTGGTTTTTATAGCGCACCCCGTTCACATAACCTGAAGCACCCGCACCGATACCATAATATTCAGCATTGTCCCAGTACATGAGATTATGGCGACTTTCAAAGCCTGGTTTGGAGAAATTCGAAATCTCATAATGCTCAAAACCAGCTCGCTCAAGCTCTGAAATGATGTACTCAAACATCTCCGCTTCTAACTCTTCCTTGGGTAGGGGCAACTTCCCTCGTCGCATGCGGTTCATAAAGACCGTATGATTTTCCAAAATCAAGCTATAAAGGCTCATATGAGGAATATCAAGCGAGATAGCCTTAGCCACATTGTCCTTGACCTGAGCCATAGTTTGACCTGGAAGAGCATAGATTAGATCAATGGAGATATTGTCAAAACCAGCCAGTTTGAGACGGTCGATATTCTCATAAATATCCTTCTCCAAGTGACTACGCCCGATCTTTTTCAGCATTTTGTTATCAAAAGTCTGCACACCTAAGGAAACACGATTGACTGGCGACTGTTTCAAAACCGCAATCTTATCCGCGTCCAAATCGCCTGGATTGGCCTCAATGGTCAATTCTTCCAAGACAGATGAGTCTAGATTTTTAGTCAAGCCATCTAAGAGCAACTCTAATTGCGGAGCGGACAGAGCTGTTGGCGTCCCACCTCCAATATAGAGAGTTCGCAACTTTTGGATATCATAAGAATGGAACTCCTCTAGCAGATGCTCCAGGTAACTATCTACTGGTTGATTCTTGATAAATACTTTTGAAAAGTCACAATAATAACAAATCTGTGTACAAAAGGGAATATGCACATAGGCGGACGTTGGTTTTTTCTGCATAGTATTTATTATACCACAAAGACAGACTTGCAGATAAAAATCACCATCTCCAAAAACCAGAGATGGTGATACCTTATACTTCAGTAATATCGATGATGATTTCTTCTTGGTCTTCAGCGACGTCTGGAGTTGCTGACTGTTCTTGCCATTGCTCCTTGAGATTGTTAAAGGTTTCCTTGGATGCTTCCGTCGCTTGTCGAGCACAGTTTTTAGCTTGGTCAAGGACACTATCAAAAGTGATTTCACCAGATTCTACTTGTTCCTTTGTTTTCAGAACAAAGTCCGTTGCCTGTTCCTTCACTTCAGTTAGTTTCTCACAAACCTGCTCTCTAGCATACTCTGGATCTTCTCTCAAATCATCTAGAAAATCCTGAGCTTGACTACAAACTTGCTTACCCTTGTCACTCGTCAAAAACAAAGCAAGAGCAGCACCTGAAACTGTTCCTAAAAGGATAGAGGATAGTTTTCCCATAAGATTTCTCCTTTTTTATTTTTTGAAAAATTTACTTGCGACACGAAGAGCGGACAAGCTTGCACCTGTTTTAATGGTCTTTGAACCAGCAGATGAAGCCTTTTTACCTAAAACACGTGCATGTTGGTTGAGATCAGATACTGACTCAGATAAGTCAGCCACAGCCGTAAAAAGTGGATCAATCGTCGCAACTTTTATATTGATATCGTCTGCTAACACATTGACCTTAGCCAACAATTCATTGGTCTGATGCAAGGTAACGTTCACATCTGAGCTCAACGTTTTGATGGTTTTCTCTGTCTCATCAATCATACGACCTGCTTTTTGAATCGTGATTGTCAAATAGACTAAACAGACAATCAAAGCAATCGCAACAAGAATATATGCAACTTCTAACATTTATTTTTCCTCCTCTGTATGATAGAAAGGGGCTTTCTTTCGATTTTGATAAAGTATGATAAAAATACCGAGTCCAATAAGGACAACTGATAACCATTGGGAAACTCGCAGACCAAAGAACATGAGACTATCCGTCCGCATCCCTTCGATAATCATACGACCAAAGCCATACCAAATCAAGTAGAATGCCGTAATATGACCACGTCTGATTCCCTTTAATTTTCGTCTAAAAATCAGAATCAAAGCAAATCCAATCAGATTCCAAACCGACTCATATAAGAAGGTCGGCTGACGGTAGCTACCGTCAATATACATCTGGTCACGGATAAAGCCTGGCAAATAATCCAAACTATCTACTGCTGCACCGTAGGCTTCTTGGTTAAAGAAGTTTCCCCAGCGCCCTAAACTCTGGGCAACCATGACGCTCGGTGCTGCAATATCTAAGAAATCCCAAGTATTGATCAGCTTTCTATCCGCAAAGATATAAAGGACAATAGCCCCTGCTATCAAACCCCCATAAATGGCCAAACCACCATTCCAGATGGCGATGATTTCACCTGGATTTTGCAGATAATAATCTAAGCGAAAGAGTACGTAGTATAGCCTAGCACCTAAAATAGCTACTGGAAAAGCAATCAGAATAAAATCCAAAATATCATCTGATAGAATTTTCTTTTTAGGAGCTTCTTTCATGGCAAGATAAACTGCTAAAACCAAACCAGCTACAATACACAAAGCATACCAACGAATAGCAAAGGGGCCAATTTCAAATGCGACTGGATTAATCATGTTTCACCTCATTTTGAGCGATTAGATTTGTCAAGCGTTCTTCAAATAAACGCGTCGCATCAAAGCCCATTTCTTTAGCACGATAGTTCATGGCAGCTGCCTCAATAACAACGGAGATATTGCGTCCTGTTTTTACTGGGATGCGGATACGCGGAATCGTTACACCAGAAACTTCGAGTTCTTCGGCATTGTTTCCTAGACGGTCAAAGGTCTTATGCGTATCATAATTTTCCAAATAAACTGCTAGCTGAACTTGTGAAGAATCTTTTACAGCACTTGCACCATAGAGACTCATGATATCGATAATCCCAACTCCACGAATCTCAAGTAAATGCTTCAAGATTTCAGCAGGTTCGCCCCAAAGAGTCATCTCATCCTTAGAATAAATATCTACACGATCGTCTGCTACTAGACGGTGTCCACGTTTCACAAGCTCAAGACCTGTCTCGCTCTTACCGATACCACTATCCCCTTGGATCAAGACACCCATGCCATAGATATCCATCAAGACACCATGCACGCTAGTACGTTTAGCCAAACGGGAATCAAGGTAGCTAGAAAGTTCTCCAGATAAACGACTGGTTGCAGTTCGACTGGTTAAAATCGCAATCTTGCATTCCCTAGCAGCCCTCAACATTTCCTCTGGCACTACCAGACCACGAGCCACGATAACCGCAGGTGTTTCAGGTAGAAACATTTTCTTCAAAACTTGATAACGGTTCTGGGCAGGCATGGCAACTAAATAGGACCACTCCTTCATCCCTAACAGCTGAATCCGTTCTGGTGTATAGTAATCAAAATAGCCCGTCATTTCAAGACCAGGTCTCATAATGTCCGCAGTATTGATTTCTTTTTCAAGTAATTCGCCTTCACCATAGACAATATCTAGTCTGAGTTTTTCAATGACATCTCTTACTAAAACCGACATAATTTCCTCCTTCAATCGAGTTCTCCCTACTATTATATCAGATTGTAGGTGGAAGTTTCCTTTTTTTGCAGGATTTACAGTATTTATTTGATGTTGCTTGGAAAAAGATTTGACTAGGAAGTCTTTTCCTACTCTTTTAAATCAACCGAGACAAATCTACTGCAAATCGGTCAACGTCTATCACCAAGTCCCTTCCAGATTTTTCTAAGTAAATCCTTGGAAGACCTTTTGTTAACATTCTGTTTGCATCAGCCATATCTTGAGGATAGGTATAGAACTGTTGACCTTTTGGAAACTGATTTTGGACTTGCCATTCTTCAAACTCCTTCAAAAAAGTCTTATGAGATGGCATGCTGACTTCTTCAAACAAAGAATAGTCAAAAAATCGTACCAAACGATATAGACCATGGATCTCATCCGCAAAGCACTTATCAATCTTTTCATAGGGGTAACCTCGTCTCTGATAAGCTTGGCATAAGTTTTGTAAGGACTCGCTTAATGCAACTGCATCTTTTTTTGCCAAACTTATAAAATACCGAACAGAAAATTCTTCCATACCAGTTCGTTTTTTCTTCCCTAAAAACTGTTGTGCACGCAAGAGCGACTCGGATAATCTTTCTTCATCTTGATAATAAAGAGCGTATAAAAGATTCATCACATTTTCTGGATAATAGGTTCCTTTCAACAAGGGTAAATCTTTGGGGACGAATGATGGAATGGCTGAAAAATCGTTACAAGCAAAAGAGGTAAACAAGCCTTTCAAAATTCCATCTGTGTAAATAGTTCCACTTGCCAACAAACCGCCTCTCATCAACTCAGTTCTTCCTGTTTGCCATAGCGCGTTGTTTAACTGTGTATAATCCCCATCTAAAAACGCAGCATAATAGGCAAAATATTTAGTATCATCTAGTAATAAGCTACTGTATAATTTTACCCTTAAAACCTTGTCAGACAATACTTTTGAATCGGTCAAATACTTTTCAAAAATTCTTTTGTTTGACTCTTCAAATTCCTTCCAATCGATCGGATCAGCACAATAACCCCAATCTTCCAAGTGATTTTCACGCATCTTTTGATATTCTTTTATATACTCTCTCATAACAATTTCTTCCTCTAAACATTGTGCAAAAAAAGACTAGACAAATCTAGCCTTTCATTTCAAATTAGAATTTTTTACGTTTACGAGCTGCTTCTGATTTACGTTTACGTTTTACAGAAGGTTTTTCATAGAATTCACGTTTGCGTGTTTCTTGAAGAGTACCAGCTTTAGTAACCGCACGTTTAAAACGACGAAGTGCATCGTCAAGAGATTCATTCTTACGTACTACTGTTTTAGACATTTTTTTCACTCCCTTCAAGTTCAAGATCTATTCTATTTTACACGCAAAATGAATAAATGTCAAGAGAAAACTAAGTTTTTTATTTTTCATAATGACTAATAATATAGTCCACCATCTCCTCCATCTCTGCTTCAGATAAAGGTAGTTCCCAGTTTGTTGTTTCCATTTTAAGAAAGGCATCACTGACCTCAGATTTATTATCTGGCAACAAAATGTTGCCGTCTTTTTCAAACATAATACCTATCCGATCATATAAGACATGAAGATTATTAGTTTTATTTTTATTTTTATTTGGATCAATATCAAAAGACTGTAAAGAGATTAATATATCATTTCCTTTATAAGACAAATCAATCCACATATGATTTGATAAATCATATGGTCTAGATAATCTACTACCCGAGGTGTACTTTTTATTCCCCATACCTCCTGAATATTGATTTCTTGTGTTATATGGTTTATCTTTTGACTTAGTAAAAAGAGAATTCCCTTCCTTATCTTTCTTCTTTGTAATGAATTTTATTATTTTTTTTCTCTCTTCCGTTCTAGCGCTCTTATATGCTTCTTTTACTTTTAGAAATTCTTCTTTATTCATGTTATCCTCCTAACGTCATGTTGCAGTTTTATATGTCTAAAAACACTCACTCCAATGAGCAAGTGATTCTGAATTTATTTTTCAAGTAAGCTTAGCGCTTCTGCATCTGCGATAATCGTCACGTCAGGGTGGTTTTGTAGACTACTTGCTGGTAAACTTTCAGTTACTGAACCTGATACTGTCCCAGCAATAGCTTCTGCTTTCGACTCACCGTAAGCAAAGAGAATAATTGACTTAGCATCCAAGATGTTTTTAATCCCCATCGAAATGGCTTGGGTTGGAACGTCTTCAATCTTGTCAAAGAAGCGAGCGTTAGCTTCGATGGTAGACTGGTCAAGTTCGACTAGATGCGTTTGACTGTCAAATGGAGTACCAGGTTCATTAAAGCCGATATGTCCATTGCGACCGATTCCCAAAATTTGCAAATCAACAGGATGGTCAGCCAAAATTTGATTATAGCGTTCTACTTCTTCTTCAGCATTGTCCTTAACCCCACGAGGCAAGAAGCTTTCTTTAAATGGTTTTTGGTTGAACAAGTTTTCCTGCATGAAGTAACGATAAGATTGTGGATTGTCCCCATCAAGCCCTACATACTCATCAAGGTTCACACTGGTTAGATTTGAAAAATCAAGGTCACTCTCAACGATTTCCTTGTAAAATTCAAGTGGACTGCTTCCTGTCGCAAGTCCTAATGTTTGAGCACCATTGGCCAATTTTTCCTTCAAAATCTCAAAAGCTACTTTTCCACCCTCGACTTGATTCTCAACTTTTATAACTTTCATTTTATATCCTCCATGTTTCTATATTCATTATATGGTATAGACCAATTTTTGTCAAGTGAAAACGATTTATTTTCCAAAAAAAGAGCGTCCAAACTTGAAACATGTTATAATGGATAAGATTAGAAGTTAGAAAGAATGATGAAAAAATGAATACAGCTGATTTTGATTTCCACTTGCCTGAGGAATTGATTGCCCAAACGCCCCTTGAAAAACGAGATTCCTCCAAACTCCTCATCGTCAATCGTGAGACGGGTGAATTTCAGGATAAACACTTCCACTCTATTATTGATATGTTGGAACCAGGTGATGCTCTTGTTATGAATGACACCCGTGTTCTCCCTGCTCGTCTCTATGGTCAAAAAGAGGAGACAGGAGGCCATGTGGAACTTCTCCTCCTAAAAAACACTGCTGGAGATGAGTGGGAAGTGCTGGCTAAACCTGCCAAACGCCTCAAGGTCGGTACTCGCGTCAGCTTTGGTGATGGTCGTCTCAGCGCTGTCGTTACAGAAGAACTAACTCACGGGGGCCGTATTGTCCGCTTTGAATACCAAGGAATTTTCCTAGAAGTCTTGGAAAGTCTGGGAGAAATGCCGCTGCCACCGTATATCCACGAAAAATTGGATGACCGTGAACGTTATCAAACCGTCTACGCCAAGGAAAGTGGCTCTGCTGCAGCACCGACTGCTGGATTGCACTTCACCAAAGAACTGCTAGCAGAAATCCAAGCCAAGGGTGTCCATTTGGTTTATTTGACCCTCCACGTTGGTTTAGGAACCTTTAGACCTGTTTCTGTTGACAATCTGGACGAACATGAAATGCACTCGGAGTTCTACCAACTTTCTGATGAAGCAGCTGCCACCCTTCGAACTGTCAAGGAAAATGGAGGTCGCGTCATCGCTGTTGGAACCACTTCGATCCGCACACTGGAAACCATCGGTTCCAAGTTTAATGGGCAAATCCAAGCAGATTCTGGCTGGACCAATATCTTTATCAAACCAGGCTACGACTGGAAGGTTGTAGACGCCTTCTCAACCAACTTCCACCTACCCAAGTCAACTCTTGTTATGCTAGTTTCTGCCTTTGCTGGTCGTGACTTAGTCCTAGATGCTTATCACCATGCCATCCAAGAACACTACCGCTTCTTCAGTTTTGGAGATGCCATGTTTATCTATTAAGAAAATCCCTATTAGGAAACCTAATAGGGATTTTTCTAATTATTCCATACTAAACTTTGGATCTTTCAAGCTCTGAACACTGGCATTGATAACTGCTCCGATAATCAAAATCTTTGCAATGAGAATAAACCAGAACATCATGACTACCACGATAATGGAACTGAAAAATCGGACATCAACCAGATGATTGACATAACTATTGACGTAGACAGAAAAGATATTCAATAAAAAGATAAGAGTTAGCAAGACAAAGACACTTCCTGGTAAAACATAGCGGATTCGTGGTGCTTTTACTTTTGGAAGGAAGTAATAAATCATGACTAGAATGGCAAAGATCAAGGCATAGACCAGAGGGCCTGTAAAATCTTGCAGGTAGGAAAATAGCGGACTGTCTGATTGCCAGTAAGTTTTGAGGAGGTTGAGCAACATACGACCAAACATACTCAAAAACAAGGCCAAGGCAAAAAGAATCTGCAGGCCAAAACTAACAAGTAGACTCATCAACTGATGGGAGATAATTCCTCGACTCTTGGTCACCCCATAGGCTTTGTTAAAGGCTTTTTGGAGGAAATCCATTGATTTCGAAAAGGTCCAGAGTGCAGATAAAACGGCAAAACTCAGCAAACCAGTTGATGGTTGAGTCAGAACTTCTCGGACAATCTTGGCAACCACATCATACACCGTATCAGGCAAGAATTCCTTGATCGTCAGTAAGAAATTTGAGACTGGAATCTGAAAATAAGGCAAAATATTGACCATTATCATTAGCAAAGGAAAGATTGAAATCAACCAATAGTAGGCAACCGCAACACTGGTCAACTCGCTATCAGATGCTTGATAATAATGCAAAAAAGCTTTCAATAAGGGCCTGTCCATCAGCTCTTTCCACCACTTTTTCATGTTCCATCCTCCGTCATTTTCTTCATCATCTAAGTTCTTCTGATTAAATCTAGCATATCATAAGGTAAAGTATTTGCGGCTTCTTTCAGAGAATAATTCTCTAAATTATTCACATTTTGTCGTAGTTTTTTGGCATACTTGGCTGTTATCAGTTTAGCTTCTTCGTATTCAAAGATTGCCTTACGTTCGAGATAGTAGCCTCGTAGCATTTCATCGATATTGTTTGGCTTGATGCGATTGATAACCCGCTCAACAAAGGCACCACTTCCAATAATGGCCGTCTCGCGTAGACGAGACTCTTGCATAAAGCTAATCAGAGAACTCTTGTAAACCCCTTTGAGGTTTTCCAAACTCTCGATAATCAGCTCTGTATTTTCCAAATACAACTCTGAAATCTGATCATAGTCAACTGCTAGTAGTTTACGAGATTCTTCATTCATCCAACTACGGAAAGTTTTGCCAAAGGTAAACATTTCATGGAGTAGAAAGCGCAGTATCCGTAAGGAAACTAGGAAGTAATAAGTCACTCTAGAAGCGAAATTCCGATTGATACTCTGCTCCATGTTTTTTAGGTAACGTTGGTAAACTCGATAGCCACGTTCGCTGATTCTATTTTCTTCGTAGGCTTGCTCCAAACCATCACTCTCAATACTCAAGATAAGAAGCTTGAGGGACTCCCAGTCCTCTTGGACTCTCTTATTTTCCAGACTAAGGATGAGGTTTTCAATTCGACCATGATAATTATCAATAGCTGCATAAAGAGGAAGTTTGTTCTTGTGATGGTCTAGCTCTTTTTCTAATTCTGCAGCCACATCATTCAAAATCGCAATATGCATCAAATGGTCCTTGCTTTCCTCTTGTTCCTCAGATAAGTGAGGGAGGACCAGTAAACCCGTTAAAAAGCTCAACAGTGTAACACCTGCTACTAGGAAGAGCAACAGAGGATACTCCTGCTCCAAATGACTTGGTATGAGGAGAATAGTCGCGATAGATACTGTCCCTTTGACACCAGAGAAGGTCAAAAGAAGCATATCTTTCGTGTACTTATGAATTTTTTTCTTAAGTCGACGCGTCCTCACAAAGTAAAAACCAGCAATCATGACAAAGCGGATCGCAAAGAGTAAGAAGGTCAGAACGACAACTGAAAGCAGTAAAAGAAGGGGATTGTAGAGAGAATTAGACAAGATCGGCTCTGCTATCAACTCTAATTCCATTCCCAAGAGAACAAAGACTGATCCATTTAGCATAAAGGTCACGGTGTGCCAAACGGTCTCCGTCACGGTGTCTACCTGAGCCTCAAGGAGCGTAATTTTCTTAAAGCGACTGGCCTTCAAAATACCTGCAACCACTACTGCGATAATCCCTGAAACATGAAACTCTTCTGCGATGAAAAAGGTCATGAGCGGCAAACTTAGCTCTAGCAATAGTTCACTGGCTATATCTATCGCTCGTACACTCAGTAAAAAGCTATGCAAAAAACGATTGACCATAGCCGTCACAAAACCGACTACAAAACCACCAAGTATAGAAAGTGCTAGGGAAGTTCCAGCTTTGCTGAAAGAAAAAGTTCCTGTTGTCCAAGCAGCAAGAGCCATCTGAAAGGCAACTAAACCAGAAGCGTCATTTAAGAGTCCTTCCCCTTTTAGGATATTAGAAACACGTTTTGGAAAACGAAAACGTTCAGAAAGAGATGCGAAGGCAACCAAATCTGTTGGCCCAAGTGCCGCTCCAACTGCTAAACAGGCAGCCAAAGGAAGAGTCATCCAAAGGAAGTGAGCCATGCCCCCCAAGCTTAAGGTCGAGATAAAAATCACAGGAAAAATCAGAAAGACAACAATCCGCCAGTGCTTCAAAATGGACGTAATATCCGCTTCTTCTGCCTCCCGGAAAAGTAAGGGACCAATAACCATGGCCAGAAACAGCTCTGTATTGAGATGAAAGTCCGCATCGGGAACAAATAATCCAATCCCAATCCCCAAAAGAATTTGTACAAGAGGAAGGGGCAAAAAAGGGAGAAGTTTATTGGTCGTAGTTGAAATGATTAAGACAAATAAAAATAGAATCAAGTAAATGAGTAATTCCACACAATTCCTCCTTAATCTTTTTTACAACAAGATTCAAAAATCTCCTTTTGTTCTTGAATTTTCTGATCAATCTTAGAACAGTCTTTGTGCTCAATTTTTTTCTGGCATCGTTCCATTTCAAGAGCCACTAATTTTTTCTTGATTTTAAGCATCTTTTTGCTCATATGTGCTTCGTCGAGCACCCCGACTGCTCGCTCGTGATGCGTTGACTCGACAAAATTTTGGCGCATTGCCTCAAGCTTCTCACGAAGGTATTGTTTATCCATGTCTATACCTTTCTAATTTTTCAATCATAACTAAAAACGGTGGATTATTAACTTGGTTAAGAGTCCGATAAATGGCAGCTGTATACTCTTGTTGGTTCAACTGGCTAACAAACTCCAATACAGCATCCCTCTCAGTATCTCCTCCTTCATGACCATAGTAGATCATAATGGCAATCCGTCCTCCTTTGACAAGCAAGTGACATAGCTTTTCTAAGGCTTTGATAGTAGTCTGAGGTTGGGTGATGACGGACTTGTCAGCAGAAGGTAAATAACCCAGATTAAAAATCCCTGCCTTAGCTTCTGTCACAAATTGGTCCAGTTTCTCATGACCTTGCAAGATTAACTGGGCATTTGTCATTCCAGCCTGATCCAAACGCTCTTGCGTCTTCTCCAAAGCCTTCTCCTGGATATCAAAGGCATAGACTTTCTTAGCTAGCTTGGCTAGGAAAAGGGTATCGTGGCCATTGCCCATGGTCGCATCCACTACAATATCCTCTTTTGTCACAACCTCAGCCAAAAAATCATGTGCCATCTCAAGTGGTCTTTTCATTTTTAAACTCCTGTTTTACAGCCTTGCATCCTTGCACACTTCCACGACGGCGCATCTCAGTTTCAATAGCATTCAGCACTTCCCATTTATTGAGGCTCCACATAGGACCAATCAGCATATCTCTCGGTGCATCTCCTGTAATTCGATGGATGACGATATGCTTGGGAATGATTTCCAGTTGATCACAGATAACTTTGACATACTCATCCTGACTCATCAGTTGCAAGCGTCCTTCGTGGTAATCTCGCTGCATCCGTGTATTGGTCATGAGGTGAAGCAAGTGCAACTTAATTCCTTGAATATCATTATCCGTAACACAACGGCGTACATTTTCAATCATCATCTCATGAGTCTCACCGGGCAGACCATTAATCAAATGGGAAACAATCTCAATCTTGGGATATTTCCTCAAGCGTTTTACTGTTTCAACATACAATTCATAAGAATGGGCACGGTTAATCAGGTCAGAGGTTGCTTCAAAGGTTGTCTGTAATCCCAATTCAACCGTCACATGCATGCGTTCCGATAACTCAGCCAAATATTCGATTGTTTCATCAGGTAAGCAATCCGGACGTGTTCCGATATTGATTCCCACTACACCTGGCTCGTTGATAGCCTGCTCATATCGCTCCCGAATCACTTCCACCTTTTCATGGGTGTTGGTAAAGTTTTGGAAATAAACCAAGTACTTCTGAACATCTGGCCACTTGCGGTGCATAAAGTCAATTTCCTTATAAAATTGCTCACGAATAGGAGCATCCGGTGCCACGATGGCATCTCCAGAACCTGAAACCGTACAAAAAGTACAACCACCATGAGCTACAGTTCCATCACGATTTGGACAGTCAAATCCCGCATCAATAGGAACTTTGAAAGTCTTTTCTCCAAAAAGTTTTCGATAATAATCATTCAAGGTATTATAAGATTTCATAACTTTCATTATAACAAAAAACACCTACAATCTCAAAAGCCTGACTTTCCAACAAATTCCCTTGTTTCTCATTTCCTTTAGCGTTTTTTTATGATACAATATGGGTATGATTTTAATGAAAATAGCATCTATTTTATTATTGATATTAACCTTGGTGGTTTGCTTTATTGTCACCAAGCTTTTCGGACTTAGGAAAATAGGATTTAATTTCGCGGATCTAGCTTTTCCACTTTTGGTATTCGAGTACTATCTGATCACTGCTAAAGCCTTTACCCACAACTTTCTACCGCGACTTGGAGTCGCACTTTCTCTCCTAGCAATCCTCCTTGTAGTCTTTTTCCTTGTCAAAAAACGAAGTTTTTATTACCCTAAATTCATCAAATTCTTCTGGAGAGCCGGTTTTCTCCTTACCTTAATCATCTACATTGCTATGATTGTCGAATTGATGATGCTCCCATAAAAAACATTCCCTCAGACAGCAGTCTAAGGGAATGTTTTTATCTTCATACTTACTTTCTAAGCTCTACCAAAATACTTTATCTTATTTCCTAAATGTCAAGGAGTAGAATTTGCCATCCCAAAGAAGTTTCATTTCCTTTTCCTTAACTTCGCTTGGAACAACATTCTCAATTTCACTCAAATCAACAGTAGCATCTTTAAAATAATCCTTACTAAAATGATTTTTCTTATATTGCTGATCCACATAGTCAGCCGTCTCATCTGCAATTAAAATCTTAGTCCCTGGCTTCGCCACTCGTAGCATTTCCTGCATAGCCTTGGCCTTATCATTGAAAAAATTGATTCCGCCAATATGGTAGACAATGTCAAAACTATTATCCGCAAAGGGTAGATCCTCCGCGCAAGCATGGAAAAGTTGCAAATTAGTCTTTTTAGCGCAAGATTTCTGGCATTTTTCTAGCATACTGATAGAAATATCTACCCCTACAAAGTCTAAACTTTTCAGGTCAATTGTCTCAGGGATATAACGGAGGTCTTGACCAGTCCCGATAGAGACATAAAGAACAGATAAATTATCCTTCCATTCGATTTCTCCCATCAGATCCCTTCTCAACTTATCAATTGCCTTGCCGTGGAGAAGTGGTCCTATCCATTTCTCACTCATATCGTACCAGCGAGCCATACGGTTATACATGGTCATGTATTTAGCATTATCTCCAGATAGATAATCTGGATTAAGAGACAGATAGATATCGCCATCTTTTTGAAAATTTTCTACCTCTAAACCTGACTTCAATTTATCTTGTAATCTTGTTTCAATCATATACAACATCTCCTTTTCTATTTGTCACCTATTATAGTGGAATTCATCGCAAAAACAATAGCTTTTCAGTAAGTGGCAACTATCCACTTGTATCCGGTAGTAGAACCAGGGTCAGTTACAAAAAAACAAGTGCCAATTTCCATTGACACTTGTTTCCACTTTTAAACTGTCTTGCAAAATTTCGTGAAAGATACCGTTTAAAAAACTTAATCTTCTTTTTTGCGTCTTGCCAAGAATCCTGTTCCCAATCCAAGAAGGGCGATTCCAGCTACTAGAGTCGCTTGGTTAGACTCGCTTCCTGTATTAGGTAATTCCCCACCCTTTTTAGGCTTACCTGGTTCATTTGGTTTGCCAGGTGTTGGTTTTTCAGGAGTGTGCGTATTTGTAATGTTGTAACCTTCTACTGAAGCTGTATAACCATCTGGAACATTCACTTCTTCAACAGTGTAGGCAATCTCCTTACCTTCTTGATAACGATCAAGACCTGTAAACTCATAAGTCCAGCCACTTGTTTCTGACACTATAGCTGTCTGACCAGTTTCCTTACCATCTGCAAGAAGTTTTACGGTGATAGATGCTGGACGGATGCCATCTTTGTTATCTTCATCTTTCCAGATCTTCTTACCTTTTACAGATGTTTTCTCTGGTGTGTGGGTGTTGGTAATGGTGTACTTGCCATCCTTATCTGTAGTGATGGTTGCTTTGTATTCTGTCATAGCAGTTTCTTTGACAGTATACTTGATTTCTTTACCATTTTCATACTTAGGAAGTGCTTTTGATTCGAACTTCCAGCCAGTTGCTTCTGAAACTTCAATTTCTTGAACAACCTTGTCGCCGTTAAGAATTTGAACTTTCACAGATCTTGTTCGTTTGCCGTCTTGGTTGTTGTTATCTTTCCAAATCTTAGTTCCTGAAAGAACAACTGTTTCTGGGTTATAGGTGTTTGTCACTACTTGACCAGTCACAGAGGCTTCGTAACCAGCTGGTACATCCACTTCCTTGATAGAATAGGTGATTTCTTTTCCAGCTTCGTATTGTGGAAGATTGGTGAAGGATGCTACCCAAGTGTTATCATCAGTCTTCTCCTTAGCTGTTAAGGTCAATTTCTTACCTTCAACGGCTACTGGATCTGCATTTCCTACTTTTTTATAAAGTTGAACCGTTACGGACTCAGGACGTTTACCGTCTTGGTTGTTCGCATCATTCCATACTTTTGTTACCTTGTAGTCAATTTCTTTAGGAGCATATTTGTTTGTGATGGTAAAGTCTGTAATAGTCGCTTCGTATTCTGCTACGGCTTCTTCTGTTACAGTGTATTTGATTTCTTTACCAGCTTTATATTTTGCTAATTTCGTGAATTCGACAGTCCAAGTTCCATCTGCGGCTGCTTGAACTTCTTTCGAATCAACTTTCTTACCGTCTGCTAAAAGATTGATTGTAATCTTAGTTGGACGTTTGCCGTCTTGGTTATTAGCGTCATCCCAGTTCTTAGTTGCTTTTACATCAACTGTTTCTGGTGAATAGCTATTTGTGATGGTGAATCCAGATGCAGCATCACCAGTAATTTCAGAAGTGTAACCAGGAACAGTTACTTCTACTACTGTGTACTTAATAGGTGTTCCGCCTTTATCAGCATCAAGGTCTTTGAAGCTTCCAGCCCAACCATTTGCTTCAGTCAATTCAAGTGTTTTACCAGTATCTTGACCATCTGCAAGCAATTTAACCGTGACAGAAGATGGGCGTTTACCATCTTGGTTGTTCTCGTCCTTCCATACTTTCTTAACAGAAACTTCCGTTTTTGCTGGAGTGTAAGTATTCTCGAAAGCTTTTTCATCATCGTAAGAAACAGTTGCTTCAAGTGCACCTTTACCCTTGTCCACTACAGTAACTTTAGCTGTGACAGTTTTAGTGTCGTACTTGATGCTTGTATCGCTGCCAGCTTTTTCAGCAATTTTAAAGGTATAAGTTCCTGCTTTGTCGAATTCCAATTCTGAGAAAGCAATGTTTCCGTCTTTGTCATTCTTCACAGTTTCTTTCACCTTACCATCTTGGTCTGTTAAAGTGAATTCAAACTCTTCAGCCTTCAACTCACGTCCTGTAAGTTTTTTATTAGCCTTAATCTTAACTTTAGCTTTGCTACGTTTATTTGTAACTGTTTTGATAGCTCCATCTTGTCCAACAGTCATCTCAAATGGAGTAGGATTCAACTCATATCCCTCAGGAGCCTCAATCTCGGTTACCGTAAAGTTCCCTTTCTTGATATCACTCTCTGAGTAAATAGATGATTCAGCAATTCCGTCATCATTTGTCGTTACAATTTCCTCTTTAGCCGTAGCTCCTGCCGGAGGAGTAATCTTGAATTTTGCTCCTTTTAGACGGTCATGAGTCAGCTCGTCGACCTTGTAAAGAATGATACGGTAACCAGTTTCTAACTGAATTGTACCGCCTGAAGCAACTACTGAGTTTCCGATTTGCTTAACGACTGTCTTATTACTATAGTCGTCATATGTAAGAATCTGGTCATCACCCTTCATTTCAGCATTGTTTTGGACTTGCGTACCATCCGCTGGAGCACTTGTTTTGTAATTAATTCGAAATGCTGCAGGTTTCCCGTTCTTAGCAACAATTGAAGAAGCATTGTTAATTGTTAAAGTAAAATCGGTATATGACTCATTCCAACTAACTTGGTAATCCTTACCAGCTTCTAAAACCACTTCATCTTTAAAGTAATAAGATTTATCGTACCAACCTGCCGTAACTTTAAATGTTTCAGGAATCATCTGCATCGGTGAGGCATTTGGGTCAACCCAGTCATGAATTTCAATTTTGTTATAGGCAGCTTGTTTAGGATTAGCTCGAACATACCAACTGTGTAAATATTGTCCACTCTTATTTAGAGCACTAGATGTCCAATCCTCTTTGTAAATCAGACCATGATACTTACTGAAATTAGCACGTCCAATACCTTCAGAATAATCAGATGCTTCACCTCTTTTTACCTTAATTTGGTGTGTAATTTCATTTATGGTTTCCGTTTTATCAAAACGGAGCGTTTCATTGCTTAATTCATTTTTAGAACTAAAACCAACAAAGAAATTTCCTTTAACGTTTTGGACTTGATAGCCACCTTTTTTCTCAAGATAGGTTTTCAGATTTTTTAATGTAATAGTTGCCTTACCACCATTATTATCCCCGTTTGATACAATTTGAGTTTCTCCGATAACGAGATCTGTTTCCTTATCTTTTAAATCAAAAGTTTCATTTCTAACAGTTAAAGGGCTCGGAACAGTAAAGGTAAAGGTATCACCGTCCTCTAATTTACCATCATAGGCGCTCAAATCGTAATCAACAGTGAATTTATAATTTGAGTAGTTATGATGTTCAGGTGAAAGTGTATAAACACCATTCGCATCCGGTTTTATAAACTTACCATTATCAACCTCCCAAATTCCAATATTACTGATAACGTTCTTCAGTTCCTTTGCTTGAACTGAATTTGGAGCAAAGATTATCCCTAGCAAACAGGCCAGAGAAGTTAGGATGGGCAACCAAAATTTCTTGTTCTTCATAATCTTCCTTTCTAAATTACCGAAAACATTAAAACGACAAACTATGATTATAAAACCTCAACACTCATCTCCTTTCGAATTCGTTGAAATCCATGAGGGTTATTGAATAAGTTACATCATATTAACATGTTTCATAACTATATGTGAGTGCAATATTTATCATATTTGTTCTATTTTTAATATAGAAACCTCCTTTAGTTTCATTATAAAACAAAATTAACTTTTTTTGTAATATTATGAGGTTATTGCCTTTTGAAAATATTGACACAGTGTAAAATTACTGCCATAAAAACTAATTCTTTCATCACACTATAGTTTCTTTAAGTATAGTGTACACATACGAACAACTTCTCTTTTAAACAAACAGAAAGAAACATTGCACAAAACATTCCATTTATTTATAAGTTTGATACACCTTAATAATTATCCAAACTATTTTATATAAGTAAAACTCAGAAGAAATCTAGTAATAGTCATATCCCATCCTGATAAATAGTTTAATTTAGCATATTTCATTATTCTGAACCATAAAAAAAGACCAGGGGGTTATCCCTGATCTTTCTTTACTGTACTTATTGGCTACTAAATGAGATTAGTCTTCTTTTCTTCGTTTAGTTGCTACAAGACCTGCACCTAAAGCTAGAAGAGCTAAACCTGCTGCTAATGCAGCTTGTCCAGATTCACTTCCAGTGTTTGGTAGGTTAGGATTTTCTGGTTCAGTTTGGTCCGTTACTACTAACTTACCATCCTTGAACTCAACCTGATTTCCACTAGCATTTACCACTGTTACAGTTCCGTCGTAGTTAACTTGGAATGTAATATCTGTTACTGCTAAGTATCCAGTTGGAGCGGCTTCTTCATGGAAAGTATATACTCCCGGAGTCAAATCAAGTACATGTGATTGATTGGCTTTTGAAGTCCATTCAGCCACAGGATTACCTGCAACTTTTTCTCCTCGGAAAATTTGGATTTTTGCACCCGCGATTTCTTCACCCGCTAGATTTACCTTGCTAAAGGTAATCTTACGTGGAAGGTCATCGTCTTTATCCGTTACTGTTACAGTTGAGCCGTTGGTTACGACCTTGTTTTCTTCACCTTTAGAGTCCTTTTCACCAACATTTGTCACTTCCACTGTGCCGTCATGTTTGACTTGGAAAGTGATGTCCGTTACTTTGAGGTAGCCTGTTGGAGCTGCTTCCTCATGGAAGGTGTAAGTGCCAGGTGCCAAGTTCAAGTCTTTAGACTTACCAGCTTCTGAAGTCCAGCTTTCTACAGCTGTACCTTCTGCCTTGTCGCCCTTGTAGATCTTGATTTGTGCACCAGCGATTTCTGTTCCACCAAGGCTAACCTTGCTGAAGGTAATCTTACGTGGAAGGTCATCGTCTTTATCGGTTACAGTTACTGTTGAGCCGTTGGTTACGACTTTGTTCTCTTCACCTTTAGAGTCTTTTTCACCAACATTTGTCACTTCCACTGTGCCGTCATGTTTGACTTGGAAAGTGATATCGGTTACTTTGAGGTAGCCTGTTGGAGCTGCTTCCTCATGGAAGGTGTAAGTACCTGGGGCCAAGTTGAGATCTTTAGACTTACCAGCTTCTGAAGTCCAGCTTTCTACGGCTGTGCCTTCTGCCTTATCGCCTTTGTAGATCTTAATCTCTGCACCAGCGATTTCTGTTCCACCAAGGCTAACCTTGCTGAAGGTAATCTTACGTGGAAGGTCATCGTCTTTGTCGGTTACAGTTACTGTTGAACCGTTGGTTACAACCTTGTTTTCTTCACCCTTAGAGTCTTTTTCTCCAACGTTGGTCACTTCCACTGTGCCGTCATGTTTGACTTGGAAAGTGATATCCGTTACTTTGAGGTAGCCTGTTGGGGCTGCTTCCTCATGGAAGGTGTAAGTGCCTGGAGCCAAATTCAAGTCTTTAGACTTACCAGCTTCTGAAGTCCAGCTTTCTACGGCTGTGCCTTCTGCCTTATCGCCCTTGTAGATCTTGATTTGAGCGCCTGCGATTTCTGTTCCACCAAGGCTAACCTTGCTGAAGGTAATCTTACGTGGAAGGTCATCGTCTTTGTCGGTTACAGTTACTGTTGAACCGTTGGTTACAACTTTGTTTTCTTCACCCTTAGAGTCTTTTTCTCCAACGTTGGTCACTTCCACTGTGCCGTCATGTTTGACTTGGAAAGTGATGTCCGTTACTTTGAGGTAGCCTGTTGGGGCTGCTTCCTCATGGAAGGTGTAAGTGCCTGGAGCCAAGTTGAGATCTTTAGACTTACCAGCTTCTGAAGTCCAGCTTTCTACGGCTGTGCCTTCTGCCTTGTTGCCCTTGTAGATCTTGATTTGAGCGCCTGCGATTTCTGTTCCACCAAGGCTAACCTTGCTGAAGGTAATCTTACGTGGAAGGTCATCGTCTTTGTCGGTTACAGTTACTGTTGAACCGTTGGTTACAACCTTGTTTTCTTCACCCTTAGAGTCTTTTTCTCCAACGTTGGTCACTTCCACTGTGCCGTCATGTTTGACTTGGAAAGTGATGTCGGTTACTTTGAGGTAGCCTGTTGGAGCTGCTTCCTCATGGAAGGTGTAAGTGCCAGGTGCCAAGTTCAAGTCTTTAGACTTACCAGCTTCTGAAGTCCAGCTTTCTACGGCTGTGCCTTCTGCTTTATCGCCCTTGTAGATCTTGATTTGAGCTCCTGCGATTTCTGTTCCACCAAGGCTAACCTTACTGAAGGTAATCTTACGTGGAAGGTCATCGTCTTTGTCGGTTACAGTTACTGTTGAACCGTTGGTTACGACTTTGTTTTCTTCACCCTTAGAGTCTTTCTCACCAACGTTTGTCACTTCCACTGTGCCATCATGTTTGACTTGGAAAGTGATATCCGTTACTTTGAGGTAACCGGTTGGAGCGGCTTCCTCATGGAAGGTGTAAGTACCTGGGGACAAGTTCAAGTCTTTAGACTTACCAGCTTCTGAAGTCCAGCTTTCTACGGCTGTGCCTTCTGCCTTATCGCCCTTGTAGATCTTGATTTGAGCGCCTGCGATTTCTGTTCCACCAAGGCTAACCTTGCTGAAGGTAATCTTACGTGGTAAGTCATCGTCTTTGTCGGTTACAGTTACTGTTGAGCCATTTGTAACGACTTTGTTTTCTTCACCTTTAGAGTCTTTCTCACCAACATTTGTCACTTCCACTGTGCCATCATGTTTGACTTGGAAAGTGATGTCCGTTACTTTGAGGTAACCAGTTGGAGCGGCTTCCTCATGGAAGGTGTAAGTACCTGGGGCCAAGCTCAATTCTTTAGACTTACCAGCTTCAGATGTCCAGCTTTCTACGGCTGTGCCTTCTGCCTTATCGCCTTTGTAGATCTTAATCTCTGCACCAGCGATTTCTGTTCCACCAAGGCTAACCTTGCTGAAGGTAATCTTACGTGGAAGGTCATCGTCTTTATCCGTTACTGTAACAGTTGAGCCGTTTGTGGCAACTTTGTTTTCTTCACCCTTAGAGTCTTTTTCACCAACGTTGGTCACTTCCACTGTGCCGTCATGTTTGACTTGGAAAGTGATGTCCGTTACTTTGAGGTAACCAGTTGGAGCGGCTTCCTCATGGAAGGTGTAAGTACCTGGGGCCAAGTTGAGATCTTTAGACTTACCAGCTTCAGATGTCCAGCTTTCTACGGCTGTGCCTTCTGCCTTATCGCCCTTGTAGATCTTGATTTGTGCTCCTGCAATTTCTGTACCACCAAGGTTAACCTTACTAAAGGTAATCTTACGTGGACTATCGTCATCTTTATCAGTGACTTTGATTGTTGAACCATCGGTTACGACTGTATTGTCCTCGCCTTTAGCATCCTTAGTACCAACATTCGTCACTTTAACTGTGCCATCATAGTTAACTTTAAAAGTGATATCCGTTACTTTGAGGTATCCAGTTGGGGCTGCTTCCTCATGGAAGGTGTAAGTACCTGGGGCCAAGCTCAATTCTTTAGACTTACCAGCTTCTGAAGTCCAGCTTTCTACAGCTGTGCCTTCTGCCTTATCGCCTTTGAAGATCTTGATTTGTGCTCCTGCGATTTCAACTCCACCAAGACTAATTTTACTGAACGTGATTTTACGAGCTACATCGTCATCTTTATCAGTAACTGTCAGAGTTGAATTTTGGGCTACAACACGATTGTCTTCACCTTTAGAATCTTTTTCACCTACTTTTGTCACTTCAACAGTACCGTTAGGTTTAACTTGGAAAGTGATATCCGTTACTTTGAGGTAACCAGTTGGGGCTGCTTCCTCATGGAAAGTGTAGATGCCTGGTTCAAGATTCAGTTGCTTAGGTTGGTCAGTTGAAGTCCAGCTTTCTACAGCTGTACCTTCAGCTTTTTCGCCCTTGTAGATCTTAATCTGTGCACCAGCGATTTCATTTCCTCCAAGGTTTACCTTACTGAAGGTAATTGGTTTTGGACTAGTATCCTCTTTATCGGTAATAGTCAGAACTGGACCAGCTGCAAGAACAGTGTCATCAGCTCCCTTATTCTTAATAGTGATAGAACCGTCAGCATTAACAGTAAAAGTAATATCTCCTACAATTTGATATCCCTCTGGAGCATCGAACTCTCTTAGAGTGTAGGTCCCTGGTGCCAGCTTAATCACTTTAGAAGTGTCAGCTACAGTAGTCCAGTCTGCAACAGGTGCCTCTTCAAGATTGACTGTATCTCCACTATAGATTTTCAGTTCGGCACCTGGGATTTCTTTCCCATTTGGATCCACCTTTTTGAAAGTAATCTCTTTCTCAGTTGGTGTCTTTGGAGGTGTCTTCTTATTTTCAATTCGACGTTCTACAGATTTATCTGAGCCAAACTCATCTGGAGAAATTTTAATATCTTCAGTTAGTTTGTCATAGCCAAAAGGAGCCGTTACTTCACGAATTGTATAGTTGTCTCGCAACAATTTACCTACACTAGCGTTACCATCAGGACCTGTTGTCAATCGTCCAACAACAGCTTGGTTACGATCACGAATCACTTCAAAAACTGCACCTTGCAAAGGTTGGCCTGCTTCGTTTACCTTATGAATTTTAATGGTGAAAACATATCCTTCCGCAACACCACCTGCAATCTGGTAGGTACGTGTGCTGGTTGATTGTTCATTCTCACTTCCATTGTAGCTCATGTTGGCTACGTTCGTGATTTCCTCACCATCGACTAGATCATAATTCGCTTTAGCTCGATACTCGATCATATAACCAAAACCATTAGTATCTCCTAAAGGAAGGGTGAAACCATCACCATTCGCATTTACCACTAGTTGGTTTTTAAAGGTTTCAGTCATATCCTGAGCATCGGACCATTTCCAGTCTCCGTTATTCCAGCTCCAGTTTACTTTATAAATACGAAAAGTATCTGGTAGGAATGTCATATTTGGAGAAGAGAAAGCATCTTTGATAGTGACATCACTGTAGTTCGCCATATTGCGGTTTACAGTAATGTTATAACGGATTACATTTTTCTCGTCGTCCTTGTATTGGAAGGAACTCTTTTCAATTTTAGAGTCGTATTTCCCTGGAGGGCCGTTATAACGGATTTTCCCTGCAGATAGAACTCTATGTCCTACAGTAATATTGACATCAATGTCTTTTTCTTCTGAAACAACATCATGGTCAACTCGAACATAGACAAAGAATTTCCCCCTAACGCCAGAATTATTCTCAACAAACTTTGTGTAAGTTAGAGTAATCGTTTTGCTAGTGGCATCTAGATGTCCAGTAGCTACAAGATTGTTAGAAGCATCTCGTAATTCAATGTCTGAAGAGTTTGAAAATGCAATCTCTGATGGCAATTGAAGTGTTGTTGTATCACCTTCATGCACCGTATTATCTGGCAACACGAAATCAGCCGTAAGACGGAATTCTTGCCAAATATCCAATCCTTGCGTTAATGCTTCACCAGATTTGTTCTCAACACCAACACTAGTGATCACATCATTATACTCTGTCGCATGTACTTGCGTCAGAGGGGCAAATGATTGGAGAATAACTCCCAAACAAAGAATAAGGATCTGAATCCAAGATCTTATTTTCTTGTTCATTTAATCTTCCTTTCTTATAATATTCAGTTGTAAATGTACAATGTAATAGTAAACTAAATGATTGTCCCCAACTAATCACCATTCTCCTTTTTCAAGCGAAAATTATTAGCCACATTACATCCACATTTTATCATACTATGAAGAAAAAGGCTAGAACTATCAAGCAAATGTTTGTGTCTAAATTTTTGGGAATAATCAAATATCCTTATAACTCAATAAGAAAGTGAGATTTTTCAGACAAAAAAACTGGAAAAAGTTCCTCACTTTACCCCAGCCCTTGACTATATTGCACTATTTATGCTACAATATTGTTCGACTGATTAAGCAAAGTGTGTGTTTGTCTTAATCGGTGGTGTAGAAGCAGCAACTTCTACACCTTTTTCTTTTTTATATTTACTCTGTTATTGTAACACACATTAGGCAAAAAAGCAACTGTTTTGTATAAAAACATGATAAAAAGACCTCTAAAAATTCTTTTTTTAGAGGCTTTTATCTGCCCTCCAATTCTATTTATGTCCTCTTTTTCTGATGACCGCACCGTGTGGCTTATGGTTAATACGAAACCCTGCGCCTAGTCCCGTTACCCTAAATTCCTCATACTCTTGTCTCCAGGATCCAAAAAACAGCTCGTGTAGCTGATCAATTCGCTCAACAAGAATCATCCTGGCCATGGTACAAGCCCCTTCGATAGACCAATACATCCCTCGATGTTTCATGCGGTAAGTGACCTTTCGGTGCTGACTCTCCATTACCCCGATACCCCGTGAGGACAATCCTCTAAGTTTAGGTGGCCTAGTATCACAGAAATTTCTTAATAATTTCTTACGAAAATTGTAAAAATTATCAAGAGCTTCCTGGCTTTCTATGAGAGATTCAACTGTATCTAGTACGGTCTGAAGCAGGCCCTTCTGATGATTTTTGATGGCCTTAAAAGCAAGATCAAGTAGTGTAGACGGGTACGGCTTCAGAAATCTTTTAAGTTCTTCATTAACATGATAGGCATCCCAGAAATGCTCATGACGTTTAATCCGTAGGACCTTCTTAATTTCTTGAAATATTCTGCGAGAATATCCTTTACCATTGTCCGAGTTAGTGATAAGAAGAGTTCGATCAGTGATTTCAAAATGATTGCAGAGATAGTCTATCAATTCTTCCTTTGCTTGTTCATGGCTTGTATGGATAATCTCATGCTTATTCTCTAGTACATACCGATTATTACCAACCTTCTTCACTCCAGTATGAATCAGGAAATGGGCTAAGTCTGTATTGTGTCGTTCATCATTGCTTGATGTTGTCTTGACGAGCACACCATCTCCCTCCAGGTAGATTTTATCTGCCTGGATTTTTTTCGGTTGCTCATCACCTCTAAAAAGCCGATAGCGTTCCCTCTCTGAAAAGAGTCTGCCTGCCATTTTTACAGACTTCAAAACAGCGTCCTTTGTTATCTCCAGGCGATAAGCCATCTTAACTGTTCGACAAACTTCACGGTAGGATAAAACAGAAGCGTGTTTTGCCATGTGAAAAATCAACTCAGGAGAATAACGCATATACTTTTCTAGACCTAGCCACTCATCTACAGGATAACAACTTTTCTTTCCCTTTCGCCAGCGATTCCTAGAGAAAGTCACCTCTCCAAATGTAAAAACAACTGTCCTCTCTGTACTATCTATCCGCTTATATCCCCTCAGTCTCATGGAGGGAGCAATCTGCTCGTCATAATCTCTTACTCGCTTCAGGAATTGCTGCTCACGTTTGCGATCTAGTTCTGCGACAAATTCTTTTTCATCAAATCTAAACATACTCTCTATTGTACTGAAATCATGACTAGATTGAAAATATCAGAAACTTTTACAAGGTTTTTTCATCTTCAAAACGTCGGTCAACTTTCTCTTCACGACTACGCACGTGCTCCTTAACATCTCTATAATCTGTGTAATGTTTTAATGTATCATCAAAGAACTCTTGTAAGGCTCCTTTTTCAATTTGGAATTGTTTGATCAGTTGACTGACATCTTCCAGTCCCATATCTTTTGGAACTCCTAAATCATCCAATAGTTGTACCGCCGCAAGACTATTTTCTGGAGATTTCTGGATGGCTAAAAGTGCTCCTTCAATTTTGTGATAACGTCCAAGTCGCTCATCTAGTTGTCTTAATTCCTCCAGGGTAATCTCAATCTTTTCATTAAAACGATCTTCCAAATGTTGAAATTGTGCTCCATCTGTCACGCCGTGCTCGACTAAGAAATTATATTCCTTAATCAGCTCACGTATAGAGGAAATTTGAGCATTTTTAGTTACGACTGTCTCACCATTTTGTTTGGCCAATTGTCTTGCGACAGTCAAACCCATCATGTACCGATTTTTTTGTGATTGATCAGGATTGAGAAAATAAAAATAGTCTTTCTCTTTGATATAGATGGTATAATTTCCATCCTCATTTTTATCAACTTTATGAGAAGGTATTAAAATGGTACCACTATTTAAAGCTCCCATATCCATCTGCACGTAAATGCCTTGCTTGCTTTCTTGCTCGACCTGCCAGGATTCCACTTCCAATTTCAATTCAAAATCATTTGCCGTTTTTTCTTTTGATTCTTGGTATTGTTCTTTCAATTCCTCCACATCAAAAACTAACTGATTCTTAGAAATTCTCTCTTTTATTTTTTCAAGAGAATAGAGTCCTTTCTTCGATAATGTATCATCTCGGACATTTCTTTGTTGGGGCTGATCGAGCAATTTATACTTCACAAATTTTCCAGAGAAATCAATCTGAAGGTCAAGCGCAACTGCTTTTTGTTTAAAGTCTTCCAACGACAGCGAGTGCTTCAGAAGAAAATCTAGACGATCCTTAATTTCAAAGCGATAATTATTTTGTCTTCTCCAAGCAGAATACTTTGTGTAAGAATTTTTCATAGTAGGCTCAATAATTTTGGCGCCATAACGTGCCGCATGTTTGTCCGATATCGCCCTCAAATTTTTAAGGGTTTTCTTTTCCCAACGAAATTTTTTAAGCGTTGAGGTATTGGTTGTATTGAGTATGATATGATTATGAAGATGATCTTTATCCGTGTGTGTCGCAATCACAAACTCATAATTTCCACCTGTCAATTCTAACATCGTTTGACGGCCAATTTCATGAACCTGCTCAGGAGTCAAGTTATCATCTGGAGAAAAAGACTGGATAATGTGATGGGCCAATACTTGTTTTCCTGAAGATAATTCTTTCAAGTCATCATCTCCTTTTTTAAAGGCTGCAGCCAATTTTGTCATAACCATTTCCTCATCTGCTACGCTAAAATCAGAGATCCCATTGCCAGATACTAGCTTCATTTGAAGTTCACCATTATGATAGACAAGAGGAAAATCAAGATCACTTTCTGCGGTTTCTGATACAAGAGTTTTCGCTTCATTCAGAATATAGCGTACAGCTATTTTTAAATTGGAAGGAGTTTTAATTTGTTTGGGTGTTTTGATTACTACCATTCGTCATACGTCCTTATAGTTTTTACTTTTCGCTCCTGTAAACTTTTCTTCTCTGCGCTAGAAAGTTTGGCAGCTACCATCTCTTTCAACTCAGATAGATAGTCAATAACTTGTGCTACTTCCTCTGTCGTAACCCCTTGATTTTCGTTAGCATGCTTGGCAATTTGGTTGATGTTCGTGCCCACTCGATTGATAGCAACTCGAAGGTCTTTCAATTCAGAAAAATCAATTTGAACCACCTTCCCTTGTACCAGTTGATTCTTCGCATAGTATTGAAAAGATGGAACTCCCATTTGGGCCATCACCGTTTTAATTTGACGATCTTCCTCTGGTGTTAGTCGTATCAATTTTTGTATATAGCGTTTTCTATTTTCTCGTTTCTGCATTATTTTTTTATCCTCTTTCTCTCAAAGTCTCTGGCATTTTCTGACCAGGCATCAGCCCCTGACTTCCTTGTGGCAAGCGTAGCAAATGGATATCCATTTGCGAAATTTAAAAAAATCAGAGAAGGAGAACCCTACAGTTTTCCTTCTTGATTTTCTCAGTTTTGGGGAAATCCCCAAGCCCCTTTCTTATATCTTTTGGAGTACAACTTCTAACAATTTATCGTAACCAACTGAAGATGTTTTTGAAAATAGATGATTGCTTATCACTATTTTCTACACTTTTTTCTTTCTGACCTTGCAACTTTTCAGCTAGGACAGAAAGTTGTTGAGTAGTTAGAGGCTGGAAAATAGACTGCCCAATTTGTATTTCTGTCAGTAAGATTTTTTCAGTGAGTACAGCTTGAAATTCTTCATCTGTAATCATCTTGAGTAGCTCAATATTTTCTTCTTCCCACTCCAAAAGAGCTGGATCTCCTTCAGGTAGTTGAGACTGTTCTTCCTCTAGTTGCTCCAGAACTTTTTGGCGAGTCAAGTCTTTAGCGTTTGGCGATACTCCTTGAACTCTGTCTCCATCCATGATTGGAATAAAGTCTGAGAGGATGATGATAAGTTGTTCTTCTTGTTCATTGGTCATGAGTGTTGTCCTCCTTGATGATGGTTTGTTTTTAATTTGACCTTGGGTTTATTTGGGGTGTCCCGTTCGGTCATTTCGAGAAACCCTTCTCTTTTTTTGATTGTGCATCTGCTTTCAACTCCTGCTTGTGATCTTCGACAGCCTGCTTGCTCTGATCTTGAAACTTCTCTAGTTTTTGTTCAAAACTACGCTTCGTTTGTTTCTCCTGACTCAATCTTAATTGTTCCAATGCTTGATCCATCCGAACCATTAAACTTTTAGCTTCTTGTTGGACAATATCCAACTGTGCTTCTAAATCAGCAAGTGTCTCCTTATCTGCAGACCATCCAGATAGATAGTTAAAGGAATACTCTGACGTATCAATACCATAGTATGAAGAAACGACATAAGCGACACTTTCAGCCTGGAGTTCAGCGGTGCTTCTAGTTAGATTTTCCTTTTGAGGATTATCTGCATGATGCAACTCTGCATGAGCCATTTCATG
Source organism: Streptococcus oralis ATCC 35037 (assembly GCF_900637025.1). NCBI lineage: Bacteria > Bacillati > Bacillota > Bacilli > Lactobacillales > Streptococcaceae > Streptococcus > Streptococcus oralis. The sequence continues at coordinate 1,248,770 of NZ_LR134336.1, forward strand.
TAAGAAAGTTTTAATAATTTGAGCCTTGTTCATCTCATTACTACGTAAAACAATTTGATTTTCTGGGACAGAATAATATCCATGTTTATTATTTTCCATCTCTTCAAATCGAACCGATACATCATTTTCTTTTGCAATAGCCATTAGGGCACGGTAAAGATTTGCATAGTCCAAATCAGTCAGCTGTTCTTTCACTTCTGCAGCTTTTGGCATCTCCTTTCCTTCTGTCTGACTAACATCAAAAACTGGTACCAAACCAAAGAATGTAACTGTTTCTGGTTTCCCATTTTTATCCAATATTGGTTGGTTATTCTCATCCTTTTTGATCTTCGTCATAGGTTTAAAAATACGTAAAGCCTTCTCACCTTTTTTCACATAGCGACCAAAGTTTTCTTTCCACTGCTTGAAAGAAGCTACTTGCCTTGCTTCAGGATTTTGTGCAAGAATTAAGCGTAAGTTGCGATTAGAATAATTATTTAGTTGGCTCATTTTCGTTAGATAGTCTTTGTACTTATCTGAATCCAGAAACTCCTTAATCCCTTCTTTAAAATGACGACTTAATCCTGCCATATCTTTATTTTGAATAAAATCTACGACTGCAAGACTGCCAGCTACTAACACAACTTCGTCCGCTTGTAGACTCTCCTCGCCCTCTGGTTTAGAACCTGGTTTCGATCTAAAATCATACGGATTCGTTCCCTGAAGCAACTCCTCCTCATCAGAAACACCATCAGCATCCGCATCATGTTCCAACTCCTGCTTGTTGTAGCCTTGTTCTTCTAGTTTGATTTCTTCCTCTTGTGATTTCTCAAATTCTTCTCGGACTGTGGAGATCGTTTGTTCAACTTTTTCTGATAAACCTTTGATTTCTTTTTGCCATTTTTCAATAAGGGCCAATTGTTCCATAGGTGAGTCTTTGACTCCCAACTTCTCAAACCAAGCAGATAGATTTTCGACCTCAACACTATCCATTCCATCAAAAGAGATAAATCCAAGGCGACCATCATGACTACTATCTGTAAATCCAATTGGACTATTTTCCAAATCTCCAAATGGGAGTTGGGATAAAAGTTGATCTGCGTAAAGAGTATCTTCTAAAGCGTAACTGAACTGAGAAATATCTAACTCACTCGCCAATCTCTCCAGATGATACGGAGTGAATATGGCCCCATCTATCTTCATCAATTCTGGGTACTCTCTCATTTCTCGTGTTCCAAGTCTTTCTTTGTGAGCGATTGGGTTAATCTCATTCCCAATATCGTAACGGATGCCATCCTGGATCAGTTCACCATCGGGAGCGTAGATACTAAACTGGATCTTAGTTGGAGAGATGTAACCTTCTGGGCGACCATCAGTCACTTGTTTTAGTCCTTCCTGATGTAACGGATAGAAGCTCTGATTGGCCTTGTAAAGCTCTCTAGCAAAATCTTGATAAGATATCAGATCTGTTTCTTTAAAGGGCAATTTAGGCCCATCTGGGCGCTCCTCAGCCCATTGAAGGCGTACATGGTAGTTTTCTTTATAGATATCATCTTGTTTCCATTCTTTATAAAAATCTGAATTTGTGTCTAGAAGATGATCTTCTCCAGCTGCAGCAACAATCTGGTCAAATTTATCATTGTACCGTTTCGCATAGTCAAGATACTGATTCCAGGCTTGATGAAATTCTTCTGGAGTTTTTGAGATGTCACCTGGCACACCTAAATTATAGACAGTATCTAAGACTTGAGTAAACATAGCCGAATCAAGTAGTGGGCTATTCAGTGTGTTCTCAGGAGTTATTTGTTCAATTCCCTTAGTTGTATCAGGCTTGATTTCTTCAAACAAGCCATCTTTCAAAATGGTTTGCAACTCATTTCCTCTATCCTTGACATAATCCTCATTGATAGACAACTGTTCAATATTACCATCACGTTCACGAAAGACAGCAAGTATAACTTTTTCCTTAGTTTTCTCTACATCAACTTTTAGATCTCTCTTGATTTTCATGAGAGATGCAGGGACATGTTCTTCTCCTATATCTTTGAAAAGAAGCAAGAAATCCTCGTCTTTACTCTTGATAGCTTCTGAAAAGTTAAGTCGTTGCGCAATTCTCACTTCGTCTAAGTTATCCAAAACAAACGATTTAGGATCAAGAATATCCTCTAACATAGGAATAACTTGTAATTTTTCTTTTAGACTATTACTAACCAGTATTTGATTATAGTCTCCCCTTCCCTCAGCAAAATCGACTACAAAATCTCCAGCATTCCTACCTGGAACAACTGGCCTGATTCCTGTTAAGTGTAAAAAGTTTTCTCGTTTAAAATTAACATCTAGCAAACTCACCTCTCCATTATTGGAATAGAAATAATAGATTTTACTATTCGCTAATTCCTCTAAATACCATTGAGATGATTTCTGAATAGAACCAGCGTACTGATTCATTCTTTTCAAATCATCAGATGTAATTGGATGGTATTTCGATTGTCTTCGTTGCACTTCCTCAAAAGTTGTGCTAAAATGTAAGTAACGATAGGGTGATGTCGGGTGACTGGCAACAGTTTGCTCAAAGGTTGCTGATAATTCAGCTTCAGGTTCGGCACTGCCTACAGCATCATGCTGTGAATAGCCCTCTCCACCACTGGCCCTATCATTCATTTGCTCCTGAGAGTTCTCAGGAGCTTTTTCTGTGCTCTGAATTTGTTTTTTAGGCTCCCTACCATCTCCAAGAGGATTGGAAGGTTTTTCATAGGTCACTGTTTTGTCCGAATCAATAACCATTTGTTTTCTAGACTCTACTGAAAACCCTATATTATTCCAGTTTTCCTTCAACCACGTTGCATCTTCAGGAGAAAGGTGGCTGGTATCAGGAAAGTGACTTGATGATTGAATTTCCTCAGCCTTTTCCAGTTGCTTGGTCTGCTTCAGAATCTCATTCCAGTCTGTCTTCTCCTGGCCTTCACGTTTTGGTGGTCTTGCATCTATAACTGGAATTTTCTTCTCACGTAGTTTGGTGATAAAATCTGTACCTGCTTTATCACGATCAACTGCCAGCGTGATGAGAGCATCGTATTTGTTATCTTGGAAAAGTGTAGAGGTTTCTGCTGCAACAGATAGGAATCTCGAGGTACGTGTTAGTTCGCTAGACTTGGTATAATCCCTTTCATCCATCGCAATCTCCCCTCGATCCTGTAAAATTTCAAGAACATAGTGGGATAATACTCCCTCTTTCAATCCTTCCATCGCAACTAGTCGAACATCGTTTAATTCGCCCTTATGAAGCTCATAATAGCTCATAAGGTCAATTGGTGCCTCTGTCACAATTAAACGCTCAGGAGAGCCTATAGAAACGTTTAAGCCACTTATAGCCTCTGATTGATACATGATTTGTTTCAAGTAGCCCTTACCTGGATGACGTTCCTGATCAGGAACAAGTCCCTGAAGGCTCGCACCTACCAGTTGCTGATTTCTATCCAAGTATTTAAAAACTAATACATCTTCTATAACGCCCTCTTTGTCCTTACGTTTAGCTTGGGCTAATACTCCCTTCTCAAGGAAGAAGTCGATTGTATCATCAGAGAGACCTCTAATCTCCTTGAGATAGGTTCTCGCCTCCACAAATGGTTGTTCGTAAGGTGCTAGTGTATAGTTGAAAGGTTTACGTTCTTCCTCTACTGGTTTTGCTTCAGGAAAGGAACCTGTCTCTAAGAATACCATGGCTTCCTTATAGCTGACATTTTGCATTTGTTGCACGAGATTGATAGTATCACCAAAGAGGTTTTGAGAATACCAATGCCAGGTATTTTTCACAGTATCAATCTTAAACGAGTCATGCTCGGCCCAGTAATACTCTCGGTGTGACTTTCTCTTCATTTCCATTCCGAGACTACGAGCTACTTCTAAAATATCCAGCGATTTTGCCTGTGCTTTTGTTAAAACCATCCTGTTTCCTCCTCGACCAATTCCTTGAATAAAAGATAACCCTCAGGAGTTGCATCTAGTTCACTAACAACTATTGGATCTTCCTGATTCGTTGTCACAAAAAGATGAGGAGCTAATTGATAAAAACTCTCCTCATCTGCCTGTTTGAATAGCTGCCAAATAGCATATCGTTCTATGGCTAAATTCTCTAGCTTTAATGCTAGAACCTGCGAGATACTCTCCAGGTATCCTAATTGTGTTTTAGGTGTTTCCATCCTACTGTCCTTTCTGTATGTTAGGCCACGAATAATTCTTTTAGCTGCGGTGTCAAATCGTTGGCATATAAAAGCAAGCCATCGATGTCTGTTCCTTTTCGAGTGTATTCGTACCAGTTTTCTTTGTCTTCAGGAGAACTTGCAATCTCAGCCTTTCTAGGATGATCATAGACACTTGCTTTTTTATCTCTGAAGACATTCTGTTTAGAAATAAAGACCAATCCTTCTTCTACCCCAATTCTTGCGACTTCATCTGGAGTTAGAAGGGGACGGCCTTGAATTTGTTTATTTTCACTTGAGGATCCGTTCCGATAACTATGCGATTTTGAAGTGGAGCGAGTGCGTATAGTCTGCTTACCTGACCTTGTAGAATAGTATTCCATTGTATCCTTGTCATTTGTCCCTAAAAATAGGTGAGTAGCACAGTTATTAAAGATGGTCTTCCAATCGCTTTTATATAGTGATTCTAGCTGATTGACAGCTTGAATGATAATCTTAATAGACATCTCACGGCTACGAATAGAAGATAGAACCTGGGCGAAGTTTGGTATACGGCCAATTTGCGCAAACTCGTCGAAGATAAACTGAATGTGGCGAAGATTTTTTCTACTGTAGCCAGGTACTTTACCTTGCAGGATATCATCAGCCTTATGTGTAAGAACCTCAAATCCAATCGCAAACAAGATTGAGGAAAGAAAATTAAAGGCGTTATTGGTTTCAGGAATAGCAATAAAAACGGCTGTCTTTTTCGTATTCCAGGTATCCATTTCCATGGTATCCTCACTGATCAAGTTTCGTACATCTTCATGGTCAAAGATAGAATAGCGAGAAGACAAAATCGCTACCACACTGTTTCTTGTCTCACCTCTGAAGTTTTGGAATAATTTCCACTGTTTATAAGCATAGTTGTTAGGTTGATGTTCGTTCAGTTCTTCAAACATCTGCTCGACAGGGCTTGGTACATCTGGATCCTCTCGATACATATTTCTTAATAGATCCGCAACGTGACCCAGGTTTGGCATATATAACTGGGCTCCTGTTTCAGGATCCTTAGAGTCAAAATAAAGATAACCAATCAATGCACGTTGCAGCATCAACTCTGCTTGAACCCAGAAGTCTTCTCCAGTATGCTCACTCTTCTTTGTTCCCTCAGTAATTGCTTCAGAGATACGATCAATATCTAGCTCAGACTTCATGTAATGAAAAGGATTAAACCGATCTGAATTCTTGAGCCGAATCAAATCAAAGATTTTAACGGCATAGCCAGTTTTCTCAAGCATCTTCCCAACTTCGTGTACCAGGTTTCCTTTAGGATCCGTCACCACAAAGTTTGAGTTCATCTGCATTAAATTTGGCAATACAAAAGTAAAGGTTTTACCATCTCCTGGAAGACCAATGACAATCACATTTTTATTGAGCTGAACATTGTAGGCTAAGCGAAAGTTAAATAGGCCCATTTTGACCTGTTTTGAAAAAATCATATTCTTCTCAAAATCAACGTCTTCAAACCGTCTCATTTCCTTCAAAGTCGCAAAACGAGCACTACCTTGCTCTTCTCCCTGACGATATAAATTCTTATCCATAGAAGCATAGACAAGCATTGGGAGGCCGAATCCGATCAACCCTGCATATAAGGCTCCTGAATCAAAGAAAACACCGAAAGAGAAGCGTTCCCAGTGTTCTAGCAACCAACGAAGCCGCAACATTCCCATGAAAGGTACTGCTGCAGTCGAAAGTTGGTAGTAATGGTAAAAGGACTGGAAAATAACAAATGAAAATAGCCCCACCACCAGGTAGGGCCATATAGGTTTTCTAATCATCGTGCTTTCTCCTTACCAATATCCTTCGTAACTACTGGCATCATTCCCTTATAGACCTTATTTGTTTTATAGTAGTTGATTTTCTCTTCAGGAGTCATTTCATGTGGCTTCTTCAGAACCTTTTTCGCAAACTCTTCCAATTTTTCTGGGCTTTTCGTGATGTCTGCCAACATATCTTTGAGAGCCTTTTCTACCAGGGGACGATTTTTTGTTTCAAAGAAGAGATAGGTTGTACCATCTTTTTGATGATAAGTAAAACCTATCTTATACTCCTCCAGGTAATGCTTCAACTTGGCCAAGTGAACTTCACTATTTAACAACTTCTCGACATCTTTTTTTGATTTGGTGGCCATAAAATCATTAAAACGTGTCTCCCCTTCAAAAGTTCGATTTGCCGCCTTATGTTGTTTCTTGTCATAATGGGCTTTTGCGAGGGCATACAGAGCTTGTATCGTCATCTCCAGAGTAACTTTTCCTTTTAAAGCCAGAGAATGACTGACTTTTTCTTGATCCATGTAATACCTCCTTTATTTTGGATAATTGGATAGTTCTGGCTTAGCAATAACCTGGAATCCGTAAGGCGCTGAAGGTTCTTCCTTCACAGTAACTACCAAGCGTTTCTGACTTCTGTTCTCACCGTCTTTCACGGCCACTACATAGGTTAGCTGATAAGTTGTTTCATCAACAATCAAGCTAGATTCCAAAATCACAGACTGCAGTTGACCTGCTTGTCTATCTATCGTTAATTGAGGAGCTACGAAATCAGTCATTTTCCCTTTATCAGAGTAAAGGGCTGGCAAAAAGTAACGTGAAAAGGCATCTAGTTCTCCTGTTTTTGACTGAATAGTTTTTAGATTTGAAAGTTCCTTGGACAAGGCCGAGAGTTGCTTTTCTTGATAGTAAACTAGCGTAAGGGATAAGCCAGCAAGTGTCAGACTTCCTACTAGACCAAACAACACCAGAACTCTTCCTAAATACACCCAAAAAGAGCGTTTAGAAGAGGTTCGAGGTTTGGGAGTTTCATGTTTCAAGGAAGTGGCTTTAGCTTTCTCTTCAGGAGTCTTCTCTACATGTTTTGTTTCAGGCTGGCGCTTAAAGAAAGAGTTTTTTGCTTCTTTTGCTGGGGCCTCCTGGTGATTCAACGTACCAGGCTTCAGGAAGAGGCTATCCACAATTCCCTCAAACGGCAAATAGACATCTTCTTGGTAGATCACTACATTCTTTTTATCCAGTTCCTCTACCAATAAAACGGCCTCTGCCCCCTCATGCTTAACCTTGGCATTTTCTCGCTCCAGGGCTTGATACACAAGGTCTCGATTCTTATACGTTGTGGTCGTGTTTTGTGTCAGATTGGTTAAACGGTACATGTTTTTCAGATCCTTTCAATTTTCCTTCAGCAAGAGCTGTTTCAATATCAGCCCAGGTTAAATTATGTTCGGCCAAGTAGTTTGACCGTTCCTCATGTTTGGCCAGAATGATTTGAGTTTCTAGCTGCTGCAGCTTCTCTTCTTCCTTCTTGGCCTTGGTCATATAGTCAGCTAAGCGGTCTTCCGCTTTCTGTTTTTGTTTTTCCAAAGTTTCTAATTTTGTCATTGTTCCTTTTTCCCTTCTGTACTTTGTGTTTGGTTAGTGATTGGTTTGTTTAACGATGGAATACTCGCCTTTTCGCTGGCGTTCAAGCTGTCCACAATCAAAATGGGGTCAATATGATTTACCAGGTATTTCCCATCTTGCTTGCTGAAGCGAATCCGTATGGTTCTTGAAGATCCTACGTTTGTTTGGGCGTTAGTATAATCATACTTCTTCTGTAACTGTGTCTGAGTGTATCTCACTTGAGCTAAGGCAACATTATTTTCTTGATCGATGTAGACGATAGCAGACTTCATCTGTGTATCCACTACATAGCCCTTATAGGTTTGTACCGTTGGTTCTTCTTCAGAGTTCACTTCCTGATTGTAAGCAGCTTCTGTCATATAGGGCAAATAGCGATTTCTATTTTCTCCAAGATCTTGCTTATTGAAGTAAGCTGTCAAAAATTCCTTCACATATTCTTGCGTTAGTTCGCTTCCCTCTGCTTTGGTTTCTTGTTGCGTGGTTGCAGCTTCCTGCTTAGCTTTATTTTGCGCTGAAGTTGCTGCACCAATCCAGAATACGAATCCTAGAACTAGCACAACTCCTATAAGGATTCCACCTATTTTAAGGAGTTTCAATTTCTCCATATCTATCATTTTCATGATTTACCTTCTTTCTTTTTTAATTCGGTGTTGCAAACGAATAGTAGTAAGCTGGATATAGGACAGAAAAATGTACCTTATCCTGTACTCCTTGGATATTACATTCTGAAACGAGGAATGAACCGTCTGGATTCACAGCTTCCACAATCGCAACATGGCCGTATACATCTGGTGTCCCACCAAATCCACCTACTACTGATACAACAGCTCCTTTTGTTGGAGTTGTACTATACCGCCATCCTTTTGCAACTAGGCTTGCCACCCAATCCTGACCATTACCAAGGTAACCATAAGCTCCTGATAAGTCTGTAATCGTTCCTAGTTCAACTAAACGATTATAGGCATACCAAGTACATTGTCCCACTTCATAACCGCTTCCTTGTTGTGTAGTCATAGAAGCTTGTGTAGGAGGGTGCTCCACTTTTGACTGATACTCGGCAGGGAAATTCCAGGAAGATGCTAACGCTCCACCTCCTCGAACTTGTTGTGTGAGAAAGGCATGGATCTGTTTAGCATTATTCTGGCGCTCTAAGACCTTATCTCCAGAGTTCCCTTCCCAGTTAACCAGGAAACGCTCTGTAAGTGTCTCTACGTTTTCTCTGCTGGTTAGAATCGATGTCAGTTCAGTGATGTAGTAAGGAGTATCTCCCTCTAACATAAAGTCTAACTGCAGTTCTAAATCGTACCACTTTTTATTTTTTGATTTTGCATAATTCAATAATAGAGTGTGCCTAGTGGAACCATCCGCTGTATCTGTCCACTGACCTAGCCCTAAACCTCGATGGAGAATATTTGGGTATCTTCCGTTATAAATAGCGGGTCCAGAAATAGCTAACCAGGACTCATCATCCCAGGAAGAAGAGTCAGCCCCTACTGGTGGGCTAAGATAATCTCCTTCAGCACGTTTGGGATTGATATTACTTTCTGTTGCAAAATTTCCAAGCATGGCTGCCAAACCATTATCTGTCAGCCCTGGTACCTTTTGCTTCAAGTAGTCTTTTATCGCTCGTGATTTTTGTCCTAAATCACCAGCAAGTGTAGTAATGACTGAGGTTGTCTGATTGTACGTGACAGATTGAAAGTAAAAGCCTGGATTGACTGATGTCCACTTTTCTTTCTTATCCTTTGTCTCTTTTTCCTCCAGTTTTTGATACTGAATGACCTGGTAACCATTTGCCGTTACCTTCCCAACCTCGTCTCCAGCTTTGACCTGATCACCGTCAGAAACACGGATATTTCCTACCTCTTCATAAGTAAAGATGGCTTTATCTGTTTTGATGGATACAGTAGTATCATCTGTCACACTGACTTGACCGTCAATAGGAGCTCTTAGAGCTTGTCCTGTTGAAGCTTTTAGTTGTGTTTTCTCATAGATTTCACTCTTAGAGGTATAACCAAACCGCTTCAGGATAACTAAAGGGGCTTGATAAGAAGGATCGTCCTCCTGGTAAAAAGGGTTAGCTAGTTCTTGATAAGAGGGGTATCGACCAACCTCTTTAGTCAACTCCTCTAGCTCTTTATACTCTTCCAGCTCGCTATCACTCAACTTAGCCCACTTTAGTTCTGATGAGGGGCCATATAAGTCAACCATCTTTTTCAAGTTGTGAGGGTCATCATTCAAATGATTCCAAAGATCATTCAAGGCATCAGAATAGTGATTAAAACCTAACGCCCCAGCCCATTCACCACCAGTCCCCTCATTCCAGTTACTTTCTGGTTTCCAATCGCTACCGTAGCGAAAGTTCATGAAAAAGATCATGTCATCGATGTTTGTCCAATAGTCTACCTTATCATTGGACTTCTCTCGATCTCGTTTACTGATTTGAAGCCAGGATTTGTTCAAGTCAAATTCATTTTGTTGGACTGGACCACTTCCTCCAAAAACAGACATAAATATCCCAAATACTGCAAAGATGAGAAACATTAAGAAATAGGACTTGACAGCTAAAGGATTTGTTAAAATCGAACGTAGTATTTTTGACGAAAACTTTAAGACTTTTCCTGTACGTTTTGATGCCTTCCCAAACTTTGAACGTCCCAGTCGCTTTTTGGCATGTTTCATTTTTTTGCTGAGTTTTCCTTCCCAGGAGAACTCTTTTGGTGTTCGAGTATACCCTCGCCCTCTGATGAAATTATAGCTTCTATTGAGCTGGCCATAGCTATGATTGATTGAATACTTGGATAATTTTCCTACAGCATTTAACGCTCTTTTAGAGGCGTTTACCTGGTACTTAAATTGACGAATATTTTGCCTCGCCTGAACCCAGTCTCCAAGAATCTCATTATCTCTGACCGTTTTCTCAACGTCGTGTCTCACTTTCATTCGGGCGCTTTGTTTTGCACGTTTCTTCAGTCGGTTAGGGATATAACTGTCATCAGCCTTTTTAGCTCGTTTATAGAGCGTTGTGGCAATTTGTTTTTCCAACTTTGCTCGATCACGTTGTTGCTTAAAGAAAAGACCTCTAGCTGTTGCTTGAGGTCCTTTATGTAGTTTATAATTTTTGTTCGCTAAGCGATAATTCTTCTTAGCTTCTTTAAATGCAACTTTTGAGTCTAAACGTGCTTCTTTAGGATTTTTTTCTGCATTCTGGGAGGATCCTTCTTTGATTCTCCGCTTACGCTCCTGTTTTAATTGATTGGGATCACTTTCAAACAAAAGAAATCACCTCTCTTTCTAATTTTTAACTATCCGTCGCAACCAATTGATACAGTTTGGTATCTTTAGGGATAGGATTTTCAAATGGAACAATCGTATCTCCAGCCACAATCAAACCTGTACCTTTTGCTTTTGGTCGCAAAACAAATCGCTCCAGTGAAGGTGTAAGAGGAATTACCTGCTCCAGGGCTTCTAGGTCTGTCCTCTTCAGCTTCAGGAGGGCTAAAAACTCACAGTTTGCGACTAGCTTTCTACCTTCCTCTGTAGATAAAACAGTCTCTGGGTTTTGTGTAATCCCTGTTGGAATAGCCCCGTACTTACGAATACGTGAGTATAGTTCTGTAAAGAAGGTTGCTTGCAGCTTATTTTTAAAGTATAGCTGCAACTCATCAAAGTACAGCCATGTAATAGCTTTCCCTTGATTATTGACTACCTGGTTCCAGATAAAGTCCTGAATCACCAGGAGGGCGAATGGCTTCAATTTCCCACTCAACTGCTTGAGATTGAAGATAATAAAGCGACTATTCATATTGACATTTGTAGGGTGAGCAAAGATATCGTTTGAGCCGACAGTATAAGGTTCTGCCTTCAGCGCCAGCTCCTTGGCTACATCTTCAGGTTGACGTTCTAAAACAGCTTGCCAATTCTTAAATGTTGGTTTTTCAAATTCCTCATAAGTCTTTCTCGTTACACGGTCAATCATCGCAAATTCATCGTCTGATACTTCAGAGAATATATTCTCAAACAAGGTTGATAAGAGGTTTGATTTTTGGCCAATCGGGTCACTATCTTCTGCCTGCAGTTTATCCTTATCAGGGAGATCCAATAAGTTAAAGTGATGTTGCGATCCAGGAGCGATTGTGATAATTTCTGCACCCAATTCTCGGCCAATACCAGTGTACTCATCTTCAGGATCGACAATAATAATATTATCTTCAGGGTAACGTAGAGTCGTAGGAATAATCTCTCCTCCTTTAGCAAGAACTGACTTTCCTGATCCTGAATTCCCAAAAATACAACCTGAACCTGTATTCAAGTCTTTCTTACGATCAACTGTGATTGCGTTCTTAGATAGCTGATTCTGGCCATAATAAATTGCACGTGGACTGCTAGATCGAAGATCTACGTTGGTAAATGGGACTTGTGTGGCCAAGTTACTGGTAGTCATATCTCTCATAAAACGGCGTTTTACGTTGATAAATGGAATCCCAATCGGTAGAATCGTATTCAAGGATTCTTCCTGGTACAAGTAACACTTATCCAGTTCTACCGTATTCTTACGGACAGATCGTTGAACCTGCTCAGTGTAGATATTCAACTCTTCCAGAGTGTCAGCCATGAAGAAAACTGTCATCACACCTGAAAACATTTTTTGGTCATTGTCCTGGAGTTCTTCAGTCCATTTCTCTGTTTCACGAGATGTCTCCACAGCCTTCCCACCAACAGCCAGGTCACTTCCATAGCCTTCTTTTGCGGCAGCCTTCTGACTTTTGATCATTTCCCTACGTACACTTGACTTAACTGTCTTGATTTTCTTCAGGGCATCTGCAGTATCATAGGGCTTCGCATGCAGACTGATAGCCAGTTCAATTCCTGTATCCAGGATATTCTTAATCAGTTTGTCATTCAAGAAGGTAGGATATTGTCTAACATACATCACCCTTGCGAAACAATCATCAATTTTCATATGATCTTTTTCAAACTTCAGATAGTTTGGAGCTACAAAGTCCCTGGTAGATAATCCAGAAATAGCGATGTCTTCATAGTTAAAATCAATAAAACCTTCTCGCCTCAAGAGTTTTCGGAAGATAAGAAGACGATCTAATCCCTCTAACTCCTTAAAGGAGATTCCTAAGCCACTGTATTGACTTTCAATAACGCTGGCTGTATCATCAAGAATTCTTCTAGCTTGATGATCCTGGTCTGTTTGGGTAGTAATCGTCAGATATTTTTCTACCTTGAAGGTATTTTGTTCCTGAGAAAAACGATCATTGATCATCGCATTGTATTCTTTACGATAATCGTCATATCCATCTCCAACTAAATCATAGCGGATAGAAGATAAGCTATTGCTTTCTACTCGACGATTCAGGATCAATAGCTGCATATCATTGTCAATATCCAGCGAATTAAAAATATCAGCGTTTGTTTCAATGATATCAATTCGCTCATCATCTGTTGCAGTAATATAGCTTGTATCACCTAGGCGATAGGTCTTTGAAAATTGATCATTTGTAATTTTCATGAGGCCATCAGGCATCAACCATTGATAATTAAGACTATTCTGTGTAGATGCCGTCATGGTACGTCTTAGACGTTTGGCCCGTTCCCGTTCCTCCTTAGAGAGTTTCGAGGTTTTCTTTCGGCCGAATAAATTCATTTCTTGTGTATTCCTTTCTGTCATAATCTGTCTGATAAGAGCGTTCCTGCTTGGTTAACATGAAACGAATATTATCTTTAATTTTTTCATCAAAATAACACCCGAAAATAACAAAAGGCGCTAATAACAAAATATCAACGCCATAAAGAATAGTATCAGGTGCCTTCAGCCAATAGAGGATGGTTGTGACAACTACTGTCAATGCGATACCAAATAGTAGCACTAACTGTCTCAGTGTCATATACCCTAAAACTGGCCTTTCGTAGCTATCTAAAGCCTTTAAAAATTCACTGCCTAAACGTGTCATTCTGTTCCTTTCTTTCCATTATCTGGGCCGTAAAAGGTATCTACAATTCCTGCAGAGCGTAAAGCAGATTCCAATGCCGATCTCGCTAGCTCAGAAGCTGCAATACCTCTTACCTTCAATTCCCATAACTCTTCCTCTTTTTCCTTAATTAAATTATCCATCCAAGCATTGTCTTGCACAAGCTCATCTCGCCGTTGCTTGAGTTCTTCTAAATTCATACTTTATCCTTTCCATCAAAAAAACAGCTCTTCTTTAGAACTGTTTCATTACCTACTATTTTTATTTATTGAGAAGTCTTTGCCAGAACGATCGTTTTTGTAAATACTCTATCTTCTCTTCTGCTACATTTTTCAGTCTACGTAAACGTTGTGATTCATTGGTTAGACGTTGATTTTTAGAGATAATTTCTCCTTTTTCCTGCTTCAATCTTTGTTTATCTGATTCTAGTTTTTGATTATCCTTTTCTAACTTCTTGTAATACTCCTCCTCTTCGTGATAGTTTCTCAAGATTGTTTCGGCTTGCTTAATTTCTTTTCTCAGCTGGTTGACTTTCTCAGTTTTTTGATTGAAGTTCTCTTCCAACTTCTCAATTTTTGCCTGCAATTCCTGACACTGTTCCTCATAAGTTTTCAAAGTTTGGTACTTCCTTTCATTATCATCTAAAAAGACAAATGCTTCTATGTGGTATTTATCAAAATTCCCATACAGTTTATAGTTTGTTTCCTGATAAACTTTCCTCACTCTATCAGCAACACTTTTAACCTGTTCTGGTGAAGTAAATTCTTCAGGTACATAAATCTTAGTAGACTTAGGGAAATGAGCCTTGGCTTCAAACAAGGGAATGCCTTCTTTAGCTAATTTTATCCGTTTAACAGGTTCTGGTCTACTCGTTTTATAAAATTCAATACCCAGTTGACCATTTAAACGGTAGTATTCAGAATAAGGATAGGTCTCATCAATATCAATCAAGAGCTTTAGAATAACAAAGTCTTCATCTTCAAATACTATCCGTTGCATCGGAGAAATAGCTTTAGGAAAAATATAAGCCGTATGATTGTCATATTCAATCTGAAATTTCTCAATAGTCTTGAAAGCCTCGATAAAAGCATTCAGCTCAGAGGAATACTCAAAGCTACTTTGTAATCCCTTTAATGGGCTCTCTTCACCTGGATAGTAACTAAAATATGGTTGACCTACATAGCGACCATCTTTTTTCTGGCTACTTCTTGGATTAACCTTGAGATCCGTTTCCAAATCAAAAAGAGTCGCCTGTTCTTTTGGCGTCGTAATAATTTGTGCTCGCCCCTTTAGAGCGAGTGCTTGAAAAGCATTCACAATCTCTTCTTCTCCGGATTCTTTCCGCCATACTGCATAAAACTTCGAAACAGCCATACCATCTCTCCTTCAGCATTCTCTCTTCATTATACCATAATCTAGTTCACCTGCATGATATTTTTGGCCATTCGTTGGCTACCAAATATCATGACAATGTAAATAATTCCTTTTGCGATTGCTACGAGTGCAGTTATAAAAGCTCCAGTATTGCTAAGTGTCAATAAATCATTCGTGACAATGGCTGGGTAAAGCATGATTACAACCACTAGAATCAATCCCTGAAGGACAGCAGCAGCATAGAGCTTAAAGAAACCAAGGCAGATCGGGCGTAAGCTATCCACCATGTAACAAGCGACAATAATTTTAGCGATTCCCTTATACGTGTAAAGCGTAAAGGAGCGTAACAAGATCAACAACTTAGTCGATATCTGACCGACAAAATCAACAACCGCATAAACAATTTTAAAGAATGATTTCTCAATCATACCCAAACCTTTAAAATCTGGTGGCTCAGAACTGAAAGGATCTGTAGCATTCTTGGCTACTAACTTAATGATAACATTGAACAACCATGACAAGGCATCAAAAATCGCATCCACATAGAGGATAAAAAAGAGCGCAATAGCATATTTGAGGATTTCTTCAATCCAAAGCTGAAAAGACAGCTCCCCACCATTGCTTTTAAGTTGTTGGTGCCAATTCATGAGGTTGATCCCCATAAAAAGGAGAAGAAGCAAAATTGCTACCTTCTCCATCGACCCCGAAATAGTTTCCATCAATTCATAGGCTGTCGCATTATAGTCTTTCAGACTCATGGTTAGTTGATCAAGTGTGGATTGGTCCATAAAACCACCTCCTCTTTCTTCTTCATCCTAACCAAGAGATTGAAGACCTGTTGCTAAAGCTGTAAAGAGGGCTTTTAGAACGGCACCTAAAAGTGCACCTAGTATCAAACTTTGGATTCCTTTATCCTTCTTATCATCCAATTCACGTTTGATTCCTACTGCTAAGTCCCAGGCACCCCAAGCGGCCCAACCAATACCGATAATCCCACCGATATTCCCAATTTTGTTAATAAAATCTACAACTGCATCCATTATTTTTTCTCGCTTTCTTTTATAAAAAAGGTACTAAGAAAATTCCTTAGCACCTACATTGTTTATTCAATACTATGTTTCATCCGTTGGACGAAAGGTTAGAGAGAGGGCTGTAATCACAGCTAAGACAACGATAATAGTTGTTTCCCACCAATAGTAGATGGGGACCTTTTGAGGAAAGAAAAAGTTAGTCATAAGCCAATCTAACTGCTTCTCTACATCTGCAGAGGGACCTGATTTTGTTATCCAAAAATATATTTCCCAAAAAGCAGCATAGCCTAGGACAACTACAATCTTAAATACTACCCATCCAATTGCTGTCGCAATCAAGCTTTTAATCAGATTGAAGATAAAGAGGAGAAACATGAGTGGAGTCGCAACCATCAAAACGGCAGCTCTCGCAATTACACTCGGTAGGTTCTTTATTCCTAACCAGGTGGCTTTCCCTAGCCAACGTAGACCTTTTTTCCACTTCTTCTCTTCAGGTTTGGTGACTTCTGATTTTGTTTTAGTCGGGGTATAGTATCTATATCCACTTCTAGTCACATGTGCATCCATTTTTGTGTCCTTTCTCATCTCTCTTCCCCCTCTTTTTTATGGGTTCATTATACCATAGACGAGGGGGAATTTCTAGATGTTCTATTTTTTATACTTACGAAGCCCTGCTCCTGCAAGACTCAACAATCCCATAATCATTCCTACAACTGGAAGCATACTGCTTGCTGTTCCTGTATTTGGCAGTGATTGTTTTGGTTTTCCTGGTTCTTCAGGTTTAGGCTGCTCAGGAGTATGAGTTACAACTTTAGCTTCCATTTCTTGACCATTAACAATATTTACAAATGTATTTTCAACATCACCACTTGCAATACGTTCGACTTCGATATAAAAATCAACGTCAAACGTACCTTTAACTCCTAGAGAGTTCAAAAACTCTTTGTCAATAGTGTAAGCCCACTTACCGTCTTTTTCGTTCCATGTGACTTTAACGATTTTCTTAATAAAGTCAGAGTTTGTACTCTCATTAAACTCAAATTGGAACGCATAAGTAGAACCTTTAGCAATCTTGTCTCCTGCCTTAACCACTTTACCGTCAGACAAGACTACATCATAAGGAAGAACCAGGTCTTTTTGAGCAAGGTATTCTGTCCCTCGAATAATACCAGACCAATTACCCGTATATCGATCATGCTTCAAGTCAAGCATATCAATACCATCATATTGGAAGAGGCTATCGTGTTTACTAGGGACGGTTACGCCATCGAGTAGATAGCGGATGTATTGGCCAATCTGTACTTCTTGGCCATCCAAGACTTTTTTATTATCCTTTTGATCCAGGGCATGTTTCTCTGGATTCACATCAGGAACCGAGACAGTGACAAGTTTTGATTGATAGCCATTGCCAAAGTCGATTTGCTTAAAGCTATTCTCAACTTTCTCCCCTGCTTTAACCAGGAGCTTAGCTGGAAGATCAATCGTCACGTTTTTATTTTGCTTCACGTAATTGTTGTAGAAGCTCGCAGAGTCTTTCGGTGTCCAAAGGTAGAACTCACCTTTAGGGTTCAAGTTCAATTCCTTCAGGATTTTATTGATTGCATCTGTACGACCTGCATCTGAGAGCACATGGTACATAGTAAAGAGCGCTTTAACGTCTTTACCTGCAGCAGTCATCTTGATCTTGCTGTGGTCAACTGTGAAGGCATTGTCTTGAACGTCATCCAGGATAGCAAACTTCTTACCAAGTACCTGCGCTGAAGCAAGAGTTTTGGTGTATGGACTGTAATCTGTTGTCAAACGGAAGGTCACGTTGCGATCAAACGTTGTCGCACCGTTTATATTCTTACCAGAACGATCCAGAACAGCTTTGACTGGTTTTGGTGGTCTCGGTGTGTAGTTGGTAACAGTATTTGAGTACACCTCGTAGTTATTCACTAACACTTTATAAGTGTTGTCATAGAATCCTTTATCATAGATTGGCTTCCAAGTAATCACAGGAGCTTCTAAGCGTTTCCCTTCGTAGGTTGCAGTAAAGGTATAAGTGTTCTTTCCTGCATCATAGGCAACGCCCCAACCCGCTTTCTCTGTAGCTGCCTTTGTGACAGCTACATCAGGAACAGCACCAGCTTCGAGTGGGTCAATGATGGTAATCTTGTCACCTTTTTTCAGGTTCGCATAGACATTATCATGGGTCAATGTATAGGTCTGAGTAGAGTTTTTAGCAACTGTTTGGCCATCTGTGTTGGTCTTATCTGTATCTGCTACAGATTTGCTGACAACTGGCTTATACTGTAACTTATAACCGTGATAGCTTGCGGATAACTTATGATTTTTAGTTTCAGATAGAGTTTTAAGAGCCAAGGTTGGCTTAACCGGATTTTTCGCTTTAACCAATTCAGCTGATACAGGTTCAGTCTTAACTGGCTTCACGGTTGTTTTTGTGATAGTTGCCGTAGCTGGAACTTCAACAACTGGCGTTACAAACTTCGTATTCAAAGCGAACCAATAGGTTTGGCCACTTGGACTATCTGGTCCATCCCATTGGATAAATTCGGTTGTGAAGGCTGTTCCTTCCTTGAAAACACCAAGTGCAGCGCCCTTGTATTGGTAAGGTGAGTCAGATGTATCCCAAAGATGCCCTACATCTTCTTGGCGGTTGTAGTCTTCCGCATAGACATAGCCATAATCTTTGTTTTCTGTAACAGTGGAGCCGTTAATTTCAACGTGAGTTCCGTTGATTGCTTTCGCACCTTCCCAACCAATACGATTGTGATTGAGTGAAGAATAGGTCAGGGTTGCAGGAGTCTTTTCACTTGCTTGGAAGGTTACTTCTTTCCCATCCACATTGTAGTAGTAGGTATCCGTAACCAAGAAATTCATGTAGTCCGCAGCTCCACCTGTTCCATCGTTACGAGCTACTACGAATCCTTCTGTTGGATCATTCAAGACATAGACATCATTCAATCCTGTCTTCCCTTGATTAAGAATCTCGAATTTTCGATGGATACGAGAAATATCATGCTTTTTACCATCTGCAGTTGAAACAGTCAAACCTTTCAGATTAGTGTAGTCAATTTCTGTTTTCCATCCAGTGCCAACATCCTTATATTTCAAGACCTTAGTCGAGTCAAGAATACGACCATATCCTGAAGAACCACTTGAGGAAGCAATATAACCTGTCGTTACTACTGTTGAACCTGAAGCAGATGACTTCACTGTTGCTTCAGGATTAGCTGATGCAAGACTGAGAGCCTGTAAGACAACCTCTTTTGTGTACCCTTCCGTACTTGTTTTAGCTTGAAGTTCATTGTATTTCTTCTGCCAGTCTGCTTGTGCTTTCTTAGCTTTGTCATAAGCTGCTTGGTTTTGTTTCCCAATTCGCTTCGCTTCATCAGCTGAAGAAACTTCCTGTGTTTTAGAAGTTAGAAGCACTCCAGTATTTTTCAGTTCGGTTGATTTGCGATCAGCATCTTGATTGACTTGATCACTAGCATTCTTCTTCTCTGTGTAGGCAGCCATAATCGCTTTGTTAAGCTCAACTTTGCCTTTTGCAGCTGCAATAGCCTGTTCGTTTTTCTTTTGTAGCGCCTCTACTTCTTTGACTGAAGAGACCGTACGTGTAACGGTTGCTTTAACGTCAACCTTTTCTTTCTTCAGCTGTTCAGATGCGCTTTCTACCGCTTTGTTTAAAGTAGTAGCTTGTTTAACAGTAGTATCATACTTAGATTTTTCACCCAGGTATTTTGTTACTGCTTGTTGGTTATCTGACAAGACCTGTTTAGCTGTTTGAGTAGCTTTCTTGTTTTGGTCTGCTGAACCATCTGTGGCAGTCGAACCGTTATTCGTTACAGTGACAGTTGTTTCCCCTTCATGTTTGGCTTTTTCTTCTGAAACAAATTTATTGTTAGCGTGAATAGCTTCCTGCGCTTCCTTGAAGGCTTCATTGTTTTGAACTTGTTTTGCAGTTGTAGCTTCAAGCCCCTTGACCTGCTTGTCCTGATCTTGCTTAATCTCAGACTTAGATTGTTCAAGACTAGATGAATTAGTGTCTGTACCTTTGTCAACACTTGGTGTTTCAGATACAACTACTCCAGCTTTTTTAGCCTTGTCAGCAGCCTTTGTGACTTCTGTATTATCAATTGCTACAGGCTGGATTCCTGTTGCTTTACCAGCTTGTGTAGCATACATGTTATTGTCATTCTTGCTTTCAGGTTGGACTGCTTCATCCGCAAATGCTGAACCTGCAGAGAAGGCTACAAAACCTGCAATTGCAATACCTGATGCTAAACCTTTAGCCCATTTTTTCTTACGGAAATATCCGTGTCCTTTTGTTTTTTCTGTCATATATGTCTCCTTTTCTTAATTAAAATAGTTTTTTCTTGTAAAAGTAACCCACTGCTGTCAACAACATGCCACCAATAGTACCTAGAATACTTTCTGCGGTTCCAGTGTTTGGAAGTGTTTTAAGTTTGCCTTCTTTATCAGTAACAGAGATAGTCTTATCTTCGTTGACAGTACCACCGACCTCTTCAGGAGCAACTACTGAACCATCTGAAAGAACTACGTTTCCGCCTTGGGTGCTAACGATAGATGCACCTGTATTTGTTTCAACGGGTTCTTTGGTTACATCATGGACAACTTGTCCGGTTGCGGATGAAGTAGTCCCGATTTGTGATTTTCCTTGCTCATTGGCTTCATCTGTTGTTTTTGGCTTTTCAACTGGGACTCCATCAAGGCTACCTGCATTATCCTTGTCCTGTGGCTTGTCTGAAGGTGCTGGTTTATCAGTTGCCACTCCGTCAAGACTTCCTGCGTTGTCTTTGTCTTGTGGTTTATCTGATGGTGTTGGTACACCATCGAGGCTACCTGCATTATCCTTATCCTGTGGCTTATCAGAAGATGCTGGTTTATCAGTTGTCACTCCGTCAAGACTTCCTGCATTGTCTTTGTCTTGTACACTTGGCGATGTTGGGTCAACTGGAGTAACTGAAGGCTCTGTTGGCTGAGTTGTTGGAGCCTCTGTTTCTGTTGAAGCGCTAGGTGCTGTTGGCTGAACTGCTGGAGCCTCTGTTTCTGTTGAAGTGCTAGGTGCTGTTGGCGTAACTACTTCTGTTGTTGGAGCTGAAGAGTCAATTGGTGCCAGATCGTCTGCTGATACATAACCAGCTTGTGCAAGTGCAATTGTTGATAGTGCGAGTGCTGCTAATACTTGTTTTTTCTTGTTCATTTTGATTTTTCCTTTTCTTTATTTATTTTTCGGGTTATAACCTTTTCCAGTTAAACGAAGTTCCATTCCTGATGGTGTCTTAACTTTTCGAGCTATAACTTGAGCATCTCTCTTGATAGTGCGAATTTGATCATAAACCTTTTTATAAGGCAAATGAAATTCAACATCCCTTAAAAGTCCGTCTACGTATCCTCTAGCCTGTTTGACTGCATAGTCTGGCTCCAGGATAAGGTCTGTGCCGTCCTCTAAGCGAGCTGTCGCACCTCCTTGTTTTCCTAAAACTTTTAAGTCCTTTAGGCGGACGGTTATTTCATCTGTCATAGATTTCTCCTTGAAGTTGAAAGGCGAAAATTACGCCGTGCTGTGTAAAAACGTATTTTTACATCGGTATTTTATACGCTGGGTTTATAGTCTAGGAACCCTTACTCCTTCAGCTTATGACCTTTGTCATGCTTTTTCGTTCAGTGGCTGGACTAGATATCCTTTTCTAGTTTGCTACTCGCCCCCGTTTCTTTTTTATCCATAGCCACGCTGTATCAGGGCAAGCCTTGTATTTAGTTTTCAATGTTCTAATAGTTTAGTGACTTCTCGGTCAATATAGATTTAACTGGACTACGTTTGGTCCGATTCTGACCCTAACAGGTAGTCAATGGTTACCCCGAAATATTCTGCCACATTTTTGGCATTCTCCAGACTTATCTGACTATACCCTGTTTCCCAGTTAGATATGGTGTTGCGAAACACCCCTATCTGATCAGCCAAGGCTTGTTGTGATAATCTGGCTTTTTTTCGTAATTCTCTGATACGATTTTGTGTTTGTTTCCTCACATCTACTTGTCTCCTTCATTATTTAGACTTGATAATATTTCATCATCCATCAGAGGAGCTTTCTTCAGTTCCAGCATGACAAGCCCTATTCCATACGCTAAGACCAATAATAAAGCTATTGTAACTAGTTTAAACATTACTATCCTCCTGATATCTTCCTTATTTTGTCCGATAAGTTATCTTCCTCACCCATCTAGGATTGATGGAAAATGGCGGAGTCGCTGATGTAAAATTCATACTCGCTCCTGTTCCAAATGAACTTGATACCAATTTTTCTAGTTCCTCTAAGTTGGAAGTGACAGAAATACTGTCTACCGTTTTATCAAAATACTCTACAATCATTTCGATTTCTTGAACTGATTGGGAAGATCTAGCTTTCATAGCTTGCCCTCCGTTAATTCTCTCTTGGTTATTAAACAATCCCATAAAATCAATCCTCTTTCTGTTGCCATAATGAGAAAATTTGGTTGAGTTTCTCAGCTCTTTCTTTTTTCGGTAAATCAAAAACAGCTTTAGGAACCATGTAGATTTTCTCCTTCGGGCTACGACCTATCGTTAGCACTTTACCATCAATTGGTCTAAATTCATCTTTTAACATGTTTCAACTCCCTTAGACAATTCTGATAAATAGCTATTGAGTTTCATCTCCGACAGTTTATCTGGATAATAGTATGCAATAAGACTAGGACACTCAGCAGGGGATTTTCTAGCATATTCACTTTGTCCTGATACCTCCATAAAGCCCTGTTCTTTTTCAATGAGTAAAGCCATCTTCCAAAAACGAATCATCATTTTGTAGAAATAGGCTGGGATATTCTGGATTGGTTTTCCTTCAGCCTCTCCTGTTTTAATTTTGAAAATCAATTTATCAAGCTCACGTTCAAGATCCTGTAACCAAACCTCTCCATAAATTTCCTGATTAGCTAAGAGGTTGTTGTAATTCTTCTCAACTTGACGTTTCGATTGATAGATTTTATTTTCAAGAATTTTTGCATCTTTTCCAAACAAACTGAGTTTCTGAACTAGTTGAGGGGAAAGAAAACCATGTTGCCCCATTTTAAATGCTTCAGAGATTGATAAATCAGAAAGAGATGATTCGCTCTTGTATCGATTAGTATCATTAGATAATTCAGTCTCGTTATTCTCAGTATCATTAGCGTGTCGTTTCGACATTTTTTGAGATGTTATTTTGACATTTCCTTGATTTTTTTGGAAGTGTCGTTTTGACATTTCCGCTGTTGCCGATGGGTTGGAGTGAGTTTCTTCAGTAGGAAGAGCTTGATAGTCAATATTGCCTAAGTACAGTAGGTTAGGCTTATTCAAACCTTGTCGAACTTCTTCTAAGAGGCCATATTCCTGAAGCTCTTTTTTTAGTTTAATAACTTTTTTATTTCCATAGCCTAAAATTTCTTGGAGTTCAGTAATTGTATAAATCAGATAGACATCTCCATTTTTATCAATCCAGTTATTTCTAAGAGATAGTTCAAAACGGTCTTTCAAGATAGCGTAAGTGAATTTAGCATCTGTACTCATCGGTTTATAAAGTGGTGATTCAACAAATATTTTTGGTATTCTATAAAATCTTTCACTTGATTGAACTTGTCTTGCAGAAATTCGCTTCATACTAAACACCTACTTTCAACAAAAACTGACCAGTGTCAGAAAACTGAAACAAACCAAGTTCCTCTAGCTCTTTCAAAATTAAACGAGCTCTCGTTCTTGTCATATTTTGTGACTGCATAATTTCTTTCAATACTAGATCACGTGATTGTTGCGCTTGTCTTGTCATTTAGTTTATCCTTTCTTATCACCAGCTGATGGTGATTTATTCACAGCTATATCATAATGGATAATGAGAAATTCTATTTTAAAGGGACAATCAATAAATTATCGAACTATTTCCTTCCTACACATATCCCATCAATTCTGGATTAAACTCTAGAGTCAACCACAAGGCTTGATCCTGAGTCAATTGACTAGTTTGTCCCCAAGTTCCATCTCTTGCTCTTCTGGAGTAAGGATAACTGCCATGTTTATTTCTAGGCTTTAATTCATGAATAACATCGTCTTTAATAACTTCCCAAAGTAGACTAGAGGGCTTATAATAATAACCGTTTCCAAGCCAAACTCTATCGAGGTCATCGTATGGAGATACCTTTTCTTCAGAATTTCCTTCAGGGATACAATCAACCATATTTTCATTCTTATCAAGATCTATTACATCGAAAATTTCTAAGGAATCAATATCCATAACAATTTCAATATTATCTGACATTTTTTCTCCTTTCCTTAATTTTTGGCAACGAAAAAAGAGAGCGATTTTCTCACTCTCTCAAGTTATATAATATTTAATTTTTCACTTTCCCAAAACTCTAGACACTTAGCAAGCAAATTTTTATAAAAAAAATCCAATTTTTTCTTATCGTTTGAAATCGACTTTTTCACATCCGTATATTAACCACTTTATGCCTTTTTCTTCTCCTATCATCGAAACAGAAACTGGTATATTTTACCGCTATTTTTTAAAAAATAAGTTCATCTCGTTTTCGATACCAGATAGCGTTTTTATCATTTTGGTTATCTAATTTCATAAACGTTAATTTGCTCTAAAGAGAATGCTTCTGCCTATTAAAAAGACCAGGTTTCCCTGGTCTTTCTGAGATACATTTAGAAGAAAAACTGATTCATTCTAGTCCTCTTTTTTACCTTTAGTGGCCACTAAACCTGCACTCAAACCAAGAAGAGCTAAACCTGCTACTAGAGCTGCTTGACTTTCTGCACTTCCTGTATTTGGTAACTGCTCTGCTTGAGCTTGACTAGCTTCACTTGAGGAGATTTCTTTTGCATCTGCTTTTTCTGATACTTGTGGTTTTGTAGATTCTTGAGGTACTGGTTTAGTTGTTTCACTAGCCGTACCAACTTCTACAATGCGATCTTGAGCCATGACTTTATCATAGCTTTCTTTTTCAGTTCGCTTGCCATTTTCAACTTCGATCAAGTGAACACGGATACCTTTTTGACCTTCTTGGAGAACACGAGTTTGACCTACTGGAAGCTGATCATTCTTTTGTTCCTGAACCTTGAAATCAATTGTTTCTTCTTCGATTACAAGTTCTGGTCTGTTAAGGACTAGGTTCTTCACTTCATCTTCTGGAAGAGAAGTTCCTGGTTTAGTGCCAACTTCTACTATACGATCTTGAGCAGCGACTTTATCGTAAGTTTCTTTAAGCTGACGTTTTCCATTTTCCACTTCAATCAAGTGAAGACGAATACCTTTTTGACCTTCTTGTAGGACACGAGTTTCTCCTAGGTACAACTTATCAGACTTACGCTCCTGAACCTTGAAGTCAATGATTTCTTCTTCGACTATAAGTTCGGGTCTGTCGAGGACAAGGTTCTTCACTTCGTCTTCTGGAAGAGAGGTTCCTGGTTTTGTTCCGACCAAGACGATGCGGTCTGTCGGAGCCTCTACCACTTCGCGAAGTTTTTCTTCCTTACTTCCATCAGGATTAATCGCTGTAAAGATCCGTTCTTTACCAACTTTTCCTTCTTGTTCTACACGAGTTTCTCCTAGATACAGCATTGAATCCTTTTTCTCAACTGTCTTGTAGGCCAAATCGTTTTCAACAAATTCGAGTTTTGGAAGATCTTCTTGTACAGCAGCAACAGTCTTCTCAGAAACTGGTTTTTCCTTAGTCAAGTGGATGCGGTATTCCTTGACTTGTTTTCCACTTTCTGAAACAAGGCGAACAAGTACTGGAAGGCTATCGTCTCCGCTATCTACAACTGTTGAAGCTACTTGATTACTTTCTTCGACTGAGACTTTTGGACGTTGACCTTTATAGGTGATTTGGTAGTCTTGACGATCTTCAGCGAAGTCAGGAAGTTCTTTTCCATCTACAAGAATTTTTGATTGGGTACTTTCTTGAGGCAATTCACTCGGAGCAAGGAAGGTCATCTCAATTATCGCAACACCCTTCTTATCCGCTTTGCGTTCCATACGCCATCTCATGGCTTTGGCTTTGACAGCTTTAAAGGTAACGTTAATTTCATCACCGGCTTCAATGTCTTTATCCGCACGATAAGGAACAGCTTCCCAATTTTCTGGATTGTTGAATGGATGGTCTGTGTCGTAGGCTTGGTAGTTTGAATAGTAGGTTGGCACTTCAAACTCTGGACCGACATAGCGTTCTAAAACGAGTTTAGATGGTGCATCCGTACCACTATCTGCAAAGAAATGAAGTTTGGCTTGCGCTACAGTCCGTTCTACAATCTTACCATTTTCACGGAAGATCACACCTGCTGATACTTCTGGATTAGAAGATGGTGTTGGAGACCAGTTTGTCCAACGACGATTTTCTGAATGATTTCCGTCATTGAGATAGTCCACACGGTCATGGGAGTTTCTATCAATGTCGTTAGTGGCTGAAGCAAAGGCGCGGTTACTATTTTCATCATACTCTGGGTTATTTGAAAGAGCTTCGCCAAGTTTGTCTGTCACTCGTACAGTGAACTCAGCAACAAGATCACTACCAAGGACACGACCTCGAACGGTAAATTGACCTGCTTTTGTCAGCTTTTCTGCTGGAACTTCTTCCCATTCTACTGCCAAGTCTTTTGTTTCGTAATCGTCTTTACCTGTGAAATAAACAGGAACCTTAGTTGGCAATTCAAGCGGTTGCCCTACTTGTAGCAAGCGAGCTTGTTTGACCGCGGCAACTGGTTTACGAGAGAGCAAGTCTTTATTGCTTGTAAAGTGTAGACGGTATTCTCCTAGGATATCACCATTTTCAGCCTTCGCGATAACACGAACTGGCTCACCTTCACGAACACTTGGAACGACGGTGGCGAGACCATTGTTGCTAACACTTGCTGTTACTGCAGGAACTTTTCCATCTACAGACTCAAGGTAGTAGTCTGTCAAATCTGGGTTAAAGTTTGCTAAGTCTTTACCGTCAACTTGGATTCTTGTTTGTCCTTGTTTAGCTGCCGCAACTTGTTTCGCAAAAATTTGTACTTCTGTGATAGACGTTCCTTTCTTGCTATCAAGTCGAACCATACGAATGCGAACCGCATAGGTCTCAACTTTATCAAAGCTGAAATGATTCATTTCTCCAGCTTTTAATTGAGCTGGTGCTTTGAGATTGCTTACCTCTTTCCAGTTTGCAGGATCATTAAAGGCATGGTTTTCCTCACCTACAAAGCTAGGGTTTTTAGGGGCTGTTGGAACGGTCTTCCCGACATAATATTCAATCACATAAGACTTCGGTACGCCAACTCCGTGGTCTTCGTGGAATCCGACACTTAGATTATCAACTGAACGTTTGCTCAAAATACCTGAATCTCCGAATAGGACACCAACTGAAGCTTCTGGATTACTACGGTTCCAGTTTGTCCAACGGTTAGCTGGGCGGTCATTAAAGGAAATCAATTTATCGTTGACGTTTGAAACAGGATCAGTTGGATTTGAGTCTGAAGCAAAGGCAAGTGGCAATTCTGATCCGGTCCATTGGTCAGAAATGTTTGCACCTTTCTCAGTTTGAGCAGATACGCGAACATGAAGTTTAGTTGTTAATTGCGTACCTTCTAGGCGACCATTAACTGTAAAGACACCTTCCTTGGCGTATTGCTCTGTACGAATCGCATCCCAAGTAACCTTAGCTGATGAAACGTGGCCATTTGAATCGTAGGTACGAACGCTTTCTGGTAATTGTGGTGCTTCTGCGATTGGAGTTGTCACACTGACTTCTTCAACTGAAACGATGCCTTCTACAGATACTTTAGCACGCGCTTCAAGGTCAATTCCTTCAACTTTACCTAGTACTTCAAATGTTTGATAGGAGTCAAGTTTTTCTTTCGGAATAGATTGCCAAGTGACTTTATGAGTTTTAGGGAAACCTTTGTCATACTCAACCGTTACTGTTGTTGGAAGAGTAGGTTCTTGATGCAAGTCTGTCACTACATTTACTGGACGGATAGATTGCGCAACCTTCGTCTCAGTATTGGCTTGGATAGTGAGTTCAACTTGGCCTTTAGCTCCCTCATATTCCGCTTTCAGAGTGACTGTTCCTGGCTTATGCAGCTCAAGCATTCCTTTACGAACTGCGACTTCCCCTTCACCACTTGTAGAGAAGGTCACCTTATCTGCTGGTAGAACTGCTTGTGTTCCGTCTTGATAGTGAGCGAGTACAGACAATTTGACTGTTTGGTCTTCTTTGAGAGCATCAGCTTTCTCCACTTGTAAGCTCAAGTGGTCAATTTTCGGTGCTTCTTCAAGGAATTGAATTGCATAGGTTTGAAGAGGTCCACCATCTTTTGGTTGAACATAGATGCTTGCACGCATGCCGTTTGCTGCACTTGCTTGGACTACAGTAACATCCGCATTTTCAGCACTTGCTACAACTTCTGGCAAGGATGCACCGTAAGCAAGAGTTCGATATTGCATTGGATTTTGAGTAGTAAGACCAGTGACAGATTCGCCACCAACAGTTACATTTGGTACTGCAGGAGCCGCAGGATTACCTTCTTCTACCACAAGGGTAGCGTGAATAGTCTCACCACCCAGTTGACCAGTCATTTGAATACGTGATCCTGCAACTGACAGTTTAGCTTTATCTGCTTCCGAAATCTCCCACTTATCAACTTCGTATTCTTGTACGCTTCCATCCGTAACAGCAATAGAAACGTATTTGTCAACAGCGCTCAAGTCTGTTCCTGGAGCAACACGCTTAACAGTTGGAAGCTCATTTGCGATTGCTAGAATTTCGACACGGGCCTCAACTTCGCGTCCGTCTGCCATACCTTTAACAGTCACAACTCCTGCTTGGCTCACATCAACTGAAGACCAAGTTACTGGACGTTTTTCACGACTGCCATCACTGTAGATAAAACCGACTGTCTTCGGCATTTTTGGCTCTTTCTCAATAACAGTACGTACTTTTGGTACTTCGGTTCCGAGAACGGTCTTTTCTTGGTCTTCTTTTTTACCAGTAAAGACCGTTACTTGACCAGATTTCAAGAGATCTGAATGGGCTGTTAGCGTGAATTTACCTGCTTGCTCAGTTGATTTAACAATGGCAACCCCTTTACCGTTAAAGGCTCTGCGGATCCAAGAACCATCAGGTTGTGCCTTGTAGCGTTCACGGCTGGCTTGTTCCCCATTATCAACACCAACCAGTTGACCTTGTCCATGCAATTGGAAACGAACCAAATTATTGGCAGTTGGTACCACATTTCCTTCACTATCTACGATTTCGTAGTAGATGTAGGTCAAGTCTTTTCCATCTGCTGCGATTGCGTGTTCTTCCTTGACGAGGCGAACACCTGCTGGTTGGCCTGCAGTCGTGATCTTATCACGTGCAATTTCTTTTCCAGCTTCATCGCGAGCTACAGCTTCTAAAGTACCTGGTTGGTACGCAACCTTCCATTCAAGATAGAGTTCCTTAGCATTGGCACCTTCTTGGTAAGTGCGGCCATCACTGGTTTGTTTCTTGTTGAACTTCTTAACTCCAAGAGATTGACCATTTAAGAACAATTCTACGCTTGCAGCGTTTGAGTAGGCACGAACTGGAATTTTTCCGTCTGAATCTTCAACTTTCGATGCCAATTCTCTATTTTCCCAGTTCCAGTGAGGAAGAAGGTGCACCATCGGTTTCTTCTTGGCAGAAACCCATTGGCTTTGGTAGAGATAAAAGTCATGTTTTGGAATACCGGCTGTATCTACGATACCAAAGTAAGAGCTCTTAACGGGAGTTTGGTTTTGGTTGTGCCATGGTGTAGGTTCACCGATATAGTCCGTACCTGTCCAGATAAACTGTCCAGCATAGCCAGCGTTGTCACGGTCAAATGTCCATGAATCTGTTGCCGTTTTACCCCAGCCAACTCGGTCATTACCATAGTCAGACTGTTCGTAATGGCGCTCAGGTCCGTTACTATGTTTCAATTCCTGTTCAGGGCGATAGTAACTTCCACGTGTACGGGTAGCTGAAGATGTTTCCGAACCGTAAATCAACCAGTTTGGATGTTTCGCACGAAGTTTCTTGTAGTTGTCTTCTGAATAGTTGAAACCAACTGCATCCAGTTCATTAGCAATTTTCTCATGATCACCGCTACCATCACCAAAGCGGAACTTATCTGCTCCCATGGTAACATAACGTGTAGTATCAACATCTTTAATCACTTTTACTAAGCGTTTAACCGTTGCAAGAGAGTGAGCATTACCATTGGCTTCACCGATTTCGTTTCCGATAGACCACATGAAGACAGCTGGGTTGTTTTTATCTCTTTCGACCATGGTACGAAGATCATAGTCAGACCATTTTTCACCTTTTCTAGCTTCTGGGTGAGTAGCGTCTTTTTCAAAGAAACGTCCGTAGTCATAAGGTTTCTTACCACCATACCAAGTATCAAAGGCCTCTTCCTGAACGAGCAAACCAAGTTCTGCTGCGATTTGCAAGGTCTGTGGACTTGCAGGGTTATGAGTTGTACGGATGGCGTTAACGCCCATCTCCTTCATTTGTTTGAGACGACGGTATTCTGCCTTATAGTTTTCTTCTGCTCCAAGCGCTCCGTGGTCATGGTGTAAGGAAACACCATGGAATTTAATGCGTTCACCATTCAAAGAGAATCCTTCATTTGGAGTCCAATGATAGTAACGGTAACCAAACAGATCCTTCTTAGCATCCACCAATTGACCATCACGGTAAACACGCGTAATCAATTCGTACAAGGCAGGTTTGTCATTTAAAACGGTCCAGAGTTTTGGTTGTTCAACTTCTAAAATAGCATCAAGACTTGTTGACTCATGTGCTTTCAAGGTACGACTCGCTGTACGAACCAAGCCTGTTACAGCCTGACCACCACGTTCAACGATTTGATACTCTGCCACCAGTTCATGGTCTTTATCGTCTGTATTGACGATTTTGCTGGCCACATGCGTTTCAACCTTGCCATGTTGCTGTTGTTCTAGCTTTGGTGTTAAGATGGTTGTCCCATTCTTCTCAACATGAACTTTATCTGTCATTTGCAAGGTCACATCACGGTAGATACCGCTACCAGAGTACCAGCGGCTACTTGGTTGTTTGTTAACCGCATGGACAGCAATCACATTCTCACGACCATCTTTGTGGAGGTATTTAGTAATATCGTAAGAGAACTGGTTATAACCATTTGGATAATGTCCCACTAACTGGCCATTGACATAGACTTGAGAATCCATGTAGACCCCATCAAAGGTCAAACGAACATTCTTCTTGAGATCTTTTTCATCAAGTTTAAAGGTCTTACGATACCAAGCTTCACCACCATTGAGCTGTCCACCTTCGTTTTGGGCAGGTGATTGATGGTCAAAATCGTTAAAGATACTCCAGTCGTGTGGGAGATCCAATTTTTGCCATGACGAAACATCTGCATCTGGTTTCACAGCTTCTTTGGAGTTTGCATTGAGTTTAAAGTGCCAATTTTGATTAAAATTCACTTTTCTGTCTTCAATCATTTGATTTACTTCTTCATTTGTCGCAGCCTTCAAATCTTCCTTAACAGGTTTTTCTTGACTTGAAGCTTGAGATTCTACCTTTGGTGCTGTTTCTTCAGGTTTTAGAGATGCTTTCTCCTCTTTTGGAACTACAGGTTCCTCTTCTTTCACCTCTGGTTTGCTTGCTTCAATGGGAGCAGCTTGACTTTGGTCGACACTTGCAGCATCCTTGTGCTCTGCTACAGTTTGATCTCCTTTTTCCTCCACTGCCGGACTTTCCTCTTTTGCTTGTTCCACAGTGTGGGCGATAGAAGTTTCATCCGCGAAAACTGGTGATTCTCCAATGACACTTCCTCCAAATAGAACCGCACAGGTTCCAATCATGACAGAGCAAGCGCCTACGGCAAACTTACGAATGCTGTAGACTCTTTTACGATTCCAATGGCCTTTTTCCATAAAATCCTCCTTTAGTAACCGCTTCCATTTCATTGTAAGCGTATTACTTTTCCATAGTCTTTTACCCTTATTTTATAAAATAATATAGGAAATTTCAATACCCTAAACACAAAAAATCATATTTTTGATTGTTTTTTCTAAAATTTGTAGAAAATTCATTAAATGTGAATATAGATTTAGAACAAAAAACAAACATTTCTTGTCATGCAGTAGAATATTATAAAAAAGTTCCTCTTGTAAGGAACTTTTTTTACTTATAATTAAAAGTCTCACCTGCCAACTTATCTGCTAGCTTAGGGAAAAGAGTATAAAATTTATGGGCTAAATGGAGCAAGATTGGAAGATTTAGTTCCCGTTTGTTTTTTCCTATGGTTTTGACAATCTTTCTAGCTACTGCATCTGGCTCGAGAAGGAAGCGGTCAACTGATTTTAGATAACTGCCGTCTGGGTCAGCCTGGTCGAAAAACCCTGTACGGATAGGACCGGGATTAACCGTCGTCACATAGACACCATAAGGCATGAGTTCGAGCCGTAAAGCATTTGAAAAACCGATGGCCGCAAACTTGGTCGCTGAATAGAGACTAGACTTGCCAGTCGCTATCAACCCTGCCATGCTGACGATATTGATGATATGTCCTTTTCCCCTCTCCTTCATGAAAGCTCCAAGACGACGAGACAGATTCATCAAAGCAAAGGTGTTAACCTCAAACATCTGATGAATATCTTGATCTGAAATCTTGTCAAAATCCTCAAAAATCCCGTAACCAGCGTTATTAATCAAAACATCAATCTTACCATAACGCTGATAGAGTTCAGCCACTAGTTCTTCTAAGGCTTGAGCATCGGTAATATCAATCTCAATCAATTCTGCCTGAGGATGATTTCCGTATAGCTGAACTAGTTTTTCCTTATTTCTACCTAGCAAAATGAGTTGATCTTGAGGCAAGAGTTTGATCATTTCTTGGGCTAGACCTCCGCTAGCTCCTGTTATAAGAATCGTACGCATCCTTATCCTTTCTCAATCTTCTAGATTTCCACTTCTTCCAAGTCTTTGACCACATGGACGTTTTCAAAAATCGTTGCAGCATCTTTCTTAAGCTGGCTGATATCTTTTGAGAGGAAACGAGCACTGATATGGTTGAGCAAGAGTCGTTTGGCTCCCGCTTCTGTTGCAACCTGCGCAGCCTGCATGTTGGTGGAATGACCGTGATTGCGGGCAATCTTTTCGTCTCCCTTGCCATAAGTGGACTCATGGACAAGAACATCCGCATTGACTCCAAGACGCACACTAGCATCTGTTTTTCGAGTATCCCCTAAAATGGTAATAATCTTACCAGGGCGTGGGGCTGAGATATAGTCTGCTGCCTTGATCTCGGTGCCGTCTTCTAGGACAACATCCTGACCGTTTTTGATTTTTCCAAAGAGTGGTCCAAATGGCACACCAGCAGCCTTGAGCTTTTCAGCATCCAGAGTGCCTTCTAGGTCTTTTTGCATGACACGGTAGCCCACACAGAAAATAGTGTGATCCAATTCTTCTGCATAAACGGTAAACTTTTCTGTTTCAAGGATTTTCCCGAGAGAATTATGGTCAAACTCATGGAAATAAATTCGGTAAGGCAGACGAGAACCGGACACACGAAGGCTGGTTAAGACAAAGGACTTGATCCCTTGGGGACCATAAATTTCCAAATCTGTTTGCTCTTCATTAGCCTGAAAAGCACGGCTAGAGAGAAATCCTGGCAATCCAAAGATATGGTCTCCATGCAAGTGAGTGATAAAGATTTTGCTGACCTTACGTGGTCGAATCGTGGTTTCCAGAATGCGATTTTGCGTTCCTTCGCCACAGTCAAAGAGCCAAACTTCGTTAATCTCGTCCAAGAGTTTCAGGGCGAGACTTGAAACGTTGCGGGCTTTGGAGGGCTGACCAGCCCCCGTTCCTAAAAATTGAATATCCATTCGATACTTTCTAATTAATCAATATATAACATAGCAGTGCGGTTTTCTAAGCGATAATAAAGCTTACCAGTATAGGCTTTAGCTTCTTGTAATAAATCTTCTTGACTATAACCTTTGAGACGCTTGCGACCATCTGCCAAACTTTCCAAATCTGTCAAGGCTGTGAGATTTTCCACGCTAACAACTTCCTCGTCCCCAACAGGCTTCAAGTAAATCTTACCAGACTCCTTAAAGACCAGTTGATGAGGGAAGATTTGCGCAATCTCAAAGAGTAATTCATCTGTAATTAGCTCCTCAGCTTCTGAGAAAATACGTCCAAGTCCTTCTCTCTCATAGCAGAAACCAAAAGATTTGCCTGATAGATTAAGGCGAATAAAGGGCTTGGTTTCTAGAGTGAAACTTGGCTCAGCATTGTAGAGGCTCAGTTCCTGACTGACTTCTGAAAAATAATCAGTCGCAGCCTGAGGACTCTTTTTCTGGTAGAGTTCAGCAAAGTAGGCATTCACTACACTGGGGGGAGGCGTAATTAGGGCTAACTGCTCCTCTTCAGACCTACCATCTAAAAGCTGGTCCAGATATACCTTGTCTAGACTCGTATAACCACCATACTTGAGTGCTAAAGTTTTGATATCAGTCATAAAATTCTTCTAATCTCCATTTGTTTTTCTCAGCAATATAGCCTGTGATGACCTCGCAATCATCTTGGTAATCACGCTCTTCTAGGATAGCGACACTTTCTAAATCATGAATCTTGTAAGACTTAGAAAAAGGTACACGCAAAGTAAATGCTTCAAAAATATCCTTGATCTTCTCCAAAAACAATGCTTGCAACTGCTCACGACTATCCTCAGACTTGGCAGAAATGAGGGCATAAGGCGTTTGAGTAGGCGTGAAATCCTCCACCAAATCCGCTTTATTATAAAGGGTCAGGCGGGGAATATCCTCCATATCCAAGTCTTTCATAATGGACAGGACTGTTTTTTCATGCTCCTCGTGATAAGGATTGCTGGCATCGATGACATGAACTAGAAGGTCTACATGCTTGCTTTCTTCCAAGGTTGATTTGAAACTGGACACCAATTCAGTCGGCAAATCTTGGATAAATCCAACCGTATCAGTCAAGGTAACCTGAAGATTACCTCCCAAATGGATACTCTTTGTCGTCGCATCCAGAGTCGCAAACAGCTCGTCTGCTTCATACTGGGTCTTAGTGGTCAAGGTGTTCATGATGGTTGATTTCCCAGCATTGGTGTAACCAATCAAACCAATCTTAAAGGTACTTGACTCCAAGCGTTTTTCTCTGACTGTGGCCCGATTTTTCTCAACCACCTTGAGCTGACGCTCGATATCTGTGATTTGATTGCGAACACTACGTCGGTTCAGTTCCAACTGACTCTCACCTGGACCACGGGAACCAATTCCCCCTGCCTGACGGCTGAGCATAATTCCCTGACCAACCAAGCGAGGTAAGAGGTACTTAAGCTGGGCCAAATGCACTTGAAGTTTCCCTTCATGGCTTCGAGCCCGCATGGCAAAGATATCCAGAATCAACTGCATACGGTCAATGACCTTGACACCTAGAACTTCTTCTAGATTGACATTTTGCCGTGGAGTCAAGCGATTATTGACGATGACAGTAGTAATTTCTTCTGCATCCACCATTTGAGCTATTTCTTCCAACTTACCAGAACCCACAAAGGTCTTGGAGTCATACTTTTCCCGTTTTTGCCTGTAGCTATCCACAACGACGGCCCCAGCTGTCTTGGCTAGACTGGACAATTCTTCCATAGAGAGGTCAAAATTGTCCATGCCCTGCAATTCCACACCGATGAGCAGGACTCGTTCCTCTTTTTTCTCCGTTTCAATCATCTAAAAACTCCTCAATCTGGCTTAAAATACGGTTTTGAACTCCAGGCTCTCCTATCTGATAAAAGGTCACCTGCATACGATTACGGAACCAGGTCAGCTGACGCTTGGCAAAACGGCGGGTCGCCTGCTTGAGACTCTCGCTCGCTTCCTCAAGAGTTTGCTCCCCACGGAAATAAGGAAAGAGTTCCTTGTAGCCAATGCCTTTGGCAGCCTGCGCATCTGGATAATGGTCAAAGAGCCACTTGGCCTCATCCAAAAGACCAGCCTCAAACATCAGATCTACTCGGCGATTGATACGCTCATAAAGCTGACTGCGTTCATCATTCAAGCAGATAATCAAAGGTTCATAAGGACTTTCCTGATTTTCCAAATCCTGACCAAAATGGGCAATTTCCAAGGTGCGCATGGCACGACGACGATTAAACTGAGGAATATCAAGACCTGCTTGCTCCACCAAATGGGCTAATTCCTCATCTGAATAAGGCTCCAAACTAGCCCGATAAGCTACAATCTCCTCATGAGGTGTTTCCCCACCTAGATGATAGCCTTCCAGCAAGCTCTGGATATAAAGTCCAGTTCCACCAGCGATAATGGCTAGCTTGCCACGGCTTTGAATATCCTCAATAGCCTTCTTAGCTTCTGAAACAAAATCAAAAGCCGAGTAAGACTCGGTCACCTCTCTGACATCAATCAAATGATGAGGAACAGCTACTTGCTCCTCTGGGCTAGCCTTGGCCGTCCCAATATCCAATCCTCTGTATACTTGCTGACTGTCACCACTGACCACCTCTCCACCAAAGCGCTTGGCCACTTCAATAGCAAGAGCTGTCTTCCCAACAGCGGTCGGTCCAACAACCACAATTATTTTTGTTTTCATCTTTTTTCCTTGAAAAATTTCCATTTTTTCGTTACTATTATTATATCACAAAAAGGTCAGTCAGAAAAATGCTACCACTTGAGGAGCCTGGCTGATCGGGAAGATAAAGGAGGAAGACTCATGGCTAAAGGATTCGCTAAAGGTCTTGTAACAGGTGTCGCAGGAACTGTCGCTGCCGTTGCAGGTGCAGTATACGCAATTAAAAAGAAAGTGATTGAGCCAGAAGAGCAAAAAGCAGCTTTCATCGAAGAAAATCGTAAAAAAGCGGCTCGCCGTCGCGTATCACATTAAGCAACAAAAGAAGTTGAGAAATCTCAACTTCTTTTTATTTTCTTTTATACTCAATGAACATCAAAGAGCGCAAACTAGGAAGCTAGCCTCAGGTTGCTTAAAGCACTGCTTTGAGGTTGTAGATAGAACTGACGAAGTCAGTGACCATATCTACGGTAAGGCGACGCTGACGTGGTTTGAAGAGATTTTCGAAGAGTATTAAATAGCTAGGTCAAACTTCAGCTGTGGCTTAACCGGATCATAGTCGACCAACTCAAAGTCTTCCGCTTTGATATCAAAGAAATTAGTCCCATCTGGAACATTTAAAACCAAGCGAGGTTGGCAGTTTGACGGCTCACGACGGAGCAATTCCTGAGCTTGTTCAAATTGATTATCGTAGATATGAAGGTTGTTGATAAAATAGAAAAACTTCCCAACCTTCCAGCCAAAGTGTTTAGCAATCATCATTTGAAGAGCCACATACTGCATGGCGTTAATGTGGTGAGCCACCAACATATCGTTAGAACGCTGGGTCAAGGTCGCATCCAGATAGATGTCCCCATCAACGCGACGGACATCAAACATGGTCTGAAAGGCGCATGGAAGAAGACCATCTGTCTCCTCAAAAGCTTGGTAATCCCAGAGCGAGATGATATTGCGACGGTTCCAAGGGTTGGCTTCCAACTGTTTGAGAATCTTATTGATGATGTCGTGTTTCTTAACGACCGCCCCATAGCGTTCACCGATGGTTCCCGTATCTCCCACTTCCCAGTCATTCCAGTAGTGAACATTGTACTTGTCATTGAGAACATCTAAGCTATTAGACTGATCTTGGTAGATCCAGAGTACTTCCTTGATGGCGGATTTGATTGCAATGGGACGCAAGGTTGTGATGGGAAATTCCCCCTTAGACAAATCATACTCGGCAAAGGCACCCGTTACGTACTTGGAATTGGCAACTGTCCCATCCTTGTACTTGGGACGAGCCTGCTCAGAAAAGACACCGTCTTTGAGGATTCGTTCAATATTCTCTTTAAAAATCGTATCTGCTTTTGTCATTTACTCTCACCTCATTTATTGTCCTAACTAGTATAGCATAAAAAAAGAAAGGAGGAAAATCACTGGCTTTAAAGTAGTGTTTTTCTCCTTTTATGATCTTATTGCAATACAAGTGATGCTGCTCCGATAACTCCAGCGTCATTTCCTAGAGTTGCGAGAGCTAATTTAGTTGATGTGCGTACTTGTGGGAAGGTATTTTCATCATAAACCTTTTGCACGCCTTGGAGAAGGAATTCTCCCGCAGCTGATACCCCACCACCGATAACGATTGTTGATGGGTTGAGGATTGATCCTATGTTAGCACACGCGATACCCAAGTAACGTGAGAAGTTACGGTAAACGATCAAGGCAAGGTCATCCCCTTCTTTTGCAAGGTCAAAGACAGTTTTAGCAGTTACTTCTTCACCGTCATCAATCAAGCGTTTCAAGGCTGCATCGCCTTCGTATTCATCTGCATAACGACGAGTCAAGTTGACAATCCCTGTTGCAGAAGCAACTGTCTCAAGACAGCCTTTCTTACCACAAGTACAAGCGATTGGTTGGTCAAAGTCAACAGTGATATGACCAAGTTCTCCTGCTGCACCAGCAACACCGTGAAGCAATTTGCCTTCTGCCACGATACCGCCACCAACACCTGTACCAAGTGTCATAAAGACAACGTCTGGTTGGTTTTCACCAGCCCCCATCCAGCGCTCACCAAGAGCAGCTACGTTGGCATCATTATCAATGAAGAATGGAATCCCCAAGGCTTTTTCAATCTTTTCTTTAATTGGTTGAAGGGTTTTCCAGTTGAGGTTGTAGGCACCGATAACAGTCCCTTTTTCACGGTCAACCACACCAGGTGATCCCATCCCAATCCCTCGGAAGTCTGTGGCTGACAATCCAAGCAAGTCCAAACGATGCTGAATAGACTCAATCATATCATCTACAATATGGCTTCCTTCATCCAAAATGTTGGTCTTAATAGACCATTTTTCTTGGATTTCTCCCTCTTGAGTTAAAATTGCAAACTTGATAGATGTTCCACCAAGGTCAATCCCAATAATCTTTTGACTCATCGTCTTCTCCTTTTTAATTGAAAATGCTTACAGATATAGTATAACAAAATCGTCCGTTTTGTGCAAAGGTTTGCAGGCTACAAGCCAAAATTAAAACATCTCATTTACTTCACTATTTGTAAAAATTAGTCACCCAAATGTTGAATGGCATAGTTGGCTTCTTCTTTGGTAAATTTTCTAAAATAAGGAGAAGTTAGCCTCTCATAAATTTCTGTCTTTGATAAATGGGCATTCTTTCGGTATTCTCTTGCTTGAGCTAAGGCATTCGCCTTATAGTCTGCTTGCAAATGATTGATAGCATATTGTGCAGTGTCACTATTAAAACCTTCATAAATTAACATCTCATAAATTCTCTTTTTTGACAAATGAATCCTATTATAATCTTGTGCTGTCTTTAAAGCTGCTGAGTATGGATTCCCGGCTGCTGGTTTTGGTTGCCACACACCATCGTTTCCTACATAGTAACGACCACCATCTACCCATTTACCCCTTACCATTTTGCCTTCAGAATTAACATAGTAACGGCCACCATCTACCCATTCATTCTTGGCCACCTTTCCATCTGATTTATAATAATAGTCTCCTACCCATTTATTGCGGGCAATGCTTCCTTCTGGTGTTAAATCTAGTTTTTGAATGGCATAGTCTGCTTCTTCTTTTGTAAATTTTCTAAAATAAGGAGAAGTTAGCCTCTCATAAATTTCTGTCTTTGATAAATTGGCATTCTTTCGGTATTCTCTTGCTTGAGCTAAGGCATTTGCCTTATAGTCTGCTTGCAAATGATTGATAGCATATTGTGCAGTGTCACTATTAAAACCTTCATAAATTAACATCTCATAAATTCTTTTTTTTGACAAATGAATCCTATTATAATCTTGTGCTGTCTTTAAAGCTGCTGAGTATGGATTCCCGGCTGCTGGTTTTGGTTGTCGCACACCATCGTTTCCTACATAGTAACGACCACCATCTACCCATTTACCCCTTACCATTTTGCCTTCAGAATTAACATAGTAACGGCCACCATCTACCCATTCATTCTTGGCCATCTTACCATCTGATTTGAGATAATAATTTCCTACCCATTTGTTGCGAGCGTAGCTGCCTTCTGCTGTTAGATAATAATATGAACCATAGTTTTTATCATAAATCCAGTCACTTTTAACCTTTTTTCCATCAGAATCAACATAATAACGACCACCATCTACCCATTCATTTTTAGCTCTCTTTCCATCTGATTTGAGGTAGTAATTTCCTACCCAGCCAGACTGAACTTTAGATTGTGATTTATCCTGTTTAGGAGTTGTTTCTTTAGTTTTTTCAGCCGGTTTTGGTGCTGGTGTTTTTGGTTTATCAGCAGGTTTTTGTGCTGGTGTTTTTGGTTTCTCAGCTGGTTTTGATGCTGGTGTTTTCGGTTTCTCAGCAGGTTTTTGTGCTGGCGTTTTCGGTTTCTCAGCTGGTTTTGGTGCTGGTGTTTTCGGTTTCTCAGCAGGTTTTTGTGCTGGCGTTTTCGGTTTCTCAGCTGGTTTTGGTGCTGGCATTTTCGGTTTCTCAGCTGGTTTTGGTGCTGGCTTTGGCGCTGGTTTTGGTTGCCACACACCATCGTCTCCTACATAATAACGACCACCATCTACCCATTCATTTTTGGCCATCTTACCATCTGATTTTAGATAATAATTGCCTACCCATTTGTTGCGAGCGTAGCTGCCTTCTGCTGTTAGATAATAATAGGATCCATAGTTTTTGTCATAAATCCACTCAGCTTTAGCCATCTTACCATCTGATTTAAGATAGTAATTGCCTACCCATGTGTTGCGAGCGTAGCTACCTTCTCCTGTTAAATAATAGTATGACCCATAGTTATTGTCATAAATCCATTCATTTTTAGCTCTCTTCCCATTTGATTTGAGATAGTAATTACCTACCCATGCGTTTCGAGCGTAGCTACCTTCTGCGGTTAGATAATAATAGGATCCATAGTTTTTATCATAAATCCATTCACTCTTAGCCATTTTACCATCTGATTTAAGATAGTAATTGCCTACCCAAGCATTTTGGACATAGTTTCCCGAAGCATTTAGATAGAAATAAGAATTAGCTTTTTTATCAAAAATCCACTTATTAGTAACTTTAGTACCATTTTCATAGTACGATGAGCCTACCCAACCAGACTGAGCTGTAGATTTGGACTTATCCTCTTTAGGACTTGTATTTTTAGGTTTCTCAGCAGGTTTTTGAGCTGGTGTTTTCGGTTTCTCAGCTGGTTTCGGCGCTGGCTTTGGCGCTGGTTTTGGTTCTGGTTTCGGTGCTGGTGTTTTTGGTTTCTCAGCAGGATTTTGCGCTGGTGTTTTTGATTTTTCAGCTTGATTTGACGCCGAAGTTGTATTCTCTTTTACAACCTTACCATTTTTAGATGCATCCTTTTCTTGAGCAGAAACATGCTGAGCCGAAAAAGGAAAGTCTCCAGTTGTATCTGTAAGTGAAATGAGTCCCAGTGTTGCAGTTGCTAAGCTGGTTACTAAAATTTTTTTTGATTTTTTCATAAAAATCTCCGTTGTTTTTAATGATTTATACCTATAGTATACCATATATTTAATTTTGCTTTCAAATCAAATATTAAATATTAACAAATAAATCTAAAACTTAATTGAAAACCTATAGTTATATCACTTCCAACTCATACAAGCCTCTGACCGCGTTACAGCCATAGATAGTTTCCGCTTGGTCCAAGTCTGGCACAGTCAAGACTTTTTCCTCTACTTGTCCTGTTTCCAGCAAATGCTGACGGTAAATTCCTGGCAAAATTCCAAGTCTGATAGGCGGTGTGTAGAGTTTACCATTAATTTTTAAGACCAGATTTCCAATAGAGGTCTCAAGTAGTTCTCCTGACTTATTGTGGTAAATCTTCTCTTGCTCTCCTAGACTTAAATGTGGTCTATTAGTTGTTTTAAAGTAGGTAAAGGATTGATTCAAATCTGTTTCTTGCAGACAAAGCTTAGCTTTGCAGAAACTTGGACTGAGGGGTGCTAAGAGTTGGCGACTGAGTTCAATCTCTCCAGACTTGCTGAGGGTAATTCGCAAACGGTAGTCTTGATTAGCATCACAAACTTGGCACTCTTCCTCTATCCTTTGTCTCAGGTCTTCCGGATTAAAAGGATAGGCAAAATAACGACTCGCCTTTGTCAATCTTTCCAGATGTTGATCTTCAAACAACAAGTTTTTCTGGCTGATTTTCCCAGTCGTAATCAGTTGGAAACATGCTTGTTTACGATAGAGAACAGCCGCCTTTTGATGAACCTCTCGGTATTCAGATTCCCAAGTACTATCCCAAGTAATCCCTCCGCCAACCCCATAAATGGCTTGTCCCTTGTAGAGTTGAATGGTCCGAATGGCGACATTGAAAATCCGTCGTCCATTTGGAAGCAAGAGACCAATCGTTCCGCAGTAGACTCCACGCGGTTGAGGCTCCAAGTTCTTGATGATTTCCATGGTCGCAATTTTGGGAGCTCCCGTTATGGATCCACAAGGAAAGAGGGAGCGAAAAATGGCAACCAAGTCCACATCCGGTCGCAACTGACTCTTGATAGTTGAAGTCATCTGCCAAACTGTAGAATACTGCTCTACTTGGCATAAACGCTCCACATGCTCACTACCAACTTCAGAAATACGGTTCATGTCATTTCGCAAGAGATCCACAATCATCATATTTTCAGAGCGATTTTTAGGATCCTGTTCTAGCCAACTAGCTTGGGCAAGGTCTTCTTGGTCAGTCACTCCCCGCTGGGTTGTTCCCTTCATTGGACGAG
Source organism: Streptococcus oralis ATCC 35037 (assembly GCF_900637025.1). NCBI lineage: Bacteria > Bacillati > Bacillota > Bacilli > Lactobacillales > Streptococcaceae > Streptococcus > Streptococcus oralis. The sequence goes on from NZ_LR134336.1 coordinate 1,291,646, forward strand.
TCGTTAATTCTCGGTCATTTTGCTCAAAAAAGAGTTCTGGACTCATGGAAATCACTGCCATCTCATCATGTTCAACATAGGCATTGTAACCCGCCTCCTGTTCTACCACCATGCGATTGTAGATGGCAAAAGGATTGGCACTTAGGTCTTGCTTGAGTTGGACAGTGTAATTTACCTGATAGGTGTCCCCCTGACGCAAATGATGGTGAATCTGGGAAATAGCTTTTTCATAGTCCTCTGCAGACGTCACTTCCTGCCAATTTGAAGGCAGATCTACTTCCTCATAAGTCAGAGGAATAGGGGATGTTTCCACCCTATCGTGAACGGTAAAATATAGCAGATACTCTGCCAGTAAAGGAGCCTTATGAACTGCTAATTTCTCCTCAAATGCAGGTGCAGCCTCGTAACTGACATAGCCCACCACATAATATCCTTGTTCTTGGTAGCTTTCCACCTGAGCCAGCAAGTCTGCCACTTCTGCTAAATCTCTCGTTTTTAACTCTTTAATCGGCTGGGTAAAGATGTATCTCATCCCCAAAGCCCTAAAATCAATCACTGTTTTTCTATGCATATCTTAAGTATAGCACAAAAAAGCCAACCTAGAACAGCTAAATCCAGCTTTGTTTACTGATTTCTATAACGAAAAAAATTCTCTACCTTACTTTTTCTACTTTTGGCAATTCTCCATCAGATAGCACCCCTTCTTCTTGTAAAAACTGGTCTTATTTGGAGCACTTTACACAAAAATACAACAAAAAAGAACAGAGGAAGTCATGGTATCTATACCATTTTTCCTCTGTCTTTTGCTTTTCTTCTGTTACTATAGAATGATTTTATGACTTTCTGATAGAGTCTTCTGGATACTGCGCACGCGCACCTCCGATTAGTTTGGGACGACTTGCAAGAGCCGTTACATGGGCATGCCCAATTTCTCTCAAAAGAGGGCGAATTGGAACCTGAACATGCTTGACATGCATGCCAATCGCAGTATCTCCGATATCCAATCCAGCATGGGCCTTGATAAATTCAACCTCAACTGGATCCCGCATAAACTTGAAGGCTGCCAACTGACCCGAACCTCCTGCATGAAGTGTAGGAAGGACACTGACGATTTCCAGACCAAACTGCTCTGCCACCTGACGTTCAACGACGAGGGCTCGATTGACATGTTCACAACCTTGAACAGCTAGATGAATTCCTTTTTTCTCTAGGATATCTAGAATGGTCTTCACAATGATTTCCCCAATTTCTTGACTGGATTCCTTGCCAATCTGACCACCTATCACTTCACTAGAAGAAAGGCCCAAAACAAAGATGGCTCCTTGCTTCAAATTAGCCTTGTCTATTACATCTTCTACAATCTGGCTTGTTGCTCTTTGAATGTCTTTTTCCTTCATACTTGATACCTCTTTTGTCACTATCTATCATATCTTTTTTTACTGATTTTATCAAGGCCAACTAATCATTCTGAATTTTAAAAGCAAAACTCCCAGAATTGACCGGGAGTTAGCTAGTTTCTATTCTATTTATGTATATTTCAACCGTCGTTCCTTTGTCAGGTGCAGAATTGATCTTCATCTGGTAATTGTCTCCAAAATGAAGTTTGAGTCGTTGGTCAACATTTTGTAGACCAACTCCCCCACGTTTGAGCTGACTTTGACTGCTATCGCTAGTAGCTTGGAAACCAACGCCATCATCCTCAATGCGGATGACAAGCCCTGTATCCTGTCTCTGAACAGAAACTTTAATATGGCCCTGACCTTCCTTCTCCTTAATACCATGGTAAAGGGCATTTTCCACAAGAGGTTGCAACACCAACTTGGGTAAGACTAGGTTACCAAAAGCAGGATCTTCAGCAATCTCATACTCCAGCTTTTCACCATAGCGTTGTTTCTGGATAAAGAGGTACTGGCGGACATGATTGATTTCATCAGAAAGAGAAATCAAATCCTTTCCTTGATTGAGCGCCAAGCGGAAATAGGTTGCCAAGGACTTGGTCACCTGAACCACTCGCTGACTATCCTGAAACTCAGCCATCCAGATGATAGTGTCCAAAGTATTATAGAGGAAATGGGGGTTAATCTGGCTCGACAATGCTTGAAGTTCATACTGCCGGGTCGCTTCTTCCTGCCTGCGCACATCTGCCATCAACTGGTCAATCTGATCCAACATGGCATTAAACTGGCGAGTCACTTCTCTCAGTTCATAGGCGCCAGCTTCCTTAGCACGCAGATTTTGTGTACCAGAAGCAATTTCCAGCATGGTTTCTCTTAGATCCTTCAAAGGGGCAATCCAGCGTTTGAGACTGAGCCAAACCAAGCAGAGACAGGCAAGAAGAGATAAGGCACTAGCACCAAGCAAGGTCCACATGAGTTGACTCCGAACCTGGTCTAACTTCTCCAACGAAGACACGCCTATAACCGTCCAATCTGTTCCTGCAATCTTTTCCTGACTGACGTATGATTGATGGTCCAGCGTATAGCCCTGCCCCGTATCGATGTAGGGTTTCATGGCCTCCATTTCACTCGCTGAGCTATAGACAGTACGTTTAGGATGGTAGACAAATTCATGGTTTTCATTGATGATAAAGGCAAACCCCTGCTGACCCAACTGGAGTTGGTTGAGATAGGCTTCCAGAGTTTCGTAGGAAATATCCAAACGAAGTACGCCAAGATTGGCCCCCTCTGCATCAACAAGTTCTTGAGTGACAGAAATAACCCACTGACTATCTGATTTACGAGCTGGGGTTAAAACTGGCTTAGCTCCCTGATGAATAGCCTTTTGGTACCAATCCTCAGCCATCATATCTGAGGAAGTTTTCATCTGCACACTATCATCTGTAGAAATAACCTGACCGGATTTGGTGACCAGTACCACCGTTTTCAAGTCCTGGTCTGCCTTTAAGATCGTCAAAAACAGATCTCGGATTCCCTTGGCTTGGTCTTGGTTAGGATTCTCAGCATAGGCTAAGACATCCTTCTGCTGGGTCAAACTGGTAGAGGTAGTTTCTAATTTTTTGATATATGACTGAATAAAGTGGCTAGTTTGGCTGATAGTTGTTTGGCTATTGCCCTCAATAGTGGCCTCAATGGCTGATGAACTAGATTGATAATAGAAAGTCCCAACCAGAGCTAGGAGAATGAGAAAGACCAGAAAGATGGAAATAACCATTCTGACTAAGAGAGAAGAACGCTTCATCGGCCTTCTCCCTTCTTAAACTGACGAGGTGTCACACCTGCAATCTGTTTAAAACGTTGAGTAAAATAGTTCATATCTTCAAAACCAACCTTTTCGGCTATCTCATAAATCTTTAAATCTGTGGTCAGAAGCAAGAGCTTGGCCTGTTTGACACGCTCTCTCACCAGATAATCCTGAAAAGGCAAGCCCAACTCTTTCTTAATTAAGGAACTCAGATAAGTCGGACTAAAACCTAGGTCACTGGCCAAAGACTTCAAACTAAACTGACTGTCAGCTAGATGGGACTGGATTTTCTGAGCAATATTTCCCTCAAACTTATCGGTTAATAAATCTTGTAACTGCTCTTCTTTTTCTTCCTTGTCTAGTTTTTGCTTGATTTTCCCTAACATTTTCTCAATATCCTGACGCGAAAAGGGCTTGAGCAAGTAGTCATCTACACCGAGTTTGACAGCAGACAAGGCGTAATCAAAATAATCGTAACCTGTCAAAAATACCAGATGCACCTGAGGATAGGTTTCTCGTACCAGACTGGCCAACTGGATGCCATTTAGCTGAGGCATATTGATATCAGTTAAAATGATATCTGGCACCTGCTTTTGGATCAAGTCCCAAGCCTGCCTTCCATTTTCGGCCTGACCGATGATTTCCATATCGTAGGCTGCTACATTGACCAACTTGGTCAAGCCTTGTCTTACTAGATATTCATCCTCTACGATTAAGATTGTGTAGGTCATGCTCTGCTCCTTTGTCACTTACTAGTATCAGTATAGCAAAATTCTCCACTAACTGCTTAGGAAAGACTTCTTAATCGACATAATCTAGTAAATAGGCATAGCCTTTTTCTTCCATTTGGTCTTTGGGAATAAATCGGATAGAAAGACTATTGATACAGTAGCGCAAGCCACCCTTGTCCTGAGGCCCATCTGTAAAGACATGGCCAAGGTGAGAATCTCCAACTCGACTTCTCACTTCCATGCGCGTCATATTGTAAGACTTATCTTCCTTGTAAGTGACAACATCTGGACTAATTGGTTGGGTGAAACTAGGCCAGCCACAACCAGACTCAAACTTGTCTTTTGATGAAAAGAGGGGTTCGCCAGTTGCCACATCCACATAGATACCAGATTCGAATTTATCCCAGTAGCGGTTTGAAAAAGCTCGTTCTGTTTGATTTTTCTGGGTAACTGCGTACTCCTCAGGTGACAAGGTCTTTTTCAATTCTTCATCGCTTGGTTTAGGATATTTGCTGGCATCAATGACGGGATAGGCAGCTTGATTGACATTTATATGACAGTAGCCATTTGGATTTTTCTTGAGATAGTCTTGGTGATAATCCTCCGCCACCACAAAATTCTTCAAGTTTTCCTTTTCAACTGCCAGAGGTTGGTCATATTTCTTAGCAACTTCATCAAAGACTTGGTTGATTACCTCCAAATCCTTGTCATCTGTGTAATAAACGCCAGTACGATACTGGGTTCCCACATCATTTCCTTGTTTATTTTTGCTGGTTGGATTGATAATGCGGAAGTAATGAAGCAGGATCTCCTTGAGGGAAATTTGATTGGCGTCGTAAGTGACATGGACGGTTTCCGCATGACCTGTTTGGTTAATCAATTCGTACTTGGTTGTTTCCCCTCTACCGTTTGCATAGCCAGAAACGGCATCTGTCACTCCAGGCACGCGTGAGAAGTATTCCTCCACTCCCCAGAAACATCCTCCAGCTAGATAAATTTCGTGCAAGTCTGCGTCTTTACTCACTTCTGTTTTTTTCACTGTTTTTCCTCCTTGGCTAACTGACGCTTTCTCAATTTGCGAGCTGTCTGTCTGCCCTGCATTTCGCATCAATAGAAAATAGAAACCGGTTAGGACTAGGAGAATGACCCCTGCCAAGACAAAAAGTTTTACTTTATCATTCATAGCCTTTCTCTACCCCATTTCTTTCAATTCTTTTAAAATCATTTCCTTATCCATAAAACCTGGTTGCGTTTTGACCAGCTTGCCTTCCTTGTCTATAAAGGCTTGAGTCGGATAAGAACGGACACCATAACTTTCCAAGAGTTTACCTGATGGATCAATTAAAACTGGAAAATTTTTATAATCCAATCCCTTGTACCAATTCTTAAAGTCCGCTTCAGATTGCTCCCCCTTGTGTCCAGGAGACACCACTGTCAAGACCACATAGTCATCACCAGCATCCTTAGCGATTTCATCCGTATCTGGAAGGCTGGCTAGACAGATGGAACACCAAGAAGCCCAGAATTTAAGATAGACTTTCTTGCCCTTGTAATCAGACAAACGATAGGTCTTGCCATCTACACCTGTCAGTTCAAAATCAGCGACTTCCTGACCTTTAGTCGCAGTTTTCGAACTAACTTGTTCTGTTTTGGTTTGCTCCTTCATAGTAGACTCGTCTGCCATGTTTTTAGCCGAACAGGCTGCCAAGCAACAGATTGAGCCTACTCCAAGGAGACATGTTTGCCATTTTTTCATTTCTTTTTCCTCTCTATTCAAATAATGTAGTCAAAATGGAAGCATTTCCCAAAAGAACCAAGATTCCCATCACGATAATGAGGAAACCACCTACTTTTTTGAGGGTTCCGAGATAAGGATGGAGTTTTCGGAAATGTTTCAAAACATAGCTAGAGGCAAGAGCTAGAACCAAAAATGGTAGCGCCAAACCCAGCGTGTAAACCAACATGAGACCAGCACCCTGCAAAGCTCCTGAACCACCTGAAGCCGCCAAGGCCAAAACAGAGCCCAGAACTGGCCCCACACATGGCGTCCAAGCAAAACTAAAGGTCAACCCCAGTAAAAATGCCTGACTATAGCCGTTACCCTTTTGCCCCTGTCTCTTTAATTGTAGTCTTCTTTCCTTGTAAAGCCCCTGCAAATGTAGGACTTCCATCTGGTGTAAGCCCAAGAGAATGATAATCGCACCTGTCACATACTGAAACCAGGAAGCATAAAGCAAATTGCCTAAAAAACCAGCTCCATAACCCAGTAAGATAAAGATAAAAGAAATCCCCGCTATAAAGGCCAAAGTTCGCAATAAACTAACAAGTGAGATTGAAAATTTTCCACTAGAAGCCTGAGCATCATTCTTATCATCCAACAAGACCCCCGCATAGACTGGCAACAAGGGTAAAATACAAGGAGAAAAGAAGGAAAGAATTCCAGCAAGAAAAACACTAATAAAAAAGATTACATTGTCCATTGCCTTCCTCCATTCTTTGATTTGATAGGTCTATTATATCCCCAAAACTCCAGAAAAAACAGGGACAATGATAGGGAAAAATAGGAATTTAATCAGTTTATTTAGAAATCTGGCACAAAAAAAGCCAGACAAGGTCTGACTTTGGTAGAAACAGAAAAGAGAATCACCTGTCCTCCCTACTTATCTGGTAATAAATAAGGTCCGCAACGTAGTCTTTTCTCTCCACACCATTGGCAATGGTTTTTAGATAAGACATTCCCGCTTTTTCCATCACACGGCCTGAAGCTGGGTTGAGACTGGCGTAACGAGCTCTGACTTTTTGAAAGCCTGCTTGAGTAAAACAGAAGTCTAGCACAGCTTTCAAGGCCTCTGTCATCATACCTCGGCCCCAAAAGTTTTTTCCTAAAACATACCCAATTTCACAACTTAAATCTTCCTCGTGCATTTCAATGATGCTGATATCTCCTATCACATGCTCTGGGTTCTCTTTGAGACAAATGGCCCATTTGTAATAGTTGGGATTGGTATAGGATGCAACCCAATTTCGAATCGAGTTCCGAGTCACCTCGACATCAGGATGAGGATCCCAAGAGACATAGATTAGATTCTCAGCAGACGAAGCCCAATTTTGAAACATGGCTTCCGCATCACTCTCCACAAATCTTCTCAAGATTAATCGGTCTGTCTGTAACATTTGCGTACCGATTGCTTTCATAATGTTACCTCGCTTTCTAAGCTTAAGGCTCAAGCTAAAAAGGTCCCCCGGACCTTCCTCGCTTTCTCATTTCCAGGCTCAGGGTAAAAAGGTCCACAGGACTAACTCTCACTTTTTTATTTCAAGGTGAGAGGCTAAAAACCTCCACTGGAGGTTTTTACTCCCAAAAGTCATCAAAGACGGTAATTGGTAGGTGGCGTTTGTGTTGGCCTTTGTGCCACCAGTTTTCGATAGTTGCTTGGGCTTCTGGACTGATGGTTTTGCCTTCAAGGTAGTCGTCAATTTCATTGTAAGTGACTCCCAAGGCTACTTCGTCTGCAAGTCCAGGTTTGTCTTCTTCTAGGTCTGCTGTTGGGATTTTTTCATAAAGAGCTGAGTCTGCACCAAGTTCCTTCAAGAGTTGTTTCCCTTGACGTTTATTGAGGCGATAAAGTGGGAGAATATCTGCACCACCGTCACCAAACTTTGTAAAAAAGCCTGTGATATTTTCCGCAGCATGGTCTGTTCCAATGACGGCTCCGCTATGGGCACCCGCAAGGGCATATTGGGCAATCATACGACTACGAGCTTTAATATTGCCCTTGTTAAAGTCTGAAACAGGACTTCCTGTCGCTTCAACTGCAGCTGTCATAGCATCAGCTGATTCCTTGATATTCACAACCAAGCTGACATCTGGCTGGATGAAAGCAAGAGCTTTTTGAGCATCTGCTTCATCAGCTTGCACTCCATATGGCAGGCGGACAGAAATAAATTGGTAGCTGTCATCTCCTGTCTCTGCTCGCATTTCTTCCATAGCTAATTGCGCCAAGCGCCCTGCCAAGGTTGAGTCCTGACCCCCAGAAATCCCTAGTACAAAGGTTTTAAGGAAAGGATATTTTTTCAAGTATCTCTTTAAAAAGTCAATGGAACGACGAATTTCCTCTTGGGCGTCAATCACTGGTTTGACACCTAGTTGCTGGATAATGACCTCTTGCAAACTCATTCTTCTTCTCCTTCACCAAGGGCTTCTTTGCGCATCTTGTCAATCAAGTCCATTTTGTCCTGCCAAATATCACGCGCCAAGTCCACTGGATAGTGTTGCGGATTGAGTACCCGTTTATACTCATCCCAAAGCTTGTCAAATTCCTTACGAGCATAGGCTTGAATCTCAGTTAAACTAGGCAAGTTGTAAACTAATGTTCCTTCTTTGAAAATTTCCACCAAGAGAGGAACGGCATCAAAATTTCGAACGGTCTTCTTGATGTAAGTATAAGTTGGATGGAACATCTTGATTTCAGTCATGGCGCTCACATCCACACCATCATAAGTAATGTAGTCACCTTCTGACTTGCCTTTTTCACGGCTGGTAATGCGCCATACCTGCTTCTTACCTGGGGTCGATACTTTTTCAGCATTGCTTGAAAGCTTGATGGTATTGCGCATCTTACCAGTTTCATCTTCGATAGCCACAATCTTATAAACTGCCCCAAGAGCTGGCTGATCATAGGCTGTAATCAGCTTGGTACCCACCCCCCAGACATCAATCTTGGCGTGTTGCATTTTGAGGTTAAGGATGGTATTTTCATCGAGGTCATTGGAAGCGTAAATTTTGGCATCTGGATATCCAGCCTCATCTAACTGTTGGCGAACTTTCTTGGAAATATAGGCTATATCCCCTGAGTCGATACGAACGCCTTTAAAATTAATCTTGTCTCCCAGTTCACGAGCTACCTGAATAGCAGCTGGCACACCGATGCGAAGCGTATCATATGTATCTACTAGAAAGACACAGTCACGATGGGTTGAAGCATAGGCCTTAAAGGCCTTATAGTCGTTTCCATAAACCTGTACCAAGGCATGAGCATGAGTACCTAAGACAGGAATACCAAAGAGCTTCCCTGCTCGCACATTGCTAGTCCCGTTGGCTCCACCAATCACGGCTGCGCGTGTTCCCCAGATAGCTGCATCCATTTCTTGCGCACGACGTGTTCCGAATTCCATCAAAGGCTCATCTTCAATGACTGAACGAATACGTGCTGCCTTTGTCGCTATCAAGGTTTGAAAATTAACGATGTTTAAGAGAGCCGTTTCGACCAATTGGCATTGGGCTAGAGGGCCTTCAACTTGAACAATTGGCTCATTAGCAAAAACAAGGTCCCCTTCTTGGGCAGAACGAACCGTCAACTCCAACTTGAGATTGCGGAGGTAGTCTAAAAATGCCCCATGATAGCCAAGCGTCTCCAAGTAGTCAATATCGCTATCTGAAAAGCGCAAGTCTTTAAGATAATGTACAATTCTTTCCAAACCAGCAAAAACTGCATAACCGTTCTGAAAAGGTTGCTGACGGAAGTAAACCTCAAAAACCGCCTTCTTATTGTGAATTCCTTGGTCAAAGTAAACTTGCATCATGTTAATCTGGTACAAGTCCGTGTGCAATGTCAAACTATCATCTGGATACATCTGTTTTCCTTCTTCCTACTTTACAAAGGTATGAACGTATTCTACCACTTTCACACCATCCGATAAATTAGTACTATTATAACACATTTTACTGAGATTGATAAAAAGCTAACAAGCTATTCTCCATTCTCAAGTTCATCCATATCTTGCTCAAACTTTTTTTGAGCCCATTCGCCATAACTTTTAAGGCCGAGATTGCCGATAAAAACCCAAGGAAGGTAAATTAGATAAGTAATAACCCAAGCAGACAAATATTTAACGTTCAGAGGATTGTGCTGATAAATTTCAATATTGAATTGATAATTCTGCAACATCAAAAGAGTCGTAATAGCGAGAGTTACCAGCAAACACCCTATAATTGTAAAATGAAAACGACTATAGTAGTTCACACCCAAATCTCGAGCACGATTGAAAAAGAAGAAAATTCCTAAAAGAAGGGTAACCAGAAGAATATCAGGATTAAAAAGAGCAGGTGCTAATACAGCCACCAGATAGCTTAGCAGAATGAGCCCGATAAACATATAAAAAGACTCTGTCCCAGCTTTGTTAAACAGTTGTTCTTCTCTTTCGTCTAATAATTGATAATAAAAAAATCTATTTTTCATCTTCTTCCTCCCAAAATAGTTGGTCTAATGTTTTGCCTAAGCATCTGCAGATGGACTGGCAAAGGGAGAGACTTGGATTGTATTTCCCAGCTTCAATCAAACCTATAGTCTGCCTAGTAACACCTACAGCCTCTGCCAAATCCCCTTGTGTTAAATCACGCTCTACCCGAGCTAATTTTAATTTTAAATTTTTAGCCACTAGCGTCCTCCTTCACATTTTTAAAAAGTTGCGCTTCTTTTAAAAACATTATACCATATATCTAACTTAATGCAATATATAAATGTCATTTTGTAAGATTTTATTAACAAAAAACTCTCTATCATCTTACATGATAAAGAGTATTCGTTCTTATTTGATACTCAGCTAAGCTCCTCTTCAAAAGATAGAAGTCTAAGTCACAAATCCTTTTGGTAATAGTATCTTTGTCCTGTATAGGGATAGTCTTGCAAGGTAAAGACTTCCTTGTAGCCATGCCTTTTATAAAAATCTGGCGCTTGAAACTGGTAAGTATTCACGAAAGAAAAACGACAGTTTCGATTCTTGGCTTCACTTTCTGCTTGCTGCAGTAGTTTTGAACCAATTCCTTGTCCCCGTAATTCCTCTCTTACAAACAAATATTCGATTTCCAACCAATTTCCGAAAGTCTCAGCTACTAATCCTGCCATGAGATTGCCCTTTTCGTCTTCGACATAAAGATTCAGTGGCTCGCTCTCAGACTCTTCTCTTTTAGAACGATTATAAGCACGAATCAAATCCCCTATTTCTTGCGCTTTATGCGACTCCTTATTTTCCAATCTAACGTGCATTCAAACCTCCTAATAAACTGCTACAGCTTGATTATAGTCTTATTTCGATGGACTGTCAAACTAGAAAAACTCACCAAACAGAGTTGATGAGTTCATGATTTATTTTCTAAATTTCCACTGACTATAAATCCCAAAAACAAGGATCCAGATAGCAGAACCAACTGCCCCCATGAAAGTGGACTCTTGCAAAAAGAGAGTCACAAAAACAAAGACAAAAAAGAGAATGGTTAGGGGATTAAGCAAGCGATACTGAGGCATGAGGTAGCCATCAGCCATGAAGTCTTGAGACTTGCGGTATTTGAGATGGGCCACCATAATCAAGATATAAATAGCGATGTAAACACCTGATGAGGATGCGGTGATCAAAGCAAAGGCATCTGAAACACCTGGTAGCACGTTGATAAAGGCAGCGAGAGCAATCAAGATCGCTGAGGCGATGATGGCATTTTGAGGTACATTGTGGCGAGAAAGGGTATCGACCTTGATGGCCTTTAAGAAACGATTGGGCGAATCATGGGCAATCTGATATAGGTGTCTCCCTGTTGAGTAGAGAGTTGAGTTAAGAGCAGAAGCTGCTGAGGTTAAGACAACAAAGTTGATTAGAGCCGCTGCCCACTTGATCCCCGCAAGTTCAAAGACCGTTACAAATGGAGAATCTGAAGAATTAAGATAAGACCAAGGAATAATGGCCATAATCGCAATAAGAGCTCCCCCATAGAAGAAGATAATTCTGAGAGGAATTTCCTTAACAGCTTTGGGCAAGACCTGACGAGGGTTCTTTGTTTCAGAAGTTGTCACCCCGATAAACTCAATCATCAGATAGGCAAAAAATACCATTTGAAAGGCCATGACAAAGTTCATAACTCCGTTTGGAAAAAGAGAGAACTGGTCGCTGATATTTGCCAAACTTGCAACACCATGGGGTGTCTTAAAGCCTGTCAAAACCATAAAGACCCCAGTGGCGATCATGGCTAAAATCGCCACAATCTTGACCATAGCAAACCAAAACTCGACTTCTCCAAAGAGCTTAACCGCAATCAGATTGACCAAAGCCAAAATCGTTAAAAAGACAAGCTGAATCAGCCAGCTAGGCCAGGTAGGGAACCAGAAGCGGACATAGTCTGAGATGGCAGTGATTTCTGCCATACCGATAAAGACAACTGACAGCCAATAAGACCAAACTGAGAAATATCCCCAGCCTTTCCCCAAATGACGGGTGATAAAGTTGATAAAGGTATGCTGTTCTGGATCCTGATACAGCATCTCTCCAACAGCCCTCATCATCAAAAACATAAAGGCTCCTGTAATCATGTAAATCAGGATGATAGAAGGTCCTGTAAGACTGATAGAGCGACCAGCACCTAGGAAAAGTCCAGTTCCGATTGTTCCCGCAATGGCCATCACCTGAACATGGCGATTGGTTAAACCACGCTCCATTTTATTTTTCTTCTTATTTGAACTCATATAGTCTCCTTTTTATCCAAAAAACCAAAAAGGAGTTGAGCAAGGCAAAACCTTCACTACTCCTTTTTCATTCTATTTAAGCTGTTTTCTCAACCTTTAAGATTTTGACTTCATAGCTACCAACTGGTGTTTCAATCGTTGCAGTATCGCCAGTCTTCTTGCCAATCAAAGCACGACCAATCGGACTTTCATTTGAGACTTTACCAGCAAAAGCATCTGCACCTGCAGAACCGACGATGATGTAGACCTCTTCTTCGTCTTCACCGACTTCTTGGATTGTTACTGTTTTACCGATTGCTACCTCATCTTGGGCAACTGCATCGCTATTAACAATTTCAGCATAACGAATTTTTGTTTCTAGACTTGAAATTTGTCCTTCAACAAAAGCTTGTTCATCTTTCGCTGCTTCATACTCACTATTTTCTGAAAGGTCTCCATAGGAACGAGCAATCTTGATACGCTCTACGACTTCGGGACGACGGACGAGTTTCAACTCCTCTAATTCTTTTTCTAGTTTTTCCTTTTCTTCAAGGGTCATTGGGTAAGTTTTTTCTGCCATTTTTTAACTTTCTTTTCTATTTACTTTTTTAAAACAAAATTATGTGGAAAACCACATAATTTTAGTTTGAACTACTTGCTTGAGGTAACTTGCTATTGATATGCTCTGCAACGTTTTGATCATGTTCTTCTTTTGTTGTTGCAAAGTATACTTTACCATCTTCAACATTGGCTACAAAGTACAAGTACTCACTCTTTGTCTGGTTTACACTTGCTTCAATCGCATCCGAACTTGGGCTATCAACCGGTCCAGGCATGAGGCCAAGGTGTGTGTAAACATTGTATGGTGAATCAATCGTTGTATCAATTCCAGCGTCATCTGCTAAACTAATCTTTTGACCAAGTTTTCCTTGAGCATATAGGATAGCGATATTACTTTGAAGTGGCATACCGGCATTCAAGCGGTTATAGAAGACACCTGCGATTTTCTTGCGGTCTTCGGTCTTAGCTCCTTCTTTTTCGACAAGAGAAGCAATGCTGAGCAATTCATTAACTGTCAGATTCTTTTCTTTGATCGTAGCGTAATATGGTGACATAGCCTTATCCATAGCAGCCACCATCTCATCAATCAAACTTTCAACAGTTGTACTGTCTTTGATTGTATAGGTCGCTGGGAAAAGGTAGCCTTCAAGACGATAACGAACGCCACTATCTTTTGTTGGAAGACTTCCAAGTAGGTTTGGATACTTGGCTACTAATTGTGAGATAAAGGTCTCATCTTGAGCTTTTGCCAAGAAAGCATCCGCAGTAAGAGGTTCTTTAAATTCACCTTGAAGTTGTCCTACTGTTTGAGCGATTTGCTCTAATGTATAGCCTTCTGGAATGGTCAAGTTTGCAAGAACAGGTGCCTGAGCTTCAGGAGTCCCACCTTTTTGCAATTCTTGAATCAACTCATCCGTACTCATACTCTTCTTCAAGTTGTAATAACCTGACTTCAAGTTAGCATGGCTATAGTATTTAGCATAAAGACTAAAGATCAGTCCATGTTTAACCAAACCAGATTTTTCCAAGGTGCTTCCAATTTCTTGAACATTTGCACCGTCTGGGATTTGAACCGTTACGTAATCCTTAGAGCTAGCATCAACAGGTTTCAAGGAATCTTGAACGTAACCATAACCAAAGTAACCACCAACTACAACGAGTACTAGGAGAGCTAAAACTGTTACTAGGCAACCTTTGGCTTTTGATTTTTTCTTTTTCTTAGTTGATGTTGCACCTTGACGACGACTACGACGTGGAGCATCAGCTAATCCACTGCTGGATTCTGTAGAAACAGGCTCTACTCTTTCAGGCATTCCTGGGGTGATTTCCTCTTTCTTGTCTTCTGTTTTATAGGTTACGGCAACCTTAGTCGGAGTATCGTTAAATTCTTTTTCTTCAGATTTAAGCTCAACTGGTTCTACCTTAGGTTGAACGGGTTCCACTACAGGTTCTTCAGCCAGATGAATAGGCTCTACTAGAGGTTCTTCAGATTCTACAACTTCAATCTTATCAATGATTGGCTGTCTAATCTCTTTCTCTTCTTGGTCATCCGTTTCATCAGTTCTAGCACTTGAAAGTGGAGGAACACTTGGTGCATTTTTTAGGATTTTATCGACAACAGATAGGGAATCAGCCATCAACTCTTCTGTTGATGTTTCTGGTTCAAGATCTGAAGGAGTTGCTGAACTAGCTTGAGATGATGAAGCCGTCAGATTTGGAATCTCTACTTCTTTCTCTCTTCTATCTTGTTCTTTTACTCTTTCTAAATCACGTAGAATCTGCTCTTTAAAGCTTAATTTTTCTTCTTCTCTTGATTTTTCAGTCAAAAGCATTACCTCCTTGTTGACAATCCATAATATTATATCTTAAAAGTCGTAGAAAAGCAACCAACTAGGGCATTCCCTAGCTAGTTTTATTGATTTTCAGGCTGCCAGACCATATCATACCATGTTTCCCCAGCAAAGTTTGACTGGGATATTCCTTCATTAACAAAGCCATGTTTTTCGTAATAGGCGATAAGGTAATCATGACACGTCAAGTTAATGCCCTCTCGCTCATATTCTAAAGCGACTTCTTTCAGAGTCTTTAATAGTCTTTTCCCTACCCCCAAAGCTTGTGCTTCCTTGGCAATAGATAGGCAAGTCACAGAAATATAACCTCCAGGTTGATGGCTATAGTCTTTTATTTCTTCTGTAAAAGACTGATCATCTAGATGGCGGTGTGGGACGACTGGACCTTCGATATAACCAAGAATACGCCCCTCTTTTTCAGCTAAAAGAAAACTGGTCTGAATTTCCCGCAAATGCGCCTCAAAGACCGAACGAGGAATAGCTTCTTCAAGGGAAAAATTCTCCAGCTCTATCTCTATAATCCGATCTAAATCCGAAAATCTTGCTTGTCTGATTTTCATATTTCCTCCTGATAAAAAGGATTGGCCCAAATCAGATACCATTCAGAACCACTGCAAAAATGACTCTCTGTCACTTCTTCTTCAACAAAGCCATTCATTTCAAAATATGATAGTAGTTCATCAGGACTCTGCAAAAGAATACCTTGATAATCTAGTTCGACTGTCACCTGTTTCAAGGCTGCAAGAAGAAGAGTTCCCAGCCCCTGTCCCCAATGGTCAGGATGAATGGTCAATAATTTTATTTCTATCCATTTGGGATGAATAGACTGAGCATCTCCCAAAACATAGCCTAGGAGCTGATTTTCATCCCCAGCTACAAGAAAGGTACCCGCAGACTTGCGGATACTCTCTTCTAAGGATTGGCGGCTAAGTGTCTCTTCTGATGAAGGATTGGCTTCTTCAATCGCCAACATTTCTTCTAAATCTGATAGGGTAGCTTGCCTTATTGTGATTGGAATTTCCATCTGTTTTCCTTATTGGACGTTGCTTGTCAAGTTAGACAAGAGACGTTCAAATGAATATTCATAGGTTTGGATGTCTCCAGCACCCATAAAGACATAAACAGCATTATCATGGTCTAGGAGTGGAGAAACATTTTCAACAGTGATAACCTGGTGTTTCTTGTTAATTTTATTGGCTAAGTCTTCTACTTTGACATCACCATGGTCCACCTCACGAGCTGATCCATAGATTTGCGCTAGGTAGACGGCGTCTGCTTGATTCAATGCATGGGCAAATTCGTCCAACAAGGCAATGGTTCTTGTAAAGGTATGCGGTTGGAAGACTGCCACGATTTCTTTGCTTGGGTATTTTTGACGAGCCGCATCCAAGGTTGCAATGATTTCTGTTGGATGGTGGGCAAAGTCATCAATGATTACTGTATCATTGACAATTTTTTCAGTGAAACGACGCTTAACACCTGCAAAAGTTTTCAAGTGTTCACGGACCAAGTTCAAATCAAATCCAGCTGTGTAAAGAAGACCAATAACAGCTGTCGCATTCATGATATTGTGACGACCAAAGGTTGGAATGTGGAATTGACCCAATTCTTGTCCACGGAAGTGAACGGTGAAGGTTGAACCAGTCGTAGAACGAAGGAGATCGCTAGCTACAAAGTCATTGCCCTCAGCTTCAAAACCATAGTAATAGATTGGAGCATTGGCTGTGATCTTACGCAACTCAGGATCTTCACCGTATACAAACAAACCTTTGGTAATTTGTTTGGCATAGTCGTTAAAGGCATTGAAAACATCCTCTAGACTTGTAAAGTAGTCTGGATGGTCAAAGTCAATGTTGGTGATGATAGAGTATTCTGGGTGGTAAGGCATGAAATGACGCTCATATTCGTCTGATTCAAAGACAAAATATTTGGCATTAGCTGAACCACGACCTGTCCCGTCTCCAATCAAGAAGCTGGTGTCTGTGATATGAGACAAGACGTGAGACAGCATACCTGTTGTTGAAGTTTTGCCATGAGCTCCTGCCACTCCCATGCTGACAAAATCGCGCATAAAGCTACCTAGGAATTCATGGTAACGTTTGTAGCTGATACCGTTTTGATCTGCATAGGCGATTTCAACGTTGTTATCTGGACGGAAGGCATTCCCCGCGATAATCTCCACATCACCTTGTAGGTTCTTTTCATCAAAAGGAAGAATCGCAATCCCTGCCTGCTCTAGTCCACGTTGAGTAAAGTAGTATTTTTCAACGTCTGAACCTTGAACCTTGTGTCCCATTTGGTGCAACATCAAAGCTAGGGCACTCATCCCTGATCCTTTAATTCCAATAAAATGATATGTTTTTGACATGCTTTTCTCCCCTACTCAGTAATTCTTGTCAGATTCAACTCTTGGGCAACCTGACGTTCCTGTTCTGTTTGCTTATTCTTTTTATTATAGATTTGACTCTTCTTTAGAAAATCATAGTTGTTCTTGTTAGCTTTTTCCGTTTGGGTTTTCGGAGTTGGATTCGCCACTTGGCCAACCTCCTCAGCTAAGATATAGTGAGACTGGCTCAAGTTTTTACTAAATTTGGCAAACTCACCTGGATTTTCCTTTTGAAATGGTGCTGTTAGTTTGTTTCCTTGACGAACAAGTGTTGAACCATTGTGTCGTCTAGTATGACTAACATCCTGAGTCAAATATTTAGCTGAACGTTTCCTCTTCAGATCCGCTCGCGCCTCTTCTCGAGCCAATTCAGCATAGGTTTTTTCAACTTTTTTAGGTTCTGAGCTTGGCTTTGACTCCTTATTAACCACTGGAGAAACTACGGTTTCTTCCTCATTGATAGGAGACCATTCCAAATAGTTCTTATCGCGGTAATCACCTTTGATATTGCTAATAAAGTCTGACTCATCGTACAAGTCCATGACTGGCATTTTAGTCAGCATGATCTCATCATCTGACACCAATGGAAATCGATCTTGTTTCATTTTGTATTTCCTTTCAACACTTCATTATAGCGTATTGTCTTGATTTTTCAAGTGCTGGCTTCAGAAATTCCCAAAATTTCACGAATTTCTGCCAGACTGAGACTCGCACGCGACTCCGTACCATCTAAAACTTGGGAAACCAAATGTTTCTTTTGTTCTTGAAGTTCTTGGATTTTTTCTTCAATGGTCCCCTTGGTAATCAAACGATAGACCTCGACCATCTGCTCCTGCCCCATGCGGTGAGCTCTTCCGATAGCCTGGGCTTCGACAGCGGGATTCCACCAAAGGTCAACTAAAATAACCGTATCAGCTCCCGTTAGATTGAGACCAACACCACCCGCCTTAAGGGAGATGAGAAAGGCATCTCTCTCCCCTTGGTTAAAGGCCTTGGTCATCTCCTGTCTGTCATGAGCAGGAGTTGAACCTGTGATTTTGAAGGAGGTCAAGCCCAAGACTGGGAGTTCTTGCTCGATTTTTTCCAACATTCCTTTGAACTGGGAGAAAATCAAGACCCGATGCCCACCATCAGCCACTTGTAGCAATAAATCTCGGAGACTATCGAGTTTACCACTGGCTCCCTGGTAATCGTCCATGAAGAGGGCAGGCGTATCGCAGATCTGGCGCAATCGCATGAGACCAGATAAGATTTCTACCCGACTTCTTTGGAATTCTTGATCTGTCACTTGCGCTAGGCGGTCTCGCATCTGTTGCAACTGGGCGAGATAGATGGCCTTCTGTTGGTCTTCCAGTTCATTTTTATAGACGACTTCGATCAGATCAGGCAGTTCTGTAAGAACTTCTTCTTTCTTACGCCTCATGACGAAAGGCTTGATAAACTGCGCGACTCGGTCAGCCGGTAATTTCATAAACTCCTTTTTACTTGGTAAGAGCCCCGGTAGCACAATTTGGAAGATAGACCACAACTCTCCTAAATGATTTTCGATGGGCGTACCCGACAAAGCAAAGACTGCTGGCACCACAAACTGGCGCAAACTCTGAGCAATCTTAGTCTGGGCATTTTTCATGACCTGGGCCTCATCTAAGAAGAGAAAATCAAAAGCTATCTCTTGATAAAGCTCGCTGTCTTGACGAAAGGTGGCATAGCTAGTCACATAGATTTGGTGATTTTCAGAAAGAATTGCTTCTCGATTCGCTTTCAAACCATGAACGACAGCCAAATCCAACTGTGGTGCAAATTTCCTGAATTCATCTGCCCAATTGTAGATTAAACCTGACGGCGCTAAAATCAAGATCCGACTGTCTTCTGTCACCTGACTGGTCAAAAAAGCGATGGTTTGCAATGTTTTTCCCAGTCCCATATCATCTGCCAGAATGCCACCAAAGCCATAGTGATGAAGCATCTGGAGCCAACGGACTCCCTTTTCCTGATAGTCTCTCAAACTCGCCTGCACCCGTATATCTCCCAAAGGAAAATCCTCTGGATGAGTCAAATCATGAGCTAAATGCTGAAATTCTTCCGAGAAGGAGATCCTGTCTCGACCTTCAAAAAGCTGAGAAAGGCTATAAGCTAGAGATTTTCGCGCTTGGAAAGAACCATCTTTTAGCTCAACCCCCAGTTCCTGCAAATTTTGACGAATCTGCTTGGTTTCCTCATCAAAAAAGTACACTTGGTCAGAAGAACTGATATAGAAATCCTGATTGCTGGTCAGGGCTTTAAGAGCTTGATCAATCTCTTCTTGGGCAATCCCTTGGAAATCAAACTGAATCTCCAACAGTCCTCCCTTGGACTCAATCTGAACCTGAGGAGCTTGGACGCTGTAGAGCTGATTGATTTCATCAGATAAGAAGACCTGACCCAACTTCTCAAAAGCTGGAATCGTACGGTGAAAGAAAGAATAAACTGCCTCTGGCTTCAAAGCCTGTCTCCAAGACTGAAAATCAGCCTCAAAACCAGCCCCTAAACAGACTTGAAATAGCTGGTTTTCCAAGACGGCATCACTTGAAAATGGTAATTGTTCCAGCTGTTGACGACTAGTCACCTTAACATCTCCATAGTCAAACTGGATATCCAAGCGGATGCGGCCGTCATCCTCCCTATCAAAGTAAAAGATTGATGAAAAGGGTCTGATTTGCAAGCGCTCGGGGGCAGACACTGTTCCTAGCTGTCCAAACAAAGACAAACAGGCGGCTAGGCGATCACGATCACTGTTGTCAAACTGGAGGCATTTTCTCCCTCTCTCCTCCTGAGGAAGCTCCTTGATTTCCTTTAGGAGGCTGATTTGTTTAGGGTTTAAGAGATAAAGATTCCCCTTACGAAAGAGAACCGCTCCCCCATAGAATACGTTAACTCGCTCACTTTCAGAAATCTTCATCTCAAAATAATCGGGATACTCCTGCAATGAAAAAGAGAACAGTTTTGCATCGGGATCTAAATCATGAAAGAGAAGATTTTCATAACTAGTAATCTGGTGTTCGAAATGAAAATTCTCCAAGTTCATCAGCAACTCCACTCCCTGCTCAAAAAAGGTCAGAGGGAAAAAGAGGTGACGACCTTGATTGGGGAAAAAGAGCTCTTGACTCAGTCCCTCATCAATCAAGCCACATAAAAAAGTAAGAACTTCTTGACTAGCTGTATCAAAAGCATCCCAAGACAAGTCATTTTCATAGTGTTTCCCAATCATATATGGCTTTCGATGGACTAAGACCTTCAAAAAGAGAGGAATATCACGGATGACATAATATTTTTGACTATCAACTAAACCGATTCGGAGTGTCCAAAGGAGGCGATTGGTTCCAGCTTCTACCTGACCTTGAGCCGACAAAGTGTAGATTTTTTCTCGCTTCTGAGGTTGGATCCGCTCCAAAAAACTACCGCCAAAACTAACCTTGGTTTCGACCTCTTCTTGCTCTTCATGTCCTTTTTCTAAGGCTTGTAAAATCACCTGGCCTTCTTCATCATTTTTCAGATAATGCTCGAGCGCTGCGAGGTGAACACAGTAACCTCTTTTTTGGAAAAAATCGCAAGCACAAAAAACCAGATCATCCTCTAAACTGTAGCGCAAGTCTTCTCCCGCCACACGAGTATAGAGGCGATTCCCTTTTTCCTTGATAATCTCAATGTCGCCTGTTTCATAGAGTGTAACACCCTCCATGCGCAACTTCCCCGGAATCAATTTAGCCATAGTTACCCCTTTATCTTATCTTTTCATTATACCACATTTTCCCCTATGAAAATAGCCTTCTAGGAAGACTTTTCTCCTAGAAGGCTGGATTTTTAAAGTGTAGCAAAAGTGGTCACGATGCGTTGGCAAACCTCTTCCAGTACTGACTTCGGCATAGCCACATTGAGGCGGGCATGAAGAGTTCCCTCCTCTCCAAAGTCCAAACCTCGGTTCAAGATAACCTTGGCTTCATTCTTCAAAAGCTCTTGCAAGCGGTCATCCGTTAGGTCATAGGCTGAAAAATCAAGCCAAATCAAGTAGGTACCTTGTGGTTTCATGACCTTAATCTTGGTTTCGTTGCCCAAAATATCCACTACATAGTTAATGTGGTCCTCGATGACTTCTTTTAACTCTCCTAACCAGTCCTTACCATAACGGTAGGCAGCTTCTGTCGCCAAATACCCCAAGCCTGAGATTTCATGCTGGTTATTGGCCAACTGGCGTTTTTGGAAAGCCACACGAAGCTTGGGATTTTCAATAACTGCATAGGAATTCTTGGTCCCAGCAATATTAAAGGTCTTAGTGGCACTGCTCAAGATAAGGGCGAAGTCTTTAAAAGCAGGATCAATGGTGTTAAAAGACTGGTGTTTGTGACCAAAGAGTGCCAAATCTTGGTGAATCTCATCTGAAACAAGCAAAACACCGTGTCTTTGGCAGAGATGACCAATCTTTTCTAACACTTCCTTTTCCCAAACACGTCCACCAGGATTGTGGGGATTGCAAAGGATATAAAGCTTCACATCCTCTTCCACCAATTCCTTCTCCAACTGGTCAAAGTCAATCTCAAACAGCCCATCCTTTTCCACCAAAGAATTGGTAATCAATCTGCGATTGTTCAGTTTGACACTGCGGGCAAAAGGAGGATAGACCGGTGTGTTAATCAGAACAGCCTCTCCCTCTTTTGTAAAGGCTTGAATGGCTGTTGAGATGGCTGGTACCACTCCCTCGATAAAGACGAGGGCATCCTTGTCAAAGCGATAGCCGTGTTGACTGGCTTCCCAATCCTGAACCGACTCAATCAAAGCATCGCTAGCATAGGTATAGCCATAGACCAACTGATCTGCGTAGGCTTGTACAGCTTGTCGAACCTCAGGCAAAACCACAAAGTCCATATCTGCTATCCAGGCTGGTAGAACTTCTCGGTCAGCTTCTGCTTCTTTCCATTTATAGGTATGGTGCCCAAAACGATTGGGCAGACTTGTAAAATCATATTTCCCCATATCTGTCTTATCCTTCCAAAGCTTGGCGCAAGTCCGCAATCAAATCTCTAGCATCCTCAATCCCAATGGATAAACGCAAGAGGTCATCTGTTAAGCCATAGGAATGGCGCACTTCTGCTGGAATATCCGCATGGGTTTGAGTCGTCGGATAGGTGATCAGACTCTCCACCCCACCCAAACTTTCCGCAAATGAAAAGACCTTCAAGCTATTTAAAATATGAGGAATACGTTTTTCATCCACTACTTTAAAGGAAATCATACCCCCACGTCCAGTATAGAGCACTTCCTTGACAGCAGGTGAATCCTTCAAAAAAGCAACCACTTCTTGGGCATTGGCTGTAGAACGCTCCATACGAAGAGGCAGGGTTTTGAGACCACGAATCAACTGATAACTATCAAATGGTGATAAGACCGCACCAGTCGTATTCAAATTGTAGAACAGTTGCTCATATAGTTCTAAACTATTAGTCACAACCACCCCAGCTAAGACATCATTGTGCCCTGCTAGATACTTGGTTGCTGAATGAAGAACGATATCCGCACCGTCTTCAATCGGACGTTGGTAAATCGGACTGTAGAAGGTATTGTCCACCACTACCTTGGCACCCTTGGCATGAGCTAGTTTGGCTAGTTTGGCAATATCAAATTCCAACATCAAGGGATTGGTTGGTGTTTCAATATAGAGAACATCCACATCTTTCTCCAACTCAGCAATTAACTCTTCTTCTGTATTGGCATAGGTAAAATGGAAACGGCCTTCTTGCTCGACTTGATTGAACCAACGGAAAGAACCCCCATACAGATCGCGTACAGCCAAGACTTTACTTCCTACTGGAAAAACACTAAAAGCCAGTACAATCGCAGCCATTCCTGAGCTTGTCGCTAGGGCATAATCTGCTGATTCGATTGCCGCCAAAACCTCCTCCGCCTTACTGCGAGTTGGGTTTTTGGTACGAGTATAGTCAAATCCCGTAGACTGACCGAACTCTGGATGCTGATAAGTGGTTGAAAAATGAAGCGGTGTTACCAAGGCACCTGTAGCCTCATCTGACTTGATCCCAGCCTGGGCCAAAATTGTGTTGATGTGTAGTTCTTTGCTCATACAATACCTCCAAATCTATAGTAACTATTGTACCACTTATTTTTACTAACTCATTTTCTTGTTTTCAAGAGCTAGTTATAGTTTCAAACTATATAAAAACGATAGTTCCTTGAGAAACTATCGTTTTTCCTGTTGAATAGACTGGTTATTTAACGTGTTTTGCCAGTTCTTCTTGGGCTTTTTTATTTGATTCTTCTTTTTCTTTCAGCCATTTTTCTTTAGCTTTTTCATACTCATCAGCCGTTACAGTCTTATCTTGTAACTTGAGATACTTGTATGATTCGACACCCTTATTTCCAGCTTGTGAGAATGGTGATGAGAATGGAACTGTCTTTCTCAAGGTCGGTGTCCCACCCTGAGAAACGTTTGGAATTGCAAGGGCGCTATCAACGAGCCAAGCTTGAATTTCAGCATATTTTTCATAACGTTTTGCTGGATCTTGCTCCTTGTTCGCTTCTTCTAACATTTGAGTGTAAGTATCCAGACCAACTGCCTTAGCCTTGTCATTGACCTCACCTGGTTCTAGACCAAGATTTTGCAACATACCGCCGTTATTGACATTTAGGATATCTAGATAGCTTGATGGATCCAAGTAGTCCGCACTCCAACCGCCATTATAGATATCAAAGTCTTTTTGAGCTGCAGTTTGAGCGAGGTAGCTAGAGTTGTTAAACTCATCTGTTGATATCTGTTGGATATCGATAACCACATTCTCAGCTCCTAGAACAGATTCGATGGATTGTTTCAAAGAACTTGCTTCAAGTACACCTTTTTTAGCTGATTGGTCAACTGATACATCCAAGTGGATTGGGAATTGCACACCCTTAGCTTCCAATTCTTTCTTAGCTTCCGCAAATTTAGCCTTAGCTTTATCAGGATTGTAGTATGGATCTTGCGCGTCCGCAAAGTTGATTCCTTGCCATTCTTGGCCATAGTTGACCATCTTTTCTGAAACAACATCGCCAAAGTCTTTTCCGTTGATACTTACAAATGTTGGAGGTACAACCAAATTACGAATAATCTTCGTTGCTCCGTCCTCCCCTTGAGATTGTGCTCCATAGGCAGTACGGTTATAAGCATAGTTGAAGGCTTGACGGAAGTTTTTATTCAGAACTGCTTCTTGGGTTGATTTCTTTTCGATATCTGAGGACTTAGAAGTGAAGTTATAAGATTTTCTGTCCAAGTTGAAGTTCAAGTAATAAGAAGTTGCATTTTGCATACTATAGATGATGTTATCCTTGTTCTTCTCTTTAATGCCTTCAAAGCTTGAGCTATTTGGATAGAGACGCGCGTAGCTATAGACTCCTTCTACAAAGTTACGTGCTAGTGCATCTTGGTCACTACCATCATAATAGGCCAATTTCACACCATCCACAAAGACATTTTTTTCATCCCAGTAGTTGGGATTTTTCTTGAATTCGATAACAGATTTTGAAACAAAAGATTTCATCAAGAAAGGTCCATTGTACAAAATACTAGAAGGGTCTACCTTACCAAAGTCATCCCCTTTTGATTTTAAGAAATCTGCATTGACAGGGAAGAGAATGGTTGAAGTTGTTTTAGAATTCCAATAAGATTCTGGACGTGTCAAAGTGTACTGAACTGTTTGGTCGTCAATCGCCTTGACACCGACAGTTGAAAAGTCAGTTGTTTTCCCGTTGATATAGTCATCCAAACCTGCTACAGAGTCTTGAACCAGGTACAAGGCTTCGGATTTTTTATCAGCAGCATATTTCAAACCTGTCACAAAGTCTTGGGCCGTTACAGGGGCGTATTCTTCACCCTCATAAGTATACCATTTTGCATCCTTACGCAATTTGTAAGTATAGGTCAAACCGTCCTGAGAAACAGTCCAATCCTCTGCCAATGATGGAACATAATTACCGTATTGGTCATTTTCCATCAACCCATCCACCAAATTGGTCACGATGTCATTGGTTGTTGCACGGTTTTCTGCAAGATAGTTCAAACTAGATGGATCGCTCGAATAAACATAGTTATATGTTTTAGAAGCGCTACTTGAATTTCCACATGCGCTCAGTAGAATACCAGCGCTTAACACGACACTTGCAAGTGTCAGATACTTGGCCTTAGACTTTTTCATTTCCAGAACCTCCTGTTTAAAAGTTTTGTCTTATTATACAGCTTTGGTTTTATTTAGTCAAGTGATTTCTGAAGAAAAACTTAAAAAAGCATATTTTTTGCTCTTGATTTTAGAAAAAGTTCTCTTTTTTTAAGAAAAATGTAGTATAAAAACCTTTCTGTTAAAGAAAGGTTAAATTCATTACTTTTATTTATAAATCTTTTTACGATATTTTCAATCGTGTACGTAGTCGGTCTGCTTGAGCTTTGCCGATTATCTTGTCCAAGAGTCGTGTCCGTAGGCTCATCAAACCATAAAGACCTCCTCCAATCCCTCCGATGAGAGCCACATAAAGGAAACTCCAGAAACGCCCACTTGGTTGGAAGACAAAACCGAGTAGCCACTGCAAGAAGCCAACTAGGATAAACATGACAAGGGTCAA
Organism: Streptococcus oralis ATCC 35037; assembly: GCF_900637025.1. Lineage (NCBI taxonomy): Bacteria > Bacillati > Bacillota > Bacilli > Lactobacillales > Streptococcaceae > Streptococcus > Streptococcus oralis. The sequence goes on from NZ_LR134336.1 coordinate 1,317,498, forward strand.
GATGGTAATCAAAATGGTTCTCTTCAAGATTATCTTTCGACGAGCACCCGTTACCTGGCAGATGTCACGGTACATCAAGACATTCGGAATAATCAAGCCGATAGTCGTTGAGATCAAGGGACCGTAGCTGTGGAAAATAGCTATGGTTGGCAATTGCAAGACGATCTTAGCAATGGAACCATAGACAAAGTAAAGAACTGCCTTGCGGTTTCGGAACATGGCCTGAAGCATAGGAGACAAGACCATATACAAGCCTAGGATAGTAGACTGCAAAACTGCAAAGACAAATAAACCCATGGCCAAACTATCTGGCTTACCGTAAAAGACTGTATAAAGAGGCTCCCCTACCATGACCACTCCAACCGTTGCCGGCAGTAGAAATAAGAAGAGCATGGTGAGGCTATCTTGGACTAGGCGAGCCGCCGCCTGCAAGTCACCTTTTACATAGTTTTCCGTCAACAGCGGCAAGCCGACACTCCCAATTGAAACTCCCACAGAGATTAAAATCATAGTAATTTTATTAGGATTGGCTGAGAAATAAGAAAACATGACAACCAAGTCTTCATTGCTGTAGTTGGTAAACCACTTCATACTATTGATAAAGGTCATCTGGTCTAAAATCTGGAAGAGCTGGATGGCTGATCCTGTCAGGATAAAGGGAATGGCTTCCTTGATCGTATCGACTAAGAGTCGCTTACTATTGATCTTATCCCGTGTTTCAAAAACTCTTTTAAGCAAACCTTCTTGGGCAAGGAAGTAGATCAAAACTGCAAAACTTGCTACCATCCCCACAAAGGCTGCAAAGGTCGATTGGGTAACGGCTGATAAGTAGTCACCAGAACCCATCTTCATAATGAAGAAGGTTGCCATCAACATCCAGATAACACGGATCACCTGCTCGGCGATTTGACTCATAGCATAGGGTTTGAGGTTATTCATCCCTTGGAAGAAACCTCGGATGACACTCATAGACGGGAAAATCAAGACCGCCCAAGCCAAGCTCTGCATGATGGGAATCAGGTCTTTCCCCACACCTGACAAATCTGCTAACCAAGGAGAAAAGAGATACAAGACCAAAGCAAAGACTATGCCTAAGCCCGTCATAAAGCTTAGGAAACTCCGAATCAAGGCAAAGCTATGCTCTTCTTCTCGCATGGTATTGTACTTAGCCACTTGTTTGGCGACCGCAACTGGGATACCCGCTGTCGAAATCAGCAAGAACCAGGCGTAAATATTGTAGCCCATGGTAAAGAGACCATTGGCCTTGGCAGCATAGGTCCCCATCCAAATATACCAGGGAATAATGTAGATAGCCCCAAGGAGGCGACTAATAAAGTTACTAGCTGTTAGCCAAGCAGTCCCTCGCAACATCTGGGCCTGCTGGTGATTGTTTTCGTTAGACATAGCTTCCTCATTCAATTTTGATAACTAGGAAATTTTCCTCATCTTCCATTATAAACTTTTCCTTGTTACTTGTAAAATTCAGACTTTCGGTTTACAATAGAAAGTATGATAAAGATTGAAACCGTATTAGATATATTAAAGAAAGATAGTCTCTTCCGTGAGATTATCGACCAAGGACACTACCACTACAACTACAGTGAAGTTGTTTTTGACAGCATCAGTTATGACAGCCGAAAAGTAAAAGAAGGCACTCTTTTTTTTGCAAAAGGTGCTGCCTTTAAAAAAGAATACCTCCTATCCGCTATAACGCAAGGATTAGCTTGGTATGTCGCAGAAAAGGACTACGAAGTCGGTATCCCCGTCATCGTTGTGAACGATATCAAGAAAGCCATGAGTTTGATTGCTATGGAATTTTATGGTAATCCGCAAGAGAAACTAAAAATTCTCGCTTTCACAGGGACAAAAGGAAAGACAACATCTGCTTACTTTGCTTACCACATCCTATCTCAACGCTACCCAACAGCTCTCTTGTCAACTATGAATACAACTCTAGATGGCAAGACCTTCTTTAAATCTTCCTTCTCAACACCTGAAAACATCGATCTTTTCGACATGATGGCTCAGGCTGTTAAGAATGGAAGAACCCATCTTGTAATGGAAGTCTCTAGCCAAGCCTATCTTGTTCATCGAGTCTATGGCCTGACCTTTGATGTAGGTGTCTTTCTTAACATCACTCCTGACCATATCGGTCCGATTGAGCATCCAAGCTTTGAAGATTACTTCTACCACAAACGTCTCTTGATGAAAAATAGCCGAGCAGTTGTCATTAATAGCGACATGGACCATTTTTCTGTATTGAAAGAACAAGTGGAAGATCAAGAACATGACTTCTATGGTAGCCAGTCAAGTAACCAAATCGAGAACTCCAAAGCCTTTAGCTTTTCCGCTACAGGTAAACTCGCTGGTGATTATGATATCCAACTCATCGGCCACTTTAACCAAGAAAATGCCGTTGCTGCAGGACTTGCCTGTCTTCGTCTAGGTGCCAGTCTTGAAGATATCAAAAAAGGGATCGCTGCAACCCGCGTCCCTGGACGTATGGAAGTTCTCACTCAGAAAAATGGAGCCAAGGTCTTCATCGACTACGCCCACAATGGTGACAGTCTGAAAAAACTGATTTCTGTTGTTGAAACTCATCAAACTGGAAAGATTGCTCTGGTTCTCGGTTCGACTGGAAACAAGGGTGAAAGTCGTCGCAAAGACTTTGGACTCCTCCTCAATCAACACCCTGAGATTCATGTCTTTCTCACCGCTGATGACCCCAACTATGAGGATCCAATGGTCATTGCTGAAGAAATCAGTAGCTATATCAGTCATCCTGTTGAAAAGATTGCCGATCGTGAACAAGCCATCAAGGCGGCCATGGCCATCACAAATCAAGAACTCGATGCCGTGATTATTGCAGGCAAGGGAGCTGATTGTTACCAAATCGTCCAAGGAAAGAAAGAAGACTATCCTGGAGACGCAGCTATCGCAGAACGTTATCTATAAAAAAAATCAAGGGAAACATTCCCTTGATTTTTTTAGTCTTCTTTTTTAAATGAATTTTTAAGACCTTCAACGGCACCTTCTACAGCACCTTTAGCATCTTCTACAACTTCTTTTGCTTTGGCAACTGTTTTTTCTACAGTGCCTTCTGCTTCTGTCTTGCTATCGCCAGTAACTTTACCAAATCCTTCTTTGATAGCACCAGTTGCTTGATCCAATTTATTTTCAAGTGACATAGTTCTGTCTCCTTTGCTTTTAATACGATAAACGTTATCGCTTACATTTAGTTTATGCTTATTCTTTAGTAAAGTCAAACAATCTGCTCAAAATGAAGCAATTAAGGTAAATAGAAAATCAACCGTTCCTTGTCGAAATCAACAGCCAACTCATACTTCCCTTCTTCGTTTTGCACAATATAGCCTAAGACGACTAGACTCTCAACGAAAATATCACGGCGTTTCTGCATCAGCTGGTCTTTTTTGAGAAACTTCAGTAAAAAGGTCGTCATATATTTGAGGGCATACTCAGGGTTAACATCTCCTAAAATATCATAGAGTTTCTGCTGTTTTTCTGTCAAAGGATATTGGTGCTTGACCTTGTAGAAATAGTTGGATAGGGTCATCTTTTCTCTTGCAAAGTCCGTACCTTCGACTAAAATGGCAGCATTAGTTTGATTGCGTAATTCTGTCTCATAAGTCTTCTCCAGCAAGGCTTGATAGACTGGGCTGTCCTCTCTGATAAAAATCTCTTGGTCAAGGGATAGATTACCTATCGATTCTAGAAAAGGGAGATTAAGGGAATAACGTTTGTTTTCCCTTAGGATCAAGCCTGCCTTGATAAACTCTTCCATGAGCTTATCAACTGCTACATCTGGAAACTGAGCCTTAATTTCTCGGAGGATCACATCATCATGCTGGTCCAGATAGTCCACCAAATCTATAAAAAATGGCTGTCGAGTCAAACGAGATGGGTTAAAAATCTGAATCATGAAGATTCCTTTCTTTACATTCTAAAAGAGGGGATGCTGCTAGTTGACTAGGATTGGTCCCTGGCTGATTCAGAGGCACAGGAAATTTGAGTTTCCTGTAATATTCCCTCCAAAAATCACTAATCTCCTGCTCCCCATCACCAAATTTCATGGGAATAGTTTCAAAAATCGGTAGGATTTCAGCGATATACTGGGAGCAATAAAAGCCATTCCCATCCGGATAAAAAGAGGCATTATAGGGTGCACCCAAATGTTTGCTAGCTCTCTCCTTTACCAAGTCAGCTTCCAGCTCTGGATAGACATAAAGATCGTAGAGATGAGTTGGTTCAAAAAATTCAGCCGGTTCTTGACAAATGACACCAGCTTGTCCACTAGCATGGTAAATGAAACCGTCCAAAAAGATGGCTACATGACTATAGTTCCCAGTAGAATCCTGGATAGCCTGACCCATATCTGAAAGGTCCTTCACAAAAATCAAATCGCCATTTTCTAACATCTTTCTCTCCTAGAAAAAAAGGAGCCGAAACCCCTTTAGCTATATGGAAAACACCGTTTTCTCGTGTCAATCTCCAGTCAAATAATTACCATTTAAATAATTCATTAACTATATTATAAGAATCACTCTAGCTGAAAATAATAAAGCAGACCCAAACTTCCAAAAGACAGAGCTAAGTATAGGATTCCTATTTGCAATCCATACAAATGCCAAAAACTACCACTAACTAAAATAAAAATCGATGTTTCAGCAACGAGGCGATGCCATTTTTTAAAAGCATGTGGAGATTTTGGTGCCATATATCGCGCCCAAAATAAGATTAATAGAACTGCTAGAAGAAAAAATAGGAATTTTTCCAGCCAAGAAATTTGTATCACAGATACGGAGAAAAGACCAAGGATTGCCACAACCTCAACCAAAAAGCGCAGTCCTTCAATCAATCGCATCATGCTATCACCTTCTATAAATAGTCAAATTAACAGTTCCAAATATTCCTTAAAAATTACCCATTAAAGCTTTCAGTCAACTGAGGCACCACTTGTTTCTTACGTGAAACAGCACCTGGAAGGAATGCGTGGTTGTTTTCAAGTTTGAAGTTAAAAGCTGTTTCCACCTTGTCCATGTTTGATCCAAGAGCCAAAATTTCTGAGTTTGAGTTGACGATGTCTGTAATCATCAAGACAAAGTCTGAGTAGCCGTTTGCTGCATTAGCCGCTTGCATTGCATCTTCAATTTCTGCTTGGCGTTCCAAGACTTCAGCAATATCAACTGTATTGACTTGGGCAACACGAACCTTATTTCCGTTGAGTTCAAAAGTCTTAGCATCGATATCAATCAATTCTTCAGCAGATTTACTAGCCAAGTTTGTGCCAGCTTTCAGCATAGCAAGACCGTACTCTTCTAAGTTGACACCAGCCAATTCAGCCAATTCAGGCGCAATCACTTTATCAGATGGGTGAGTTGTTGGTGATTTCAAAAGAAGAGTATCTGAAATCAAACCTGAAAGCATCAAACCTGCGATTTCTTTAGGAACAGCTACACCATGCTCTTTGAACATGCGGTAAACGATAGAAGACGCTGATCCAACTGGTTCCAAGCGCATGTAAAGTGGGCTGGCAGTTTCAAAATTAGCCACACGGTGGTGATCCACAACTCCGTAAACTTCTACTTCAACAATATCTGACACTGATTGTTGGAATTCATTGTGGTCAGTCAAGATGACTTGCTCTGCACCTTCTGCTTTAGCAGATGTGATAACGCGTGGTGCTTCTACACCAAAATAGTTCAAAACGAAGGCTGTTTCTTCATTAGGAGTTCCAAGTGCTACTGCTTCTGTGTCCAATCCATAAGCTTCTTTTGCAAGGTAAGCAAAGGCTACAGATGACCCGATGGCATCTGAGTCTGGATTTTGGTGACCAAATACTAGAATCTTAGACATGATAATACCTCTTTAAATTTATTCATCTTATTGTAGCACTTTTTTCCTCTTTTGACAAAAGTAAGAGGAGCCAAAAGACTCCTCCTTAGACATCAATATGGTTGACTAGATTTTTCTCTTGATTTTCAGATAAAAATCGTTCTTTCTGAGGACGTTTCTTTCGTTTGAGGAGAGCCTCGGCAGACATGGCTTCTTCCTTACTGGCAAAACCCTCTACATAGATGAGTTTGACTGGCAAGCGAGCTCGGGTATACTTGGCTCCCTTACCACTATTATGAACGGCAAGGCGCCTCTTCACATCCGTTGTATAGCCCGTATAGTAAGAACCGTCGCGACACTCCACCACATACATATAGGCCTTATGATCCATAGTAAATCTCTTGAATTTCTGGTGTATAAGAACCATCATCATTGTGAACGATGAGTGGTGGCAAGACCTTAAAGCCACTGGTCGATCCATCCTTGATAGCTTCGATTAAGAGCATATTAGCCTCCTTCTCACGTTTAGGATAGACAAATTGCAGGCGCTTGGGTGCCAAATTATGGCGTTGAAGCATGTCTAAGATATCCAAGAGCCGATCTGGACGATGAACCATGGCCAAACGGCCATTAGACTTGAGAATACTCTGAGCACTACGGCAAATTTCTTTTAGGTTAGTCGTAATTTCGTGTCTGGCCAGAAGGTAATGTTCACTCTCGTTCAGATTAGAATGCGGATCCACCTTAAAATAAGGCGGATTGCACAAAATCATATCCACCTTACTTCCCTGAATGTGGGCAGGCATATTTTTCAAATCATCACAGATGACCTGCATCTGCTCTTCCAAGCCATTCAACTGAACCGAACGCTCTGCCATATCCGCCAAGCGCTCCTGAATCTCTACAGATATTATCCGCGCCTGAGTACGTGAACTAGCAAAAAGTCCCACTGCACCATTTCCAGCACAAAAGTCCACAATTAAACCCCGTTTAGGGAAGCGAGGAAAGCGTGATAAAAGAACACTATCCACCGAATAGCTAAACACCTCTCTATTTTGGATGATTTTGATATCTGTCGAAAAGAGCTGATTGATTCGCTCTCCTGGTTTTAATAATTGTTCTTCTTTCATACTTTTATTATAACAAATGATGTTAATATTACAAATGGTTTAGATAATCGTATTTATGGCTTCTTCTTTAAATGCTCTAATGCCTCACGCGTCCAAACAGGCATCATTCGTCCAAGTGGTGCAAAACCGTGCTTGATCCGATCATTTGAAAAACGTCTCCGTCTTGGCAATTGATGTTTTTCCTCTTCCAAGGTACGGATAGAAAGACTGGCCTTCCCAGTGTATTCGTCAAAATCCACCACCTGAACTTGAACTTCATCGCCAATTTTTAAAATGTCATAGATATTTTCAATAAATCCCGTCCGAATCTCCGAGATGTGAATCAGCCCTGTCACCCCTGTCTCTAACTCGACAAAGGCACCATAGGGCTGAATTCCTGTAATACGCCCGTTTAGCTTATCACCAATTTTCATTCTAGTCCTCAATTTCAATCGTTTCAATTACTACATCTTCAACTGGCTTGTCCATTGCACCTGTCTCAACAGCTGCAATGGCATCCAAGACCGCAAAAGATTCAGCATCTAGCAACTGCCCGAAAACAGTATGACGACGGTCAAGGTGAGGAGTTCCACCTTGTTCTGCATAAATCTCAGCTATTGGTTCTGGCCAGCCACCACGCGCAATCTCTTTCTTAGAGTATGGCAAATGTTGGTTTTGCACGATAAAGAACTGGCTACCATTGGTATTTGGACCAGCATTGGCCATAGAAAGGGCACCACGGATATTGTAGAGTTCTTCTGAAAATTCATCTTCAAAAGAGTCGCCGTAGATTGACTCACCACCCATACCAGTACCAGTTGGGTCTCCACCTTGGATCATAAAGTCCTTGATAATTCGGTGGAAAATCACACCATCATAGTAACCGTCTTTTGACAGAGCAACAAAGTTTGCTACTGTTTTGGGAGCCTGTTCAGGGAAGAGCTTGATACGCAAGTCTCCGTGATTTGTTTTAATGGTCGCAAGAGGACCTTCTACTGTTTCAATGTCTACTTGTGGGAAATGCAATTCTTTTTCTACCATACCAAATCCTTCTAAGGCATCAAAAATGCCATCTTCTTCTACTGTTTTTGTAATATAATCTGCTTTTTCTTTGATTTTATCATGGGAAACACCCATAGCAATACTGATTCCAGCATAATCAAAGAGTTCCAAGTCATTGAGACCATCCCCAAAGACCATGACATTCTCTGGTTTCAAGCCTATATGTTCTACCACCTTGGCTACACCAGTTGCTTTGGATCCTGAAATCGGCACGATATCAGATGAATGTTCATGCCAACGCACCATGCGAAGTTTATCCGATAAAGACTCTGGTAGGTGCAAATCAGCCCCTTTATCCTCAAAGGTCCACATCTGGTATATATCCGTTTTTTCATGGAAGTTAGGATCCACATCCAAGTTTGGATAAATCGGATCAATAGCCTCACTGATCAGTTCTGTTCGCGCGGAGAGTTTGGCGTCATGACTACCAACCAGGCCGTACTCAATTCCCTCTTCCTTCGTCCAAGAGATATACTCCTCAACATCTGACTTGTCAATCTGATGTTGATAAATGACCTTACCTTTTTTATCTTCTATATAGGCCCCATTTAGGGTTACAAAAAAGTCCGGTTTGAGCTCACGAATCTCTGGAACAACACCAAAAATACCACGCCCAGAGGCGATTCCTGTTAAAATTCCTTTTTCACGCAATTGTTTAAAGACAGTGGGAATTGTAGCTGGAATAAAACCTGTCTTTGACGTACGCAAGGTATCATCAATATCAAAAAAGACGATTTTAATCTTCTTTGCCTTGTATTTTAATTTCGCATCCATCTCTCTACCTCTTTTCCATCACTCCTTCCATTATACCATAAAGCTGTTGAAATTCCTTTTTTGGAAAAAGATGAAAATCCTATCAAAAAGAGAGCCAGTATAACCAGCCCTCTCTTTTCATTCTAGAACATCTCTAGAGCAATCATGGTAATCATCGTTGCATCATAGTAGCTCTCTATAGGTAAATCTTGTGTAAAAATGTATTTATTTTGCTGAAGAAGTTTCAGATAGCCTTCTCCCTTGTCAGACGCATAGGTAATCGGTGCCAAGAAGCTACCTGCCTGGTATTGATTGAGGGCCGTTCCATTCAAGTCATATCCCGCATAAATACGCTGCTCTTTCATAAAGAAATCCATCATCTTTTGAACGAGTTTTTGGCTTCTTTCATCCTGGCTCTGAGACAAGTGATAAGGCAAACGGCAAGCGTTATAAGAATACGCTCCATCATATTGAGATTCGATAGTATTAGCATCAACAAGACGTGCCCCAGACTTCTCAGCCCAGATAAAGTCTGGTAAGAGGCCCGTTTCAGAATGAGAACTGATTTGCTCCAATTGCCCAAGCATCTTATCCTTAACATCTAACCACTGTTTGTTTCCAGTCAGGTCATAAAAAGATTGGAAATAGTGGGGAAGAGTATCAGACGTCCGCATCAAGTAATAATAATCGGAATCCTTGTTTGCCCAGTTCCCTACTGTCAGGACACCAGTTTCCTCGTTGTAATTGTACTTAAGGATATCATCCAAGATTTTTTTAGCTTGCTCTTGGTATTCCTGCGCCTTATCTGGCCACTGCTTGGCAGCTTCAATCAAAGAATAAGCGATGTAGAGATCACCATCGGTTGCGTTTTGCTTCTCAACCGATTCGCTACCATTTGTGATTACTTGCTTCCAAGACATCAACTGCGTTCCCTCGATACGATGATTTTGGTAATAGCGATAAAGGTTATCAAAATCTGCTTGTGTTGCTTGCCCTTTTTGGGCTGCTAAAACCGTTATGAGCATGCCGTAACTTTGGGCCTCTGATAAAACTGTTGTTTCCTCAGAATCATTCGTCGTACGAACATAAGACTGATCGCCTTTTGTAACAAGAAACTGCTGGCTCCATTGGCTGTAAATTCGATTCCGCATCTCGATTTTAGTCCTTCCTCTTACTAAAAACAAGGCTAAACAAAAGATAGAAAGGATGAGCACAAACCAGACATATTTTAATTTATTCGTTTTCATAGAACCTCCTATCCTGCAAATCGCTTGGTTTTAACCCACTTGGTTTCTTTTCGTCGGAGTACCTTGTCCAGAACGATTGAAGAAATGGAATCAATGGAAACAACGATAAACATCTGTGCATAAGTGAAATAGGCAGCCAAAGCCAACCAGATTTGCTTTGTAGTAGCTTGTCCAAATTGACTTGCCAATGCTGTCATAATTTGCATCAAATAAAGACCAATCATGAGAATCCAGTTAAAGAGCATGAGCTGGGCGATGTAGATATTGTCCGCATCAAAAGCAAATGGAACCCTGACATCTGGGAAGAAAAGATTAAGGCAGATCGCTAGCACATTCGCTAGGAAAATCAAATCCGATAGGACAATGGCAAAGTTAAACCAAAAGAAAACACAAGAATAGTTAAAGACTTCTAGTTTAACGCGCCAGTTTGCTCTGCCAAATAGATGCTTAAAGTTTGAGAGAACAACTTCATAATTTCCTTTTGCCCAGCGTTTTCGTTGCATATAGTAACTCTTTAAAGTCTCAGGTTCTTGTTGGAAAGCCTCTGAGTTATAAGCAAGGGCGATCAATTTACCACTCTGCATGATTTTGAAGGAAATATCGGTATCCTCGGTTAAGGCACCATTTTTCCAACCACCGATACTCTTTACAAAGTCGGTTTGAATGATAAAGTTGGTTCCTGGGATACGCCCAATTTTAAAGAGATGCCACATCCCAACGTGGTGCACGCGCTGAGTAACAACGATTTCCTGGTTGATACAACGAGTCAAGAAATTTTGATTGGCATTTCGAGTCTTGTTGCGGCCGAAAGATGCCACATGACGTTCTGGATCCTTCATCACTTCTTTGACAAGGAAATAAAGGGCATTTTTTTCAGGCATGGCATCCGCATCATAAACACAGATGTATTCACCTGTTGCCATCTCCAAAGCATCATTTAGAACGCCCGCTTTTCCTCCCGTACCAGTACGGTCGATAATGGTTAGATTTCTTCCTGCATATTCAGGCATGGCTTGTACAGACAAACATTCTGCATAGATGTTATCCGAACAGTTATCCGCAAATAAGAGCAACTCCACACGGTCGTGAGGATAGTTCATATCCAAGATAGCTTTTGCCGTTTGGGCAATAACCACATCCTCATTATGGGCAGGAACAACAATGGTGACCTTCGGATAATAAGGTAGCGGCGAAGTGTCTACACGAAAATCACTGTGTTTAAACCAAAAGTGTACTGCCGAAAAGAGAATTACCAAGCCCCAAGCTAGAGAAATCCAAATTGTAAGCAAGGTAAAAATCATTAACATTTGACTAATCATGATTCACCGCCTTAAAATTTTTGTTCACTCGATGGTAAAGAATATTGTATGCAATAAATAGTATGATAAAACAAATGCCAAAGGCGAGACTGAGTCCCAAAGCAATACCAAAAAATAGTTCGGTTAAAGTCATGTTTCCCTCCTAATATTCTACAATTACATCTGTCTCTAGTTGACGTTTGAGATGACTGGCAACATCTGCGTAGTCTTGGTATTTATCTTTATTATCAGAGTTAATCACCAAATAGCCTGTTTGGAACTGAATTCCTTGATTGCCATCTTCTCCATGAAAAACTAAACTGCTTAGTTTCTCCTGCAAACCATTCAAATAAAGTTCCTTCAAAGAATATTGGTTAGTACTCGATAGAACGAGAAAATTACCATCCGAAACGTAATAGAGCTTATCGTTGTAACTCAATTCCTGAGCAATTACCTCTTGAATACGACTGAGCATCTGGTTATGTTCTTTTGGTTTAATCTGGAAGAACAAATCTTCATGTGCCCAATGAATCAATAAAGATTGAACCGTAACATCACTTTGTTCAGTGACCATAGCTTGGTAATCTGCTCGAGCTTCGTCCTCCTGTTCTTGGACCTTTGAGGCCACCTTGAAGAAATAATAACGAACCTTAAGTAGAATCCCAATCAAAAGTGGAAAACTGATCAATAAGAAGATCAGTTGAATGATTGGGATATAAACCACACCCGCAACCAAAACGATAAGTCCAAAGCCAAATGCTAAGATAAGGGTCCAAGTAAGCAAAAGGTCAGATAATACCAACACTGCAAACAAGGCTAAAGCTAAAAACAAGATTTGTTCTAAAATGATTGCTCGAGCATACAAAAAACAAAGCACCAAAAGAATGACCTCACAGGCAAGCAAAGCCATAAGCCAGTTTTTAAATTGACTCCAATTTTTCATTTTATCTTATTTCCCCCCCTTGAATTCAGATACCGAAGTCGCTGCCCCAAAGTACTGTTGAATGGATTGTACGATTCGTTCAGAGGCTCTTCCATCTCCATAAGGATTTGGTGCCTGAGACATTTGTCTATAAAGAGTTTCATCTGTTAAGAGTGCTGCCATCGCTTCTTTCACACATACTGGATCCGTACCAACTAGCTTCAACGTACCTGCTCTTACTCCTTCTGGACGTTCCGTCGTGTCACGAAGGACAAGGACAGGTTTGCCGAGAGAAGGCGCCTCTTCCTGAACACCTCCAGAGTCAGTCATGATAAAATAGCTTCTTGAAGCCAAATTATGAAAATCAAGTACATCTAAAGGCTCAATCAAGTGAATACGATCGTGACCAGCTAAGATATCGTTTGCTGCTTCTTGCACAGCAGGGCTAAGGTGAACAGGATAAACAACTTCAATTTCCTGATGAAGATCGACCATCTCACGTAAAGCTGTAAAGACATTTCTCATTGGATGACCTTGATTCTCACGACGATGCATGGTTACCAATACAAGTTTCTTATCTGGATCCAATTGATCTAGAACTTCATGATAGTAATCCGATTGAACGGTTAGTTTCAATGCATCAATGGCTGTATTCCCCGTAATGACAATAGCAGACTCAGGGTGATTTTCCTTGAGGAGATTTTCTTTACTCTCACTAGTTGGAGCAAAATAAAGATCCGCTAGGTTATCAGTCATCTGACGATTCATTTCTTCTGGAAAAGGAGAATACTTATCAAAGGTCCTTAGACCAGCTTCAACGTGGCCGATACGTACCTGATTATAGAAAGCAACTAAACTTGCTGCAAAAGTTGTCGTTGTATCTCCATGAACAAGAATCATATCTGGAAGTTCTTGCTTAACAACTGGATCAAACTTTTCTAAAATTTTTCCAGTAATATCTAAGAGGGATTGATTTTTCCCCATAATATCCAGGTCATAATGTGGCTCGATGCTAAAAGTTTCAAGAACTTGATCTAGCATTTGACGATGCTGAGCTGTCACAACTGTGATTGTCTCAATGCTGTCACTATGTTTTTGCAATTCTAACACTAAAGGGGCCATTTTAATAGCTTCTGGTCGTGTTCCAAAAACAACCATCACTTTCAGTTTCTTCATTATGCTATCCTTCTACTATAACAAAATTTGACATATCAGATTAATCTTTATATCGAATTATTGCGCAAATCAATTAATTTGATTATCTTAATTATTTTACCGTCAATTAATTTATATGTCAAATTTTTTCCAAATTATATTATTGCATTTAATTTAATTTTAACAATTTGTAACCTTTTTGTAACAATATTATTTACAACCTTTAAAAAGCCTTATTTTAGGAAATTTTAAGACTTTTTCAAAAGAATCCGTATTTTAAAAAACTAAACCTTATATGTTTTTTTCGATATTTATTTTTATCTTGATATTTCAAACAATTATATTTTGTCACTTTGAGAAATAAATTAAACAATTTCAAACAAAAAAATCCCTTTTTCGAATGAAAAAGGGACTGTGATTGTTTACTATATTTAAAATTTAAATCTTATAAAATCTGTCTTAAAACAAATTTTTCGACAGATACAAGACCAATTCTCCGATATCTTCACAAACCGCATTCATGGCCGGTTGATGGTTCTGATACCAAACACCCGTCCCATCTGGAATATAGCCTCGTTTGATGTACAATCTCTGGGCAGGTCCATACCCTGAATGGAGCCCAACACCAAGGGTCACCTTATCTGATATGAGCCTAACTCGTTTTTCTGCTTCTTCCAGCAAGAGATTTCCAATACCTTGATTTTGAAAGGGCTCAAAGACATTGAAATCTGAAAGTTCTGGAGCCATTCCAGCAAAGGGACCCTGCTTAGCATCGGGTAAAATCGTAATGTAACCCGCTACAGCACCCTCAACCTCTGCAACTAAGACTTCTCTCTCCCCACTTTCTTGCTCCTTAAAGTATCGAGTTAAAATCTCCTCTCTACTTGGCCAACCTTGGCTGATAAATCCTCGAGATAGATCTTGTATGTCAGATTCTTGCATTTTTCTAATTGAACATATCGTCTTCATAAGTTGCTCCTTTATAGCTTTCTCCTACCATTATAGCACGATAATAAAGATTAAAAGAAAAACCTAGTAAGATAAAAGAATCTTACTAGGTCAACAGGGAATCCTTTCTAACAAAGTCCCATAAAAATCTGAAAAAGAGGTCCACCCAGACCGAACTCGCCTTCTCATTTCCATGCTCGTGAAAAAAAGACCCGTAAGGGTCTTAATTCGCTTTCTTATTTCCGAGCTCATGAAAAAGAGGTCCACTGGACCTCAACTCGCTCTCTCATTTCCATGCTCGTGAAAAAAAGACCCGTAAGGGTCTTTTCTTTAATCTTCGTTTACGAAAGGCATCAAAGCCATTACGCGAGCGCGTTTGATAGCTGTTGTTACTTTACGTTGGTTTTTAGCTGAAGTTCCTGTTACACGACGAGGAAGGATTTTCCCACGTTCTGAAACGAAACGGCTAAGAAGCTCAGTATCTTTGTAATCAACATATTCAATTTTGTTTGCTGCGATGTAATCAACTTTTTTACGGCGTTTGAATCCGCCACGACGTTGTTGAGCCATGTTTTTTCTCCTTTATAGTATTAATTGTCCATTAGAATGGTAAATCATCATCTGAAATGTCCAATGGATTGGTTGCTCCAAATGGATTTTCAGAACGTGAAAAGTCTGGTACTGGGTTTGCAGGTGCTGATTGGCCAGCAGTTGGTGCAGAATAAGCTCCACCTGAATGTCCTTCGCGCACTCCACGGCTTTCCAACATTTGGAAATTCTCAGCCACGACTTCTGTTACGTAGACACGTTGTCCTTGCTGGTTATCGTAACTACGAGTCTGGATACGGCCTGTGATCCCGATAAGAGAGCCTTTTTTAGCCCAGTTAGCAAGATTTTCAGCCTGTTGGCGCCACATAACGACATTGATAAAATCAGCCTCACGTTCGCCATTTTGACTCTTAAATGTACGGTTTACTGCAAGAGTAAAAGTCGCAACTGCTACATTTGATGGGGTATAACGCAACTCAGCGTCACGTGTCATACGCCCTACAAGTACAACATTGTTAATCATAATTTACCTTCTTACGCGTCAAGTTTGACGATCATGTGACGAAGAATGTCAGCGTTGATTTTTGAAAGACGGTCAAACTCTTTAAGAGCTGCGTCGTCGTTTGCTTCAACGTTAACGATGTGGTAAAGTCCTTCACGGAAATCTTGGATTTCGTATGCAAGACGACGTTTTTCCCATGATTTTGATTCAACAACAGTTGCACCGTTGTCAGTCAAGATAGAGTCAAAACGTGCTACCAAAGCGTTTTTCGCTTCTTCTTCAATGTTTGGACGAATGATATAAAGAATTTCGTATTTAGCCATTGATATGTTCCTCCTTTTGGTCTAATGACCCCTAGTCTTTGCAAGGGGTAAGTGAGGTTTGCTCACAATAAACTATTATACTAGAAAAACTGATAGATAGCAAGATAAAAGTGAAAAAAGAAGATGAAATTATCTTCTTTTTACTAGTTTATGGTTTGATACGGTGCAACATACGTGGGAATGGAATAGCTTCACGGATGTGTTTTGTACCTGCTGCGAAAGTGACCATACGTTCAATACCGATACCAAATCCACCATGTGGTACTGTACCATATTTACGAAGGTCAAGGTAAAATTCATACTCTGTACGATCCATTCCAAGTTCTTCCATTTTAGCAACAAGAGCATCGTAGTCTTCCTCACGCATAGAACCACCGATGATTTCTCCATATCCTTCTGGTGCGAGCAAATCTGCACAAAGCACGCGCTCTGGATTTCCAGGAACTGGTTTCATGTAGAAGGCCTTGATGGCTGCTGGGTAGTTCATAACAAATGTTGGCACACCAAAGTGGTTTGAAATCCATGTTTCGTGTGGTGAACCAAAGTCATCGCCATGCTCAAGATGCTCGTAGTCAGCATCTTCATCATTTTCATGCTCTTGCAAAAGGTCAATGGCTTGATCGTAAGTGATGCGTTTGAATGGCTCTGCAATGTAGCGTTTCAAGAGCTCTGTATCACGTTCCAAGGTTTCCAAGGCTTGAGGTGCACGGTCAAGAACACCTTGAAGAAGGGCTTTTACGTAAGCTTCTTGCAAGTCAAGTGACTCATCATGTGTCAAGTAAGAGTACTCCGCATCCATCATCCAGAACTCAGTCAAGTGACGGCGTGTTTTTGATTTTTCAGCACGGAATACTGGACCAAAGTCAAAGACACGACCAAGAGCCATAGCCCCTGCTTCTAGGTAAAGCTGACCTGATTGACTCAAGTAGGCTGGTGTTCCAAAGTAGTCTGTTTCAAAGAGTTCTGTTGAATCTTCAGCCGCGTTTCCTGAAAGAATTGGGCTATCAAATTTCATGAAGCCGTTCTTGTCGAAAAACTCATAAGTTGTATAGATGATAGCGTTACGGATTTGCATCACCGCTACTTGCTTGCGAGAGCGGAGCCACAAGTGACGGTTGTCCATCAAGAAGTCTGTTCCGTGTTCTTTTGGTGTGATTGGGTAATCTTGAGATTCACCGATCACTTCGATGTCTGTGATATCGAGCTCATAGCCAAACTTAGAACGTTCGTCTTCTTTGACAATTCCTGTCACATAAACAGAAGTTTCTTGGCTCAATCGTTTGATGACATCAAACTTCTCAAGTCCCACTTCCTCACCGAACTTTTCAATAAAGTTTGGTTTAAAGGCAACTCCTTGGAAGAAGGCTGTCCCATCACGCAATTGCAAGAAGGCAATTTTCCCTTTTCCAGATTTGTTGGCAACCCAGGCTCCGATGGTCACTTCTTGACCAACGTAGTCTTTTACATCGATAATTGTTACACGTTTTGTCATAATCTATCTTCCTTTTTTCGTTTAACTTGTCCGAAGACATCATTACCCACTATTTTACCATAAATGGACTGTGATAGCTAGGTTCTACTAGAGAAAAATCGCGAGATTTTCGTTACAAAAAATCTTCGCTAAAAAGGCGAAGATTCTAAGTTTTATTTTTCCATAAACTGGTGCAAACGACGAATAGCTTCTTTTAATGTGTCCAAGTCTGTGGCATAGCTGAGACGAACATTTTCTGGTGCTCCAAATCCAGCTCCTGTAATCAAGGCAAGGCCGACTTCTTCGAGAATAGCCGTTGTAAACTCTGTCACATCGGTATAACCCTTCATTTCCATCGCTTTTTTAACATTTGGGAAAAGATAGAAGGCACCTTGGGGCTTGACAACTTCAAATCCTGGGACTTGGCACAAGAGAGGATAAATGGTATTCAACCGTTCCTCAAATGCTTGACGCATGGTTTCAACAGAGTCTTGCGGTCCAGTTAGGGCTTCAATGGTAGCATATTGTGATACAGCAGTCAGGTTGGAGGTCGTTTGTCCTGTTAGTTTGCTCATGGCAGCAATAATTTCAGGATTTCCCACAGCATAACCTACCCGCCAACCAGTCATGGCATAGGCCTTAGATACACCGTTAATCACGATGGTTTGCTTGCGAATGGCTTCTGACAGACTAGAAATTGGAACAAATTCGTTCCCGTTATAAACCAAACGACCATAAATATCATCTGCTAAGATAAGGACATCATGCGCAACAGCCCAATTTCCGATAGCCAAGAGTTCCTCACGAGAGTAAATCATACCGGTCGGATTCGATGGTGAATTGAGAACTAAGATCTTGGTCTTATCTGTTCGCGCTGCTTCTAGCTGCTCTACTGTTACTTTAAAGTGATTGTCTTCCTTTGCCTGGACAAAGACTGGCACTCCTTCTGCCATTTTGACCTGGTCTCCATAGCTGACCCAGTATGGTGTAGGGATAATGACTTCATCACCTGGATTGACCACAGCCATAAAGAAGGTGTAGAGAGAGAACTTAGCACCAGTGGCAAAGGTAACCTCGTTGGCTGCAACAGAATACCCATAATAGCGTTCAAAATAGGTATTAACCGCCGCTTTTAACTCTGGTAGGCCTGAAGCAACTGTATAAAAGGAAGCTCGTCCATCTCGAATCGCTTCTACCGCTGCATCCTGAATGTTTTCAGGAGTATGAAAATCAGGCTGTCCCAAGGTTAAGAAAAGAACATCCTTTCCCTGAGCTTTTAATGCTTTGGCTCTTGCATCACTAGCTAGAGTGATGCTTTCTTCCATTTCTAGTACACGTTTGGATAGTTTCATATGCCCTCCTTATTGGATCACTGCTCCTGTTTCAAAGTCAACCAGATAGTACTGTTTTCCTGACTTAACTTCCCAAATCGGCTTGTCCTGATAGCGACCAAAAGTAATCTTGTCAATGTCGCTAGCTCCTTTTTCCCTCGAAATCGTCGCTGCCTTGTCTTGAGAAATCCCTTTATCAAGCTGATAAACATAAATCTTGTGGTCATTCTTTTCAATCAGTACGGCAATGGCCTCTTGCTTTTTATTATGTCCTAAAACGCTGTAATAACCTTCTAGTCCATTATAAAAATCAACCTGATCTGCCTTTTCCAATTCTGCATACTGCTTGGCTAGTTTTTCTCCCTCAACTCTAGCATCTTGATAGGGTTTCATGCTGAGTGATATCAGATAAAGGAAGGAAGTGGTCATGACTAGTACTACCAGAGCAATGCCGATTCCATACTGTAAAAGTAGCTTGTTTTTTGCTTTTTTCTGTCTTAGTTTCACTCGTCTATTTTACCATCTCTCCTTCTTTATTACAAGTGAAGACGGGAACATTCTAAGATTCTTTTCCTATAAAATATAAGTTCTTGTTTTTCTCTCTCATTATTGATAAAATAGCCTTATGAAACAATATTTGAAAGAGAAAATTTCCGATAATCAACTAGACTTAAAAACGGCTATCGTCCTCAATAAAGCCATACGAACTTTTAAACCATATGAAGCCAAGGCTGCTAAAGAACACGGGCTAACACCCACCCAATTTTCAGTTTTGGAAACCCTCTATAGCAAGGGGGAACTACGCATTCAGGATTTGATTGAAAAAATGTTGGCCACTTCTGGAAACATGACTGTTGTCATTCGAAATATGGTTCGAGATGGATGGATTTCTAGAACTTGCGACCCCAAGGATCGTCGCTCCTTTTTCCTGAAATTAACACCTGCAGGACGCAGAAAAATCGAGGAGGTTCTTCCTGACCATATCGATTCGATTGTAGAAGCACTCAGCATCTTGGAAGATGGCGAAAAGGAAGACTTAATCCAGATTTTAAAAAAATTTAAAAATTTGTGAGCAAAATTATTGCTAATTAGTATCATTTGTTGTAACATGGATGGTAACAAAAGAGTTCGCTCTTTGAATTTTAAACTAAAGGAGACACATCATGTCTAAAAAAGTATTATTTATCGTCGGTTCACTACGCCAAGGTTCTTTCAACCACCAAATGGCCCTCGAAGCTGAAAAAGCACTTGCTGGAAAAGCAGAAGTTAGCTATCTTGATTACTCAGCTGTTCCTCTCTTCAGCCAAGATTTGGAAGTTCCAACTCATCCAGCTGTAGCTGCTGCTCGTGAAGCAGTCCTTGCTGCGGATGCTATCTGGATCTTCTCTCCAGTCTACAACTTCTCTATCCCTGGAACAGTGAAAAACTTGCTTGACTGGCTCTCTCGCGCCATTGACTTGTCTGATACACGTGGTGCTTCTGCCCTCCAAGACAAGTTTGTTACTGTCTCATCTGTAGCCAATGCTGGTCACGATCAACTCTTTGCTATTTACAAAGACCTCTTGCCATTTATCCGTACACAAGTCGTTGGTGATTTTACAGCTGCTCGTGTCAATGACTCTGCTTGGGCAGACGGAAAATTGGTGTTAGAAGAAGCAACTGCTTCATCACTTGCAAAACAAGCGGACGACCTTCTTGTAGCCATCAACTAATCTAGCAAAAACCAGCTCGAATGAGCTGGTTTTATGCTTGTTTCACAAAGACGAGTTCTAAATCACTTGATAAATCAGGTCGGTAGTCAAAGCCGGCAAAGCGGAGCTTGCGAGCTTGTTCGACTGTATGGACTTGCCCCTCTATCAAGGCGGTTAAAAAGGCACCACGGGCTTTTTTTGAAATGGTTGAGTGGATTTTCAGCTGGCCTGCCTTGTCCTCCATAAATTTGAAGGTCACTATCTTTTCTCTAATTTCCTTCGAAAATACGGTTTCAAACTCTGATGATAGGAGTGAGAATATCAAATCCTCATCCTCTAGTGCCTCATCGTAGGCTGACTTCCAATGACTCTTTAAAGTCTTCCCAGCAACTTTTAACTTCATCAAGAAGTCCAAACGGTGAGGAGCCATGGGCGACAAGGCGGGGACAACACCGTATAAAGCCGAGGTAATTAGGACATGATTTTCAAGATAGGTTTGTTCAGCCTTGGTTAACTCATCTCGTTTGATGTGACGATACATGAGACCATCGAAAAGTTTCAAGGCTGGATAATGTTTAGCCCTGTGATCTTTTAAAGCTTGAATATGAGCGTACTCTTCTTCTGCTTTCTCGGCAGATACCTTATAAAAAGTCTCTAATTCACTGGCTGAGTAGTGCGCCAGTGAGTCAAGGACTACCTGACTTTCTTCCCTCAAGGGGAGCGCTTCGATACAAGGATGGTCTGTGTTCATTTCTTTTGCTGTTGGGATTAAAATTTTCATATTGTTAGTGTAGCATATTTTTCAACCACGACCAAGAATTTCATCTTAAAAACCTCGGTTCACACCGAGGTTTCTCTGTTTATTTTGGCCATCCTAACCAGATAGCCACGAGAACAAGGGCTGTGCCAGCTAAGCTTGTTAAGATAGATAAGAATTTATCTTTTTTCTCCTTGAACTGAGAAAACCTATTTTTATACTCAATGAAAATCAAAGAGCAAACTAGGAAGCTAGCCGCAGGCAGTACTTGAGTACGGCAAGGCGACGCTGACGTAGTTTGAATTTGATTTTCGAAGAGTATTATTGTACTTTAAAGGTCTTGAGATAATTATCTTTTCCAACTTGACCTTCAAAGGATTGCCCATTTTCAAGGTAAGGAAGGTCGTCTGACACGGAAGCCTTGACTTTATAAATCTTGCCATCAACTTTGAAGAAGTAGACGGTGTCACCCTTGATAACAGCTGATTTAAGGTCTGAAACCACTCCCTTGATGTTTTCTACCGTTTCATTATCCAGCTCGAGGTCGTTTTTATTGGCATATTTGCTGAGGAGTTCATCTACTGTAGCTGCTACGATGACGTTTTGGTACTCTACTGCATCAACCAAAGCATACTCCTTGACCAAACCTGCATTGTCCTTCAATCCCATGATGTAGAGCGGTTTGTCATTGAGATTGACAAGGATAGGGAAGGTCGCCTTATAGGCTTTTTCCTGCACTGCTCCTTCTGCGGAAGCACGGGCTGATTCTTCGGTTGCTGAAGCTAGATTGTACTTGGTGATTTCACCAGTGCGCATATTTTCAAGGATAAATCCTAGATTACTTTCGTCAGCGTTGGCTGAAGTCACCCCAGTGTAGAGATAAATGTCATTTCCGATAGAAAGATAGTTATAGCCCTCGGTCGTTTGGGTAACGTTTTTCTTAGAAATCAAGGCATTCCAGAAGCCGTCTTTATACTTGCCGTTATAGTTGATTTGCTGGATGGTTTCTTCTGCTGGATAGACACGATCCACCCATTCTGGTACTTCATCCAAGCTGTATTCCTTGGTTTCTCCATTGGTGGCGTCTAAGATAATAACAGACGAAGGGCGAGGAACTCCTAGACCAAACTGCTTTTGATAAACGGTTGCTACATAGAAAGGATTGCCTTCATCATCCACCTCAAAGGAGGGCGTTTTAAAAATCTTGGTTGGGTACTTGATCCGAAGATGACGTTTGACGTCTCGGTTAAAATACTCGGAGTCTGAATACTTCATTGGCGTTTTTAAATCCACCAATTCCGCATTTCCTGTCACCATATCAACCTTGATATACTCGCCAATTCCCTTGGACTGATTATTAAACCATTTGATCGGGTCGGCATACTCCAAAGGAGTTACTCGATAAGGTTTGCCATCAACCGTCAGCTGGGTATAAGTATCTGCTGCTACGTACTGGGAGACCTTATCCGTCAGAGAGCCTAGATAACGATCTCCAATCTTCTCTGCAGTGCTCCGATCTAGGATTGGAACCTTACTGGTATCACTCTTAGGAAAATCTTTAAAATCTTTTTCTGTGATAGACACCACATTAGCATAATTTTTTGCTTGGAAAAAGCTAGAGGTTACTAGGCTTACCAGACCAGCAAGGGCAAAAATGATAGCTGCAGTCAGAAACAATCCTCTACTAAGTTTGGTAAAAAGGAATCCTTCTAGATTGAGATCTTTGGTAGCCTTGCCATGGCGTAGGTGAACAGTTTTGAGGAGATTGGTATCCTTGCGGAAACTAAACAAAATCCCCATCACCACCAAATGCCCACAGAGAAAGAAGATGAATTCCCAACTAGTCAGATTGAAGGGTGGTAAAAATATATACCAGGTCGTTGCGATAAAAACAAGTTCAAATAGTATGCGTTTCATCTGAATTCCTCCTAAATAATCCGTCCTTCCAAATGATCCAGTTCATGTTGGCAGATCTGAGCTGGAAAACCTGTTAACGTAATGGTCTGTTCCTGCCACTTACTATCTCGATAGGAAACCGTAATCGTTTCATAACGAGTTGTTGATCGCACCCCAGTCAAGGACAAACACCCTTCCTCTGTCTCGTAAGGTCCTATGTAGGAAAGGAGAACGGGATTAAACATAACCATGGGAACCAAGCCAAGATTAAAGATAATGACACGCTTCTGCACACCAATCATATTGGCCGCTAGACCGACACAGGTCTCGCGATTAGCCAGCAGGGTATCCTGCAAATCCTTAGCCAGATAAAGGTCTTCCTGACTTGCAGGTTTCGAGACCTGCGACAAGAATAAGACATCTCGGACAATTTTCTTTTCCATTCTCTTACGCTCCTTACATCTTTACTTTATTATAGCACAAAAGGGGGCAACTTCTAGTCCTTTCCCTCAAATGCAAAAAAAGCCATCCGAAGATGACTTTCTTTTTAAATCGCGTTCTTATCAAGACCAAGTTTACGTTGAACAAACTTGACGATTTCGACGATAAGTATCATTGAGAAGCTTCCAGCTAGAACAATAGCCCATTGTGACAAGTCTAGTTTGGTTACGTGGAAGATACCTTCAAGTGGTTCTACAACGATGGTCGCCATCAGAAGGATGAAGGATACCAAGATGGACCAGTTAAAGGTCTTAGACTTGAATGGGCCAACTGTCAAGATGGATTGGTAAACAGACTTGACATTGTAGGCATGGAATAGTTGAATCAAACCAAGGGTTGCAAAGGCCATAGTAAGGGCATCCGCATGAATGGCATGATTGTCACCCACATGAACTGGGTAAGCAATTGCAAGTCCATAAACACTCATAACAATAGCTGCTTGGAGTACACCTTGATAGATGATAGAACTCAAAACACCACCTGAGAAGAAGCTTGACTTACGTCCACGAGGTTTGTGGGTCATAACACCTGGCTCAGCAGGTTCAACACCAAGAGCGATAGCTGGGAAGGTATCGGTTACCAAGTTGATCCACAAAAGATGAACTGGCTGCAAGACGTCCCAACCAAACAAGGTTGATAAGAAGATAGTTAATACTTCAGCAGTATTGGCAGAAAGTAAGTACTGAATAGTCTTTTGAATGTTTGAGAAGACCTTGCGTCCTTCTTCAACTGCGACGATAATGGTCGCAAAGTTATCATCTGCAAGAATCATGTCAGAAGCCCCCTTAGAAACCTCTGTACCAGTGATTCCCATACCGATACCGATATCGGCTGTTTTCAGAGCTGGCGCATCATTAACACCGTCACCTGTCATAGCAACAACCTTACCTTGTTTTTGCCAAGCCTTGACGATACGAACCTTGTGTTCTGGAGATACACGCGCGTAGACAGAGTATTGACCAACGACTTTTTCAAATTCTTCATCAGAAAGTTCGTTGAGTTCAGCACCAGTCAAGACATGGTCTTCCGAGTCATTTTCATCGATGATTCCCAAACGTTTGGCAATGGCTTCCGCTGTATCTTGGTGGTCACCAGTGATCATGATTGGACGGATTCCCGCTTCCTTAGCGACACGAACAGCTTCTGCTGCTTCGGCACGTTCAGGGTCAATCATTCCAATCAATCCAGTAAAGATCAAGTTGTTTTCAAGCTCTTCAGAAGTCAGGTTTTCTGGAATGCTGTCTACAATCTTATAAGCACCCGCAAGAACACGCAAGGCTTGGTGAGCCATTTCAGAGTTGTTTGTGTGAATTAAGTCATTAACTTTCTCATCAATCGGAGCAACATCTCCAGCCTTATCACGAGCAACACAACGTTTCAAAAGTTGGTCAGGGGCTCCCTTGACTGCTACGAGGAATTTACCATCTGGTAATGGATGAACCGTTGACATGAGTTTACGATCTGAGTCAAATGGTAACTCAGCTACACGAGGATATTGCTCTAAAAATCCTTTAACATCATAGCCCTTGTCCAAGGCATACTGGATGAAGGCTGTTTCCGTTGGATCCCCAATCAGGTTTCCTTCTGCATCAATCTTAGTATCATTAGCCAAAACAACAGAACGAAGAAGAGGCATTTCAAGACCTAGTTCAATATCATCAGCTGAATCATGTAGGACTGCATCATAGAAGACTTTTTCGACTGTCATCTTGTTCATGGTAAGCGTACCAGTCTTATCAGAAGCGATGATCTCAGTTGAACCAAGTGTTTCAACTGCTGGCAACTTACGAACGATAGAGTTTCGTTTTGCCAAAACTTGAGTACCAAGGGCAAGAACGATGGTCACGATAGCAGGAAGTCCTTCTGGGATGGCTGCAACAGCAAGCGCAA
Source organism: Streptococcus oralis ATCC 35037 (assembly GCF_900637025.1). Lineage (NCBI taxonomy): Bacteria > Bacillati > Bacillota > Bacilli > Lactobacillales > Streptococcaceae > Streptococcus > Streptococcus oralis. The sequence goes on from NZ_LR134336.1 coordinate 1,342,756, forward strand.
CAGATGTCATCAACTCACCAAGTGGATTTTTACCTTGAATGAAGACTCCGACTACAAAAGTAACAAGGGCAATGACCAAAATTGCATAGGTCAAGACCTTAGAAAGGTTGTTCAAGTTTTGTTTGAGTGGTGTATCCGTCTCATCCGCATCTTGGAGCATGCCAGCGATATGACCCACTTCCGTGTACATACCTGTATTGACAACAACGCCAAGACCACGACCATAAGTCACATTTGAGTTTTGGAAGGCCATATTGACACGGTCACCAATACCAGCATCTGCAGAGAGCTCGACAGTCAAGTCTTTTTCGACTGGAACAGACTCACCTGTCAAGGCTGCTTCTTCAATTTTAAGAGAATTAGCTTCTAGCAAACGTAGGTCTGCTGGCACTACATCACCAGCTTCAAGGGCAACGATATCACCTGGTACCAATTCTTTGGAATCAATCTCAGCCATGTGCCCATCACGAATAACGCGAGCAGCTGGACTAGACATAGACTTGAGGGCTTCGATGGCTTCTTCTGCTTTTCCTTCTTGGTAAACACCAAAGGCAGCGTTGATGATAACCACGGCTAGGATAATGATGGCATCTGCGATATCTTCCCCACCAGAAGTTACGACTGACAAGATAGCCGCAGCAACTAGGATGATAATCATCAAATCCTTAAATTGCTCGATAAACTTGACTAGGAGAGATTTTTTCTCACCCTCTTCCAGTTCATTGCGTCCATATTCAGCTAGACGTTTCTGCGCTTCGCTTGACGAAAGACCTTGCTCAGTTGCTTCAACTGACTTCAAGACCTCTTCAGGACTTTGAGTGTAAAACGCTTGGCGTTTTTGTTCTTTTGACATGTGTCTCCTCCTTGACATTGTGTGCAAAACAAGTTCTCTTTTAGTTTTATGACAAACAAAAAGAGACCTGTTAATCATAACAAGTCTCGCTGTTTAAGATAGTGCCGGAAAACATACTTTTCAGTATACAATTCGGAATGACGACACTATCACAGGTTTCTGCCAGCTACTCCCTTGAGTAGTACTATTATATCAAAATTTGAAAAGTTTTCAAGGGTTAAAATCAGATGAAACAAGACTAAATTTGAATTTTCCCTTGAAAACCAGTATAATGGTAGAATACTATATGACTAGAAAGGAAGTCCGATGAACCAATCCATGTCAAATCTCAAATTGGCAGAACGTGGAGCCATTATCAGCATTTCGACTTACCTCCTCTTGTCTGCAGCAAAATTGGCAACTGGTCACCTCCTGCATTCTTCCAGTTTGGTGGCAGATGGTTTCAACAACGTATCTGATATTATTGGAAATGTTGCCCTCTTGATTGGGATTCGGATGGCGCGCCAGCCTGCTGACCGTGACCATCGCTTTGGTCACTGGAAAATTGAAGATTTGGCTAGCTTGATTACTTCCATCATCATGTTCTATGTTGGCTTTGATGTGCTTCGGGACACTATTCAGAAAATCCTCAGTCGAGAACAAACACCCATTGATCCTCTGGGTGCAACTCTAGGAATCATTTCGGCAGCGGTCATGTTTGCTGTTTATCTCTATAACACACGCCTCAGTAAGAAATCCAAATCCAAGGCTCTGAAGGCAGCTGCTAAGGACAATCTTTCCGATGCTGTCACCTCGCTTGGGACTTCCATTGCTATCCTAGCCAGCAGTTTCAATTATCCAATCGTGGATAAATTGGTCGCTATCATCATCACCTTCTTTATCTTAAAAACAGCCTATGATATCTTTATCGAGTCTTCCTTCAGTCTGTCAGATGGTTTTGATGACCGTCTGCTAGAGGACTATCAAAAGGCCATCATGGAGATTCCAAAGATTAGTAAGGTCAAGTCCCAAAGAGGGCGTACCTACGGTAGCAATATCTACCTTGATATCACCCTGGAAATGAATCCTGACCTATCAGTCTATGAAAGTCATGAGATTGCAGACCAGGTCGAATCCATGCTGGAAGAGCGTTTTGGAGTCTTTGATACCGATGTCCATATCGAGCCAGCTCCCATACCTGAGGACGAGATTTTAGACAATGTCTATAAAAAACTACTCATGCGTGAGCAATTGATTGACCAAGGAAATCAGCTAGAAGAACTCCTTGCTGAGGACTTTCTCTATATCCGTCAAGATGGAGAGCAGATGGATAAAGAGGCTTATAAGGCTGAAAAAGAACTTAGTGCTACGATTAAGAACATTCAGATTACCTCCATTAGTCAGAAAACCAAGCTCATTTGCTATGAGCTAGATGGCATCGTCCACACCAGTATCTGGCGTCGCCATGAGACTTGGCAAAATATTTTCCACCAGGAAACAAAAAAAGAAGACAAACAGTGACCCTATCCAGTGGATAGGGCCTTTTTGATTATTCTACTTTAAGCAAAGACAGACTATGACAGTTTGGAAGATTTGCTTTTCGAAGCTTGTTTTGCCTTTTTTCTTGCTTGACGATTTTGTTCGATGCGCCATTCTCTTTCATAGTACTTCATGGCCTCATAGACCCTTTCAGGAAGTCCTACATCTAGTAGAAAGATCGGGATAATCAAATCTGCTGACGAATGAAAAGGGAGAATCCTTCTCTTCAGCAGAGCTAGAAAGGATTGGGATTTCACATTTTCCTTGTTTTTAAAATAGACTTCAATCCGATAAGAATCCCTATACTTCCCTCGAATCCGAGAGAAGGAAAAGTCCTCTACATCTGCCCAAGCATAGAAACGACTAGGTTTCTTTGGATTTTGTTTGTAGTAAAACCCCTCGACTGTACATTTTAAATATTCCTTATCAGAGCTTAACAGTCTGTATGTCTGATAAATGACTACTCCAGCACAAAAAAGTACAACCAGCATTAACAAAAGGCTTATCGTATGAAGTTTAGTCCCCTTTTGAGAGTACAAACGAAGATAAGAGAGAGGCAGCAAGAAGAAAAGCACTGAAGCCAAGCCAAACAAGGCATTCCAAATGATTTTCTTGGGACTATGTTTAATGACTTTTTCTTCCATCATGCCAACTCACTTAGGTATTCATAGCGCTCGTATTTTTCAAGGAGTTCTTCATTTTTCTCGTCTAGCTCTTTTTGAAGAGTAGCTAGTTTACCAAAGTCAGAGCCGTTTGCCTGCATTTCTTCTTCAATAGCAACGATACAATTTTCCAAGGCTTCAATATCGCCTTCAATGCTTGCCCACTCCTGCTTTTCTTGGTAGGTCATGCGTTTCTTATCTTCACGGACCTTGACCACTTTTTCCTTTTCGGCCTTTTGAACTTGATTGGCCATATCAGTTTCAAAGTTTTTTTCATCAAGGTAGTCGGTGTAATGACCAAAGAAAGGACGAATCTTGCCATTCTCAAAGGCGAGAATCTTGGTCGCTACCTTATCCAGGAAATAACGGTCGTGGCTAACTGTCAAGACAGGACCTGAAAAGCTCTGCAAGAAATTCTCCAAGACTGTCAAGGTTGCAATGTCTAGGTCATTGGTCGGCTCGTCCAAAAGAAGAACATTTGGTTTTTCCAAAAGCAATTTGAGAAGATAAAGGCGTTTTTTCTCGCCACCTGACAATTTCTCAATCAAGGTTCCATGCGTCGAACGTGGGAAGAGAAACTGCTCTAGCAACTCTGCAATGGAAGTCGTAGAACCACCACTGGTCTTAACTTCTTCTGCTACTTCCTGCAGGTAATTGATAACGCGCTTGCTTTCATCCAAACCTTCAATTTGTTGAGAAAAATAGGCGATGCGAACCGTCTCACCGATGATAACTTGACCTTTAGTCGGCTCAAGACTTCCTGCGATGAGATTAAGCAGAGTTGACTTCCCGACACCATTATCCCCAACGATTCCGATACGGTCTTTGGCTTGCACCAAGAGATTAAAATCTTGCAAAATTGGCTTGTTTTCATAGGCAAAGGAAACATCCTGAAACTCGATGACTTTCTTCCCAATCCGACTGGTTTCAAAGTTCATGGTCAAGTCTGTATCAGCAACGCCACCTGAAACTTCCTTTTTCAAGTCATGGAAACGATTGATACGGGCTTGTTGCTTGGTCGCACGCGCTTGCGGTTGTCTACGCATCCAGGCCAGTTCTTGCTTATAGAGTTGTTCTTTCTTGTGGAGAAGGGCAGCGTCACGCTCATCTTGTTCAGCCTTGAGGCGAACATAGTCCTGATAATTTCCCTGATACTCGGTCAAGCCTGCTCGGTCCAACTCGAAAATCCGCGTTGATAGTGCATCTAGGAAATAACGATCGTGGGTGATAAAGAGAACAGTCTTCTTGGAATTTTTCAAAAAAAGTGTCAGCCACTCAATGGTCGCAATGTCCAGGTGGTTGGTCGGCTCGTCCAGAAGCAAGAGGTCGTGGTTTCCTAGGAGAACTTGCGCCAACTGGACACGTCTTCTTAGACCACCTGACAATTCCCCAACAGGAGTAGATAAGTTCTGAATACCCAGCTTGCTGAGGACCGTCTTGACCTGGCTTTCAATTTCCCAGGCTTGGAGAGAATCCATCTCTGCCATGACCCGTTCCAAACGAGCCTGCTTGTCCTCACTGTAATTGAGCATGATTAACTCATACTCACGAATCAACTGGATTTCCTTGAGGTCGCTGGAGAGAACCGTATCCAAAACTGTCTTGCTATCATCAAAATCAGGATCCTGGGTCAAGTAGCCAATCTTATAGTCATTCTTTGCCGAAAAGGGACTGACATCCCCATCAAAGCCAGAAACACCAGAAAGAACGTCTAACAGAGTGGTCTTACCCGTTCCATTGACACCTATTAGACCGATTCTATCCAAGTCATGGATGATAAAAGAAATATCCTTAAAAACGGTCTTATCACCGACGGATTTGCTTAGTTTTTCAACGATAAAATCACTCATTTTTTCTCCCTCAGGTAAGTATGGATGGCTTGACGGTCGTTTTCCAACTCTCCATCGACAATGGCAAACTCAATCTCTGTTAAAATCTCTCCCAAGTCTGGTCCTGGCTGGTAACCATATTCCTTAATCAAAATTCCACCGTTAATCTGAATTTCTTTCTTATCATGAATGGTCAAACTATGGTAAGTTTCTTTGATGGCTTGTGGGTTGACTTCTTTTCCTTGAGCCTGACGAAGACTTTCGGCTTGTAGAAGGGAATCCAAATCAAAGCGGTAACAATCGCGCTTGCTCAGCTCTCCTTCTTCTCGCAAAGCCAAAATGGTCAGCAAATCCTGAACCTGCTTGGCAAATTGTCGTGAGGTTTTCCATGCCTTCAAAAATGGCTGAGCATCCTTAATCTCCAAAGCCCACAAGAGGGCCGCCCAGGCTTGCTCAGAAGACTCAAAGGTGAAATCCGCCTCTAAATCAAACAATTTTTGAAGCTTTTCTCGACTGGCTGCCATATCAGGGAGATAATCATAAGCTTGACTCTCAATCATGGAAGACAGACCAACTCGCCAAAAAGGTGCCAGCAAGAGCTTATCAAACTCAACAAAGGTTCGCTCCACAGAAATTTTCTCCAAGAGTGGCGTCAAAGTCTTCATCGCTTCAAATGTTTCTTGCTCAAGTTCAAAACCAAGACTGGCCTGAAAACGAAAACCACGCATAATGCGCAAAGCATCTTCATTGAAACGTTCACTAGCCACTCCAACTGCTCGCAAGACTTGGTTTTCCAAATCCTCTAAACCATGGAACAAGTCAATAATTTCGCCTGTCTCATCCAAGGCAAAGGCATTAACTGTGAAGTCACGGCGCTTGAGGTCTTCTTCTAGCGAACGCACAAAGGAAACCGCACTGGGTCTGCGATAGTCTACATAGACATCCTCTGTCCGAAAGGTGGTTACCTCATACTCCTCGTCCCCATCTAAAACCAAGACAGTTCCGTGCTCGATTCCGATATCAGCTGTGCGGGAAAATATCTGCTTGGTTTCCTCTGGATAAGAAGAAGTCGCAATATCCACATCATGGATGGGACGATTGAGGAGGGCATCTCGAACAGAGCCCCCAACAAAATAGGCCTCAAAGCCTGCTTCTTTAATTTTTTCTAATACTGGTAAAGCCTTCTGAAATTCAGAAGGCATTTGCGTTAATCTCATAATAAGTGTTCTAATCCATAGACAAGCTCATGACGCTTGACAACTTCTTTGATTCCCAAATTCACCCCTGTCATGAAGGAGCTGCGATCATAGGAGTCATGACGGAGGGTCAATCCTTCTCCCTGATTGCCAAAGATGACTTCCTGATGGGCTACCAAGCCTGGTAGACGAACTGAGTGGATGCGCATGCCATCAAAGTCAGCACCACGGGCACCCGCAATCAATTCTTCCTCATCAGGCGCACCTTGCTGGATTGATTCCCGAACTTCCGCCATCAACTCAGCTGTTTTGATAGCTGTTCCACTCGGAGCATCTTTTTTCTTGTCATGATGGAGCTCGATAATCTCCACATTTGGGAAATATTTGGCAGCTTGCGCCGCAAATTGCATCAGCAAGACAGCTCCCAAGGCAAAGTTAGGGGCAATCAAGCCACCCAAATCTTGTTTACGGGAAAATGCTTTGAGTTCTGCAATTTCTTCACTAGTGAATCCAGTTGTTCCTACGACAGGAGCAAAGCCATTTTCAAGAGCAAAGCGTGTATTTTCATAGGCAACAGCTGGTATGGTGAAATCCACCCAGACATCCGCTTCAAAACCAGCCAAGGCAGCCTTATCATTAAAGACAGGAATACCCTGCCACTCTGACTCAGACTCAAAAGGATCCAAAACTGCGACCAAGTCCAAGTCTGGATCAGCCAAGACCATCTGACAAGCGGCTTGGCCCATCTTTCCCTTAAAACCGGCAATAATTACTCGAATACTCATCTCTACTCCTGTCTAAGATACAAAGTCTGTAAGAACAATTTAGACGATTGGTGTATAGCTCAAAGCAATACTACCTTCTCCAAGGTGGGTCCCAATGACACTACCAAAGGTTTCAATTGGAATTTCAGCAGTCACACCACTCTCTATCAAAAGCTGACGTAAATCCGCTGCCTTTTGAGGAGCGTTCCCATGAATGACTGTTATACGGTAGTCCCCATCTTTTGTCAACTCCTTGATGATTTCCACCAAACGTTTGATTGCTTTCTTTTCTGTACGAACTTTTTCGTAAACTTCAATCACTCCTTGGTCATTAAAGTAAAGGATAGGCTTGATACTGAGGAGATTTCCTAAGATAGCTGCTCCATTTGACAAACGTCCTCCCTTAACCAAGTGGTCGAGGTCATCTACTATGATAAAGGCTGAATTATCAGCAATTTGGATCCCCAACTTCTCCTGAATCTGCGCAAAATCATCGCCTTGTTCTGCCCAATCAAAGGCACTCTCTACCATAAATCCTAGAGGGGAACTTGTGATATGGGTATCTGGAAAGGCAATGGTCAAACCTTCATACTCGTCTAACATATATTGGATATTCTGATAAAAGCCTGAAATTCCTGACGAAAGAAAGAGGCCCAAGACATGAGTATAGCCTTCATCTTTCAAGGAACTTAGAATCTCATCCAATTTGGCAATACTTGGTTGACTAGTTTTAGGCAATTCTGCAGACTGAGCCATTTTTTGATAAAATTCTTCAGCAGTCAGATTGACACCTTCAACATACTCCTCCCCATCAATATTGACAGGAATATCCAAGATAAATAGATTCTCTCTTTGCAGCGTCCTCTCCTCTAAATAGGCTGAAGAATCTGTAATGACAGCTAATTTCATGGCTAAAACTCCAAATTGATTCCTGGAAGATCCAAGGCGATTTCTGTTACTTCATACGTCAAACGATTAAGCATGTTCAAACATGGACGTGCCAAGGTTTCGACTTCTTCTTGGTTAAATTCGCTTGGTTCGTTGACAATACGACCTTCCACATGGTTCACTTGGGAAATTGTTCCGCTGATGACAAATTTGTCAAAGACAATCATAAAGCTCAAGATAACGACTAAAGAAGTCACTTGGTTTTCTTGGTCATGTTGGAGTAACTGAAAGTTCACGTCTACCTTGGTTTCAGGAGCTCCATTTTCATTTTCCCATTCAAAGTTACGAGCATCAAAGTGATACTGGCTAACAAATTCTTGTTCTCGTTTAAGATTCATTTTTCTCTCCCATTGCTACAATTTACTATGCAATTGTACCACATTTTTATCATTTCATCTAGTTTTCTAGGCTTTAGTCAATTCCGATTTCATCTTTAACCACAGCAGCAATCGTATCTACATAGTAGTTGACTTCTTCTGTTGTTGGTGCTTCTGCCATGACACGCAAGAGGGGTTCTGTTCCACTTGGGCGGACAAGGATACGACCGTTGCCTGCCATCTCTTCTTCCATCTTTTCTATGATTGTCTTGATGGCTGGTACTTCCATGGCATTTTCTTTCATGGCATTTTCCACTCGGATATTGACCAGTTTTTGTGGGTAAATCGTCACTTCTGATGCTAGTTGAGACAAGCTCTTGCCTGTTTCTTTCATGATTTTGGTCAATTGGACAGCTGATAATTGACCATCACCAGTTGTATTGTAGTCCATCAAGATAACGTGACCTGATTGTTCACCACCAAGGTTGTAGCCTGATTTTCTCATTTCTTCAACGACATAGCGGTCACCAACAGCAGTCACTGCCTTGTTAATGCCAGCGCTATCCAAAGCCTTATGGAAGCCAAGGTTAGACATAACCGTTGTCACGATGGTATTTTGAGCCAACTGGCCTTTTTCAGAAAGGTATTTCCCGATGATGTACATGATCTTATCACCATCGACGATGTCGCCATTTTCATCGACAGCAATCAAGCGGTCACTGTCTCCGTCAAAGGCCAAACCAATAGCTGACTGGCTTTCTTTGACCACCTCTTGAAGAGCTTCTGGATGTGTAGAACCCACATTCAAGTTGATATTAAGACCATCCGGTGTCTCACCGATAACAGTTATTTGAGCTCCAAGGTCTGCAAAGATTTGACGAGCACTTGTAGACGCTGCACCATTAGCTGTATCCAAGGCCACTTTCATCCCTTCAAGAGGAGTTCCAGTTGAAACAAGGTAGCCTTCATACTTACGTAAACCTTCTGGATAGTCCACTAAGGTTCCCAAGCCTTCGGCGCTTGGACGAGGAAGGGTATCTTCTGTAGCATCTAGCAAGGCTTCGATTTCTGCTTCTTTTTCGTCATCAAGTTTGAAGCCATCCCCTCCAAAGAACTTAATTCCATTATCAAGGGCTGGGTTGTGACTAGCGGAAATCATGACACCTGCACTGGCTCCCTCAGTTTTGACCAAATAAGCTACTGCTGGTGTTGCAAGGACACCGAGTTTGTAGACGTGAATCCCTACAGAGAGAAGACCTGCCACTAAGGCAGATTCTAGCATTTCTCCTGAGATGCGTGTATCACGTCCTACAAAGACTTTAGGGGCTTCTGTTTCGTGTTGGCTAAGAACATAACCACCAAAACGTCCCAATTTAAAGGCCAATTCTGGCGTCAGTTCTACGTTTGCTTCTCCACGGACTCCATCGGTCCCAAAATATTTACCCATTTTATTTATCATCCTTTTCTACTATTTTGTTTAGTCCTGTTTAGACGAGTCTGGTTTCGTTTCTGAACTCGTTGAAGACGAACTGCTGGTTGAAGAGCCCGTTGACGAGGTCGTTGACGAAGAACTCGAGCTAGACGATACTGTTTTGGTTGTAATTTTCATTGTAGTGTCAAATGGCATAATGACGCTTGGCAAGACATTTCCATTTTTATCGACTGCTTGTAGAGGAACAGAAGCCGAATAATTACCTGTTATCCGTTCACTCGTTGGCAAGATGGCAATGACACGATCTACTCTAGAGAGAGTTTCCTCATCACTAATAACCGTTACTTTTTCATCTGATACAGTGACTGTATCAATTTTCACACGAGAATCAATCTGACTAGGGTCAATCTCCGGCACAACGATTACATTATCACGTTTTGCTTTTTTACCAACCTTGACTGTTATCTTTTGCGGTGTCGCAACAGCCGTCAAACCACTCGGTAAATTTTCAATAGTCAGGGGAACTTCGATGGTTCCTACACTGGCATTGGTTAAGTCAGCTTTGACCTTGAATTTCCGAGTGCTTTCCTGCATCTCACTCGCCAAAGCAACTCTGTTTGACCCAGTCAGAAAGACGGTCACTTCAGATGTAAAACCACTGATAAAGTACTGAGCACTGTCATACTGAATATCGATTGGGACATTAAGAACCGTATTGGTATAGGTTTCTGTCCGCACCTGTCTAGCACTATTGCTATTCTGATAGTTTGTTGAAGTCGCATAGATAAAGAGGATGCAGGCGAAAAAGAAGGAAGAAATAATATAAAGACTATTTTTTCTCATGTTTCAATCCTCCTAGCAAACGCTCTTTCAAACCTTGTTTTTCCTCTGATGCTGGAAGCAAGATTCTTCTTAACTCCGATTCAAACTCTTCCAAGGTCAAATCATTCTTAAAGACTCCATTATAGGTGATTGAGATTCCACCTGTTTCCTCAGAAACCACAAAGGTAAGAGCATCTGATACTTCCGACAAACCAATCGCTGCCCTGTGACGTGTCCCAAACTCCTTGGAAATTCCCGTATTTTCAGTCAGGGGTAGGTAGGCTGAAGTTACGGCAATCCGATCTTCTCTGACAATGACCGCTCCATCGTGTAAGGGAGTATTGGGGATAAAGATATTAATCAATAACTCAGAGGAAATTTTAGCATCTAGAGGAATCCCAGTTGAGATGTATTCCTGCAAGGTTCTCACTCGCTGAACTGCTACCAGAGCACCAATCTTACGAGGACTCATGTACTCGACTGATTTGACAAAGGCGCGAACCATTTGCTCTTCCGCACTAATAGGCGCATTGTAGAAGAAATCAGTAGCTCGACCCAATCGTTCCAAACCAGTCCGAATCTCTGGTGAAAAAATAACCACCGCTGCAATGACCCCGTAGGTGATGATCTGATTAATCAACCAGGAAATGGTCGTCAAACCAATCATATTGGACAGAATCTGACCTAAAATAAAGACCAAGACTCCCCGCACCAAAATCATGATTTTGGTCCCTGCAATCGCTTTGGTAAAATGATATAAAATATAAGTCACAATGAGAATATCTATCAGATTGATGACTATCGTCCAAGGACTTGAAAACAAACTCGTCCAGTATTGTAAATTGGATAATTGTTGAAAATTCATCCCTGGCCTCCTCCCTGTCGAAACACTTTCTGTACCATTATACCATTTTTTGCCCATTTTTTCCCTATCCTACCTCATTTTAAATTAAGCAAAAATATGATAAAATAAACTGATTAGAAAAAACGAAGGAGAAATCATGTCTCAACTCTATGATATTACCATTGTCGGTGGCGGTCCTGTCGGGCTCTTTGCTGCCTTTTACGCCCACCTACGCCAAGCCAAAGTCCAAATCATTGACTCCCTTCCCCAGCTCGGTGGTCAACCTGCCATCCTCTACCCTGAAAAGCAAATCCTTGATGTGCCAGGTTTTTCAAACCTAACTGGGGAAGAACTGACCAATCGCTTGATTGAACAGCTAAACGGCTTTGAAACACCTGTTCACCTCAACGAAACCGTTCTTGAAATTGAGAAGCAAGATCAAGGATTCACCATCACAACCAACAAGGGAAGCCATCTGACCAAAACAGTCATCATTGCTATGGGTGGAGGTGCCTTTAAACCACGTCCGCTCGAATTGGAGAACGTTGAGGACTATGAAAATATCCACCACCACGTTTCCAACATCCAACAATACGCTGGTAAGAAAGTGACCATCCTTGGTGGTGGGGACTCAGCAGTGGACTGGGCTCTGGCTTTTGAAAAGATTGCCCCAACCACTCTCGTTCACCGCAGAGATAATTTCCGCGCCTTGGAACATAGTGTGCAAGCCTTGCAAGAATCATCTGTGACCATCAAGACACCGTTCGTTCCTAGCCAACTTATCGGAGATGGAAAAACACTCGATAAACTAGAAATCACCAAAGTCAAATCAGATGAAACCGAAACTATCGAAGTAGACCACCTCTTTGTCAACTATGGTTTCAAATCATCTGTTGGCAATCTTAAAAATTGGGGTCTGGATCTCAACCGTCACAAGATTATCGTCAATAGCAAACAAGAATCCAGCCAAGCAGGTATCTATGCTATCGGCGACTGCTGCTACTATGAAGGTAAGATTGATTTGATTGCGACAGGACTGGGTGAAGCTCCAACAGCTGTTAACAATGCCATTAACTACATTGACCCTGACCAAAAAGTACAACCCAAACACTCGACCAGTTTATAATAAAAGAACCACGGATCAACGATTCGTGGTTTTATAGTTCATCTGCAATCTTGTTTATTTTTCTGAGTCTGTGGTTGACACCACTTTTGGTCAGGGGATTGCTCAGGCTATCCGCCAACTGCTGGATAGAGTAGTCTGGGTGCTGGATCCGTAAGCGAGCCACCTCCTGCAAATCCACTGGTAAATTTTCCAAACCCATTCTATCTTTGATTTTACTGATATTATTGATAGTCTTCATGCTGGCAGAAACTGTCCGAGCGATATTAGCTGTCTCGGCATTATTGGCTCGATTGAGATCGTTACGGGTTTCACGCAAAATCTTGACGCGCTCAAAATTATCACGCGCCTGCATGGCCCCAATCACAATCAAGAAATCCATGATGTCCTCTGCACGTTGGAGATAGGTAACTGCACCTTTCTTTCGCTCAATAACCTTGGCATCCAACAAAAACTGCTGAAGGAGAGAGGCCAATCCTTGGGCATGGTCCAGATAAACGGAACTGATCTCCAACTGGTACTTGCCAGACTCAGGATCTCGAATACTACCATTTGCCAGAAAGGCCCCACATAAGTAAGCACGTCCAGCCTCCTCATCTGCTAAAATATCGGGATCAATACCCGTCTCCAAACCAAAGAAGGAATCCGCAAGTCGCAAATCAACTAAAAGCTCCTGCACTCTCTCATCGGTATAGACCGTATAGACACGATTCTTACGAAGATTGCTTCTCTGATGGTGACGAATCTCTGACTTGATGTCATAAAAATGGAGAAAAGACTCATAGAGATGCCGAGCCAACTTGGCATTTTCAGTCACGACGGACAAGGTTAGGCCAGAAGTCGAGAGACCGATACTGCCAGACATCTTGATGATGGCTGATAATTCATGACGACTGAGATGGTGTTGACCAAGAATTTCCTCTTTTACTGCAACTGTAAAACTCATTTTCTCACCTGTATAATGCGCATCAATTCGTCTACAATCAAATCGCCATCATGGAAGGCTCCTCCATTTTCCAAACGAAGGAAGTTGGATGAAATCACACGAGGAACCTGCTTGCAAAGACCAGAAAAATCATGCTCTACCTGAACCAAATATTCATCAAAACGGTTGGTATCCATGTATTCTCTAGGAACCTTTTCGATATTAACCAAGACCGTATCAATAAAAGGCCGACCTAAGTGTCGATGGAGGACTTCCACGTGGTCACTGTCTGAAAAGTGCTCTGTTTCCCCACGCTGGGTCATGATATTGCAAACATAGGCGATCTCCGCCTTAGTCTCCAAGAGAGCCTGCCCGATCTCCTCAATGACAATATTTGGCAAAATCGATGTAAAGAGGGAACCAGGCCCCAAGACAATCATGTCACTCTCTAGAATAGTATTGACTACTCGACGGCTGGCTTGGGGTGTTTCATCATCCAGGGTATTGGTCACATAGACATGGTCGATCATACCTGGATGATCTGCAATGTGGCTCTCACCCGCCACCTCTGAACCGTCTTTAAAGACTGCATGCAGTGTCAAAGGCTGATCGCTTGAGGGGTAGATTTTTCCTGTTGTGTGGAAAAAGAGACTTAGCAGCTGCATGGCATTATAAGTGGACCCTTGCATTTCAGAGAGCCCTGCTATGATGATATTCCCCAGTGGATGACCCGCAAATGCTCCGGCCTCTTCTGAGAAACGGTACTGAAAAACCTTCTCATAAAACTTGGGCATATCCGACATGGCCACAAGGACATTACGGAGATCACCTGGTGGTGTCAGCTGTTGGATATTCTTTCTTAGCTCACCAGAAGATCCACCATCATCAGCTACCGTTACGATGGCTGCGATCTCAACATCCTTTTCTCGCAAACTTTTCAAAATGACGGGGATACCTGTTCCTCCACCAATTACCGTTATCTTTGGTTTTCTCATGAACGGTTTACCGTTTCCTTTCTTCTGTCTTTGTCACGATGGCTTTCATTGACAGGCCAGTTTTTAGCAAGGTCCTCAGCGATTCGTTTTGCAAAGGCAACACTACGGTGCTGTCCACCTGTACATCCTACTGCAATGGTTAAAACAGACTTGCCTTCTTTTTTGTAACTTGGCAAAATGGGTTCAATCAAAGCGAGTAAGTGCTGATAGAAACTTTCAGACTCTTCATGATTCATCACATAGTCATAAACTGCTTGATCCTCACCTGTCTGATTGCGGAGTTCCGGAAGGTAGTATGGATTTGGCAAAAAACGGACATCAAAGACCAAGTCTGCATCGATAGGAATACCATACTTGAATCCAAAAGACATGACCTCGATACGGAAAGACTGGGCTTGTTCTTGGTCTGAAAATTGCTCAGCAATGGTTTTACGAAGTTCACGTGGGGTGAGTTCTGTCGTATCCACCACATTTTGGCTCATGTTTTTCAAAGGTGCCAAAAGTTCACGTTCCAGCTTAATGCCATCTAAAATTCGACCATCTGCAGCAAGTGGGTGACTCCGTCTGGTTTCCTTGTAACGGGCTACCAATTCCTTATCTGCTGCGTCTAAAAAGAGGATTTTGAAGTCCAAATCATCTTGGTTTTCCAATTCATCCAAAACAGCCTGAATCTCTGAAAAGAAGGAACGACTACGCATGTCCACAACCAAGGCCAGTTTGTGGTCATCATCCTTGGTCTCTACCAACTGCAAAAACTTTGGCAAGAGGGCTGGCGGCATATTGTCAATGGTAAAATATCCCAAATCTTCGAAGGACTGAATGGCTACTGTTTTCCCTGCGCCACTCATCCCTGTCACAATCACCAGGTGAAGTTGTTTCTTTGTCATCTATCTCTCCTTATATCAAAAAAAGTTTGGCAGAGCCAAACTTCAACTAGCTTATCCAATCTCTGCGATCACTTCAATTTCGACTTTTACATCACGAGGAAGACGTGCAACCTCTACAGCTGAACGAGCTGGAAATTCCTCTTTAAAGGCAGTCTGGTAAACCTCGTTAAAAGGAACAAAGTCATTCATATCGCTCAAGAAGCAAGTTGTTTTAACAACATGGTCAAAGTCTGTTCCTGCTTCTGCCAAAATAGCACCGATATTTTTCAAGACTTGTTCTGTCTGTTCTTGGATTGTTTTTCCTACAATTTCTCCAGTTTCAGGAGATAGGGGAACTTGACCGCTAGCAAACAAAAGATTGCCAACGATTTTCCCTTGAACATATGGTCCGATTGCTTTTGGAGCTTTGTCTGTATGAATTGTTTTTGCCATTTCTTTCCCTCACAATTTTTCTAATATTGCATCCCAAGCCTGATCCATCCCTGCCTTGCTGACAGATGAAAAGAGGATGAAGTCGTCACTTGGGTCAAAGTTTAATTTCTTTTTAATTGCTGATTCGTGCTTGTTCCACTTACCACGGGGAATCTTATCTGCCTTAGTCGCAACGATGATAACCGGAATCTCATAATACTTGAGAAATTCATACATCTGTACATCATCTGCTGACGGGTCGTGGCGGAGATCCACCAGACTGACCACGGCACGGAGATTTTCCCGAGTGGTCAAATACTCCTCAATCATGCGCCCCCATTTTTCACGTTCCTTTTTAGAAACGCGGGCATAGCCATAACCTGGTACATCCACAAAACGCATCTTGTCATCAATGTTAAAAAAGTTGAGTAGCTGGGTTTTCCCAGGTTTTCCTGATGTACGAGCCAGATTTTTGCGGTTGAGCATGGTGTTGATAAAGCTAGACTTGCCAACATTTGAACGCCCTGCTAGGGCAATCTCTGGCAGTTCATCCTGCGGATAGTGAGACTTGTTTGCCGCACTGAGCAGGATTTCAGCATTGTGTGTATTGATTTCCATAGTCACCTCTAGGCTGTTTCTAGGATTGGTTTTTCCGTTCCATCAACAGCTTCTTTTGTGATGCGGACCAATTTCACATTTTCCTGACTTGGCACTTCAAACATAACATCTAGCATGGTTTCTTCAATGATTGAGCGAAGACCACGCGCACCAGTTTTGCGTTCGATGGCTTTATTAGCAATCTCTTGAAGGGCTTCGTCGTCAAATTCCAACTCAACGTCATCATAAGAAAGTAAGGTTTGGTATTGTTTCACCAAGGCATTTCTTGGTTCTTTCAAGATGCGAACCAAGTCATCGACCGTCAATTGCTCAAGAGCAGCAAAGACAGGCAAGCGTCCAATCAACTCAGGGATAATACCGAATTTTTGAATGTCTTCTGCGATGATTTCTTGCATGTAGGAGCTGTTTTCATCAATCGCCTTGTTATTTTGGCCAAAACCGATAACTTTTTCACCCAGACGTTGTTTAACGATTTCTTCGATGCCATCAAAAGCACCACCTACGATAAAGAGGATATTCTTGGTATCCACCTGAATCATCTCTTGTTGTGGATGTTTGCGTCCTCCTTGAGGTGGCACGCTAGCGACAGTTCCCTCGATAATCTTGAGAAGGGCTTGTTGCACCCCTTCACCCGAAACGTCACGTGTGATAGACACATTCTCGCTCTTCTTGGCAATTTTGTCAATTTCATCCACGTAGATAATCCCGCGTTCTGCACGTTCGATATTAAAGTCAGCAGCCTGCAATAGTTTGAGGAGGATGTTTTCCACGTCCTCACCCACATACCCAGCCTCAGTCAGAGCTGTCGCATCTGCGATAGCAAAAGGCACGTTCAAGCTCTTAGCCAAGGTCTGAGCCAAGAAAGTTTTCCCTGAACCAGTTGGGCCAATCATCAAGATATTTGACTTCTGCAAATCCACATCTTCAGACTCTTCACGCGTATCGTGGAAATTGATGCGTTTGTAGTGATTGTATACAGCCACTGCCAAGGCACGTTTGGCACGATCCTGACCAATCACATAGTGATTCAAGATATTGAGGAGTTCGATTGGTTTTGGTACTTCAGACAAATCTGCCAAGACTTCCTCGGCCAACTCCTCCCGAATGATTTCCTGGGCCAACTCCACACATTCATTACAGATAAAGGCGTTGTTCCCAGCGATTATTTTCTTTACTTCTTCTTGGCTTTTGCCACAAAATGAGCAATAAACCATCATATCATTTTTCCTATTTGTAGGCATGATTTCCTTCCATTCTAATTTATCATTCTATCTAAAATAAGGTCATATAAAAAGCGTGGACACTGTTGACCAGATTGGTAAAAGCATTCAACCAGAGTAAGGCAGACAGTCCATAGCGCTTCTTACGAAAAGCCTGTGCTCCAGTCAAAATACAGATTACACACAAAAAAGCTGTAAAAAATCCAAATATACTGCGCTCCATTAGACTTCCTTTCTATCTCGGTATTCGATGGTAAAATCATAGTCGTTTTTCTCATCTCGGGTGTAAGATTTGCTTGCAACCGTCTCAAAACGAGATAAGTCAAACTCCTCAGGGAAATAGGTATCTCCCCCCACCTGAGCATGAATCTGCGTCACGATAATTTCATCTAAATAAGGCTCAAAAGCCTGAAAAATCTGCTTTCCGCCAATGATATAGAGATTTTTTTCCTGACTCTGATACCACGCTAAAACAGACTCCACATCTTGAAATACGAGCGCCCCATCTATGACTTCTTCGCTATTGCGCGTTAAAATCAGGGTTTGCCGTTTTGGAAGCAGACGACGTCCCATACCATCAAAGGTCACTCGTCCCATCAGTATAGCATGATTTAAAGTCGTTTCCTTAAAATGTTGCAACTCTGCTGGCAAATGCCAAGGGAGACGATCTTCCTTCCCAATCACACCTTTTTCATCTTGGGCCCAAATGGCTATGATTTTCTTTGTCATGCTTCCGTCCTTTTTATTGATACTACTATTTTATCAAAATTCTCCCAAAAAGGCTGTTTTGAAACGCGCGCAAAAGAGAGAAAAGGAGCAGGCTTCATTTAGCCTGCTCCTCTCGTCCCTAGGACAAATATTTTTTTGCTTCTGATTCGATTTTTTCGACCACTTCTTGGATACTTAGTCCAGTTGTGTCAAGGTAAACTGCATCCTCAGCCTGTTTGAGAGGTGAGGTTTCACGATGACTATCCTTGTAGTCACGCGCAGCAATCTCTTCTTTCAACGTTTCCAAGTCAGTCTCAATCCCTTTAGCAATATTCTCCTTGTAACGACGCTCTGCTCTTTCTTCAACAGAAGCCACTAGGAAAATCTTGAGTTCAGCTTGTGGTAAAACAACTGTCCCGATATCACGCCCATCCATGACGATACCACCTTGCTGAGCAATCTCTTGCTGGAGCGAAACCAGTTTCTCACGCACCTCAGGAATGGCAGCGATGCTTGAAACCTTGTTGGTCACTTCATTTTCACGAATCGGATGGGTAATATCAACATCTCCTACAAAAACAAGTTGCTCACCTGTTTCTGAACGTCCAAAACTAATGGGGTGTTGGTTAAGAAGCTCAAGAAGTTGGTCTACATTTTCTGCATTCAACTGGTGCTTGAGCGCTATATAAGTCGCAGCACGGTACATAGCACCTGTATCGAGATAAGTATATCCAAAATCCTTAGCGACAATCTTTGCGACCGTACTCTTGCCACTCGAAGCTGGACCATCGATAGCAATTTGAATTGTCTTCATGACCGACTCCTATCTTGTCTTAATCACATCACCTGGGTTGGCAAACCAAGATCCAGATGACATGTGAGAAGGATTTAGAGCCTCTAGCTGGGCAATGGAAATCCCTGCACGTTGAGCAAGAGCTGCTTCTCCCTCTCCAGGCTGTACTGTAAGTGTTCCTTCACCCTCTGTAGTATGTTCTTCCGAACTGCTCTGTGAAGGTGTTGATTCAGAAGAAGTTGTTTCCTCTACCTTGCTACTTGAAGATGATGATTCTTCCACTTTAGAACTTGAACTTGTAGAAGGAGACGATGCATCATAGAAGTCCTTCAAAGATGATGTACGATTGCTTCCACCGGTTGATAGGTAAATCAATACAACTACCATCGCTACAACAATTACAAAGAAGAGGCTAGCTAGAACTGTCAAGACACGATTGGCAACTACGCCTTTCCCTTTTTGTTTCCGGTGTCGACGCTCTGATCTTGTTTCTTCCTCATTGTTTTCGTAAATATCTTCTTGCCACGGTTCCTTTTCCATACCTTACTCCTTGTTTTTTTTTCATTTTCTTATTACAATATAAATATGAAAGTCACACTTATACCCGAACGGTGCATCGCCTGCGGGCTTTGCCAAACCTATTCTGAACTCTTTGATTACCATGATAATGGAATCGTTCGATTTTACGATGATCCAGTTGAATTGCAAAGAGAAATCGCTGAGACCAGCGATGTTCTGGAGGCCATCAAAAATTGTCCTACACGTGCACTTCTAAAAGATCCATCGTAGGAAGCAGGGAATGAATGTTATTGATTTTTTCTCATTTTTCCCACACCTACTAGTTTAGCATATTTCTAGGTAAAATTATAGTCTTTTTTGGTTATTTTTTTCCTTCAACAATAGAAAGGTCACTTTTTTCTTTGACGAGATAGAGTGGTCTTTTTTTGGTTTCTAGGTAAATCTTACTGATATACTTACCGAGAATCCCAATTGTCAGGAGTTGAATCCCTCCAAGAAAGAGAATGACAGCCATCAAAGACGTCCAACCAGATGTCGGATTTCCCAAGATAAGAGTCCGAAACACTACAAAAACTGTCATCACAAAAGAAAGAAAACAAGATAGAAGTCCCGCTACAAAAGCTATACTCAAGGGAAAATCTGAAAAATTGAGAATTCCTTCAATCGAGTAGAAAAAGAGTTGTCTAAAACTCCAACTGGTCTTGCCAGCCTGTCGTTCAACGTTTGGATAATCAAGATAGTGCGTTTTAAAACCCACCCAGGCAAAGAGTCCTTTAGAAAAACGATTGGATTCGGTCAGTGTTAAAATAGCATCTACCACAGACCTTCTCATCATACGAAAATCACGGACACCTGAAGGTAGAGCCACTGGGCTAATTTTTTGCATGAGGCGGTAAAAGAGGTTCGCACAGAAACTGCGGAAAAAGGGTTCTCCCTCCCGACTAGTTCTCCGTGTCCCAACACAGTCCAAGTCTGCATTTTGGTCTAGTAAGGTTTTCATCTCAAGTAGCATACTGGGAGGATCCTGAAGGTCTGCATCCATCACGACCACCAAGTCTCCAGTTGCATGCTGCAAGCCCGCGTATAAGGCTGCCTCTTTCCCAAAATTTCGTGAGAATGAGACATAACGGACCGCAGGATTTTGCTCCCGATAGGCCTTCAAAAGCTGCAGGGTCCCATCGCTTGAGCCATCGTCTACAAAGACATACTCGACTCCTGCTCCCAAGTCAGGAAGCAGAGCTTCCACAGACTGATAAAAAAGAGGAAGTACTTCCTCTTCGTTTAGACATGGGACAATGATTGAAATCATCATCTTAGTCTTCAAATCCATTTGGATGCTTGCTTTGCCAACGCCATGCGTCTTCACACATTTGGGTGATGCTGAGTTCTGCTTCCCATCCCAGTTCAGCTTTGGCTTTTGCAGGGTCTGAGTAGCAGGCAGCGATATCACCTGGGCGGCGTTCTACGATGCGGTAAGGAATGGGACGTCCCACCGCTTTTTCCATGTTTTGGATAATTTCAAGAACTGAGTAGCCCTTACCTGTTCCAAGGTTGTAAATGTTAAGGCCTGAACCTTTTTGGAGTTTTTTCAAAGCTGCAACGTGACCTTTGGCTAGGTCTACGACGTGGATATAGTCACGAACCCCGGTTCCATCTTCTGTATCGTAATCATCTCCAAAAACTTGTACTTGCTCTAGTTTGCCAACGGCTACTTGTGCCACATAAGGTAAGAGGTTGTTTGGAATACCGTTTGGATTTTCTCCCAAATCTCCACTTTCATGCGCTCCGATTGGGTTAAAGTAACGAAGTAATACCACATTCCATTCTGAGTCTGCCTTGTAGATATCGGTCAGAATTTCCTCTAGCATAAGCTTAGTACGACCGTATGGATTGGTCACTGAAAGTGGGAAATCTTCTAAGATTGGAACAGTGTGAGGATCTCCGTAAACTGTCGCCGAAGAACTGAAGATGATGTTCTTACAGTTATTTTCTTCCATGGCTTTTAGAAGGCTGACAGTTCCTGCGATATTGTTGTCATAGTAGGTAAGAGGGATACGTGTTGATTCACCAACAGCCTTCAAACCCGCAAAGTGAATGACACCAGTCGGTTCTTCCTGCTTGAAAATATCTCTGAGTGTATCTGTGTCACGGATATCTGCCTCATAAAAAGGAATCTCAACTCCTGTGATTCTTTCAACAACTTCTAAACTTTTACGATTGCTATTGACAAGATTATCCACCACAACCACTTGATGACCTGCTTGGATCAACTCAATAACAGTGTGGGTTCCGATAAATCCAGCACCACCAGTTACCAAAATCTTTTCTTGCATCTTTCTTCCTCGATTCTCGGATTATTTTTTCTTATTTTATCATTTTTGATAGGGAATGTCATTTGACATCCTAAACTACCTGCTAAAATTTCAGTAAAATGCTTATACTCTTCGAAAATCAAATTCAAACCACGTCAGCGTCGCCTTACCGTACTCAAGTACAGCCTTCGGCTAGCTTCCTAGTTTGTTCTTTGATTTTCATTGAGTATTATTCGCTTTTTACTCGTTTGACATAGTTTGCAATTGGGTAGTTTACTGGATCCAAGGTCAACTCCTTGTCTTGGACCAGCTGGGCTAGATGGTAACCGATGATCGGCCCCGTTGTGAGACCTGATGAACCTAGACCACTAGCCGCATAGACACCTGACAATTCTGGCACTTGTCCAAAAAATGGGGAGAAATCACTGGTATAGGCTCGGATTCCTACTCGCTCACCTCTTATAGTAGCTTCAGCCAAGGCTGGGTAGTATGGCAAGGCTGCATCCTCCATTTGTTGGAGCAAGGTTTCATCTACCGTCAAGTCAAATCCCATGTCGTTTTCATGGGTAGCTCCTAAAGACAATTTCCCACCTGCAAAAGGAATCAAATCCCACTCCCCCTCTGGCATGACAACAGGATAGGATTCCATATCTTGGGTAAGTTGATAATCTCGGAGTTGTCCCTTTTGGGGACGAACATCTACTTCATATCCTAAAGGATCCAAAATGTCTCCCAACCAAGCTCCCGTTGACAAAATAACCTGGTCAAATACCTCTTCACCAATCTGGTAACCTGATGCTAATGGTGTCAGAGTCACTTTTTCTTTGACTAGCTTGACTTGACTAGCTTTTAGCAAACGAGTCACTAATAGTTGGCCATCTACTCTCGCCCCACCAGAAGCATAGAGCAGGCGATCAAATCCCTGCAAACCAGGGAATAGTTCATTCGCAGACGTTTGGTCCAGAATGGCTAACTGACCTATCAAGGGAGATTCTTCTCTGCGCTGGAGAGCTAGTTCATAGAGTTCTTCTAACTTGGATTCATCCTTTTTCAAGAGAAAAACTCCCGAACACTGGTAAAAGTCGATCTCCTGTCCTGACTTTTCTAAATCAGCCAACAAATCCACATAAAAGTCAGCCCCCAAGCGCGCCATCTTGTACCAAGCTTTATTGCGGCGTTTGGAAAACCAAGGACTGATAATTCCTGCTGCAGCCTTGGTTGCTTGCCCCTGTCCATGGTCAAAGACGGTCACCTCTAGGTCGCTTTCTTTCGAGAGGTAGTAGGCAGCTGTTGCCCCCACAATCCCTGCTCCGATAATGGCAACTTTTTTCATTGTCTTCACCTTCTAACTAGATATGGTGGAAAGGATTGGTCGATGCCTGACTAGGCAAGATATCAACAGTCCAGCCCTTTTCTGCCTTCCATTGAGTAAGAAGTGCTGCAATTTTTTCGACAAAAAGGATTTCGATATAGTGGCCCGGGTCCAGCGCCAACAAGCCATCAGACAGCATGTCTTGGGCAGTATGGTAGTAGATATCACCAGTAATAAAGACATCCGCCCCTTTTGCCAAAGCATCAGAGTAGAAAGACTGACCACTACCACCGCAAATGGCAACTCTTGAAATTTCCTTCTTCAAATCACTCTCTTGATAATGCACCATGCGAAGACTATCAAGACCAAAGACTTGCTTGACATGCTTGGCCAATTCCCCAAATGTCTGAGGCTGAACATTCCCAATACGTCCAATTCCACGTTCTGGACCTGTTTCCTGCAGATAAGTCGTCTCATCGATTCCTAGCATCTGGCAGAACCAGTCATTTAGCCCATTATCAACGATGTCAATATTGGTATGGCTGACATAAACTGCGATATCATGCTTAATCAAATCAATGTAAATCTGATTTTGTGGACGGCTGGCGACCAAATCCTTAATGGGACGGAAAATTGGCGCGTGCTTAACGATAATCAAATCCACACCCTTTTCAATGGCCTCTGCCACCGTCTCTTCACGAATATCGAGAGCAACCATGACCCTTTGGATATCCTTGTCTAGAGTTCCGATTTGCAGGCCACGACTGTCTCCCTCCATGGAAAATTCCTGAGGGCAAAAGGCTTCATATGCATTAATCACTTCACTTGCTAACATGGAGCACCTCCTTGATGGCTTGAATTTTATCTACTAGAACTTGACGTTCCTTCAGATTTTTTTCTGGGATTTGACTAAGAGCAAACTCTAGCTTAGTAGCTTCTTTTTGCCATTTTTTGATAAAGACTGGGCTGACTTCTTTGGACAAGAAAGGACCAAAGCGAAGGTCACTGGCTGATAGCTTCATTTGTCCCGCTTCCACCACCAAAATTTCGTAGAATTTGCCAGCTTCTTCTAGAATGCTTTCGGCTACAATCTGAAAACCGTGGTCTTGTAGCCAGATGCGCAAGTCGTCTTCACGATTATTAGGCTGGAGGATTAAACGTTTCACACTGCCAAGCTTGTCCAATCCTTCTTCTAGGATCGTTGCAATCAAGCGCCCGCCCATACCGGCGATGGTGATAACCGATACCTGGTCTACCTCTTCAAAAGCTGCCAAGCCATTGGCTAAACGGACTTGGATTTTCTTCTTTAGGCCGTGAGCTTCAACATTCTTGACCGCAGACTGGTAGGGGCCTTCCACCACCTCACCAGCAATAGCACGCTCAATTTGGCCTCTCTCGACCAACTCGATAGGCAGATAAGCATGGTCACTCCCCACATCTAGTAAAATGGCCCCCTGTGTCACAAAGGACGCCACCAATTCTAATCTCTTTGAAATCATCTTCTCTCTCTTTCCAAAACTCTGTTACCTCTTATTATACCACATTTCAGTTAGCAATCTTGCACCTAAAAAGACCACAATCCACAGATTGCAGTCTTTCTTTATTTTCTAGCTTGGTAACGACTGGTTAGAATGAAAATCACGGTAAAGACCAACATCATGGCCCCATAAACAGGCAGTGTTTGTCCTGTAAGTGTCGAAATTTCAAGCAGTTTCTGGATTCTTGGGAAGAGAGCTGTGGCTAGGAAACCACCTACTGACCAGACAATCAAGAGGACACGCCAGAGGGTAAATGGCATGCAGGCTCTAAATACAGATAAGAAACCGATAGACCCAAGGAGATAATAGAGGAGGGTTGAGATTTCTAACTCAGACCAACCTTGACTCGCTCCAAAAATTTTCACAAAGAGAACGCTGAACACGATCATGAGGGCACTTGGTAGGGCACGAAGCATGGATCTTCTGAGGAAGTTTGGTTCGACAGGCTTGATATTCCTCTCAAAAGTAAGAACGAATGGTGGAAAACCTTCCACAAACTGGTCAATCATGGTAATCTGGATTGGAATGAAAGGGAAAATCAAGATCCACTCAGACCGTCCTAATAAAACACTGGCAATGCAGATGACAGCGAGCAAGAAGGAATAGATTGTCTTTATCAAGAAAATCGGTGCAATATGGGCGATGTTATTGACCACACGACGACCTTCAAAGAGAATCTCAGGAACATCATTAAAGTCAGAGTTCAAGAGAACCAGATTAGCAATCTGACGAGTCGCAGGATCTCCTTCAGCCATAACGATAGAACAATCTGCTTCGCGGAGAGCTAGGATATCGTTGACACCATCCCCTGTCATTGCCGTTGTATGCCCTGCTTTTTTCAGAGTTTGGATGATGAGTTTCTTTTGATGAGGGGAAACACGTCCGAAAATAGCTGTCTCTTCAGCCATGGCAACCAATTCCTCATCTGTGATTTTTGAGCAATCTACATAGCTGTGATAGTCTACAAAGCCAGCCTTCTGGGCAATGCTGGAAACCGTAACTGGATTGTCGCCAGAGATAATCTTGAGACCCACTTCCTGAGAACGGAGGTAGTCCAGCGTCTCAGCGGCTCCTTCTCGAATGGGGTCCAAGATTTCCAGCAAGGCCAGGGCCTGAATGTCAGACGGTTTCTGTGGTTTATGATGATCAAGTTTTTCCTGACTGAGTGCCAAGACCAAGACACGCGACCCTCTCTCTAGGGCCTCTCTAGCTTCTGGGACTTCAGAGTCCAACAACATCTCAGGCGCACCTAAGAAAACCGTACCTAGCCCTTCTAACTCCATAGCTCCCCACTTGCGATCGCTTGAGAAAGGAAGATTCGAAAGCATAGGATAGGCAACTTCTCCCACAAAACGCTGGCGAATAGCCTGGGCTGTTGGATTTTTATCCTCACTGTGAGCTATGTAGCTGGTCAAAATGCTGGCAATCGCATGCTCACCATACTCTTCGGTCAAAGGAATAACTGCCTCCACCTGCATCTTTCCTTGGGTGATGGTTCCCGTCTTGTCCAGACAGAGCATATCCACGCGCGCCAAGGTCTCGACAGAGTATATCTCCTGCACTAAAACCTTTTTCAAGCCCAGCTTAATCACCGCAGTCAAGAGCGAAGTAATGGTCAAAAGGGCAATTCCCTTGGGTAACATTCCCAAAAGGGCTGTCGACGAATTTACAACGGATGACTTGAGGGGCAAGCCCTTTAACATCAAGGCTTCTAGCAGGAGAGCTAGACCAAAGGGAATGATAATCTTTCCAGTAAAACCAGCTAGCTTGTCTAGCGATTTCATGATACGGGAGTTGATCGGTTTCACTGTCTTAGCTTCCAGCATGAGTTTGGAAGCATAGTTGTCTGCCCCGACATGGTGAACTTGAGCCAAAACTGCGCCACTGGCTAGGAAACTCCCTGATAAAAGCAAGGCATCCACTTCTTTTTGCACCAAATCACTCTCACCCGTCAACATAGCTTCATTGACTTCCGCAAATCCTTCCAGAACCAGAGCATCACTAGGAATCTGCTCCCCAGCAGACAAACGAATGACATCTCCTAGAACCAACTCTTCTGGATCGAGATCGACTTCTTGACCATCACGGATGGTTTTGACCTTTTCCTTAGTCATGAGATTGAGCTTGTCCACCATGTGTTTAGCCCGTAGCTCAGTCACAATCCCAGAAAAGGCGTTAAAGCAAATAACGGCAAAGAAGACCAGATTGCTCCAAGCCTGCACAAAAGCTAGTGCCAAAGCAATAACAAAGTTTAATGCGTTAAAAAGTGTAAAAACATTTCGTTTGATGATTTGCCAAGTACTGGTACTGGCTGAAGCGGTAAAGTCATTGACCAAACCTTGAGCCTGTCTTTCCTTGACTTCTCTTTGGGTTAATCCCATAATCTTATTTTTATCCATAAATTCTATCATATCATTTTTTTTAAAAGAATTCTAATCCCATCTAAAACTGTTGGCTGATAACTGAAAAAGTTTGCCAGTAGTCTTTTGATAAGGTATAATAATAAAAGCAATACAATCGAAGGAGATCTCATGTTTTATACTTATTTGCGTGGACTAGTCATGCTGATTTTGTGGTCCATCAATGGCAATGCCCACTATCACAATACTGATAAAATCCCTAGCCGAGACGAAAACTATATCCTCGTCGCACCTCACCGTACCTGGTGGGATCCTGTTTACATGGCCTTTGCGACCAAGCCAAAACAGTTCATCTTTATGGCCAAAAAAGAGCTGTTTAACAACCGTATCTTTGGCTGGTGGATCCGTATGTGCGGCGCCTTTCCTATCGACCGGGAAAAACCTAGTGCCTCTGCCATCAAGTACCCTATCAACGTCCTCAAAAAAAGCGACCGCTCTCTCATCATGTTCCCAAGTGGGAGCCGTCACTCAAATGATGTCAAGGGTGGAGTAGCCTTGATTGCTAAAATGGCTAAGGTTCGTATCATGCCGGTTACCTACACCGGTCCCATGACCTTGAAAGGCTTGATTAGCCGTGAACGTGTGGATATGAACTTTGGAAATCCTATCGATATCTCAGACATTAAGAAAATGAATGATGAAGGGATTGAAATGGTTGCAGACCGTATCCAAGCAGAATTCCAACGTTTGGACGAAGAAACCAAGCAATGGCACAATGATCAAAAACCAAACCCACTCTGGTGGTTTGTCCGCATCCCTGCCCTTATCCTTGCAGTGTTTGTTGGTATCCTAACGATTATCTTTAGCTTTATCGCAAGCTTTATCTGGAATCCAGATAAGAAGAGAGAGACTCTTGGTTAAAAAATACAATTATCCCTTAGCTTTTGCCAAGGGATATTTCTTTTATTCGATTTTCCATTTTTGGGACAACCAGTTGGAAAAGGCTAGAAATCGCTCAGCCACTTGCTCATGATGCCCATAAGGATCAAAAACAAACTGCCCAGTCAGATAACGTTTCTGAAGACTGGTATGGATCTGCTCAGCATAGGCTGGTGCTTGACCCAAGCGATTGGTATGATGGGCTCCTTCTGTTTGGCCATTCTGTAAATACAGCAAACAATCTAAATTTTTCACCTTTTCTTCCCTGCAATAAGTCGTAAAATCAGGGTACCAAAAGGAACCACAGATAGAGAAGATACAGGAGACCTTATCAAAATGGAAAATACTGTATACAGCCGCCAAACCACCTAGTGAGTAACCCCCATAAGCAAGGCGATTTTTGTCCAGACGATAAAGCGACTGCAGCTTGTCTAAAAGACTACCAAATAAATGATCATGATAGGCATTTGCCTGACCCCCAAAATCCAGAGCCCCATCTCTCAGAGCAGATGCCTTCCATGGAGTGTAGTCATCTAGGCGATTTTTAGAGGTCAAGCCCACTAAAATCACAGATTCTGAAAGGGAAGATAGAAAATCCAAGTTTCCATCATTCAAGAGAACAGCTGGATAGGTTTGGTTGGGATCATAAGTCGAAGGAAGGCTGACCTTGACTTGGATCCCTTCCCAGTCAAACTCATTATTTATTGATAAAGTCATTGATTTTCTCAAGGGAATCAATCACTGCTGGACCATAGTCCATTAACTCATCGTAAGAAATGGTCATGATTTTTTGATTCTTAATAGCAGGAACATTTTCCAAAACTTCATTTGCCTTCATCAACTCTACTGCGTTAGCATCCAATTTTTTATTGCGGTCGCTGGTTACATAGATAATCAACTCAGGATCCATTGACACGAGATTTTCCAAGGTCAAACCTGATGTTCCCGTTGCAACGTTGGTATAACCAAGTTGATTTAGAAGGCTCTCTTGCAAAGCAGACTTGTAAGCACCGAAGGTTTCGTCATTATAAGCAACCATAATCAAAGCCTTTTTCTTTTCACCTTGGCTTGTTGGATTTGCTTTCTTAACAGCGTCAATTTTAGCTTGTAATTGGGCTGCGTATTCATTGGCCTTGTCCTGAACATTGAAAATCATTCCAAGATTTTTGACATCTTCTACGATATTTCCTAAATCTTGCTGAATCGTTGAGAGAGAAGCTTTTTGCGTATAGACTGGGATTTTGTTTTCATTCCAAGTGCTAACTGTTCCCAAGGATTTTTCTGAAAACATCATGTTTCGACCCATCACCGCATCTGGCTCATAAGAAAGGACTGTCTCTTGAGAGACTGTTTTTTTATCACCGATTTGAGGAATGGTCGCAATCGCGTCCTTGTATTTGTCTGTTACAGCATTGTCAGGGTTGAGCATGCCAGCAATTTTATCCTTCAAGCCTAACTCCAATAAGATTTCAGTTGTTGAAAGATTGTTGGTGATAACTTTTTCAGGTGCCTTGTCAAAGACTTGTTCGACTTCATTTCCCTTAACATCATAGGTTTTAACCGTTAACGGATAAGTCGTCTCTGTGCTGGCCTTTTGACTTGTTTCTGTGCTAGACTGTGTGGTAGCTTTTTCTGTAGTAGTGTTGCCACAAGCTGCCATGGTTAGGGTAGCTACTGTTACGAGTAAAATGCTTAGTGTTTTTTTCATCTTGTTTTCCTTTTCATTCTTATAAATAGTGAATCATGGCTTGCTGATCCTCGGTCCAAGTCACCTGACTTTGAACTCCATATACAGTTTGCAATGACTCAGGGGTGATGGTCTCCTTTGGAGTCCCTTGGTAAAGGATTTCCCCCTCTTTCATCAGATAGAGATAATCCGAATAGCGACAAGCAAGTTGAATATCATGTAGGACAGCTAGAACATTGACCTTGAGATTCTTCACAATGGCCAACAAGTCTAACTGGTACTTGATATCCAGGTGATTGGTAGGTTCATCCAGGAGCAAGAGAGTCGGTTCTTGCGCCAAGGCGCGTGCCAACAAGACTCGCTGTTTCTCCCCACCTGAAAGAGACGAATAGAGACGAGTTTTCTTCTCAAGCATATCCACCTTGACGAGAGCATCTTGAACGAGGGCATAATCTCTTTCCTTTTCCTTCTGTAAAAAAGAGAGGTGGGGAGTTCTTCCCAACAAGACGATTTCTTCAACTGTACAATCAAACTGCAGCTGATTAAACTGGGTGACAACTGCCATTTGCTTAGCTGTTTCTTTGAGTGACCAATGCTCCAGCGGCTTTCCATCTAGGCTTATCAAGCCTTTGTCCGCCTTTTCCTGACGATAGAGGAGTTTAAGCAGGCTGGTTTTTCCACTTCCATTTGGTCCTAGTATCGTGTGAAATTGATGCCCCTCAACCTTAAGAGAAACTCCTTTGAGGATTTTTTTCTCTCCTAGTCCAAAGTGGACATCCTGACAAATCAAGTCCATATCAGGCCCTCACCTCCCTTCGCCTACCTCCAACAATGTAGATAAAGAAGGGAGCACCTACTAAGGCTGTGAAAATACCAATAGGCAACTCAGCATTTGGAATGATGATACGGGAGAGTACATCGGCCCAGATGACAAAGAGGGCACCCAGCAAGGTCGCAACAGGAAAAAGTCTCCTGTAATTCGTTCCTACTAACCCTCGAGCTAAGTGAGGAGTAATCAGTCCAACAAATCCAATAATCCCACAAGTAGCCACCAAGACAGCTGTCAGCACAGCCACCATGGTCACATAAAGATACCAATAAAAGCGTAAGGGAATCCCCAAAGTTAAAGCAGCCTCATCTCCCATCATCATCGCATTAAAAACACGATACTGAGTAGCGAAAAATAGAAAGGCCAATCCTACTACTATAGTTGGCAGGACTAAGTCAGACCAAGTAGTCCCGGCAAGCGAGCCCATAGTCCAAAACTTAATGGTCATCACACTGTCAGCATTAGCCCCAACTGAGATAATAAAGTTGGAAAAGGCTAGAAAGAGAGCGTTGACCACCGTTCCTGATAAAATCAGACTAGAAGTCGTCATCCTTCCCTGCATAGAGGCAATGATAAGGACAGCGATTGTTGCCAAAATAGCTCCAAGGAAAGCTCCAAGGCTAATCACCAATTTTAAACCAAGAATGATGCTCAAAGTTGCCCCTAGAGTTGCACCCGCAGAAATTCCTAAGACATAAGGCTCTGCGATGGGATTGTTCACTGTAGACTGCATCACGCTACCACACATAGAAAGACCAGCCCCTACTATCAGACCTAACAATACTCGGGGGAATCTCATGTTCCATACAATGGCAAGAGTAGACTTGGAAACCTCTCCTATCTCAAGAGGAAATCCCAATCTGCTCAAAATGATCCGATAGGTATCTCCTAAGTCAATCGCTACGGACCCCATAGAAACAGCTAGAAAAAGTGAAATCCCTAAAATGCCTAGCAAAACACCTAAAAGTAACACAAATTGCAGGTCCCGTCGGCTTCCAGAAAATTTCGAAAGCATGCAAACCTCCTTTGATAGAATCTTAAAAATTTAGAAAATTCTCATAAAAAGTATACCATATTTTTATTAGATGAACAAGGATGGAGACATATATAGAAAAAGCCCTCTAAAATTAGAGAGCTGATTTGAACCCGGGCTAAAATCCTAGTGAAACAAAAAAATCTACACGATCAGAAAAGTCTCTATCGTGCCATTTTCATACATGATGTATAGTCCAAGTAGAATGAATACTATGGGCACAATGATTCGCTCGTATTTTTCAATTGTCTCGAATATTAACGGAATAGAGGATAACATCCGACTAATCTCGCAAAAGATAATTATGCCGATTACAAACACAAGCAACGCCACGAGGGTCTGTGACCAATCTAACGAAGCAAAATAAGGTATATAGATACCTAAATTATCTCCGCCAGACGCAATTGTCAGCAATGTAACTGTCCAAAACAGTTGATTTGCCTTGCTTTGTTCTAATCTTTCAATAATTTCTTCCTCTTCTTCCTCACCTTCTCCAACAATTGCAAAGCGAATCCCTAAATAGATAGGGATTAAACCAAGCAATCCAACCATCCATTCTTCAGGCACGAAATTAACGACATAAGCAGCAACTAAACTCGCCCCTACAAGTAAGCCTGTTCCTAGATATTGCCCCGTATAAATATGCCATTTCTGTTTATTCTGTGATAGCTGTGCAAATAAAATAATTAAAATAATTAAATAATCGATACTGGTGGAAATATAAACACCAATAGCAGATATGATTGTCTGTCCCATAAAAAACTCCTGTATTAGTCAGTAATAAATCAGCAGATTTTAGGAGAGCACAGACACATTAATTTAGCTATCGCTAGTGGGTAATGTCGAACGTAGGAAAGCATTTTACTCCTCCTCAAAACGTAGTTACAAAGTAATTTCTAACTGGAATTCGGTGACTACTTCCATGTAAAGTATAACATACTATACTTTACTTCGTAAAGTGTGGGCTCTCCGAGGGGGCTTGCAGACAGTTACTCGGCTTGAAAAGCCGAGTAACTGCGCACCTTCATGGTGTCATTAGCTGATACCATTTGAGGTTTTTGTAGTCTCCAAAATTGTGACCGATAAAACCTCAATCAATGGTACTCGTTAAAGGTGCTGGTTTTTGTAGTCTCCAAAATTGTGACCGATAAAACAAATATTCGTAAATACTTACTATTACGAATGTTTTTGTAGTCTCCAAAATTGTGACCGATAAAACTGGGTGAGTTGCGTGGAAAACAAAAATCAGGTTTTTGTAGTCTCCAAAATTGTGACCGATAAAACAAGTGCTTTATAACATCTTTGGAAGATTGAGTTTTTGTAGTCTCCAAAATTGTGACCGATAAAACAAAAGATCTATAATTTGTCTATATTTTCCTGTTTTTGTAGTCTCCAAAATTGTGACCGATAAAACTACGGAAACCATGTATACACTAGCGACTATGTTTTTATAGTCTCCAAAATTGTGACCGATAAAACTCAATGCGCTTCGAGGTACTGAGAATGATTGTTTTTATAGTCTCCAAAATTGTGACCGATAAAACCTCAATAAAAAAGCCCTCTGAATATCAGAGAGCTGATTTGAGCTTGGGCTAAAATCCTAGTGAAAAAGATAAAACTCCTTGTGTTCATCGAACACTGTGTCCTTTCCCTATTTTCATACTGATTTTTAACGCCCTTAGCATCATGATTCTTGCTGGATAAAACGTTTATAGACTAAGCGGCAAGCCGAAGATTGTACAAAAATGTTAGTGAAACAAAAAATCTCCCCGAAGGGAGATGATCTGGTTTATTTTACCTTACAGTGCTAGGAACCGTAACCGAAGATTATACTTGAGTATATCGAGGTAAGGTGACAACGCAATGTAAGTGGAAAATAAAGCAGATTAGCGACGAAGTCCTAGAGAGTTGATCAACTCACGGTAACGGTTAACGTCGTTTTTACGCAAGTATGCAAGCAAGTTACGACGGCGACCGATTTTCTTCATCAATCCACGGTAAGTAGCGTGGTCTTTTTTGTGTTGTTTGATGTGTTCGTTAAGGTGGTTGATTTCCCAAGTAAGGACAGCAACTTGAACCTCTACTGAACCTGTATCACCTTCGTGACGTGCATATTGTGCGATGATTTCATTTTTTTTCTCTTTTGAGATTGCCATGATGTTTCTCCTTTTTATTTGGCTTCATCCGAGTGACAGGTTGGCATGCCTGTAACCAAGAAGAAGTTATTTGTCTTTACGACAGTTCTTATTCTACCAAGAAGCAGAGACTTTGTCAACTGATTTACTGTTCAAGACCGTGAATTACTCTACTGATTTCAGGGCTTCGAGCATATCTACCTTTCTTACAATCAAGTCACTCCTTACTATCATTATAACGCTTTTTCAACTAGTTGAAAACTAGGAGCAAACACAAGAAAGCCTAGGAATTCCTAGGCTTTCTGTTTATAGATTATTTTCCAAGGTAGTATTCAGAAACTACATTCAATTTTTCGTCGAATTCGAATACCAATGGTGGGAAGTTAGGGATTTCCACGTCCATGATTTCGTCGTCTGACAAGCGTTTGATGTGTTTTACAAGGGCACGGATTGAGTTACCGTGAGCTCCTACGAATACGTTTTTACCATCTTTAAGTGCTGGAGCGATTTTGTCTTCCCAGAATGGAAGGGCACGTTCCAAAGTCACTTTCAAGTTTTCAGCATCTGGGATAACTGAGTCGTCAAGTGAAGCGTAACGACGGTCAGTGTGAGCTGAATGCTCATCATCACGGTCCATGTTTGGAGGCAATACATCGTATGAACGACGCCAGATGTGAACTTGCTCATCACCAAATTGTTCAGCAGCTTCAGCCTTGTTTTTACCAGTCAAACCACCGTAGTGACGTTCGTTCAAGCGCCATGATTTTTCAACTGGAACCCACAATTGGTCAGAAGCTTCAAGAGCCAAGTTTGTTGTTTTGATCGCACGTTTCAATACTGAAGTGTAAGCTTGGTCAAATTCGATACCAGCTTCTTTGATCAATTTACCAGCGTCAATCGCTTGTTGTGTACCTTTTTCAGACAAATCAACATCAGCCCAACCAGTGAAAAGGTTAGCTTTGTTCCATTCAGACTCACCGTGGCGAGCAAAAACCAATTTTACCATTAGATGGATTCTCCTTTTATTTTTCGAGGTTGTCCTCGTTTATCTATTCTATTTTACACAATTTTTCACAAAAAAGCTAGTTAAAATCAACTAAAAAGAGAAGAGTCTCAACATGACTCTTCTCTCAGCAATCTACTTTTAAAAATTGTTTTTGAAACACAAAAACAACCCTTCCTAGGGTTGTTTTCACTAGACTATCAGACAAGGCCACGGACTTCTTTCAAAAATTTAGAAAAAGAAACAGCGCCTTTAATGATTAGAAATCCTCCTATCCACTCGGTCGCTGAAAGAAAGCCCAGCACGCCACCAATGATAAATAAAATAGAAGGTAGCTTTCGAAGTTGTTGATCTTCTTCGAAATAGATTAACATAAAGGTCCCTAATGCAATCATCAAAATCTTAAAAAATGTCAGGAGCAAGGAAAAGGTTACCGTGACGACCAGCACCTTTGAAGGATCTTTATAGATGATGGCACCAGTATAGGATAGCAAAAATCGTAGGACAGGTCCCAAAAGCAAGGTTATGCCTGCCACCATGCCCAGTCTCCAATTGAGTCGAACCAATCTATCTCTCTCCATAAAAACCTCCTTCTCTCGTAGCTATCATTCTACCATATTTGCTCCAGAAACAAAAGACCTTCTCCGTCACAAACAAATCGCCTACCTGCTTTCAGACATCCGAACATAAAAAGAGAAGATCTGTCGATCCTCCCTTTTCATTTTCCAACCCTTATTTCTTAAAAATAGAGGTTCTGAAGTCGTTTGTTTGGTCAAGATAAGCTTTAAAGATTGCTCTCTTCAACTTATGAACGGCACTATCATACTCTGGATTATAGTTGCTCCAACGAGGACTTACAGCATCCTTGAGAACAGCTTGATCCATGAGGGCTTGCAATTCACTCACTTGATTGATGGTCTTGGTCCCATAGCTTGGCCATGGTTTTGTCGGATCTTTAAAGGTCACTTGTTTCAAGTTTTCAAACTGATCCACACGTTCTTTATACATGGCTTTCTTAAAGGCAGCCCAAGATGCATACTTGCCTTCAAATACCTTGTCCAATACAAGTTTATCGGTCACCAATCCTCGTTCTTTCCCATAGAGATTGATAGTTTGACCTTTTTGTTTGGCAGCTTCTTCGTATTGATTTGAGATATAAGGTACCATTCCATCCTTAAAGCCTTTGGCAGCCAAAAGTTCGTAAGCAATCCTACGCCCCATAAGGTCCCCTGGCGTGCCTTTCTCACTGCTGAGAGCTGAAAAGATTGGGGCAAAGAGTTTAATGGTATAGTAGCCATTTCGTTCATAGTCGCCAGTCTGGTACTCACGAGCTGATAAGATGTTGTGGTCAATCAAACTTTCAAAACTATTCAAGTTTTGGGCCTCTGCTTCTGTCAATTCTTTGACTACGTTAGTGGCGTAAACCTCATTTCCATCTGCTGGATCTTTCACATACTTGTTCTCAATTTTTCTGAGAGCCGCCATTTTCTGGTAAACATTCAGTTTGTTGACGATTGATTGTCCTTCGAGATATTCCAACATGTAGATGAGGTCAAACATGTTGTGGACATAGCTCTGAAGATCTGCTGCATTTTGGAATCTTTCTGTCGGATCCAAGACTTGCAGACGGGAGCCCTCTGCACTATCTGATTTTGAGTGCTTCAAGATAGAATTTATGGTAATGGTTGCGTCACTTGGTTGGTCAGGGGCTTGCAATAAACCTTTTGCAAAGAACTCTGGTCCTAGGCCACTTCTTCGACCATAACCCCCAAGGTAGATATCCTGATCGGAATCATGGGTCATTTCATGGGTATAAGTAATGGCTCCATCCTTGTCTAGCATACGGTAAGACATATAGTAGACACCATCCCCTGTTGCGTAGGCTCCATGCTGGTTGTGTACTACCTTATTGCCAACTGGGCCAAAGAAGTTCTTCATGGCTGAGTTGGTGCTATCAAACTTAGCCTCCACTGTAGCTTTTCCAGAGGTTGTGTCATCACCAAACTTATAAGCATCATAAAGCAAGATGGTACGATAGAGTTTTTCACGCCCCTCATTATCTAAAATACGATACCAATAATCGTAGTGATCTCGCTGGCGTTTGGCTGTTTCACGCGCATTTTCTTCAACAAAGTCATTGAGAGCCTTGCCCGCTTTATGCTCACTATTGCGGTAGCGATCATAAGCTCCAAATCCTAGACTAGACATGGTCGAGATGACAAAGACGGATCTCTCTGGCAAGGTCAGGAGCGGCAAGACCATATTGCGATATTTCCATGTGGCACTCGTGATGCGGTCATAGACACCGATAGAATACTTGCTACCAGTCTGTCCTTGCTTCGTTTTCACCTCTTCGATAGTGGATTTTTCTTCGACGATGTAGGCCTTAGTCTCTGATTTAAACCAGTCATTGTTACTTGTTTTTGGTAAAAAGACTTTGCGGTAATGTTCCAGCGTGCTAAACAAATCTGTCGTTCCATGATGACTAGCAAGACTGATACCATAAGTATCGACATTATTCTTAGCTAGAAGATTGTTAAAGCCAGATTTACCCAGCTCAATCAGGGCATCTAGTGGTGAAGCATTTCCCTTACCAAAGAAGTCCAAATGGTACAGAACTAGGTCTTTGACATTCACCTGACCATAGCTAAAGTTGTACCAACGCTCCAGATACGCCATACCAAGTAGCAAGGCTTCCTTGTTGTGTTTGATTTTATCTACAAGATAGCCCTTGGTAACTGGGTTATCACCGGCAAGTCCAGCATCAGCTGACAAGAGCTTTTTCAAACTGTCTTCCAAATGTTGTTTTGTTTTGGCGAACTGGTCTTCTAGATAGAGCTCAGTTTGCTTGACGTTTGGAGAAATACCCAGCGTCTTTCTGATGGCTTCTGAATGATAGTCAACCTTTTGTAAGTCAGGTAAGACTTGCTTGATGATAGAAGATTGGTCATACAGGAATTGGTTTGGCGTATAGAGAAGTCCAGTATCTCCTAGACTATATTCCGCTAATTTGGCAAAATCATCCTGGTACTTGAGATCGAGTTTCTCAGATGAATGGTCCTTGTAATGCAGCAAGAGTTTGTTTGCAGTCTGTTTGTTAGAAACAATATCAGTGATGACTTGGTTGTCCTTCATCATGACTGCTGACAAGAGTTCTTTTTGATATAACAGACTGTTCTCATTGACCAGATTTCCGTATTTGACGATGGTTGCCTTGTTGTAGAAAGGTAGCAATTTTTCAATGTTCTTATAAGCCAAGGCGCGCTTAGATTGATAATGGGCAACCTTAGAAAAATCACTGTCTTTTTTGCCACTTGTTGAGAGTGGTTCCACTGTTGGTAGAGTGAGAGGATTGATTGCTGCTTTTTTGCTTTCGATTTGGGAAGCATCTAGCATTGTTCCTCTTTCTTCAAAGGATTCCTTGCTGACGACTTCATCCTTGACCAAGGTGACATTGTAGACTCTGTTGGCCTTGCTACTGAATGTGTCCTTCACCTTCATTCCATTATAGTGGTAGCCGGTAATGGCATTTCCGTTGGTTACATTGACATCACTGAGAACATTGGTCAATCTTCCAGCATGCTGTTCCTCATTAGTTTTTCGATCCCACAAATAGCCTGCTACTCCCGCGACTCTACCAAAGTGCTTGGCATTGTTAATATCGCCTTCAGCATAGCTATCTTGGATTTGTGCATCCTGATCTACTAGACCTGCAAGACCACCCACTGTCTGATCTGAACTATTTGTGTTGGATGAAATGGCTACTGTCGCTTTTGACTTAGTAAGTAAAGCCTTGTCACCTGTCAAATGACCGACCAGACCACCGATATTATAGGCAGCAGTCGTCTCATACGTGTTGATAATTCTTCCCTTGAAACTGCTCTCTGTGATACTTGATTGCTCCGCCTTAGCCAGCAAACCACCGATACCACGTTCACCTGCTAGAACACCATCAACGTGAACTTGCTTAATCTTTGTGCCATTCTGAGCTTCATAGGACAATGCACCGATATCATCTTTCCCTGAAATGGAGACATTTTTCAGACTCAATTTTTCTACTGTGGCACTACTCAAAGTTTCAAACAGTGGTTTTTTCAAGTTGTAAATAGCATACTGCTTGCCATCTTTTTCACCAATCAACTGACCAGTAAAGGCGCCCTTGATGTAAGATCTTTCATCAGGTCCCAGTTCCACTTCGTTGGCATTCAAACTAGCTGCTAAATGATAGGTTCCAGAGAGATTCTTGTTGATAGCTTTGACCAGATTGCTAAAGGAAGTAAAGGTTGTCGTTTCCTCTGTAGCCTTCTTAGCTAAGTAGAAGGTGAAATTATCAACATATTTATTTTCTAGCTCTTGCTGGAGTTTCTCAGCCTTGGCTGTGATTTTATAAACTGGCTGGCCATCTTTCGTTTCAGCCGTTATTGAAGCGACTGGTAGATAGACATCTTTAAATGACGAGGATTTAACCTTGACAAAGTAAGTTTCTGTATTCTTTGGAACACTGTCTAAAGAAACATGTTGTTTGTAAGTACCATTGGTCTGACTATACAACTCCAGATCCGAAACGTTTCTTAATTCAAGTGTTTTTTCTGGATCTTTTTCTTTTGGTTTTTCTGTCGGAGTTTCCGGTTTTACTTGCTCGGTATTGCCCGTATACTCTGGAAGAGGAGCGACTTGTTCCGGTTCCACAATGGCTCCTGCTTGGGTACCTTTATACTCTGGAAGGGAAGACTGGATTTCTGGTTCAACGATAGCACCAGCCTGGGTTCCCTTGTACTCAGCTTGTGGTGCGACTTGTTCTGGTTCCACAATCGCACCTGCTTGCGTATCTGTATATTCTGGTTTTTCAGCTATCTCAGGGTCAACAATCGCTCCTGCTTGAGTTCCCTGATACTCAGGTAGTGGAGCGACTTGTTCTGGTTCCACAATGGCACCTGATTGAGTATCTGTATATTCTGGTTTTTCGCTTGTCTCTGGCGCTACGACCGCTCCCGCTTGAGTTCCCTGATACTCAGGCAATGGAGCAACTTGCTCGGGTTCAACGACGGCTCCTGCTTGGGTGCCTGTATATTCTGGTTTTTCAGCTGTCTCTGGGGCTACAACCGCTCCCGCTTGCTCGCCTGTATATTCTGGTAATGGAGCCTGCGTCTCAGGCTCTCCTTTTGTTGCAGACTGAGGTGCTTCACTTGCAGCTACTGCCTTCTTAGTCCCTTTCTCTACTATACGTGGCAAGACTTCTTCTACTTTAGTTGAGAGAACTTCCCGAGAAATTTCTTGGTTTTCAACAGTGAAAATGCGAACAAGTTCAATCTTCTTCCCAGCACGACCTTCTTGTTTGACATGGATGGTTCCCTCTGTTAGTTCTGGATTTTCCTGCACCACTTCTGAAACATCTAGTTTGGTTACAATCTCTTGGTCTTTGTATAAGAGCTCTGGTTTGTTCACGCGACCAGCCAAGACTTCGTCTTGAGGATCTACACTAGCAATACCAGACGGCTTTTTATTAGATAAATCTTGAGAAGGGATTGTCTTGTCTGCAGGGCTTGTTGAAGACGGAGCTTTCTGCTCATCTCCTGCCTTTTGTCCACCTTCGTTGGCTTGGAAATGAGGTTGAACTGTATAGTCAAGTTTCTGATCCCTAGCAGCAGTTTCTTGCTGATTAATCTCTTTGTCTTGCTTAATATAGCCTAGATAAGTATAACCTGATAAGGCACGTGGCAAAGGCAGACTATCTCCTTGGGATAATTGGTATTCCTGATTGTATTGGAGCAAAAGTTGATTTTCAATAGCCTGAACTGAAGAAGCCAAACCACTGCCCATCCCTGTTACCAAAATCACATTCAAGAGGGCTTTCTTTTTGCCTTTCTTTTTCGATACGACAAAAATAAGAAGGCCAATTGAAGCTAGGGCTCCACCAGTTAAAACACTAGTAAGGCTATTCTGCCCACCTGTATTGGGCAACTGACCTAGTTGGGCTTTCTCATCCATACGGTAGACTAGATAATAGGTGCTCTCACTATCTTCCGCAATCTTCGGAATATCCTTGACAATCAAGTCCTTCTCTTGCCCACTCAGCTCCGTATCCGTCACATATTTGTAGTGAACAGCTGCATTTTCTTGAGCAAATACGGTTCCACTACTCGCAATGGACACAAAAAATAGGCTTGAAATCGAAGCTGACACAAGTCCAATTGCTAATTTTCGTAAGGAGAAACGATGCTGCTTCTCTCCAAAAAACTTTTTCATTTTAAATCCTCTCAACTTTTACCTTCTATCAAGAAAATAACTAGCATTATATTTTGATATAGGTATTTCACATCCACCATTATACTATAAAAATACTTCCTTGTCTCAAATAAATTCTTTGAATTTCATGAAAGTAAAAGCTTATTTATCCTGTCAATTTTACCCCTGCTTGATGACAAAAAAAGAAGGCTAAGCGCCTTCTCTTATTTGAAAATATTTCTAACAAAAAGTTATTATTCTTGAATTTCGAATTTTTTCAAAAGTCCAAAATAGAGGGATCCACCAATGATTGTCAGAATTCCTCCTACCCATCCCAAGAATGGGATCAATCCAACAGAACCACCTACGATAAACAAAACAGACGGTGCAGGAGTCACACGCTCATCGTCCTTGTAATAGACAATAGACACAATTCCTAAAACCAAGACAGCAATTTTTACCAATGCCAAAATGATTGAAAAAATCGTCAATATACCAACTGTTGCATCAGAGTCCTCCGTCGCTGCAGCAGCCCCGACAGCTATCATAAACATAACAAGAGGTGCCAACAGCAAGACGATACCTGAAATAAGACCAAAAATCGCATTTACGCGAGCAAGTGCTTTTGTTTTCATCCGAATCTCCTTAAAAAAATTTTACAACTATCATTTTATCATATTTTCATGAAAAACAAAAGAAATTTCGAAACGAGTATACTAGATGATGAATGTTTTCCAATTTCTCTCCAGATATTTAGAGTAAGAAATATGTCCTGTATCAATTTATTTGTAAATTCATTCGTTTTTGTACTAAGCAAGCCATTCACCTAAAAAAGAAGATCACTTGGATCTTCTTTTTTCGTGTCTATCTTTCAAAGATGGACTGTCTGAAGTCGTCTGTGGCACGTAGATAAGCGTTGAAAATACGATACTTGAGTTGGGCGACACTGCTCTTAGAGCTGTCTGATAAGGCACG
This sequence comes from Streptococcus oralis ATCC 35037, assembly GCF_900637025.1. Lineage (NCBI taxonomy): Bacteria > Bacillati > Bacillota > Bacilli > Lactobacillales > Streptococcaceae > Streptococcus > Streptococcus oralis. Next base: position 1,384,488 of record NZ_LR134336.1, read on the forward strand.
ATCAATGTTCTTAGCTGAGGCATCCGCTAGTACTGCTAAGTACATATAATCTTGTAATTCCTCATAAGAAGAAATCGTAATTTGTCGTTTGCTATCTAGTTTTCCTGCTTCAAACTCGATAGTGATAGGGCGAAGGAAGTTTTGAGCCTTGTTGTATCGCTCATTCAACATGGCTTTCTTCAAATCCTTCCATGATTCATACTGGCTACCATAGAGATTTTTGAAAACCAAATCATCTCCAACTACTCCGACATCTCCTCTGTTCCAGATTGAGTAGGTCTTGTTTCCTTCTTTGAGGGCTTGGCCAGCGTATTGGCCAGATACATATGGGACAAATCCTTGCTGGTAACCCTTGTCTCCAAGCAATTCATAGGCTCTACGGCGGAACATAAGTCCCCCAGGTGCACCAGTTGGATTGTCCAGAGCTGCATAGAAGGAAGCAAACATATTGATGACATAGTAGCCATTTCGTCCAAAGCTAGCTCTATCCCAACCATCGCGACGACCAATGATATTATGATCAACCAAATCATCAACAGATTTTAGTTTGGCTGCTTCTTCGGCAGTTATAGGGACAATTCGATCATCAGCGTGAGCTTGTTTACCATAAGAAGTTTTTTCAAAGTTATAATTTTCAGCCTTACGGTACCATTTCATTTTCTGTTGATCAGTTAGAACTCCAGTAACAATATCCCCTTCTACATAATCCAGAAGGTTCAGTACGTCAAAAACTCCATGCATGTAGTCGCGAAGAGCATCTGCTGAGGAGAATCGAGCAACAGGATCATAGGTATGGTAACGTGTGGTCGAATCTTTATCTCCTTGATAGAAGCTATTAAGTACGAGACCTTTTTCGCTAACATTGGTTACAGACTCTAACATCCCTGTAGCAAAACTCTCAGGTCCTTCACCCTCACGACGACCATGTCCTTCAAAATAGATAGAACCATCCGAGTTGTGGGTCATTTCATGGGTATAGACCATGGTTCCAGAAGCTCCCAGCATCTGGTCATAGACATAGAAGACTTCATAACCATTTGCAAAGGCTCCTAGTCCATTGTCTCCGTGATACTTGCCAGCAGGGCCAAAGAAATTATACATAGCAACAGAGGTCTTATCATTACGAGGAGCCCAATATTGCTGGCCTTTATCATTATAAAGAAAGAAACCGTCTGTAACGATCACCCGTCTGAATAGAGTGTCTTTCCTGTTTGGACTTAAAATGTTGTACCACATGTCATAGTGGTTTCGTTGCCATTCAGCTGATTGATCCACAAGTTTTTCAACGTGTCGATGGAGTTCCTCGCCTGAGAGAACTCTACCACCTTCTTTCCTGTAGCCTCCAAAGCTACCAAAGGCAATAGTCGACATATTGCTGATGATATAGACATCTCTTTCAGGTAAGGTCAGAAGTTGGAGGACCATTTGCTTGAAGCCCCAATCTCCCTGAGTCAGTCTGTCGTAGACCTTGATTGTATACTTACTCTTACGATCTGCATTGTCTTGCTTAGCCTGAATTTCTGGCAGACTTGAACGAGCTTCTACGATATAAGCCTTAGTATTTTCCTTGAACCACTCACTGTTGGTTTTATTTGGCAAGAAGAGTTCACGCAGACTTTCTAAGTAAGCAAAGAGGTCTCCTTTGCCTTTTTCCTTGGCTAGAGATTGTCGGTAGGCATTGAAGTTGTTTTGGGCTCGAAGATTGCCCATTCCAGAGTTCCCGAGAGCGATGATAGTATCCAGTGTCGAAGCTGCTTGATTGCCAAAGAAATCAAACTTATAGGCATTAAGATCCTTGGTGTTGAACGTTCCATAGTTGACATTATACCAGCGGTTGAGATAGGTCAGACCAAGCATGAAGGCTTCTTTGTTCTGCAGAATCTTTTGGCTAATCGCATCCGCTACGGCAGGGCCTAGGGTGTTAATCGACTTGTCAACTGAAAGCACCTTGAGGAGCTCCTGACCTAGTTCAGCCTTGGTTTGTTCAAAGGCTTTTTCTAGATAAAGATCATCTAAGGAAGCTGTTTCACCAATTCCAAGGACCTTTCGAACTGCAGTTGAGTCATAGGTCACAGCTTTGAGTTCTTCCAAGACACTCGCTTTAATGGACTGGTAGTCAGATAGGAAGGTTTCTGGCGTATAGAGCAAATTCTTATCAGCGATGCTATATTCTGCAATCTGGCCATTGGCAAAATCACCCTTGTAGGTCAGATCAAGATAAGCGATCGTCTTATCTGCATAATGCAGCATCAGTCTATTGATTTCACCCTTATGACTGTTGACATCCGTTATCAGCGTCTCGTCTTTCATCGGAACCACATCTAGCAGGGCTACTTTGTTGAGTTTATCATCTTCAGCTAATTGGTTGGCTGTATGAACGATGAAGTCTTTGTTGTAGAATGGTAATAGTTTTTCTACATTTTCGTAGGCTTGCTTTCTGGACTCCTGAGCTCCCCTCACTCGACTATAGTCTGTTTGATGCTGGTAAGCTTGCTGCAATGGCTCCTGGTCTGTCAAGTTTGAAGTGATTCCAAAGGACTGACGTTTGGCTTGCGCATCGGCCTCTGAAATAGAACGGACAAAACGCTCATCTTTTCGATTTGCTGTAGTCCCCTCAAGAACATAAGAGTCCCGAACAGAAGCCTCAGGATAGGGATCTCCTGTCATCGCATGACCATTTTGAACCTTGACACTGGTCAAGATATTTCGGACCTGTCCATTGTTCCAAGTAGACCCGATTGCTCCACCGACTTGGCCAGAATGACCTCCATTCTGGATAGAACCACTCACATAAGAAGTTTCTAATCTAGCTCCATTTTGCAAGCGACCAATCAAGCCTCCAACACGCTGGTCTCCGTTTCTACCCGTTACTTGGATAGATACATCTGCCTGACTCTTCTGCGCCAGTGATTGGTTGCCGTGGAAATTACCGACCAGGCCACCAATATTGTACTCCTGCCCTCCATCTTGGGTGCTGGTGATGGATCCTTTAAAGGCAACATTGGTTAGTTTTGTGTTTTGGGCAACTCCTACGAGTCCACCGATATGCTTGTTCCCAGATAGACTACCACTTACAGAAACATCCGTAATCGTTGCGTTCTGAGCGTTGCTAGCCAAGGCCCCTATAGAATCCTTGCCTGTAACTGCAGCCGATTTCAAGGTCAGTTGCTGGATGGTGGCATTTTTCAAGGTTGCAAAGAGTGGTTTTGCCAAGTTGTAGATGGTATAATCTTTGCCATCCACTCGGCTAGTTAGGCTACCTGAAAATTCTTCTGGTACATAGCTTGTCGCAGACTGTTCCAACTGGAGTTCATCTGCTGAAACATCCGCTCCTAATGTGAAGTTTCCAATCGGGTTTGACTTCATGGCCTCTACGAGCGCTTTGAAGGACGTATAGACACCTTCTTGACTAAGAGGCGTTTTCGGCAGTTCAAAAGAGTAATCTGGACGATAATGATCCCCTTCTCCCTCGACGAGCTGATTAGCTGATACCGTTACGGAATAGGCATTGCCCTTATCTGTAATCTTAGTAACAGGTAAGAGCATATCCTTGAACTTGTCTGACTGAATGCGGACATAGTAGTTGTCCAAATCAGACGGCACTTCCGACAGGGATAGGTAACGTCGGTAGCGACTACCATCTTTACCGTACAGTTCGATACGATCAATATCTTTGATTTCAACCTTCTTATAATCTAGCTGAACTAGGCGTTGATCCTCTATACTAGTTTGTTCCCCTTGACCCAGGTCATATTTCATGACAGTTTTGAGGGTATAAGGAGTATAGTAGTCCAAGTCATCAAGCGTCAATTTTTGAGTGAGGTCCACAAGGTCGACTTCCTTAATTAACGTTTCACCCTTGTATAGCTGCACTTTGGCTGATTGATAGCTAGCTGTAGCATCCGTCAAGTGATAGCTAAGAGAAACTTGGCGTTTGTCTTCTTCCTTCTCGACACGGACTAGAGAGAGGGTTGGTTTTCTCTTGACACCATCCAGAGCTTGACGAGCGGCCTCGAGATCCGTCCGAACTTGATCGACCAAGGCTTGATTGGCCAAAGGATTGTCCAAAACGAGCTTGGCCTGATCTAGAGCACGACGATAGCGGAGTTTGGCTTGTTCATCAGCATACTGGTAAGCAACTGTAGACTGAGTAACATCCTTCATGTCAAATTCAACACCAAGAGTTTTCTTATCAACAGGTTGGCCATCTAGATTATTCTTAGCAGTTTCAAGGGCCTTTTTCAAAGAATCAACCTGTTCTTGACTAGCATGAGATGCCTCAAAGAGAGCTTGGGCATTTGCGACTGCCTGTTTATAAGACTCTTGATCTGCAGTGGTATCATTGAAATACTGATGCGTTTTCTGAATGCTATCGGCCTCTTCCACTAATTGGTGTAAGGGTTCGAGGTCGAGAGTTCCTTTTTCTGGTTCCACAGGAGCGTGATCCACATTTGTAGAAATTGGTTTTGTACCGACTTTGATAATCTGAGGAACTGCTTCTTTTGTGATAGTGTTAGAGATTTCCTCTGTATTTTCGACTTTTCCATCTACTAAATACTGACGAGTCACAATCGTACGGACACCATCTTGACCAGCTTGGCTAACTTCCCTTTGCCCCAAAGGCAGGTCTGCACTTTCCACTTCCTTAGTTGGATAGGGTTCGGCCACTGTTGTGGTAACGTCCTTTTCTTCAACGTTTAAGCTTGGAACTTCATTTACAGGAGCGTCTGTTGGTTTCTCGCTAACAGGAGCTGTTCCGACCGTTACGATCTCTGAGACCGCTGGAGTCGTCACTTCGTTGGAGATTTCCTGGCTTCTCTCTACTTTGCCATCTACTATGTACTGACGGGTGACAATCGTACGGACGCCATCTTGACCAGCTTGGGTTATCTTGGTCTGGCCAACTGGTAAGCTATCACTCTCTACTCGTTCTCGAGTGTAGGGTTCTGCTACCGTCGTAGTAACATCCTTTTCCTCAACCTCTAGACTTGGAACTTCATTTACAGGAGCGTCTGTTGGTTTCTCGCTAACAGGGCCTGTTCCAACTGTTACGATTTCTGATACTGCTGGAGTTGTCACTTCGTTAGAGAGTTCCTGGCTTCTCTCTACTTTTCCATTTACCATGTACTGACGGGTGACGATTGTACGCACTCCATCTTGACCAGCTTGGGTTATCTTGGTCTGGCCAACTGGTAAGCTATCACTCTCTACTCGTTCTCGAGTGTAGGGTTCTGCTACCGTCGTAGTAACATCTTTTTCTTCAACCTTTAAGCTTGGAACTTCATTTATTGGAGCGTCTGTTGGTTTTTCACTAACGGACTCCCCTGGGCTTGGTTTTGTAGGAGCAAGGACCTTGCTTCCGACTTTTCTAATCTCAGAAGTAGGCTCAGTCGTTACCTGATTGGAAACCTCCTCTGTATGGATCACCTGACCATTTAAAATGTAGCTGCGGGTCACGATGGTACGACTACCATTTTTCCCTGCCTGAATCACCTCAGTTTGACCTTGCGGCAAATCAGCCGCCTCTACTTCCTCCACTTGGAAAGGAATAATCTCTGTACGACTCGTATCTTTACTTTCAACCTTTAACTCTGGTTGTTCAAATACAGGAGCATCACTTGGTTTCTGAGAACGATACTCTTCCTGCGCTTGGCTTCCGTTCGAAGTTTGGACTGGAGTATCAATAGGAGCCGAATGATTCAACTCTTTCTTGCCATCAACTGGAGAGTTTACTTCTTTTTGAGATTTCAAATACCCTACATATTGGTAGCCTTCAATCGTAAGTGGGGATTGCAATGTTTCCCCGACCTGTACAGTCAATTCCTGATTATAGTCTGCCAGCATTTGATTTGTCAAAGCCAAGGAAGTTGGCGCAATCAGCTGACTTCCTAGACTGGTCAAAAGCATGAATGAAGCAAGTTTCTTGCGATCATCTCTGCCCAGTTTAATCGCTACGACCAGTAGCACAATGCCTGCCCCTGCTGCAATTGAGCTAATGAGTTGGCTGTGACCAGTTGCAGGCAGCTGTCTCGTCGGACGATAAATCAAATAGTAAGTATCATCTGTTTCCTCAGCAAACTGTGGCAATTCTTTGACTACCAATTGCTTTTCTTGGTCCGTGAGCTCACTTTCTGTCACATACTTATAGTGAATCTGTTTTGTGACGGATGGCGTCTGTTCACTGGCTGCTACACTTGCAAGAGAACCTCCTCCACTAAAAAGGTAGAAAACCCCTACCAAAGCAGAAACTAAACCAACCGAAACTTTTCTCAATGAAAAACGTTGGTGCTTTTCTCCTAAATAACTTCTTTTCATTTCTAATCTTTCCTTCATCATGATTTGAATCCCCTCTATTCTACCGAAATTTACTAGATTATTCAATTTATTTGCTATAAATAATAGCCACAAAAAACTGCTAATCTTTTCAGTTCATTTACGCTGTCAAAATTCTTATCTTATCAGGTCTTGAATGCACAAACAAGATCATGGAGAAACCACAGAAAAAATTCCTAGGTAGCCTTAAACCTAGGAATTTTTCAAATTTTAATCAAACAGAATCGTTTCCTTATTTCTTGAAAATAGACTGTCTGAAGTCGTCTGTCTCACGAAGATAAGCGTTGTAAATCTTCTTCTTAAGCAGGTTGACCCAGCTAGCTTCGACACGGCTAGTAGCATTGGTAATGTTGCGTACATCCTCTGCTACTGCTGCATCCATCAATTGCTGCATCTCTGCATAAGAACGAATGGTTACTTTCTTGGTACTGTTTGGATTTTTAAGCTCGTACTCAATGGTGATTGGCTTCAACTTGGTCAGCTGATCAATTCGCTCCTTATACATGGCCTTCTTGAAGGCTGCCCAAGAGGTGTATTCACCTTTAAATACATTTTCCAAGACTTTCTGGTCCGTCACGAGACCAACATCTCTTCCAGACCATCCGTCCCACGTTTTCTTCCCTTCATCGAAAGCTTCCTGAGAGTACTGACCAGAAACATAAGGGACAAATCCGTCATGGTAGCCCTTGGCTGCTAGTAATTCATAGGCTGTGCGACGGAACATAACATCACCTGGTGCTCCATTTGGATTGCTCAAGGCTGAGTAAATTGGTGAGAAGAGGCTGAGACTGAGGTAGCCATTTCGACCATATTTCCCACTTTCCTTATTCTCCCGACGAGTGATCACATCATTATCAATCAGGGAGTCAAAGGTCTTCAGCTGCTTGATTTCCTCAGCTGTAAAGCTTCGCGTCTGGTTACCTGCATGAGTCTCCTTACCATACTTATCTGTAATATAGTAATTCTCCATCTTCCTGAACCACTGTAACTTGGCAGCATCACTCTGCTTCAGCATAGAAGTACCTTCTAGATAGTCCAAGGTGTAGATCATGTCAAACATACCATGGACATAGTGTTGCAGGTCTGCTGCATTTTGAACACGTTCCTTGAAATTATAGGTATGCATACGTGTCTTAGAGTCCTTGTCCACCTTGAAGAGAGTATTGAGCGTGATGGTTGGTTCATCTGCGCTCGGCGAAGATTGCAAGAGTCCGCGAGCATAGAGTTCCGCACCTAGTCCCTCACGACGACCATAACCTTCAAAGTAAATAGCACCGTCAGAGTTATGGGTCATTTCATGGGTGTAGACAGAGTTTCCATAGTCTTCCAATAATCGTGCTCTATCAAAATGGGTAACACTTCCCGTCGCATAGGCATTGTAGCCCTTGCTTGGATACCACTTGCCGGCTGGTCCAAAGAATTCCTGCATAGCCTGTGATTTTTTGTCATTAGCTGGTGCCCAATAGCTTTGTCCCGCTTTGTCAGTCAAGAAGAACCCATCGTAAACCAGAACCGAACGGAAGAGCTTGTCTTTGCTTTCCGGACTCAGAATCTTGTACCAGAAATCATAATGGTCGCGCTGGTATTCAGCTGTTTTTCTCACTCGGTCTTCGACATATTCAACTAGTTCTGCGTCTGTGCGCACTCTGTTATTGGCATCCAGGCGGTAGCGATCATAAGCTCCCATGGAGATGGTAGACATATTGGAGATAGCATAGACACCTTTCTCTGTCATGGTCAAGAGTGGCAGGAGCATGCCCTTGTATTCCCAATTATCTGCAGTAATCTTGTCATACACACCGACAGAGTACTTGCTCTTGCCCTCGGCTGCGTCCTGAAGCTGTCTCGCTTCTGCTACATCGGACTTAGCCTCAACGATGTAGGCTTTTGTATTGGTCTTGAGCCATTCATTATTGGTCTTGTATGGTAGGAAGAGCTGACGGTAGCCTTCAAGGTAATTGAAGAGTCCTCGCTTGCCAGTTGCTTCAGAGAGCGAATTATCATATGCTGTATAGTTGTTCTTAGCCTTGAGATTCTCAAGTCCTGATTTCCCTAAAGCAATGATTGTATCAAGAACCGAAACGTCATTCTTACCGTAGAAATCCATCTTGTAAGCCGATAGGTCCTTAACATTAAAGGTATCATAGTTGATATTGTACCAACGGTTAAGGTAAGTCAGACCCAATAGGAAAGCTTCTTTATCAGCAAGAATCTTCTTAACAAGATAATCCTTAACTACTTCACCTTCAGTATTGATAGCCTTATCCATAGCTAGCACTTTGCGAAGCTCACCTGATAGCTTGCTTTTCACTTGCGTAAATGCAGTATCTAAGTATAGTTCATCCAAAGAAGTATCTGCTGCTACTCCGAGAGCTGTTCGCATAGCTGGCGAATCAAGAACGACCTTATTCAGCTCTGGCAACACTTGATTTAGAATGCTAGTATAATCTGATACAAAGGCTTCTGGAGTATAAAGAAGGTCTAATCCCTTCATCCTATACTCAGCAATGCCTCGATTTACGAAATCTCCCTGATAAGATATTTCTAGGTAGTCAATAGTATTGTCCATGTAGTGAAGCATCAAACGATTGATTGCTGTTTTATTGCTATGGATATCAGTGATAATCTGGTCACCCTTCATCGGAACAACATCCAGTAGGTACTCCTTATTCAACTTATGCTCTTTCGGAATCTTGTTCGCAAACGAAACAATGGTTTCTTTATTGTAGAAAGGAAGCAGTTTCTCCATATTTGCATAAGAATATCCACGGTCGAATTGAGCATTGTTTACTTCACCATAGTCGACAAAACGCATATTTAGATTCGTGTCATCTAGGCTAGTCGTGATGTTCATAGCAGTCAGTTTTTCTTCCATTTCTTCTTGAGTAATGGTAGAAGTAACAAACTGATCGTTTTTCAAGGTTTCACTCTTGGCAACTTTATAGGCTTGCGTAATGCGGTCGTTTTTGTAGCCCTGATCTCCAGAAATACTGTAAACGTTTGTACCGCTAACATTGCTGATCACATTATCAACTAAACCATTAAAGTAGTTCGAGCCGACCACTCCACCGATTTGACCGTTAGTGGTTAAATTATATACTTTTCCTGTCACATAAGATTTGGTGATTCGAGCATTATTTTCTAGACGTCCAACCAAACCACCGATACGTTGTTCATTTGATCGAGCTCCACTAATAATCGTTACATCTGCTTTACTTTGGCTAAGAAGAGATTCTCCTCCTTTAAGGCTTGCAACCAAACCACCTACATTATAAGCTTTGATGTGTTGACTGTTAGATAGGATAGTCCCCGTAAAGGAACTATTTGTAATCTTCGTATTGGTTCCATTAACTACAAGACCCGCTACGTTAGAAGCGTTGCCTACTACCGATACTCTTCCCTGAACAGAAACATCTGTGATTCGCGCATTCTCCGCATTACGTGCCAGCGCAGCCGAGTCATAGGTACCCTCGATATTCACATCTTTAAAGTCGATATTGGAAATAACAGAACCACTCTTGAGGTTTTCAAATAGAGGCTTGGCTAGATTGTAAATGGCGTATTGCTTACCATTTTGACTGCCCGTCAGACTGCCGGTGAAGTTCCCTTTGAGATAGACATAATCCGCAGGAGCTAGGTTGACCTCGCTCGCATCCAAATCAGCTCCCAGAACATAATTTCCTGCCATATTTCGCTTCATAGCTTCTACCAATCCAGCAAAGCTAGTGTAGACATTTTGCTGGCTTGGGACTGCCTTACTGATGTAGAAGTCGTGCCCAGACTTATAGCCCGTTTCACTTTCTTGGACGAGTTCAGGAAGGGTTACATTAACCTTATAGACTGCCTTGCCATCTTTCTCTGCTTCAGAAATGCTGTGAACTGGTAGGAGAATTTCCTTGGATTCGCTTGATTTGATCTTGACGAAGTAGGTAGACAGATCCGTAGGCATAGAGTTCATCGATACAAAGCGCTTGTATTGGTCGTTTTCTTTATGATAAAACTCAACAGAATCAATATCACGGAAGGCAATCTTCTTGTATTCTAACTCAAAGTTACGACTGTCTGTTTCAAACTCAGTAAAGCTGCCATTATCCAGTTCATAAGTCAACTTGGTTTTTAGAGTGTAGCCTGTGTAGTAGTCTAGGTCGCCAATTTTCAAGCTGCCAGCAAAGTTGGTAATTGGAAGAGTGCGAATCAGCTGGTCTCCCTGGTACAATTCTGCAGTCGCTGAACGGAAGGACTGGGTCTGGTCTTCCAATCTATATTGGACCGTCACCGACTTATCATCAACATTCTCAGTCAGACTTAGAATTGAAACAGTCAGCTTGACTTTAGGCACTCCATTTAGTGCTTCTTTGGCTGCTGTCAGGCTAGCAAGAACTTGGTTGACTTGCACTTGTGTAGCAGTCTGATTGTTCAAAACTCCCTCTGCCTTGGTCAATTCGTCAGTATAAGCTGTCTGCTTTTCTGAATCCGCATTCTTATATTTAACCGAAGTTTTAACCGTTGGATTTAAATCGTACTCAGTCTGAAGAGCCGTTTTAACAACTTCAGGACCACTTAATTGAGCCTTGGCTTGATTGATTTGTTCCACCAGTTGGTTGACTTCTGCTTGGCTGGCTTGGGATTGGCTCAGAATCGCTTGACCAGCCGTCAAAGCAGCATCATAGTTAGCTTGATGACTCTGACTATCGTTGAAATAACGGGCCTGAGCTTTAATCTGATTCGCTTCTGCTAAGAGATTATGCAGTGAAATTAAATCGAACTCCTCTAAAGCATCTGCTTTCGGAGCTTCATTCGGTACCATGGTTGGTTTAGCCGTACCAACTTTGACAATTTGCGTTACTGGAGCCAAGGTTTCTTCATTCGAAAGTTCTTGACGGTCAACCTCTTGGCCGTTAGAGCTGTAAACACGAGTCTTGATGGTCCGCTCACCTTGAACACCCGGAGTTGTGATTTGACGAGCATCTCGAACCAATTCATCCGTTTCTTCTTCACGAATTGTGAAGTTAATTTTCTCAACCCGAGTTTCATCGGTATAAGTCAGTGGGTATTTCGGCAAAGCGTCTGCTTTCGGTGCATCATTTGGTACCATGGTTGGTTTAGCAGTTCCGACTTTGACAATTTGTGTTACCGGAGCCAAGGTTTCTTCATTCGAAAGTTCTTGACGGTCAACCTCTTGACCGTTAGAACTGTAGACACGGGTCTTAATCGTGCGTTCACCTTGGACTCCCGGAGTTGTGATTTGGCGGGCATCTCGAACAAGCTCATCCGTTTCTTCTTCACGAATGCTAAAGTTGATTTTTTCAACCCGAGTTTCATCGGTATAAGTTAGTGGATACTCTGGCAAAGCGTCTGCTTTTGGCGCATCGCTTGGTACCATAGTTGGTTTAGCAGTTCCGACTTTGACGATCTGTGTTACGGGCGCCAAAGTTTCCTCATTAGACAATTCTTGACGGTCAACAACTTGACCATTGGAACTGTAGACACGAGTCTTAATGGTACGCTCACCTTGGACACCCGGAGTTGCAATCTGGCGAGCATCACGAACAAGCTCATCCGTTTCTTCTTCACGAATTGTGAAGTTGATTTTTTCAACGCGCGTTTCATCGGCATAAGTCAGTGGATACTCTGGCAGAGTCTCTGCTTTTGGCGCCTCGCTCGGCACCATGGTTGGTTTAGCAGTTCCAACTTTGACAATTTGTGTTACTGGAGCCAAGGTTTCTTCATTAGCTAACTCTTGACGGTCAACAACTTGACCGTTGGAACTATAGACACGAGTCTTGATGGTTCGTTCGCCTTGGACACCTGGAGTTATGATTTGACGAGCATCTTGAACAAGCTCATCCGTTTCTTCTTCACGAATGCTAAAGTTGATTTTCTCTACGCGCGTTTCGTCAGTATATGTCAACGGATATTCTGGCAAAGCATCTGCTTTCGGTGCATCATTTGGTACCATGGTTGGTTTAGCAGTTCCGACTTTGACAATTTGTGTTACCGGAGCCAAGGTTTCTTCATTCGAAAGTTCTTGACGGTCAACCTCTTGACCGTTAGAACTGTAGACACGGGTCTTAATCGTGCGTTCACCTTGGACTCCCGGAGTTGTGATTTGGCGGGCATCTCGAACAAGCTCATCCGTTTCTTCTTCACGAATGCTAAAGTTGATTTTTTCAACCCGAGTTTCATCGGTATAAGTTAGTGGATACTCTGGCAAAGCGTCTGCTTTTGGCGCATCGCTTGGTACCATAGTTGGCTTAGCTGTGCCGACTTTGACAATTTGTGTTACTGGAGCCAAGGTTTCTTCATTCGAAAGTTCTTGGCGATCAATTTCCTGACCGTTAGAACTGTAGACACGAGTCTTAATGGTACGCTCACCTTGGACACCTGGAGTTGCAATCTGACGAGCATCTTGAACCAATTCATCCGTAGTTTGCTCCTCGATGTTGAAGGCTATTTTCTCAACGCGAATTTCGTCGGTATAAGTCAGTGGATACTCTGGTAAAGCTTCTGCTTTCGGTGCTTCATTTGGTACCATGGTTGGTTTAGCCGTGCCGACCTTGACGATTTGCGTTACGGGCTCCAAGGTTTCTTCGTTAGACAATTCTTGACGATCAATTTCCTGACCGTTAGAACTGTAGACACGAGTCTTAATGGTACGCTCACCTTGGACACCTGGAGTTGCAATCTGACGACTTCCTTCTGGAATCTCATCTGTATATTGCTCGTCAATAGAAAAATCAATCTTTTCTATTCTAACCTCATCATTTGTAGTCAATTCCAACTCAGAATTCTCATGAATAGGAGCTGTATCAAGATTTGTCCCATATTCCGTCAATTCTGGAACTTCGTGAACTGGAGATGTCTCGGGACTGGTTCCGTATTCTGTCAATTCTGGAACTTCATGAACTGGAGACGTCTCAGGACTAGTCCCATATTCCGTCAATTCTGGAACTTCACGAACTGGAGACGTCTCAGGACTAGTCCCATATTCCTTCAATTCTGGAACTTCATGAACTGGGGCTGTATCAGGGTTTGTGCCATATTCTGCCAATTCTGAAACTTCGTGAACTGGCGCTGTTTCTGGACTGGTGCCATATTCTGTCAATTCTGGAACTTCATGAACTGGGGCTGTATCAGGGTTTGTGCCATATTCTGCCAATTCTGAAACTTCGTGAACTGGCGCTGTTTCTGGACTGGTGCCATATTCTGTCAATTCTGGAACTTCGTGAACTGGCGCTATTTCAGGAGTTGTACCATATTCTGTCAATTCTGGAATTTCGTGAACTGGCGCTGTCTCAGGAGTTGTGCCATATTCTGCCAATTCTGGAACTTCATGAACTGGATTTTCTTTTGGTATCGAGTTAGTTGGAGCTGTTCCAACTAAAATAATTTCAGAAACAGGTTCAAGCGTCACTTGATCAGAAATCATTTCGCTTTTTACGATTTCTTGATCCTTACGAAAATGACGAGTCACTACTGTACGTTGACCTCGAACACCTGATTGTATAACTTTTGATTGGCCTTGAGCCAATTCATCAGTATATTGGTATTTTGTCTGATAAGGAAGTTCTTGAACTGACTCCTGCTCACTAATTTTTAGTTCTGGCAAGTCATAAACGGGGCTTAAACGAGCAGACTCTCTCTCCTTAGCAGCTATAGCTTCTCTTTCTTCCTCAGTTAAAGCATCACCCTTATCCGAAACAATCTCTTTCATATCAAGATTTGTTTCACTCGGTTTAAGTTCACTTCCCTTCTCTTTCTCCAAGTCAAGTGTCGAATTTTCCTTCAGAGCAGAAGGAGTTAAATGACTATCATTTTGTTCTTCATTCTTTAAGTAACCGATATAGTCGTAACCATCAATTTTCAATGGCGCTGGCAGTGCATCTCCAAGACCCAAGTTAAGACTTTGATTATATGCAGCGAGTTCGATATTCGTCACTGCTAAGACTGTTGGAGATAGCAGTATGGATCCCATTCCAGTTACCAACAAGATAGAAGATAAATACCTCTTCCCGTTCCTGCCTCTAACTACTACAAGCACTAGTAATGCAAGACCCATCGCTGTAAAAGTTGATTCCCAAAGGCCAGAGTGACCTGTCTTAGGCAATACTCCAGATGAATCCCCTTGAGTAGTCGGACGATAAACTAAGTAATAGGTCTCTGAAGCATCCTCAACATGCTTTGGAATCTCCCTGATCAAGGCACTCTTCTCTGCCTCCGTCAATTCAGACTCCACTACGTAGTGGTATTTGACCTGAGCAGACTGCTGACTTTGAATTTCTGCTGCCTTCACAGAAGTCAAGCCCCCAGCCATTTGCCCATTCAAAAAGAAGCTTCCAATAGTCGCCGAAACGAGCCCGACAGACAACTTTCTGAAAGAAAAGCGCTGTCGTTTTTCTCCATAAAACTGATGTTTCATTCTAAAGATTTCCTCTTCAATATATTATTCAATCCTTTCTATTCTACCTGATTTCACTTGATTATTCAAATTATTTGTCGCGATTTTTAGAAGCAACACATGCTTTTGAAAAGTACCAAAAAACGACCTCTCTTTTTAAAAACATCTCAAAAAATCAGCTTAAAACTCTTCCTAAAAATGTTAGATTTACTCCCTTTGTCCTAAACTTTTTCCAACAAAAAAGAGAGAAATGACTTCCTCTCTTTTTCCTTTTCATCTCATCTTAAACTATGAGAAGACATATTTCTAATCTGATTATTTCGCTTCAAATCCTTCTGCGACCGCATCCGCAAAGTTTTCTTCTACGATGCTTGCACAGTGATCACAGATAACTGCATGGTAGCTGCGTTCTGCTGTTGTTGGGTCGATACGACGGCAACGGTCACAAACTTCACCTGCAGCGCGTTCAACTGTAAAGGCAACATCCTCAAAGCTAACTGCTCCTTCTGGAGCTGTACCTTCAGCGATGGTCAATTCTGACACGATCAAAAGTTGAGCTACATTGCTATCCACTGCTCCAAGAAGAGTTTTCACCACTTCATTTGGATAAACTGTCAAGTGTGCTTCAAGCGATTTCCCGATAACTTTTGCATTACGCGCTTCTTCCAAGGCTTTTTGAGCTTGTCCGCGGAAATCCATGAAGGCTGACCATGTATCCAAGATTTCTTCTTGGTTGGCAAAAGTTTCAGCTTCTGGTAATTCAGACAATTGCACAAATTCTTCAGCTTCAAACTCAAGATATGACCAGATTTCCTCTGCTGTGTGAGGAAGGATTGGTGTCAAGAGTTTGGTGATTTTGACAAGAATGTCATAGAAGACTGTCTGCATTTGACGACGTTCGAGTGATTTTGCACCTTCGATGTAAACAACGTCTTTAGCGAAGTCAAGGTAGAAGGCTGACAAATCAACGTTGATGAAGTTCACCAAGGCCTTGTAGATTGTCAAGAATTCAAAGTTGGCATAAGCATCACGAATCGTTTTCACAAGCTGGTTAAAGCGAATGGTCATGTACTTGTCAACAGAACGAAGCTCATCGTAAGCTACTGCGTCTTGAGCTGGGTTAAAGTCAGATGTATTGGCAATCAAGAAGCGAAGAGTGTTCCGGATCTTACGGTAAGTTTCAGAGACTTGGCTCAAGATATCCATAGAGATACGCACGTCGTTGCTTGAGTCAACACTTGTTACCCAGAGACGCAAGATTTCCGCACCAAATTGTTTTTCAACATCACTTGGAGCAATGGTATTCCCAAGAGATTTAGACATCTTCTCACCTTTACCATCAAGGGCAAAACCTTGTGACAAGATTTGTTTGTAAGGAGCAACGCCATGGTTAGCAACAGATGTGATAAGTGATGAGTTGAACCAACCACGGTACTGGTCAGAACCTTCAAGGTAAAGATCTGCTGGATATTTGAGTTCTGGACGGTTGACCACTACTCCATTCCATGATGAACCTGAGTCAAACCATACGTCCATGATATCTGTTTCTTTCTTGAACTCGCCATTTGGTGAACCTGGATGAGTAAATCCTTCTGGCAAGAGGTCCTTAGCATCACGTTCCCACCAGATGATAGAACCGTGTTCCTCAAAGAGTTGAGCTACATGTTCAATAGTCTCAGCAGTCATGATTGGCGTTCCGTCTTCAGCATAGAAGATAGGAAGGGGAACTCCCCAAGCACGTTGACGAGAGATAACCCAGTCGCCACGGTCACGAATCATATTGTAAAGACGAATTTTACCCCATTCTGAGTGGAACTTCACTTTTTCAATTTCATCCAAGATTTCTTGGCGGAATTTAGATACAGAGGCAAACCACTGTGGTACTGCACGCCAGATGATCGGTTTTTTCGTACGCCAGTCAAATGGATATGAGTGAGAAATTTCTTCCTGAGCAAGGAGTAAATCACCCAGTTTTTCGATAACAGTCGGCACAACCTTGTCATAGAACTGACCCGCAAATTCAGGACCAGCATTTTCCATCATAATACCGCGTTCGTTAACTGTTACAGCAACTTCAAGGCCGTTGGCAACACCGACATTGTAGTCGTCCTCACCAAAACCAGGGGCTGTATGGACAATACCAGTACCAGAGTCAGTCGTAACGTGGTCACCAAGGATCACCAACTCATCTACAGCTGTATCCCATGGGTGGACTGTCACAATGTGATTCAATTCTTGACCACGGTAGGTCGCCAAGACTTGAACATCCGCCCAACCAAATTTCTCAGACAAACTGTTCAACAATTCTGAAGCAACTACAAACTTACGAGATTCACCAGCTGGTTGAACGACTACGTAGTCAATATCTGCTCCAACTGTCAAACCACGAGATGCTGTGATGGTAAAAGGAGTTGTTGTCCATACAACGATGTAAGTATCTGCATCTAGGACACCTTTTCCGTCTTTGACGCGGTTAGCATAGTAAAGGGAAGTTGAAAGCAAGTCATGGTATTCAATTTCCGCTTCAGCAAGAGCTGATTCAGATGACCAAGACCAGTAAACTGGCTTGGCACCACGGTAGATGTAGCCTTTCTTAGCCATTTCTCCGAAGACACGGATCTGAGCCGCTTCATAGTCCGGAGTCAAAGTCACATAAGGATTTTCCCAGTCGCCAGAAACACCCAATCGTTTAAAGTCTTCACGTTGTTTATCTACTTGAGAAAGAGCGTACTCGCGGCAAAGTTTCAAGTACTCAACCAAGTCCATTTCTTTGCGTTTAACGCCCTGTTTAGCCAAGACTTGCTCGATTGGCAATCCATGTGTATCCCAACCTGGGATGTAAGGAGCGTAAAATCCAGACATAGACTTAGAACGAACAATAATATCTTTAGAAATCTTGTTCATGGCATGTCCAACGTGGATATTTCCGTTTGCATACGGAGGTCCATCATGCAAGGTGAAATGTGGTTTTCCTTGGTTCAATTCTTGACGACGTTGGTAAAGTTTTGCTTCTTCCCATTCTTTTTGCCAAACTGGTTCTTTGGTTGGAAGACCAGCACGCATAGGAAAGTCTGTTTTCCCTAGATTGAGGGTTTCTTTAAGTTTCATTGTTACTCCTTTAATTTAAAATGACAAAATAAAAACCACGATTCGCAAAAAGGACGAAAATCGTGGTACCACCTTTGTTCGAAAAAAGACAGGGTCTCTTTTCCTCTTTTCCCGTAACGTGGGGGACGTCTAGTCTTACTGTTTTCGGACTGGATTGCTTGAGAGGATAATCTAACCACTAGGGATTGCAGGACTCTCACCATCTCCCGCTCGCTGAAAATATAGTTGGTTGGATCTTGTTCTCACATTTTTTTATAGGATAAGAACAGATTCTTTGTTTGCATCGTCCTCAGTTGTTGCAGTAGCTTCTACTTCAACTGACTCTTCATGCTGGTCACTTTCTTCTGTCTGTTGATTTTGTTGAGCTTCAAACTCAGCTAATTCTTTGTTGCCAGCCTCGATACGAGCTTGTAATTCAGCAACCTCTTCTGGTGTGAATTGACGAGTCATATCAATAGGTTCTTCCTCTGGTTGTAAAGATACAGTTTCACCAAGAACTTCACCCACCACTTCTTTAAAGGCTTCATCACTTGTCTGAAGGTAAGTAGCTGTTGGGCGAAGAATATCTTCCCAATCAGATGACTCAACAATTGCTAACTGACTTTCAATCGTAGACTTGAGGCGTTGATGGAATACACGGCTCTTGTTCTTCAACTCTTCTGTCTCAACAGCCACTCTCTTCGCATTATCTGTAGCCTGACGGAGAATTTCATTTGCCTTGTATTTCGCTTCTTCAAGCAAACGCTGAGCATCTTGTTCAGCTTGTTGAATAATATTGTTTGAACGTTCTTGAGCAGCTTGTTTAACACGCTCTGCAGTATCTTGAGCAATCAAAACTGACTGACTCAAGGAATCCTTCATCTCATCAAAGTAAGACAAACGTTCTTCCAAACTCTTGATGTGTGTCTCTTTATCGTGATTGCTACGAACCAAGTCTTCGTAGTCACGAACAACGATATCCAGAAATTCATCTACTTCTTCTGGATCAAAACCTCTAAATCTTGTACCAAAGGTTTTATCTTTAATTTCTAACGATGTAATTGGCATACTTTTCCTCACTTACTTAATAAAAAATAGAATCATTAATTGCTTCTGGTTCTTGCTCGCTTGTTACTGTTCTCTTAGGAATATCATTCGTATAATAGGAAAGACGTTCTTCTAGTTTTTTGATATAGAGTTCAGTTTCATCTTTGTATCGAATCATCTCCTCTAATTCAAAGTAAATCTTATCTAGAAAGAGGTCAACTTCTTCCTGATTGTAGCCTCTGAATGTTCTTGAGAAAGCTTTATCACTTATTTCTTGTGGTGTAATCGACATATTTTTTCTCACTTGCTTAAAAGTAGCCGGACTGTTAGTTTTTTCTTATCCTTTTTGGTCTGACCATTGTCTTTGACAACTTTTAGACGACCAAACTTTCTCACACTGATCAAATCCCCAACTGCGACCTGGTAATCAGATTTTTCAACCACATGATAATTTACCTGGACAGATTTTTTCTCAATCAGTTGACTAGTTTGATTTCTAGATAATTTCAAGGCACTTGATAAGAGGGCATCCAATCGAAAACTCGAAACTAAAATTTCTCGTTCTCTATAATCAATTTTAGACAAAATCCTATCGGTAAAAGGACATTCCTCCAGCGATACAGGAAGTCTGCCAATCTTTCTTATTCCATCCTGAAAAAGAGGAATGAAATCACGATTGACAAAAATCTGTGCTCTCTTTTCATCTACCAAGATATCACCAAATAATTTACGGTCAATTCCTAGTTGGTTGATAATTGTTCCCAATATTTTTCCATGACTCAGTTGCTCAAACTTACTCGGATAGCAAATTTCCAACAAGGCCATTTCAAAGTCTGATATCTCCGGTTCAAAGTAAGCTGGATAGAGAAGAACTCGAACCGACTCTGTCGGAAGAAAATCACCACTACTTTGGCAACCCAGTCCATATGTCCCAGCTAGTACCCTCAAAATCTGTTCCTGATGGGGATTGATAAATGGAGTAAGCACCGGCGCATATGTATCTTCTACCCGCTTGATCCACTCTAATCCCTTATCAATAAAGGGGATATCATCTTGGGAAAAATGCTGATAAATGGCTCGATTTACTGTCATAGTAATAGTACTAGTCGTGTTAAGATATTTCCAACAAACTGAATCAGAATCAGCGCTGCCCAAACCGTAAAATCAAGGCCAGCAAATTGTAGATTGAGCTTACGAAGGGGCTCAATAACTGGACGAGCAAGTCTGATAACTAGGCGACCTAGCTGGCTTTCATAGGCATTTGGAAACCATGAAAGAAGAGCAAATGCAACGAGGATGATGGAATAAATGCTAACCGCATTTTGGATTAAACGAATTAAGAAAATCATTATCTTGCTCTATTTCGTTTAATATCAAAACCAAACTCAGCGCTTTGTGATTCATCTGGAAGTTTGATATCTTCAATATTCACGATAACGTTGACAGGAGTCAATAGATACATCGTGCTCGCAACTTTTTTCATATTTCCAGCCAAGACATGACGGGCTCCGTCCAAGTAATCAAGGCAACGACGGGCTTGTACTTCTGTCATGTATTGGAAATCAATTAAAATACTTTCATTTCCAGCCAACAAATCTACAATTTCCGTTGCATCTTCATATTTTCTTGGATAGCGAACATCAATTGTCACTTTCTCATCTGAACGATGGCTTTGCATTGCCAATTCTTGCTGACGCGCATGAAGACGAGTAATATTTGCATCTTTTGCTGATCCTGACTGAGCAGGTGCTGGTAATTCTTTAGAAGATGAGATGGCTGGGCTAACTGTTTCCTCTTGTTGAGTCTGGTAGTTAGTCGTTTCTTCTCCGTCTTCTGTAAAATAATCTATAAATTTATCGAATCTATCTTTTAAAGACATAGCTCTCTCCTATTTAAAAAATGCTGTACCGATTCGAACAAAGGTTGAGCCGAACTGAATCGCTTCTTTAAAATCACGACTCATTCCCATGCTTAGCTCTGTCATCGGCATATTAGGGATTTGTTTTTCTCTAATTTCTGCTTGCAGAGCCTGCGTATCCTTGAAAATTTCTTTCAATTCATCACTGTCTGCCTCAAAAGGAGCCATGGTCATTAAACCAACATACTCAATCTGATCTAACTTAGCCAATTCTGGCAAAAGTTCTAGCAATTCTTCTTTTGAAAACCCATGCTTGCTTTCTTCCCCAGAAATATTGACCTGCAAGAAACACTTGATAACATGATCTGTTCTCTTTTGAATTTCCTGGGCTAACTTTAAGGAGTCTAAAGCATGAAAGTAATCCACATATGGGATTACTTCTTTCACTTTCCGTCTCTGTAGTGTTCCTATTAAATGCCAAGTAACTGGGTAATCTTTCAAGGCCTGATATTTTTCTAAAAATTTATCGACTCGATTTTCACCTATATGACGGACACCAAGCGGAAGCAAGGCTTCCGCTGTTTGTACATCTACATACTTTGTCACTGCGATTACTGAAACAGCATCTAGAGCACGGTTGGCTTCTTGACTAGCATCAGCTATTTGCTGAAAAACTAATTCAGTATTTTTTTTCAAATTCATTGATTAACGATTTTTGAAGAATGGAGGTGTATCCAATTCATCTTCATCTTGTGAAACTGGTGTTTCGAAGCGTTCTACCGGTGAAACAACTGGATCTGTTTGGCGAACAATAGACTCACGACGCAAGTCCCAGTCTCCAAAAGCAGACGCTTGGTTTGTTTCAAAGCGACGTGGGCTTGATTTAGGCAATTCTGCTGTCTCTTCCAAGTCGAATTGACGGTCAAATGTGTGTGCTTGAGGAGCTTTAGTTGATGGACGTCCAACTGGTTGGTTGTTACGAGCTCCAACTACTTTTTCCACGCGCTCTTGACGAACACCTGTCGCTACAACAGTAACACGGATTTCATCCTTCATGCTTTCGTCAATTGATGTTCCAAGCCAGATGTTTACACCTTGGCCAGCTGCTTGGTTGACAATTTCTGAAGCTTCTTCTGCTTCAATCAATGTCAAATCAAGACCACCAGTAACGTTGACGATGACATCCTCTGCACCATCGATAGTTGTTTCAAGAAGTGGAGAGTAAATTGCTTTACGAGCTGCTTCAACAACACGTTCTTCACCACTACCGATACCGATACCCATAAGGGCATTCCCTTTGTTTGCCATTACAGTTTTCACGTCAGCAAAGTCAAGGTTAATCAATCCTGGGTTCGTGATCAAGTCAGTGATCCCTTGAACACCTTGGCGAAGAACGTTATCTGCTTCGCTAAGAGCTTCAAGAAGTGGCGTTTTCTTATCAACAATTTCAAGCAAGTTGTTATTAGAGATAATCAATAAAGTATCAACATGCTCGCGAAGTTCGTTGATTCCTTCTACAGCGTACTGACCACGTTTGCTTCCTTCAAATCCGAAAGGACGTGTCACGACACCAACTGTAAGAGCACCAAGATCTTTAGCGATACGTGCAATAACAGGGGCTGCACCTGTACCAGATCCACCACCCATACCTGCGGTGATAAAGACCATGTCTGCTCCAGTGATAGCTTCCGTCAAAGCTTCTTCACTTTCTTCTGCAGCTTTACGTCCAACTTCCGGACGACCTCCAGCACCCAAACCACGAGTCAATTTTGGACCAAGTTGGATAACTGTTTCTGCTTTCGTACTGCTGAGAGCTTGTACATCAGTGTTGGCTGCGATAAATTCTACACCAGCAACACCTTCGTCAACCATACGGTTGATGGCATTACCACCACCGCCACCGACACCAATTACCTTAATAACTGCGCCTTGAGCTGCTGCTGTATCAAATGAAAATGTCATAATTTCTTATCCTCTTTTATTCATCAAACATGCTTCCGATCAAACCACGGAAACGTTCTGTTAGCTTCGGTTTACTTTGAGAACTTGCTTGGAATTCTTCCTTAGGAGCAACTGGAGCTTCCTGCACGGTTTCAGCTGGAGCTGTTTGTGCTGGACTTGGTTGCGCTACAGGATTCAAACGTTGATTTGGAATGCCAAAGTTGATTGGTTTTTGACGAAGGAATTCATCTCCTTTAACTGCTTTTTGAGCAAGAAGATTGACTTCAGTCAATTTACCAGCAAACTCAGACAAGCTAATCACGTGCGCAAATGCAGGGTTGCGAATTCCAACTTGATTTGGTACATAAAGTTTTACGCGAACACCAAATACTTCTTGGGCTAATTCAACAATTCCTGGCAAAATTGCATTTCCACCGATAAGGACGATACCTCCTGGCAAATCTAACAAGTGTCTTCTTTCCAACTCTTGTTTGATTTGGTCGAAGATATGTTTGATGCGTGCTGAGATAATTTCTGCCAAGTAGCTTTCGGTTACTTCAACAGGTTCTACTTCACCAATTACTTCAACTTGGAAAGTTTCGTTACTTGCAAGTGGAACGTAAGCTTCACCATAGTTCAGTTTCAAACTTTCTGCAATTTTTTGAGAAGTTTTCAAGACTTTAGAAATGTCTTTAGTAACGTAATCTCCACCTTCTTGGTAGATGTTAGTGAACTGCAATTCTTGGTTACGGATAGTCGCTACAGTAGTCTGACCTCCACCCATGTCAATGACAGTCGCACCAAATTCACGTTCGCCTTCATTGAGAACGGAGTTCACGATTGCCAAAGGTGAAATAATCACATTATCAACATGAATACCTACACGCTCAACTGTCTTACGAAGATTGTGTAGAATTGTACGAGGACCTGTGTAAAGCAGACCACGCATTTCCAAGCGGACACCCATCATACCACGAGGGTCACGGATGCCTTGGAAACCATCCACGATGAATTCTTCTGGAATAAAGGTAATCACTTCACGGTCAGGAGTCATGCTCTTTGTCAAAGCTGATTTGACAACATTTTCAACATCTTGATCTGTGATTTCTTTGGTGTCTGAAGTTACAGGAATCATTCCTTGTGTTGGTTCAACCTGCAAGAGGTTTGCTGGAAGGCCAACGTTAACAGACTTAATAGAAATACCCGCTTTCTCTTCTGCCTGTGTGATTGCAGATTTGATTGCTGAAGCAGCTGCTTCAATATCAACAATAATTCCGTCTTTGACACCTTTACTTTTGGCATTGCTAACACCAATTACATTTACTTCGCCATCTCTATGCTCAGCTACTAGCACTTTAATCGAGCTAGTTCCGATATCTAAGCCTGTAAAAAAACCATCTCTAGTCATTACATCGCATCCTCTCTGTCTTCCAAGTTTCTCACTTCTATTTAATAACTATGTTTGGGCATAGCTATTCAAAGAATATTATAACACAAAAAATCCAATCGTGCTTAGTTTTTGATAAAATTCCTAGTCATTTTTCACTTTTTATTTCTATTTTTTATCTTAACAGCCTTACTTTAAAAAAGTATCGTTTTTTACAAAAAAAAAGAAAGCTTATACTTAAGCTTTCTTCACAAGTATTTTTTCTGCTTTCTGCTCTAAAAAAACTTCTAATACTTTCTTGGTCAAACTAATAGCTGTAGCTAATACTAGCGACACAATCAGATAATTAGCAACTAAGCCATGATCACCAACCAACGGTGGCTTTGTCAAGAACCCATAATCTCCTCCAGTCACTAAATTAACCACAAAAATTAGAGCATTAAGTGAAAAGGTTAATAAAACAATCCGCTTAACATCCAATAATCTAGAGTCATACTGTCTAAATAAGTAAACCAAAGAATTCCCTAGAAGAGCTAGGTGACCAAAAATGAAAGACAGGATGGCTATGTGGGGAAAAGGATAGGCATCTGGTACTGGATAAACAAAAGCTGCCAGCGTTCCAAAAATTCCAAGTAGAGAAAAATATTGCTTGTACATTGACTTACCAGGAAGTAACAGCACTACAAACATCGCTATACGACAATGATAAAATGGTAAACTTTCTGACAACGGCATGTGATTTCCCCAATACCAACTATAGAGAAGAATCAACTGGACAGCTTGTAAAATTTGGAAAAAACGTTGATAGACTTTTTTATCGTAATAGCGATAAGAAGTGTAGAAGGTCAACGCTAATAACGAAAATAAACTTACATACCAGACAAGGTCAAATTGAGGTGGTTCTGTCGCTTGCGTAGTAAAGAAAATATCCCATAAATTCATTTAATATTCCTCATTATATTTCAAAATCTTCTCACATATTATACCATGCCAATAGAAAAAAATGAATTCAGAAATACGATAATAAGCTTCTCAGTCAACATATTGGTCTCTTTGTCCTTTATAAACTTGCCAGAGAATCTCCATTTGGTCCTTGGTGATGCGTTTTTCAGATAAGACTGGCAATTGGTCAATGGCAAAAAATTGAAGCTCAGCAATTTCTTGATTTTCTTGAAATTGTCCATCAAGAAGCTTACATTCAAAGACAAACTTTGCATATTGTTTGCTCTGTAGTTGGAAACGATTGGTATCAAAAACGGCAAGTAACCTTTCAGTTTTTGCTGTAAAACCGGTTTCTTCTTCAATTTCTTTAAGAATATTTTCGGTTGGAGAATAGCCGACTTCACCAAAACCACCTGGCAAAGCCCAACTATCCTCCCCTTTTCCTCTAACTAAACAGACTTTTTCATCCTCAACAATCCAAGCACGGACGTCCATCAGAGGAGTTGCATAAGCGGACGTTGGTTTCAAGACTTCTGCCACTTCTTCTGCATCGAGGTCTGATACCTGATTCAACATTTCAGATAACAGGATTCGCAAGTCCTCGTAGCGCTCACGGTCGAAAGGATCTTTTGTAAAGGTTAATCCAGTATCCGTAATGGCTAGCATTCTTTGCAGATACTTGGTAAAATCACTTGCATTCATTTTCTAAACTTTCTACCAGCTTGGCTAGATTCATGGAGTTAGAGCCTTTAAGCAAAATTTGGTCATTGGCTCCAAGGCTTTCCTTAACCTTCTTGACTAGGTCTTCAAATTGGTCCTCGTCAGCTGTTTTCTTGAAGTAGAAAACGTGACCGATTGGGAACATTTGACTAGCCAGCTGGCTTAATTCCGCAATATCTTCTCCATAGAAAATCACGGTATCCACCACATCTGGCGATAGGCTCAAAATCATCTGGTTATGGAGTTGGACAGACTGGTCTCCGAGTTCCTTCATGTCTGCCAAGACAGCGATTTTCTTGCCTCCTTCGTTGGCTGGGATGGCAGAGAATGTCTCCAAAATCAACTTCATAGCTGTTGGATTAGCATTGTATACGTCAGACAGAATATCTGCTCCATTGGCTGCTTTCTTCCACTCAGTACGATTGCGGGTCAATTCTAGGTTCTGAAAGGCCTGATGAATTTGCTCCTCTGACACTCCTTCTTGAAGAGCCACATAAGCAGCAATCATAGCATTGGTGGCATTGTACTTACCTGTCACTGGCAAATCGAGGGCTTGCTCCAAGAAATTGGCCTTAAAGGTCAGACTATTCTTGCGCTCAACCAAGTCTGTGATTTCCAGCTCTGCTCCTGGCCCAAAACGAACCACCTTTTTATCTGTAGGCAAGTAGTCCTCTACAATCGAGTCAGCTGGTGCCAGAAGCAAAGAACCTGAAGCCATACCATCTGCAATCTGCATTTTTCCTTTGGCAATCTCAGAACGGTCTTTGAAAAAGGCCAAATGAGCCTCTCCAACCAAGGTCACAATGGCTGTCTTAGGATGAGCCAATTCAGACAAGAGATGGATATCCCCCAAGTGATCCTGCCCCATTTCCAAGACCAATTTTTCAGTATCATCTGGCATATGAAGAACTGTGTAAGGAAGACCAATCTCGTTATTGTAATTGCCTTGAGTTTTGTAGGTCTTGTAGGTTGTTGACAGTAAATGCGCCAACATATCCTTGGTCGTTGTCTTACCATTTGAACCCGTAACGGCAAAGACATCAACTGCCGTTTTTTCAAGATAGTAGGCGGCGAGGGTTTGAAAGGCAGTCAAAACGTCGTCTACTAGAATGTAGGGATGATTTGCAACCTCTTTCTCAGACAAGGTTACTACTGCACCATTTTCAAAAGCTGTTTCGATAAAGTCATGACCGTCACGCGCTCCTTTAAGTGGCACAAACAAATCACCTGTCCCAATCAAACGACTGTCAAACTCAGCTTTTTCTAACTGAACGTCCGCAAAAAGACTAACATCATTTTTAGCTCCAACAGCTTGGGCAACTTCGTGGATTGTTAATTTCATTTCTACTCCTTTAAAAAGGGTTGAAGTCCAAGAACTCTAGTCACCATGCAGTGATAGTTCCGGCTTCTACCCTCTCTTTCATTTTATAGCAAATGCGCTTCGCGCTTGTCAAAACTTTGCTTAGCAAGGTCAACCAAGTGCTCGATTAGTTCTGGGTAGCTGATCCCCATATTGTCCCAAAGCAGTGGATACATAGACCACTGGGTAAAACCTGGCATGGTATTGAGCTCATTTAGGAAAATCTCGCCCTTATCGGTATAGAAGAAATCACAACGAGACAGACCGAGGCCACCGATTGCACGGAAGGCTATTTCTGCATTTTGACGCATGACAGCTACTACATCATCGCTAATCTTGGCTGGGATGTCCATGGTAATCTTGTTATCGATGTATTTGGCATCATAGTCATAAAAGGCAACATCCTTGACCACTTCACCTGGCAAAGTGCTCTTCACATCGTAGTTGCCCAAGAGACCAACCTCGATTTCACGCGCATTTACCCCTTGCTCTACCAAGACACGGCTGTCATATTGGAAGGCAAGTTCCAAAGCTTGGCGGAGTTCTTCTTGATTTTCAGACTTAGAAATACCGACACTTGAACCCATATTTGACGGTTTCGTGAAGACTGGATAAGTCAATTTTTCTTCAACTTCAGCAATTTTAGAAGTCACATCATCCCCTTCGACAATGGCCACATAAGGAACTTGGGCAATCCCAGCAGATTCTAAAACACGCTTAGTCGTGATTTTATCCATAGCAAGGCTGGATGACAAGATGTTACAACCAACGTAAGGCATTTTCAAAACTTCTAAGAATCCTTGAACAGAACCATCTTCTCCCATCGGACCATGAAGAACTGGAAAGACTACAGCGCCTTCTTCGTAGATAGCACTTGGCGCGATTTTCTTGTCCCAGTCAATGGTATCATTAGTCATGAGACGATCTTCTTGACCTGGAGTCTGGCTAAATTCTTGCGTTTTGATAAAGTCACCTGATTGGCTGATGAAGAAAGTTTTGACAGTGAAACGATCGTAGTTGACCGCACGCATCACACTCTCAGCTGAAAGGACAGAGACTTCACGCTCTGCACTTCGTCCACCGTATAAAAGAATAATCGTTTGTTTCATATTATTTGTTCCAATTCTAATAGAATACTCGTTCTTTAGTATATCATATTTGCTTCTTTTTTGAAACTTGAACATGGTACTAGAATTCAAGAAACATAAAAGAGACCTATAACATCAAAGTCGGTCTCCTTAATTTTCTTATGAATAAATTTAGTTCGTAAATTGTCTACTCCTACAACTCTGTCCGATTTTCAATGGCTCGTAAGAGTGTGACTTCGTCCGCATACTCGATATCTGCTCCCACAGCTAGTCCTCGTGCTAGGCGAGTGACCTTGATGCCAGCTGGCTTGAGGAGACGAGAGAGATACATAGATGTCGCTTCTCCATCCGCTGTCGCATTGGTTGCCACGATCACTTCTGAAACCTCACTATCCATAAGACGGGTCATGAGACTCTTGAGGTTGATATCGTCTGGGCTGATACCATTCATCGGAGAAATGAGGCCGTGCAAGACGTGATAGAGTCCGTGGTATTCTTGGATGTTTTCCATAGCAGCCACATCGCGACTATCCTCTAGCACCAAGATGGTTGTCTGGTCTCGAGTCGGGTCCGTACAGATCGAGCAAGGATCATCATCCGTTAAACGGCCACAGATGGAACAATAGGTCAATTCCCGCTTAGCAGACAGGAGATTTTTGGCAAATTCATTGACATCATCATCAGACATTCCAATGGTATAGAAGGCTAAGCGGGTAGCCGTTTTGATTCCGATACCTGGTAACTTTGAATAGCTATCAATCAGCTTGGCAATAGGTGTTGGATACAGCATAAGTTCCTTTCTAATTCATTGGATGGTGTTGGTGATAAAGATTGATAATGTCGCGTGCAATAGAAGGTCCGACACCGTTTGTAAGGTTGGTGTTATGAGGAAAGACGACTGCGACTGCGATTTGGGGATTTTCGGTCGGTGCATAGGCGACTGCGTTGGTATTATTGGCTTTTTGACCGCCATTAACGTAACTTTCGGCAGTACCCGTTTTCCCACTGATGGAAACGGCTGCGCCATTTGAAAAGGCACGACCAGTTGTCAGAGCACTCGTTCCATGCGAAACTTGATAGAAACCTTGCTGCAAGATAGCCATATCTGATTCTGAAATATTGACCTTGTTTAGTTCCTTAGTGGCTGTTTCTTGAACCAGACTACCTAAGCCACCTTGGTCATTGTTTCCATAAACCCCTTCAACGATGTGAGGAGCCAAACGTACGCCATTGTTTGCAATGGTTGCGACATACTGGGCTAGCTGCATCGGTGTGTAGTTGTCAAACTGACCAAAGGAATTATTGATATAGTTCCCCAAATCAAATTCTTTTGGCGTAAATCCTGTAGATTCATCTGGGAGGTCAATCCCTGTTGAAGCTCCGAGTCCATATTCCCCAAAGGTTGATCGCAATTTGCCCATTGCAGTCTCTAACTGTCCCGTTGCGACTGTCATATTTGGTGTGTAGGTTTGTCCCATGATTCCTAGCGCAGTTTGAACCATGTAAGTATTAGAAGAGTATTCCAAAGCCTCAACTGCTGTGATAGGGAAAGAGCCATAGGACAAGGTATACCATGAATTGATAGGGGCCGAACCTTGGAAAACAATCGGCTGGTCTGTCAAGGTTTGATTACCTGACAAGACTCCATTTTCCCAACCAGAGCTGATGGTCGCTGCCTTAACGACAGATCCTGGCACAAAGACATTGGTTATCGTTCCAAGCGAATCTGAACTTAATTTTCCGGATTCGACATCATGCTTGACACCTGACATGGCCAAAACTGCTCCGGTTTTAGGATTGAGGGCTACGGCGTAAACCCCTTCAGAATATTTGGCTCCACCGTTACCCAACTCTGAGTTAAAGTAGCTCTTGAGTAGGTCATCCACACCATTCTGGAAAGCTAGGTCAACCGTTAACTTGATATTGTTTCCTTTGCTTCCTTCTTCGACATTTTCCACACTTTCCATATTTCCGTGTTTGTCGAGGTGGATTTCTTTGACGGAGCGTTTGCCTTGAAGAACATCTTCATATTGCTTTTCAAGATAGGAAGTTCCCACTCGGTCATTGAGAGAATACCCTTTTTTGAGATAAGCATCAACTTCCTCAGCTGGAAGTCCTGACTTCTCATTTGAAACGCTACCAACGATTGTTGATAAAGATGTATCCAGTACTTTACGATCCCATGAGGTTGAAATGCTGATACCTGGTAATTCCTTGGACGCTGATGCAACGAGAGCAACTTGGGTATCATCTAAGGCGTCCGTAGAAATGGTTCCCGTTGCAAAATTTTCAACGGCATTGAGCTGACTAAAGAGATAGATTTCCTTTTTCTGGTCATCTGTATAATTAAGTTGACTCACGTCAATGCTTTCAACCGCATTATTGTAAAGTGTCGCTTCCGATAAGCGGTTCCCATCTGAATCCAGGCGTTTGTCGCTTGGCAAGGATTCGACTGTTTTTTTGTAAATATCCTGGTCCGCCAAGTAGTAGTCTGCAATCTGTCGATCTGTCAGATCAGGAGAGGTTACATTTACATACGTGAGGAGTTTCTTGGCTGTCTCCTTCAATTCAGTTGCTGTCATTTTATTGTTTCGTGTGAAAGAAACAACTTGCTTGACAGTATTTTCTACCAAGGGTTTCCCTGCCGCATCATAGATCTGTCCACGAGCTGAACTGGTTGTTACCCTTGTTTGGCTGGCTGAGGCCAATTTTGTTTCATAGAAATCTTTATTGAGCACCTGCATGTATAACAAACGACCAATAATGGCCATAAAGAGCAGGATGACAATCGCAAATAATAAATTAAGCCGAATCGGAATCGAATGGCTATTAAATTTTCTCATACAGCTAAGACTCTTTTCTAGAAAAATTTCTGATTTTTACCCTTATTTCCCCTAAAATAATAGAGCAAACAGGTAAAGCTCAGTACATTTCATTGTACCATATTTTACGGAGAAACTCTTGGAAAAGTCGAAGCATTTTTTGACTTTTAACTGAAAATGCCTTTTTATTTGGTTATCCTATTTTCTATGATATAATGATAGTAATAGTTAGGAAAGCGTTAACTTTTAAGACTTTGACTCATAAAAAGGAGCCTCATGAACAAGCCAGATATCGCAACCATAATCGATCTCCATTTTGAAGAATTAACCGAGCTCGAGCAAGAAATCGCTCGCTATTTTTTACAAGCTGAAACGATCCAAGATGATCTCTCTTCTCAGCAAGTTACCCAGAAATTACATATCTCCCAAGCAGCCTTGACCCGCTTTGCCAAAAAGTGTGGTTTTACAGGCTACCGAGAGTTCGTCTTTCAATACCAGCATCAGGCTAGTAAACCGGACACTCATTCGCACAAACACAGTCCTTTGACCAAACGTGTTTTGCGAAGCTACAGTATCATGCGAGAACAAACTCAGGATTTGATTGACGAAGAACAACTGGAACGCGTCGCCCAATTAATCGATGACGCTGAACGAGTTTACTTTTTTGGGACGGGAAGTTCTGGTCTGATTGCCCGTGAGATGAAACTGCGCTTTATGCGTCTAGGTGTTGTCTGTGAAGCTTTGACCGATCGGGATGGCTTTGCTTGGACGACCAGTATCATGGATGAAAACTGTCTGGTACTTGGCTTTTCCCTATCAGGAACTACCCAATCCGTCCTCGATAGTTTGTTGGATGCCAAGGAAATGGGTGCCAAGACCATTTTATTTACCAGCGCTCCAAACAAAAACAGTCATGCCTATACCGAAACGGTCCTTGTCGCAAGCCACAGTCAATCTTCTTACATCCAGCGTATTTCCGCTCAACTCCCTATGCTCATTTTAATAGATTTGATTTATGCCTACTTTTTAGAAATCAATCGCGATAGCAAAGAAAAAATCTTTAATAGTTATTGGGAAAACAAAAAGCTCAACGGCTATCGTAGACAAAAACGTGTTAGAAAATCCTAGTTTGGTTAAACCAAACTAGGATTGTTTTGTTTTGAAATGATAATAGGCACATAGGTAGTCTTTCCAATCTTTCTCTTTGTGCTAATGCCTTTTTTATCTGGGCTTTTCAGTTCTTCCTTAAATTCTCCTTTCCATTTTTGAATGTTTGACATCAAAAAAAGGAAGTAGCGACTATGTGCTGCTTTTACTTCCTCTCTTTAATTTTATTTAATAGTTTTGCTTCGACAAACTGAGATTTAGATTTTAACTCTTACAGAAAATAAAACGAGCTATTCTCCAGAAGTATGTTCTATAAGATTATAGTTTAATACAAAGTGTAGCGATATAGTCATTTCCATACTGTGATAATCGATGTCTTTTGTCACATGATTCATAAAAATCGATCATAGCGAGACCATTTTTTAGTTGTCCTCTAATCTGATTTTCTAAGGTATGGCTAAATTCATATCCATATTCTGGATTGATGGTGATTTTGCCTTCCTCTTCAAGCTCTATTGAATTAAAAGGGATTGAAAATTTTAACAGTAATTCCTCATCGGGTTTGTCCCATACAGTGTCAGCATCATACATGTAGATCCAAGGATTCATAAATCCGACCATTAACAAACCGCCCTTTTTCAATACGCGAGAGGCTTCTTTATACATGTTTTCTAAATCCTCTATGTACACATTTGAAACCGGATTAAAAACAATATCAAAGGTTTCATTTTCAAATGGAAATGATTTTGTCATATCGCCTTGAATTGTGTTGATTTTTAATCCTTCTCTTTTAGCAACCATCTCGTCTCTTTCTAATTGTGATGTGGAAAAATCCATGATGGTGACATCATAACCTTTTGCAGCAAAAACGGGACCCTGCTGGCCACCACCACAAGCTAAACCTAATATCTTTTTTCCCTTGGCTTTTTCAAACCATTCTGTGGGGACTTTTTCCCCAACAGTTAAGGCAACAGAAATTGGATGCTTTCTAGCTTCTTCTAATTCTTCATGTGTCAATGGCTCAGTGTAGTCATTTTTTACATTATTCCATCGATCTTCATTTAATTTTATATAATTACTCATCTTACAATCTCCTCGTAATTTGATACTATTTCGATTTAAGCTGGATGTGCTGTCATTACATTTTTCTCACCGCTACAACTTCTAATTTGTCAAATAATCGTCCATCTCATTATATCATTTTTCCATTTACTCAAGCTAAATATCAATTAAATGGATGATAGAATTGCTCTCGCCTTGTAGTTCATCATCTCGCCTTAACCTCTCATACAAGGCGGTTATTTTCTACTAGTCTCTCACGATTACCTCCTTTGGCTCAAATTTTTCAATAAAAAAAGAATTAAGCAAAACAGTTTTCACTCAAGTAGTGATTCAGTGTTTTTCTTAATTCTATAGCTCCAAACTAGGATTGTTTTGTTTTGAAATGATAATAGGCTCCCAACATCCCTGCTGTGTTTTGGTGATGGGCAAATTCTAATCGTGTTTTTTCAGCTAGACTTGGTACCAAGGCCGCCTTCAAGGCTGTGCGGATCTTTGGTTTGAGGATAGCCTCTTGCCCCATGATACCGCCCCCGAGAATGACCACTTCTGGATTGGCAACGTAGCAAATATTTGCCAGACCTTTTCCTAAATAGTCTACCATGCGGTCAATCCCAGCCATACAAATCTTGTTTCCTTCAGTAGCTTCCTTGAAAATACGTCGGCCATTCCACTGATCAACTGAATCTCCATGAGCTGTTGCTACATGCTCAACCAAGGCTGTCGTAGAAGCAAGATCCTGAAAAGCTCCATCCTGCATGTGCATGTAACCGACTTCGCAGGCCGAATTGCTAAATCCATGGAAGACTTTCCCATCCATAATCAAGCAACCACCGATACCGGTTCCAATGGTCAAGCAAAGTGTGACACTCGCTCCCTTGCCTGAACCAGATACTGCCTCAGCCAGACCTGCACAGTTGACATCATTTTCAATCTCACAAGGGATATTAAAGCTCGTCTCAATTTCCTTCTTGAACTGGGTTCCTGCATAGTTGGGAATCTGAGGACCAGCATAGAAAATCTCACCCTTATCAGGATCCACCATTCCTGCAGAAGAAATGGCAACACCTGCTACTGGGCCTTTTTCTAAATAGCTGGCTACGATATCTTTTGTCTTTTGTAAGATATGAGGTCCACCCTTATGCGCCTCGGTTGGCATTTCATGCGATTCAACAAGTTGGCCTTCTTGGTCAATCAAACCATATTTGATGTTGGTTCCACCGATATCAATTGCAACGTAGTGTGTCATAAATACCTCCTTATGGATTAGAGGAAGCGCTCCTTGGTTTCACGAATCAATTGTGCTGCTGCTTCTACAACTGGGCGATCTTCTTCGGTTACTGGCGTCAATGGCGAACGAACTGAACCAATGTTCAAGCCTTCATTGATCTTCAAGACTTCCTTAATCACACCGTACATATTTCCATGTGCAGAAGTGAGCTTGCCGATGATTGCGTTGATAGCATATTGCAATTCACGCGCTGTTTCCAAATCTTTCTCTGCAATCAACTGATTGAGTTTCAAGAAGAGTTCTGGCATCGCACCATAAGTACCACCGATACCAGCTTTAGCACCCATGAGGCGACCACCTAGGAACTGTTCATCTGGACCATTGAATACGATGTGGTCTTCTCCACCAAGGCTGACAAAGGTTTGGATATCTTGAACTGGCATAGAAGAGTTCTTAACACCGATAACACGAGGATTCTTCAACATTTCTGTGTAGAGACTTGGAGTCAAAGCAACACCTGCCAATTGAGGAATGTTATAAATCACATAATCTGTGTTTGGAGCTGCAGCACTAATGTCATTCCAGTATTTAGCAACTGAGTACTCAGGCAAGCGGAAGTAAATCGGTGGAATTGTTGCAATGGCATCTACACCCAAGCTTTCCGCGTGGCGAGCAAGCTCCATACTATCTTTGGTATTGTTGCAAGCTACGTGAGCGATGATGGTCAATTTCCCTTTGGCAACTGCCATGACTTCTTCCAAAATCAACTTGCGGTCCTCTACACTTTGGTAGATACATTCACCAGAAGAACCATTGACATAGAGACCTTGAACTCCCTTATCAATGAAGTATTGAACCAAGGCACGCGTACGCTCTGGACTGACTTCTCCTTGATCATCATAACATGCGTAGAAGGCTGGAATGACACCTTCGTATTTTTTCAAATCTGACATAGATTTTCTCCTAAGATTTCTTTTTTTCTGCTGAGAGCAGTTCTATTTTTTACAAGTTTAGTATACACCTTGTGAAAATCGCTTTCAATATCTTGTATACACTTAGATTTTAGTTTCTACTTGTATTTTAGAAACTATAACGATTGAAAGTAGTTTCAGAAAGATCTCATCCTACTGGTATTTTGCGAAAATTTTCTCCATCAATCCTGCTTGGAGAAAGACCAGCAAACCAAAACCAAAGAGGATAAAGACCGATCCACCCAAAAGGAGAGTGAAGGCGGATAGATAAAGAATCATCACAATAAGAAAGAGAATGGCTAACATGAGGAAGAACCACGGAAAGTTAAAACTTGCCAAGATAAGCCCTTTTTGCAGCACTTCTTTCCAAGACAAATCATAGCGCGCAGCGATGGGATAACTAGCCAACATCACCAGAGTGAGGAAGATGAGAATCCCCAAACAAATAGCTTTCACAATCTGGAAAGGCAAAGCAGTCTGTCCCCAGAAGAGATAGAGGTCTAGAAGGCTTAATGACACAATGCCCAACTCTAACAGACCCAACTGAAGCCCCAGTTTCAGATTTTGCTTGAAAGCTCTTAGATAAGTTCTAAAGACTGGTACCCGTCTGCTTCTCTTAATCTCAAACATGGTTTCATAGAGGCTGATTTTCGCCACTCCAATCGTCACAATGGGCAAACAAGAGACGACAAAAAGAAGATTGGCTGTCACGATATCCAAGACCTTCTCACTGAAACGCATGAGAAAATTATCTGTATCAAATGCTGCCTTGATAAGGCTTACTCCTTTTTGTGCCATGTTTGCTCCTCCTGATTCTTTTAATCAATCAAAATTTTAAAGAGATACTTGCGAACCTTTTCTTCCATCCCTGCGTAGCCATTTGGCTGGTGAGGTTCTCCTGGGAAGAAAATCGCAAAATTGTGATAGCCCAACAAGAGTGGGTATTTTTCATGACAATGGACAAAACCAATGTCGCTCGCTTCGTCGAATGCTACTGCTTCGTCTTTGATACGTGAACCGTAGCTCGAGTATTCATGTCCTTCTACTAGCAAATGCAAGTCTGCATAGTGTTTATGGTGCTCAAACTGATCATTTTCAGCTTGATTGAGGACATTTTCCTGAACAACTAGAAAGACCTTGTCCCCGTCAATCTCATACTTACCGAGTTCGAAAGAATCCTTACGGTGCTGATAGAGATAGTCGATAGCCTTGTCTAGATTGGGATGGATTCCCTTGTAAAAGGCGATGTTTTTCAAATCGTCAAAAATCATACTGTTTCCTTCGTTTCTGATAGTTACTATTTTTCAGTTTCGAATTATCCTTCCTCTATTTCCCTGTAACAGTGCGGACGGAAACAAATTCCTTCGGTATTTCATTCCTAATTTTTGAGCCTTTTGCTCTTTCATTGTCAGTCTCAAAAATTCCGTCTAAGATAAGCGTAAGATGCTTATCTTAGATACCACTAAAGCGGGAAATAGTTACCCTAAAACGAACCTACTCTATCTAGTATCATGAAAAGAGTTTATTCTTAAGTTTATAAGTGTCTGACAAAACTTCACGAAGTAACTGCATACTCTCCATTTTGTAGACACTTATAACTCTGTATTCTCTTATACTCAATGAAAATCGAAGAACAAACTAGAAAGCTAACCCCAGGCAATACTTAAGTATGGCAAGGTAACGCTAACGTCGTTTAAACTCGATTTTCGCAAGATCTTAACCTTTGACCGCTCCCATAGTGATACCCTGAGTGAAGGATTTTTGGAAGACAAGGAAGACGGTTACGATTGGCACGGCTGCAAGAGCTGCACCCGCCATGATCAAACCATAGTTGGTTGCCATTTCGGCCTGCATGGTCGCAACCCCGAGTGAGATGGTCAAGTTTTGACGTGAAGTCAACATAACCAACTGCATAAAATAGTCGTTCCAAGTATTGATGAAGGTAAAGATTGCAAGGGCTGCAAATCCTGGTTTCACAATAGGGAAGGCTACGCTCCAGAAGGTACGAATCTCACCACAACCGTCGATTTTAGCTGATTCAAGCAATTCTGTAGGGATATTTTCACTGAATTGTTTCATGAGGAAGACCCCGAATGGCCATCCGATCAAAGGCAAAATCACTGCCCAAAGAGTATCGTGAATTCCCATGAAGTTGACGATACGTACCAATGGTACAAGGACAACTTGTTTTGGAAGAGCCATGGCAGCGATAAAGACTGCAAAGAGAATGCGCTGACCATAGAAACGTTTTTTAGCTAGTACATAACCTGCTAGAGAAGAGGTTGCGCAGACTAGGAACATGGTTACCAGTGAGATAAATACAGAGTTCCACATCCACTGCATAGCAGGGTTTTGCACCATGAGTTGTTGGAAGTTTTCCATGGTTGGCATTTTAGGGAACCACTGTGGCGGAATCATAATGGTATCAGGCTGTGATTTGAAGGCCCCTGTCAAGATCCAGTAGAATGGAAAGATGAACAGCACGGTCAACAAGAGCAAGATAATCGTTGAAATAACAGTGAAAGCTGTTAAGGGTTTCTTTTGTGTAGGTTGCATAACTGTCTCCTTTCTTTAGTATTCTACGTCGTTTCCGAGGATCTTGAATTGAGCAAAGCTGACAATGGCAATCATCACTGCCAAGAAGACACCGATGGTATTTGCATAGCCGTATTCTGTCAA
This sequence comes from Streptococcus oralis ATCC 35037, assembly GCF_900637025.1. NCBI lineage: Bacteria > Bacillati > Bacillota > Bacilli > Lactobacillales > Streptococcaceae > Streptococcus > Streptococcus oralis. The sequence continues at coordinate 1,422,518 of NZ_LR134336.1, forward strand.
TTGGAAGGCTTTTTCGTAAAGGTAGTACATCAAGGTACTTGTTGAATAGTTTGGACCACCAGAAGTCAACAACTGAATCAAAGCAAAACACTGGAATGAGTTGATGGTTGTGATGATCGCGATGTAAAGAGTTGTTGGAAGAAGGCTAGGCCATTTGATCTTCCAGAAGACTTGAAACTCAGTCGCACCGTCAACACGCGCTGCTTCAACAAGTGAGTTATCAATATTTCCCATGGCAGCAATATAAAGGATAATTGGTTGACCAACAGATGTTGTCAAAAGGATAATCATAATCGCTAGCAAGGCCCAGTTTTTGTCACCCAGCCAAGAAATGTTTTGGCTGATGATGTGGCTTGACTTAAGGACAAAGTTTAGAATCCCTGATAGGGGGTCATAGATCCATTTCCATACAACCGTTACGGCAACACTACCTGTAACTACAGGAAGGAAGAAGACGAAACGATAGAAAGAACGGGCAATGGCATTTTGATGATAGGTTTGAGATGCTACAAAGAGCGAGAAGAGAACCACAATCGGAACAGATCCAATAACCAGGATAACGGTATTTATCAAAGACTTCATAAAGACAGGGTCTTTAAACATGCGAATGTAGTTGTCAAAGCCTACAAACTCAAATTTAGTCATGGAGTAGTTAAAGAAACTTGTAATGAATCCCATAATCATAGGAGCCAAGACAAAGATGACAAAGAAGAATAACACTGGTGCTAGGAAAGCGTAGGAAATCACTGTTTCCCGCATACGAATTTTATTGACTTTCACAGTCGGCACCTCTCTTTCAAATAGAATAGTTTTTGATTTTCTTGAACTGTTTTAAAACCAAAATGAAATTTTTTAAGATTCGCTTATGTAAGAACTTCATTTTAATTTCGTGACAGTTCCTACCATTTCAAACAAAAGTCCCCCTTTTCTTACACCATAGTGCACAGGGAAAAGGGGGGAATCAATCTGACTTAGTGCTTATTGTTTTGTAGCTTTTTTGATGGTTTCGTTAGCTTTTTCAGTGAAGGCTTTCAAAGCATCCGCTGGTTTTTCGTCACCATTTGATACAGATTGCAACATTGGGAACCAAAGTGTTCTCATTTCAGCAAATCCATCGATAGTGTTGTAGTATGGTGAGTAGTATTTAGTCCAGCCACTGATTGTTTCCATACGTTTGTCTTCATAAAGTTTGCCAAATGAAGTACGAACTGGGAAGGCACCTGTACGAACTACGTCTTTAGGACCCCATTCTTTGTCATCTGCGATGAATTGAACGAATTTCTTAGCAGCAGCGATTTTCTTATCGTCTTTGTTGTTAAATACTGCAAATCCGTTTACAAGGTATTCAAGAGATGGTTTACCAGAGTCTGATGGGAATGGTACTTCTACCACATCTACCTTACTTGCTTCCAAGAGTTTCGCTTGGATACCGTTTTGAGCTGGTGCCCAAAGGATTGTGTATGAAGTTTGACCGTTGGCAAAGTTTTGGATGTCTGCTCCACCGTCAAATTGTGAACCATTGTTCAACAAACCGTCTTTAATCCAGCTAGCAGCTTTTTCAAGACCTTTGACGAATTTAGGATCGTCTGTTGTATATTTGGTTACGTCTTTGTCTGTTACAGAACCGCCATAAAGGTTTGCGATGAAGGCACGTGTTCCTTGGTCTCCCCCTTGACCAGAACTGAACAATGAACCTGGTGTATATCCTTTATCTTTAAGCGCTTTCAAAACTTTTTCAAAGTCATCAGTTGTCCAACCTTCTTTTACAAGGTTTGCAACTCCAGCATCTTCCAACATTTTCTTGTTCATAGCCATGTAGAATGGAGCTGAACTGATTGGATACATGTAAGCTTTATCTCCAGCTTTACTTGCTTGTACGATGTTTTCGTTGTTGACATCTTTGACGAATTCGTCTGTGAAAAGGTCGTTCAACTCAGCCAATTTACCATTTTTACCGTATTGGATGATACGTCCTGGTGCGTCAAAGAGTACGTCTGGCGCTGTTCCAGCTTCGATAGCTGTTGTGATCTTTTCTGGACCTGACTTGAAGTCGATGGTTTCCAATTTCACTTTTACATCTGGATTTGCTTTTTCAAAAGCTTCGATGATTGATTTTTCATAAGTTCCAACACCGTCACCAGTTTTTTCTTGTGTGAAGACTGGGAATGCCCACCAAGTGATTTCTGTTTTTCCGCTATCGCTACTAGAGCTTCCAGCATCTTTACTTCCACCAGAATTACCACAAGCCGCAAGGCCAAGAATCGCAGCACCCGCAAGTACTGTACAAGCTAGTTTTCTAAATTTCATTTGTATTCTCCTAATTGATAAGCGTATCCATATTGGATAATGAGTTCTTTATATTTGTATACGTTTTCATTTTATCCGACGCATCAACCACTCTCCTCTGTTTTGAGATTGTGTTATTTAAGACCGGCAACAAAGCGTTCCGTAATCTCTTTTGGTCTAGTAATAGCCCCACCAACAACGATACCTCGCACCCCATATTCAAGGATTTGTTTGGCTTGTTCTGGTGTATGAATCTTCCCTTCAGCGATGACATCCACACCTGCTTCACACAGTTTTTTGATCAGTTCAAAGTCTGGACCATCCACTTTCGGACTATAAGAAGTGTAACCTGATAGGGTTGTTCCAACAAAATCAATTCCGGCTTCAACTGCTGCTATACCCTCTTCAAAAGTACTGGTATCAGCCATTAAGAGTTGATGCGGATATTTTTCTTTGACTTGTCGGATAAAGTCTTGGATTTCCAAACCGTCATATCGTTCACGTTTGGTACAATCCAGAGCAATGACCTCGATGTCTAGTTCAGCCAGTTCATCGACTTCTCTCATAGTAGCTGTAATGAATGGCTCCTGTGGCGGATAGTCACGTTTGATAATCCCGATAATCGGGAGTTTCGTAACCTCCTTAATCTCCTTGATATCGCGAACACTGTTTGCTCGGATACCGACTGCTCCACCTTGCTCAGCCGCTTTGACTAGCAAGGGAATGACTCCTCCCGCTTCTGTATAAAGCGGTTCGTGAGGAAGTGCCTGGCAAGAGACAATGATTCCATCTTTGATCTGTTCAATCAAGGCTTCTTTGCTGATCTGTGGCATCCTCTTTCCTCCCTTTCTTGTTCTTATGGGCTTATTATATATCATTTGTTAAGCGCTTTCAATAGCTTGTAGTAGAATAGATTTCAGTTTCAAAACTATTTTATAGAACAGACTATCCTGAAAGTAGTTTCAGACCTCTTATGATTTCGAATAAACCTAAATTTAATAAAGAAAGATAGCAGGCTGAAAAACCTGCTATCTCTTCTTAGAGTTACTCAAATAGCTTTTACTTATTATTCTTTTCTCTTCTTGCCAAATGCAAACAAGGATAAAAGAACACCTGCAAGACCAAGGGAAATCAGTGAGTTTGTTTCCTTACTTCCCGTATTCGGAAGTTCATCTTGTTTAGCTGCTGGCGCTTGATAGGTCACATCTTGGCCTAGAGACAGTTTGTTGTCTGCAGCTGCTAATACTAGATTGGTGTCTCCCTTGTACTCTGGCACTTCAAGGACTGCTGCCTCAGCACCATTGACACCACCCTTATACTCTGGCAGGTCATTTGAAGCTGCCAAGACAAAGTTAGCACCTCCTCTATATTCCGGAAGCTCGTTTGAGGCTGCTAGAACTGCATTGACACCACCCTTGAACTCTGGAAGTTCATGGACTGCTGCCTCAACAGCGTTGACCCCACCTGTAAATTCAGGCTTTTCAACCGTTGGCGCTGCTTCTTCGCCTACTATTGATAATGGACCGGTGTACTCTGGCATCTCTGCCACTGGGGCTTCCTCAGCATTGACTCCACCAGTGAATTCGGTTTTTTCTACTGTTGGAGCTGGTTCTTCTCCTACTGTTGCCAATGGTCCAGTGTACTCTGGTATCTCTGCCACTGGGGCTTCCTCAGCATTAACACCACCTGTGAACTCCGGCACCTCATGGATAGCAGCTTCACTGCCATTAATACCATCGCTTAGTTTAGAGCCAGCTAAAGAAACTGGTAAATTGTGCATGCTTTCAATTGCACCCTCAGCTAGACCTGTAATTCTTTGACCCATATCCTCTGGATCTATTGTGAATAGGAGAGTTTTTGTATCGTACTGGGTCATAAAGGTTGCTGTCTTGCCATTTGCCAATTGAAGGGTCGGAGCCTTGTTGACCAATACTTCCGAATCGAACTCCATGGCAATAATACCTGGCCATTTTTGGATAGCATATTTTACTTTTGCTTCTTTAGGAGAAATTCTGTCTTTGCTTAAGAAATCCCAGTTGAATTTCTTATAGGATAAAGTATAATCGTTTTGATTGCCATCCGCATGTTCATAAAGCAAACCATATTCGCCATTTCCGAGTTCTTGGAGTGAGTTGTAAGCAAACTTACCACTTTGTATAGGATTGTGTTTCAGCCATGTCAACTCACCATTCTCCTCAACACGAGCCAGGTGAACCAAACCATTGTTGCGTCCAGGACCACCAGCATTGCTGAGTAGAATGTATTCCTTTCCTTCATGCATGGTGTGAATAGCGGACATTTGAACATAAACGTCTTTTACTTGAGGATATCGTTTGATTTCCTTATCCCACGTTGCTCCTCCATCATGACTGGTCGCAACCTGAAGATCACCAGTCAACCCACGCATAAAGAGCTTGAGATCCCCATTATTCAACTGAACAACAGTCGACTCCGTATTTTGGGCACCTGGATTATTCATGGTTGAAGAGTGAATGGTTTGGTTGCCTATTGGGCGGTTATCATTAACTGCTTCCCCTGCTTGCCATGTTTCACCATGATCATCTGAATAAATTACACGAGATGATTGTGAACCACTTAGGTAGGAAACGTTGTTTGTTGTATAAACTGGAATCACCAGTCTTCCCTTATGAGGCCCTGTACGCAAGGCAATCCCCGTACCAGGTCCAGTTCCTATGAAGTGCATCCAATCTTTCCGAATCCCATGTGTAATATCTTTTGGTGCAGACCAAGTCTTCCCATCGTCATCACTGTAGGACATCCATAGGTAGTTGGTATTGGAAACTCTAAAAATATTCTTCTCGCTATACTCAAAATAAATATTTCCGATTAGCTCATTCCCTTTATACAAATCTCCCTTATCGCTGTAGGCTGGTTTTTTAGGGTCAACGACGACGCGATAATCTGTCTTTCTGTTTTGAGGGTCGAAAACCTCTCCGTTTTCTCGAATCGTATAGCGACCTGATTCTCCTTGCTTATATAAAACTTGATAAACTTTATCTCCCACTTGTTCATAAGCTTTCGGAGCTTGCCCCGGCAATGAAAATACTGCCTTACTTTCAAGGAACATGTCGTAAATTGCAAAAATTCTCTTTGTTTCAGGGTCTTGCACCAAGGCCATATCAATATTGACTGGAGATGGCCAATCTGCATGTTTAGCATGCTCATTGTCACGAGGATTTGAGATTACGATTCGGTCTCCCCATGTTTTTCCATTATCTGAGCTGCGACGAACAACCATCCCAATATCTCCCCAGTCAGAATGGTGCAAACGTCTTTCATCCGTTCCAGCAATCAGCGTTCCTTTATCTGTCTTGAGAAGAGCTGGGATACGATAACTCTTGATACCATCTTTATTTGGTTGATTGTTCCTACCACCTTCAAAGACGTCTTCTTTCTCAGTGACTTTTGCTCCCTCAGGAAGTTTCTGTTCCAATTCACCTCTTTCAAATAATTGACTCCGTGTTTGAACTTCATCTGGGCTTAAAGCACGATCGTAAACGGTTAGGTTTCGAACTTGTAGGTTTGATGCCCAAACTGTTTTATTGCCCCGTTTGGTTGCTCCAAGTTGAGCTTGATTAACATCTGGCATATCTTTGATGAAGTTACCAGATTTGAGACTTGTTCGAGATAAGACACCATTCACATAGAGACGAACTCGACCATGAGGTAACTCCGTTGTCGGTTGTTCGACAGTAAAGGTCACTGAATTCCATTGTCCAGGGCGAACTTTCAAAGGAGCATCTGTATACTTATCATAGAACTGCTCCCCGTTAGCGCCACGCCCTTCAATAAGAGCTGTATTATCAAGGACCGACATAGTAAAGTACTCATTTTCCTTGGTGTCACTGGATACAGAGAAGAGATTGTAAAAGCGTGGAGCTGATGCATCTGGTTTGAACTCCATGTGAACTGTAGCATTTTTTAGTTGCTTTAGTTTGTCTAGTTCACTTGATAAATCAACTCTCTGACCATTTGCTGCATTGGTTTCAACATCTTCTTTTTCAAGGACAGGATTAGCATTTTTTAAATCTCTTGAGTAATAGTCACGAGGAATAGCACCCTGATCCTCTGATTCCTCTTCCTTATTTGCTTCTTCTGCAGGGGTTTCGGTAGAGGATGGGGTTTCTGATTCTGCACTCTCATTTTTTTTCAAATGGTCTTGGTCCACCTCAACGCCGTTGTCTTGAGCTGCTGCCAATTTACCAGCCAAATCCTTATCCAAATGAGCAAGATCTCCCGAGGACGCTTCTTTTGGCAATTCTGATAAACCTTGACCAGGTTCGACAGTTTCTGTACTGGCCCCTGCTGCATTGGCTTGCTCTTGAGCTAAGACTGGATTTGCTCCAAATACTACTGTACCAATCACTACAGATGCCGCCCCAACTGCAAATTTTCGAATTCCGTATCGCTGTTTCCGATCTAAAGATTTGTAATTCATGTTTGTCCTTTCATTTTTCATAAAATAAAGCGCTTTCTTTTTCTTTGAAAATTTTTATTGTCTCTCAAGAGACAAGTTTTACAAGAAAGTATCCAACTTAATGAGAGCTCCCAATCCTCTCCCATTTTCTGCTGAGCCCGAGTTTTTAACCACCCGGCAGCCTTTTTCCTCCTTTCACAAGTGACTTTTCCTTTATTATACAATAAAGTCTTATATTTATATCTGTGTTCCTACAGAATAGATTTTACTTTTAAGAATATTTTAATATTTTAAATTTTCTAAAAGTACTTTCAGGTTTTGGACATAAAAAGAGAGCCCCTTGGCTCTCTCATTCATTATCTTACGTACTTAAAAGGAATATCACTGCCACAGAGCCAGTTATAGACTTGGTCATTGACAAAAACATTCATGGCTTCGTGAGCATACTCTGGCATGATGCGATAGGCCTTGTCGCAAGTTAGGCGGTTGTAAATCGCAAACTGGGTAATAGGATAGCAAACATCGTCGTCCAAGCCCGTAATCATCTTGACCTCACCTTGAATACGATGGGCAAGATTTTTCACATCGATATAGGCAAGAGTCGCCATGATTTCCTCCTCTGTTTCATGGAAGGGATCGTGGAACTTGAAATATCGGAAGAGTTCATCATAGGCTTCACTGGTATTGCCAATCTCAAGCACTCGTCTAAAGTCTGACAAGAAGGGATAGATGGCAACTGTTCGCTGAATCCGAGGATTGAGCGCTGCTGCAACTAGGGCTAAAGCCCCACCTTGTGAGGCACCATAGCTAGAAAGTCTTTTCTCATCCACCTGAGGCAGACTAGCAATAATTTCAACCAACTGGTAAATATCCAGATAAACATCCTTATAAAAGAGATGTTCACGACCTTCCACAGTACCACGGATGATATGCCCCTTCACCGTATTTCCTAGTGGAGAGCGCAAGCCGTCTTGAGAATAGCCCGACTGACCACGAACGTCCATGGAAACAACACCGTAACCAGCCACAGTATAGGCCAGCATGTCGGCCCAGTCCCAGCCACGTCCCATATAGCCATGAAAGTGGAAGATTAGCGGAACCTTCTCCTCAGTCTTTGGAAGAACGATTCGTGCATAGACCTTGCCTTCATTAGTTCCTTCAAAGGTCAGCTCATAACACTTGACTTGAGGAATGTGGAAATCTCTTTCCTCCAACTGGTAGGCTGGAAGAGATGAAACTTTTTTGACCTCTTCATCCCAGAAAGCATCAAAGTCTTCTGGAATCTCATCCCGTCCTTTATAAGTCTTAATTTCTTCTAGCAAAGCTGGATTTTTCATAGCATGCTCCTTTAGTTTTGTAATCGCTATCATAACTCTAGCATATCTAGGAAGGCAATGCAAGAAAGAATTCTAAATAGAAAGTGATTTTAGATTCTCTTTCCTCAAACCTATCGCCTGAAAGTAGTTTTAAAAATAAAAAGAGCGTTTCCGCTCTCTGTGTATCAATAGGTGCTAGCTCCTTTCTCTAGTTTGACGGTTTGGAATTTCTTTTGGTAGGTTACTTTAATAGTCATGTGAGAGGCCTCGTTTCTTTTTGATGACTCTAGTATAAGGCCCAAACCTAAAAGCTAGCTTAAGTTTTCCTTAGAGAAAGCTTATACTCAATGAAAATCAAAGAGCAAACTAGGAAACTAGCCGCAGGTTGCTCAAAGCACTGCTTTGAGGTTGTAGATAAGACTGACGAAGTCAGTTACATATATAATCCAAGGCGACGTTGACGTGGTTTGAATCTGATTTTCGAAGAGTATTAATCTAGATGTTCTTTCTTTTCCAGATGGAGAGCAATCATGCGCCATTCTGGATCCTCTTTCCAACCTTCCATAGAACTAATGTAGCTGGCAACCTTTCTGGCTTCTTCTAAAATCGGAAAATCTTCGATAATATCAGCCACTTGAAACTCTGGCAGTCCTGACTGTCTGGTTCCAAAAATCTCACCAGAGCCACGCATTTTCAAATCTTCCTCCGCAAGGACAAATCCATTGGTCGTTTCTGTCATGATGCGCATGCGGTCCTTCCCAGAGTCCGTCTTGGGATTAGCTATAAGAACAGCGTAGGACTGCTTGTCACCCCGACCGACACGACCTCTGAGCTGGTGAAGCTGACTGAGACCGAACCGATCGGCATCCATGATAATCATGACTGTCGCATTGGGAACATTGACCCCAACCTCAATAACCGTCGTCGAAACCAGAATATCCGTTTTTCGCTCTTTGAATTCCTGCATGATCTGGTCTTTTTCGTCACTCTTCATCTTACCATGTAGTAGAGCAACCTCTGCCTTTCCGGCAAAATGAGCTGTCAACTCCTCAGATAAGGCAATGGCATTTTTCAGATCCAGAGCTTCAGATTCTTCAATCAGGGGAGAGATAACATAGACTTGAGAACCTTTTTGGATTTCCCCCTCTAACCAAGTTAAAACCTGAGGCAGCTGCTCATGCTTAATCCAGCGCGTCACAATCGGCTTCCGCCCTGCTGGCATCTGGTCAATAATGGAAACATCCATATCGCCAAATGCTGTGATAGCCAGCGTCCGTGGAATGGGCGTCGCCGTCATCATGAGAACGTCAGGATTGTCCCCTTTTTCTCGTAGGATTCGCCTTTGCCCTACACCAAAACGATGCTGCTCATCGATGATAATCAAACCAAGACAAGCATAATCCACTCCATCTTGTATCAGAGCATGGGTTCCGATAATCAAATCAGCCTCACCCTTGGCAATGGTCTCCAAGACTTCTCTTTTCTCTGCAGCTTTTAAGGAACCTGTCAAGAGAGCCAGTTTCAAGTCTGGAAAAAGGTTCTGTAAACTCTCAAAGTGTTGCTCCGCAAGGATTTCTGTCGGAACCATGAGAGCCGCCTGGTAGCCAGCCGTCACCGCCGCAAACATGGCCAAACCAGCAACCACCGTTTTTCCGCTCCCCACATCCCCTTGCAGAAGACGATTCATGTGATGGTCGGACTTCATGTCTGTCAAAATTTCCTGCAGACTCTTTTCCTGAGCTTGGGTCAGGGAGAAAGGCAGATTTTCTTTAACGACTGTCACTTTTTCCTGGGACCAATTCAGAACCAGACCGCTTCCCTGAACTCTATTTTCAGACTTGAGTGACTGCAACTGCATTTGGAAGTAAAAGAGTTCCTCAAACTTGATACGGCGAAGGGCCTGCTTGTATTCTGCCAAATCCTTGGGGAAATGCATGGCACGAACAGCCTGACAACGGGACATGAGTTTGTATTTGTCCAGCAAAGACTGAGGAAGATTTTCCTCAATCAAGAGGTCCAGTCCCTGATCAAAAGCCGTCTTGATGACCTTGACCAGACTTGCCTGACTGATTCCCTGAGCCAAGCGATAGACAGGTTGGAGGTCATCTTCCACCTGAGCCAGGACCTTCATCCCAGTCAAACTAGCCTTAGCACGGTCCCATTTTCCAAAGACGGCAAGAGTTGCTCCCAACTCTATCTTGTCTGCTAGATAGGGCTGGTTAAAGAAATTCACCGCAAAAACGACTTCTCCCTGTTTGAGGCTAAAACGCAGACGATTGCGCTTGAAACCATAATACTGGACACTGGCAGGAGTCACGACTTGACCAGACAGAACCGCCTTTTCACCGTCTTCCAACTCTAGCACCTGCTTGGTCTTGAAGTCTTCATAACGAAAAGGAAAGTAGAGCAAGAGGTCTTGCAAGTTTTCAATTCCTAGTTTGGCGTATTTCTCTGCTGACTTTGGCCCCACACCAGGCAAGACATGCAAGGGTTGATGTAGATTCATGCTCCACTCCTTTCTTTGGTTTAATGATATTCTCTCGGAATGCGGTCGCTGAGGAGACAAACCACCTCATAGTTAATAGTGCCGCGGTAGGTAGCTACCTGAGTAGCTGTGATTTCCTTGCCACCGTTTGTGCCTATCAGGGTTACTTTTGTTCCGAGCGGATAAATCTTAGGCAGACGAATAGTGATTTGGTCCATGGAAACCCGCCCAACAATTGGGCAAGCTTGGCCATCCACTAAAACAGAGAAATTTTGCATATCTCGTGTCCAACCATCCGCATAGCCGATTGGCACGGTCGCAATGACTTGCTCACTATCCGCCTGATAGGTCGCCCCATAGCCCATGCAAGCTCCAGCTGGAACTGTCTTGACATGAACCAAGGCAGATTCCAAGGTCAAGGCTGGTTTCAAGTCATAGGGCAAGTCCAATACCTCTCCACTTGGGTTAAGACCATACATGGCATCTCCCATACGAACCGCATTAAAAATAGTCTCTGCATGCCAAAGAGTCGTTGCCGAATTACTTGCGTGAACCAGGTCTGGAACTTCCTTCATACTTGCCAAAATAGTTTTAAACCGTTCTAACTGCTGATTAAAGTAGTCATCTGATTCTTCATCTGCAGTAGCAAAGTGGGTAAAAATCCCCTCAACGCGAGCACCGTATTGTTGGAGCAAGGCTTGAGCCTGCTCTGCCTCACTGGAATCTCGGAAACCAATCCGTCCCATCCCTGAGTCAATCTTGAGGTGAACTGTTAAGCCAGATAAATCTGTCTCCCTAGCTAACAGTGCTTGAATCCACTCCAGTCCAGCTACCGTCAAGGTGATATCGTATTCTTTAGCTAGGTCAATAGCTTCTATTTCAGAAACTCCTAAGATAAGGATTTTCTTGCTGAGTCCAGCCTGACGAAGTTCAATAGCTTCATCAATATTGGAAACACAAAATCCATCAACATCATCCTGAATCGCCATCGCAACGGCAACAGCCCCATGACCATAGGCATTGGCCTTGACCACTGCCCACTTGAGCGTTCTTTCAGGGATATGAGCCCCCATTTGCTGAATATTTTGTCGAATAGCTCCCAAATGAATCAGAGCCTTGGTTGGTCTATGTGGACTAGCTTTCATGATTTTCCTCCAAAATAACACTGGCTGTCACAAACTGATCTGTATGGCTGATCGATAGCCAAATCTTTCCTGAAAATGGTGCCTGACTAAAATATGGAGCCCCGCGTTCATTATTCAAAACTTCCAAATCCTGAAAGGTCAGTTTGCCAATTCCTGTCCCCATAGCCTTGGAAAAGGCCTCCTTAGCCGACCAGCGACCAGCCAAGTATTCGATTTGTCTGCGGCCTTTGAGACTGGTAAAGCGCTCCATTTCCTTAGTTGTTAGCACCCGCTCGGCAAATCCTGTGTGTCGTGTAACTGCGCGTTCTATCGAAGCCAATTCTTCGATGTCAATTCCATGTCCAACTATCATACTCATAAAAGGAGCTGAGAATCCCCCAACTCCATCCTTTTCACTTATTTTGTTAAGGTAGTATAAATTTCTTCTACCAAGGCTACTGTATTTTCCCAGCCTAGACAAGGGTCAGTTATGGAGCAACCAAAGACCTCTGGTTGATTTTGGCGACCATCTGCTAGGTAAGATTCGATCATAAAGCCTCGAACCGTCTTTTTAATCTTTTCATTCCAGTCACGATTCAGCAAGGCTTGACGAACAATGCGAATTTGTTCCATATACTGCTTGCCAGAATTGTCATGATTGGTATCGATGATAATGAAGGGATTTTCAAGTCCCATAGTCTCATAGCGATTGATGGCATTTAAGAGTGTTTCATAGTAGAAATTAGGTTCATTTTTACCATATTCGTTCATGGCACCACGAAGGATAACGTGAGCCAAAGGATTTCCTGAAGTTTCCACTTCTTGGCCATGGTAAAGGAAGGTTTGCTTGTTTTGAGCCGCATAGATGGCATTAAACATGACCCCAAGGTTCCCAGATGTTGGATTTTTCATCCCAACCGGAGCATCAATACCAGAGGCTACAAAGCGGTGTTCTTGGTCTTCCACTGAGCGAGCCCCTACAGCATGGTAGCTGACTAGGTCATCAACCAAAACGAGATTTGACGGATAAAGCATCTCATCAGCTGTCGTCAAGCCCGTCTCCGTAATTACACGGTAGTGCAGCTGACGAACAGCCTGCAAGCCATTGATGAGACTAGGCGCTTCGCTAGTATTTGGTTGATGAATCATGCCCTTATAGCCGTCTCCATTGGTACGAGGTTTAGCCGTATAGACACGCATCACGATAAAGATTTTATCCGCAACTTTTTTCTGCAAGTCTGCTAAGCGACGAGCATATTCGAGTACTGCTTCTTCATTGTCCGAAGAGCAAGGCCCCATCACCAAAAGGATTCGGTCGTCCTCACCCGAGATGATGGCTGCTAACTCTCTATCGCGGGCTTCTTTTTTTCGCAAGGCTTCAGGTGACAACTGGGTCGCAGCCTTGATTGCTTCAATATCAATTTCTTGACCTTTTTCGATAAATGCCATCTTATTCTCCTAGCGTTTGGTAGATTTCGCGAACAAGTGCTTCTGTGTTGTCCCATCCGAGACACGGATCTGTAATGGACTTCCCAAAAACTTCTGGCTCATTTTGACGTCCATCTTCTAGATAGGACTCAATCATAAAACCACGAACATATTTTTTGATTTTCTCATTCCAGTCACGGTTAATCAAGGTCTGACGAACGATACGGATTTGATCCATATATTGCTTGCCTGAATTGTCATGATTGGTATCGATGATAATAAAGGGATTTTCCAAGCCCATCTTTTCATACTGATCAATGGTATCCATCAAATTGTCATAGTAGTAGTTGGGAATATTTTTCCCGTATTCGTTCAAGGCACCGCGAAGAATGGCGTGGGACAATGGATTTCCCGTTGTTTCCACCTCTTTACCGAGGAAAAGGAAACTCTGTTTATTTTGCGCTGCGTAAATCCCGTTAAACATAACATTGAGATTTCCAGATGTTGGATTTTTAAATCCTGTTGAGAAATCTGCTCCACTCGCTACAAAACGGTGCTGTTGATCCTCTACAGAACGAGCTCCAACAGCCATATAAGAAATCAAATCATCCACCAGCGGAAGATTCTCAGGATAAAGCATCTCATCCGCTGTTGTCATTCCCGTCTCGGTAATCACACGGTAGTGCAGCTGGCGAACAGCCTTGATTCCATTAATCAAGCTAGGTGCTTCTGTCGCATTTGGCTGATGAATCAAGCCCTTATAGCCATCTCCATTGGTACGAGGTTTAGCCGTATAGACACGCATGACCATAAAAATACGGTCTTCGACCTCTTCTTGCAAAGCAGATAGACGCTTGGCATACTCGAGAACCGCCTCTTCATTATCAGATGAACATGGTCCAATCACCAAGAGAATACGCTGGTCTTCCCCACGGATGATGGCTTCCAATTCCTGATCACGTTGATTTTTTCTCGCAAGAGCCGCTCCCTCTAATTTAGACAAGGCGCGAACTTCTTCAATGTTAATTTTAGGACTTTTAGCTTTAAATACCATGATTCATCTCCTTATAAAGCAAACGGACACCAAGCAAAAAATGATTTTTACCAGGTATCCGCCTGTATCTTATCTCATATTATTGTCTCTTACCATGACAGTTCTTGAATTTCTTACCTGATCCACATGGGCATTGATCATTTCGTCCGATTTGGCTCAAGTCCAAATCTTCTGGAAGACTTGCCTGCTGCGCTGCGATATTACGAGTCGCAGTTGTACTGATATTGTGTTCAGTTTGCGGACGTTCTTGTTCATGGATTTGTGCTTTCATCATCAAGCGGGTCACATCGAATTCAATCGATCCAATCATGTCGTTAAACATGCGGAAACCTTCTGCTTGATATTCTACAACAGGGTTGTTTTGAGCATATCCACGAAGACCAACAGCATTTCGCAACTGGTCAAGAGCATCGATATGGTCTGTCCACTTGTTGTCTACAACACGTAGAATCAAGACTTTTTGGAATTCTTTCACTGCATCTTCGTCACGAAGCTTAGCAACTTGGCTGTCATAGACTTTCAAGGCACGTTGGAATAGTTCATCTTTGATAGCTTGGTCTGACAAACCTGCAAGGTCTGAACGGCTAATTGAATCTTCTGGAAGCAAGTTATACTTAGCAAAGTTCAAGATCGCTTCCAATTTTTCATCTTCTTTCGAACGAGCATGTGCATCCACGATACGTCCAATGGTACGACGAATCATAGCATGGATTTCTGGTGCCAAGTCACGATCTGCAGTAATGACATCATAACGTTGTGCATAGATAATCTCACGTTGTTCACGCATAACATCATCGTATTGAAGGACTTGTTTACGAGTATCGTAGTTGTTTCCTTCGACACGTTTTTGAGCTGCTTCAACTTGACGCGTTAACATGCGAGATTCGATGGCTTCGTCAGACATGTTGAGTCGTTCAAAGACACCTTTCAAACGTTCAGAACCGAAACGTTTCATCAAATCATCTTCAAGAGACAAGTAGAATTGTGACTCACCTGGGTCTCCTTGACGTCCTGAACGTCCACGAAGCTGATTATCAATACGGCGACTTTCGTGACGCTCTGTACCGATAACACAAAGTCCACCAAGCTCACGAACCCCTTCACCAAGTTTAATGTCGGTACCACGACCAGCCATGTTGGTTGCGATAGTAACCGCGCCACGTTGACCAGCGTTCATGATGATTTGCGCTTCTCTGTAGTGGTTCTTCGCATTCAAGACTTCGTGAGGAACACCTGCTGCTACCAATTTCTTGGAGAGGAAATCACTCGTTTCAACGGCAACTGTACCTACCAAGACCGGCTGACCTTTTTGGTAACGAGCTTTTACATCTTCAACTACAGCCTTAAATTTCGCATCCAGACTTGCATAGAGAAGGTCTGAGTGGTCGATACGTTGAATTGGACGGTTGGTTGGGATTGGGATAACACGAATGTTGTAAATTTCGCGGAATTCTTCTTCCTCTGTTTTACCAGTACCTGTCATACCTGCCAATTTCTTATACATACGGAAGAGGTTTTGATAGGTAATAGAAGCTGAAGTCTTGGTCTCGTCTTGAATTGGCACACCTTCTTTTGCTTCAATCGCTTGGTGCAAACCATCAGAGTAACGACGACCTTCCATGGTACGACCTGTAAATTGGTCGACAATCAAGATTTCCTGCTCTTCACTAACCACATAGTCGATATCGAGAATCATGATATAGTTGGCACGGAGGGCATTGTCGATAAAGTGAGTAAGAGCTACATTTTCAATGTCGTAGAGATTTTCTAGTTTGAAGTAGCTTTCAGCCTTGTCAATACCAGAATCTGACAAACCGATCGTCTTAGACTGAACGTCAATGATATAGTCGTCCTTGTCCAAAGATTTCACGAAGTGGTCCGCCATATGGTAGAGTTGGCTTGTTTCAACTGCGTTGGCACCTGAAACGATCAATGGTGTACGAGCTTCGTCGATCAAAATTGAGTCAACCTCATCGACCAAGGCATAATTGAGTGGACGTTGCACCATGTTTTCTGCACGAACGACCATGTTATCACGCAAGTAGTCGAAACCAATCTCTGAGTTGGTTGAGTAGGTAATATCACAAAGGTAAGCCTCTTTTTTCTCCATTGGAGATTTAGCTGCCAAGTTAATCCCTACTGACAAACCGAGCCATGAGTACAACTCACCCATTTCAGTCGCGTCACGTTCTGTTAGGTATTCGTTGACTGTAACTACGTGAACCCCTTTACCTGCAAGGGCATTGAGGTACACTGGCATAGTCGCTGTCAAGGTCTTCCCTTCACCCGTACGCATCTCTGGAACGTCACCATGGTGAAGAACAATCCCACCCATGACCTGAACCTTATAAGGGAAGAGCCCAAGGACACGTTTTGCAGCTTCACGAACTACTGCAAAAGCCTCATATAGCAATGAATCAAGTGATTCACCCTTATTGTATCGCTCTTTAAATTCGTCAGTTTTCGCTTTTAGTTCTTCGTCTGACATTGCAGCCATTTGGCTCTCATAGTTAAGAACCTTATCAGCCATCTTTTCCAGACGACGAAGTTCTCCTTTATCATTTTCAATAATCGTTTTTAAAATATTAGCCATGATTTTCCTTACTTTTTATTCTGAATATTTTAGAATGTTCTTTTAATTTTAGCATATTTACCATTATTTTTCAAGAAAGAATCCTTAATTTACAACGGAAAAGGCCAGCCAAAATTCAGCTTTTTTTGCATAAATCTTCTGTGGCTACCTTTTTGTTTTTTGTTCGAGATGCATGCTTGATGATCCAAGCACAACTTGAACTCAGCTCCTCCTTTTGCCAAGTTTGAAGAATCCTTTCAAACTTATCAGGGTCTTCCTTGTACAAATCATTTAGATTATTGGCTACACTTTTTTGAATGGACTTGTCTCTATCATCCTTTAGATTGGTCAGAATAGTGGTAAAATCCTCAAAATAATCCAATACCACGGTTTGTCTCTTAGCCCAAGGCAGACGGATACGCATGCACTCGCTAGCAAGTCTACGAACGCGCAAATTTTCATCCCGACTCCATTCTAACAGCAAAGTCATTGTAGCCTTAGGATAGCGAGCCAGCAAAGGTCTCATAGAAAATTCTCCAGTAAATCGCTTGGTTAGTTCCTTACTAAAGGCCGCGCTCAATTCAAATTCCTTGTCTCCATATAGCTCTACATATTTGCCGATTGGCCAAAGCCAATAACCTTCTGAAAACATGCCTAAACCACCCTCTAGCTCAGGACCTAAAATTTTCTCAAAAACCTTGAGAGAGTCCTGATAAGATAGGGGAAGGCAATCTTTGATACTTTTAGCCAAGAGTTCTTGACGCTGGCTAAACTCCAAATTTTCCAAGTCTTTTTCTAGCAACAAGCTAAACTTTCGCTCATCAAATACAGGGGACGCTTCTTTCAACCGTCGACTCAAATCCCTAGCATAAGCCAAGTCATAATAATCCTTTACTTTTTTCGCCATTTTTAAATTCCTTAATCTTCTGTTTACGGAACTTATTATATCATACAGATCGCCCGTCAACAAAATCATTTTCACTTCTCAAACTATTTTGTCAAGGAAGAAAAAAGGACTAGAAACTCGTCTAGTCCACCAATTTTTAATGTTTAATTTCCCAAGAATGCAGGCAATATCCCAAAATACCAAAAGAGATTGATCCAGAAGGCCAAGCAAAGGATGATGCCAAAGATGAGAAGACTGATTTTTTTAATCAGCACGGAGTAC
This sequence comes from Streptococcus oralis ATCC 35037, assembly GCF_900637025.1. Taxonomy (NCBI): domain Bacteria; kingdom Bacillati; phylum Bacillota; class Bacilli; order Lactobacillales; family Streptococcaceae; genus Streptococcus; species Streptococcus oralis. Next base: position 1,440,389 of record NZ_LR134336.1, read on the forward strand.
AGGATGGATAAAACGCCAAAAACCACAAAGAGTTTTTTCATAACGAAATAATATACTGAAACTCCTCCTATTTGCCAATCCCAAGGAAGGAAAAACATGAGGAACCAGAGAAGGCAAATCGTAAGGATATATCTCTTGTAGTTCGCTTCAAGAAAGGCTTTTGTTTTTTCCATAGCAAACCTCCATTTGAGTCACTGTCTCTTCCCTTTTATTATACCAAAAAAACCTGGAAAAAGCTTTCCAGGTTCGGTTGGAAATCACTAGTCACGCTAGAGAAATTCCTTTATTCATAGGCTGATTCACTTTATTGACTTGATGAAGAGGTTCCAAAATCAACCTTAGGAACTGTCTTGGCTTCTTCTGTTTCCTTGAAGGTTTCAGCTTCTTTAAAGTTCATCATATTCGCAAATAGCACGGTTGGAAAACTTCTCAACTTTTGATTGTACTCGGCTGCGACTTTATTATAATCCTTACGTGCTACAAAGATACGATTTTCACTTCCTGAAAGTTCGACCATTAGTTGCTCAACATTTTGATTGCTCTTGAGTTCTGGATAATTCTCCGTCAAGGAAATCAAGCGGGAAAGAGCAGAGCTCAATTCTCCCTGAGCCTTTTGGTTTTCTTCCGAAGTTACTGAGCTACTACCGATTTTAGCTCTAGCATCCGCAATCTTGGTAAAGACTTCGGTTTCATGATTCATTTGTCCTTTAACGGACTCCACCAAGTTACCAATCAAGTCCGAACGACGTTGGAGGGCTGTCGAGACATCGGCCTGAGCCTGCTCCACTTTAGTCTGTTCACCAACTAGACCATTATAGGTCGTCACTGCGGAACAACTTCCCAGAACTAGTAGTCCAAAGAAAATCGCTACTATTGAGAGAATTACTTTATTTTGTTTCATATCAAAACCTTAACACTTTCTTTTATCAACTTTTCTGAGAAAATACTCAGATTTTAAATCAATTTCCCAAACTTTGTTTTTATTTTTAATTAAGGAGTGAACTCTTGCAAAGGAGTCACCTTACTGTATGGAGAAATCGGTTTGAGCAATATATGATCACTCACCAGTCATCAGACGAACCACCGCCATCAAAGCCACCGCCGTCCCAGCCTCCAGATGAATCGGAGCCCGAGTCAGACCAAGAAGAACCTGAGTCAGACCAAGAGGATCCTGAGTCTGATGAGTCGCCGCCCCACCAGCCACCGCCAGAATCATCTCCACGTGAACCACGACCACCAAATAGAAATCCGATAATCATCACGATGAAGTAAATGAGAACTCCAAATACGATAACTCCGTCACTCGAACTGCTTTTTCGATGACGTCTCGAAGAACTACTCTCACCAGCATACCTTTCAAGTTCCCTTAAGCGACTAGAGTTGGTAGTATAGTCGTAACTACTTTTAGAACTTGAAGCAGTCGTACTCGATCCACTATAGAACATGTAGTTGAGATTATTGACTATTGAGAGAACACCCTTGTTATAGTCACCATTTTTAAAGTAAGGACGTGCTGTTGTCAAGAACCTGTGAGTCTGATAGTCAGTGATCTTACTGGCCACATTATTACTGGTTTCAATCCGTGATTTTCTATCTTGGACTGCTACTACAATCAAGACACCGTGCTTGTCTCCCGAGTAGCCAATCTTCCAAGCCCTAGCTGTTTCATTGGCTACAGTCTCGATTGTTTCTCCATCTAGGCTTTTCACAACGTAAACACCCATCTGGAATTTTTCTGATTTTTTACTATTGACATTATTCAATTCCCGAATCTGACTTATAGTCTCATCCGTTAAATAATGATCCGGGTCATAAATCCCGTACTCAGGTTTTTCAGGTGCTGTGAATGCTGACAAGAAGAGAAAGACCATCAGCAACCCAAGCAAGCGAACCAACAAACTATTTTTAAATAATTTGATTCTTTTCATAATAACCTCCCTGATAAAGGAAAATTGATTTAAGGAATTATAGCATTTTGATTTTTACAAAGAAAGTGCATTTTCATTACAAAACTGTGACAGCAATCCTGAAATTGATGTTAATTTGATGACAAGTCTTCCAAAACTCGACCCTAATAAGAAAAAGAAGACCTTGTGTTTTCTTTTTCTTATTGAACTTACTTTTCTATTAAGATTTTAACTGGTAATTTAAAATATCTTTTTCTAATTTTTTGATTGGGTAATACCCACTTACTTTAATTATTTCATTGTTACATCCAGCGTATCCTTGCACGATATCCACTTGCGGAATGACCACCCAGTCTCCAAGAACTTCGTGCGCGCCTTCTTTGTTTTGATCCAAAATGCACACGAAGCGGTATTCTCTCTCGTGTTGCCACTCTTTAAATTTTGCAAAGGTCGCTTTAATATAGAAGTTTAGATTCGAATAAGAAAATTGATTGCTATTGCTTCTCGTATTAGGTCGTTTATCAATATACTCCACTGCTCCGTATACACAAAGTCCATCTACCCTTAAGGAATAAATTTTATCTAACAGACTCGCATACGAATACTTGAGCGCATAGCCTGTGTGACTATTGGCGTAATAAGACCACATTAAAATATTATCTGTAGCGTGTGTAAGGCAGAAGACTCGGAAGAAATCCATCATTGAATGACCGTTCGCATAGTAGCAATTACAGTCAAACGGGTCGTTGAAATGCTTCGGATGGCTAAACGACACATTCCCTTCAACTACCTGATAAGGATTCTTCTCAATCGTTTCCTTGGCATAGTACTTCACAAAATATTGTCGCTCAGCTTGAATCGTTGCTTCTGCCTTTTTAAAATACGTCTCAAGATCTTCTTTAAACATCCCTTGAAACTGCTCAACTAACCGATCTGGCTCTAAAAATCCCAGTCTGATATTCTCTGACAGCCGGTCATTAAAATCTTTCTCCGCCTTCTCTATTTCAAAGCCTTCAGGAATCCTAGTATTCCTGGTTTGAATAAACATAACCTTCTTACACTCTACCTCTACCGTTTTCCTAGTCGGTTGTTTAAAGAGCGCCACAAACACTTTCTCTTCTGTTGCTCGGTTGGCAATTAAAAAACAATTACTATCGAGATAGGACTCCACCAAATGGTATTCTTTATGCGTCTGTAAGAATGTTACCTTTGCAATCAAATAACGATATAGTTCAATATCTTCTTTTAGAATGATTTTCAATAAAGTCACCACCTCTATAAAAATTTAAAAATTGTTTAAATACTCAATATTGTTTAGTAAAAAAGAGCAATCATATACAATTACTCTTTCATCACTGATTACTAGGACTTAATCCTTTTTATCATTTTATTTTCGTTTTCTTGCGATCAAGTGAATCGGGGTTCCTTCAAAGACAAAGGCCTTGCGGATTTGATTTTCCAAGAAACGCAAGTAAGAGAAGTGCATGAGTTCTTCTTCATTGACAAAGATGACAAAGGTCGGTGGCTTGGTTGCCACTTGAGTCGCGTAGAAGATTTTTAGGCGTTTTCCTTTGTCTGTCGGTGTTGGATTGATAGCAATGGCATCCATAATCACATCGTTCAAGACAGCTGATGGGATACGTGTGTTTTGGCTTTCACTGATTTGCTTGATCATCTCAGGCAATTTGTGGAGACGTTGCTTGGTAAGAGCGGATACAAAGACAATCGGCGCATAAGGCAGATATTGGAACTGCTCACGGATATCCTCTTCCCATTTCTTCATGGTGTGGTTGTCTTTCTCAAGGGTATCCCACTTGTTGACCACGATAATCATCCCTTTACCGGCTTCGTGGGCAAAACCTGCGATACGCTTGTCGTACTCGCGAATACCTTCTTCGGCATTGAGGACCATCAAGACCACGTCAGAACGGTCAATAGCACGCATGGCACGCATGACAGAGTATTTCTCCGTATTTTCATAGACTTTACCAGACTTACGCATACCAGCTGTATCAATCATGGTAAACTCTTGTCCATCCGTATCTGTAAAATGAGTATCAATGGCATCGCGCGTTGTTCCAGCTACTGGACTAGCAATCACGCGGTCTTCTCCCAAAATAGCGTTAATCAAACTTGATTTTCCAACGTTAGGACGGCCAATCAAGCTAAATTTAATCACGTCTGGATTTTCTTCTTCAACTTCGTGTGGTAGATTTTCCACAATGGCATCCAGCACATCACCCGTACCGATACCGTGGACAGACGAAATTGGCAGCGGTTCGCCCAATCCTAGCGCATAGAAATCAAAAATATCATTTCGCATTTCTGGGTTGTCAACCTTGTTAACGGCAAGGATAACAGGTTTATGGGTTTTATAGAGTTTGCGAGCTACGTACTCGTCCGCATCTGTAATCCCTTCTTTACCAGACACCACAAAAACGATGACATCCGCTTCTTCCATAGCGATTTCTGCCTGGTGCTTGATTTGTTCCATGAAGGGAGCATCGACATCGTCAATCCCTCCCGTATCAATCATACTAAAGGAACGATTGAGCCACTCACCCGTTGCATAGATACGGTCACGTGTCACACCCTCGACATCTTCTACGATTGAGATCCGCTCACCAGCGATCCGATTAAATAGGGTTGATTTCCCAACATTGGGACGTCCCACAATGGCAATAGTTGGTAAGGCCATGTTTTCTCACTTTCTACAATAACTTTTTCTGTTCTAGATTCTTCCGAGTTGAACGAGGTTCGGCTTGACCAAACTGCTCTGCCAAACGCTGACTCCAAGAGGTTGTCGCACGCGCACCAGCATAGTCTGCCTGTACTTTGTCATAGTCCAAAATCGCTGCAACTGGCTGTTCTTGGTATTCTTCTTCAAATACCACTTGGTTCAAAGGCAGTCTTGGTTTGACATCATGTTGTTGATTTGGCACGCCAAGGGCAATCCCAAAAACGGGATAGGTATAGTCAGGCAAGTTAAAAAGCTCTGCCACTTCTTCTGACTTGTAACGGACCAAACCGATAATCACACCACCATATCCCAGACTCTCAGCCGCAAGCAAGGTATTTTGCCCTGCAAGCGCAGCGTCCACAGACGTGATAAGGAGACCTTCTACCCCTTGAGGTTGGAAAGTGTCCGTATGAAGGCTTGCTCCCTTTTCAGCTCGGTTCAAGTCACCGACAAAAAGCAAAAAGGCTGCTGACTGGCGAATAGCTTCCTGAGGAACCAATTCATATAAAGCATCTTTCTTCTCTTGACTGCGTACAAGAATCACAGAGTAAGATTGGAAATTTTTCCAAGATGACGCCATTTGAGTAGCAGTCAAGATTTCATTTAAGTGTTCTTGAGAAATCTCTTGCTCCTTAAAGCGACGAACTGAAGTATGAGCTTTCATCAGTTTAATGGTTTCTGTCATCGGCGATTTTCTCCTTCTAGTCTTGTTTCCTCTGCTAAATAACGAATCCGTTCCATGACCCGTCTAGCTTCCCAAGTCTCATCATTTCCATTCTTTCCTTTAGCAAAATGTTTTTCCAAATCTTGGAAATTAAAGTTGGAAGTAAAGAAGGTTGGCAAATCTTCCTGCATGCGATACTGGAGAATAACTTGGAGAATCTCATCACGCACCCAAGGGGTAGATTGCTCTGCACCAATATCATCCAAGATCAAGACTTCTGCTAACTTGATGTCATCCACCAGGGTCTTCACAGATCCTTCACCGATGGCATTTTTCACATCAATGACAAAACTTGGATAGTGGAGAATGGTTGTTGAAGCACCACGTTTTTCAGATAAGTCGTGAGCCAGGGCTGCCATCATGAAGCTCTTTCCGACACCAAAGTCTCCGTAAAGATAGAGGCCTTTTCGGATACTTGGGTAAAGGTCAACAAAGGCATAGAGTCTCTCAAAAATAGGCAAACGTCCTAAGTCATCTAGGTCAATCTGAGCCAATTTCGCTTTCTTGAGACTTGCTGGTAGATTGATCAACTTGAGACGATTCTTGATGGCCGCCTCTTTTTCAGCCGCGATTAGCTCTGGTGTTTCTTCATAAGATACATCTGCATAGCCGTGATTCATGACCAAGATAGGCTTGTAGCCACGAGCTATATAGTCAGCATCCCCACGAAGAAACTTATCCCGTTCTGTGATATATTGGTTGAACTTGGAGATGCTACGATTTAACTCCTCTTGGCTGAGGGATTCTTTCTGGATAAAAGCCGCCACATCGGGGTCCTTCATAATCTGCTGGACCAAGTCCTGATACTGAAAACGACTTGTCTGACGTTTGATTACATCACCAACACTTTCCATCTAGTCTCCTCCTTCTTCTAATCGGGCTAACATTTCTTGTTTTTTGCGTTCTAGTTCCAGACGAGTTTCCTCACTGGTTTGATTCTTGTATTCTGGATTACTCCACTGAGGAACATTTGTCTTAGTTGAGCTGGCCTTGTTTTTCTGTTCCTCTTGCCCTTTTTGCTGACGCTCTCGAATCCGAAGCACAGCTTCTTCTGCTGTTCGAATTTTTTGGTAAGCATAATCATTTGCGACCTTCATGGCATATTTTTCATTGACATTAGCCGAATCAACCTTGTTAAAGGTTAGAAGCAAGATGATATTGATGACTTCGTCCAACAAGCCTAAAGACGCCATCTGGTGAAGGAGTTCTCGCTCACTCTGGGTGATGTTCCCCTTACGCGTTTGCTTGATTTCCGCTAAAAATTGTAGGGGAGTTTTATTTTTGGCTTCCCTGATAATGGTCATTTCTTTGGGGCTAAAGTCAGAAGTAGCTGGTTTTTGTGCTATCTTTTCACGCATGCGTTTGACTGAAATAACCTGAGCCACCGCTGTCGCCTTGGCTAATTGATAGGTTTCAAACCAGGTCCATTTTTTTTCATCTGCGATGGCGAATAATTCCAAAACATCCGCCTGCTCATCTTCAAAACGCAAGCCATCTCGAGCCATCAGGCGCTGGAAATGTCCCAAGTCAAAATCATTTTTTAACTTGCTTTTAGACTCGCTTGGGGTCACTTCTTCGGTCAGGGTTGGAAAGACTTGGCTCAAAGAAACAGAGAGTGCTTCTCCCTCACTTGGAGCCTGCTTCATAGCAGAAACAGCTGTATCCCCAATCTTTTTCTCTAATAATCTGCTATAGACAGAATGGCTTAGAAATTCTTGACTGGAGAGGGGAGAATGAAGCTGCAATTCATAAGTTTCCCCCTTCTGATAAAGGGTCAACAAATCCAAGGCAGATAAGACTTTAAAGGATTGGAGCAAGGTCGGCATGCCGAAGTTTAAGTGATTGAGGATGTGGGAAAAGAGATGCTCCTTTTGCCCACCATCCCAAAAGGTAATGGTATATAGATAGAGGCTCAGTGCCTCCTGACCGATAATCGGGAGGTAGCACTGCACCAGAGAAGAGGTATCTTGCGACACCCGATTATTCTTTATAAAAGAAAAACGGTCATTTGGCTTCATCTATTTTTCCTTTTTCTTTTTAGAGGACTGGGTGATTTGCTGGAGCAGACTCTCCAACTCACTCACATCCTTAAAGCTACGATAAACACTGGCAAAACGAACATAGGTAATCTCATCCAGCTCCGCCAATTCTTCCATGACTAAAGAACCAATATATTCACTTTGGATCTCATTCTCACTGCGACTACGGAGTTTTTGCTCGATGCGATTGACCACCATGCCGATTTCATCACTTGAAACAGGACGTTTCTGGGCTGAGCGGATAATCCCATTAAAGATTTTATCTCTCGAAAACTGCTCTCGCGTACCGTCTTTTTTGACGACAACCAGCGTTCTTTCTTCTACTCGTTCATAGGTTGTAAAACGATGCTGACACTCGTCGCACTCGCGTCTTCGGCGGATGGTATTTCCTTCTTCGGCTTGTCGACTATCAACAACACTAGACTTGGTAGCCCCACATTTTGGACAACGCATGCATTTCCCTCCTTGTCGTTTTCTTTTCATTATACCATTTTTTGAGCAATTCCCAAAACAATTCTTATTTTTACTTGACAAGTTTTTTGTTTTATTGTATTATTTAATTAGAACAAGAAAGACAAAGAAAGGAGACTATGATGTCCTGGTCATTTGATAATACAAAACCGATTTATTTACAGATTATGGAAAAAATCAAACTACAGATTGTTTCCCATGAGCTGGAACCCAACCAACAGCTCCCTACCGTGAGAGATTTGGCGAGCGAGGCTGGGGTCAATCCTAATACCATTCAGCGCGCCTTGTCTGACCTCGAACGTGAAGGATTTGTATACAGCAAGCGGACAACTGGTCGATTTGTCACCGAGGATTTGGACCTCATCCTTCAGTCCCGCAAACAACTTTCCGAGGAGCAGCTACAACAATTCGTCTCTTGCATGCTTCAATTTGGCTACAAAAAAGAAGAACTGCCAAATGTATTAAGCGACTATATTAAAGGAGTTTAAGACTATGACACTACTAGCACTTGAAAATGTAACAAAATCATATGGAGCAACTGCGGCACTTGACAATATCTCTCTTGAGATTTCGGCTGGAAAAATTGTTGGTCTCCTCGGCCCAAATGGATCTGGAAAAACGACCTTAATCAAACTGATCAATGGCCTTCTTCAGCCTGATAAAGGACGTGTTCTCATTAACGGATTGGATCCAAGTCCTGCTACAAAGGCGATTGTCTCTTACCTTCCTGACACAACTTATCTCAATGAAGAGATGAAGGTCAAGGATGCTCTAACCTATTTTAAAACCTTCTATCAGGATTTCAATCTCGAAAGAGCCCAACACTTGCTAGCTGATCTTGGTATTGATGAGAATAGTCGCCTCAAGAAACTATCAAAAGGGAATAAGGAAAAGGTACAACTGATTTTGGTCATGAGCCGCGAAGCTCGTCTTTATGTCCTCGATGAACCGATCGGTGGAGTGGATCCAGCCGCACGTGATTATATCCTCAATACCATCATCAACAACTACTCACCAACCTCTACAGTACTGATTTCAACCCACTTGATTTCAGATATTGAACCTATCTTGGATGAGATTATCTTCCTCAAAGACGGAAAAGTCGTACGCCAAGGAAATGTTGATGATATTCGTTACGAGTCAGGTGAATCCATTGACCAGCTCTTCCGTCAAGAGTTCAAGGCTTAGTTAAAGGAGATTAGTATGTTTTGGAATTTAGTTCGTTATGAATTTAAAAATATCAATAAATGGTATCTTGCACTCTACGGTGCCGTCCTTGCAATTTCAGTTTTGATTGGAGCTTTTATTAACAGTCTTAGCCAGAGTTACAATCCTAACAATGCTGCTTATTTCATCTTCTTTTTAGTGCTAGTCTTTGGAGGACTCAGCGTCACTCTTTGGATTGCAACAATCTTTTTAATCATCCGAAGATTCAAGGGGAGTGTTTATGACCGCCAAGGGTACTTGACCTTGACCTTGCCTGTCTCTGAGCACCAAATCATCACCGCAAAACTTTTAGGCGGTCTTGTCTGGTCCATCTTAAGCTATATTGTCTTTATCTTGAGTATATTGATCATCATCTTCTTAACACCAATAGAAAAAGACTTCACTGCCCTCTATAACTTCATCTCCCCTTACCTCAGCTACGGCTGGCTGTATGCCCTATCACTATTTGTCGGGTCAATCGCATGGATTTTATCCATTTACCTCTCCATCTCTATCGGGCAACTCTTTAACGAGTATCGAACAGCCATGGGGATTTTAGCCTATATCGTCATTTCCATCGTTATTGGTTATATCACTTTCTTCTTAAGAGTTGACAATGACTATAACGTGATGGTTGGTACAGAAATTCTGCGCGATCTCTTTTTATCAGCTATCTACTATCTCGGTACCTACTATATCTTGAAAAACAAGGTTAATTTGCAATAAAAAATGCCCAGCTAGAAAGCTGGGTTTTTCTTTAACTCAATATCAAACTGGCTACGATGGGGCTGACAAAAACATAAAGAATACCGGTGACTCCGATAGCCAAGCCACCCATGGCTCCTGCTACAGAGCCGTAGCGAAGGGCAGTTCCTGTTCCGACAGCATGACCTGTCCCACCGAGGGAAAGTCCCACTGCAACTGGATCATCAATCTTCAACCACTTCAAAAGGGTTGGTCCAATAACACTGGTCAAAATCCCAGTTGCTACTACAACCACCAAGGTCACGGTCGTCAAGCCTTGCAATTTTTCTGTAATCCCCACTGCCATGGCGGTTGTTACTGACTTGGGAAAGAGAGAAATGGCTAGGAAAAAGTCCATACCAAATATTTTCGCAACTAAGGCCGTAAAACTAGTATTGACAATCACTGCTAGCAGACTACCAAAGAGAATACTCCGTGCATGGTGCTTCATCAGGTGAAAACTCTTGTAAAGCGGAATCCCTAGAGCCACCGTCGAAGGGACTATCAAGTTGTTCAGATAAACCCCACCTTGATAGTAGTCTTGGTAAGAAATACCAGTCACCTTGAGAAAAATAATGATAAAAACAGCTGACAAAAGTAAGGGCGTTGTCAAAGGATGGGGAAAACGTCTGTAAATCAACATCCCTACTAGATAAGCTAAGATAGATAATGCAATCCCAAATAGAGGATTGGAAACAAATTCACTCATTTGGCTCCTCCTTTCCCATAGTCACCCTCAAATCGTCGCTTGATAAACTGTACCACTAGAGCTATGAGGACAATGTTAATGACAGCCGCAAAAAAGACAATCAAGACGATAGGCAAAAGATAAGGAGCAATGACATCAAACTTTTCCATGATTCCCACTGCTGGCGGCAAAAAGAGAATGGTCATATTGGCCAGCAAGAAATTCCCCACCATGTTGACATGCCTGGTTCTCAACCACTTGAATTGTAGGGCTAGAAAGAGAATCAGCAAACCGATAATACTGCCTGGGATGGGCAGATAAAAGAAACTAGAAATTCCCTCACCGATTAGAGAAATCACAAAGAGAATCATTAATTGAACATATAATTTCATCCTAAACTCCATGAAATAGACTTCTTGCATACCAGTTTACTCTTTTTTCAGAAAATTTCAAGGAAATATTGCAATTCTTCTCTCTTGCAAGGATTAGTTAAAAGTAGTATAATCATTGCATGCGCAATCATCTTGTGTTACAAAGATAATCAGTAATGACTTTGTGATTTTTACTTTTAAAAGAAAGGAGAAAGTAATGACCTATTTGGAAAAGTGGTTTGACTACAACCGCCGTCAAAAGGAAATGGAAGCCATGTTAGAAGAAACCATCGCCCAGCAGACTGAACAAAGGTTGACCTTGAAAGAGTTTTACCTGCTCTACTATCTGGATTTGGCCCAAGAAAAATCTCTACGCCAGATTGATTTACCTGATAAGCTTCATCTCAGTCCAAGCGCTGTTTCTCGAATGGTGGCTCGCCTAGAAGAGAAAAACTGTGGTTTGCTTAGTCGTCGGTGTTGCGATCAGGATAGACGGGCTAGCTTTATCTGCCTGACTGACGAGGGACAGACAACTCTAGCTTACCTGCAAAAGGCTGTCGAAGAAAGACTGGAGACAAGTCTTGATTTCATTTCATAATCAGATTTTCTAAAAAAGTTGCGTGCGCAATCATTTTTCTTGACATTCCTCTTTTCAAGGAGTACAATAAAGTCAAGATCGAACAAAGGAGTTTTATATGATCGAAATTACTTATCTAGACGCCAGCAAGCAAGAGAGAACCATGACTTTCGAGTCTTACCAAGACTTTGAACGTTCTCAACATGCCTGCCTCATCGGCGTAGCTGATTACTATACTGTCCAAAAATTAACCTACAATGGTCATGATTTGGACTACCATGGGACTTATGGAGATGTCTTCTTCTATCTCATGAAACAAGATTTAAGCCAATATAACTAAAAAAGGAGAAATACAATGGCAAAAGCAATTACAGATGCAACATTTGAACAAGAAACAAAAGACGGTTTGGTCTTGGTAGACTTCTGGGCAACTTGGTGTGGTCCATGTCGTATGCAAGGTCCAATCTTGGATAAATTGTCTGAAGAACTTTCAGAAGATGTTTTGAAAATCGTTAAAATGGACGTTGATGAAAATCCAAACACAGCTCGTGCCTTTGGAATCATGTCTATCCCAACTCTTCTCTTCAAAAAAGACGGCCAAGTGGTAAAACAAGTTGCTGGAGTACATACTGCAGAACAAATCAAGGCCATCGTTGCTGAATTGAGCTAATCACACGAGAGACCAAGTGCTTCATTTGGTCTCTTTTTTCTTGCCCTTTGCCATTTTTCAAAAAATATGCTAGACTGTAGATAGAATATTACGATGTTTGGGACATGCCATCGCTAAAAAAAACCTCTACTTGGTATTTTTTAGCTCCCCTCAAGGGAGCTTTTTGCGTGCTCTGAACATTTTCCACTTTGGAAGGAGTACTATGAAACGTCAATCAGCCTTGGTCGTCTTTAGTGGCGGTCAAGATTCCACAACCTGCCTCTTTTGGGCTAAAGAACACTATGAAACAGTCGAAGCCGTCACCTTTTCCTACGGCCAACGCCATCATCTCGAAATTCAAGTTGCTAGAGAAATCGCTAAGGAACAAGGCATTCGTCATCACATCTTAGATATGTCTCTGCTGGGACAAATCACTGAAAATGCCCTGACCTCTGATATGGAAATCGAGCAAAAAGAGGGAGAGGTTCCCAATACCTTTGTTGACGGCCGCAACCACCTCTTTCTATCCTTTGCAGCAGTTCTTGCCAAGCAACGAGGCATTCAAGATATCGTTACTGGTGTCTGCGAGACAGATTTTTCTGGCTACCCTGACTGCCGGGATGTCTTTGTCAAATCTCTCAATGTCACTCTCAACCTTGCCATGGATTACGACTTTGTTATCCAAACACCTCTCATGTGGCTAGACAAGTCTGAAACTTGGGAATTAGCCGACCAACTCGACGCATTTGACTACGTTCGTGAAAGGACCTTGACCTGCTACAATGGGATTATCGGAAGTGGCTGCGGTGATTGTCCAGCCTGCCACCTGCGTCAGCATGGCCTTGATGTTTATCTCTCACAGAAAGGAGAGGGTTAATGTTTTTTGCACCCAAAGAAATCAAACAGGAAACTGGGGAGTCTCTTGTCTACAATCCTCACAGAACCTTGGTATCAAAAGAGTTCACCTTCGACGCTGCCCACCACCTCTTTCACTATGAGGGAAAATGCAAATCCCTGCATGGCCACACCTATCATCTGCAAGTTGCTGTCAGTGGATTTTTAGATGAACGTGGTATGACCTACGATTTTGGAGATATCAAAGCGATCTACAAGAACTACTTAGAACCCCACTTGGATCATCGCTATCTCAATGAAACCTTGCCTTATATGAATACAACCGCTGAAAATATGGTTTACTGGATTTTCCAAACCATGAGTCAAGAGTTGCCCGACGAGCGCGGTCTCCGTTTGGAATACGTTCGCCTCTATGAAACTCCGACTGCCTTTGCAGAGTTTAGACGGGAGTGGTTAGATGACTAGGGAACGTGTCCTCAAACTACCAGTTCTGGAAATTTTTGGCCCTACCTTTCAAGGTGAAGGTCGTGCTATCGGGCAGAAAACCATGTTTGTCCGTACTACTGGTTGCGACTACCATTGCGACTGGTGCGACTCTGCCTTTACTTGGGATGGTTCTGAAAAGCCAACTCGCATGACCGCTGATGAAGTCATTGCTGCCTTAGATAAGCTAGGAAGCTACGACTACGTCACCCTGTCTGGGGGAAATCCCGCTATCCTAGCAGCCAATATGGCCGAACTCGTCACCAAGCTCAAAGAACGTGGGGTCACCCTTGCTGTTGAGACCCAAGGTTCTCGCTGGCAAAATTGGTTAAAAGATATTGACCAAGTCACTCTGAGCCCCAAACCTCCCTCATCCAAGATGGAAGTCAACTTCGAGACTTTAGACTTTATCGTTTCCCAATTGGATCCAGACAAGGTCACCTTTAAAATCCCTGTCTTTGATGATGCCGATTTGGCCTTTGCTAAAGGGATTCAAGAACGTTACCAACCAGATGTCCTCTTCTTATCGGCTGGAAATCCTGAGCCCAAGGCTACAGGTAATATTGTTCAAGACCAACTAGACCGTCTCAAAGAACTCTGGGAACGCGTCGCTGCTGACGATAGCTGGGGCAATGTCCGCGTCCTTCCTCAACTCCATACCCTCCTCTACGACAACCAACGTGGTGTTTAAATTAGAAAGAAAAAATCATGTCACAACAAGAAGAAATGAAAAACCTAAGCCTACTGGGCAACAAAGAAACCAACTACATTTTTGACTATCAACCAGAAGTCCTTGAATCTTTTGACAATCGTCATGTTGAAAATGACTATTTCATCAAATTCAACTGTCCTGAATTTACCTCGCTTTGCCCAATCACCGCTCAGCCAGACTTTGCGACCATTTATATTTCCTACATTCCTGACAAGCTCTGCATCGAATCAAAATCCCTCAAACTCTACCTCTTTAGCTATCGAAATCATGGAGATTTTCATGAAAACTGTATCAACACTATCGGGAAAGATTTGGTCAACTTGCTAGACCCTCGCTATTTAGAGGTATGGGGAAAATTCACTCCGCGTGGTGGTATCTCAATCGACCCTTACTACAACTACGGTAGACCTGGAACTAAGTATGAAGGCTTGGCAGAACAGCGTCTCTTCCAACACGACCTCTACCCAGAGAAAATTGACAACCGTTAAACTCATACTCAATGAAAATCAAAGAGCAAACTAGGAAGCTAGCCGCAGGTTGCTCAAAGCACTGCTTTGAGGTTATAGATAAGACTGAAGAAGTCAGCTCAAAACAGTGTTTTGAGGTTGCAGATGGAAGCTGACGTGGTTTAAAGAGATTTTCAAAGAGTATAATACGAAAAAGCCCTGTTCCTCAAACTGAGGAGCAAGGCTTTTTGAGTTTCAATTATTCTTCTGTTCCAAGGAAGCTTTTCGCAACAAGGGCTGCAAGAACGCCACCAACGATTGGGGCAAGGATAAAAATCCATACTTGTTGAAGGGCTGCGCCACCTACCAAGACAGCAGGTGCCAAGCTACGAGCTGGGTTTACTGAAAGGCCAGTAATGTTCAATCCAACAAGAATCATAGCCATCAATGACAAACCAATCACCAAACCAGCGATTGCGCCATTGCCTTTGCTTGCTGATGTTACAGTCATGATAACTAGGACAAACAAGAAAGTTGCGATGACTTCAAACAAGAATCCACCAAAGACAGTGACACCGTTTGCCAAGGCATTTTCACCAAGACTAGCAGTTGACATGCCTGAGTTAGACAAGAGGAAGAATACTGCAGCTGACGCAAGGAAAGCTCCAACTACTTGTCCAAGGATGTAGTTTACAAGTTCTGAAGATGACAAACGTTTGTTTACAAACATAGCGATCGAAACTGCTGGGTTCAAGTGAGCACCTGAAACAGTTCCGATTGAGTAAGCTGCAACCACAATTGCTAAACCAAAGGCAAAAGCAATTCCAAGGTGTCCAAGGCCATTAAGACCATTTCCAAAAACAACAGCTCCTGTTCCTATGAACACAAGCATAAATGTACCGATTAATTCAGCAACAAATTTTTTCATGATAAGTCTCCTTTTTTTCAAACTATGTATTAGTCTATCAAAAGAAGGAAAGGGTTTCAAGAAAATTGACTGGAAAGTTATTTGAAAATCATGAAACGACTCGCTTATCCTTAGTACTGAAAAGATTGAATGGCTTCTTTCAAGGCATCTTGTAAACTATTTTTCTGGTCAAGTTGGATATAGACTTCCAACAGACAGGATCTGAAGTTGGAAAATTTATAAAAATCTTCCCTCTCTTCTATCGGAAAGTCAACAGTTTTTATCCAAGAAGCTACTTGTTCCTGCTCTAATTTTCCTTGCAAAATAGGTTCATAAAGTACTCTCGCTAACCGCCAATCCTCATCATTTGTAAAACGAATGGGAATTCTTTTAAATAGTTGACCCAGTACATCAAATACTTCAGAAACTCTGTTACTAGGAAAATCTGGATGACAAATCACTTCCGTCAAGAGATCCGCTCCATGCGCAAAAGCGTGAACCCAACCATACTGACTTGAAAATCCTGTCGTATCCTTTTCTTTTTTTAGGTAATACAAACCTTGAGATAGCATAGCATTTCTTATATCAGCTTTTAATCCTTTATAGAAAAGAGAGTGCTCATTACCATCTGCAGACAAAAGATTGGCATAAATAAGCGCCCTAAAAGAACGTTTAAGAGCCGAAACTCCTCTACTATCAATCTCTTTGTATAGACCTTCATCAGAGGAGACCTCTTCTGAGATAAACTGAAACTGTTCAAGGGAAAACAGTTCTTCTTGAATCCCTCTAGCCAAACTCGTAAAAACAAGTTCGTCTCGAATTTCTGGAGAGGGATCTCCTAAATGATCAAGCAACCACTGAATTTCTTCTCGACTATAGCTTGGTTTTTCTTCTGTCACTTTTCTTTGTAATTCTTCATACATCTCAAGTACCTCTACATTTCTAGTAACTTATCAAAAAGTCATCCGAAGATGACTTTCTGTCTTATTCTTTTTTAGATGGTCGTTTTCCTGCTGCAATCGCATCTGCTTCTGTCATCTCAACAACGTTAGCTTTATTCGTTTTTGAAGGCATTCTATCCTTACTATACCAATAAACTTTTGATTTCCCATGGTCTGCAACATAGACAATTCTATCTTGCTGTTGAGCTTTGGTTTCAGCTTCACGCGCAGCTCTTTTTTCTTCTTCTTTTTGAGAAATTAACGACTCAACTGCACCTATTCTATCAAGCAACTCTGTCTTTTTATCATTATTTTCAATCTGATTAACTGTTTCTTTAGCAGACTTCACTTGACTCGCATCTTGACTGTCTTCCAATTGTTTGACTAAGGTTTCACCTTTTTCTTGCAACTCCTTTGCAGCTTTTTCTTTGGCAATTCTCTCTTCTTCTGCTTTTTCTTTAGCTTTTTTCTCTTCTTCGATTCGTTTTGCTTCCTCTATACTGGATGAAGTATCCGTGGTTGAAGCTGTCGAAGTAGTAGATGTCGCAGTCTGCTTATTTTCTGACTGAGAAGATGAAGTTTTCTTTGAGACTGTTGGAGTTTGAAGAGCAACTGCAACAAAACTGACAATGAAAAGCCCAATCATTAGATTTCTTTTTCGAATATCTGGTGCTTTCTTTACAAAATACCAAATACCAACTCCGCTCAAAACAAGATAGAGAGTAGGCAAAGCAATCAATAAAATGATTCCCAACAAAACTAGACCAATTTTGATAAAATGCATTCTTTGGGGATCTTGCTCTAGCCATTCTTTGATTCTATTCATATTATTCTCCTAAAATTTGCCCATTTCCCTACTCTCCCAACTGGGCACTGTAGGCTATAATCTGGTCAACTGTGTCAGACAAGAACTGGATGGTATCACGTAGTGGTTTATCTGTTGAGATATCGGCTCCGATAATCATGGCTGACTCAAGCGGTGTCTTGCTGCCACCTGATTTAAGGAGATTGAGCCAGTCTCTAGCTCCAGTTTCAGAGTTTTTCAGATGGAGGTAACCTGCAGTAGAGATAACAAGGCCTGCTGAGTATGTGTAGCTATACAAGCCCATGTAGTAGTGAGCTTGACGCATCCAAGTCAAGGCTGCATCATCGTCAATTTCAATGGCATCTCCCCAGAAGTCCGTCAAGACTTCCTTCATAATGCTGTTGAGTTTGCTTGCTCCAAAAGTTTCCCCTTCTTCAATCAATGTATAAACCTTACGCTGGAAGGCTGCTTCCAAGAGGTGGGTGATGAAATTATGGAAGTAGGTGTCTGTCAAGCGATGAGCAAGAGCGAAGCGTTTTTGACGTGGATCATCAGACTGGTGCTCCAAGTAGTCACTGAGAAGCAATTCATTGAAGGTTGATGGCGCTTCGACATAGTAAGTAGACATGTGGGCATTGAAGTAACTTTGGTGATTATCTGAAAAGATGAATTGACCAGAATGCCCGATTTCATGAATCAAGGTATAAACATCGCTCAAACGACCAGTCCAGCTCATGAGGACATAAGGGTGCACGCGATATGGATCCGCCGCATAACCACCAGAATCCTTGCCACTATTAGCAGCGAAGTCCACCCAGCGTTCTTCTTGATAGCGCGCAACTTCCTGACAATATTCTTGTCCCAAAGGTTCTACTGACTTCATGACCAAATCATAGGCGTCATCAATAGTCACTTCAGGATTCAGGGCGCTGTCCAAGTCCAATTTCCAGTCTGCAAAGGTCATCTTTTCAAGACCATTGACCTTGGCAACATGCTTGAGGTATCTCTGAGCAACTGGCGCAAAATCATTCATGATGAGGTCAATCTGGCGGTCAAACATGGCACGGTCCACTTCTTGCTCAGCTAGGAGATAATCAAAGACTGAGTCGTAGCCCTTCATATCTGCCAAGAGTTTTTCAGACTTGACTTGGGCTAAATAGGCTGCAGCTGCCGTATTTTGGTGCTTACGAAGTCCTTCTGAGAAGGAACGGAAGGATTTCTCACGAACTTCAGCGTCCTCGTGGTTTTGGTAGAAATTCTCATAGGTTACAAAGCTGTTTTTGTAGGTCTTGCCATGGGCTTCAAAGTCAGCCATTTCAAAGTCCCCAGCTCGCATTTTGGTGTAAATATCCTGAGAACTGTAGAAAACTTCACCTAGATTGGTCAAGGCCTTCTCCACATCAGCCCCTAGGTAGTGGGCTTTTTTGATTTTGGCCTGACGAATGGCTGCCGTCAAGTGAGGCAATTTACCCAAACGGTCCAAGACCTCCTCGTCTGCTGCCACCAAGGCATCGTCAAAGAAGGTCAAGGCTACGCTGGCATCTGTTTCAAATTCCATCCCAGCTTGGGCAATATTAGCAAAATCTTCATTGCTATAGTCTGTCGTCTGAGGCATAAAGGCATAATTGCCAATATGGCTCATCTGGATATAGATTTGCTCCAATTCCGCAAAGGCCTTCTCGAAATCTTCGAAAGTGTGAAGATTGCCCTTGTAGTCACGGCTAAATTGGTTGATATCTTCGCGCGTTTTCTCGATTGCTCGCAAGAAATCCTCACGGTCTTGGTAAAGGGCGGTTAAATCCCAAAGTTCCTTCTCTGGAAATTCTGAACGGTGTTTTTGTTCCATTTTCTTCCTCTTATTTTTCTAATTCTACTAAAACACTAAGGGCTGATAAGGCATAAAGCGGGGCTGTTTCCGCTCGAAGAATCCTTGGACCAAGTCCTGCAAGAACAGCTCCTTTGGCTTCAAAACTTTCAATTTCTGCAGGTGAAAGACCGCCTTCTGGGCCAAAGATAAAGAGCAATTTGGCTCCTTTTTCAAGACCAGTGACTGTTTGTAAGAGCGCAGCAGCTTCTCCCTCTTTTGCTGATTCTTCATAAGCCACCACAATTGAGTCAAACTGGTCAAACTGAGCTAGAAAATCTGCTTTTTTCTCAAAAAGCTGAATACTTGGGACAATATTACGCTTGCTTTGCTCTGCTGCTCCAAGGGCAATTTTTTCCAGTTTTTCAACCTTTTTACCCAATTTCTTGCCGTCCCACTTGGCGACTGACCAATCGGCAGGAAAGGCCCAGATTTGACTAGCTCCTAGTTCTGTTACTTTCTGAGTAATAAACTCCAGCTTGTCTCCCTTGGGAAAACCAGATGCGATGGTTACTTGAACGGGCAGTTCCACATTGTCAGCTAATTCTTCAACCAATTCAAACTGACGATTTTCCACATCCAACACGCGCGCCAAACGCTTGATACCATCCTCAAAGACCAAGGTCACCTCATCATCTTCTTTCAAGCGCATGACCTGAAACATATGCTTGCTGGTTTCCTTGTCCTCAATGGTGACAGGAGAGATAGGACTGCCTTTGATAAAATACTGCTGCATGCTAGCCTCCAATCACACCAGAAATATCCTTGGTCTTCTTAAAGACACAGGCATTCCATTCCCCTTGAATCATGTGGGTTTCAAGGAAAAATCCAGCTGACTCAGCTGACTCGCGCACCATGTCCCACTTGTCCTTGATAATGCCACTCATGATCAGGTAGCCTTCGTCCTTGACCAAACGATAAGCATCGTCTGTCAGATGAATGAGAATATCCGCCAAGATATTGGCCACAATGACATCTGCTTCAATCTCCACACCCTTGAGCAAATCTCCAGCAGCAACATGGATGTTTTCCATGCCAGGGTTGAGCTCGATATTTTCTTGAGCCACCCGAACCGCCACATCATCCAGGTCATAGGCGAAAATTTTCTTAGCACCAAGCAGCGAGCTTGCAATGGAGAGAACCCCTGAACCAGTTCCTACATCAAGCACCGTTTCGCCACCACGAAGAACCTGCTCCAAGGCAAAGAGACTCATCTTGGTCGTCGGGTGGGTTCCTGTCCCGAAGGCCATACCAGGATCTAGCTTGATAATCTTTTCTCCTGCAGTCGCCTTATAGTCCGTCCAGGACGGCACAATGGTCAAGTCATGAGTGATGCGAGCTGGTTCATAGTATTTCTTCCAGTTGTCGGCCCAGTCTTCCTCAGCCAAGGCAGTCGTCCCCATCTTGACCTCTCCCAAATCCATAAAATCTGTCAATTCTGCTAAGCGAGACTGTAAGTCTGCCTCAACCACTGCCACATCAACCGTATCAGGATAGTAGGCTGTCACCACGATTTCTTCTTGCTGCTCGACCTCTGGGAAAATCTCACCGAAGCGATCCACATTTCCCACATAGTCCATACTGTCCTCGATCGCAACACCTTGCGCTCCCAGCTCAATCAGAAGGTTAGAGACCAGCTCCTCTCCCTCACGCTTAACTGTAACTTTTAACTCTTGCCATGTTTCCATATTTATTTACTTTCTATAATTCTAGTTTACTTATAAATGATGTCCAATCTTACCCAAAACAATCTTTTTTTCTGTTTCATCAAAGTTAAAATATATGCGAGCGCTACTGTCAGGTCGAAACAATTTAAAATGCATAATATAATAATGTTTTCCAATTTTATATTTTCTTTTTGTTTCTCCACTTCCCATACTTGAACAATTTCCTACAGATGAATTTAAATTATCAATTAATCCTTTTCTATTTCCAATAAATGAATCTAATTTATTACCATAACAAAAATCATTCAAATCATCTAAAACTCGTAAGATTTCTTCTTTATAATCCTTTGGTAAATAATCTTTAACAAATTCAAATACAAAATCTTCTTCTGCTAATATAAAATTATCAAAATAAGGTATTTTTAGAGTTGATTCAAATTCACTCATCGGCATCGATAATATGAACTCTTTTTCTAGTTTCATTGCTTCCGCATCATTAATGACTGAATTTTTTATCTCTCTATCTGTTAAATATTTATAGTAGGGTTCACTTTCAATATCCTGATAAGTATTTTTGGAGGATATGTTAAACTTAGAAAAATCTGGAAGATAATATGTTATTAATTCATTGGATATATTCTCAAAACTATTACCCATATCATCTTTCATAAAAAAATATTCCTCAGGTATTTTACAAGAATCATTTTTCAAATTTTGTAATGTATATTTTGTATAGTCACTATTCATTGTGAGATTTTGAAAATCACAAGGAGTATGTAAATACAATTCACCAATCTTATGTTTCATGCTATTTTCCTAATCTATGCTTCATCATTTCAAATAAATCAATCTTAGCTTGATCAAAGAAACCTTTTGGCCAATCAATAATTTCTCCTGATTCATTAATTCTAATAGAAATTATTTCATGTCTTCCATCTTGTTTATTAAAATAATATAATCTAAAATCTGATTCAACACACTTTTGTCTTAAACTATATAATCTCATACCATTAATTACATGGTCACTATGTGTTTCAACGATTACCTGAACTCCCCCTTTATGACTTAATTCAGCTAAAAATTGTCCAATTTGAGACTGTCCATACGGATGCAAGTGTGCCTCTGGATTCTCAACAATGAGTACCCTCTCTTTCTTGTCTTTATTATTTAAGACTGATAGATAAAGTCCTTGAACTATGATCGGTAGAATATATGATATCCCAAAACCAACATTAGTTGGTAACACATCTATTCCATTTTCTTTAAACCTCAACGAAGACACTCCTAAGTCATCATTGACAGAAACTTCGAATTGAACGTCATCAATAATTTTATTTACCCAATACTCACACTCATTTTTAAATCCACCATTACTCTTCTTTATTGCTGTAGGAAATTTCTGGACTCTATACTTAATATTAACTCTATATAAAACAAACAGTGTATTCTGCCCAGAACTCCCTACATCTTCGACATCTGTCTCTTCAATCATTTGCGAAACTCTCGGACCGAATCTTTCAGCATTGATATAATAAAATGTTTTCTCATTTCTTTCATCTGCTACTGTTGATAAGTAATTTTCAGAAAAACGTTCCTCTTCAATAGAGAATTTAGAAATTTTATCATCAATACCAATTTGAAATTCCTGTCCACTACTATCTGTATCTATGCTACTATCGGTAAAATTAATTAACTTTGACGGTAAACCTAAATTTAACCCAAATATATCATTCGTGTAGATTCGCTTATTTTTTCCAGACAATTCATATAATAAAAGAGATTGAATAAAAGATGATTTTCCTGCTGAGTTTCTACCAGTTAATACTGTCAACTTTGATAACTCTATACTTTCATCTTGAAAACACTTATAATTTTTTATCCTTACATTTCTAATAGGCATTCGTCAATTACCTCCTGACACATTTTAAAATAATTTTCTACCTTACTCTTACTATTCGTTGAAGTTGATATAGACATAAAATTAGTAGGATCTTCTAACTTTTGAGAGAGTTTATCTAGAGCTATTTGACTATAATTTCCAAAATTAATATTTTCATATTCTCTATTGGCTAAAATAACACTAAACGCACTAAACAGTGGTTTGTTTATTAACATAGAATATTCGTACTCTTCTTTCTCTTTATTATAGATAACCTTCACAAACGCTTTATCCCCGAATAACTTAAAACATCTACTCATTGAAGTTTTAAAAATTTCTAAATATTGGCTAAGGCTTTCTTGAGAAATTATCTTATTCAACTTTTCGTTTTCATCATTTAATAAATCAACAATATTAGAACTCTGATAATTTACTTTTTTTGCTTCAAAATCATAGATTCTATGAAAGGCAAAAAATCGCAATACTAATTCATGATGATCTAATCTCAATGTTTTAACACGCCTGTTAGTCGCAGATAGAAACTCTTCAGATTCTGTGCATAAGTTTAATAATTTTCTAGTATAATTTGTACTTACGGCATTTCTCATTTCCTGGTTATTAAGAGCTTTCCCTCCAGTGTTAATTCGTTTAAAAATATCATAAATGATTCTGTGTGGAGAATCGTAACTAAGTATATTCAAAGATAACTGTGTTCTGTTTATTCTACTTTTTATTTTTGGAGGGAGCTCCGAAAATCTACTTCCATTGTAGGAATCACCCAGATACTCTAATGACGACAACCGAAACTTATCATTTAAAAAATCAAAAATTGTTGTCAAACGTTGCTGACCATCTATAACCGAGAACTCATAATCATCATTACTATCTGCGCCCGTTTCATACAAGTAAAATGCTGGTATTGGTATACTTAACATCAATGATTCAATTAAGTGAGATTTTCTCTTGTTTTCTTTCCAAACATAACCACGTTGGAAATCTGGACTTAAGTTAATTGCATCTTCTGTATGAAGTTCATGCAAATATTTAACTGAAAGCAACTGTTGTTGAATGTTGATATCTTCTGGATTAAATGGACTACTAATATCCTCTGTAATCTCTTGCTCTGTATTTTCAACTCCTAAAAAATTATTTTCCGTTTTTTCAATAGTCAGTTCTTGAAGTAACTCCTGGAACTCAATAAAATTCAATGCCTCCTCATTAAGAGACCTATAAAAGAACAACTCCCCTTCTTCAATTACCACAACGAACGCTGGAACTTGAGAATACGATTCGATACGCTCTAGTATATCATTATATTTTTTATACTTTTCTTTATATTCCAATATTACAAATGGCTTCTCGGAATGGAAAATAGCAAAATCTACAAATAAATGATTATGGTTATCTTTACTAATTTCATGATTTTTCCGAATGTCATAGCCTACAAATTTTTCCTTTAATTTATCAAAAATCTGTTGTTCTTTCATAATATATTCTCCTTTTTGGTTTTATTTTTATTATCTAGTATCTCGGATAAGGATAAAATTCTCCCTCTTCCAAGCCAACTTTTCCTTCTTCAAAGACTTCTTGGTTCCATTCCATGACAAACTCCTCTGCTTCTGGGTCTTCCAAAAAGTCCATGAGCGCATCCAGCCCAACCTCTGCAGTGTCTTTGAGGAATAGCGCAAAATAAGCTAGAAACTCACGAGAAAAACCTTTTTTAGGTAGGTAAGGGATAACTGTCAAATAGTCTTCCTCATTGACTGTTGACTTGGCAGGATTGTAGAAAAGGACTGCTTCTTCAAAGAGGATATCGTCTGATGATACCTCTCCGTCCTCGTCCACCATCTCCACACCTGCAGCGTTTTGTGCTTCCAAAAGAAAACTCACTTCTACCGCATGGTTGCGCTTGTCCCAACTAATCTCAAAGTCAAAGGGAAAGTTCTTCTCCAATTCTTCCTCTAAAACATCTAAAAATCCGTATGTTGCCATTTTGTCCTCTTTCTATGCGACTCTTAAATCGCCCCGATTACTCGGAAATATGCTAAAATAGATACTACCATCTTACCACATATACATCAGAAAATCCATGTTAGAAAGGACTGCTATGCCAGACAATCTCGCGCTTCGCATGCGCCCAAAAACTATCGACCAGGTCATCGGTCAGGAGCATCTGGTCGGACCAGGAAAAATTATCCGTCGCATGGTGGAAGCCAATCGTCTGTCCTCCATGATTCTCTACGGACCTCCAGGTATTGGTAAGACCAGTATTGCCTCAGCCATCGCTGGAACCACCAAGTATGCCTTTCGGACCTTCAATGCCACTGTTGATAGTAAAAAACGTCTCCAAGAAATCGCTGAAGAAGCTAAATTCTCAGGAGGATTAGTCCTATTACTGGACGAGATTCATCGTCTCGATAAGACCAAGCAAGACTTTCTTCTGCCACTCTTGGAAAGTGGTCTGGTTATCATGATTGGGGCCACAACTGAAAATCCCTTCTTTTCTGTCACTCCAGCCATTCGTAGCCGTGTTCAGATTTTTGAGTTAGAACCCTTGGCCAATCAAGATGTTAAAGAAGCGATTCAGATCGCTCTCACTAATCCTGAGCGTGGTTTTGACTTCCCAGTTGAGCTAGATGGGGATGCGCTGGATTTTATCGCAACCTCTACCAATGGAGACCTCCGTTCTGCCTTTAATTCACTAGATTTGGCTGTTCTCTCTACCCCTGAGAATGACAATGGTATCCGCCATATCACGCTTGATATTATGGAAAATAGCCTCCAGCGAAGCTATATTACTATGGACAAGGATGGGGACGGTCACTATGATGTCCTTTCAGCCCTGCAAAAATCCATTCGCGGCTCGGATGTGGATGCCAGTCTTCACTATGCTGCCCGCTTGATTGAGGCTGGTGATTTGCCTAGTCTCGCTCGTCGCTTGACCGTTATCGCCTATGAAGATATCGGTTTGGCCAACCCTGAAGCTCAGATTCACACCGTGACTGCTCTGGATGCTGCCCAAAAGATTGGGTTCCCAGAAGCCCGCATTCTCATTGCCAATGTCGTGATTGATTTGGCCCTTTCTCCAAAATCCAACTCAGCCTATGTAGCTATGAATAAGGCTCTTGCCGACCTCAAAACATCAGGGCACTTGCCTATTCCGCGACACCTGCGTGATGGGCACTACAGTGGAAGCAAGGAACTGGGGAATGCCCAAGACTATCTCTATCCACACAACTATCCTGGAAATTGGGTCAAGCAAGACTATCTACCAGAAAAAATTCGTAATCATCACTATTTCCAAGCAGAAGATACTGGTAAATATGAACGGGCTTTGGCTCAAAGAAAGGAAGCTATCGACCGTTTGCGAAAAATCTGAAATCCTTTTCAAAAAATTGCACTTTCCTCTTGATTTTTTTTGAAAAAGTGGTATTATATAAACATAGAAACGCTGTGGTGTACGACTTCACACTTAAGTGTTGACCGACTATTTTTTGTATTATTAGGGAAACAAAAGTCTTCTAACAGCATGTAGGCCGTCTCACACGGAAACAGCTTCAGTTAGAGCGAGTTGCCCACCTGCTTAATTGCGCGGGTTCAATACAAACCGTGAAGTTTCGGCACCAATACAGCTTTTTTCTTTGCCTCCTTAGCTCAGCTGGCAGAGCAGCGGACTCTTAATCCGTGGGTCACAGGTTCGATCCCTGTAGGGGGCATCTAAATACAACAGGAAAAAGCCTTGTAAATCAAGGCTTTTTTTGCTTGTCTATAACTGATTTACCCCATCATTTGTCCCACATTTTAAATCTATCTTTTCTTTTTGAATCAAATTACATCTTTACAAATAGTGTAAAGCCAGTTACTTTTGCTTTGATTCCATACAATATTTTCATGTAGAGAAGACAAATTTTATCTTCTCTTTTTATTTTCAAAATAATAAAAACTGATTTTCTTTTCATAAATCAGACTGAAACTTCCAAATTTTCCATTTTGTTTATTGACATTTCCTCTAAAAAGGTGTATAATATTTTTATTATCAAACTATACTATACTATATAGGGGGTATTGAAATGAAATTTTCTAATCGTTTACTGCTATTCCTTGCAGGAGTTGTTTTTGTCCTTTTAGGACTTTTCCTATTTACAAACCCAGTAGCTAATCTTGTTGCTTACAGCTGGTGGATTGCATTTGGTTTACTGGTTTCTTCTATAGCAGCTATTTTAGGCTATTTCTCTGTACCAAAAGAGCTTCGCTCACCAGCTCATCTTTTCCAAGGGATTGTTAATCTTCTCTTAGCTCTTTACCTCGTTGCCTATGGCTTTGTGACGCTGCCAGTTGTCATTCCAACTATTTTAGGAATTTGGTTAATTGTAGAAGCCATTATAGCTTTCTTTAAAGGCAATCGTCTGGGATTGATTTTCCCTATTATTGGCAACCATATCATGTGGATAGCGTTGCTTGCATTTTTACTAGGTCTAGTGATTTTGTTCAATCCAGTAGCTACAAGTGTCTTTGTCGTTTATGTCGTTGCCTTTGCATTTTTAATTGTTGGTTTCACCTATATCCTTGATGCCTTTCGTAAATAATCTAGCTGCCATTTTGGGCATATTAAAATAGCTGGGAAGTTACATTCTCAGCTTTTTCTGTTGCCTCCTTAGCTCAGTTGGGGCATCTAAATCAACAGGAAAAAGCCTTGATAACCAAGGCTTTTTTGTAGTCTTAGCACTCACTCTTTATTGGAGGCTGGGACAAAAGTCCTAGCCTCTCAATTGTCTTTGGATTATCGAACAAGACGCAGTGGTTGAGTGGGCTCTACTACGCTGATTTCATCAGCTTTTAAAGCCCTACTCAACTGTGCGGAGGTGGGACGACGAAATCGAATTCTAACGAATTACCGGTTTCTGTCCCACTCTCTATCCATGAGGCTGAACTCTATATTCTGAAACGGTTTGGCCGGTCCACTTTTTAAAGAACACTTCATACCCAATATGAACCTGGTTTTATTGAAGCAAGAGATAAATCTCCACTAGAGCTCTTAATTGAAAATAAGGAGCTATTAGATTAAATAAAAAAAGCGAGGATATCCTCGCTTTTCTATTGTATAATCTTATTCTTTATTATCAATCATCAAACACTCCGCCTGTAAGCTGGTACGTGAGGTAAATGTGCTCCAAGGTTTTGACAATTCGCGTCACATGAAGTTATTTAAGCATCTTCTTTTCTTTTATTACCATTTTCTGTTATAATAAATTGTACTTCTAAAATAGAAAGGTCTTAAGATGACAACTCTTATTAAACATAAACGTGTAGAATTTTCAGAACTTTTTTATGACTTAGTTTTTGTTTTTGCAATTTCAAAAGTAACTACTTTAATTGACCATCTTCATAACGGTATTTTGACTTGGAATTCTTTCCTTGATTTTCTCATTGCTACTTTGTTTCTCATCGATTCCTGGATGATTCAAACCGATTATACCAATCGCTATGGAAAGAACTCTTTATTTAACATAGTAATCATGTTTATCAAAATGGGAATTTTACTCTTTATAGCCAATATGATTGGACCTGATTGGCAACAATATTTTCATTATCTCTGTTGGGCTATTGGTACATTAACCCTTACCTTATTTTTTCAATATTTGGTTGAATTTTTTAGAAAATCAACCGATGATGCTAATCGGGAAAGTATCAAAGGTTTTCTATGGATAACAGGTCTAGGAAGTTTAGGATTCTATCTAGCAGCTCTTCTTCCTATTTACCTTAGAGTCTATATCTTATTTGCTAGTATTCTGCTAACATTTATTATGCCAAGTATCTTGCTTAATAAAGATAAGCATTACCAGGTAAATCTCCCCCATTTAATCGAGCGCATCTCCCTTCTTGTCATTATTATGTTTGGAGAGATGATTACGGAGCTAGCTAACTTCTTTACAATCGAGAATTTCTCGATTTATTCGGTTCTTTATTTCATTATTATGATTTCTCTGTTCTTGTTTTATTTTGGTCAATTCGACCATGCTATTGATGAAAAATCTAATCAAAAGGGACTATTTCTAATTTACAGTCACTATCCTATTTTCATTGGACTTATGATGATGACTGTATCGATGAGTTTTCTTCTGAATCCTGAAGCTAATCGTCTCTTTGCAACCATCTTCTCTTATATCGGATTTGGCCTCTTTCAAGCTGCTGTCCTAGTAAATGGACCCTATAACAAACACTATCTTCGCTATTCGAAAAGTTACTACTGTGTCCAAGCGACACTCTATCTGGCTGCCTTGATTCTCTCTTTAATCTTTGCTTCTAATCCTATAATAGTAGTGAGTATAACAACCATTTTAGCTCTAGCTATAGCCATTCATTTTATTTATTTTTATATGACACAGAATAAAAAATATTCCAAATCTAACTGGGAGTTATTTTAATGAGTTTATAACATAAAAAAGCTTTGGGAACCAAGGCTTTATATGATATCAATCACCGACCACGAAAATGTTTAGCTTACAGAACTGCTAGTGAAGCTCTAGAGGATGAGTTCGAGTAAATGTTGCACTTATTCTTGCAATTTATCATTTACTTGATGCACGAACTCGATATTTTTTTCGTTAATTTGTTTTTGCCCCACTTTTGCCCCATTTTTAAATCCTGACATTGAAAATACCTAAATGTATTTCCCTAAAATCAGCTATATTTCAACATTTTTGTTTATTTTCAATATGAAAAGTTCTTACAAATTCATGCAGGGGGCATAGAAATAGCAAAAAAGCCTTGTAAACCAAGGCTTTTTTGCTTAAATTTTTAGGATATTCTGAGTCTAATATAGATGAAATTCTTTTCTCATAATAAAAAAACGCTACATAGCGTTTTTTTATTATTCTTAGTTACTCATCTAGTCGAATAAACATCATTGCGTTAAGTAAGGAGATGAGTGCGACCGTATTAATATTATTGGAATAGATCAGTCTCTTGTTCTCAATTGGTGGAATAATAAAATTAGAAATAATAATGTCGAAAGGTGACTCTTTTAAAGAATCAATTGATAGTTCTAATTCACTCCAAACCTCCAGTTCAAAATTGTTGCTGCAATAATAAGAAAGAGTCTCTGCTACTGATTTTGCATGATACTGATCAAAATTACTCATGACTAAAACCTTTAATTTAGGTTGATTTTGTAAAAGATTTAACACTAAGTGTTTGCTATGGGTAATAAAAGTATAGCTCAAGTGATTGACTTTCATTGAATTGTAATCCATATCCAAAGCCTCTAGATAATGTTCAATCCCTTCTTTCACCTCTGAAACAAAGCGAGGGAAAATATTTTGAAAGTTCTTGATTGTATTGCCTTTTTGATCAAATAGGATAAACTCTGTCGATAATTCCTGCCGATGCAGATGTGCCGTATTATGCAGATGCCAGATCAGATTGTCCTTATTGTCTACCTGGAGATTATACTCTCTTGATACCTGATCTACTAGATCTCCCAATAACTGATACGATTTTTTTACATAGCTGTCTGTTTTTGCATGGTTCAGAAATACTTCTTCATCTATGAAAAACATTTTTTGAAAATAGGATACAAACAGTTGACCGATCACTTCTTTATTCAGAGAGATATGATATTCAGAGTCAAAGCTCGCTACAATCTCGTCAATTCCTTCTGCCTGCATGAAAGATTCCAACAATTGGTTGTTAAAAGAATTTTTCTCAACTTCCAAGAAATGACCAAACTTTATTCGGTATAAATTCGTAACAAGGAGCAACTTTAACATTCGTTGAGTTGCGAAATTGACTGGAAAGGCAGTTTCTTTATAGACCAGTGCCAACAACTTACACAAAGGTTCTACTGAAAAATCTTCAAATGGCCATTGAAGAAAATAATATTTCTCTGAAAAATACTGGGCAAAAAAGTAACGGATATCGATTTCATTTCCAGTGATTCGAACTGGATTGAGGCTAATTTCAAAACGATATTGTTTCTTAATAATTTTATTAATGTGACTGATGATACGGTAAAACGAGGATGAACTGATATAAAACTCTTTACAAATACTCTTAGCATCACATCCTTCATTAAAGAAGACAAATTCTAAAATTGAAAAGTGAGTTGAATGTTTAAAAAAATGGTGATAAACCATCTCAATATCACTATCATCGGTGTTAATGATACGGATGCCATTTGTTGAGGAATGAAACAGCAAGTCAGGAAAAGAAGATCTGACTTGAGACAAGTCATCTTTTACAGAACGTTCTGTACAGTGCAATAATTCTGCTAGTTCCGAAATATGAAACCAGCGTTTATTTTCAAATAGTAATTCTAACAATTCTAATTGTCTATGACTTTTTTTCGATAATAAATCTCTCATGTATAACTTTTCTTTCTTTATAATAAACTAAATGATTGTCTTTCAATCTTCATGCAATTATACCACACAGAGTGCATTTATCCTCTTACAACGACTTTTGCTTGTTATAAAAAGACTAGTCTAATCCCTTAGAAACTCAGAAGCATCAAGCTTTTCTTATTTATCTGTATCTAGAGTACGTGTTTACAGTACGGTTTTCAAGACGAACTATTATGTTTCCAAGTTGAGATAGTATATAATTAGTTCAATCAAAGATGTTGATTCTTTGATTTAGAATTAGAAAAGGAGGATACACTATGTTGTGGTCCATTATTGTAGGAGGTCTTATTGGTCTCATCGCTGGTGCAATCACTAAAAAAGGTGGTTCAATGGGAATAATTGCAAATATCTTTGCAGGTCTTATCGGTTCATCTGTAGGACAATCTCTTCTCGGAAGCTGGGGACCTTCATTGGCTGGAATGGCTATTATTCCATCAATCGTAGGTGCAGTGATTGTTGTTGCAGTCGTTTCATTCTTATTTGGTAAAAAATAAGCATTACCTAGTAAGAAATTAAAAGTGATAAGCCATAATTTTGAATACTGTAGACGGGTAAAATTATGGTTTAAAGCTTTTCATTTGAAAGGATTTAATATGTCAAAATCAAAGAAAATACTGTTACTTATTTTCTGTATCTTAATCTTGACTATTTTCCTTCCTATTCTCATAGATTATCATCAGGTCAGTGATTTAGATATCCACTTATTCAGTTGGAGAGAACTCAACGCTGAATTCCTGATTGCTAGATATGTCTTTTGGGGGACACTTGTCCTATCTGTTTTAGTTTTAATTTCAATGTTAGTGATACTCTTTTATCCTAAACAATATTTAGAGATTCAATTAGAGACTCAAGAAGATACATTAAAACTAAAAAATTCAGCTATCGAAGGCTTTGTTCGATGTTTGGTCATTGATCATCAGTTGATCAAAGAACCAACAGTCCATGTAAATAGCCGCAAAAATAAATGTTTCGTTTATGTTGAGGGCAAAATTCTTCCTTCGGACAACATCTCAAAACGATGTCTTGTCATTCAGAATGAAATAACTCATGGATTAAAGCAGTTCTTTGGTATTGAACGTGAGGTAAAACTTGAAGTTAAAGTTAAAGAAGTTGAACCTCAAAAAACGACCAAAAAGACTGTTAGTCGTGTAAAGTAAGGAAGTAAAAATGGAATGGTTTAAAAAATACCAGTATCCAATTATTGCAGGTTTAGTAGGTGTCATTCTCGCTTGCTTTATCTTATCCTTTGGCTTTTTCAAAACACTATTTGTACTAATTTGTGGAGCCTTAGGAGCATTTGCAGGATACTATGTTAAGGAAAAATATTTAAATAAATAAAGGAGTCTCGTATGTCAAACGTAGATAAAAATGTAGAAAAAAAAGATGTTGCTGTTGTTTCTCAAGATATTAAAGGGGAACTCACTTATGAAGACAAAGTAATCCAAAAAATCATTGGTCTTTCACTTGAAAAAGTACCTGGACTTTTGGATGTGGATGGAGGATTCTTCTCTAATCTAACAGAAAAAATTATCAATACAGATAATGTCACTCATGGTGTCAATGTTGAAGTTGGGAAAGAGCAAGTTGCAGTTGACTTGAACATTGTTGTTGAGTACCAAAAGAATGTCCCTGCTTTGTACAAAGAAATCAAAGATGTTGTTGTATCACAAGTTACAAAAATGACTGATCTAGAAGTAGTTGAAGTCAATGTGAATGTTGTTGATATCAAAACGAAGGAACAGCATGAAGCAGATTCAGTTAGCCTCCAAGACCGAGTAACTGACGTGGCTTCTTCAACAGGAGAATTTGCTTCAGAACAATTTGAAAAAGTGAAATCTGGTATCGGTTCAGGTGTTGCTGCTGTTCAAGAAAAAGTAGGTGAAGGTGTTGAAGCCGTTAAGGGCGAAGCAAAGGAAAATGCTCGCGTACACTAATTCATCTAGTCTAAATCAATCAATTTAAAGGAGGCAGAATCATGTCAACAGAAGAAAAACTAAATCAAGCAAAAGGTTCCATTAAAGAAGGTGTCGGCAAAATGATCGGCGATGAAAAAATGGAAAAAGAAGGAACAGCTGAAAAAGTTGTTTCCAAAGTAAAAGAAGTTGCTGAAGATGCTAAAGACGCTGTCGAAGGCGCTATTGAAGGTGTTAAAAACATGCTTCACAAAGATGAAAAATAAGGCTAAAAGTTAGCTGACCTTTTCATCTATAGTAGTCAAAAAGAGGACCGTAAATGTCCTCTTTTTTTGTAGATCGGATTCTAAACACGCTTCCCAATTTTCGTTAAAAGAAATTTTTAATAGGAAAAGCTCTGGTTTCAGGGCTTTTTACTTGTTTAAAATAATAGCTCCCTTTTAAAGAAAGAAAATTGAAAAGCTTGCACACTACTAGACTAGCTTATTTATCCACCACCTGAGCCTCAAATTGGGCTGGTTGGTTGTCTACATTGGTAATGGTGATCGTGTAGGGTTTGTTATTGGTGGCATCAAACACTTTTTCACCTTGGTAACTCACAACAACTCCATCTTTTTCTAAATAAATATCTGCTTGGTTGTTTGGAAGTTCTTCATCCTCCTTGTCGAAACCATGGCTTTTTATAATTTTTTGTCCCTCTACTTCATAGTAAATATCACCATTACTCTCACTCCAAACACTAGAGCCAGTTAATTTAATTTTACTTGAATCATTTTTCTTCAAGATGAAGATTGAATAGTATTCCAAATCTTGTGTTCTGGGATTTACTCTTAAGTTGACGGATTGACCTGGTTGAAGAGTGTATTTGCCATAGTTCAAAACCGAAAGGACAAACCAAACTAGCAGCAAACTATACAAGACTCCTATAATTATTCGTGAGCGCCTACTTTTAAACAAAGGTAAAAGTAACACGAAAGAGACAATAAAGAGCAATTCTGTAAACATTCTTTTCCCCTTTTCTCATCATCGTTGACATCCTGAACAGAGTCTCGCATCCATTTCTCACTAGTAACATCAACCATACAAAGTCTGATACATCTTATCTAGAAAATCTTTCAACTCTTTTCGAACAATCTTTAACAGGCGTTCTTCTTCGGTTTGAGAAATCGTCACACTTTCTTTATTTTGATTACTGATATGAGAATAGTAACTACGTTTTAGGGTTAATTGATGATCTAAAATATAGTAGGCATTTATTTTTTCCTCATTTACCATTGTTTCAAATAAAACTGAGACTTCATCCCTGCCAGGATTCGACATTTTCAAATCAATGTCTCCTTTTATCCCTATCTCCATCCAAGCGAATGGCACCGTCGGGAGGAACAATATAGCCTGCTTTTCGCATGTCAGACGCATATTTCCCTGAATCCATTAAATGTTGTAAGACTGCTATATTGTCCTCTTCTTCAAAGGAAGTCTTTAATTGGAACCGTTCTTGGTGACTCTGATACTGAAAATAAAGAGTGATACCAACAACTAAGGCAAGTACAGAAGCAAGCAAGATTCGTATTTTTCTAGGTCTCGACATGTTTATTTCCTCTATCTAATAAATCATAGAAGTCTTGTTTCTAACTTTGAAAGATAACTTCTTTATTCTTGAAAATCCTTGGGACTCTAGCACCATGTGACTGCTATCTGCCCTTTTTCATGATGTATTTTCGTATAGGTGTTTCAACCATTTGAACGATTTCAAATCCTTCTTTTTGGTAAAGCTTGTAAGCTGTTTGATTTGCCTCGTAGACATTTAGAGAAATAGTGTCTATGTCTTCATTTTCAAAGGCCAAACTAACAAATTTTCTTAAAGCCTGGCTACCTAAGCCTTGCCCCTGCTTCTGAGGGTTGATAAAAAATCTCCCGATATGAAGATTCCTGTCTTCTAGCCTGATTTTCTGGATAAGCCCCACAAACTCTTGTCCATCAAAGATTGAAAAGATTCCTTCCAAATCTTGCAAGATTTGAATTGTCAAGG
Source organism: Streptococcus oralis ATCC 35037 (assembly GCF_900637025.1). Lineage (NCBI taxonomy): Bacteria > Bacillati > Bacillota > Bacilli > Lactobacillales > Streptococcaceae > Streptococcus > Streptococcus oralis. Next base: position 1,475,408 of record NZ_LR134336.1, read on the forward strand.
GAAAAGGAATCATTGTTCCCATCCATTGTTCTTGAAAGGATTTGCCAAGGGAGTTAGACCATTGGCATACGAGCTGAGCATTTTCTGTGCTCACATTTTCTTCAAAACGAATTGTCATCTTGACCTCACCATCTTATCTATGTTTCTCCATTATACTACTTCTCCTATTTTTTACGAATAGATAAGTATGATTGATCTTTATTTTTTTCTTGTCGGGAGCATTCTCGCTTCTTTCTTGGGTTTGATCATTGACCGTTTCCCTGAGCAATCCATTATTCGACCGGCTAGCTACTGCAATTCCTGTCAGACTCGCTTGCGACCCTTAGATTTGATTCCTATCCTTTCGCAGGTCTTCAATCGCTTTCGCTGTCGCTACTGCAAGATTCGATATCCATTCTGGTATGCCCTCTTTGAACTCGGCTTAGGAATCCTCTTTCTAGCTTGGTCTTGGGGCTGGATTTCCTTGGGTCAAGTCATCCTCATCACTGCTGGTTTGACCTTGGGCATCTACGACTTTCGCCATCAGGAATATCCCTTACTAGTCTGGATGACTTTCCACCTAATCCTCATGGCTTTCTGTAGTTGGAATCTGGTTATGGTCTTCTTCCTTATACTTGGAATCATGGCCCATTTTATCGATATTCGCATGGGCGCAGGGGATTTTCTCTTTCTAGCTTCTTGTGCTCTCATCTTTAGCGCGACAGAATTACTCATCTTGATTCAGTTCGCTTCTGCGGCAGGCATTCTGGCCTTTCTCCTGCAAAAGAAAAAGGAAAGACTTCCTTTCGTGCCTTTCCTCTTACTTGCTGCGACTATAATAATTTTCTATCAGTTCTTATTAGTTTGTTGAATTGGGAACCCAAAGCTCAACTTCTGCATCCATGGGATTACCGTTTAAAAGTATTTCTAAGATAATTCCATCATTGTAAAGCGAACTATATTCTCCCTCAAAAAAGTTATCCTCCAATTTATCAAACAAGAGTCTTGATTTATCACCACTGGCTGAGCTTACTAAATAATCTTTCTCTGGGACAAGAATGCTTTCGTAACCTGCCACAGCATTATTTGCCACAACTCCTGCGTAGTATTGTATACCATCTTTATGAGGAACTATCAAAGCATAGCCTCTTTTATCTATGGAATGGGGCATCAATTTTCCTAGCATTCCTTCTTTAAATAACTGAGTATAGAATGCCGTTTTCTCTTTAGAATAGTGATGTTCATGAACTGTAGTTCCTTCTATCAAAATACTCTTGCCAACTAAGGTAAACGATGGTTTAGTTTGATGTTTCATTATATGAACTCCTTTCTTTATGGTATAATCATAACAAAAGTAATATGACAACTATCTGTCATATTTAAGGAGAAAATTATGAAAATCGACCGTCAAATGGGGATTATTTCTCATTTAGTAAATAAACGAAAAACAACAGCTAAAGAATTATCAGAACTTTTTAAAGTCAGCACACGAACTATTATGAGAGATATTGATGATTTATCTCTTGCAGGCATTCCTCTCTATGTAATGAAAGGAAAAAATGGAGGCATTTTTCTTATGGAAGACTTCCAAACTGACAAACCTCCCCTGACCCAATCCGAACGGCTTTCGATCGAATCTGGTTTAAAAAGCCGTTATCAAGTATTGGAAGATGCCTCTACTTTCAATGCTATATTGAAATTAAATGCTACCAATACATACTCTGATTTCGAAATTGATTTATCTCTATCTCAAGGGAACTTGGAAATACGAACTTTGATTTTTAAGTTATTGGAAGCTATCAGAGGTAGAGTAAAAATAAAATTTTCCTATATTAATTCACAAGGACTGGTGAGTCAAAAAAATTGTGAGCCTTACCGTATTGTCTATAAGGACCGGAGTTGGTATATGGATGCCTACGATACTGATAAAGCGCGTTTTTCTGTTTTTAAAGTTGCTAGAATTAGTGAACTTACTCTCTCCGATACTTTTTCAAAAAGACATTTTACACCACTTCCCTATGATGGTGGTGCTTGGATGAATGAAAACAAAGTACCTGTCATCCTGCATGTCCAGAAAATTGTTCTTGATCGATTTGTGGAACTCTTAGGCTATAATGCCATAAAACCTATTAATAGCGATATTTACGAGATTACTTATCCGTTAAACGACAATGATTGGGGATACAATACCTTGCTTGCTTTTGGAAAATACATCACTGTTATATCTCCTAAGCATTTCCTGAAACATTTCACCAACTATATAGATACCATTCATAAGCAATACCCAAACTAATATTCAACTGTCATTCATGAACTTATACCCTAAAAAGAAAAAGGAAAGACTTCCTTTTGTGCCTTTCCTCTTACTTGCTGCTTGCGTGATTATTTTTGGTAAGCTACTGCTTGTTTGATAAAGTCCTCAATTGGCTCTCCTTGGTGGAGAGCTTTTACAATTTTCGAACCGACGATAACACCATCTGACACCGCATTGAAGCGTTCTACGTCTTCTTGACTAGACACACCAAATCCTGTCAAGACTGGGATGTCAGCTACTTGATGCAATTGCGCCAGGTGCTTGTCCAAGTCTGCACGGTAATTTCCTGACTTCCCTGTCACCCCATTGATGGCAACAGCATAGACGAAGCCTTCTGCTCCCTTGATCAATTCTTTTTGTCGTTCAAGGCCTGTGGTCAAGCTAACTAGGGGAATCAAGGCCATGTCTGTATCTGCTAAAAATGGCTCTACAAAGTTGGCATGCTCATGAGGCAGGTCTGGGATAATCAAACCCTTAACGGCTGTATCTGCCAAATCTTTGACAAAGTTCTCAACACCATACTGAAAGAGGGGGTTGAAGTAGGTCATGATGACCAGTGGCACCTCAGTCTGAATGGTTTTCAAGGTTTCAACCAAAGCCTGGGTAGAAGTCCCATGAGCTAGACTGCGCAAACCTGCTTCTTCGATAACAGGGCCATCTGCAACAGGGTCTGAAAAGGGAATACCCACTTCAATGGCTGAAACACCCAAATCTTCTAAAAAGTGGATTGTTTCACCGAGACCATCCAAACCTTTCTCGTGGTCTCCAGCCATGATATAGGGAACGAAAATTCCTTTTCCAGCTGCTTTGATAGCATTCAATTTTTCTGTTAGTGTCTTAGGCATGGGCTTCTCCCTTCTTTGCTGCATCTGCTTCCAAGCGGTCTTTGACTTGAACCACATCCTTGTCCCCTCGTCCAGATAGGCAGACAATCATAGACTTGTCTGGTCCGAGGTCTTTGGCTAATTTCACTGCAAAGGCAATGGCATGGCTAGATTCCAAGGCTGGGATAATTCCTTCCACACGAGACAAGAGTTGGAATCCTTCCAAGGCTTCTTCGTCTGTCACAGGAACATAGCTGGCACGTTTAATATCGTGGTAGTGTGAATGTTCTGGACCGATACCAGGATAGTCCAAACCTGCTGAGATAGAGAAGGCTTCAAGAATTTGACCATGGGCATCTTGGAGCACATCCATGAGGGAACCGTGAAGAACACCTGGACGGCCCTTGGTCAAGGTAGCTGCGTGGTGCTCTGTATCCACACCAAGTCCTGCTGCTTCAGCCCCATACATGGCTACAGACTCATCTTCTACAAAGGGATGGAAGAGACCGATAGCATTAGAACCACCACCAACACAGGCTACTAGGGCATCTGGCAGATCTTGACCTGTCATATCGCGATACTGTTGTTTAGCTTCTCGACCAATGACACTTTGGAAATCACGAACAATTTCTGGGAATGGATGAGGCCCCAAGGCAGAACCAAGAATATAGTGGGTATCATCGATATTAGCCACCCATGAACGAAGGGCTGCATTGACCGCATCCTTGAGCACGCGCGAACCATCAGTCACAGCCTCAACCTTGGCTCCCAAAAGCTCCATACGGAAGACATTAAGGGCTTGGCGTTTAACATCTTCCTCACCCATGTAGATGGTACATTCCATGTTAAAGAGGGCTGCAGCTGTTGCAGTTGCCACACCGTGCTGACCAGCACCAGTTTCAGCGATAATTTTCTTTTTACCCATGCGTTTAGCCAGAAGAACCTGTCCCAAGGCATTGTTAATTTTGTGGGCCCCTGTATGGTTGAGGTCTTCACGCTTGAGGTAAATCTTGGCTCCGCCGATATGCTGGGTCAAGTTTTTTGCGTAGTAAAGGGGAGTTTCACGTCCTACATACTGGCGTAAGAGTTGGTTTAATTCCTCTTGGAAACTTGGGTCCGCCTGACTTTCACGGTAGGCCTTCTCCAACTCCAAAACTGCTGTCATCAATGTTTCTGGGACGAAACGTCCGCCGAATTTTCCGTAAAATCCATCTTTATTTGGTTCTTGATATGCCATTCTTTGCCCTCTCTATAAATCTTCTAATCTTTTCCTGATCTTTTTGTCCATCTGTCTCCACTCCGCTCGATACATCAACTGCATAGGGAGTAAAGTGTTGAATTGCTTTTGCTACATTGTCTTCATTAAGTCCACCTGCGATGAAAAATGGCTGAGCTAGTTCTGCTGTATCCAGTTGGCCCCAGTCAAAGGTCTGACCACTCCCAGCCACAGGGGCATCAAAGAGTAGATAGTCTGCCTGAGAATTGGGCACATTCCCATCTCCATCCACCTGCACAGCCTGAATGCTGGCACAAGGCAAATCCTCAAACAAGTCATCCGCTACCTGACCATGAACTTGAACCAAGTCCAAGCAAACTTTGTCAATCGCTTCTAGCAGTTCTGCCCGACTTGGTGAAACAAATACGCCAACCTTTTTAACGTTCACAGGAATGAGCTTTGCCAGCTCAGCAGCCTCTTTCAAGGTCACCTGCCTTTTACTAGGTGCAAAGACAAAACCGATATAGTCTGCCCCTGCTGAAACGGCTGTCTCTACCGCTTCTTTGGTCGATAGTCCACAAATTTTAACCTTTGTCAATTTGCAACTCCTTGATTCTTTGAGCCACATCCTCTGCCTGCATAAGAGCTGTCCCTACCAAAATTCCGTTAAAGTATGGTGCAACGCGTTTTGCATCCTTCCCTGTGAAAATAGCAGATTCAGAAATGTAATAGCGCCCTTCCTCAAAGTGCTGGGCTAAGTCTACACTGGTCTGCAAGTCGACTTCAAAGGTGGTCAAGTTGCGATTATTGACCCCAATAATCTCTGCACCAAGTCTGTGGGCCACCTCTAGTTCAGCTAAATTGTGAGTCTCCACCAAGACTTCCAGACCAAGCTCTGTCGCGTAGTCGTAAAGTCCCTTGAGGCGTTCTTCTGACAAGGCTGCCACGATGAGCAGGATAACTGTCGCGCCGGCATTGCGAGCACGGATGATTTGCTTTTCATCGATGATAAAGTCCTTGTTGAGCGTCGGAATCTGTACCTGACTGGAAATCTCTCGTAGATAATCCAAATGCCCTTTAAAGAAAACCTCATCTGTCAAAACCGAAATCATCACTGCGCCGTTCGCTTCATAAGTCTGGGCCTGTTGCACAATATCCACATTGAGATTGATATCTCCCAGACTAGGGCTAGCTTTCTTGACCTCAGCGATTACCTGTAAACGGTCCTGATGTTGTTTTAAATAGTCAGCCAAGCGATAGGTCTGGCGCAAGGGCTGGATTTGCTCCAGCTCCATCTGCTCGACTTCACGCGCCTTCTGCTCTAAGATTCGTGCTAAAAATTCCTGACTCATTTTTGGTACTCCTGTAACAGTCTGAGTTTTTCAAGGGCCTTGCCACTAGCAATCACTTGACGAGCCAAGGCAACTCCTTCCTTGATACTAGCAACCTTACCATTAGCATAGAAACCAAGACCAGCATTTAAAACTGTCGTTTCCAAGAATGGACTTGGTTCGTTTTGAAGAACGCTAAGCAAAATCTCTGCATTTTCCTGAGCATTCCCTCCACGGATATCTTCAATAGCGTAGCGTTCCATCCCCAAATCCTCTGGAGTAAAACTGGATAAGGTAATTTCGCCATTTTCAAGAAGAGCAATCTTGGTTGTTCCGTTCAAGCCGGCTTCATCAAGACCTTCTGGTCCAGCAACCACAACGGCACGTTTTCGCCCCATATTTTTCAAAACCTGAGCGGTACTTTCTAGCAGTTCTGGACGACTAATACCAAGAAGCTGTGTTTCCAAGGCCATTGGGTGAATCAGTGGACCAGTCAAGTTCATGATTGTTGGAATTCCTAGTTCCAAACGAGCGGGCATGATGTACTTCATAGCTGGGTGCATATTTTTAGCAAAGAGAAAGACGATTCCAGTTTTATCAAAAACCTTACCTAGTTCAGCTGGTTTGAGGTCAAGATTGATACCCAATGCTTGAAGGACATCTGCAGAACCCGATTTAGAAGAAATCGAACGGTTACCGTGCTTGGCCATGTGGATGCCGCCACCAGCCAAGACAAAGGCTGCAGTTGTCGAAATGTTAAAGCTGAAAGACTTGTCCCCACCTGTACCGCAGTTATCCATAGCATCATGTATCTCAGTTGGAATGTGTTGGGCATGCCCTCTCATGACTTGTGCAATGGCTGTGCGTTCTTCCGGTGTTTCCCCCTTCATCTTAAGGGCCAAGAGAAGAGAAGCAATCTGCGCTTCGGTTACACGCCCAGTTACGATACGCTCAATGACATCCGTCATTTCCACACCTGATAAATTTTCAAATTTTGCTAGTTTTTCAATAATCTCTTTCATCCTAGTTTCCTCACTTTACAACCTTCTCGATAAAATTCCGAATAGAAGACAAGCCATCTGGCGTTCCGATACTCTCTGGATGGTATTGGAAGCCATAAATCGGCAGGCTTTTGTGTTGAATTCCCATAATAGCCTGGTCATCAGTCGAACGAGCTGTCACTTCAAACTCTTCTGGCATTTCTTCAATCAAAATACTATGATAACGCATGACTGGACGACCATCCTCAATGCCTTGATAGAGAACAGATGGCGCTTCAAAGCTGATATGGCTCTGTTTCCCATGCATGACTTTTGGAGCCAAGCCTAGCTTCCCACCAAAGACTTCTGCGATGGCTTGGTGACCCAAACAAATCCCTAGAATTGGCTTCTTGCCTGCAAAGTCACGAATCATGTCTTCCATCTTTCCGGCATCCACCGGCCAACCAGGACCGGGAGAAAAGACCAGACCATCTGCTTTTTCAGCTTCTTCATACAGCTTGGGATCATCATTTCTCAAGACCTGCACTTCTGCAAAATTCCCAATGTACTGCGCCAAGTTATAGGTAAAAGAATCATAGTTATCAATCAATAAAATCATGGTCTTAGTTCTCCAATTCTAGTCATAGATTTAGCCTTGTTAATGGTTTCTTGGTATTCGTTTTGGGCGATAGAATCATAGACAATCCCTGCCCCAGCCTGCACATAGGCTGTTTGATCTTTGAGAATCATGGTTCGGATGGCAATGGCGAAATCCATATCACCCGTCGCAGACAAGTAGCCGATTGCTCCTGCGTATACGCCTCGTTTTTCCGTTTCCAGTTCATAGATGCGTCTCATGGCCCGAATCTTTGGTGCTCCTGAAACTGTTCCAGCTGGAAGTGTAGCTTTCAAAACATCCATGGCAGTGAGGTCTGGAAGCAAACGTCCCTTGACCACGCTGGTCAAATGCATGACATAGCGGAAGAGCTCCACTTCCATATACTTGGTGACTTGGACACTTGCCGTTTCAGAGATGCGGCCAATATCGTTACGCCCCAAGTCTACCAACATCCGATGTTCTGCTGTTTCCTTCTCATCAGAAAGCAGGTCTGTCGCCAAGGCCTTGTCCTCTTCATCCGTAGCCCCTCTTGGTCGCGTACCGGCAATCGGATTGGTTGTTACAACGCCATTTTTAACAGAAACCAAACTTTCAGGACTAGCACCGATGATTTGATAATCCCCAAAGTCATAAAAATAGAGGTAATTGGATGGATTAGTCACGCGAAGATTTCTGTAGAAGTCAAATGGATTTCCAGTAACTTCTGCTGAGAAGCGTTGACTGAGTACACATTGGAACATATCCCCGTTACGAATCAAGTCACGAGCGGTTTCCACCATTTCTTCAAACTTCTGAGGAGCAATATGCGGTTTGAAGTCCAGCGGAGATAAATCCAAGTCTTCAAATTCATTTGGAGCAGGGATGCGTAATTCCTCCAGCACTTGATTCAAGGCTTTTTCCAAGTCTTCTTGACTACGCTCGCTGTAAAGAGCATCCTCGATAACATGGATTTTTTCCTTCTTGTGGTCAAAGACCATATAACTCTCATAGACAAAGAAATGCATGTCTGGCGTCCCAATGGTATCCTCAGGGATTTGACCGATTTCCTCATAGAGCGAAATCATATCGTAACCAACAAAACCAATGGCTCCTCCACCAAAAGGTAGGTCTGAATGGTGCTGGTTCTTATGTGTCACTTCATAAAGGAAATCCAAGGGATCCCGATCAATCACTTGACCATTTTGATAAAGGACTCCATTTTCAAACTTAATCTCAAAAACTGGATTATAGGCTAAAATAGAAAAACGAGCTGTTTCCTTGTCTCTCGGAATACTTTCTAAGATAACCTTGTGTTGCCCCTTTAGGCGCATATAAGCCAAGATTGGTGATAAGACATCTCCATGAATGATTCGTTCCATTGTAATTTCCCTTTCAGTTTCTTATTTTTAATTTTTGGTCTTTTTTCTATTTCCCTTAAATAGTGCGGACGGGAGGTAAAATTATCCAGTGGATGATTTTAGAAATCCATGAAATGAAAGACCTAATTTTCGAGCTCCTCGCTCATTCATTTCTAGGCTCAGGCTAAAATAGTTCCCCGAACTATTTTACTCTCAAAAATTCCGTTCTAGAGAAGCATCTTTGCTTCTCTAGAATACCACTATAGCGGGAAATAGCGGGTCAATGCTCACTTCGTTAGCAAATATTTTATAGAAATCTATCTAGTGATGAAGCATAATTTAAAACTGATGACCATATCTACGATAAATATATAAAAATCCCCACGCAAAATAACTTGCGTGAGGACGAAATTCGCGGTGCCACCTCAATTATAGGATTTCTCCTATCTCTCATTCCTGTCTCAGAACTTTCCTATAACAGGCTGTGCGATAAAGGGCACTCCCTTGAGAATTATGTTTTCTTCTCTCGTTTCAGATGGACCCAACCTTACAGCTTTCTCTGCTTGTTTCCAGCAACCACAAGCTCTCTGTGAGAGAAAAGACTGTAATTTTTCCATCTTTTATTTTTTAGCTTCTAGGTAGTCTGCAATAGCAGCTACGTCCTTGTCTCCACGACCAGAGACATTGATGATGATAATGTCATCCTTACTAAGTTTCGGTGCACGTTTAACCGCTTCTGCGATAGCGTGCGAACTTTCGATCGCTGGGATAATCCCTTCAGTCTTGCTTAGAAGGAGCAAGGCTTGAACAGCTTCTTCATCTGTCGCTGCTACGTATTCTACACGGCCTGAATCTTTAAAGTAGGCATGTTCTGGGCCAACCCCTGGATAGTCCAAACCAGCTGAGATAGAGTAAACTGGGGCCAGCTCTCCATCTTCCTTAAAGACTGCATAGGTCTTCATACCGTCGACAATTCCGATACTACCTTTTGTCATAGTAGCTGCGTGCTTGTCTGTATCCAGTCCGTGACCGGCAGCTTCTACTCCTACCAATTTGACTTCTTCATCAGCCACATACTGTGAAAAAGCACCGATAGCATTAGAACCACCACCTACACAGGCAATGACGTAGTCTGGTAAACGGCCTTCTTTTTCTAAGATTTGACGACGAGATTCTTCACTGATGACCTTTTGGAATTCATGAACAATTGTAGGATAAGGATGAGGTCCTACAGCAGATCCCAAAACGTAGAAGGCTTCAAGGTCATTCATCCATGCTCCAAAGGCTGCATCAACCGCATCCTTAAGAGTTCGTGTCCCCGTTTCAACTGCGTGAACAGTCGCTCCCATCATCTCCATACGGAAGACATTGAGTCGTTGACGCTCCACATCTTCTGCCCCCATGTAGACATCACAGGCCATACCAAACTTAGCTGCAGCTGCTGCTGTCGCAACACCGTGCTGACCAGCTCCTGTTTCTGCGATCACTCGTTTTTTGCCCATACGTTTGGCAAGAAGAATTTGTCCTAAAACATTGTTGAGCTTGTGAGAACCAAGGTGATTAAGGTCTTCGCGCTTGAGATAAATCTTAGCTCCACCTAGGTGGTCTGTTAAACTTTCCGCAAAATAGAGCGGTGTTTCGCGACCTGAATAATCCTTCAAGTAATGGCGAAATTCTGCCAAAAATTCTGGATCATCCTTGTATTTGTCAAATGTCACTTCCAACTCATCCAACAAAGCCTGAATCGGCTCCGGTACAAAACTACCACCAAATTGTCCAAAATAACCTTTAGTTGTCATAAAATTTTTCCTCTTTCAGTATTAATTTAAAGATATGAAAAAAGCCCACACACAGAAAACAATCTGTGTGAGGGCGTTGGTAACGCGGTGCCACCTCAATTATAAAGGGACTATTCCCCTTTACATCTCTGCCTTGTCTAACAACAAGTTGCACTGTAAGGTGTGCGCACCGAATTTTCATTGTTTCAAATTCATTTTTAAAATCAGCCCACTTTCACTACTTCCAACCACCTGTTCACAATCACCACAGGCTCCCTGAAGATCAAAAATAGTTACTTTTCTGATTTGTTGAGAATATTATATGCTATTGTCCGCTTTTTGTCAAGATTTTTTATTATTTTTTTCCAGAACCGAGGATTTCTTCGGAAATTCTCACCAAAGTCTTAACGATATAGTCTACTTCTTCATCGCTTAATTTAGTGTGAAGAGGAAGCGTAATTTCGTTTTCAAAGAAGGCATAGGCTCTCGGATAATCTGCCATATCAAAGCCAAGATTCTTATAGGCTGTCAAGAGCGGAAGCGGTTTATAGTGTACATTACTTGCAATTCCTGCTTTGGCCAATTCTTGGATGATAAGGTTGCGTTCTTCTAAACTTGCTCCTTCTACATGGGTGATGTAGAGGTGGCGTGAAGATTCAACAGTATCAGTCTTGTGTGCAAGTGGGTGAATACGAGTACCTGCAAAACCACGATCATAACGATCCACGATGTCCTTACGACGTTGTAGCAACCCAGAGTAACGGTCCAATTGTACCAAACCAATCGAAGCCATGATATCCGTCATATTGCACTTGTAGGCCGGTGTAACGATATCGTATTCCCATGAACCCAATTGCATCTTGGCAAGAGCGTCTTTGGTTTGACCATGAAGGGAAAGGATCTGGAATTCCTTGTACATCTCTTCATCGTCAATCGCTGGATTGACCTTCCAAGTCGCACTTCCTCCCTCAGCAGTTGTAAAGTTCTTAACGGCATGGAATGAGAAGGAAGTAAAGTCAGCGATCGAACCAGCTGGTTGCCCTTTGTAAGTAGATCCCAAAGCATGGGCACTATCAGAGACAATCACGATACGGTTAAAGGCCTTTTGCCACTTGCTAGCAGCTGTAAAGAGATCACGTTTTTTCTCCACAACTTGGAACAAACGGTCATAGTCGCACACAATCCCTGCAAGCTCTACTGGGATGATAACCTTAGTTTTCTCAGTGATAGCTTGCTCAAGCAAGTCATAGTCCATCTCAAAAGTATCTGCTTGGATATCCACCATGACAGGTGTTGCTCCTACGTGAGTGATAACACTACATGAAGCTGTATAGGTCATAGCTGGAACGATGACTTCATCACCTGGTCCCACTTCCAAAACACGTAAAATCAACTCAAGGGCGGCAGTCGCAGAGTTGAGGCAGACAGTCTTAGGTGTCTGTGTGTATTGAGACAAGCGACGCTCCAGTTCTTTTGTCTTCGGACCTGTTGTGATCCAACCAGAACGCAGGGTATCTGCTACTTCAGCAATTTCAGCTTCAGTGATATCGGGCGGTGAAAATGGAATATTGTAATTTGGCATTGATTTGCTCCTTTTATCTGTACTCATTTTCTTATGACTACTTTATTTTAGCACTTCAAACACGGTTTGAAACATGATTTTGATGTCTCCAAGGAAACTAAACTCTCGGAGATAGGCGAGATTATAGCGCATCTTTTCAGGAAGAACATGCTCTACATAGGCCTGGTCAACCGACAGACCTTTCTCTGTCATCTGACTGATGATCGTGTCCTCATCCTTGTAGTTGATGCTGGCTGGAGAGGTGATTCCTGCTGGCAAGAGCAAGGTCGCCATCATTTCAGGACTATACTGCTCGGTGTAACGTGGCACCTCAGGTCTTGTTCCAACAAAGGACATCTCACCTTTAAGGACATTGACCAACTGAGGCAGTTCGTCCAAGCGCACACGGCGGATGAAATTTCCAACCTTGGTAATGCGACTATCGTTAGCAGAAGTCACCAGACTTCCTTTTTTATCCGCATCCGTCACCATAGTACGGAACTTCCAAATCTTGAACGGACGGTTGTACTGGGTCACGCGCTCTTGCTTGTAAATGACAGGTCCCTTGCTATCCAACTTGATCCAAATGCTCAAGACAAGAAAGATGGGAGAAGTCAAAAGTAGCAAAAACAGGGCCAGAACCCAGTCCAGGCAACGCTTGAAAATCAGCGAACCCTTCCTTTTAGAGACAAGCTGGTAGTAAGACTCAACCTCGCTTGATTGCATTTCCACGGGCAAGTCTTCCCATTTCAGCATGCTGTTTCTCCTTTGTTTTTATTATACTATTTGTCAACATTTTTCATTATACCACAAAATGGAAAAGGCGGTGCAAGAAATCTGTCATTTGAAGAATTTCCTTCTGGTGCTCAATGAAAATCAAAGTACTGCTGTGAGGTTGCAGATAAAACTGATATGGTTTGAAGAGATTTTCAAAGAGTATTAGGACATGGCTCCAGCCTGCAAGCTATACATCTTGTGATAGGTTCCTTCCAAGGCCAAGAGTTCCTCATGGATTCCACTCTCGATGATGCGCCCCTTGTCCAAGACATAGATGCAGTTGGCGTCCTGGATGGTCGAAAGGCGGTGGGCGATGGCAATGGTCGTCCGTCCTTTTCTCATTTTAGCCAGAGAATCCTGAACCAAACTTTCTGTCTCCGAGTCAATATTGGCTGTCGCTTCATCCAAAATCAAGATTTTAGGCTGACTAGCGACTGTTCTGGCAAAGGCAAGAAGCTGGCGCTGACCAGTAGAAAAGCTCGAACCACGCTCAGACACAGGTGCATCATAACCCTGCGGAAGGTCCTGAATAAAGGAATCTGCATCCACAAAGGCAGTCGCAGCCTGTACCTCTTCATCACTAAAATCTTGGTACATGGCGATATTGGACTTGATAGTCCCGTGATAGAGGAAGGGATCCTGCAAGACCAGACCGATGTTCTTTCTCAGCTCTTCCTGACTGTAGTCCCTAATATCCACCCCATCCAAGAGAACGCGGCCTGACTGAAATTCATAAAAACGCATGAGGACATTGATAATCGAAGATTTCCCCGAACCTGTATGACCTACAAAGGCAATGGTTTCGCCCTTCTTAACTGAAAAGGAAATATCATCCAGAATCTGGTGTTTACCATCATATGAGAAACACACATGTTCAAAACGAATATTGCCTTCTTTGACTTTAGCTTGCCCATCTTTTTGAAGAGGTTCATAGGTCGTTTCGTCAATCAAGGCAAAGACACGACCTGCAGATACCATGGACGTTTGAAGGGTTGAAAAGTTTTGCGTCACCTCAATCAGGGGATCAAAAAGGCGATTGATGTACTGGATAAAGGCATACATGGTTCCGGCTGTTATCCCGATAGAAAGACCACGGTAACCAAAGTAGGCCATCAAAACGGCGTAGCCTAGGAGTTTCAGCAAACTCATGGCAGGTCTCAAAAAGAGGGCATCCAAGGCCACAGAACGGTTAGCATAGACCAAGTGTTCTTGGTTGATTTCATCAAATTCTGCCTGCAGGCGCTTCTCTTGATTAAAGGCCTGGATAATTCTGATTCCCTCGATATTCTCTGCCAGCTTACTATTGATATCCGACAAGAGACTTCTGGTTTTCTCGATGATTTTCACTGACTTTTTCCGATAGAGATTGACCAAAAGGAAAATCAAGGGTAGAAAGAGCAGGACTAAAGCTGTCAAACGAAAATCCAGCACCAACATGGTATACAGGGTTGTCAGAAAGATGAAAACTGCTGAGATAAAGCTGGATAAAATCCCCGAAAACATGTCACTGATGGTTTCGGTATCATTGGTCAAACGAGAGACGATGGAACCTGCTGGCATCTTGTCAAAATAAGACATACCTAGTTTCTCCATATTGGCAAAGGCATCGCGACGAATATCTCTGACAATACTGTAGGACACCCGCGCAAAGAGAAGATTACCGACATACTGGACCAGAGTTTGTAGGAGATAGAGGCCATAGTAGGCTAATAAAACTGTAATAGCAATTTGGTTAAGATTGCTGAGGTACTGGTCGATAAAGCTGGAAGCTACGAGGGGAATGATGCTTTTAATAACCGTAGTCGCTAGGAGAAAACTGAGTGCCAAAAAGGTCAGGAATCCATAGGGCTTGAGATAGGACATCAAGCGCTTCAATACAGCCCATTGTTCTTGCTTATTCTGCATCTTCTCCTCCTTTCATTTCCAACTGCTGAGACTGGTAAGTTTGGGCATACCAGCCATCCAGGGCTAACAGTTCTTCGTGCGTGCCCCGTTCGATAATTTGACCATTTTGCAGAACCAAGATCAGATCTGCATGGACAACCGCACTGAGACGATGTGCTGTAATAATGGTTGTCTTGTCCTTCCGCGTCTCCTTGAGATTGTCGATAATCGCATACTCCGTCTTGGCATCCACGGCGGACAAGGAATCATCCAAAATCAAGATATCAGGGTCTAAAATCATCGCCCGACTCATGGCCAGACGCTGCTTTTGACCACCAGATAGACTGACCCCTTTTTCACCGATAACTGTATCAAATCCTTGAGGCATGTCTACAATATCTTGGTAAACTTGAGCTAGTTTAGTCGCTTCCTCGACCGCTGAAAGGGGCAAATTAGGATTGCCGAAGCGGATATTGTCTAAGATCGAGGTCGCAAAGAGAAACTGATCCTGAGGGACATAGCCCATGAGACCACGAAGGTCTGTCAGACGATAATCCCGAATATCGTGACCGTTTAGATAAATAGCTCCCTTATCCACATCGTATTCACGCAAGAGGAGCTTAATCAAGGACGTTTTCCCAGAGCCTGTCTGTCCGACCAAGCCCAGGGTTTGCCCTCTTTCCAAACTAAAGTGAATATCCGTCAGTGTTTCCTCATTTTCAAAGGCAAAACTATCAATGGCGTACTCCAAACGTCCATTTTCGATACTGTCCCGAGGTAACTCAGGATCTTTTATAGGTGATTCCTGAGATAAAAGATCCTCAATCCGCTGATAAGAAACCTTTCCTCGCTGAGTAATATTAAAGAGGAAACCAATAGCCATAAGAGGCCAGACCAACATATCCAAATAACTGATAAAGGTGACCAGATTCCCAACTGTAATCTGCCCCTCCTGCACCATTAAGGAACCGACCAAGAGGGTTAAAACATAGGATGAACCAACAAACAAGAGAACCATGGGGTCAAAGAGACTATCGTATTTCATGGTTTGCAGGTTCTTTTGGAAGGTCAATTCATTGACTTCCTGAAAGGACTCCAGCTCATCCGCCTGATAACCGAAAGACTTGGTTACTTTGATACCTGATACAGACTCCTGCACCTTGTTATTGAGTTCAGAAAAGGCTGCTTGGGATTCTCCGAAAGCCTTATGAGTCTTTCTCCCTAGACGACTGGTCGCATAAGCCATGAAAGGCAGGGGAAGAATGGCAACTAGCGTCATCTGCCACGAAATGCTAAAGAGCATGGTCAGCAAGGTCACTAGAGCCGTGATAGAGGCATCGACCGCAGACATGACTCCGCCACCTGCTAAACGGGTTAAAGCATTGATATCATTGGTGGCGTGTGCCATCAAGTCCCCCGTCCGATAGGTCTGATAAAAGGCTGGCGACATTTTTGTGAAATGCTCAAACAAGCGAGACCGCATGATCTGCCCCAAACGGTAGGAAGTTCCAAGGATATACATGCGCCAAACATAGCGTAGATAGTACATACCCAAAGCTGCAAAAAGCAGATAAAGGAGGTTCAAAATCAGGTCCTGCTGGGTTAATTGCCCCGACGTAATGGCATCAATCACTCGTCCCATGACCATAGGGGGAATGAGATTGAGGACGGAAACCAAGACCAAGGCCACAATTCCGACTAGATAACGGCGCTTTTCTAACTTGAAAAACCACCAGAGTTTCTGAATAATGGACATAAAATCCCTTTCTGATTGCAAATGGAAACCTGAGGCCAAGACTCAATGAAAATCAAAGAGCAAACTAGGAAACTAGCCGCAGGCTGCTCAAAGCACTGCTTTGAGGTTGTAGATAGAACTGACGAAGTCAGTAACCTACATACGGCAAGGCGACGTTGACGCAGTTTGAATTTGATTTTTGAAGAGTACAAGACCCCAGGTTTTTCTTATTCATAAGTTACGACTGAGACGACACCCTTGTCATACTCAGCGATAAAAATATTGGCAACATTGTCATACCCTTGTTTGCTGAGGTTATCAAGCAGCCATTCTTCGCTCCGACCAATGGTTTCCAAAATTTCGACTTGGATCACACCGTCTGTGACAACAGGATACTTGGGATTCTCATCTCCCATTTGGACTACGATGAGTTGACCGTTTTGCTCCTGCATAGCGCGTTTGACCTGTTTCATTTGGAAAATTCCCTGACTACGGAGCTTAAGAGCTACGTCCGCTGCTGATAAACCAACCGAACGGCAGGCTTCTGGATCAATCTTCCCATTTTTGATGAGCAGGGTTGGCTTCCCATCAATCAAACGTTTCACAAAGTGAACATTATTATTCAGCCATTTGAGAGTCAAGACCAGAATGGTCCACATAATCAGGATAACTGCATACTGAAGGATACTGATAGCGCTATTGTAAATCACCCCGCCGATGATACCCCCAAGTACATAGTTCTGAATTTGATCTATTGCTGAGTTAGGCGCTAGGTTGCCCTTCCCTGTCACATTGATTACAAAAACCAGAGAAAAGAGACCCAAGGCTAGTTTGATTAAAATTTCGATATAATTGAGTGTCATTTGTTCACCTCCACCAGTTCAATTGCATCCGTTTTATACAATTCCACTTTCTCTAGCAGGTACTTGTCTGGCTCACTTCCGTTCAAGGCACGGTAATAGCGATCTCCGACCTTGATAAGTGCGCCATCAGTGTCGGCAGAAGTATTGACATAAACCTCTGACTTGTCTACTCCCAATTCTTTGGAAACAAGCTCGATGAAATGAAGTGAAGCTTGAAATTTATTATTAGATACTTGATTGTTTTGATAAGTTGTGATGCTGACCAAAAGGAGAGCTAATAAGGTCAAAGCTGAAATCATGACCAACTCACGAAATTTGGTCCCCTTTTTATCATGATAAGCCTTGAAAGCTAAAAATCCTGTCACAGCTAATAGGACAATCCCTAAACCAAGCATGATACCATTTTGCTGACTGATTTGGCTGAGTACATAGTCATAAGAATAGAATTTCATGTATTTTCACTTCCTTTCATAAAATCATTCTTAATTATAAACGAAAGAGGGTGATTTTTCAAACCATACGTTGGGGAAATGCGCCTTTTTTTGGTATAATATAGTCTGTAATCTGAATGAAAAAGGTAACATTATGAAACTCATATCATGGAATATTGACTCCCTCAATGCAGCCCTAACGAGCGACTCAGCTCGTGCAAAATTGTCCCAAGAAGTCCTACAAACCTTGGTAGCCGAAAATGCTGATATTATCGCTATCCAGGAAACCAAGCTTTCTGCAAAAGGGCCTACAAAAAAACACTTGGAAATTTTAGAAGAACTCTTCCCAGGTTATGAAAACACTTGGCGTTCCTCTCAAGAACCTGCTCGCAAAGGCTACGCTGGAACTATGTTCCTCTATAAGAAAGAACTCACACCAACGATTAGCTTCCCAGAAATCGGTGCCCCTTCTACCATGGACTTGGAAGGCCGCATCATCACCTTGGAATTTGAAGAATTTTTCGTCACCCAAGTATACACTCCAAACGCTGGCGACGGTCTCAAACGCTTGGAAGAACGCCAAGTCTGGGATGTCAAATATGCTGAGTATTTGGCTCAACTAGACAAAGAAAAACCAGTCCTTGCGACCGGAGACTACAACGTAGCTCACAAGGAAATCGACCTTGCAAATCCTGCCAGCAATCGTCGTTCACCAGGATTTACAGATGAGGAACGTGCTGGTTTTACCAACCTCTTGGCAACTGGATTTACCGACACCTTCCGTCATCTTCACGGCGATGTCCCAGAGTGCTACACGTGGTGGGCGCAACGCAGCAAGACTTCTAAAATCAATAATACAGGCTGGAGAATCGACTACTGGCTCACCAGCAACCGCGTGGCTGACAAGGTAACCAAGTCTGACATGATTGACTCGGGTGCGCGTCAAGACCATACGCCGATTGTATTGGAAATTGAACTCTAAGGAGAAAGCTAATGGACTATCAAGCTGTCATTCCTGAATTTGTAGTATCTGACCTCGAAAAGTCACGCCACTTCTACTGCAACTTGCTGGGATTTTCTGTCGAATACGAGCGTCCAGAGGAGAAATTTCTCTTCCTCTCGCTTGAAGACTGCCAACTTATGCTAGAAGAAGGCAGAACAGAAGAATTAGCCCAACTAACCTATCCTTTCGGGCGCGGTGTCAATATTTCCTTTGGCATTGAAGATGTCCCTCAGCTCCACCAAAAACTGCTGGAAGCTGACTATCCTATCCATCGTCCGCTGACCAAAAGAGAATTTCGTGTTGGGGATCACTATATCTATCCTCATGAATTTGCCGTTTTGGATCCAGATGGCTATTTTTTAAGATTTAGCGAATAGAAGAACAAAAGGCTACAATACTATCTAGCATTCAGCCTTTTATTCGTTCGTTTTTATGATCTATTTACTAACAAAATATTTGATTTATAAAGCTAATTGGTGTAAAATAAAAACATTGGCAGTAGCCTATTTAAAATTGAATATCATTTTACTTGTTTATGTCGTGAATTGGCACGACGTTTCTACAAGGTGCCGGAACACCTAACAATGAGTATGTCAGCTGGAGGTATGGTTTTGGCCATGCCTATTTTGGGGACTTACTTAGGGGATTAAGTAGGTCCTTTTTCTATTTCTTGCTAGAAACTCTAAACAAGCAAATGAAGCATCTTTTAGACTTTAGGAGGTCTTATGAAATTATTAGAAGAGCGCATTCTTGAGGATGGGCATATCTTGGGTGACAACATCCTCAAGGTAGATTCCTTTTTAACCCACCAAGTTGACTTTAGCTTGATGCGAGAGATTGGTAAGGTATTTGCGGACAAATTCGCTTCTGCTGGCATTACCAAGGTCGTAACCATTGAAGCTTCAGGCATTGCCCCAGCCATTTTTACTGCCGAAGCCTTAGATGTCCCCATGATTTTCGCCAAGAAAGCTAAAAACATCACCATGAACGAAGGTATCTTAACTGCCCAAGTCTACTCCTTTACCAAGCAGGTGACCAGCACCGTTTCCATCGCTGGAAAATTCCTTTCACCAGAGGACAAGGTCTTGATTATTGACGATTTCCTTGCTAATGGCCAAGCTGCCAAAGGCTTGATCCAAATCATCGAACAAGCTGGAGCAAAAGTCGAAGCTATCGGAATTGTTATCGAAAAATCCTTCCAAGATGGTCGTGATTTGCTTGAAAAAGCAGGCTATCCAGTCCTATCACTGGCCCGTTTGGATCGTTTTGAAAATGGTCAGGTCGTATTTAAGGAGGCAGATCTCTAATGCAAAAACAAGAAAAACATTCACAAGCAGCCGTTCTTGGCTTGCAGCACTTACTAGCCATGTATTCAGGTTCTATCCTGGTTCCCATCATGATTGCGACAGCTCTTGGCTATTCAGCTGAGCAGTTGACCTACCTAATCTCCACAGATATCTTCATGTGTGGGGTGGCCACCTTCCTTCAACTCCAACTCAACAAATACTTTGGTATTGGACTACCAGTCGTTCTCGGAGTTGCCTTCCAATCCGTCGCTCCTTTAATTATGATTGGACAAAGTCACGGTAGCGGAGCTATGTTTGGTGCCCTTATCGTTTCAGGGATTTATGTGGTTCTGATTTCAGGCATTTTCTCAAAAGTTGCCAATCTCTTCCCATCTATCGTAACAGGCTCTGTCATTACCACGATTGGATTGACCCTGATTCCTGTCGCTATTGGAAATATGGGAAATAACGTCCCAGAGCCAACTGGTCAAAGTCTTTTGCTTGCAGCCATCACTGTTCTAATTATCCTCTTGATCAACATCTTTACCAAAGGATTTATCAAGTCTATCTCCATTTTGATTGGTCTGGTTGTTGGAACTGCCATTGCTGCTACCATGGGCTTGGTTGATTTCTCCCCTGTTGCGGCAGCACCGCTTGTCCATGTTCCAACTCCACTCTACTTTGGAATGCCAACCTTTGAAATCTCATCTATTGTCATGATGTGTATCATCGCAACGGTGTCTATGGTTGAGTCCACTGGTGTTTACCTAGCCTTGTCTGATATCACGAAAGATCCAATCGACAGCACGCGCCTTCGCAACGGTTATCGCGCAGAAGGTTTAGCTGTCCTTCTCGGAGGAATCTTTAACACCTTCCCTTACACAGGATTTTCACAAAACGTTGGTTTGGTTAAATTATCTGGTATCAAGACCCGTCTGCCAATCTACTATGCAGCTGGTTTCCTAGTCCTCCTTGGACTCCTTCCTAAGTTTGGAGCCCTAGCTCAAATCATTCCGAGTCCTGTCCTTGGTGGTGCCATGCTGGTGATGTTTGGTTTTGTTTCCCTTCAAGGGATGCAAATCCTTGCCCGCGTTGACTTTGCTAACAATGAACACAACTTCCTTATCGCAGCAGTTTCAATCGCTGCAGGTGTCGGACTCAACAATAGTAATCTCTTTGTCAGCATGCCGACAGCCTTCCAAATGTTCTTCTCAAACGGAATTGTCGTAGCCAGCCTACTGGCCATTGTACTCAATGCAGTATTAAATCATAAAAAGAAATAAGAAAAAGAGGTGCGAGCCTCTTTTTTGTTTACAAATATAATCAATCCCAATTTCCATCTAATATTTCTTTTATAAACTTTTTAGGCATCCAAAAGGAGTGTTTTGTAATCCTACGTCCATCTGGAAGTTCATCCGTATCAGATAATGAACCTTTCCCAACAAATTTTCCTTTTTCAATTTCATAATAAGTATTTGTAGCGTGTAATTTCGTAAATAGGATTCCGTTTATCTTACTTTGAGGGAAATTGGTTGAAACTTTATTACCATTTTGAGTTAATTTGACTCCATCAGAAATAATTTGTCTAGTTTCCTGCCACACTCTTTGTATTTCTTCTAATTGTCTATCCTGAAATCCCCAAAACTTGATAGAATCTAATACAAATAGCTTAGGTTCAATTTCCTTAAAAATAACGAAGAGGAATCGTTTATTGTAAATTTCATTATAAACATGTGATGATTCCCAACTATCATTTGCTGCTAGTTCTTTAAAACAATAAGTTTTAAACGGGGAGTCTTCCTTAGGTAAATTATTCTTATCTACTCGAATAACTCTCAAATTCATGTTTGCTTTTTGAAATTCTTTTGTCTTATCTAAATCCCCTGTTAAGCCTAAAATTTTTCTAATCAGAGTACTATTCTTACCTTTTGCTTTGGGATTCACTTCAAATCTATCATATAACTCTTGTTCAGAGAAACCTTTGTAGGAGAGAATCTTCTCTGCAATAACCTCAGTAAATGATTTTTTCTCACCCTTAAAATTAGCCAGGACACTTTCTTGATCTGATTGATTAAAGATTTTATGATTAATCAGATAGGTCATATAACTTGATTTTAATTCCCAAGCTCTTTGTTTTGCTAATTCATAACTAAAAGGTTGTTGTCTTAAATCCTTTCCTTTACCTGCCCCTTTTGTACAAGTTGATAAATAGTTCCCATCTGATTCTGATAATTCATGTGCCCTTCCATTTTTGATTTTATCTGTAATCTTCTTATAGTCTTCAAGGATAACTGCCATATCCTCCTCAAACCATTCATATAAAAATATTTTTTCAATGACATAGTCCTTCATTGTTTGATTAGGAATTAAGCCATTGTAAAACAATAATAAAATCTTTGCGCATTTTTTCCATAAGTGGGTGGAGTAAAAATCCTCTAAATTTTCCTCCATATAGTTTAGTATTGTTAATACAAGTCGTTCTTTGGCACTAAGTGTCCCATTTTTGTTTACCTTAAAAGGAGTAACTTTTAGTTCTACACCAATTTTTTCAAAGTCAGCTTCTGAATCACTATTTGGCTGATAACCATAGAAATATTTTTCAATATAATTTCCATACTGTCCTTTTGACTTCATACTAATTGCTTTATCTTGGACCTCAGAGACTACTCTATCATTATAATCGTCATATGATTTATAAAGCGAACGATTATACTCTTCCATAACATCGGAAAATTTTCTATCTAATAGTTTGTGAGAATATTCAATAACACTATCGATATCTTCATCGTTATAGTTAAATAAGTTTTGATCCATTTTCTTCTCCTATCTTTTATATTATATCAAATTAAACTAAAGCAAGCATTAATACTTGATCAATTATCGAAAATAGTATATAATGGATTAAACTGTAAAATATTAAGGAGAAAAGATGAAAGTTCTCGAACTATTTGCTGGAGTTGGCGGTTTTCGCATAGGATTAGAAAATGCCGATAAGCAACTCTTTAAAACAAAATGGGCAAACCAATGGGAACCATCTCGTAAATCTCAAGATGCATTTGAGGTCTATGATTATCACTTCCCCAATAGCGAAAACATCAATATTAGTATTTCTGATATAACAGACGAACAATTCTCCAAAATGGATGCCGATATGATTGTCGGTGGTTTTCCTTGCCAAGATTACTCAGTTGCGCGTAGCAAGAAAGATGAAAAAGGAATTGAAGGGAAAAAAGGAGTTTTATTTTGGGAGATTATTAGAGCAACGGAAATAATTAAGCCAAAATATTTAATCCTAGAAAATGTAGATAGACTTTTAAAAGCACCTTCAAAACAAAGAGGACGTGATTTTGCAATTATGCTCACAGCTTTTAATAATCTTGGATATTCTGTAGAGTGGAGAGTTATTAATGCTGCTGATTACGGAAGAAGCCAACGAAGACGCCGTGTATTCTTTTTCGTATATCGAAATGATACTGTATTTGCAAAAAAGATTGATAATCTTTACGAAAAAAAGGAAGAAATTTTTGAAGATAATAGGTATGATGACTATATTTTCAATCAAGGCCTATTTGCAAAACAATTTCCTATTAAACCTATAGCAGTTAAAAATCGCCATGTGTTTTATGAGTTACCAAATGATATAGTTGAAGTTTCAGATACTTTTACTGGTACCGTTTGGAATACAGGAATTATGAGACATGGAAAATACTATTCTATTGATACAGAACCTAATTACAATGGCAACCCTATCACTCTAGGAGAAATTCTTCAAGATGAAGAGGAGGTCCCAGAGAAATATTTCATTACAGATCCAGCAAAATTGGAAAAATTCCAATTCTTACGAGGTCCTAAACGAATAGAACGTACTTCTGCCACTGGACATACTTATATCTATTCTGAAGGAGGTATGGCTCCTTATGACGATTTAAATTTACCTGGTCGAACAATGTTAACTTCTGAAGGTACCGTCAATCGTTCTACCCATTTTCTTAAAGTTAATGGCAAATACCGTCTTATAACTCCAGTTGAAGCAGAACGCCTTCAAGATTTTCCAGATAATTGGACAGCTAAAAAGAAATTGTCAGATGGATCTATTGTCAACGTTTCTGATAAAATGAGAATGTTCTTTATGGGAAATGCTTTAGTTACTGAGATTGTAAAAGAAATTGCTAAGTTTATTAAAGAAATTGATTGATTTATCTGAAACAAAAAAGAGGTGTGAGCCTCTTTTTTGTTTATCTATATCCTTACCTGTCTGTCTTCTGACCGCTGGCCTGTGACAAACATGGTAAAGGTGGCTTTGCAGACATTTCTGCCTTCTTGATTGGTGATATCCACATCCACGACACAAGTTGTGCGACCTTGATGGACACATTCTCCTTTAATGGTCAGTACATCGTCAAGTTTTCCTGCCTTAAGGTAGTTGATAGAGGACTGAAGCGTCACTCCATCAAGCCCCAGCGAGATAACCACTAGACCACTAATCTGGTCACAAAGGGTGAAGAGATAGCCTCCATGGGCATTGCCATAGTAATTGAGCGACGAGTCCACTACTTTTGTCGTCACCACAACATGACCGTCTCTCATTTTTTCTATTTCGTAATTTTCAAAAGCAGATATAGCGTCAAAATGAAAATCTTTCATCGTTTCCTCCTGATAGTTCAAACGACACTATGATACTACTTTTTGTAGGACTGTGCAAGGAGAAAGCTCCTAGTCTGGTAAAATTCCTACCTGTTCTACAAAGCGCATAAAAGCTGCCTGTCCTTGTTCCGTCTGCTTGTAAACTCCTGCATCCTCCAAAACACGTGCAAAGATAGCTCCTACAGAGTCCTTGACGATTTCAAGGGCTTTTTCTTTATCTTTTAGGTCTGGATGTTGAGCTTTGAGCTGCTCTGCCCATTCCTGATGATAAGTCGCAACTGTGTCCCCTTCTCCCACGAGGTAGCTAGCAACTTGCTCCACTTCTGCTTTCAGGCGTGGTGGCAAAATAGCCAAGCCCATGACCTCAATCAAGCCGATATTTTCCTTCTTGATATGTTGGACATCCTTGTGGGGATGATAGATGCCATCCGGATGCTCTGCCGAAGTCTGATTGTCCCGCAAGACCAAGTCCAATTCAAACTGTCCATCACGCTTACGCGCAATCGGTGTGATAGTGTGATGCGGTCTCCCGTCTGTCTCTGCTAAAATCTGCACTTCAGAATCTGAATACTGGCGCCATTCCTGCAAAATCTTGTCAGCCAAGTTAATCAAATCCTCTTTAGAATCCGAGGTCAAACGTAGCACTGACATAGGCCACTTGACAATCCCAGCCTTGACCTGCTCAAAACCAGCAAATCGGAAAGTCTTTTGCAGGGGAGCCAATTCCATAGGAAACACGTGACGGCCTCCTTGATAGTGATCATGAGTCAGAATAGAGCCTCCCACGATTGGTAAGTCCGCATTTGAACCCGCAAAATAGCCCGGAAACTGCTCTACGATAACCAACAAACGCTCAAAACTCTGACGACTGATAGCCATGGGACGATGCTGACCATCTAAAAAAATACAGTGCTCATTAAAATAAGCATAGGGCGAATACTGGAAGCCCCACTCCTGACCCGCCATTTCAAAACGGATAATGCGGTGATTGCTGCGAGCTGGGTGGTTGACCCGACCATGATAGCCCTCATTCTCTAGACAAAGCTGACACTGGGGATAATTGCTAGCTTGTACCAACTTGGCCGCCGCAATCTCTTTCGGATCCTTTTCAGGTTTAGACAGATTGATGGTAATCTCAAGTTCTCCGTAATCAGATGGAACGCGATAAGCAATATTTTTAGCAATGGCCTTAAGCTTGATGTAGTCATTTTTCTGGCTGAGTTGGTAAAAATCCGTTATCGCCTGCTCAGGTGACTGGGCATAGGTTGCCCAGAAGTCACGATTGACCTGACTTGGATAAGGGGTCACCAAGTCCATCAGTTCAGCACCTAGGATTTCACGCGCAGTCTGACTATCCTCAATCGTCTCTAATCGAACCGCCTCCTCAACCAACTGGTCCTTGAGGTCAATCAACTCATCTAGATCAGTCTCAACTTCCAAAACACCTTCTCCCACTCGTGCCAAGACACGATTGGTCAGGTAGATTCGATCCATTTCCTCAAATGAACTTTCAGTAATGACTTCTGTGATAAATGCATCTAGAACTCCCTGACTCATTGATTCTCCTTCTTACTTTCTAAATAGTCTCTGACAGCATCTAAATCCTGAAAAACTTGTTCTGTTTTATTTAAGAAAGACTGTGCTGGGCATTTTAAGTCTGGAATACAAATAACTGGTATCCCAGCTCTATACGCTGCTTCAATCCCTGCTTCACTATCCTCTAATACTAAGCAATTCTCTGGTAAAACATTCAAATCACTACAGGCCTTTAAAAATATGTCAGGGTAAGGTTTGCTTCGCTTTACATCTTTTGCAAAAACTAGATGGTCAAATAGGGACAGTATACCATTACTATCCAAAATCATTCTAGCTCTAGATTCAACACTTGAAGTTGCTAGAGCGATTGGAATACCTTCTCTTTGCAGAAAAGCAAGCAAATTTTTAGCACCTTTTTTTAAATTTACACCTTTGGCTAATATTCGAGCTTCCAGTTCATAAACTTTTTCCAAGGTTTGGTCAAAGTTCCAAGGTAAATCATAGGTATCTAAAAATCGTTGAACATTCTCCTCTTCCCTATGTCCACTGTATTCTCTAGAATATATTTCTTCTGTGAAAGGAATTCCAAAATCTTTAAGCAATTCTTGATAAACTTTTAGAGAAATGATCTCAGTATCAGCTAATAAGCCATCTAAATCAAATATTACAGCGTCCATTTACTTCTCTCCTAGTCTAAAACGCGAGTGCCACCTGCAACTTCAGCGATATAGAAGCTTGGAGCGTATCCAACTACTTCCTCGTAGTGCTTGCCTACAGCTTCCTTAAAGGCCTCAACAGCATCTTTTCGCACCAAGGCAATGGCACAGCCGCCAAAACCTGCCCCTGTCATACGAGCACCGAGAACACCTTCTTGTGCCCAAGCCGTATGAACAAGGGTATCCAATTCCAAGCCAGTTACTTCATAGTCATGTTCTAGAGAAACGTGAGAAGCATTCATCAAGCGACCAAATGTTTCCAAATCACCTGCTTGAAGGGCTGCTTGAGCTTTAAGAGTACGTTGGTTTTCAAGCACAGCATGGCGAGCTCGTTTTAAGCGATTTTCGTCTTTAATCAGATAGCTATATTGGTCAAAGGCCCACTCGTCCAATTCACCCAAGGTTTGAATATCCAAGGCAACTTGCAATTCTTCTACTGCTTTTTCACACTCAGCACGACGTTCATTGTATTTAGAGTCCGCCAGTTCACGGCGTTTGTTGGTGTTCATGATGACAACGACATTGTCTTTCAAATCAAGCGGCACCAAGTCATACTCAAGACTGTTGGTATCTAGGTAAATAGCACGTTGGTCAGCACCCATACCGATAGCAAACTGGTCCATGATACCAGAGTTGACTCCGATAAAGTTATTTTCCGTTTGTTTTCCGATTTTAACCAAATCCAAACGATCTAGTTTTAAATCAAAGAGATACTCTGCCACAACACCAGTCAAGAGTTCCAAGGATGCTGAAGAGGACAAACCTGAACCATTTGGGATATTCCCATAAACATAAAAATCAAACCCTTTGTCAATCACATGTCCAGCTTCTTGCAAGAAATGAAGAACACCTTTTGGATAGTTGGTCCAGCTGTGCTCTTTTTCAAATTTGAGGTCAGTAAGAGGCACTTCGATGATACCATTATCCTCAAAGTTGGCTGAGTAGAAACGCAAGACTTGATCGTCACGCTTGCGAGCTGCACCATAAGTTCCCAAAGAAATAGCAGCTGGAAAAACGTGCCCACCATTGTAATCCGTGTGTTCACCAATCAGATTGATACGACCTGGTGAAAAGAAAGTTTGCTCTGCTTCTTGACCAAAAACGGCAAGAAAGTCTTTGCGAAGGGCTTCAGTAGTAAGATCTTGTGTCATATGAATTCTCCTTTGACTGTCGTTAAGTCATCTTAACGTGTAATCGTTTTCTTCTATTGTATCCAAGGGATTTGCCAAGGTCAATCCTTTTTACTAAACTTTTACTAAACTATCAGTAAAAAGCAGAAAAATATGATATACTAACCTAAAAGGAGGAGGATTTATGGCTACCTTAAAAGACATCGCACAGCTAGCCTCTGTCTCTATTGCGACCGTATCTCGTGTCCTCAATCGCGACCAGAGCCTATCTGTCACAGAAGAAACCAGACACCGTATTTTAACCGTCGCGGAAGAGCTGGGCTATACTAAGCACCTCAAGACAGGCGAATCCCACAAACCCAAGCAAAAGATTGCCATTATCCAATGGGTCAGCGAACAAGGGGAGTTGGACGATCTCTACTACTATCAGATTCGTCTCGGTATTGAAAAAAGAGCCCAAGAACTGGACTATGATATCTTGCGCTATTTTAACGATCATCCTTTTACACTGAGCGAGGAAGTGATTGGCATTCTCTGCATCGGAAAATTTAGCCGAGCTCAGATTTCTGCCTTTGAAGAATACCAAAAACCTTTAGTCTTTATAGACAGCGATACTCTTTCATTTGGACATACCTGTATTATCACTGACTTTTACACTGCTGTGAAACAAGTTGTAGACCATTTTCTCAGTCAAGGTATGGACCGTATCGGAATTCTCACAGGTCTTGAGGAAACAACCGACCAGGAAGAAATTATCCAGGATAAGCGACTAGAAAATTTCAAAGACATTACCCTAGCAAATGGAATCTACCATGAAGAACTGGTCTTTCAGGGGAGCTTTACTGCCCAGTCTGGATATGACTTGATGAAGGAGGCCATTCACAAGCTAGGAGACCAACTCCCACCAGCCTTTTTCGCAGCCAGCGATAGTTTAGCCATCGGCGCCCTCCGTGCCCTTCAAGAAGCTGGAATTAACCTACCAGACCGCGTCAGTCTCATTTCTTTTAACGACACTAGTCTGACCAAGCAGGTCTATCCTCCCCTTTCTAGCATTACCGTCTATACCGAAGAAATGGGCCGAGCAGGTATGGATATTCTTAACAAGGAAGTTCTCCACGGTCGCAAAATACCTAGCCTAACCATGCTGGGCACCAGACTGACTTTGAGAGAAAGTACGCTGCCATAACTCAACAAATATACCAACGCAAAAAATCCTAATAGGGAGTCCCAAATCTCCATTAGGATTTTCATTGTTAATCCATCACAATCATAGACTTAATGGTCTTGCGTTCATCCATATCTTTATAAGCCTGGTCAATATCTTCCAATTTATAACTTGATGTAAAGACACGGCCTGGATTGATGTCTCCATCAAGAATCGCTTTTAACAAAACTTGTTTGTCATAAGTAGTAACTGAGGCTGCTCCACCTGCCACTGAAATATTTTGAGCAAAGGTAGAACCGAGCGCACGGTTATTGTAATGAGGAACACCAACGAAGCCTAAACGTCCACCATTGTGAAGTACTCCAAGGGCTTGATCTACGGCTGCTTCAGTCCCAACACATTCAAGGGCTGCATCTGCTCCACCACCAAGGATTTCACGGACTTTGGCAATTCCCTCTTCGCCACGTTCAGCCACAACAGCTGTCGCACCTGATTCCAAGGCCATCTTTTGGCGATCTTCATGACGACTCATAAGGACAATTTGAGAAGCTCCACGCATCTTAGCTGCAATGACAGCGCATTGCCCAACAGCCCCGTCACCAATCACCACAACCTTATCCCCTTTTTGCACATTAGCAACACGCGCTGCATGATAGCCAGTCGGCATGACATCAGCAAGTGTCAAAAGTGACTTGAGCATGCCTTCGCTATAATCTGAAGGTTGACCTGGAATTTTCACAAGTGCCCAATTAGCAAAGTGGAAACGGATATACTCAGCCTGGACACCACCTGACCAATTGGTGCCAATATGGCGGTCACAAGTCCCATCATAGCCAGCGCGACAGGCATCACACTCCCCACAGCCATGGGTGAAAGGTGCAATGACAAAATCTCCCGGTTTGACCGTTGTAATAGCCTCTCCGATTTCTTCGACAATTCCAATGGCTTCGTGCCCACTATTTTGATGGCCGGATTCAATATCTGGATTACGGTAACTCCAGAGGTCCGAACCACAAACGCAAGTACGGACAATGCGGATAATAGCATCATCTGCTTCTATAATTTGCGGACGTTCAATTGTAGCAAGTCCAACCTGGCCTGCCTTTGTATATACTGCTGATTTCATTTAAAATTTTCCTTCCTTGTAAAGTTTAATTTTGTGATTTAAGCGATTTAAAGCCGTCTGTAACTGAGACAAGCGCTCCTCTAATTTTTTCTTTTCCTCTTCTAAAATACCAAGCCTTTCCTCTCTCGTTTCATCCCCCTTTTGGTAGAGCGACATATAGTCAACTAAACTGTCTACAGAGACACCCGCCGAACGGAAACACTTAATAAATTCCAGTGCTTCTATATCCTGATCTTGAAAGTCACGAATTCCAGTCGCGGTTCGAGTAATCGGTGGCACAAGACCAACTCGCTCATAATACCGAATCGTATCCGCTGAAATTCCTAATAAATCGCTGGCAGATTTAATATTCATATACTAGCCTCCTTTCATTATCTTCACTGAATTTAAGCAACTATAACTCATTCATCTTATTATACAACTTTGAGTTGACTCCAAGTCAAACTTTTTGCATCTAATCGAAAAATTTTTTAAATTACCAAACAACTAAGTAAAGTTTATACAGAGCCTTATAGGATCAAACTTTTAAAATATTTAAACAGTAAATAAAATACTCTATTTCAAATAACATAGGGGCTTAATCATTCTTCACTTTGTACTAATGATGCCCATGCCTCTACTCTAACTCTCTCACCTTCCGCCTATGTTGCGCATGATTGCTTTGACTGCTATCCACTTCAATAGTGATATTCTGCACGCCTCTTTCTTCTAAACATTGACGCACCACTTCTTTGGTCTCCATCATCTGCTCCCAGTCCTTGATACAAATGTGAACAATAGCATTATTCTCCAGACCATCCATGGACCAAATACTAAGTTGGTTAACACTTTTGACATTGGTCAGAGCCTCTATATCCTTCTCCAGATCACTTGTCTCGACCCCTTCTGGCACAGCATCTAGGAAAATCTTCAGTGCGCTCCAAAAGCGAGGAATGGCTTTCGACAGAATAAAGATAGAAATAACCAGCGATAAAAGCGGATCGAGGATATACCAATCTGTAAATCGGAGGATAATCGCCATTAGGATGACAGCCAACCAACCAAGAGTGTCTTCCAAAAAATGCAAGCTAAGAATTGACTCGTTCTTTGTCTTTCCTTTACGAACTACCAGACTTGCTAGCACATTGATAGCTACTGCAATGATTCCCAGCCAGAGGATACCTTTCTCATTAACGGGTTGCGGATGAGCAATCTTCGTGATATTTTCCAAAATCACTAGGACAGACCCTATCATAAGAATCACAGCCGTTAGCATGGCCCCTAAAAGACTAAAACGTTTGTAACCCAAGGTGTACTGCCTATCTTCCTCACGGTTTGAGATTGTTTCTAAAAGGGCTGAGATACCAATGGCTAGAGCATCTCCCAAGTCATGAACAGAATCAGCAAGAACTGCACTCGAACCAAAGATTCCTCCTGCGATAAACTCAACAATCGCATAGCTTAAATTTAAGAAAAAAGCTAACCAGATAGATGTTTTAGGACTCATTTCTCTCCCTCCTTTGGTATAATGGGTATATACATACTTCTTTCATTTGTATTATCTAATAAAATCCAAAGAAAGGATAGAAGCAAACTGTCAGTCCTGTTCAGTTCTGAACAGTTTGTATCAAGTGTCTATATGCCAAAAAGAGACCGTCGGGTTAGTAAGACTAAAAAAGCCATCTATCAAGCTTTTTTACAACTTTTGAACGATAAGGGCTATGATGCCACTACTGTTCAGGATATCATTGACCTAGCAGATGTTGGACGTTCTACTTTTTACTGTCATTACGAAAGTAAGGAACTCCTTTTAGATGAGCTCTGTCGCTACCTCTTTCATCATCTCTTTGAAAGGGAAGGACACTTTACTACCGAGGACTACCTCGCGCATATCTTTTTACATTTTCAGAAAAACCAGGACCATGTCACCAGTCTCCTTTTTTCCAAAAACGACTACTTCCTCCGCCAACTACACAAGGAACTCGAACACCACGTTTATCCCATGGTGGCGGGTGACTTGCAAGAGGCCTACCCAAACATTCCAGCCTCCTACCTCCAGCATTTTGTTGTGACGAACTTTATCGAGACTCTAACTTGGTGGCTAAAAAAAGGAAAATCTTATACCGAAGACCAAGTGGTGAGATTTTACCTTGATGTAATGGAGATGACCTCTACAACTCCACTTGATAACTAAGCCTGTAAATCAGAAAGGAACCAACTATGTTAACTTCGATGATTCTAGGAATACTAACAATTGTACTAGCTCTCGCCTTCTCGCTTCTTCACCTTGCTGCTGCCTTTTCAGCCATGAAACAAAAGAACTACAATCTAGGAAATAAGTGCATCTTGGTCGGCAGTTGCCTCACTTCTCTGGCTCTAGCCATCTTTTACTTTGTCCCACTGGCAACCATTCTTCTATGGATTGTAGGTTCGATTATCGTCTGCTATGGTGCCTACTGGAACGGGCGACAGCAAGAAAATCAACATATATCGCACCACATTATTCGTATAACGAGTGCTATTGTCATTACGGTATTACTCATTTTGCTCTAACACAAAAAAAGGATCATCTGATCCTTTTTTTACTTTTTTAAGCGCTTTTTGCTGCCTTGCTCCACTGATACCACCAACTAGACTATTGATGAGATAAATTAGGTATTTCCCTTGGATTTGCAGGCTTTCTCCCCACCAGAGATAGATTGAAAAGACATTAGTAGCAGCCCAGAATATCCACTGTTCACGGTAAACAGCTGTCATGAGGATTTGCCCTACACCATTGGTCGCATCAGTGATAGAATCACGATAGGGACGATTGGCTCCGATAGACTGATAAATGAACCCAAATACCAACCACCAAAGAACACTAATGGAAAGATATTTGGTCCAGCCCTTACCGTCCAGTTTACGCGCGACAAACTCCTGCTTTTCTTTCTTGAACTGTGCTTGGTAGATCCACACTAGAAGTCCAATTGGCTGCATGACCGTGAAGTAAAGTGTCGTCAGCACCTCACCATAAAAGCCTTTTTGAAGGGCAAGCACCAGATAAATGATGGAATTAATCAAACCAAATAGGTAGTTACTAGCACGACCTTCAGCTTCTCAAAGAGCAGAAAAAAGGTTAGTAAGGCTTGAGAGATGAATCATTTTAAAGGCAAACAATTCCAACAAGACGTCATCATTGTCGCTGTTGGTTATTACCTACGTTACAATCTGAGCTATCGTGAAGTTCAGGAATTGCTTTATGACCGTGGAATAAATGTTTGTCACACTACGATTTATCGATGGGTTCAAGAATACAGTAAAATCCTCTATCATCTCTGGAAAAAGAAAAATAAACAGTCCTTCTATTCGTGGAAAATGGATGAAACCTATATCAAAATTAAGGGGCGTTGGCATTATCTCTATCGAGCGATTGATGCGGACGGTTTAACATTGGATATCTGGTTACAAAAGAAACGTCGAGCAGACGATAACAGCTATAAGTTAGAAGATACCGCCTATCAAGAAGATAAAGCACGCAAAGCAGAAACCGAAGATAAGCTAGCTATTGAAGCAATGAAAAGCAAGTACACCACGCTATTGCTAGAAAATATGTTGCTAAGTCCGTTTGAAATGCAAGATACAAAAATCATGGCAGGATTGCAAGTCCATGTTTACCCCCTCTATGACGAACTGAAAGAATTAAGAGGGCTAAATAGTGTTAAAGACCACTTGTCTTATGTTGCCAGCAGACGTGAAGAATATTCTAAGCATAATATCGCACGCTACCTCAAAAAAGCCATTGAACAATATCTACCAACGGTTAAAAGGCAGGACTTAAACCATGAGTGAAGACTTAAAAACGATCAAAGAGCTGGCGGATGAGTTGAGTGTTACAAAACAAAATATTCAATATCACTACCAAAGGTTACCAAAAGAATTACAGCTTAAAAGTTCCAATGGGTCTAATCTAATAAATTCTAAAGCAGAAAAAATAATTTTAGGTAAAGTAGAAAGTAGTAGCAAATCAAATACCAAAGACCAACAAATAAGTAGCAAAGACCAACAAATAGAAAAACTAACTAATTTGTTAGACCAGTAACAACGATTAGCCTTGCAAGATAAAAAGTTGCTAGAAGAATACAAGGCGGAAAATGATAACTTAAAAGCCCTCAAAATGCCCTCACAGGAAACAGAATTCAAACACTTAGACAATCAATATAAAGATGAAGTGAACGCTCTTAAAGAGAAGTTGGAAAATTTACAGGAACAAATCAAAGATCAAAAAAGGATAGAAGAACAAGAAAAACCAATAAAATGGTGGAGACTATGGCGAAAATAGATGATTCAGTTAAAAAGAAAGTTCCAGAATTGCGATTTAAAGGATTCACGGATGAATGGGAACAGCGTAAGTTGGGAGACGAAGTTCGAATAGTGATGGGACAGTCTCCTAATTCAGAAAATTATACTGATGATCCTAATGAGCGCTAAAAATGCGAAGACCTATGAAGACCTATTTTGTATTAGTCAAACAAAAAATCCAAAAGAAATGGTATATGATTATGACCATGAAACAAAGTAAAATCAAACTGAGTGATCTGAGGAAGCACCCGATGATCATGAAACGTTATTAAACACAAAAGTCACCCATGTGAGTTCTTGCCAGAAGCTGAAGTTAATCCTTCAACCTGGAAAACCCGCAGAGGTGACTTTTTCTATACATCTCGATTTTTCTGGCAATAATCATTAACCGATAAATATGTCTGTGAATCACCCAGCGACTCCGCTATGTCCATAATCCGCGGTGGTAGTAATCCCACTCGCTGGACAAGTTCGTGATTGCTGAACAATTCCCGTGGACTGCCGGCGAAGCCAAACTTCCCGTGTTCCATAACATACACTGACTCAAACTCGGCGGCGACCCAATCCATGTCATGGGTGATGGTCACAACTTGGTGGCCCGAATCAGCCAACTGATGGAAAATTGCGGTCAACTTGCGCCGGCTTTCCCAATCAAGCGACATCATCGGCTCATCAAATAAATAAATCGCCGGATCCACTGCCAAAACTGTGGCAACGCTCAACAGCTTGCGTTCCGACAATGACAGGTCATATGGACTTTCAGCTGTTTTATCATCCAAGCCAACTCTTTTTAGAGCCGCTAAAGCCCGCCTCGTAATCGTGTCGTGGTCATCCATGACCTGCGCGACATTCCACTCCACCTCTCGTAGAACGGTCGGGTTGAAAAGCTGATCGTCAGGATTCTGAAAAGTAATCCCAACCTTCAGTAACTTTTCGACTGGTTTAAGATCATTAAAATTTTCTCCATCGATCTTAATCACACCGGTTTGTGGTGTCAGCAAGCCCGTCAACAATTTGAAGAGCGTTGATTTGCCGGCACCATTTTGGCCGACAATCGCCACCATCGGATCGGCGAAGTGTCTGTCTTCAACATCCAAGCTAAAGGACCGTTCCGGATAAGTGAACGTCAGGTGGCTCAGTTCAATTGTGGACATAACGAACCTCCTTCAGATCAGCGTAATTCACCGGATACCGGCCATCAGCCAAGTGCCAATCCATTTTTTGAGCAAGTTGCTGGATTGTCGGGGCTGGAATCTGCCAGTCAGCTGCCAAATGATTAAACACCTCACCCGGCCTGCCCTGGGCTACCATTTGACCCTCGTGCAGCACCCACACAACGTCGGCGACTTCGCACAAATCGTCAATTTCACTGGTGACAATGAAGACAGTTGTCTCTTTGACTTGGGCCAGCCATTGGAAAAATTGCCTGCGGCCAAGGGGATCCATCTCACTGGTCGGATCATCCATAATCAAAACAGCCGGATTAGCCACAATCGCCGTGGCAATTGCCAACCGCTGGATCTGACCACCGGAAAGGCTCTCGGGACGCAAATTCAGCTGTTCAATCAGCCCCATTTGCGTGGCAACTTCTTCAACCCGTTTTTGAATCAGTCCTTCAGCCATTCCCTGATTAATCAAGTCAAAGGCGATTTCATCGGCAACCGTGTCTGCCAACCCGCTTAGTTGGCCAGCTGGATTTTGCAGTACAACTCCATTCATGGCATTATAAACGGGCCAATTGTCAGACACTCGCTGGCCAAACATGTGCCAATCGCCCTCAATCTCAGCAGACACAATTTTGGGAATGACCCCTGCCAGCACACGGCACAAAGTCGATTTGCCGGAGTGGCTATTCCCGATAATCCCAACCACCTGGCCGGTATGAACCTCCGCGTTAATCTGACGCAGTTGTGGTTGCTCAGTACCCGGATAACGGGTGGTCAAATTTTCAATTACAATCCGTTTATCTTCGTCCATATCTTCCACCCAATCAATAAAATTGCCAATCCAGTCAGACCAATGTGCAGCGTCCGCGACAGGCGATACACGCGCTGGGAGGTTCTGACAGTCCGGTTGAGATTATCAAAACCTCTCAGTTGGAGAGAAATCGACCGCGTCATCGATTGATCCAAGGTCTTAATCACCAATGGAATTAGAACCGGCAGGACTGACTTTAATTTCTGAATCAACGTTTTTTGCGGATTGGTTCCGCGAACTTTTTGTGCCTGCTGGATTTTCCGCATATTGCGCATCATTTCCGGCAAAATATAACATACCGACATCAGAACGTAGACGGTTTTATAAGACAATCCGGACAGTTCCAAATAGGCCGCGTTTTCTGAAATACTCGTGGTCACCATAAAAAAGCCACTGGTCAAAATAATCACCAATACTCGACAACCCAGAGTGGTGGCGTAAATCAGGCCTTCTTTGTAGAACGACACCCCAAGCACAGAAAACAGCACAGTTTGATTCCGACTGTAAAATAACCCTTGGATGATCAACATGGTGCAAATCAGAAACAGGCTGAATCCCAGCGCCTTAAAGGTGGTAAAACTCAATTTGGAAAATAACAATAGCAGTGTTGCGACAAGAATTAATCCGGCCTGAAGCAATAAATTCATACTGGCAAAGCTCAACAACGTCATGTCCAAGATGAACAAGAGCTTAGTAATCGGATCGATCACCTGGTACCACTTGAGCTTGACCCGTGGCGCTCCAGAAATCAATGTTTTATCAGTCATCACTTATCATCGCTAAAGAAGTGCACCATCCGCTTCGGCAGCTGACGATAGATGAAGAATGCCAGGTAGGCCACGCAGACTTTATCCAAAATATCCAAGACAAACTCATCGATAAATGAGGCCAGCCACACTGGTGCATGATTGGCGACCATTACCGCAAACAATGAGTCACCCCAAGCGATACCGGTCTGACCACCCCAAAAGATGACGTTGAGTGGCGTTGAAATGACAGCTGAAACGATGGCAATAATAATAGCAGAAACAAATACTCGTCGCGCTGACGAGAACCACCCATTGGCGTGCAAAACTCCGACAGCAATCCCAATTCCGATGCTGGTAATCGCATACACGGTTGAAATTGGCGATAAGGTCAGCCCATAGATCACGTTGTTGATGAAACCACTAATGGCACCGGCAACCGGCCCAGCCAACATGCTGGTAAGAAAGGTTCCCAAAGACCCCAGCCAAACGGGCAACTTTAACCCCTCCGCCAAGGCTTTGGCAACATAGTTAATCCCCACGGCAGCGGGAATCAAAGTCATGGTGGCAGCACTTAACTTAAATTTCCACATACTGGTACGATGAATCGGTTCTGTTTTCATAATCTTCTCCTTTTGTTTTTAAAGAGCCGTGTCTGGATAGACTTTCGGACGCAACGCTCTATTATATATCTACTGAACTGTCTATACACAAGAATTCCATCCTTAGTCGACATGAGCTGGAAATCCTTATTTGTTAAGTAGTTCACAACACATTATACACCTATTCTCTGAATAGTCAAGTGTATTTACAGTAAAATTTTAGAAAATCATAAAAATTTCCTCTTATTTTCCATTTTGAAAGACATTCAGTAACTCTAATATCAAAAAAGCCCAGATGACATTGTCTGAGCATTCTTTTCTATAGTCGTTTAAGCAAGTTGAGTTTGACATTTTCAAACTATTTCTTCAACAAACCTTGTTCTTGTAAAAACTCCTTGGCTACTTGTTCTGCTGACTTGCCTTCGACACCAACTTGGTAGTTGAGCTGGCTCATCTGACTTTCCGTAATTTTACCAGCCAATTTATTGAGAACTGTCTCCAACTCAGGATGTTTCTTGAGAAGAGCTTCTTTCATGAGTGGCGCTCCTTGATAAGGTGGGAAGAGTTGCTTGTCATCTTCCAAGACCTGTAAATCATAACGTGCCAACTCTGCATCTGTCGAATAGGCATCCGTGATTTGAATATCGCCTGACTGAATTGCCTGATAGCGAAGAGCAGGCTCCATGGTCGCTACGTTGAGATTGAGACCATACATTGATTGCAAGCCCTTATTTCCATCTTCACGGTCATTAAATTCGAGAGTAAAGCCTGCCTTCAACTGTCCTTCCACTTTTTTCAAGTCCGAAATGGTCTTCAAGCCATATTCTTGAGCAATTTTTTTCGGAACAGCTACAGCGTAGGTATTTTGATAAGACATAGGTTTGAGATAGGCTAGATGATCCTGTTTGGCAATACCATCACGCGCCACCTGATAAACCTGATCCGGCTCATGACCTACCTTGGGTGATGGCTGAAGCAAACTTTCAGTCACTGTACCAGTAAATTCAGGATAGATATCAATATCCCCTTTTTTCAGAGCTTCATAGAGGAAGCTTGTTTTCCCAAAATTCGGCTTAACAGTCGCAGTCATACTGGTATTTTCTTCAATCAGCAACTTATACATATTGGCCAAAATTTCGGGTTCCGGTCCCAATTTCCCAGCAATCACCAAGTTTTCTTTCTCTTTTTGAACTAAGAGGGCTGGACTATAAGACAGACCCAGCAATATGGTCACCAAGGCAAAACCAGAGAAAATCGTCCGCAATTTTGCTTTTTCCATCACTTTTAGTAGGAAGTTAAAGGCAATGGCAAGCACTGCAGAAGAAAGGGCCCCAATCAAAATCAGATTGGTATTATTGCGGTCAATTCCCAAAAGGATAAAGGAACCCAGTCCCCCTGCACCAATCAAGGCAGCCAAGGTTGCCGTACCGATAATCAAGACCGCTGCCGTCCGAATCCCAGACATAATGACAGGCATGGCAAGTGGAATTTCAAACTTCTTGAGACGCTCCCATCTAGTCATCCCAAAGGCAATTCCAGCCTCTTGCAGACTTGGATCAATTCCCTTTAGCCCAGTGATGGTATTTTGCAAAATCGGAAAAATCGCATAAATCACTAGTGCTGTCAAAGCAGGCAAGGTTCCAATTCCCATCAAGGGGATAAAGAGTCCCAATAAGGCCAGAGACGGGATAGTCTGGAAAATTCCTGCAATCTGCAAGACCCAGTCCGCCATCTTTTCATGATAACGAAGATAAACAGCCAAGGGAATAGCAATAAAAATAGCTAGTAACAAGGTCAAAAGTGACAACTGCAAATGTTGAGATAGAGCTGTTACCCAATCACCAAAACGATCCTGAAAAGTTGATATCAAATTAGTCATGAACACTACCTCCAAACAAGTCTGCTACAAAGTCTGTTGCAGGAGCTTTTAAAATGGTCTCAGGGTTCGCCACCTGACGAATCTCTCCATCCTGCAAGACAGCAATACGATCACCTAATTTCAAAGCTTCATCCGTATCATGGGTCACAAAAATCGTTGTCATCCCAAACTCTTTATGCAATTCTTTCGTCAAAACCTGCAACTGTTTTCTCGAAATAGCATCCAAGGCTGAAAAGGGCTCATCCATGAGGAGAATCTTAGGCTGACCAATCATGGCACGGACAATGCCCACCCGCTGCTGTTCTCCACCAGATAGTTCACTAGGAAGACGATTCCCATACTCAGCTACTGGTAAACCAACCTTAGCTAAAAGCTCTTCTGTTTTCTGAGCAATTTCTTCCTTAGTCCAGCCCTTCATCTCCGGAATGAGAGCAATATTTTCTGCAACCGTTAAATTGGGAAACAGAGCAATGGCCTGTAAAACATAACCAGTAGAAAGACGAAGTTCACGCTCATCATAGTCTTTGATTCGCTTGCCATCCATATAAATATTTCCATCAGTTGGTTCCAAGAGACGATTAATGATCTTAATCATGGTCGTCTTACCGGACCCAGAAGGCCCAACTAAAACCATAAACTCCCCATTCTCAATCCGTAAATTGACATCTCTCAAAACATCTTTTTCTGTGTAGCGTAGCGCTACATTTTTGTATTCAATCATTCTTTGTCCTCCTTTTAAAACTTCCCTCGGTTGGTCAAGTCTTCTACCTTAGGCATAACTTCCTTATTGTCCCAATGCTCCACAATCAAGCCATTCTCCAAACGGAAGATGTCATACTGAGCATAAGGCACCCCATCTATCTGAGTCTGTCCATAGCTGACCACATAATTTCCTTGTCCCAAAAGCTGGAAAACAAAGTCAAAAGTGACACTATGTTCAGCCACATAGTTTTTATAGGCCTGACTTCCTTGTCCAATCTCATGATTGTGCTGAATCAAATCTTCTGACACATAATCACTCCACTGCTCCAGTTCCCCATTTTGGAAAATTTCTGTCAAGAAACGACGAACGGTTTTTTTATTTTCTGCTGTCTTATCCAAATCCTTGATTTTAAAATCTCCAAAAATCTGATCTAACTGTCCATTTTCTGGAGCACGATAGTAGTCAATGACATCCCAATGCTCTACGATACGACCATTCTCATCCGAACGGAAAGTATCCGTCGTCACCCATTGAGCTTCCCCACCATTCAGATATTGATGAACATGAACAAAGACCAGATTACCGTCTTCAATGGTGCGAACAATTTTCATCTCACGCTGGGGATGGCGCTCAAAGAAATTTGCAAAGAAAGCCGCAAACCCTTCTTTCCCATCTGGCACACCTGTCGAATGTTGGATATAGGTATCCCCTACAGACTGTGCCTGAGCCTCAGTAACACCTCCATCTTGAATGGCGTGAATGTATAGGTTGTGAGCATTTTTCACTTGTTTTGACACGATTTATTCCTCATTTGCTTGCTCTTTCAAATTTTCTAAAATACGTTCCTGATAACTTTCAAACTTCCGAATTTCTTCCTCAGAGAAACCTTTATAAAAAATAGCATCCAACTTTTGACTGACACGATGGCCAACTTCTCTCTGGGACCAACCTTGCTCTGTCAACTTGACATATTTCTTTCTCTTATCTATTCCACATGGGCTAATGATGACCAGGTTTTGCTCCTCAAGATTCTTTATCATGGTTGTTAGCGTATTGTTAGCAAGACCAGTCGCCAGCGCAATATCTGTCGCAGTTGCACAGCCAGTTTCACTATTCCATAACACCGTGAGAATCTTTCCCTGCTCACTCCGATAAAGAGCCTCAGGATCCTGACTCAGTAACTTTTGAAAAATCCGCCCATTTAACAAACGAATATGATGGGCTACCAAATGACTATCTTTCATGATCTCTCCAATTTATTTCTATATCGAATTGTTTTTATTGTAACACCTGCCATTCCATCTGTCAACTATTTCGATTTAGAAATAATTTTCACCAACAAAAAAGACCTCCTACCTAGAGTAGAAGATCTTCACTATTTATTAACTTAATCTGTCATTTCGGACACCAAGGTTCGATGTTCCAGTGGTAGACTGCACATAACCAGCAAGAAGATGAATCCTGACTGTACCCAGAAGAGAGCCAAGTCAAAAATTCCATGTACAGCGACTACTGTAAGGAAGGAGAGATAAAGACCGATAATTGGTCGTTTACCAGACTCCTGACTCATATCCATCATCATATGGACAGGTATAACTGATGAAATGGATAGGAGAATGGTTCCAAGTAGGCCATAACTCAAAATAGTGTCAATGTAAAGACTATGAGCATGTTCGTGATAAGGAGCATGGATTCTAGGATAAGAATTCATATAGGTCAATGGACCTTCACCCCAAATCGGATTTTGCTTAAACAAAGCCATACCAGCATTCCATATCGAAACTCGCTCCTCCATTGAAGAATCTAGCGTTCCCATGCG
Source organism: Streptococcus oralis ATCC 35037 (assembly GCF_900637025.1). Taxonomy (NCBI): domain Bacteria; kingdom Bacillati; phylum Bacillota; class Bacilli; order Lactobacillales; family Streptococcaceae; genus Streptococcus; species Streptococcus oralis. The sequence goes on from NZ_LR134336.1 coordinate 1,517,689, forward strand.
AACACCCAAGTCACTTGAAAAGAGGAAACAAAGGCCAATCCCAAAAACACCAATACTGAGCCAAAAGGCACGCCAGTTTTTAATGGTTGTAAAGAGATAAATGATGGCACCCGCGATAATAGCTGGGAAGGCTGTTCGATTTTGCGTGAAATTTAAACCAAAAAGATTTACAAAACCTGCTATCACACAAAATATTTTTAACCATCTTAGCTTTGTCGTCGTAAAGAGGTAAAAAGCAATCATGATACAGAAGCAACAAATAATTCCATAGTAGTTAGGATTAAAGAAGGTGACCTCTGCACGGTTTTGGTGCCATACTTGCATATTGGGCGAAAGAAAGGCATAGTTAAATTTCTTTACAATTTGGAAATGCTCCAAGGTAGCGAAAGCCGCAGAGAGCACACTACCAAACAAGATTGTCTGCAGTATCAGTCGAAAGAAAGCATGTGTCAGACGTTTCTGGTAAAAACTAAAGAAAATGAGGAAGAGAAACATCAGGAAAGATGCTGCTAGACCAAGCCAGTTCTTGGCGACGATGGAAATGATACTACTGTAGGCAATAAAAAAGAGAAGTACAGGATGTTTGGCTAATCCTTTGATAATTCCCTTCATCTCCCCAGTAACAAGTAAACCTATCAAATATAAAGCAAAGAGCGCTAAGAACAAATAAAAAGGTAAAAAGATACTTATGATCATCAAATATAAAAAGAAATCTTTTTTCGAAAGCCCTCTTATCTTATCCAGTAATCCAATTGATTTCAAAACGGATCCTTTCTGTTCTGGATTTCTCCAGAAGATAAATGCTAAACTATCTTTATATTCTACCATTTTTTCCGTCATTTGGGAACAATGAACACGTTATCAAAAAGAAAAAACTTTTACGGAAGTATCAAAGTATACTCTGTTATATTCAAAGACATTCCAGTCCAGTAGTTGCTAGAGAAAAAGAAGGAAACTTCTAAAAAAGGAAAAGCTATGGTAGAATATAATAAAGTTGAAAATAACTACTATTGAACGACAGTTAAAAAGGAAAATCAATGAAATCACACCAACTAGTCTACCAAATACTAACCAGAGAAAACGACTATGTCAGCGGAGAAAAAATTGGCGAAGAACTGAATCTAAGTCGGACATCCATATGGAAAGCAATCCAACGCCTCCAACAAGAAGGGCTCATGATCGACAGTATTAAAAATAGAGGTTACAAGCTTATCCAAGGCGATCTGATATTGCCTGGTTTGATTCAGGAGAAAACCAACTTAACCATTCGCTTCAAACCTGAGACCAAATCAACCCAAACAGATGCAAAAGAAGGGATTGAAGCTGGAAACAAAGGAAATACACTCTATCTTTCAACCTGTCAAACAGCAGGTCGTGGCCGCTTTCAGCGCCCCTACTATTCCCCATCTCAGGGTGGGATCTATATGTCTCTGCATATTCAACCCAAACTTCCCTATGAAAAACTTCCATCCTATACCCTCCTTGTTGCCGCAGCAGTCTACAAAGCAATTAAAAATCTAACTATGATAGAAGTCGATATTAAATGGGTAAATGACATCTACTTAAAAAATAAAAAGATAGCAGGTATCCTCACCGAAGCAATGACATCAGTTGAGACAGGCTTGGTTACAGATGTCATTATCGGACTTGGTATAAATTTTTCAATAGGAGACTTTCCAAAAGAACTAAAAGAAAAAGCAGGTAGCCTATTTATGCCACCTGCACCAATTAGTCGTAATGAGCTCATCAGCGAAATATGGAATTGTTTCTACAATACGGATTCAGATGAGCTACTTTATATCTATAAAGAAAGATCAATCGTTCTTGGAAAAGAAGTTACTTTCCAGCTAGACGGAAAATTTGAGAAAGGTCTTGCAAAAGAAATCTCAGAATCCGGCCAACTACAAGTCGAATTTGAAGATAAACATACTATCTGGCTAAATAGCGGAGAAATATCACTAACGAGTTGGTAATAAACAAATCCCCCTTTTAATGATTTAGAAGGGGGATTTACATACAAAAAAAGAGCCTAACAGCTCTCTTAACGTACGGAGAATGGGGGATTCGAACCCCCGCGCCGGTTACCCGACCTAACGATTTAGCAAACCGTCCTCTTCAGCCTCTTGAGTAATTCTCCTATTAATGGGCACGAGTGGACTCGAACCACCGACCTCACGCTTATCAGGCGTGCGCTCTAACCACCTGAGCTACGCGCCCAAGTTCAAAAACTTGGTATGAACTTTCGTTCAAAGCGGGTGACGAGAATCGAACTCGCGACAACAGCTTGGAAGGCTGTAGTTTTACCACTAAAC